>DIWZ01000013.1:0-11725 GCA_002435955.1 Pelobacter sp. UBA6093
CCGGCGGCGGTTTTGAACCGCCGGTACCGGTGGCCGACAGCGCACTGGTGCAGCTGATCTGCGCGCTGCGGCTGTTGATCCCCGACGCGGGGCTGGTGTTGTCGACCCGCGAGAGCGCCGACCTGCGCGATCACCTGCTGCCGCTGGGCATCACCCAGCTGAGCGCTGGTTCCAGCACCGCGCCGGGGGGCTACGGTCAAGCTGGCGAAGGTAGCGCAGCTGGTGGCGGCGAGCAGTTCGCCATCGACGATGACCGCGACGCCGAGCAGGTCTGCGCCATGCTGCGCGCCAAGGGCTACGAGCCGGTGTGGAAGGACTGGGACGGGGCGTTTCTGGAGCAAGCGGACGGGCCTGTCCATGGCGTTTGATGCGGCAGCCTTTGGCCTTTACCTGATTACCGATCGCAAGCTGGTGCCCGAAGGCAGCAACCTGTTTGCAATCGTCGAACAGGCCCTGGCTGGTGGCGTGCGTGCCGTGCAGTTGCGGGAAAAAGATTTGCCTGCCGATGAGCTTTTCCGCTACGCTGTAGAGCTGAGGGACCTGACGGCCCGCTACGGCGCCAGCTTGCTCATCAACGATCGCATCGACATTGCCCTGGCGGTGGTCGCCGATGGCGTGCATCTGGGTGAACATTCCCTGCCGACCAGCGTAGCGCGCCGACTACTCGGTAGCGAAGCCACCATCGGCAGATCCACCCACCGGGTGGAAGACATCGTGCAGGCCGCCGCAGAAGGTGCCGACTTCGTCACTTTCAGCCCGATTTATTTCACGCCTTCCAAAGCTCTCTACGGCCAACCTCAGGGGCTTGCCCCCCTGCGACGTGCATGTGCCGCCAGCCGACTGCCGGTACTGGCGCTGGGAGGGATTCGCCAGGATCGTATCCGCGCAGTACGCGCTGCGGGCGCCTCCGGCGTCGCATTGATCTCGGCCGTACTGACAGCAGCCGACCCGGAGGCGGCTACGCGTGCACTGCTTGCGGAAGCATTCTGATTTCCCCCCCCTTCATCCCCGGTCCAGCTCTTTATGCTTTAAAGCTTTTCTCCCCGACACGCATGCGAGCTACCATGGCCATCACCTTAACCTTGAGTATCGAGGGATTGCCGCAAATGGTCGCGGACCGGGCAAAGCGGTGACCGCTTCTCTGACGTTATGCGCACCGGAACTCCTCCGAATTTGCTGGCATGGATCTGAGGTGGTTGCCGGTTCGGTGGTTGCTCCCATCCATAAAACCACATCGACGCCCCGTTCAGATTTTCAAACGCCTCAACCCCTGCCATCGATCAAAGCCGTAGGCTAATCCCAGCCCCCCCAGAAAGCCGCCGATGTGAGCGCCATACGCCACCCCGCTGCCGACCCCGCCATTTACGATAAATGGTAACAAATTATCGATGATCAGATATACACCGAGCACCAGGCGTGCCGGGAGCATGACGGTCGTCATCAAAAAAGGGAACAGAAAGAGGAAGGTCTTTACCCTGTTGCGCGGAAACCACAAAAAATAACATCCCAACACCCCGGAAATAGCTCCCGAGGCACCCACCAGGGGGATCTGTGAGCCTGGAGCGAACACGGCGAAAAAGAGTGTCGCGACCACTCCGGTGACCAGGTACACCAGCAGGTAGGTCAGGCTGCCGAGCCGAGCTTCCACATTGTTGCCAAAGATATATAGAAACAGCATATTACCCGCCAGGTGCATCCAGCTGCCATGCAGAAACATGCACGACATAAGAGTGGACAGGGTGGGAGCGGCCGGCCTGAAACCGTAACGAAAAACAAACAGATCGTAGGCGGAGATATTCTGCAGGATTTCCTGCTGCGAAACCAAACCGCGGGCCCCATAGCTGCGCAGATAGTCGAGCAGCAACGGATCACTCAGATCGACCTGGGAAACCATCAGAGGCACCGTGACGATCAAAAAAACGGTCACGTTAATGCCGATAAGCAGCCAATTGACATAGGTTGCAGTCACAGGATTGGGGGTATCGCCGTAAGGCAGAAACATGCCGACTCCTTGCCCGGGGTGTGGTGGTAGCCGAATCCCCCGGAATGCCATTGCTTACAATGGTAATAGGGAAGATTACACCGTAACCAACAAAAATAATTTAACGAAAGGCCTGCCATCGGTTATCATACCGCATCATCTTATCACAATCGGTTCAGCCATGAAGCCTGTTGTGATTATCCGGGTAAAAGGTATTATTACATTAATTGCAGGAGGTTGAAGTCTTGTCTCTGCTTTATGCTCTTGATCTGGTCGGCACAGCCGCCTTTGCCGCCTCCGGCGCCTGGGCCGGCATCAGACGAAGAATGGACGTGTTCGGTGTCATGGTTTTAGGCCTGGTGACCGCCATCGGCGGCGGCACCTTGCGCGACATGCTGCTGGGAGACAATCCGCCGTTTTGTTTCAAGAATGAAATCTATCTATATCTGGCACTGGGTGTATCGCTGTCTACCTTCGTATTGTATCGGCACCTGGATACCATGCGTCGACCACTGCTCTATTTCGATGCCATCGGCCTTGGTACCTTTGTCGTCATCGGCACAGAAAAGGCTCTGCACTTCAATCTCGGGTTTCTCGGCGCGGTTATGATGGGTGTCATTACCGCCACTGCCGGCGGAATAACCCGCGACGTATTGGCCAATCAGATTCCCCTTATCCTGCGTAAGGAGATCTATGCCTCAGCGTGCCTTGCCGGCGGCGCGCTACTGGTTGCACTGATTCAAATGGGCATCACCAGGTCGCTGGCACTGCTGATCGCTGCCACAACGGTCATTACCGTACGCCTGTTGGCCATTCACTTTAACTGGGCCTTGCCTCGCGCCCGGGATTGAATTCTTTTCCAGGAGGAATGTTATGTATACGGTTCGGTTACTCGATGACACTATTTATCAGGTCGGCAAAATCCTCTGCGTGGCTCGTAATTACCGTTCGCATGCCACGGAGCTCGGCAATGAACCACCCAGCGAGCCGGTTTTTTTTCTCAAACCGTCCAGCAGCATTATCGGCCCGCGGGAAAACGCCGTCATTCCGCCGTATAGCCACCTCTGCGACCATGAGATCGAATTGTCCGTACTCATAGGCAAATGGGGCAAGAACATATCGGAACAGGAGGCCATGAATCATGTTGCCGGCTACGGCGTCGGCATCGACCTGACCCTGCGTGATGTTCAGCAACGACTCAAGGAACAGGGCCTGCCATGGGATCAGGCCAAGGGATTTGATACATCCTGCCCTCTGTCCGACTTCGTACCTGCAAGCCGGATTCAAGATCCGCATGCGTTACGCATGACCCTGTCCGTTAATGGCGAACTCCGGCAGGACGGCAACACCGTCGACATGATTCATCGCATCCCCGCCCTTATCAGCGCCGCATCGACCATTTTTACCCTGGAAAAAGGCGACATCCTGTTGACCGGCACGCCTGCAGGGGTAGGCCCCGTCGTGCAGGGGGATCAGATCTTCGCTGAAATTGAAGGGGTAAACTGGCTGAACATCGGCATACAGTAGGTTAATGTTTCGCGTTGCGACGCGCTTCATTGGCTAACAGGTGGGCCAGGCGGGTCGGTTCCGGAAGCCTGCAACGGCCCAGGCAGCGCATGACCAGTTCTGCGGCAGTGGGTACATCGAGCAGATGTCCCGGCGAGACATACAAGGGTTTAATGTTGTCGCGAGTGGTCAGCACGGTACCGACAGGTTCACTTTCAAGCACAAGCGGGACCTGGTCGCCGCGATGACGTCCAGGGAGATCATGCTCACCGCACAACCGGCTTTTTGCGCAACCGACTGTCGGCAGGTCGAGCCACAATCCCAGATGACTTGCGATCCCAAAGCGACGAGGATGAGCAATGCCCTGGCCGTCCACCAACACCGCATCGGGCACCGCGTGCAGTTTTCCGAACGCCTGCAAAACCACCGGCAGCTCCCGAAATGACAGCAATCCGGGGACATAAGGGAACGTCACCCTGCCACTGGCGGTGACCTGCTCTTCAAGCTTCAGTTCTGGAAGCTTTAAAACGACCACGGCCGCAAAGAAATCGTTGCCTCCGCGACGGTAGGATACATCCACCCCGGCCACATACCGGACCGGTTGCGTCAATCGGCAATCAAGCCGGATGCGTTTCGCCAGTTGTTTTTGCAGGGCGATGGCCGCCTTGGGCGTCATGTCCCATCGATGCAACTCCGGGAAGTTCATGTATGCTCACGCGCCTCGAGGTTACTGTCATTAAAACTTTGGCCCACGAAACAGTAGGACGCATGACTTGCGTCCTTGTTCGGGGGCCAAAGAATCGAACCTATGAATGTTGCGTATAGCTGTAACTGTTATTGCTTGCAGCGCAACAGCTTACGCCCGGCTTCAAAAAGAATTTCCACCTTGTTGGGAGGAAAGATCTCCACCACAATCCCAACGCCGAAGGTTGGATGGTTTACCGCCTCTTTGATCTTGAAAGAACGGTCCATGTTGTAAGCCACAGCCTGTCCTGAATGAAGCTGGTTGGCGATTTCCTGCCACTGCTCGGCGTCCTGCTGAATCGCCTTGGGTTTGCGAGGCGTTCCGGGCTGACGGGTTTTGGCCGTCGTCGCCTTGGGGGCGTGTTTGACTTTGGGAGCCCGGTAGTTGTGGTCCCCGTCACAGGTATTGCACCGCACCCTCACCGGCACAGTGCCTACCAGGGCGATAATGGTGTGGTTTGTTACGGCCTTGCAACGGGTGCAACGAGCCTCGATAAAATCTCCTGCCGTCAACTGCTTGCTCATACATCTCCTCAAAACAACGAAAAAACCACAGGAAACGCGTCCCTGTGGCACTGCGTAGTACGTCGAACTTATCACCCCTGCCAAAAGTCTGTCAAGAGGCGACCCGTTCGCATCCAGCCCAAAAACCGGAATCAAAAGCGGCCCCCGAAGGATTTTCAGGGGCCGCTCGCTTTCACCTGTGTGCGGGGTCGAAATGCCTATACGCGCTCCTCGAGCAATGCCGCATGGGCCGCTGCAAGCCGGGCAATAGGTACCCGGTAAGGAGAGCAGGAAACGTAGTCGAGCCCGGCATTGTGGCAGAAGATAACACTGGCAGGATCACCACCGTGCTCACCGCAGATCCCCAGCTTGATGCCGGGACGAGTCTTGCGGCCTTTTTCGCAGCCAATGCGTACCAGTTGCCCCACCCCGTCCTGATCGAGCACCACGAACGGATCGTGGGGCAGAATCTCACGCTGAACGTAAAACGGCAGGAACTTTCCGGCATCGTCGCGCGACAGGCCGAAGGTGGTCTGGGTCAGGTCGTTGGTACCGAAAGAGAAAAATTCCGCTTCGGTAGCTATGGCATCGGCGGTAAGAGCGGCGCGCGGCAATTCGATCATGGTGCCGATGAGATATTTCACCTCAGTGCCGTAGCGGGCTATCACTTCGTCGGCCACACGAATGGCCCGGGCCCGCAACATTTTGAGTTCGGCGACATGACCGACCAGCGGTATCATGATCTCCGGTACGATTTCATACCCTTCCTCGGCGATCAGTTCGCAGGCGGCTTCCATGATCGCTTGAACCTGCATGTCGTAAATCTCGGGGAAGGTTACCCCCAGACGGCAGCCGCGATGGCCAAGCATGGGGTTGAATTCATGCAGGTAATCGACCTTCTGCTTAAGCACCTTGGCGGACACGTTCATAATGGCGGACAGTTCTTCCTGCTCTTTGTCAGTATGGGGCAGGAACTCATGCAGCGGCGGATCAAGCAACCGGATAGTAACCGGCAGCCCTTTCATTTCCCGGAACAGGCCGAGAAAATCACCTTTTTGCATGGGCAGGATTTTGCCCAGGGCCAGTTTACGCCCGTCGACGTCCTCGGCGAGAATCATTTCCCGCACCGCCATGATGCGGTCGCCTTCGAAGAACATATGCTCGGTGCGGCACAGTCCGATACCTTCGGCCCCGAAACCACGCGCCACGGCGGCGTCGGTCGGCGTATCGGCATTGGTGCGAACGCGCAACCGGCGAAACTGATCGACCCACTCCATAAGCCTGCCGAAATCTCCGGTCAGCGCGGGTTGCACCGTATCGACGGAACCCTTCATGACCTCACCGGTCGAACCGTCCAGGGTAATGACATCACCCTTTTTGAATACTTCGCCATTTACGGCGGTGAACAACTGCGCCTTGTAGTCAACCTTGATGGAACCGCAGCCGGCTACACAGCACTTGCCCATGCCGCGCGCGACAACGGCAGCGTGGGAGGTCATGCCGCCACGGGCGGTCAGGATCCCCTGGGCGGCGTTCATACCGTGGATATCTTCGGGGCTGGTTTCGATACGCACCAGAATGACTTTAAGGCCGAGCTTGGCAGCATTTTCTGCATCCTCAGCGGAGAAAACGATTTCGCCGTTGGCGGCACCGGGCGAAGCCGGCAGTCCCGTGGCGATGACTTCCTTGTGGGCCTTGGGATCGAGAGACGGATGCAGCAGTTGATCGAGTTGTTCGGGAGCTACGCGCAGCACGGCTTCCTTCTTGTCGATCAGTCCTTCCTGCACCATGTCCACGGCAATCTTGACCGCCGCAGTAGCGGTCCGTTTGCCAGTGCGCGTCTGCAGCATATAGAGTTTGTCCTTCTCGATGGTGAACTCTATATCCTGCATGTCGGTATAGTGCGTTTCGAGGAGTTGTCGAATTTCCAGCAGCTGCCGGTAGCACTCGGGCATCACCTCTTCAAGGGAAGGGAGCTGCCCATCGCTGCTGTCTTTGTCGATGGGCTGCGGCGTACGAATACCGGCCACCACGTCCTCGCCCTGGGCATTGAGCAGAAATTCGCCGAAAAAGTAATTCTCGCCGGTGGACGGGTTACGGGTAAAGGCGACGCCGGTGGCGCAATCGTTGCCCATGTTGCCGAATACCATGGCTTGCACGTTAACGGCGGTACCCCAGTCTGCAGGGATGTTGTTGAGCTTGCGATAAGTCACGGCACGCGGGTTCATCCAGGAACCGAATACTGCGTTAATAGCTCCCCAGAGCTGTTCCTCGGGATTTTCGGGAAACTCGCGACCGAGAATCTCCTTGACCTTGGCCTTGAACAGCGATACCAGCTGTTTCAGGTCATCGGCGGTCAGTTCGGTATCGAGGGCGACGCCGCGAACTTCCTTCATGTTCTCAAAGATATGCTCGAGGACCTCACCATCCATACCCAGAACGACGTTGGAGTACATCTGGATAAAACGCCGGTAGGAGTCGTAAGCAAAACGGGCATCGCCGCTCTGGCTGATCAAACCCTGCACCGTGGTGTCGTTCAGCCCCAGGTTGAGAACCGTATCCATCATACCCGGCATGGAGGCCCGGCTACCGGAGCGAACCGACAGCAGCAACGGATTGGCGGGATCGCCAAAACGCTTGTCCATGGCCGACTCCAGCTTGGCCAGATTCTGTGCCACCTCTTCGCTCACCCCATCAGGATAGCGACGATCGTTGCGATAGAACTCGGTGCAAAGCTCGGTAGTAAGGGTGAAGCCAGCGGGCACAGGCAGGCCGATAGCCGTCATCTCAGCGAGATTGGCGCCCTTGCCGCCGAGCAGATTGCGCATTTGGCCTCCGCCCTCGGTCTGGTTAGCGCCGAAGAAGTATACGTACTTCACAGCCATGAATAAGTTCCTCCTGAAGGATTTGGTATTCGGTTGTACAACCGGAAAGTTGACCCCTGGATCATTGATGATTTTGCAGCCGCTCAGGCAGCGATTTTCGAAAAATCGGCAATGCCCTGAAAAAGTCGCGCTACCACAGTCAACAAGGCAAGTCGATTGGTCTTTACCGCCTCGTCGGGAGACATGACCATGACCCCTTCAAACAGGGCATCGACAGGCGAACGCAGTTCCCCCGCCGTGCGCAGAGCATCCAGATAAGCACCATCTGCAACATATTGCTCAAATTGTCCGGACACGCGCTGCAGAGCGTCCAGTAACTGTCTTTCGCAATCCGCCTCGAACAAGGCGGCTTCGACAGGTGTTTCGATGCCCGATTTGACGATATTGACCACCCGCTTGAACGTCACGGCCAACGCTTCGAACTCACCCTCTTCGCGGAAACTGACCAACCCCCTGACCCGTTGCAAAGCATCGAGGGGGTCGTCAAACGCGGCGCTGAGTACCGCATCGACCATATCCTGCGGTTGCCCCTGGGAGGTCAGCATGTTGAAGAACCGCATGCGGATGAACTCAAGCACCTCGGCAGCCACCTCGGCAGCAGGCCGGGTGAGTTTGTCCCCCAACAAGCCAAGAGTGCGCTCGACAAGCGCGGCAAGAGACAGACGATAGCCACGTTCGATAACGATATTGAGAATGCCGATGGCGCTGCGCCGCAACGCAAACGGGTCTGCCGTCCCTGTGGGGATCAGGCCCACGCCGAAACAGCCGCAGATCGAATCGATCTTGTCGGCAATGGAGACTAACGCCCCCACATCGTCGCTCGGCAGCGCGCCGCCGGCCTGTACCGGCAGATAGTGCTCGTAAATCGCGCGGGCCACACGGGGATCCTCGCCATCGAGCAATGCATACTCCCGCCCCATGACGCCCTGCAGCTCGGTAAACTCAAACACCATCCCGGTCTCAAGGTCGCACTTGGCCAGCAGTGCAGCCCGCTCGGTCAACCCGGCTACCTCCGGCACCTGTTGACGGGCCAGCTCCACGGCCAGCGTCTTGAAGCGCATGACTTTTTCATAGCTGGTGCCGAGCTTGGCCTGGTAGACCACGTTTTTGAGCGCCTCGAGACGGCTCTCCAACCGAACCTTACGATCCTCGTTCCAGAAGAACATGGCGTCAGACAGGCGAGCGCGCAGCACCCTTTCGTTGCCCTGCTGCACGACAGTCAGATCGTCAACGCGGGTATTGGAAATCGTGATAAAGCGCGGCAGCAATTTGCCGTAGTCATCGACCACGGTGAAATAACGCTGATGTTCGCGCATGACGGTAATCAGCAGTTCCGGCGGCAGTTGCAGATAGGTGTTTTCAAAGCCGCCCATAACCGCAGTGGGATATTCCACCAGGAAAGTAACCTCGTCGAGCAGCTCATCATCCGGATTGAGCTTGCCGCCGGCACGGTTGACCACTTCGAGCAGCTGCTCGGCGATGAGCTGACGGCGTCTAGCCGGATCGACGATCACAAAATGCTTTTCGGCGTCCAGCAGGTACTGGTCCAGGCTTGTGACTTCGAAGGCTTCGGGCGCCATGAAACGGTGACCAAAGGATACATTGCCACTACTGAGATTGCCGTAGCGGAAAGGCACCACCGCCCCCCCGAACAGAGCCACGATCCAGTGCATGGGGCGAGCAAAACGAATATCGAGATCTTTCCAGCGCATCGATTTCTTGAACGGAATGGCATCGATGATGCGCGGCAGCAGTTCGGGCAGCAACTCGCTGGTGGGGCGTCCCTCCACCACTTTGGAAACAAACAGGTATTCGCCCTTGTCCGTTTGCCGGCGTTCAAGATCCGCCACCTCCACGCCATTGCCGCGGGCAAAACCGAGAGCCGCCTTGGTCGGCTTACCCTCGGCGTCAAACGCCACCGCGACGGAAGGTCCGGCAGCGGTGACTTCCTGACGCGTCTGCTCCAGCGCAACACCACTTACGACCAGCACCAGACGGCGCGGCGTGGCAAAGGTTTGGACCGACTCGAAGCCAATACGACCGGCTTCGAGTTCCTTGCGCATCAGCCGTTCAAGATCAACCATGGCCGGCGGCAAAAAACCGGCGGGAATTTCCTCTGTGCCAATTTCCAGGAACAGTTCAGCAGACATGAGCGCTCCGTCATTTCAAAAAAAGCAAGCCACGGAAAACAGGGTTTCCGTGGCGCGGTTACCTTTGTGCAAGGAAGTTACCGGCCCTTTAGCAAGGGAAAGCCGAGTTTCTCCCGTTGGGCGACATAGCCTTCGGCGCACATTCGGGCCAGGTTACGCACCCGGCCGATGTAGTGCGCCCGCTCGGTCACGGAAATCGCTCCTCGCGCATCCAGCAGATTGAATGCATGCGAAGCCTTCAACACGAAATCGTAGGCGGGCAACACAAGCTGCTTCTGTGCCACGCGGGCACATTCCTTTTCATACATGTCGAATAACTGGAACAACATGCCGGCATCGGCCTCTTCAAAATTGTAGGTCGAAAACTCCACCTCGGACTGATGGTGGACATCGCCGTATTTAATCCCGTCTATCCACTCGAGATCGTAGACATTGTCCACACCCTGCAGATACATGGCGATACGTTCGCAGCCGTAGGTGATCTCAGCCGAAATTGGTTTCAGATCGATGCCGCCGACCTGCTGAAAATAGGTGAACTGGGTAATTTCCATGCCGTCCAGCCACACTTCCCAGCCGAGGCCCCAGGCGCCCAGGGTCGGTGACTCCCAGTCATCCTCAACAAAACGGATATCGTGTCGCGAAGGGCTGATGCCGAAACTCTTGAGGGAATCGAGGTAGAGTTCCTGGATATTCATGGGCGAAGGCTTCATGATTACCTGGAACTGGTAGTAATGCTGCAGGCGGTTGGGATTTTCACCGTAGCGGCCGTCCGTCGGACGCCGGGAAGGTTCGACATAAGCCACATTCCACGGCTCGGGGCCGAGCACACGCAGGAAGGTTGCAGGATTGAACGTCCCCGCACCTTTTTCCATATCGTATGGCTGCTGGATGATACAACCTTGCTTGGCCCAGTAATTCTGCAAAGCAAGAATCAATTCTTGAAAAGTCACGATGCCTCCAGGCCCGATCGACGGCAACCCTGCTCATGGGCCTCATCCGCCGGATTCGGGATATACGATCAATTTGAGCTGGCAAGCTTAGCCTGTTTGCGCTAAATCTGTCAACCCGTTTGACACCCGAACCCGGGAACTCCCGAGGCGGCGATCGGTTCGCCCTCATCGCCCATCTGGTTAAGAAAAGCCAGAGACTTCATCGGGCGACAAAGGTGCTGATTGAGTAAAGAAGTAACCGCCTTGCCCCCTTCCCGCCGGGTTTGCGCACCGAAGCGAAAACCCGCAAACAGGGTAGGCGGCGACTGCAGAACGCGCGACAGGGTTCCCAGCGACAGCGGCGACAAGCGCTGTACATCGGCACCACCGACACAGTCCAGGCAAAGCCCGCCACCAAGCACGGCGGAGAACGCTACCTGTTCGGTGCGCACAGGCCCCCCGCACCTGGAACAATGCAGCAGATGGGGTTCATAGCCCGCCAGGCAAAGCATGCGTAACTCCAACAGAAGGCGGGCTTCCGCCGAACCGCCATGCCGATGGACGTGATCGAGAAAGGCGCTCAGAAGGTGATACGCATCCGCCTGGGGTCCGATTTCGCCCAACAGGTTTTCCACCAACTCACAGCCATAAGCGGCAAGCGCCAGGGCCAGAAGATCATGCCGCAACCCGCTGCGCAGATCGATAAGATCGGCATCAAGGACAGTCACCAGATCTCCACCGCGTTGAGACTGCCAGCGAACATGGACAGTGGAAAACGGCTCCAGCGCTGCACCGAAACGTTTTCGGCTTTTGCGGGCCTGGCGCGCAAAGCCCTTGATCAAACCGTGCTCAAGGCTGAAAAACGTAACGATTCGGTCGGCCTCGCCGTAATCCAGGTGATGCAGGATCACTGCATCCGATGAATATGACTCCATGACTCCGGCGTACCCCCTAAAATTCCTAGTGCTGAGTCTAAATCCAAGTGCTGAGTAACGAGTGCCGAGTAACGAGAAAAAACTCAAACGC
>DIWZ01000013.1:11745-45699 GCA_002435955.1 Pelobacter sp. UBA6093
CTCAGCACTCAGCACTCAGCACTTATCCTCTCAGATAAGGCAAAAACAACGTAGCGGTACCGAAATAGATCAGAATCCCGGTGATATCGTTGGCCGTCTGCACAAACGGGCTGGAGGCGATGGCCGGATCGATGCCGACACGCTTGAAAAAGCTCGGCGCCATCACGCCCATGGTCGCCGCCACGGTCATGGCCGACACCATGGCCAGTCCGACCACCATTCCCAGATAAATATTGTGGTGCCACAAGTAGGCCACCAGCCCGACGGTCAACCCGCACACCATCCCCATGATGATGCCGACCCGCAATTCCTTGAGAAACACCTTGCGCAGGCAGGAAAAATCGATGGCACCGGTGGCAAAGCCGCGCACCACGATGGTTGCCGACTGTCCGCCGACATTGCCCCCCATACCGGTGATAACCGGGATGAAGGTGATCAGGGCAATGACCGCTTCGAGGGTTAGTTTGAAACGCCACATGAGGTAACCGGTGATGATGCCCCCGAACAGGTTGGTAATTAGCCAGGGCAGGCGCAGCCGGGCAACCTTGAAGGATTTGTCGCCGTAAAGCAATTCCTCCTCGCTGGCACCGACCATTTTATAGATATCCTCGGTGGCTTCCTCGCGCAACACGTCAATGATGTCATCGACGGTGATAAGCCCGACCAGCTTGTTCCACTCGTCCACTACCGGCACGGCCAGAATATTGTACCGCGCGACCAGTTGCGCAACCTCCTCCTGATCCTTGTCGGTACGCACGCTGATCACATCCGTGACCATGATATCCTTGAGACACTTGGAAGGTGACACCATCAGTAACTGGCGCAGCGACAGCACCCCGACCAGATGATTGTGGCGATCCACGACATACAGGTAGAACACCATCTCCACATCTTTGGCCTGCTGCAAGGCATCGATGGCCTGCTGCACGGTTGTGTCTTCGGGCAGGCAGAAAAACTCCGTCGACATAATTCCGCCGGCGGTGTCCTCTTCGTACTTGAGCAGTTGCTCGATCTCCTCCGAATGCTCATCCTTCATGGTGTTGAGGATTTCTTCGGCAATCTCCTCGGGCATGTTGCGGATGATTTCGACGGCGTCGTCGTACGGCATCTCCTGGAGGACCTCGGTGATAGCCTCCTGGCCGATTTTTTCGAGTAATTGCGCGCCGCTGACATAATCGAGCTCCGACAGCACGCTGGCAGCGGTTTCGGTATCCTCGATAAGGTTGAACAGCGTCTGCTGTTCCTTGGGCGTCAGATAGGGAAAAAGGTGGGCCACATCGGCAGGATGTGTTTTGCTGAGAACTTTGGCCAGGTTTGCGTAGGCTTCGCGCCGAATCAGTTTTTTAATGGTATCCAGAAGAATTTGCAGTTTCTGATCCATGGCGCCCCTCTCTTAAAAACATATTCAAACAAGCGAAGGTAACACCACGTCCGGGAGCATGTCAACGCCTCACGCAAACATTCGAAGTGGCTACGGAACCGATTCAGCTCCGTTTTGGGCACTCTCCTCACCCCCCTCACCCTCCGCACCCTGCCCCGGCTCAAACACGAACTTCCAGTCCCGGTAACTGGTCGCCTTGCGAAAGGCGTCGTATTCAGAAGGAAAACCGTCCCGCCGGAAAGGCTGGCCGTCATCGGCGCTATAAACCCCCCGTATGGCCCCGGAAGAATCACGGACCAGCTCAAAAGGCGCGCCGGTCATGGGATCAGGGTATAATCGCCGAAGGTGACGTTGAAGGAAGAGGGCACGACGGTCCTCAAGCAACTCTTCGAGTCGCTTCGGATAGATCCCCCAGGCATTGTGAAAACTGACGATCGCCCGCCGGTACTGGTCGCCGCGAAAAAACAACTCTGCCTCACGATCCCGTTGCACGGTAGCCTTCCAGGAACTGCCGGCGATCCCCGCCGACAGTCCCAGAATCACTATAGCCACCAGCACCATCAGCAGGGTACTGCCACGTTCGCCACGTTTTGCTCGTCGCGTCATATCAAGCCTCCCCGACGGCAGGAGGTTGTCCGCACAGTGATGTATCCCGTGAAGCATCCTCCGTGTTTGGCAGGTAGAGACTATTTGCGTTGCCAGTTGCCGCTACCCTTCTCGATATACCAGCCGGAGTCCGCCTGGGCCTGCCAGGATTCGACAAAAACATCCTGTACCTGGGCAGGCGTGGCCGTACGATTGGGATTTTTGCCAATTTCACCGGCAATCTCGCTGTACAGCCGCAGGCGGTCCTGATTTTCGGCATTCACCAGGCGTTGCACCTGCCCGCGTCCACGCAGATCGAGGCCTTCCAGGGTTCTGACCTTGAGCAGACCATCCTGGCCGATACCAATCTGCCCGGCAGCGAGATAGGGGCGCAACTCGCCGGTACGCTGTTTCATGGTCTCTTTGATGGCGCGAATCTGCGGCGTACTGATGTTGATATCCTCACCGTTTATGCCATTTGCCGCCCAGGCGGTGGACGGACCGACAAGCATATTCAGCAGACTGGTCGGACCCACTTCCGAAGAGGGCTCCGGTTTCGGCGGCGCAGTCTGGCTGTCAGACTCGCCCCAGACCTCGTGAACGATCCGATCGGCCGCGCTGCGTACCTCTTCGGCCGGAAAATAGATATTGATGGTCACGCAAGCGGCCACCATGCAAAGTGCCAGCATCGAACCGAGAAGGGAACGTTTTTTCATAAAAGCCTCTCCGTAATCGCAATCCAGGTTAGTGTCCATCCGGAAACTATGGAGGGACACGGTGTGGGTTTCTATGGGAAACGAGAAATTTTTCCCAAGGTCAAGGAAATCAAGCGCTTGCACGGAGGCGTAGATGTCTACGCCGCACACGCAAGCGTGCGGATTGACGCCGAGATTGGGGAAAAGGGCCGTTTCCGGATGAAAACTAGTGGTTCAATTTCTTCATACTGCTTAACTATATCGCCGCAACCGGGCAAAATCAATCGGCGCGCGAGCCTGTGCGATCGATGCGTTTCAGACGTCGCAGCATTTCACGAAAGGAAATCGGTTGCTCCGACGCGACAATATCGATCTTGGGCGGCAGCACGCCGCCATCCACCAGATAACGTCGGCTGTCCGGGCGGGCCGTACCATGCAGGGTAAAGACATCTTCCGCCAATTCACACTGGATACCGATACGACGATAGCGGTAAAAATCCACAAATCGGTAAACGCCCCTCGAAAGAGCCGCGGATAATCCGCCCTGGCTGAGAATAGACAGATTATTCAATGCCTTGACACTGATGTTGCGGCGGCCTTCAAGGCGGGTTTGAAGTCCTGCTGAAAAATGGGACGGGGTGGCGCCATACAACTGCAGTCCATGCACCTGACCATCGACCACCCCATGGACGGCGCCGAACTCAAAGGTCTGGGTCAGCAGGAACAGGTCGATACCGGAAAACTCGATATCGCCTTTGAACTGGGGAAGTCCCAGGGAAAAAGGATCCAGTTGCAGGTTGCGCAGCCGCAGGTTCCCGCCAAAGGCCTCGATCCGCAGCTCACCGTCGGAACTTAAGACACCGTCGGCATAGCGGATGTGCCCGAGATCGGCGTTGACGGCACCTTCCATGGGCACCACGCCGAGCTCGGAGGTAAGGAGCTGCAGGTCAATCCCCGCCAGCAGGATCCGCGTCTCCAACTGCAAGCCGCCGCTGGCGTACCCCGCCTGCAACTGCTCCACGTTCACCAGCCCACCGCCCACCGTCAGGCGCAAGCCATGATCCAGAACTACTCGGTTGGTCCCGACAGTCAACTCCAGGGATCGGTCCGCCAGGCGCACCGGACCGCAGACCATTCGGTCGAATGTCAGACGCCCACGGCGCAGCGGTTGCCCCGGACGGTCGTTGGCCGGCAGCGCCAGATCCAGAGGGATACGGCCATTTCCGCCTTGCACCGTCAACCTGGCACGCGGCCAATCAGCCGCCAGATTCTGCAGCCGCGTTTCGCCCTGCAGATGCCAGTTGCCGGCTGTACCGGTCAGGGCCAGACTCGCCTCCAGGGCGCCAGCCAGGCTGAGATCGGCCAGTACCGGACGCAGTTCCCGGACAAGATCACGGCCACGGCCGTCCCAGGCATCGCTCAGGTCGGCGATCTTCAGGGTGCCGTTCAGGGTCAGACGGTCAGCCAGGCGCTCGCCCTGGGCACGCAAAATGCCCAGCCCCGCAACATCCAGTTTAAGGTCGATCAGCTCCAGCCAGGATTTTTCCGGGTGCCAGCTGCCAAACACCGCAACATCAACCGGCAGCGCCCCCAGCTCTCCATACCAGGCACCCCACAATGCCTCCGTAGCGGAAATCCGGCCATCCATGCGCATTTCCAGGGGAGCCTTGTGGCCGGCGCGGCAAACCAGCCCTTGCAAGTGAATTTGCCCACCCGCCACACCGGCCAGGCCATCGGGACTCATCAGGTCCATCGGTCCCAAGTCGAGCTCCGCAAAACGCACCTGCCAGTTACCCTGCTCGAAGCGCGCATCGAAGCGGGACTGCAATGCCCCTTCGCCGAACCGGTCATGGGCAATGCGCGTGCGCAAACTGCCGGCGGAGAGATTGAAGCGCTGGCCGAGAACGGCGACACGCCCGGCTAAAACCACGTCCTGCAGCGTCCCCTGCCGGGTCGCAACCAGTTTGGCACGCAACGTCGCGTCGGCCAGCCAGCCTTGTTCGCCGCGCGTCAGCATTGCCTTGGCGGCGACCGTCTGCGCATCCAGCAACCACGGCAGCTGACTTTGATCCACCATGAGCCTGCGCAGGCGCGACCAGGGGCTTGGCGCCAGCTCAACCCGCAGTTGCCGCATATCACCGGCCAGACTCGCCAGCGGTTTGCCGGCCAGCAACGCGCTTGCAGCGGCATGCCAGGCTCCTTTGCGTTTTTCCAGGGTCCCTTGCAGCGTCAGCGCCGAAATATCGACCTGGGCTCCGGCTGGAACGCCGCGACCGGGTTTCCCCCGCAGCACATAGGACAGCGACAGGTCCTCGTCCTGCAACCGGCCTTCGGCCCGCAACTCGGCGGCGCCCGCCACGGGCAGGGGAACACGCCCCAGCAGTTGCTGCTGCAGTTGCACGGGATCATCCACCAACAGGGTTAATGTCCCCTGCGGCGCTGATGAACCGGCCTTAAAGGCCACCGTTCCGGTGGTGCCCCCCTGCAACGCAAATACCCCCGTGCCCTGCCATTGGCCGTCTCGCGACTGCGCTGCAAGTCCGAGGGATGCAAGCGGCAACGTGAAACCGGGAGAATGCAGTCGCCCGTCCGTCATGGATAAACCGACGTCCAGGCTTTTAGTTCGCCAGTCAGCCGTGACGCTCACATCGTTCAGGAAAATGTCCCAATTCGCCGACAAAGGCGAAGGGAAGGAGAACGCCGCCATCCAGAGTTCCAGATCGCTGCGCGTTACAGAGCCGATATCAAGCGCAACGCGTAGATGCCCGCCCCCCTGTCCGGCCGGCAGGGACAACCGGACCGGCTCCCTCAACAGCGATCGTTCCTGCCATTTCAGCGAGGAAATACCCAGTTGCAGTCCATTGCGCCACTGTCCCGCACCGTCCGCCTCGACAGCGATGGGGGTGTCTGCCATCAACCGGCCGGCAAATGCGAAGTCGAACGCCGCACCACCGCGCAAGGAAAAGTTGATGTCATGCAAAGCCAAAGGGTGCGTGGGGTGGGCATACGCGAAGCGTCCGTCGCGCAGCGTCAGGGCGCCGATGGTAAAAGGCAGTTCGGCGGGGATAACCACAGGGGTATCCGACGGAGGTCCTGGGAAAATTACGATATCGGGCGAAACCAGCTCGACGGAGGTCAGGCGCCGCCGCAACAGATCGCGTAACGATGGGATCAGCCGCAGGCGTTCCAGGGTGATATGGTAGCGGTGGGGGTGCTGCACAGACAGGTCGGAAAGGGTCAGGCCGCCAGTTTCCCAGACCAGCCGTCCGGCAGTCACTTCGGCCTGCAACCGCTCGGCAGCCAGGCGCACCAGGCGGGGGCGCACCACGCCATCGAGAAACCAATCGGAAATCAGCAGGCCTGCTCCCACTGTCAGCCCCGAAAGGATGACCAGGAGAATCAACAGCGACAGCAGACCTTTACGATGAGCCAACCTCATGCGGCGCCCCCGATGGCTAGCCATGGACAGTTGCGGCAGATTTTTTCAAGGATAACCAGGGCATATCGCCCCCGGACAATCAGTGAGCTTCGCACCAGTTACGACCGACCCCGATATCGACCGACAGCGGCACATCCAGCGCAACGGCATGCTCCATCTCCTCACGCACCAGCTTTTCCACAGCGGCCTGTTCCGCGACCGGCACGTCGAACACCAGTTCGTCATGTACCTGCAGCACCATCTTGGCTTGCAGGTTTTCAGCCTTCAACCGCGCGTGAATCCGCACCATGGCCAGCTTGATGATGTCTGCCGCCGAGCCCTGGATGGGGTAGTTGATGGCGTTCCGTTCGGCATAGCCACGCACTGCGCCATTTTTGCTGGCGATCTCCGGCACGGCGCAACGTCGGCCGAGCAGGGTTGTGACATACTGTTTATCGCGGGCTTCGGCTTTTTTGGTTTCCATGAACACCAGCACCCGGGGGTAACGGGCAAAATAATTATCGATATAGGCCTGAGCTTCCTTGCGGCCGATGCCGAGAGATTTGGCCAGGCCGAAGGCGCTCATGCCGTACAACACGCCGAAATTGATGGTCTTGGCCTGGCGGCGCATCTCCGGCGTGACCATCTCCAGAAACACGTCGAAAATCTCGCTGGCGGTGCGGGTATGGATATCCTCACCGCGGGCAAAACTCTCCTTGAGGGCCGGTTCATCGGCCATGTGGGCCAGAATGCGCAATTCCACCTGGGAATAGTCGGCCGCCAGCAGCACATTCCCCTCGGCCGGCACGAACGCTTCGCGAATGCGGCGTCCCTCTTCGCTGCGAATGGGGATGTTCTGCAAATTCGGATCGCTCGATGAGAGCCGACCGGTGGCGGTGACCGTCTGATTGAAGGACGTGTGAATGCGGCCGGTATCGGGGTTGATCAACTTGGGCAGCGCATCGCAATAGGTGCTTTTGAGTTTGGACACGGAGCGGAAATCCAGTACCTGCGCGGCAATGGCGTGATCCTCCGCCAGTTCCGTAAGGACTTCAACATCGGTGGACCATCCGGTCTTGGTCTTCTTGCCGCGCGGCAGTTTCAGGTACTCGAACAGCACCTCGCCGAGTTGCTTGGGAGAACCAACGTTAAATGACCGGCCGGCCAGTTCATGGATATGCTTTTCCAGCACCGCCAGCCGTACTTTCATATCCGCCGACAATCCCTGGAGAAAATCGGCGTCGATGCGGACCCCCTGCCACTCCATATCGGTGAGCACCGCTACCAGCGGCAATTCCACCTCGCGGAACAGGCTGTCCTGGCCTGTTTCGACCAGCCGCGGTTCCAGCTTGTCGGCCAGACGCAAGGTAATATCGGCATCTTCAGCTGCGTAGATCGTAGCTTTTTCGACCTCGACTTCCGCGAAACCGATCTGGTTCTTGCCCTTACCGGTCATCTCGGCGTAGCTGATGGTGCGATACCCGAGCAACTCCGACGCCAGGGTGTCGAGTCCGTGGGACTTGGCTGCCGGGTTGGCCAGATAAGAGGCCAGCATGGTATCGCAGCTCAGCCCCGCCACCTCCAACCCGGCGCGCCGCAGCACCAGCAGATCGTATTTGGCGTTCTGAGCGACCTTGGCCAATTGCGGATCCGCCAGCAGCGGTTGCAGCTTTTCGACTACCAGGGTACGGTCGAGCTGCTGTGGCACCCCCAGATAGCGATGCCCCACCGGCAGGTACCAGCCTTCGCCGGGCTTCACGGCAAACGAAAGGCCGACCAGATCGGCACGGGTGGCAACCAGGCTGGTGGTTTCCGTGTCGAAAGCGAAACGGCCGGCCTGTTTCAGGGCATTGCACAGATCATCCAGCTGCGCCTCGCTCACGACACTCCGGTAGCCCTCGCCGCTGGCGCGTTCATCGCTGGAAAACTCCTGCAGCAGCTTGTGAAATTCCAGTTCCTTGAACAGGGTAGTGAGTGCCTCCCGGTTCGGCTCGCTAAGTGCGAAGTTGTCGTAATCGACCTCCAGCGGCAGGTCGTCCACCAGCTTGACCAGGGTTTTCGACAAGCGGGCCTGCTCGCCGAACAGGCGCAGGTTTTCCTGACGCTTTTTACCGGATACCTTGTCGATGTTGGCCAGCAGGTTTTCCACGCTGCCGAATTGTATGATCAACTCGCGCGCGGTCTTCTCGCCGATCCCCGGCACTCCCGGAACGTTGTCGGAACTGTCGCCGGCCAGGGCCTGCACCTCCACCACCTTGTCGGGACTGCCGCCGAACCGCGCGGCAACTTCGGCCAGACCGACCACCTGGTCTTTCATGGTGTCGAGCAGACGAACCTGATCGCTGACGATCTGCATCAGGTCCTTGTCGCCGGTAACCACCGTGACGGCCATGCCCCGTTCGGCAAAACACCGCGCCAGGGTGGCGATGATATCGTCCGCCTCGTAGCCTTCAAGCTCCAGTCCCGGCATATTGAAGGCCTGCACCAACTGTTTGATGACGGGGATCTGCGGGCGCAGATCTTCGGGCATGACAGCGCGGTTGGCCTTGTATTCAGGGTAGAGTTCCTTGCGAAAGGTCGGCCCCCTGGCATCGAAAATCACCGCCAGGTGATCGGGATGTTCCTCGCGTACCACCTTGAGCAGCATATTGGTGAAGCCGAATATGGCATTGGTGGCCATCCCCTTCGAATTGGACAACTGCCGGATGGCATAGTAGGCCCGGTAGATATATGATGAACCGTCGACAAGGTAGATACGCTGGGGCTGGTCTGTCATGGATTGAATTCCCTCGAAACAAAACTGCATGAATATCCGGTACGATACGAGCCTTTACATTATCCCACGCGTGCTGAAAAAGCAATCGGCGACAACGGGCAAACCGCCGCAAAATCGGCCCCCCGGGCCCCGCCATGGTAATCGACGCCTTCAACCATTCCCGAGGAGCCATACCCACCCTGTTGCTGCCCCCCGCCCGAGCGTTTACAGGCAAAGAGTTCTTGCTGCACGACAGTTGACAACCGTCCATTAAATGATTAGGTTGCCCTTTATATCCCGATACCCCACAAGGAGACCCCTCACCATGACTGATGACCGGGACAACATGGAAGACGATCACAACAAACCCATGGACGCTGACTCAGGCCCTGAAAATATCGCGGATTCCGACGATTCGGAAAAGCCCCAGGAAGGCCTGGTGGTCACTTCCGACCTTCTGCCCGCGACTTTGCCGATCATTCCGCTACGCCCCCGCCCGGCCTTTCCCGGCATTCTGACACCGATGGTCTTCACCGGCGCCCGTCATGTCGCCCTGGCCAAACGTGCGGTGGATACACCGGCCAAAATGATGGGCCTGGTGCTGGTGAAAGAGACCGAAGAGCCGGACAGCCAGGAAAATCTGCACCGCTTCGGCGTAGTCGGGCGGATTATGAAGGTCCTGCACTCCGACGACGACAGCATCCACCTGCTGGTCAATTGCCTGGAGCGGTTTTCCATCCGCGAACTGACCGAATCGGAGGATGGCCTGTTCGCCAGGGTAGAGTACCACTATGCCACAGAATTGTCGGTCAACCCGGAGCTGAAGGCCTACTCCATGGCGATCATCAGCGCCTTGAAGGAACTGGTGCAGATCAATCCGCTGTATAGCGAAGAGATCAAGATGTTCCTCAACCGCCAAAGCATGGATGACCCGGGCCGCCTGACCGATTTTGCCGCCAACCTGACCTCGGGCGACGGCCAGCTATTGCAGGTGATCCTTGAAACCATCGATGTTCGTAAACGCATCGACAAGGTGCTGGTGCTGCTGAAAAAGGAGCTGGAGGTATCGCGCCTGCAGACCAAGATTTCCAAGCAGATCGAACAGAAGGTCAGCGCCCAGCAGCGCGAGTTTTTTCTGCGCGAACAGCTTAAGGCCATCAAAAAGGAACTCGGGCTGGAAAAAGAAGGCAAGGTCAGCGAAATCGAAAAGTTCGAGAAACGCCTCAAGAACCTGACCCTCAACGAGGAGGCGCAAAAAGCCATCGACGAGGAGATCGAAAAACTCCGGCTTATCGAACCGTCCTCGCCGGAGTACAACGTTTCGCGCAACTACCTCGACTGGCTGACCATCTTGCCCTGGGGCAAACACAGCAAGGACAACTACAGCATCGAGCGTGCCCGGCGCGTACTCGACCGGGACCATTACGGCCTCAAGGACGTCAAGGACCGGATACTCGAATTCATCGCCGTCGGCAAGCTCAAAGGGGATATTTCCGGCTCGATTCTTTGCCTGGTCGGTCCGCCGGGGGTCGGCAAGACCTCCATCGGCAAGAGCATCGCCTCCGCCCTCAACCGCACCTTTTACCGTTTTTCCCTCGGCGGCATGCGCGATGAGGCCGAAATCAAGGGGCACCGCCGTACCTACATCGGCGCCATGCCAGGGCGTTTCATCCAGGCCATGAAGAGTGCCGGCACCGCCAACCCGGTGCTGATGCTCGACGAGATCGACAAGATAGGCGCTTCCTTCCAGGGCGATCCGGCTTCGGCACTGCTCGAGGTTCTCGATCCCGAGCAGAACAACTCGTTCCGCGACCACTACCTGGACGTGCCGTTCGATCTGTCCAACGTGCTGTTCGTCGCCACCGCCAACCAGCTCGACACCATCCCGGCGGCGCTGCTGGATCGCATGGAGATCATTCGTCTGGCCGGCTATATCCTCGAAGAAAAGATGGAAATCGCCCGGCGCTACCTTATCCCCAAGGCTCTGGAGAACCACGGTCTGCAAAAAGATCAGTTGCTGATTCGCAAGGAGGCCCTGCACGCCATCATCGACGGTTATGCCCGTGAAGCCGGGGTGCGTAACCTGGAAAACCGCATCAAAAAAATCATGCGCCATGCAGCCATGGAATTTTCCCAGGGGCATGCCGAGAAAATCACCATCAGCAAGAAAGATGTGGAAACCATTCTCGGCAAACCGATTTTCACCAAAGAAGAGACTTTCGATGATGTGCCGGGCGTTGTCACCGGTCTGGCCTGGACCAGCATGGGCGGTGCCACCCTGCAGATCGAGGCGACCGCCATGCCCAGCAAGGGCAAGGGCTTCAAGCAGACCGGGCAACTCGGCAAGGTCATGATCGAAAGTTCCGAAATCGCCTATTCCTACATCATGGCGCACCTTGAGGGGTACGGCATCGATCCGGAATTTTTCGACAAGCACTTCGTCCACCTGCATGTACCGGCCGGCGCCACACCCAAGGACGGTCCGTCGGCCGGCGTTACCATGGCCACCGCGCTGCTGTCCATGATTACCGGCAAGCCGGTTATCCAAAAACTCGGTATGACCGGCGAGCTGACCTTGACCGGCAAAGTCCTGCCCATCGGCGGCGTCAAGGAAAAGATTCTCGCCGTAAAACGTATCGGTATTACCACCGTGATCCTGCCGGAAGCCAATCGAAAGGACTTTGAGGAACTTCCCGACCATTTGCGGGCCGACCTGAGCGTTCATTTTGCCCGCGATTACCAGGATGTTTACAAGGTGGCCTTCGGATAGACAAGTCCCGGGATTGTATCCCTGGAACCGAAACACCCTCAAATACGCTCAAGGAGTTGTACCACACATGACTGTTGAACAATTGAAGCAGGCCGTATTCAACCTGAGTCCGGAAGACAAAAAAACCTTTATTCTGGATACCCTGCCGGGTCTGGCCAAAGATGCAGTGCAGGACAGCAGCTTTTTGCTGCAAATGTTTCCCGTGTTTATGGGAATCCTCAAGGACAGCGGCATTGAATTGTCCCAACTGCTGCAGCTGGCCGGTGCCATGAATGCCTTGCAGCCCAACAAGTAATTTTCGCCGTTGACGCCATGGCGGCAAACTGCTAATTTTACGACCCTATGCATATCATGACCTTACTGCACAATATGACCGATCGTTTTTGGTGGCGCTGGACCGCATGTTCTTTCGGTTCGCGCGCCTGCCTTCGGTAACGAGCATCGCGGACCTGCCGGTCCGCGGATGGATAAACAAGCAAAAGCCGCGGCCCTGGGACCGCGGCTTTTTTTATGTATCAGGCAGGGAGCAGGAGCAAAACCGGAGGGGATCAACCATCCGCGATGGGTGTCCCTTTCGATTTTCGAACTGCCGGCTGAACCCTTACCCCAACCAACGAGGTAGCATCCATGCGCGTTCTTTCAGGCATCCAGCCCTCCGGCTCCTTGCACCTGGGCAATTATTTCGGCATGATGAAGAAGATGGTCGACTACCAGGAACATCATGAACTGTTCTGCTTCATCGCCAACTACCACGCCATGACCAGCGTACCGGACGGCAAGGCTCTGGCCAAAGGCACCCTGGAGGCCGCCGCCAATTTCCTGGCACTGGGACTTGACCCTGAAAAAAGCGTCTTCTGGGTGCAGTCCGACGTACCGGAAGTGCAGGAGTTGACCTGGGCGCTGTCCAATTTCACCCCCATGGGCCTGCTGGAACGCTGCCACAGCTACAAGGACAAAGTAGCCAAGGGTATCGCGCCCAACCACGGCCTGTTCGCCTATCCGGTGCTGATGGCAGCCGACATTCTGCTGTACGGAGGCGAATTGGTGCCGGTGGGAAAAGATCAGAAACAGCACCTGGAGGTGGCACGCGACATTGCGATCAAGTTCAACAACCATTACGGTGATGTGCTGGTGGTACCCGAACCGGATATCGATGACGAGGTTGCCACCATCCCCGGCCTCGACGGACAGAAGATGAGCAAAAGCTATAAAAACACCATCGATCTGTTCCTCGACGAAAATGCCCTGCGCAAACAGGTCATGCGCATCGTCACCGATCCCACTCCGGTTGAAGATCCGAAAAACCCGGACACCTGCAACGTCTTCCAGATCTATCGGCTGTTTCTGGACAAACAACGGGAGGAAACCCTGCGCCAGCGTTACCTGGCCGGCGGACTCGGCTACGGCGAAGTCAAACAGGAACTGTTCGAAACGGTACGCAACTTTTTCGCCCCATTTACCCAGCGTCGCGAAGAACTGCTGGCGGACAAGGACCACCTGCGCGGCATCCTTGCCGACGGGGCCGGCAAAGCCCGCTACGCCGCCTCAAAAATCCTGCGCAAAGTGCGTAAAAAGACCGGTTTGGCATACTAAAAAAAGTGCTGAGTATCGAGTGCCGAGTGCTGAGGAAAAGCTTAAAGCAGTGCTGAGTAACGAGTGCCGAGTGCTGAGAAAAAGCCAAGCCCACCCTCAACGCCAGCACTCGGTACTCGGTACTCGGCACTCAGCACTCAGCACTCAGCACTCAGCACTCAGCACTCAGCACTCAGCACTCAGCACTCAGCACTCAGCACTCAGCACTCAGCACTCAGCACTCAGCACTCAGCACTCAGCACTCAGCACTTAAGCACACCGCCCCTTTGCCAGCTGCCAAGGTTGAAGGTATGATGTAAGTGTGGTTGAAAAATCAGGTCAGAAACTAAAGCCTATGCTGCCAAGGAGCCACCATGACCGTCTATCGCAAATGGTACTGCACCTGCACCGGCGAGCCTATTGAACTCACCTACGACGAAATCCTGGAGGATGAACCGGTGATGCCTGTATGCGAATTCTGCGGTGCGTCTCCGTCGTCAGACCCCAGGAAAACCATCATCTATCGCGACGAGGAAAACTGGGACGACTGAGGTTTCAGGCTTTCTCATACTTCACGGGTAAAGAGTACAAATGCCATGGCGGGGCGTTTGCTGGCGTCGCGCATGGCGAACTGCATCCCGTCATACTGCCACCCGTTGGAAGTCCATTCGTTAAGGATCGCCTCAAGGGAGTCGTCCGTCACCAGACTGGTTTCCACAACCTTGTATTCCATCATTTTGGCATCTGCTCCTGTCTGAACGTTGTTACTGACAACTGACAGCTTACAGTTTAGAATCTCGCATTGCCCGGGGTACGCGGGAACGGTATCACGTCACGGATGTTTTCCATACCGGTGACGTACATCAGCAACCGCTCGAAACCGAGGCCGAATCCGGCATGCGGGCAACTGCCCCAACGGCGGGTATCGAGATACCAGTCCAGGTGTTGCGGATCGATGCCGACCTTGCGCATCTTGTCCTGCAGCACATCGAGGCGCTCTTCGCGCTGGCTGCCACCGATGATTTCTCCCACCCGCGGCACCAGCAGGTCCATGGCCGCCACCGTACGTCCGTCGTCATTCCGACGCATGTAAAAGGCCTTGATGTCGGCCGGATAATCGGTGACGAACAGGGGGCCGCCAATGACCTGCTCGGTCAGATAGCGTTCATGCTCCGACTGCAGGTCAGCCCCCCAGCTGACCGGGAATTCAAAATCGGCCTTGGCCTGCTGCAGACGCGCAATCGCCTCGCTGTAGGTCATGGAGGAAAACGCGGCATTGGCAAGCATTTCGAGTTTGTCGATCAGCCCCGGTTCGATGCGTTCGTTAAAAAAGGCCAGATCTTCGGCACATTCGTTCAGGACAAAACCCACCAGATATCGCAAAAAGTCTTCCGCCAGGGCGCAATCATCCGCCAGATCGGCAAACGCCATCTCCGGCTCGATCATCCAGAATTCGGCGGCATGCCGACTGGTATGGGAGTTTTCGGCACGGAAAGTCGGGCCGAAGGTATAGATGTCGGAAAAAGCCGCCGCAAACAGCTCCCCCTGTAATTGGCCGCTGACCGTCAGGCCGGTTTTTTCACCAAAAAAATCCTGCCGCCAGTCCACCGCCCCATCCTGCATCGGCGGGCGGTCCGCGGGCAAGATACTGACCCGAAACATCTCCCCCGCCCCTTCGCAGTCGTTAGCGGTAATAATCGGGGTATGCACATATAGAAAACCACGTTCACGGAAAAACCGGTGAATGGCGAAAGACAACGCGCTGCGCATACGGAACACCGCACCAAAGGCGTTGGCTCGCGGGCGCAGATGCGCGATGGAACGCAAGAACTCAAAACTATGGCGCTTCTTCTGCAGGGGATAAGAACCATCGGTATCCCCGAGTATTTTCACATGCCGAGCGTGCAGCTCCCAGGCCTGGCCGGCAGCCGGCGAAGCCACCAGTTCACCATCGATTGCCAAGGCAGCTCCGGTGCCGCAACGCGACACGGCTTCGAAAGATTCCAGATCGGGCGTGATTACCACCTGCAAATTGGCCAGGCAGGAACCGTCGTTCAAGGCGATAAACGCCACATCCTTGCCGCGCCGCACGGTACGGGCCCAGCCGCATACACACAGTGTTGGCATCGCCTGCTTTGCCTGTAAGGCATCTTTAATACGGATTTTGAGCGTGCGCATCGCAGCATCTCTTTGCATAATCACGGTCTCCTGATATCGGAAATGGGAAGGTGCCCAATCGATGTGAAGATAGCAAAAAAAGAGGTAGGAATTCCACGCTTTTTCGGGCGGAGTTGTAAGTGGGGCGGAGAACGCCCAATCGAAAAACCGGCATAGCGGAATAAGTCAGGCGGGGTAGATTTGAAGACAACCCAGGACAGGGCACGGCAATGAACAAGGTGCCGGGTAACGAATGCCGAGGGTCAGGGAAAATCCATATCCCACCGTAAACGCCTCAGCACTCAGCACTCAGCACTAATTATGCTCCCGCGTCTTGTGGAATATCACCTTGGGCCATTGCTCCATGGTATGCCCGAGACGCCATTCGCTTGACGCCAGGTAGGCGAGGTTGCCCTCAGCATCGTAGGCCAGATTGCTCAGGCTTTTCTTCTCAAAATCTTCCATCATCTTGCGATCGTCGCATTCCACCCAGCGGGCGGTAGCATATTCTACCCCCTCGTAGATGGCGTCGACGCTGTATTCGGTTTTAAGCCGCGACATGATCACGTCGAACTGCAGTACCCCTACCGCCCCCAGAATATAATCGGTGTTGTACAGCGGCCGGAACAGCTGCACGGCGCCCTCCTCGGCCAGTTGGATCAAACCTTTTTCCAGCTGCTTGCCTTTGAGGGGATTTTTCAGCCGCACGCGACGGAAGTGCTCCGGAGCAAAGCTGGGAATGCCGGTGAACTTGAGTGGCTCCTTGTCGCTGAAGGTATCGCCGATCTTGATGGTACCGTGGTTGTGAATGCCGATGATGTCGCCGGGGAAGGCCTCCTCGACATTGGTACGGTCCTGGGCCATGAAGATGGTGGCGTTGGCGATATTGACATCCTTGCCAATGCGATGATGCCGGACTTTCATGCCGCGTCGAAACGTGCCCGAGCAGATACGGAAAAACGCGATGCGGTCGCGATGCGCCGGATCCATATTCGCCTGGATCTTGAACACATACCCGGAAAAATCCTCTTCATAGGGGGAGACTTCGCGGGTCGTAGTCGGTGCCGGTCGCGGTGCGGGCGCCTGCTCGACAAACGCGTCAAGCATTTCCTGCACCCCGAAGTTGTTGATGGCACTGCCGAAAAACACCGGCGTCTGGTTGCCCTTGAGATATTCCTTCGGATCGAAGGGCGTAGCGGCCCCCTCCAGCAGGTCGATATCCTCGCGCAGTTGCTCGGCTTGACTGCCCAGCAGTTCATCCAGGCGCGGATCATTGAGATCCTCGATCACCACCATATCCTGCGGGCGGACTTCCTGGCCGGCCGTAAACAGGCACAGTTGCTTGCGATAGAGGTTGTAGGTACCCTTGAAGCGCTTGCCCATGCCGATGGGCCACGTCAGCGGCGCGCATTCGATCTGCAGGGTCTCTTCGATATCCGCCAACAGGTCGAGGGGCTCGAGCCCTTCGCGGTCAAGCTTGTTGATGAAGGTCACGATCGGCGTGTTGCGCATGCGGCAGACTTCCATCAGCTTTCGGGTCTGGGTTTCGACCCCCTTGGCGCTGTCGATCACCATCAGGGCGCTATCCACCGCTGTCAGGACCCGGTAGGTGTCCTCGGAGAAGTCCTGGTGACCGGGGGTATCGAGAAGGTTGATTTCGTAGTCGCGATAATTGAATTTCATCACCGATGAGGTCACCGAGATGCCACGCTCCTGCTCCATGGCCATCCAGTCGCTGGTGGCATGGCGGGAGGCCTTGCGGGCCTTGACCGCGCCTGCCATCTGAATTGCCCCGCCGAACAACAGCAGTTTTTCGGTCAGGGTGGTTTTACCGGCGTCCGGATGGCTGATGATGCCGAAGGTGCGGCGGCGATCGACTTCTTTACGGTGGTTCTTGCTCACTGTACAACCTCGTGCTTTAAATGAAAAAAAACCGGGCCTTGCAGGCCCGATGGACAGTGAATCATAACGTAAACCAAGGGGAAAGGTCAATGCCCTGAGGGTCTCAGAGCAAAGCAAGCGACAGACACGACCATTGCGAGTGAGCAGACATCCACCTGCTCAAAAAACCACCCGGTCACGGCCTTCCTTCTTGGCCTGATAGAGATACGCATCGGCCCGGCTGAGCATATCGATGAGATTGCGACCTGGCTCGGAGCTGATGCCGGCGCTGACGGTAATATGGATCGACTCACTGCCCGGCGCCAGCGATACCGGCAACTCGGCGATCGCGCAACGAATGCGTTCGAACAACGCAACGACCTCTTCCTTGGAGCCCGGCACCAGGGCGCAAAATTCTTCGCCGCCGATACGCGCCAGGATACCCGGTTCCGGCAGATGCTCCTGCAACAGATCCGCCACCCGCTTGAGAGTCAGGTCACCGGCATGGTGACCGAAATTATCGTTCACTTTTTTAAAGTGATCGATATCGAGCATGGCACAACACAAGGACGAGCAAGAGTCACGCATTTGCTGGTAAATACGCTCGCCATGGTCGAACAGAAACCGCCGGTTCGAAACCCCGGTGAGAAAGTCGGTAACCGCCGCCTGCCGAATCGCCTGAATATTCTCAAGGTTTTCAATGCTCTGGGTAACGCGGCAATAAAACTCCTCGGTCAGGAAGTGCTGCTTGATGATAAAATCGTTGGCACCGCATTTAAGAAAGCGGGCCGCCATGACATTATCGCCCAGCGCAGAGATCCCTATAATAGCCATATCCTGCCGGGAGTGGGTTTTACGGATGTTCTGGGTCAGCTCGAATCCATCCATATGGGGCATATGGAAATCGCTGACCACCAGTTTCACATCCGGATGCTGCGACAGCAGTTCAAGCGCCTCCTTGCCGTCGGCCGCTTCCAGCACCTGGTAGCGATGCACGCGCAGCAGGCCCGCCATAACCTCGCGCTGCATGGGGGAATCATCCACCACCATGACCTTGATCTTGCGGTTGCGCTCGAGCCGCATCAGCAACGACGCCAGATAATCAAGGCTCTGGGCGCCTTCCTTGTATACGTAATCGACGACCTTCTTCTCCCAGATGCGATCGCGGATCTGTTTATTGACCACGCTGGTAAACACGATTACCGGAATATCCCGTTCGCCCAGCATGGTGACGATTTCTCCACCGGGAGCATCCGGAAGATTGAAATTTACGATGGCGGCGCAAAAGCCCCCCACGCCTTGATCAATGAATCGACAGGCTTCCTCCATCGTTTGAGCCCAGCAAACCTGGGCTCCCGTTTCCATTTCCAGCTTTTTTTTCAACATGCGACCGAAAAAACCGGAATCCTCGGCAACCAGAACTTTTTTCACCACTTCCCCCCCATTTTATTAAAAAAGCAGCCGACACACTTTTTCCAGCTGACATACGATGTATCCGAAAAAAAACATCTTAACGGAACAGTCCGGGCAATAACAATAACAATGCCTGAAATTCGACGTATTTTTCGTTCGCATGGCGGATTTTGCAGCGAACATAGAACAGATGGTAAACTGAAAAGGAGCTTCGCGAAAGGAGGTGTGCGACATTATGAACGTACACGTCAAGTGTCTGCTTGATTTATCCAAAGAAAATGTCTGCAACCACCACGACAGCACCCTGTATGAAATGCCTGCCGGGTCCACCGCAAGGGATCTTGCAGCAAAGCTGCAGCTCGACGCCGACAAAATCAAGCTGGTTTTTATCAACTACAAGGAAAGCGTCCTGGACGCCGAGCTTCATGAGGAGGATGACATCGCTTACTCCCCTTACTGAATCGACAATCGCAAAAGGGGCCGGGTTTGCACCCGACCCCTTTTACGATTTTTATTTCAATGTTGCTTTAATCTCTAGTCAGTGCAGCTTGATGGAATCGCAAATCATCTCGGCTTTTTCCGCCGTACGACCACAGGTTACGCAGGAATACTCCGCTGTTTCCCGGATACTGTCGCACATATGGGAAACGTCCCCCGACGAGCCACAATAATCACTCAGACCGTCCACGGACCTGGGAACACAGAGATGACTCCGCTCATTGGTTACCACACCGCATTTTTCACATTCAAATAGTTTTTTCATGGCGCATATCCTTTCCAGCCACAAGGGCTTCCATTTCTTCCCATAGTTGAATTTTAGCATATCCGGGATTTCCATGACGGGAATTTTTACCGGCAGGGCTATTCCACCAACAGTCTTGTCAGCACCCAAAATTGCTCAGAATTCTTCAACATGGTTGACCGCACGGGTCACTATCCAGCAGCTCCGTTACCCAGGCGGCCCGGGCCTGCATTCCGGGGTCATGGAGCTCCTTGCGGAAAGCCCCCCCTGCAGCGACAAATCCGGCAAGATGCTTAAGTGACTGTCTGAAATCATCGACCATCTCCGGTGGTCCCGACAATTGCTCAAGCGTCTTTTTCACCGATACCAATTCTGCGCGCAAATTTTCCTGAAATCCGGCACAGCTATCACCAGACAACTCTGCATAAAATTCATGCAGATGGGACCGAAGCAGCTCAAAAATCCCCTCACTGAAGGGAGTATGCCACTTAAGCCCGTATTCCATGGCCCGCACGATATGACGCTCGGTGAGCTTACCTGGCGCCACGTACTCCGAAGCCACCAGATACAGCACGTAAAAGGGGCTCATGGCCAGTTGGCCGATCTTTTCCTCGGTAAGATTGTTCACGTTCAANNCTTTCGCATAAAGCAGAGCAAGGACCGCGCCAGAAAAAAGGGGCAGCGAACCTGACTGTCCGCTGCCCCTTAAGGGACGATATGCATCAGTTTGTTACCCGCCGCGCTTGCGACCTCGCCAGTCGTTGATGCTCCACTGCAGCTGGCTCCACATCCCCCGCAACAGGGAAACATCATCCCTGTCGATGTCCGCCCGGTGAATCATGCGGCGCAAGCGGTTCATGACGGCTGCAGGACGGCTGGGATTGAGAAAAGCGATTTGCGTCAGCACCTGCTCCATCTGGCCAAAGAGTCCTTCCAGCTCCGCCTGAACCGGACGTTCCACCAGGGCCGGTTCGGCACGCTCAGCCGCGAGAGGCTGCCGGGTAAATTCGTACAGAAACACCAATACCGCCTGGGCCAGGTTTATGGACCCGACCTCGGGCGCCGTGGCGATAGCGGCACTGTGACTACAAAGGGAGACTTCCTCGCTGGTAAGGCCGGAATCTTCTCGGCCGAACACCAACCCCACGCGATCCGCCGGCGGGTTCCCAGCGGCGAGACAGGCTGCATCGGCGACATCAAGCAACTCACCACGCAGTTTCCCGGTGCGGCGGGTGGCTGCCACCGCCATCGGCAAATCGGCGATGGCGGCACCCAGATCGGGGAAAATTCGCGCGCTGCCGAGCAAGGGAGCGGCAGCCACGGCAAACTTGCGGGCTTCAGGATGCAGATACTGACAAGGGTTGACCAAACGCAGGTCGCTGACGCCGAAATTCGCCATGGCCCGAGCCGTCATGCCGATATTCCCAGGGCTCTGCGGCTCGACGAGGACGACACTGATCTGTTTTGACAAGGCAGGATTCATAGATTGCAGGATACCTCAAACCAGGTTTTCGCAGAAGCTCCTTTTTTCTGCCGGGCCATGTCCGGGCTGATCAAATCCCATCCCTGCAACGCATCAAAATCCGGGGGAACCCCCCTTGTGACCGGATCATTTTCATTTATGATGGTTTGACATAGTCATGCCGTGCCTGGTCTTTGCGAAAAAATAACGAGCCTGTTTTCCGTCATACAAAACCTACCCGAGCCGGCAGTCGCATTAAACGCGTCGCGGAGGAGCCATGATTCCGACCATTGCAGTCCTGGAAGGTGATCAGACCGGCCAGGAACTTCTCATAGAAAGCTTGCGCGTACTCGATCCCGCCGTCACCGGCATCCCTGTACACTTTGAACACTTCAATCTGAGCCTGGAAAATCGCCGCGCCACCAAAAACAAGATCGTCCATGATGCCGCAGATGCCATGAAAAAATCCGGTCTGGGACTGAAAGCCGCTACCATCACCCCTGCTACCCAAGGCGATGTCGGCAGCCCCAATGCCATCCTTCGTGATGAGGTTAACGGCACCGTGATCGTCCGCACGGGTCGGCGCATCCCGGGCATCCGCCCGACCGGCGGAGCCTATGCGCCGATTTCCGTGGTGCGCATGGCCGTCGGGGGGGCGTACGGCGCCCGGGAGTCCCGTCAAGGCAATGGTCTGGATGAAGTTGCCTCCCGGACGGAGTACATTACCCGCCGCAACTGCCATGCGGTCGCCGAATTCGCCTTTCGACACGCTCAAAAACTTGGCGTCAAGGTTTTCGGCGGACCCAAATTCACCGTCAGTCCTGTTTACGAAGGCATGCTCAAGGAAGAAATGGATGCCGCGGCCAAACGCTATCCCGCAGTGAGTTACGAACCGCAGTTGATCGACGCCACTTATGCCCTGCTGCTGACCAACGCCGGCGACGGAATGGTCATACCATCACTCAATCGGGACGGGGACTGCCTGAGCGATTTTGTGCTGCAGATGTTCGGATCGATTGCCGGGGCCGAGTCCCTGTTGCTGTCCTTCGACGAGGCGTGGACCCCCGCAGTGGTCATGGCCGAGGCTCCCCACGGCACGGCACCGTCGCTGCAAGGGAAAAACCTCGCCAACCCCATGGCCATGATTCTGGCCGGAGGCGCGCTGTTGCGCTATATCGCAAACCCGGAAGCCCATCGCGCTGCACGGGCCATTTATGAAGCAGTGTTCGAGGCGGTGCATCGCGGCATGAGCACACCCGACTTGGGCGGCAGTTGCACAACCACGGATTTCACCGACGATATCATTCGCCGGGTCAAGGCAAAACTCGAGGTATGGGAAGCGTTGGGCAATGGATGACCATCGCCGACAAATGAGCTTCGACTCCAGTCTTTCCTAGGAGGCTGTCGGACTATCCATGACACGAAAACCGCAGGATGATACGAAAAAATGTTCGCCGCGTTGGCCATATCACGAAAAGCACCCATCGAGTGAATGAATCGGGGGTCATTCCTGCCGAGTAAACAAAATAAAATAAATCGCGTCCAGGGGCATGCCTTCCCTGGGGCAACCATTCCATCGCAGGCATAGAAAGGAAATATCACCGAGTTATTTCAAAAACTTGGCGGCCCTCACGGACTACTACCCTGATACCAGTCTTTTGCTGTGGTCACTGCCGGAGAAAATTATTTTGCACCCCGTCACGCCATGATCAAAATTCCGGCTCGGGGCTTGCGTAGGGGTTCTTCCCGTCGGACACGTTCTGATTGTCAACGCCAGAGATCTGAGGCCGCAGTGCCATGCATAAAACATGGACCTGCATAGAAATAACAAACAGGGAGGGACTGCCATGAAGGTAAAGACTGGCTTAAGGGCGTGGCTGATCTCGATGGCCCTGGTATATGCTACGCTGCAAACCGGGTATGCAGACACGGGCGATTTTGCCATCGGTGTCGGGCCGGGCACCATGGGACTCACCGCCGATACCAGCGTGGGCATTTTTTCGCAGTTCAATGCCAGGTTCGGTATCAATACCTTTAATTTCGACCTGGAAACGTCGCAAAACGACATCAGTTACGACCTTGACGTCAAACTGCTGTCGTTCCCCGTACTGCTCGACTGGCATCCTTTTGAAAACAGCGGATTCCGCATCAGCACCGGTCTGGTCATCAATAAAAACAAAGCTGATGTCAGTTCAGTGCCACAGAGCAGCTATACGATCGGTGACACGGAATATACAGCGGCAGAACTGGAAGACCTCTCAGGCAAGCTCGCATTCGACACCCTGGCCCCCTACCTTGGCATCGGCTGGGGCAACCCGCTGGGTAAAGATACTCACTGGACCTTCATTTGCGACCTCGGCGTGGTATTTCAGGGCGAGACGGACCTCTCACTTACAGCCAGAGGTCCCATAACATCCGATCCCACCTTCCAATCCGACCTGGAGCAGGAACGTCGCGACCTTGAAGACGAACTTGAAGACTACCGGTATTATCCCGTCGTTTCCGTCGGCGTCAGCTACAAATTCTAAAAGGCCTTTCAGGTCCGCACGCAATCCTCGCGCCAGCAACAGTCGTCATAAGGACAATCCTTGCCTTGTTCCGAACCGAAACAGGGGGTATGGTTTTCCGCCCGCTGGATCTGAAGGATGAGATCCGCTTTGCGCATTTTTCCGATACCACTGAGTTTGAGAGCCTTGGCCCGAGTCCGCACTTCATTGACATGCATCTGACACCTCGTAGAGAATGATGGGAAACCAGCGATCGACAATGACATCAATTGAATCATGGTCTTGGGGCTTGTCAAACCACAAAATGCCTGCCACACTGCGCCGCTCAAACCGACGAATTCCCCCTTTTTGTCCGATTGGTGACACACATCGTTGAGATTTCACCAGTTCACATGGTAAAAAGGTTGAAAATGATGACGATATTTTTTTATGGAAGACGATTCGTGTTGTCCGGAGCAGCCGGCACCAAGGCATAAACCATGACAGATAAAGCACTCACACGTCGCATTGATCGAGAAAAACGCACCTTCGAATGTATGCTTCGCATCTATTGTCACGCCCATCACGGCACCGGCCAACAGTTATGTTCCAATTGCCAACAGTTGCTGCAAAACGCCTGCAACCGCCTGACAAAATGCCCTTTCGGCAGCGCCAAACCTACTTGCGGCAAGTGTCCACACAACTGCCACGCACCCACCGAGCGGGACTTGATCCGCAAGATCATGAGCTTTGCCGGTCCGCGAATGGTTTGGCAGCATCCCCTGCTGGCCTTGCTCCACCTATGGGACAGTCGCGGGTACACGCCCGACAACCGTAAGAGATCTTCCTGATCGTATATTTTCGCATTTTTCCAATATTTTCTATCGATCCGAATCACCCCTATTATCCTGCCGACCACACGGCATATTAACGTCATCCCCGATATCACCGGAGGCATTACAACATGAGTGTTTCGAATCCCCTGATTCAGATGGAAACGACCTTCGGCGAAATCCTTTTGGAACTGGATATCGCCAAAGCCCCCCTCAGTGTCGAAAATTTTCTCCATTACGCCCGAACCGGCCACTACGACGGGACTATCTTCCACCGGGTCATCAAAGGCTTCATGATCCAGGGCGGCGGCCTGACTGCCGACATGGCGGAAAAACCCACCGGCGAGCCGATTGCCAACGAAGCCCGCAATAAGCTGAGAAACAAAACCGGCACCATCGCCATGGCCCGCACCGAAGACATAGACAGCGCCCGCGCGCAGTTCTTTATCAATACGGACGACAATCGCGACCTGGACCACGCCGGATCGAATCCGGCGATGTACGGCTACGCCGTGTTCGGTCAGGTGGCAGATGGCATGGACGTGATTTATGAAATTGAACGGGTCGCTACGGGAGCGACGGCGGGATACGAGAACGTTCCGCTGGAACCGGTGGTCATCACCAAAGTCACGGTTATCGAGTAGGGCAACCTGACCACGGCCGAATCATGAACCGGCCAGAATTCGCACTGCCAGCCCAAATCATCGAACTCCCCCGATCTTGCGAAAGAACAGTAGTTGCAGGAAAAAAGGCACGCTGTAGGTTGCGGCAAAGGTGGCTTCCAGCGCACCGAAAAACTGGCTGCTGAAAGCAAGCACCAGGATGTAATTCGGAAACAGCAGACACACCAGTGAGGTGGACCGGACAACGGGTTCCAATCGACGGCAACACCAGCCCATCAGAGCCGTCAGAAAGGCAACCATCACGCTGCCGGCGGCTATCGCCGTCAGTGCCTGTTGCGGAGTTTTGAGAAAATACTCTGAATACAGGGAAAAGACCCCGATATTGGTCAGGCCCACTGCCAGCAAGGAGAGCGGGTAACTGTTGCCCAGCAACCATTGAGTGGTACGCGGCAGCCAGCGAGCACAGGCTCTCCCGCACAGGGCGGGCACGAAAATCATCAGTGCCAGCATCTGCACCATGGGCAGAACCCCGACGTGCATGGCCTTACCGGCCAATCCCCACACCAGGGGGGGCAGGGTAAAAGGCAGCAGAAGCGATGACAGAATCACCACGGCCGCGGTCAACACCGCATCGGCATCAAACAGATTGGCAAAAAATGGAGCCAACACGGCGGTTGAGGCTCCGCCTACCAGAAGTCCGGCAAGCTCATAGCCGGGCCAGACAAAATGAAAAAAAACATACACGACCAACGGCATCAGCACTGTTTTCAGCACCAGCAATCCTGCCGTAACGGCTGGCGCCTTCAGGACGTGAAGCAATAATCCGCGCATATCGATGGCAAGAAACGATAGCAACAGCAACAACATCACAAAGCCGACGGGGGCATAACGCAGCGGTTCGGCAAGTTGCGGCAGGAAGATACCCAGGGCCATCGTGCCATAGCTGGTCAACAGTAAAATCGCATCCTTTTTACGAAACATGCACTATCCTTCATCGGCGTGAAACCCGGCACAGCAGCCATCTTTTGTGACCAAAAACAGTTGACACCCTAACTCCAATCCCCTGGGAAAGGCAAGCGGCCTGACAGCTGCCAGCCACCTTGGGCTGGTTTTCAGCATACGAAAAAAAAGCCCGGCAACGCCATCCTGCGCTGCCGGGCTTTTCGGTGGTATTTTCTCTCAATAACGGCCCATATCCGTGTCATCAAGAGCAATGATCTGCGCTGGATGACGTTCTTTTGCAACGGTTATCCTGAGCTGGCGGGGAATGGGAGACGGGTTGCCGGCAGTCGCAGTTTTTTGTCTTTCATCCCGGAATGCAACCGGCTGCCGACCACCTTTGACCTTGAATATGGCCAACAGGCGTCGCAAATGATCCGCCTGCCCCGAGAGTTCTTCGGCTGCGGCGGCACTCTCTTCGGCGTTGGCTGTCGCCTGCTGGGTAACGGATTCAATTTGTTCCAGCCCTTTGCTCACCTGATCAATTCCTCCTGATTGCTCCTGGGAGGCTGCGGCAATTTCCGCAACCAGATCCGACACCTTGGCCGTGCCGGTGACGATCGACTTGAGCGATACAGCGGTGTTATCCGCAATTTCCACTCCGCGAACTATTCTGGCGTTAGAGGCCTCGATAAGTTCGGCCGTTTCCTTTGCCGCCCTGGCGCTCCTTGCAGCCAGGTTCCGCACTTCCTCGGCCACCACCGCGAAGCCCTTGCCGTGCTGCCCGGCCCGCGCCGCCTCCACCGCCGCATTCAAGGCCAGCAGGTTGGTCTGAAAAGCGATCTCATCGATGACCTTGATGATCCTGGTGATACTATCGGAGGAGTGGTTGATATCCCGCATGGCGGCAATCAAGCTCGTCATCTGGCGGTCGCCCTCCCTGCCGGCCGCCTGGGCTTCGCCGGTCAACATATTGGCCTGTTTGGCATTTTCGGCATTGGACCGGGTCTGGGAGGCAAGTTGCATCATCGATGCGGAAATCTCCTCCAGACTGGCGGCTGACTCCGTGGCACCCTGGGACAAGGTCTGGCTGCCATCCGAGACCTGCAGCGAACCGGCCGCAATCTGCTCGCTCGCCAACTGCACCTGGGCCATCATATCGCTCAAACGGCGCACCATTTGGGTCAGACTGATCCCCAGTCGATCCCGCTCGGAGGCCATGTGAATATCGACGGCAAGGTCGCCGTCCGCCACTTTTTCGGCCAGCAGAGCTTTCTCTTCCAGCCCCTCCGCCATCTGGTCGAGCGCGTCGGCCAGATCGCCGATTTCGTCTCCGCGCTTGAGATGCAACCGACGACTGACATCCCCGGCACGAATATCCATCGCCAGGCCTACACCGGACCGGATGGCTTTAACAATGGATCGGGCTACCATGAATAGTACGCAGGATACTCCCAGCAGGGTCAATAGCACAGCTGCGAGATTGTTCTTCAGAATGCCGGCAAGCGGCGCGAAAATATCTTCATAATCGGCCCCGGCAACTACCTGCCAGCCTGCTTGATCGATGAAACGAAACGCCACTACTTTTTCGCGACCCTCCCATTCATAAACAAGAAACCCGTTTTTTTCGGCCAGCATGCGTTTGCCCCAATCCGTCTCGGCAATCGACGCATTAAGAACCCTGGTTTTATCCGGGTGAGCGAGGAATGTTCCTGAACCATCCACAAGGTAGGCATAACCTTGCTCGCCGATACGTACCGGGCTTACAAATTGGTCGGCAAAATAACTCATTTGTATGGCACCGATGCAGGCACCGGCCACCCGGCCGTCCACACTCACGGGGTAAGCCACGATCATCACCGGCTGGCCGCTGGCGCGACTCTGCACCATTTCCGTACCTACCTTACCTGCCAGGACGTTTTGAAAATAGCCCCGATCCCGTACATTCAAGGTCCCGACCAACCCGCGGTCCGAAGCGGACCTGGCCATCCCGTCAACATCAATTATCGCCAGGGATTCAAACTGGTCCGGATAATCGCTCAACATTCTTTGCAATACCAGGTCCGCGGCCTGATTGTCACTGCCGCCAGCGCTATCGGCAAGAACCTGCTGCACCTCGTTGCGCCCCGTCATAGTTTTGAAGGTGCGGGTCAGTTCGCCGATATAACCGTTGACCTGATCCCGAACGCTCTGTGTTGCCAGCACCATTTGACCCTGCAATGCATCCTGCAAGGCCTTTTTGGCTGACCGGTAGGTAATCATCCCGGAAACCGACAGACACAGGATGACAACCGCTATGGTCGGTGCCAACATTTGAGTACGCAACTTCATAGACCATCTCCTTTTTTACCGCTGCTCTGAAACAGGAAGGTTACCAACCCACACCACCAGGTCACCGTGGAACTCGTTCATTGCAGAGCCAGCGGCAATCCCTTACTGCGAAACGAAAAATGCCCGTCCCCCTTACCAAAGCAGGGACGGGCACTGTCAATATGTCACTCATGAAAAACTTGATAGTCTTCATTTAATTTCGGCAACTCGGCTATCCCGTGAAGGACCCGTGGCTTTGCGTCACCGGGTTTCCCCGGTTTTGCTCTTATCGATTATAGAAGTGCGCTTAACGTTTTATTGGATAATCGGTCCAATCATACTAACTGTCAATGAAATTTTTCACAACATCGTTCTGCCATACGCAACACTCCTTAAAAGGGCATTTCACAGGTTTTGCCCAATCTCTGCTGCCTTGGCTTTCTCCATTTAATTAACGACAAAACGTTGTTTTTAATAGTCTTTCCCAAATATTGCGTATTCCGGGGGATATCACATGCAAGCTTGTCGATGCCTGACAAACAGGTTAGAATCCCCCGCCGGGCCATCCCGGCCTCATATCAATCCCGGAGGCTGTTTGCCATGGAAAAATTCGTATTACTCGCCGGCATCACGCTGATCGCCATGGCCAGCCCGGGCCCGGACATGCTGCTGTTGATCCGTAACGGCCTGATCGGCGGTCGTCGGATCGGTTTGGCTACAGTGCTTGGGATCTGCGGCGGTTTACTAATACACGTGGGGCTATCCGTTGCGGGCTTGGCCTGGTTGATCACACGCAACGTTTATATCCATGATGCGGTACGGTTGATCGGGGCAGGCTACCTGGTTTTCATCGGTATCAGGGCTCTTAAATTCCGGGGCGCCCTCAATCTTGATGTTTTTGATGCCACCAGGCACCGCTCGGTTCTGCAAGGACTGCGCGACGGGTTTTTCTGCAACCTTCTCAACCCCAAGGCAACCATCTTTATTTTCAGTATTTTCACCCAGTTCATCGCGGCGGACGACTCAGCCTGGATAAAAGCCGGCTACGGGATGGTCATTGTGTTGACCTCTCTGTGCGGGTGGTCGATATTCACAATGCTCATTCAGCATACTTTGGTAAGAAGCAGCCTGGCCCGCTTCAACACCCTCATCAATCGCATCTTTGGCGGCGTGATGATTGCCCTGGGATTGCGCATCGCCCTGGTTCGCGACTGACAGACTACTCTTGCTCGACCTTTAAACAACAAAAGGGACCGGCCTGAGAAAGCCGGTCCCTTTATTATTTCGGCGCACAACGCCCTATCATGCCGTAACAATTGTTACTGAGCGGGCTTGCGCCCCCTGACTGCGGTGCTGCGCGAGCGGGAAGCGCCGGGAGCACGCTGACGACGCGCTTGCGCAGCCGGTTTTCCCGCGGCGGATTTTGTGGAATTACCGCCGCGCCCAGGCCGCCTTGAAGCATCCTCACGGTCGCCATCAGCGGTTCGCGCCGGCGCGGGAGCATTGTAATCAAAACCCTCGATGGTGCGCCGCTCAATGGGGGCCTTCAGTACTTTTTCGATAGCCCGAACCATGGCATTATCCTCACCAGTGACCAGGGTGTAAGCGTCACCTTTGCGGGAAGCCCTCCCGGTACGGCCGATGCGGTGGACATAGGCCTCGGTGGTATCGGGGATATCGTAATTGATGACATGTGACACCTGTGAGACATCGATGCCACGCGCCGCAATATCCGTCGCAACCAGAACCTGGTATTTCCCGTCCCGAAATCCCGCCAAGGCCTCCTGGCGGCGAGACTGGGAGAGATTCCCCTGCAAGGAAGCGGCCCGCAAGCCCGCCTTGTCAAGTTGCAACCCCAGCCGTTTGGCGCGATGCTTGGTGCGAGTAAAGACCAGTACCGACTCGGTACGGTCACCCGTGAGCAACTCCAGCAGCATGGCGGTCTTTTGGTGTTGAGCAACCGGATACAGTGCGTGGCTGACGGTTTCGGCCGGAGCGGCATTCCCCACTTGCACGGTCACTGGCTCATGGAGAACCTCACTGGACAGACGCCGGATAACATCGGGCATGGTGGCGGAGAACATCAGGGTCTGACGCTTCTTAGGCAAATTCTGCAGAATCCGTCGAACTGCCGGCAAAAACCCCATATCGAACATCTGGTCGGCTTCGTCCAGTACCAGAACTTCCACTTTGGAAAGGTCAATGGTGCCCTGTCCGATATGATCGATCAGCCGACCGGGGCAGGCCACGACAATGTCAACGCCACGCTTCAGCGCGGTGATTTGCGGCCGGATGTTCACGCCGCCATAAATGGTCATACTTCTCAACCCGGTTTCTGCCCCCAGATCGCTGACAGCCTGATGAATCTGTTCCGCCAGTTCTCGTGTCGGCGCGACCACCAGGGCACGCACACCGCCTCGGGATCCCTTTATCAGACGCTGCAAAATCGGCAGCGCAAATGCAGCAGTCTTGCCGGTGCCGGTCTGGGCCAGGCCCATAACATCCCGGCCGGCCAGAACCGAAGGTATGGCCTGGGCCTGAATCGGTGTCGGTGAAACATAACCCGCGGCAACAATGCCTTTGATGATCTGCGGGTGAAAATCGAATGTGTTGAATTCCATAAAGTCCTTTTGGTACCGGATAAAACAAAAGCCCCGGAGCGCATCCGGGGCTGACGAATAATTTCGTTTTTTGCAGGGAAAGCAGCTTTAATTCGCCAGCCTAACAGCACTACGACCTATCAGTCAACGAAAATCCTCACCTCCCCCGGCTTGCAAGACCCTTGAAGCCCTGGACGGAACGACTTTGAAACGGTTTCCATCCCAAAGCACATGACTTCATGTTCACTTGATAAAAGCCGATGTCATTCCGAAGCCAGGAGCCTGTCTGATTATCCGGGCCGAAGCGAAAATTTGGANNCGGCGCATGGATAGTCCGACAGGCTTCTATCCACATGGAAAAAAGAGATGTTTCACCCATCGGCTGTATGCTATGCTCCGCAAGGTAACCAGGACAGTTGGCGGTCATGGCCATCGCCTCCCCTCACAGGCAGATATATTTGGCTCCCGAATTTCCCCTTAGAGGTCCTGCATGAACGACAGGAATGCGTTTTCGGTGCGTTGGTACAACAGTCTTCTGTTTCGCACCCCCCTGCTGTTTCTCCTGCTGCTTGGCGTGCTGGTGGCCAGTCTGACCGTCATTATGGACACCATCGGTCGACCGCGCCTGGAAGAACAATCCTTTCGTTTGGTTAATCAGGTCGGAAACACCATGGTAGCGCAACTCGGTGAACGCCTGGCGGTCGCCGAAACCCTGGCCAGGGCTCTCGCTACGACCAGTGCAACCCTGCCCCTCAAGGCGCAGGAGCACATGAACATCGTGCCCCGCCTTATCGACGAACTCGGCCCGTCTTCCTACATTATCGGCGGGGGGGTGTGGTACGAACCGCTTGCCTTCGGTGCCCGCCAAGAGCGGCGCAGCTTTTTCTGGGGGCGCAATGCCGAGGGCACTCTCGAGTTCGTGGCAGACTACGACGACCCACGCAGCGCCGGATATCACCACGAGGAGTGGTATGTCCCGGGCCGTTTTCTAAAGCCTGACAAGATTTTCTGGTCTAAATCCTACGTTGATCCGCACACCTCTGTGCCCATGGTCACCTGCACGGCACCTATCTACCGGGCTGGCCGGTTTGTGGGCGTGTCTACCGTCGACCTCAAACTGGCGGGACTCGAAGCGTTTTTTGACGCCCAGGCTAAAAAAATGGGCGGTTACGCCTTTGCTGTTGACCGCAACGGAAAATTCCTCTCATTTCCCGATGTTACCATCACCCGCGATACCAACCAGGACAGATTCGGCCGCACGCACATCGAATATATCCTGGCTCGCGATCTCGCTGACCGGCAACCGTTGTTCACTCCCCTGGCCAAAGCCCTGGCCGACAGCAGCAACGACCTGCTGAAAAAAGCCAAACAGTCCTCCCTCTATGACCGTCGCATAGCCGAAGTCATCGCCAGCGACAGCAACCAGGTTTCTACCGAAGAAGCCGAACTCATCGCCGCCGTGCTGCAGGGGCCCTGGCCTGACGGAAACAATGACGAGATTCTGCTGAAACAGTTCACTACGCCGGACGATCTGCTGCTGAAAGAAGCAAGCAGCGTCGCGATTTTCCACGTGCCCAACACTTACTGGAAAATCGTCACCGTCACCCCCGTCAGCCACGCCATGTCCGCGGCTACCGCCATTTATCATGCGGTTCTGATCGCGCTGATCCTGTGTGTATCCGCGGCCGTTATTGGTGCCTTTCTCACTCTGAACAGCATGCTGATGCGGCCTCTGTCCCGCATTACCCACCAGCTAAAAAATGCCGTGGACATCAATGCCGAGGAAATGCTTTGTCTCGATGGCGACTTTCGCAACGAATTCGGCACTTTCGCATACTGGTTCAATGTCCGGACGCGAAAATTGGCCGACGCCCTGGAACAACTGCGCATCATTCGTGGCGAATTGGAACAACGGGTGAATGAACGCACCGAAAAGTTGGCGCAAACCAATACCAAGCTTGAACTGGAAGTTCAACAACGCCGGCGCGCCCAGCAATTCCTGCGTCGGCTCGCCATGCTCGACCCCTTGACCGACATCGCCAACCGCCGCAGTTTCGATGCCGCGCTACCCTCTTATTGGCAACGCGCCCGGAAAAAAGGCACCCCGTTGGCGTTGATTCTGGTCGACATGGACCTGTTTAAACAATTCAACAACACCTATGGATACCAGGCCGGGGACCTGTGCCTCAAAAAGATTGCCCAAACCCTGGCAGAGTGCACCCGGAGCGACGAAGAACGTATCGCCCGCTTTGGAGGGGAACAGTTTGCGGTTATTCTTCCCGATAGTGATTCCGATACCGCCCAACCGCTTGCGGAAAAAATTCGGCAGAACGTAGAAGCGCTCCAAATCCCCCATAACGGTGAAGGGGCCAAAGGAAGGGTCACGGTCAGTATCGGCATAGCCAGCATGCAGCCGACCCAGGACAACCATTTCGAGCAACTGATTGCCAGGGCCAATCAGGCTCTGTACCTGGCTAAAAAACACGGCCGCAACCAGGTTGCCCTGGATAAGGACCTTCCTGCCTGACTGATCGCGGCTCGCCGGTCGGCATTCAGGCTCCGGAAGGACCTCTGGTATATTGCGTCTCAGTCTGTCCCATTTTTAGATTCCTGTTGCATAAAATTGCACTGTCCTGCCCACAATTTCATGCCACTGTGTAGCTTTTTCATTTCCCGCGAAAACTTTCCCATCCCTGCAAATCCGTGTAATGACCTGGAATAACAAGGCATCCTGGAAGCATCTTTATATCGGCGCAGGACAACGGCCCTGTCCTGAGCTAACTGGCCCCAGAATTGCGATGCACCTGGGAGTCTGTCGGACTTTCCATGCGCAGGGTGCAAGTTCGGCCCGGGTAATGCGACAGATTCACAGGCAATATCCGCGCAGCAGAATCCGACACCCGAACCAGTATCGAGTAACATCATGGGCCATACAGTCTGGCAAATATCTACCCTCCAGGAACCTGAGATCATTCAACTGGAAATATACGGCCCCTTTACCGAGCAAAACATTATCAGCGCTTTGTCTGAAACCCTGGCGCTGGCTCAAGCTCAGAATATCGACAAAGTCCTCATTGACAAACGCCAGACGACTGTTCCAGCGTCGTGGGACGCCGACGACCCTCTGGATAAACTGGCCTACCAGGTATTTTTAGGGCAAGCCCAAAGAACCGCCTTATTGTTTGCGGACAGCTACCGCTTCAACGAGTCCGTCATATCCCTGATGCAAATCCAGGCGACGCAAACCGAGCGACTTCACTGCTTTTTTGACAGGGAGCGCGCCCTTCATTGGCTGACGAGATAACCCGCGGGCTAGGAGGCTGTCGGACTAT
>DIWZ01000013.1:45707-80992 GCA_002435955.1 Pelobacter sp. UBA6093
TGCAGCCGGCGCATGGATAGTCCGACAGCCTCCTAGGAGCCTCCGGGAACCTCTTACCGTGGGGAAGGACCATTCCCAAAAAAAGCCACCGTGCTGTCAGGTGTTTTCTCCGACAGAGTGTGACATGCCACAAAAATGCCGCTCTGCTTTGGGGAGGTTTGCCACACTGATGGGGATATCCGCCGGTAACGCCACGGGCAAAATCTCCTGGCCGGTTTACGCCTCGGCATGCCTGCCGTGTCACGTATCGATGCGCCGCCACCCCCGCAAACCCCAAAGTTCCCGACCACGACGACATCATGCCGATCAAAACACGCATGCACCATCCGAAGTTCCCGAAATTTTTTATGCGGATTCCATCGGATTCCCTTAACTGGCACGATGGTTGCTCTTGCATAGACGGTGCGACCAAACGCGGTTTTCCACGCCAACAACCCGCGGACCCAGGCACCATGCCAGGACATCCGGCTTCCATTCTTCATAAGGGTTTGACGTTGTCATCACTTAACTCAGCAAATGATTTGTGCCCGCTGGTCAAGGAAGAGTACGAGGAGTGCTACTTCATGAAAATGACCAGCAGCGACATTCAAAATACCGTTTTATTCTGCGCCGGGAATTATGCAACGTGCGTTATTTTCCGACGAAGGAGCTCCGCCCGGCAGAATGTCTGACGAGAAACTCACCACCTGTCTGCCGGTACATCCCCCTGCTGCATCCTTTTACCAAATACAAAAGGACGGCCCATTAGCCGTCCTTCTACATCTGCCGTTTCCAAACTTTTTATTTTAAACCGCCGGCTTCATAACCGAGTGCGGCCACCTCTCACGATGATCCCTATCAACCTCAGCCTCTTGGCATGCTGCTGGCTACTTTTATCTGCATTTCAACCACAAAGCGGCCCGCAGCCAATTCGAACAGCACGGAAGTACGTTCAAACCTGCCGGTAGCCTCGCAGCTGTAGGATTGACCACACACTACCGAAGGGATCGCCAACTCGATATCCTGACCCGGGCCAGGAATCAGGAATTTGACGCCACCTGCAACCATATTCGTCAACTCACCCACGGCATCTTTGACATCATCATCCACTGAGTTGATTTCCAATCCCAAAAAAGCATTGGTGATAGCAATGGCCACGGTGGCGGGCAAGTGAATCAACACGCTGCCCTGTAAATCACCCGCCAGGCCGATCATACCGGATAGCATGGGCCCTTCCATGGGACCGGACTCCACCCCTTCGATGGTTTCAATATCGAGCAGCACCATGCTTGAGAATATGTCAACAACCGCTTCCTTTATGATGTTTTTATATTCCATCCTGAATATGCTCTCCTTGGTTGATAGCACTCAAAGAAACGAGAGGCAACCCTCATTCATCAAAACAAAGCCAAATTGATGCTTTCGCAAAAACTTCATGGGATGGCTAAAAAATTCATCCTGCAAGGCTTGATGTTTCTTCAGGGACGAAGGCATACCTATAGCATGTCGAGGTCCTGGAAAAATTCCGTAACGCCGCAGGGCGGACTTTTTACGCCGCCATCAACTGTGATCAGACCTACCACGAAACTCACGGTTTTGTAGATTTAGGGTATTTCCCCGGGCAAGTCAACAAGGGAATCACCCTGCACCACTCTTCTTGCCTTGGATAATGCACCATGAGCCGGCAGCAAAACCACAACCAGAAGTTCTTCCGCATAAAATTAAACATTGCTTTTCGCTAAGAATTCAATTAATTTCATAAAGCCTGGCTATCCATGCAGTCTTAATCATGTAGAGATGCTTACTATAAGCACCTACTGCGACAATCGATCACACACCAACCTCACGCGGATGCGTGAAATGCCTTGATGGGTAAATCGGGTCAAGGAAGGAGAGATCAGACATGCTTGGTTATTGTGGACGCGATTGCGAAACCTGCGAAGCCTTCCATGCTTCCGCAGACGAGGGTAATCACTGCACCGGATGCAAATCTGAAGGCCCCGACGCCAATATCTGCGGTCGGGATTGCCAGATCCGCCTGTGCGCCCGGAGCAAAAGACACGCGATCTGCGCAGACTGCAACGATTTTCCCTGCATCAAATTAAAAAACGTCTTTGACCAGACCCCGGAGGCCAGACACCAACTGTACAGGATCCTGGGCATCCCTCCTGTTTAGTGGCCGCATGCGAAAAAACCTGTTGGGATAAACAATCGATATCGAAATCAAATCCCAGGGAATCGGCGCAGAGGACTTTATCACCGCCCCTGACTCCGACATTTCCTGAAATATATTATTTAATCGTTGTCAACTCCCGAAGACTTGTGTTATCGCGTTTGAGGCGGCCGCTATACCAGCCCGCCGCTTCTGCCCGAAACACCTACCCAACCCTTGGGAGCATATTATATGGAAGGCCTGGAGCAACGCCTGGCACAACTGGAATCCCGCCTCGCACGGGTTGAGCGGCACCTCGACCTGGCATCACCACCGCAAGCCACGGAAGAATCGTTTTTGTTCCATGCATCAGCACCGGGCCGCGACATAAATCCTGCCCAGCTTTCCCGCCCCGCCGCGACATCCACCGCAGCTTCCACGCCAGACAGGGAACATGTCACCCCCCGCGCGGGTGGCGCCATCACCCGATTGCTCGGTTGGGGCGGAGCCCTGGCCATGGTACTGGCGGCCGCTTATCTGATCAAGTTGGCCTACGAAAGCGGTTGGCTCGCCCTTTCCGCTCAGGTGCGGATCGGCCTTGCCGTGGCCAGCGGAATGGTACTCATCGTCAGCGGACTACTGCTGCGTCGCAAAGACCGCCATTATGCATCGCTGCTTCCGGCAGCGGGTGTTGTTATCCTGTTTTTGTCCATTTACGGTGCTCACCTCCATTACCACTTTATCGGCAGCGGCGTGGCCGGGCTTGGCGTGGCCCTGACCTGCATCATGTCTTTGTGGCTGTGCCGCATGTTCGATAGCGATCTTTACGCCCTGTTTGCCATTGTCGGCTCTTATTCGGCACCGTTCCTCATCCACGGCACCCCCCATCGGATCTGGCCGCTGATACTTTATTTTTCGGCCTGGAGTATCGGCTTCTGTCTTTTCTCCTTGCTTACCGGCCGGCGCCGCTATTACCTGCTGTCCCTTTACCTTGCCATCGTAGGGTTCGATATCATCTGGCGGCAAACTGCCCGCCACCAGTGGCAGGCAGCCCTGGGCTACCAGACTGCCCAACTCATAATCTTTGCGACCTGCGCCACGCTGTTCACACTCAGGCACAAACGCAGTCTTGATCAGCGTAGCGCCGCTATGCATCTGCCGGCCTTATTGATTTTTTACATCCTGCAGTATGCCCTGCTGCATCGCCACCTCCCGCACCTGGCACCATGGCTGGCCCTGGTCAGCGTGGCGGCCGTGGGACTATGCTATCTGGCTCCGCGGCTGTTGCTGGGGCGGGATTTTCCGGGAGGCCGCCTGATTCTGACCTGCTACGGCAGTCTGGCGCTGGTGCATGCCGGATATCTGGAACTGGTCCCTCCAACCTGGCGCCCATGGCTGGCGTTGCTGGCCCTGCCCGTGCTGATGGCCTGGCTGGCGGCAAGCCGGCGCAACCTTGCTACCGACTGGCCATTTTTAGCGGCCATCGGATTACTCTGGCTGGTCAATTTCGGCCAGATCATCCGCCACGACCTGCCCGTGCCTATCCATGGACATCGAATCCTGGCTTTGCTTTATGCCGTGGAACTCTATGCAGGCTATGCACTGCTACGTAAAACCAAAGATAGCATCCGCCTTCTATCCACCGCCCTGGTGTACCTTGGCCATCTCGCAGCCATGGCAGCGGCATGGCAGATTCTGAACAGCAGCCTCGGTGTGTCCATGGCCTGGGGCCTGCTGGCGTTAATCTGCCTGGGGGTTGCCCTGAGGTTGCGGGATCGCATGCTGGGGCATTCATCCCTTTTGCTGTTCATCTTTTCAGCCCTGAAAGTGCTGCTCCACGATCTTGCCGATGCAACACCGGCGGTACGCATCGGCTGCCTGCTGGTGGTGGGAATCACCTTCTATGCCGGCGGCTGGTTGTATCGCTACATGGAAGGGATGGCGACGCCGGAATCTTCCTGACCGACCAACCTCTCATCCTTCAAATTCCCACCGCCACAGAGCCCCCTGCAGGCAGACAATGTCGGACCGGTTAGTAAGAAGCACCGGCCCCAGGGAGGGTTGCCATCTTCAACCAGCCCCATTGTGATCACTTGAACGTACCAAGGAAGCGCGTACAAATACCTGACTACTTTAGTGGGGCAACCTACCTTTCGTTCAAGTTTTTATACACAAAATCCCCCCACTTTTGACACAACCAAGCAATTTCAACCACTTATCAACATGGCAGAATTTTTGCTCCCATCGAGGTGACAGGCAGATGATTTTCCTTGCAGTCCGATGCATGCACTGCCCGGTAACGACGCACCGCCCATCATCCCAGAAACGAGGCAGAATTCATGGTATGGCAAGCTTTGAACCCCCTCCCACCCAGCAATTGGCTCGACCTGTGGGAAACAGGCCGCATCATGCAGCGCGCTTTTGCGGAGCAGCGCCAATGCATGCGTGGGATATATTCCCTGCTCGACAAAACACTCAACACCCCTCCCGACACTCCCGAAGAATTTCAGGTTTGCCTGGATGAGATCCCCGCCACTTTTTACAAACGACGCAAGAACCTGTTTTCCGCCCTGTTCCAGGCGACTTACCAGATTCTTGATATTTCTCCGGAACGCCGATTGCTGTACGGTAAACTCAATCACCTGTTCCGCATATGGGTGACCAGTGCCGACAATCTGCTTGACGATGAAAACAAGGTGGTTGTGCCCCTGTCCATGACCGGGAACTCGCGGGTCATGAACCAGGTAATAGCGATCATGGCCGCCGACCGCGCCTTGCATCGCCTGCTGGACGATGCGGTACAAAACGGCGTCATACCGTCCGACAAGGCGATCCGGCTTGGGGATCGGGCACTGCAGGTGCTGTTACCCAGCGCTGCGCAGGAAGCCTCGGAAGAAGGCGGCATCAGCCACCGCCCTGAGCCGCACTATGTGCTGAACACCATCCATGTACTCAAGACCGGATTACTCTTCCACATCCCCTTTGTCGGCCCCGAAATTGTGGACACCCACCTCGACCGGGTTCGGCTGCGCACCGTCAAAGACGCCCTGTTGCGCTTCGGTCTGGGCTGCCAGTTGCTCGACGACTTGCGGGACATGGCGCGCGATTTTGTGGAACATCGGCACAATTATGTGCTGTCGATGCTGGCCTGCGAGAATCATCCCAGTTTGATAGAATGGGAGGCCCGGAAGGTCGATCTCGACGAGCGCCTGTACCAGGAAGTGCCGCATGCCGCCCTGCCGACGTTGCGACTGGCCCTCGACATCCTGCGAGGATCTCTGGTCGCCCTGGCCAACAACGGCCTCAAACTTGGACATGGTCGCGACCGCGACATGGCCTGCTCGATGCTCAATGTCCTCGACCTGGAGGATCTCAGTCATGCCTGTTGACCGCCCTCCCGCATCTCTGAAGACCCGCGGCCGCACTCTCGATCATGCCGCATCGGTATACGACATGCTGGCTCCGATCATGACCCTCGGTCTGGAAGGCCGTTACCGGCGTCGGGCCATCGAGCTGCTGCAACTGGGTGGACACGAAAGGGTACTCGACATCGGCTGCGGCACCGGCATTCTGACCCGTCAACTGGCAATGGTGCTGGACGGATCGCGTTGCGATCAAGCCGTCGGTATCGACGCAGCCGCCAAAATGATCGCTGTGGCGCGCCGCAAAGCCACCGATCTTGCCAACCTGCGCTTCGAAACGGCCCTGGCCGAAAAACTGCCATACGCCGACGACAGTTTCGACGCAGTGGTATCGACTTTTTTTTACCACCATATCGACCGCGACCTCAAAGCCCTTTCCCTGGCCGAATTGCGCAGGGTATTGAAACCCGGCGGGCGAGCAGTGATTGTCGATGTCGACACCCCGAGCTCCCTGTTCGGCAAACTTTGCGCATGGTCCGGCTACTGGCTGTTCCGGCAAGAGGAAATCCGTGAAAACATTCAGGGGCAGCTGCGCGACGCCCTGACCTGCGCCGGATTCTCGCAGGTACAGAAAGTCTCCCATCACGCCGGACATATTTCCATCTTCTATCTTGAGAATTAGGAGTTACTGCATGTCACGTTTTATGGGCATTTTAGGATTTTGCTTGAGTTTATGGTTGGTTGCATCTCCGGCGATAGCCGCCCCGAGCGAAGCTCAGCTTGCCGCATCGGCACAAAACTATTTTGCCGGCCTGTTTGAAAACCTTTCCACGGCCGCCGGCCAGCACCCGACCCCCGACACCTTCCGTTCCATCATGAAACCACTGGTAGCGGATATAGACGGTTTGTACGGTGCCACATTGATCGATGACCAATTCATCATTCGTCAAGTCTATTTTTCGCGAAATTTCCTGGCCCGCGGTTTCGACCTGAAAAAAGTCGAGGAACTCGAGTATTTCTGGGATCGGATGCGTACCGCGCCCTCTGCCCAGCTAAGCGAACCGGGGCACGGTTCCGTGCTGCAACCCCGACTGATCGCCATGCGCAGCCCGATCATTCGGGATGGCGTCCTGACCGGCGTCGTGTCTCTCATGGTGCGCACCGAAGCCTTTTTGAAAGCGACCGGCCTGGACCGGTGCCAGGCTTACCGCATTACCTGTCGCGGCAAGGTGGCCGAAAGCCAGGGAGAGCTGGGCAACAGCCCCCATCGTGTGCAACTGAACCTGCCCGCGACAAACTGGCTTATCGAGTACCGCTAGGAAATTGTCGGTCTATATGCGCCACCCTCACGCCGCCTCTTTCCCCTTGACAGCCCCGCCTTAATCGCGCAAGCTTTCCCTCCGACGCACCGGTGGCATGTCAGCATCAGAATCCAGCCGGTGGCATAACTTCATGTCTCGGAGGAATTGTATGGAAACAGCCGTTATTGAATCTCCCGGCCTGAGCGAAGAACAGCAACGCTGCCTCGATCTTTACGATGAAGAAGACCTGCAGCTGATGGCGCTGGCCGAAGCGGCCAAAGGCAAGGGGTTGAACAGGGTTGAGGAAATCGCCCGTTTCTTTCGGGCCGCCGGTTTTTCCCGGCTCGGCATCGCCCACTGCGTCGCCGTCAAGGATGCGGGGCTGCGACTTGAAGAACTGTTGATCCGGGAAGGCTTCGAGGTGACACGCGTCGATTGCAAAACCTGCCAATTGCCGGCTGCCGCCCTGACCGAAGGTGCCCGGGGAATTGCCTGCAATCCGATAGGGCAGGCTCGATTGCTGGCAAAGGCCGACACGCAATTGAACGTGTCCATGGGGCTGTGCCTCGGCCATGATCTGCTGTTCAACAAATACTCCCGGGCCCCGGTCACCACCCTGATCGTCAAGGACCGCACCAATGGGCATAATCCCATGTTGGCGCTGCTCCCCTGACCACGAAGAGTCATCAGGCCTTCGCTGATAACCACCATCTGGAGTTGCTATGCATTGCATCAAAATTATACTCTGCGCCCTGTTGCTGGTCGGCTCAGTGAATTCCGCCGCCCTGGCCGGAGAAAAAACATCCGGCAGCAAAATGTTCGGCTGTTTTGATATGGAATGGGAAGTGACTCCCGATCAACAGGCCAATGTACATTTTTCCATAAATGACCAAATACTGACCCGCTTCACCCTCGGACCTAACGAACCCTTCCGTCAGTTTTACCTGTCATCGGAAAACAACATCGCCGAGGGGCGCATGCGGATCCGTTACAAGCCCGCCAAGGGCAAGGCATACCTGCAAATGGACAGCTTTATCTACCGTTGTGCTTCCCCCAACGAGCGAAGCTTTTCCGGAATACTGGCCGAATTCGAACTGCCCGTCGCAGAAACTCCCGACAGCCCCTAGTGCCCTGTGCGGTTAATCCTGTCTTCTAATTCTGGCCCTTTTGGCCGCTGTCTGCGTTACACCTCCTCGACTTAACTCAGGCTAGGCCTGCGTCGGTGCGCCTTGACAGCAACCAAAATGACTCAGAATTAATTGACACGACTAACCAAACAGGACACTAGTACCCAGTAACACATAATCTTTCGTATCTTGCTGGTTATTTTCCGCGCCAGCTGCGTTGTGATGTTCGCTGTTTAACTATGGCTAGGCAGCGATCATCATGCCTTGCTGACACGCAAAATCTCTGCACAATCTTACGAAATCCTATGCATTACAGGGTACTAGGAGTCTGTCGGACTATCCGGGCCGGCCGGTGGCTGGCCCGTTCCGTTTACTCCTTGCCCCATTACGACCAGGCGGCATCGAGGTCCGGCGTGATCAGTCCCTGTCCGCCCCAATCTCCTTTTCGGCCTCCGTCGCTGGCCCTGATCCCTCACCCCCCACATCCGACCGGCTTTTTTGCAAGGTATTCCTCATGCCTGGAGGCGCTATTCTTGCGTAAATGGCGGTAAAAACCTCCTTGGCAACCTGGGCCGGTGTCGCCCCACCCTGTTGTTGACCGATATTCCGCAAACGAATTTCCGGCAGGGTCGCATGCAATTCACGACCGTTGAGCCCCCTGATTGCCAGGTTGACTTTGCCATCCCGCAGAATGAATTCCCTGATCAGCAACTTTTTGCCGCCTTTGCCCGAAGGCTTCGCCACAGCCGAGTCGGCGGTTTCTGCAGACTTTTGCACGTTGTTTAACAAAGCCTGGAAGTTATCGCTGCCGCGCCTTTTCTCAAAAATGATACGAGGCGCGATTACCTCGACACGGCGGATAATCACGGTATCTTCGGCCAGCGATTTTTTGTCGACCTCGACCCGGATGGTTTTAACCTCCACCGCGTAGGGCTTCTCGTACCCCTCGGGGTTGCCCAGCAAAAAATTCTCGATGCCGAGCCGACCGGAAAACAATGCGACATCAACATGCCCCACCTGGAAGTCGGTACCGGTAATCAGGGGGCCCTGACTGTTGACCGCGTTTTTAACAATCGATCCGAGACTGGAAACCCCAACCACGATAAGAACCACCAGCGCGACAACGCCGATGCCCGCTGCAACAAGCCACTTTTTCACAAGACCTCTCCTTTGTTACCTGTTCTCGACGCTTTCCCAAAAAACCACGAATGGCCTTGCAAAAAACACGATCTGCGAGGCGCGGCAGAGCGGACTTTTTGCGCTGCCGGCAAGTATAGACCAATATTTTCAAACGGGTCAAAGTTGATGGCTCAGTCGTCCCCTGAGTTTTGCGCTGCAATCAAAATTCATCGCTGCCTATAGCGCCTTCCCGGTCGTTGAGTCTGCTATAATAAGATGATTATTCACCTTGCACCCAAGGAGGCATCCGCTCATGTTTCACGGCATCCACTGGCTTGGCCACGACAGTTTTCGCATTGAAGGCAGTGGCATGGTGATCTATATCGATCCCTGGCAGATTCCTGACGGACCTGCTGCCGACCTGATACTGATCACTCATGACCATTTTGATCACTGTTCCCCCGAGGATGTGGCGCGCATCCGCACGCCGAAAACCGTCATCCTGACCGTGGCCGCGGCCGCGGCCAAGCTCCCGCAGCCGGTTCGCGTCGTACACGCCGGAGAAAAACGGGAAGTGGGTGACATTTTGATCGAAACCGTTCCGGCTTACAACATCGATAAATTCCGCGCACCCGGGGTCGTATTTCACCCCAAGGAAGCAGGCAATGTCGGATTCATCCTGACGGTGGACGAACGCCGTATCTATCATGCCGGCGATACCGACCTGATCCCCGAAATGGCCGGCATCGTCTGCGATATCGCCATGTTGCCGATCAGCGGTACCTACGTCATGACCGCCACTGAGGCGGCCGAAGCCGCGGGGCTGATCCGCCCCAAGCTCGCCATCCCCATGCATTATGGGAGCCTGGTTGGCTCATCAGACGATGCCAGGCATTTCGAAACGGGCTGTCCCGTGCCGGTCAAAATTCTACCCTACGAAGGCCGAAGCACCTGAAAGGATTCCTGCAAACGATGCTAAAAGGCTTGTTCTGGGATAACGACGGCATCCTGGTCGATACCGAACCGCTGTATTTCCGGGCCATGCGGGAGACGCTCGCCGAAGTCGGTATTCCGCTGCCGCTGGACCTGTATATCCGTACCACCCTGGACGAGGGCCGCAGCTGCCTGTGCCTGGCCCAGCAGGCAGGTTTCCCGCCACCGGAAATCGAGCGGTTGCGCAACGCCAAAAACGCCCGTTACAGCCAATTGCTGGAATCCGGCATCCAGCCCCTGCCGGGGGTGGTCGAAGCGGTTACAGCTCTGCGCCGGCAGGCCAGCATGGCCATCGTCACCAGTTGCCGGCGGGACCATTTTGACCTCATGCATCGCCGCACCGGCCTGCCGCAACAGTTCGACTTCATCCTCACCCGCGAGGATTTTAAGTTGATCAAACCCCATCCGGAACCTTATTTGAAAGCACTGGCCCGTAGCGGACTTCGCCCGCAGGAATGCCTCGTTATCGAAGACACCCGACGCGGACTCGAAGCTGCCGTGGCCGCCGGCATGCGTTGCCTGATCATCCCCAGCAGCCTGACGCCGGAAGCCCGATTCCCGGGCGCCTGGCAGGTCGTCCCCGACATCACAACCGCCGCAGCCCTGATAGAGGCGGAGTTACATGCTGGCCGCGGCATGTCGACCGGCCTCGATTACTAGTACCCTGTAACCCATAGGCTTTCGAGGGATTGCGTAGGGCTTTGACGTGTCAGTAAGGCGCGATTTCTTCTGCCTAGCCGTAGCTAAGCAGCTGAAATCGGAACGTAGCTGACGCGGCAAAGAACAAGCAAGGTGCGAAAGATTATGGGTTACAGGGTACTAGGCCGGAGCCAGGGTGTTGATTCGCCCCGAACACATGGTATTATCCGCAGGGTGACAAACGGCTGTCGCCTCGCCAGCCCAGCCGTGTCATCATGTCTTGCGATCCCGGCAAAAAGACTGTGCCGGATATCCGCCTCACCCAGGAGTCTGTCGATAGACTCCTGAACGCGAAGCGATCTAATTAATATGTGGAGGGAACCAACAATGAAAGTCAGCCAGGTCGATCAGATGCGCGCCATGGATCGCGCCGCAATCGAAGACTACGGCATCCCCGAAGACATCCTCATGGAAAACGCCGGGCACGCCGCCTTCACGGTGCTGGAGCAGATGGGGCCCATCCAGGGCTGCCGGTTCCTGCTTTTTTGCGGACTTGGCAACAATGGCGGCGATGGTTTTGTCGTAGCGCGCAAGATTCATTCAGCCGGAGGCCAGCCCAAAGTGCTGATTGTCGGGGATTCCGAAAAGTTTGGCGGGGCCGCGCGGCGCAACCTGGACATCCTCCGCCGGTTGCCGGTGGATATCCGCCAACTCGACAACACCGTCGGTCTTGCCGTGGAACTGGCGCATTGTGCCTCCGTGGTCGATGCGATGTTCGGCACCGGGCTTGCCCGCGAGGTCGCCGGCCTGCAGCGGGAGGTGATCGAGGCCGTCAACGCCTGCGGCAAACCGATCCTGAGTGTGGATATCCCCTCCGGCGTGCAGGGGGACACAGGCCAGGTGCTCGGTTGCGCCATTCAGGCCACGCATACGGTGACCTTCGGCCTGCCTAAAATCGGCAACCTGCTCTACCCCGGCTTTGCTCTGGGAGGAAGGTTGCACGTCAGTCACATATCCTTCCCGCCGGCTCTGCACCGCAGCGACGCGCTTAAAGTCGCGATCAACACACCGCCGCCGTTGCCACCGCGCGTCTCCACCGGTCACAAGGGGAGCTTCGGCCAGGCCCTGTTCATTGCGGGCGCCGCCGGCTATCTGGGCGCGCCCTGCTTCGCCGCCATGTCCTATCTCAAGGCGGGTGGTGGCTACAGCCGTCTGGCGGCACCGGTCGCCATTACCCCGTTTATCGCCATGAAAGGCAGCGAAATCGTGTTTTTGCCCCAGCCGAGCACCGCTACGGGCAGTATCGCCCTGTCCAACCGGGATACCCTGCTGGAGCTGGCCAATGGGCTCGACATGACCGTAATCGGGCCGGGTTTGTCCCTCGAAACGGAAACCCAGCAACTGGTGCGAGACCTGACGACCGCCATCGACCGGCCTCTGCTCCTCGACGGCGACGGCATTACAGCCATCTATCAGGAGCCGGACCTGGTACGCAAGCGCCGCGCGCCCACCGTGCTGACCCCCCATCCGGGCGAGATGTCGCGCCTGACCGGCCGCAGCATCGATGCTTTGGAGAAAGATCGCCTCGGTACCGTACAACGAGCCGCCGCCGACATGAACGCCTACATCGTTTTAAAAGGCGCCCATTCCCTGATCGGATGCCCGGACGGACGGGTCTTCATCAACCTCAGCGGCAACAGCGGCATGGCCTCGGCCGGCTCCGGCGATGTGTTGACCGGCACCATCGCTGCCATGCACGGGCTCGGCCTGAACATGGAACAGGCGGTGTGCAAGGGAGTCTTCCTGCACGGCGCAGCGGGGGATCTGGCGGCGTTGAAACAGGGGGAAGACGGCATGACCGCCCAGGATATCCTCGACCTCCTGCCCCAGGCCCTGCGATACGAAAGGGAAGGCTGGCCGGCACAACTATCACAACGTTACGCCGGGCCCCTGCCGGTTTGATTTTTGGATAAACGTGGAAAGTCGCAGTCCTTGCCATGCGAGAAGACGGCCCTAATGGGCCGCCTCCAGGAGACAGTCTCTATGAAAAACCTGAAACTTTACAGTTTTTTGATCCTGGCCGTACTGGCCATACTGATCATCCTGCAGAATACCGTCGAGGTGCAGATCAGGATCCTGTTTCTGACCATGAACGCCCCGTTGGCGTTATTCTTGCTCATTACCCTGCTGCTAGGCATTGTGCTGGGCATACTCATCGCGTACCTGATCGACCACAAAGCCAGAAAACGCCCTGCATGAATAACCCCGGCAGGGGATCAGTAGGTTGACAGGATGTGTTCGGCCACCTGCTTCGCTTCTTTGTCGGACAACAGCTCGGGGCCGAAAGGAGTCATGCCCGGACCCGGCGCGCGCATGAGCGCCACAATGTCTTCCACGGTGGCTATGCCGTTTTTCTCAAGCGTTTTCCGATCCAGCGTCTTGTCAGGGGTGATGATGTTGCTGCCCCCGGGATGACACAAGGCACAGTGCTGTTGAAACAGTGCGGCGCCGTTTTCCGTGGTTTTGGCCATCATGCCACGGTCGCCCTCCTCCATGTTGTGGTCCATCCCCTCCATGTCGTGGTCCATCTCCTGCATCGCATCCATACCTGAGCCCGTATCACGCTCCATGGGCATGGTTTCTGATTGCGGCACGGCATTGCCGTCCTCCCGCGGTTCCTCGCGCTTGCAACCGGCAACAAAGATCACCCCCACCGCCAGACACGCCAAAACTAACACCCCGATCCGTTTCTGCATTGCTGTCCTCCTTGGAGCCTGTCGGACTATCCATGCGCCGGCTGCAAATTCGGCCCGGATAGTCCGACAGGCTCCTTGCATGTGTTGTCGTAAAGAAACCTGAACAATGTCGGAAAGTATAACGCTTCACAAACATTTCGCAGCACATCTTTCAAGCATGATGGTGATTCGAGCACCCACGACCGGCAACGGCGGTTGCAGGTTCGTTGCATTTCCTTGAATTGTTGTTAGTAGTTTAATCATACTAGGAGGCCGTCGGACTATTCGGGCCGAAGCGAAAATTTGGATGTTTNNGCCGGCTCATGGATAGTCCGACAGGCTCTATGCAACGCGGGAGGAACAATGTGATCATTCTGGCACTGAACTGCGGCAGCTCATCGGTCAAATACAATCTTTTTGACTGGACCCATAAGCGCGCTCTCGCCAAAGGCGGTGTCGAACGGGTCGTCGTCGGAGGTTCGTTTATCGTCCACAATGTTCCCGAAAGGGAAGACCTTCGCCTTGACCAGGAATGCCCCGACCACGAATCCGCCATCGATCTCATCATCCGCACTCTGACCGAAGGCCCGAGTGCGGTCATCGACAATATCGATGCCATTTCAGCCGTTGGCCACCGCGTGGTGCATGGTGGTGAAAAATTCACCTGCTCGGTACGTATCGACCAGGAGGTCCTGGAGGCCATTCGCGAGGTACAGAACCTGGCGCCCCTGCACAACCCGGCCAACATCGCCGGCATCGAGGCGGTGCAGGCCGCCCTGCCCAAAGTACCGAACGTCGCCATTTTCGACACCGCTTTTCACCAGACCATGCCCAGACATGCCTACCTGTACGCCCTGCCGTACGAATGGTACGAACGCTATCGGGTACGGCGTTACGGGTTCCACGGTACCTCCCACCTCTATGTATCGAAACGGGCGGCAGCCCTGCTCGGCAAGCATGCCCGCGACTGCAATCTCATTACCATGCACATCGGCAACGGCGTCTCCCACTGTGCCATCCGCAACGGCATCTCCATCGATACCAGCATGGGACTCACCCCCCTGGAAGGTGCGGTGATGGGGACACGCTGCGGGGATATCGATCCAGCCATCCCCCATTTTATGATGAAAATGGAAAACCTCTCTCCCGATGACATGGACAGCCTGCTCAATAAAAAAAGTGGCGTTCTCGGCATCACCGGGCGTTACACCGACCGGCGGGACGTCATTCTGGCCGCGGAAAGCGGCGATGCGCGCTGCCAGCTATGTCTGGAAATCGAGAGTTATCGACTGCGCAAATATATCGGCGCCTACCAGGCGGCGGTCGGCCAGCTGGATGCAGTGGTGTTTACCGCCGGAGTCGGGGAGCGTTCCAGCCTGATCCGGCACATGGCGCTGCAGAATCTGGAACATATCGGCATCCACCTTGACGACAGGCGCAACTGCGACCTGGAAAGCGGCCGGGAAGCCCTTATCTCCAGCGACGCCTCCCCCATCAAAGTGTTTGTCATTCCAACCGATGAGGAACTGGTCTTCATTGAAGATGTAGCCGCCATTCTCGACGGCAGCTATGCCCACCACATGGAATTTGCCTATTCTTTCGCAAGCCCCGACTATATGCCCCACTGACCGGCCCCACTTTTGCCGGTCAGGCCCAGCGCCGACATATCGCATTGCAAGCCGTTTCCTGCGGGCTGTGGAAAACCATTCATGATAGAGTTGCCCCAAGTGGGAAACCACGGCGCATCGGGTATAATGATCTCCAACAGATACCCGGCTTCATTTCAAACCAAAGGATGGTCCCATGGAACTGCCTGGCTATATCACCATGGAAGAAGAGCAGAATGTATGCAGGGCCCTGGCCGGTGCGGAACAAGACTCTCTCGGCTCAAGTGACCGTCATGACAAGTGAACGCCGCGCCAGCGGCATCCTGCTGCACCCGACCTGCCTGCCGGGACCGCACGGTATCGGCGATCTGGGCACCGAAGCCTGGCGATTCGTCGATTTCCTGGTCGGGGCAGAGCAAAGCATATGGCAGATCCTGCCCCTGGGTCCGACGGGCTACGGGCATTCACCCTACAGCTGCCTGTCGGCTTTTGCCGGCAATCCCCTGTTGATCTCGCTGGAGAGGCTGGTGGAAGAAGGCGATCTCGATCCCGAAGATCTGGCTGGGGTGAATCTGGAAGAGGGGCAGGTGCATTTCGGTTTTGTCGACCCGTTCAAAACCCGCCTGCTGCGCAAAGCTGGCAAACGCTTCCGCGATGAAGGATCCGCTCGGCGTAAAACCGATTTTGACACCTTCTGCCGGGAAAAGGCGGACTGGCTGGAAGACTTCGTTCTGTTCTGCGCACTACGAAGGAAGTTCGATGACCGTCCCTGGCAGCAATGGCCCCAGCCGCTGAGAGAACGGCAACCGGAGGCCCTGGCGCAGGCCCGTCACGAACTGACCGACAGTCTGTACTCCCATCGCTACAGCCAGTTCGTGTTTTTCGAACAGTGGCTGGCACTGCGCGATTATGCCAACCGGCGAGGAATACGCATCCTGGGGGACATGCCGATCTTTGTGGCTTCCGATTCAGCGGATGTGTGGGCGAAGCCCGGACTTTTCCATCTCGATCGGCAGTTGCAACCGACGGCGGTGGCCGGAGTACCGCCCGACTACTTCAGCGCCACCGGTCAACACTGGGGCAACCCCCTGTATCGCTGGGAAGCACATCACCAGAGCGACTTTAACTGGTGGCAGAAGCGTCTTGCCTGGAACCTGCAACAGTGCGACCTGTTGCGCATCGATCATTTTCGCGGTTTCGTCGCGTGCTGGGCGATCCCGGCCGGAGAAAAAACCGCCATTAACGGTCAATGGTGGGACAGCCCCGGCGATGCGTTGTTCGCCACCTTGCAGAAGAAGTACCCGACCCTGCCGCTGGTGGCAGAGGATCTGGGCCTCATCACCCCCGAAGTCGAGCAATTGCGAGACCGGCTGGGCCTGCCGGGGATGAAAATCTTGCATTTCGCCTTCGATTCCGGGCCGGACAACCCCTACCTGCCCCATAACCTGCCGGTTCATTGCATCATCTACACCGGCACTCATGACAACGACACGACCCTCGGCTGGTGGCAAGCCCTGGAGCATCCGCTGCGCAACGAAACCGCCGCCTATCTCGGCCGCCCTTCGCCCGACATGCCATGGGACCTGATCCATCTGGCCTGGTCCAGCATCGCCCGACTTGCCATCTGCCCGTTGCAGGACGTGCTGTCGCTGGACGGCAAGGCGCGCATGAACTTCCCCGGCCGCGCCGATGCCAATTGGGGCTGGCGTTACCTGCCGGGCGCCCTCACCGCGGAACGCCAGCAGCGTCTGGCGGACCTGACGCGTCGTTTTGGCCGGGCGTCGCAAAACACACCCTGTAATGTACAATAGTCTGGTCGGATTTATCACCACGAAGGCCACGAAGCGCACGAAGAGAACCTATAAAGACGAAGCGTTGGTCTTGATTGAAATTCAAAACACTGGTCTTTGTACTTCCTTCGTGTCCTTCGTGCGCTTGGTGGCAAAAAACCCCCTGTTTATGCGACATATCTTCCCATCACACAGCCTATAGGATGTGCTGAGGTACGAAGCGCATCGATCGAGGCAATCCGCCCAAGTTAAAGCAAACCTCCAGCAAAGTCCCGCCGAGGTTCAACCTCCAGCCTTATCCCCCTGCAATGCCGCGTAAATCCGCTCCGCCAGAGCGGCAGGCATACCGGGCATGGCCCGCAACTCCTCGAGGCTGGCCGCCTGGATGGCTTTCAGGCTGCCGAAATGCCGCAACAATGCCTTGCGGCGTTTTTCACCGACCCCCGCAATCTCCTCAAGGACAGAACCGAGACTGCTGCGGCGGCGCAGTTTGCGATGGTGGGTGATGGCAAATCGGTGGGCTTCATCACGCAACCGTTCGAGCATGAACAGCGCCGGTGAACCCTGGCGCAGGTTGACAGGGTTTTTGCGGCCGGGCAAAAAGAACCGCTCTTCACTGCGCTCGACCACCTTGCCGCGAACGTTGGCCAGCACCCGGCTCTTGGCAATGCCGGCCACATCGATGCGTCCCGTCAGCCCCAGCTCATCCAGCACCGTGCAGACGACGGTCAGCTGGCCCTTGCCGCCATCCATGAGAATGAAATCGGGCAGCAACGCCTCGCTCATCCCCCGCTCCAGGCGGCGCCTCAGCACTTCATAGAGAGAGGCGTAATCGTCACTGCCCTCGACACTGCGAATGCGAAAATGCCGGTAGGCGCCCTTATCCGGCTCGCCGTCGGTAAGCACCGCCATGCTGCCGACGCTAAACCGGCCCTGAACGTTGGAGATATCGAAACATTCGATACGATGGGGAAAACGACTTAGCTGCAAACGCGTAACGATCTCCTCCAGTACCCCTTCGCGCGCCTCGCGCCTGGAGCCTCTTTCGCGAAAGCTTTCCTCGGCATTACGAGCGGCCAGAGCCACCAGTTCCCGACGCGTACCGCGCTGGGGGGCCAGCACCTGCACCTTCTTACCCCGTTGTTCGCTCAACCAGTCGGCCAGCACCTCGCTACCCTCCGGCAGAAACGGCAGCAACACCCGGTCGGGGATACAGACCTCGCGCCCGTAAAACCGCTGCAAAAAAGTCGACAGCAGCTCCTCCTCATCCAGACGCCATTCAAGATTGTAGCTGCGGCGATCGATAACCTTGCCCTCGCGTACGAACAGGATGGCGATCTCCACCTCCCCACCTTCGCGATGCAAACCTACGACATCCTGGTCGCCGCCGCCGGACTCCACCACCTTCTGTCGCTCGACTGTCTGTTCGATGGCCCGCAGCTGGTCACGCAACCGGGCCGCCTCTTCAAAGGCCATGCGCCCGGCCGCAGCCGTCATCTGCCGGCGCAGCGCCTCCAGCACTTCCGTCTCGCGGCCGCTGAGCAGCGCCAGTGCGCCGTCCACCAGCCTACGATAATCAGCAGCGCTGATTTTGCCGTGGCAGGGTCCGCTGCACTGCCCGATCTGATAATAAAGGCAAGGGCGTGTGCGGCTGCGGCAGGTTTCCCAGGGATGCCGGCGCAAGGGGAAAATCCGGTAAATTTCCTGCAGAGTGGCGCGCACCGCCGTCGACGACGCGTAAGGGCCAAAATAGAGCGCACCGTCGCGCCGTACTCGCCGCACCAGTTGCAGCATCGGGAATTCTTCGCGCGGATCGAGACGCAGGGAAAGATAGGTCTTGTCGTCCCGCAGGTTGATGTTGTAGCGCGGCCGGTATTTTTTGATGAGGGTGTTTTCGAGGATCAGCGCTTCTTTTTCCGTGTCGGTGACGATGGTTTCGATCTCGCAGACGCGTTTAAGCAAAAACCGGATCTGCGGGCGATTGTCCCCCTGCTCGGAAAAATAACCGCGCAGCCGGCTGCGCAGGTTCTTGGCCTTGCCGACATAAAAAACCGTGCTCTGCTCACCTTTCATGAGATACACGCCACTGGCGGTGGGATACTTTCCGGCTTCAAAGGTGAACATCGCTGTTTCCGTCACTTTAAAAGGTTGATGCTGCGAGTTAGTGTCCATCCGGAAACGATGGATGGACACGGTTTAGTTTTCATATGGGAAACGAGTTAACCATACCCGCCACTGCGGTGACACCTGCAGAACATGAGAGTAGCAAGCCCCCCGGCACTGGTCAATCTTTGCCGGAGGTATCCTGTAGCACTACCCCATCGGGTCCCGTACGCAAAAAGGCCGCTCTTTATGGAGCGGCCTTTTTTAGCGCCGGTTTTGCGATCCGGCCCAACCGGTCGTGATCGGGGCGGGTCGATTTTAATCTTGACCCTCGCCTCAGCCTGTCAGGGCTCGGTGTGGGGTGCCTTTTTGTAGGCATAAACAAACCGGCCCTGCTTCTCGTCGAGGGTGTCGTCACAGTCGGCTCCATGATCGTCGACAAAGCGGGCCCTGACCAGCAGCGCTTCTACTGGGGTGAAGGCCTCGCTGCACACCCACAGGTCGCTGCCGATATTGATCTTGTGGTCATCAACCAGACGATCGCTTGGATCCACCGCAACCCCGATGTACCAGTTTTGCCAATCGTCCCCATGGCGGCAGACAAATTCCTGCATTTCCCGAATAATGCGCGCGGCGGTAACCGGCATGGCTTCGTCTCCTTATCGCGTACTTAAGGGCGTCGACCATACGGCCTGCCCCTGAACTAATTTGTTGGGATTGATGTCATCGTGATCGAACTCGCTATCGGGATCGAACCCTGCCCGCACGTATGGCATTTTCCTGTCCGGGCGGCGTTTCGATTTCGATTTCGATTTCGATTAATTATCCCAACGTTTTCATACGAAGAAAACCGTGTAACAACCCTCAGGCCCGGGAAATGAACCGGCACTCGCGGGTATCGACCTTGATACGCTCGCCGGTTTCCAGATACGGGGGCACCTGCAGGCGCAGCCCGGTTTCGAGGAGCGCCTCCTTGGTCTGGGCGGTAGCGGTGGCGTTTTTCAGCGCCGGCGCCGTCTCGGTGACGAGCAGTTCCACGGTCTGGGGCAAATCGATGCTGACCACCTGGCCCTGAAACACCCCGAGCTGCAGTTCCAGGCCCTCGGTCAGATAGCCCTGGGCATTTTCGTACAGATCCCCGCTGATTTCGTATTGTTCGTAATTTTCCAGATCCATGAACACGCCATGCTCCTCGACAGCGTACAGGAACTGTCCCTTGCGACGCTCAAAATCAGCATCTTCAATACGCTCGCCGCCCTTGAAAGCCTTCTCGAGCACCTGGCCGGTCAACAGATTGCGATATCTGGTTTTGACCAGGGTGCTGCCGCCCCGGGCCGAGGGGGTCTGAGTGGTCACATCGAGCACCAGGCAGGGCGCATTGTCGATCTGGATGACCAGATTCCGTTTCAAATCGGCGGTTGTAGCCATAACTGAACTCCTGATAGGAAATAAAAAAACGTCGTCATTCTAGCACAAAAAGGGATGGCATGACAATTGCCACAAGGGCGCCGCTGACCGATTTGCAGCAAATCACTTGATCGTCAAAGCAGCAACGCGTTATAACTGGACGAAAACCAAACTGGATGATTTTTTCATGACCCAGCCCTCCCCTACATACCTGCTCATTGCCCAAAGCATTCCCTCCGACAACGACAAGCTGGCTCAACTACGACCGCTGCTGGCACAAAAGTATCAACTGGATGCGTACATCCTGGGACAGCGCCTCATCGGCCGGGGTCCGAATCTGATAGCGGAAGGAACCCGGGAACATTTGACAGACATCGCAGCCCTGCTTACGGAACAGGATATCCCCTGCTGGGTTATTGAAGCGCGTCCACCACGTTTCGCGCCCCTGAGATTGCGGGAAATACGCATCGACCCGGAGCAGATGTCCTTAACAACGGATGGCCGTGTCGTGATCCTGGAGCCAAAACATCGGGTCATGGCGGTGCTTGCCGATCTGTCCGGCCAGGCTGCCGAAAAAAACCTCAAGTACCTCATGGCGCAACGCGTCTACAGCGGTATCCAGGATTCTCGTCCGCTTGGCGATGAAGAATTGACCAAGGCCATCCTGCGCGGCGAACCGGTGCTGGATCTGTACCGATTCAACGATCAGGGCCGCGTCGATGCCGGGGTGCGCGTCCTGCCGGGGCGCTTCGATCCGAGCGGGCTTGGTGAGCACGCCGGCCTCAGTGCCATCGGCAATCTTAAAACCATCCTGGACCTGGTCCGCAACCATGTGGACTCCTTCCAGCTGGTTCTCGATTTCGGCCTCGCCAACCTGCCCGGTTGCCGCCTTAAAAGCCCCGAAGACGGCCTGCATTGGCAACGTGACAACCTCGCCGCCTTGACCTGCTTCGGATGGCTGATGGCCGAACTTTCGCCATCCGTCCCCCACAGCATGGCCCCTGGCGCCCCCCCCCTGTCTCTGCTCGAAGCACTCTGCAACGAACTGGGGGATGACATGCCGGACGCTCCTGCTCCCGCCCAGACCCCTGTCAGTCTGCCGCAGCCTCCTACTGCGGACCGCACCCATCGTTCCGCGGGCCTGCGGCTTTCCCTGAGCATCGCCGCGGCGATGGGCTTCGGACTGCTGACCGCAAGCGGCAGCGATGTGTTGACCGAGGCCTTACGCTTAGGCCAGCGTACCGGCATGCTGCCCGGTCTGCTGACCGGAGCCAGCCTGTGGGCAGGCTTCCACTTTTTACGACTGAAGCAACACGTTGAAAACACGCCGACGAGTAAAGCCCGTTCGCTGGCCATGGGCCTGGTCGAGCTCCAGGGGCGGGCGGTACGCAAATATGCGCTCATATCTCCCGTGAGCCATTTGCCATGCGTCTTTTATCGGGTCCGCAAATACCGACGCGACAGCAAAAACAGATGGCGGCTGTCGTATTCGGATGATAGCCGGCATGTTCCTTTTTATCTGGAGGACGACACCGGCAAGGTCACCATCGATCCACGCGGAGCATCGGTCTCGGCGCAAGTCAGACAGGAATCCTACGGTGGTCAAGCATCGACCCTGTTCGGCTCCATCGGCAACGATGCCGATGAAAAGTGGGTGGAGGACATCGTGGTCGAAGGAACCCGGATCTACCTGCTCGGACAGGCACGTGAAAACCGTGGACCACGACCATCCCTGCGCGAAAAGGTAACCCGGGCCTTGCAGGACCTGAAACGCGATCCCGAAGCTATGCGAGAATACGATCGCAATGGTGATGGACACGTCTGCGAAGCGGAATGGGAGCAGGCGCGTATCAGTATCGAGCAGCAAGTATTGCATCAAAGCCTCGCTGGCGAGTATTCACAGCCGGTTCAAAGCGACCGCGTGGTTGTGGGGCGCCCGCGCCAGCGTTCGATTCCTTTCGTTATTGCCGAAACCGAGTCGGAAACGCGCCTGGTACGCCATTATACTCTGCTTATCCTGCCCCTGTTTGTCGGGGCGTTGGGCGGTCTGGTCTGGACTCTCTGGTCACTGAAACACTATCTGCAGCCGTAATAACGCCTGCGGGCAAGGAGGAAACGATGGCATTTGTTATTTTTGTTGGGGTATTGGTTTTGCTACTGGCGATCTTGGCCGGATATATCATCACCATTTACAATGGCCTGGTAAGCCTCAGAAACAACATCGACCGGGCCTGGAGCAACATCGATGTTCTGCTCAAGCAACGCTTTGACGAATTGCCGAAACTGATCAAGGTCTGCGAAGGCTACATGCAGCATGAGCAAAAAACCCTCGAGGCCGTCATCAAGGCCCGCTCCATGGTGCAGAATGCCCGAGGCGCACAGGAAAAACTCGAAGCCCAGAACATGCTGACCGACACCCTGCGATCCCTGTTTATGGTGGTGGAGCGATATCCCGACCTCAAGGCCGACGCCGTATTTCGCAACCTCGGCAGCCGCATCTCGGAGATTGAAGATCAGATCGCCGATCGCCGCGAGTTCTTTAACGACGCGGTGAATCTCTACAATATCCGCATCGAGCAGTTCCCCGACGTACTCATCGCCCGCGCCTTCAATTTTGTGCGCCGCTCCCTGTGGAAAATCGACCCTGCCCACCGTCAGGATGTCGAAGTCAACTTCCAGCACACCTGAAGTCTCTATGCCTGATCCGTTTAGTTCATGCCCCGGCCGTTTCTGCCGGGGCATTTTTTGTCAGGCATTTTGAAAGTGCACTGGACGAAAGCTAAATAGCTGGTACATTTTAAACGTTCTTTAAGAGCAGCAACGCCTGAAAGGCAGGGGGCGGTTCTCAACTCAAACAGGCCCTGCACTGATCATGGCAACGGAAAGAGCGTCTCCCACAGCCTTCTTCATTGTACTTCGAGCATGAGGTCAAGATGGCGGGAAACATGACAAAATCCACTCTTCTGGTTAGCCCTGGAATTTTTTCCCCACTGACGACAACTTACCGTGATGCCAGCACGCTGAATTATTACCGTTGCGGTAAGTTTTATAGTCAACCTTGCAATCCTACAATGGAGGTATTAAATGAAGAACGCAAAAGCTCTCGTAACGGCCCTTGTCCTGTCGTTATGCGCGATGCCCGCCATCTCGCACGCCGAAGTCAAAGCCGGCACAATGACCCTGTCGCCCATGATCGGCGGCATCACCATGGAAGGCGATCAACTGGACGATACCGAAGGCTTCGCTTACAGCCTCGGTCTCGGGTACAACTTTACCCAGGCATTTGGCCTTGAGGCTGTGATCGCCGGCGCCGATCTCGATGACGATAATGGCGGCAATGCCGACTTCTGGAACTATCGTCTCGACGCGCTTTATCACTTCATGCCGGATAGCAACCTGGTCCCCTACCTGGCAGCCGGGGCAGGCGGGTACACCCTTGACGGCGACGATGAGTTCATGACCAACTACGGTGCCGGCCTGCTTTATTTCCTTGGCCAGAACATCGCTTTGCGCGCCGACGTCCGTCACATGATGGGTTTCAACGAAAGCAACCTGGAACACAACCTTATCTATACGGCGGGCTTGAAATTCCAGTTCGCCGGCAAAGAGCAGCCGGTTGCAAAAGAACAGCCGATTGAACAAGCTCCCATGGACTCGGACGGCGATGGTGTCACGGACGATCTGGACCAATGCCCCGACACCCCCAAAGGCGCTCCCGTTGACGCCAAAGGCTGCCCCCTCGACAGCGACGGTGACGGCGTTTACGACTACCTCGACCAATGCCCCGACACGCCCAAAGGCGCCCCTGTGGACGACAAAGGCTGCCCCTTGGACAGCGACGGTGACGGCGTTTACGATTATCTCGACCAGTGCCCCGGCACCCCCAAAGGTACCCTGGTTGACGACAAAGGCTGCGAGCTGAAACTCACCCTGCATATCAATTTTGATTTCGACCAGGCAGTGATCAAGCCCGAATTCAAAGCTGAACTCGACAAAGCCGCCGATTTTGTACGCGCCCACAACAACGTTCCCTTTATCCTGCTGACCGGCCACACGGACAGCAAAGGTAAAGATGCCTACAACATGAAGCTCTCCCAGAAGCGGGCCGAGGCTGTCCGGCAGGCACTGATCAACGATTACGGCATGGATGCCACCAGGCTTAAAGCCAAAGGCATGGGCGAAACCCAACCGGTTGCCAGCAACGACACGGAGGAAGGTCGCTACCAGAACCGTCGCGTTGAGCTGACCTGCTGCGCGGTGCTGCCTGAATAACACTCCGCGCATTTGAGTAAAAAAAGCAGGGCCGGGTTATCCCGGCCCTGCTTTTTTAATACTACGTCAACAATACTACCCTTACCCCCGCGGCATCAGAATTCCGGCAAGGCCGGAATAGGATGCCGGCCCGCGTTGCCGATGGTCGGCGACTTGCTCTTCAGGGTGAATCGCGCCAGCATCTGTTGCATGCGTTCGGCCTGGCTGGTGAGCTCCATGGCCGCTGCGGCGCTTTCCTCGGCATTGGCGGTGTTTTGCTGGGTTACGCCGTCGATCTGACCCAGCCCCAGGTTAACCTGGCTGAAACCCTGGGCCTGTTCGTTGGATGCCATGGAAATTTCCGCGACCAGGTCGGAAACCTTGGTGGCCCCATCGACGATGGTTTGCAGGGCACCGGCTGTCTTGTCGGCCAGCTCCGTACCGTTGCGGGTCTTGGCCACGGAATTCTCGATGAGCTCGGCGGTTTCCTTGGCAGCCTTGGCGCTGCGCGCCGCCAGAGTACGGACTTCTTCGGCCACCACCGCAAACCCCTTGCCGTGTTGGCCGGCGCGGGCTGCTTCTACGGCTGCATTCAGCGCCAGCAGATTGGTCTGGAAGGCAATCTCGTCGATCACCTTGATAATCTTGGAGATATCTTCGCTTGAAGTGTTGATGTCCCAGATGGCCACCAGCATTTTTTCCATAAGTTCGGCGCCCTGCATCGCACCTCCACGAGCACTCTTGGAAAGCTCATTGGCCTGCTCGGCATTTTCGGCATTGAGACCGGTCTGGGAGGCCATCTCGGTCATGGAGGCAGTGATTTCCTCGATGGAGGCTGCAGCCTCGGTGGCACTCTGCGAGAGGGAGTGGCTGGACTCCGACACCTGAAGGGCGCAGCTGGCGATGTGCTCGCCTGCCGTGCTGACCTGGGTGAGCACCTCATTGAGATTGGCGGTCATCCCCTGCAGAGCACGACCCAACTGGTCCCGGTCCGAAGCAAGTCTCACGTCCACCGCCAGATTACCCTGGGCGATCTGATCTGCAATGCGGGCTTTTTCCTGCAGGCTGTCGGCCATGCCATCGAGGGCCACACCCAACTGACCGATCTCGTCCTGGCGCTCCAACTGCAAGCGGCCCGACAGATCCCCCAGACTGATGGTTTCAGCAAAGCGCACTCCGCGGCGGACATCGTTGACGATGGGGCGCACGAGGAGGAACACCACACCGGCCAGCACTCCCAACAGGATCAAGCCGACAACGATACTCTGGTTGCGAATACCGTCCACCGCGGAGAACACATCGTGGGTTTCCGCACAGGCCGCGACAATCCAGCCGGTGACCGGAACCTGATCATAGGCCAGCAGTTTGTCAATACCCTCCCACTTGTAGAAGGTAACCCCTTTCTTTTTGCTCAGCACCTCCTGTCCCCAATCGTAGCCGGCGACATTCACATCGAGAATGTTGTCCTTGTTGGGATGGGCGATAAAACGCCCCTGGTCATCGAGCACGTAAACATAACCGCCAGCGCCGATCTTGATGGGACTCACATATTTTTCGGTGAACTGCATCAGGTCCAGCACGCCGATGAGCACCCCGGCAATCTGGCCATCCTGGCCATCCTGACGGATCGGCACGGCAATGACGAAGATGGGATTATTGGTCACCTGGCTGCGCAAAACCTTGGAAATGACGGTCTTTCCCGTAATGCTATCGCGAAAATATTCGCGCTGACTGATATCGACCTTGCCAATGGCAGCAGGGTCGGACGATGCGACGACGACGCCGTCCATACCTGCAACATGAAAGCCCTCATAGCCGCCGTACTGTCTGGACATCGCTTCAAGGGCACTGCCGGCCGCCGCGGCCGCCAATTGCTGGTCGCTGTCGGTCCGCAACGCCATCCTTATGACCTCCCGCTGCGAGCTGATCTCGAGGTCCCGGGTCAGCCCGTCGATCCAGCCCTCGAACTGCCCGGCCAGACTGCGGGTCAACTCGGTCAACTGTCCGTTAATCGTCGTTTCCAGGGCAGCCTTGGAGGATCGGTAATTGAGAATCCCGGACAGCGCCAATCCGACCAGGACCACCAGAATGGTCGGCAACAAAATCTTCCCTCGCAAATTCAGCTTCATACTCTCCCCCATGATAAGCACCTGATCTCTCTGCGAGCCGTATCGCCCATAAAACTAAAAACTCTCTCCCCAATAACAAAAAGCGGCACAAGGCCGCTCATTAACTGTGGATTCAGAACTTGGTATATTGAAAAAGATCGCATGGTAGCCATAATAACCGGACAAAGCTGTAATCGACTGATCAAGTCAAAGTCTTCGCCCATAATCTACTGCACCTTGGCGTAAAACCCGTGGTCGCAATTGGTATAAAATCCGCGAACCATACAGGTAACAATTGAAAAGTGTCACATGAGGCCAAATATACTGACAACAAGCCATAAAGCAACGACTTTTTCCATTAAGCCCAAGATCCAAAACCCGCCTCTTCAGTCAAAGGATTGACAAGTGACTCCCAATATTAAGGCGAGCGTCATTAATCTCCTGCGTACATATCCATAATGTAATTTTCTACCCTTTAGGCTGTCGATTTAATCATGTCGGCATAATAACGCCAACCTGGACGGTAACATTTTATTTTGTTTATTAAAATCGAGCTTCAGCCAACCGCCACGCCAACTCGTGTCCATCTGGAAACTATGGATGGACACAGCGTGGTTTTCATATGGTAAACGAGCAATTTTTCCCAAGGTCAAGGAAATCAAGCGCTTGCACGGAGGCGTAGATGTCTACGCCGCACACGCAAGCGTGCGGATTGACGCCGAGATTGGGGAAAAGGGCCGTTTCCGGATGAAAACTAGTTGGAACTGCGTTTTTCGAGCAGGACCTGCTCGATGCCGGCCAGGGGGATGGGGGTTTGACTGCCATCGTCCATGTCGCGCAGTTGTGCCAGGCCGGAGGCCAGTTCTTCCTCACCGAGGAGCAGAACATAACGTGCGTTCAGTTTGCCGGCCCGGCGCATCTGGGCCTTGAGGCTTTTGCCGGTAAAGGCCATGTCACAGCACAGACCAAGACGCTGCATCCGATGCATGAGGGCGAAGGCTTCGGTGCCGGCTGCTTCCCCCAGGGCGGCCAGAAACACATCCGGGCGGGGTGGCAAGATGCGCTGTTCACCTTTCATCAACACAAGTCTTTCAACCCCCATGGCAAAGCCGATGCCGGGCAGGGCGGGTCCGCCGAGTTCCTGAATCAGGCCGTCGTAACGACCGCCGGCCGCTACGGCATTCTGGGAGCCGAGTTGGTTGGTGACCATTTCAAAGGTGGTTTTGGTGTAATAGTCGAGGCCGCGCACCATGCGGGCGTTGATGGTGTAAGCGATGCCGAGATTTTTGAGGTGTTGTTGCATCTGGTTGAAGTGGTCGTTGCAACCGTTGCACAAAAGATCGAGCACCGAGGGTGCATCGGCGGTGGTTTCCTGGCAAGTGGGCACCTTGCAGTCCAGCACCCTTAACGGATTGGTCTGGTAGCGGCGCTGGCAGTCGGCGCACAGTGCCTGTAACCGGCTATCCAGATAAGCGGTAAGGGCCTGGCGGTATTGGGGGCGACAATCCTGACAGCCCAGCGAATTGACGTGCAGTTCGACCTTGTCGATGCCGACCGCTTCGAAATAATGGCACAGCATGGCCAGTACCTGCGCGTCCATCATGGGGTCGTCCACGCCGATGGCTTCTGCGCCGATCTGGTGGAATTGGCGGTAGCGACCTTTTTGCGGGCGTTCATAGCGGAACATGGGACCCATGTAATAGAGTTTCGAGACGGGGTCGAGAGCGTGCAGTTTGTTTTCGATGAAGGCGCGCATCACCGGTGCCGTGCCCTCGGGGCGAAGGGTCAGGGAATTGCTGCTGCGATCTTCGAAGGTATACATTTCCTTTTCGACAATATCGGTGCTTTCGCCGATGGAGCGGCAGAACAGTTCGGTCTTTTCCACCACCGGTACGCGGATTTCCGCAAACCCGTACAATTGAAAAATGCGATGTGCCTCGCGCTCCAAAAACTGCCAGGTTTCGACTTCGCCCGGCAGGATGTCATTCATTCCCTTGATGCCTGCAATACTCACAGATAGGTCCCTTCGTTCATGTTGTCATGGCCGCCGCGTGCCGGGTAAACAGGCTGTATTCGGCGGCAATAGAAGACCCGCTGACGCGATGGCAAGCGGGTGTGTATGGCGATTATGGCTGCAATGAGTTTGCCGATGCGGAATCCGTAGCCGGTCAGTTCCGACGGTTTTCCATCTCATCCAGTTGCCAGGCCCCGCGCACAACATTGCGGCATAGTTTCCCGGCATACATGGCCTTGTCGGCCAGGTGGATGATCTCCTGCTTGGTGTCGGCGTCGGAAGGAAAGGTAGCATAGCCGACGGTAGCCGTGATATGGGCAGGATTGCCGCTTTCGGAAAAAAAAGCGTGATTCTGGATGGACAGGCGGATGCGTTCGGCCACCACTGCTGCCCCTTCGGAGCCGGTTTCCACCAGGAAACAGGTGAATTCGTCGCCGCCATAGCGAAATAAAATGTCCGATTCGCGGACACTTTGGCGCAACAGGGTTGCAACTTCCTTGAGTGCCTGGCTGCCGTCCAGATGTCCGCGGGTATCGTTGATTTCCTTGAAATAATCCAGGTCGATAAAGATCAACGAAAACTCCAGTCCGTAACGTTCGGAGCGCAGGATCTCCTGTTCCAGAATCATTTGCAGATAACGATAATTGTGCAGTCCGGTTAAATCGTCGATAAAGATCAGGTCCCGGGCACTTTTAAAGCGACAGGCGTTCTCAAACCCCAGGGCGGTCTGCTCCAGCAGGAACGTCAGGTTTTTGAGGGGCAGTTCGCCGCTGAAGTCGCTGTCGGCCGGATTGCAGAACACCAGGGCGCCATGCAGGCCATAGTGGGACCGCAAGGGGAATATCCCGACTGTGTGCAGATTGGCGGGTAGCTGTGGCACATCCGGGAGTTCCGCCTGCTGCAATATGCGCAGTTCATCCCCCTCCGAGAGATAAGGCTGCAGGGCGTCCATAAGTGCCATGCCTTCCGTTTCCTGCAGTCCTTTGGAGCTTGCCAACTGGGAAATCTCGCCGTTGCTTATCAGGCAGGCCACCCCGCGCCCTCCGGCGGTTTCCAGCAGAATCGCGGAAAGAGCTTCCCAGAAAAGCTGATCCAGATCGAGCTTTGCAGCCAGGTGCTGGCCGCGCTGATAAAGCTGAATCTGGGCCTTAAGGACGATGTTCTCATCGAGCAGGTGACGTTGTTCGAGGCAGCCATGAACCACATGCAGCAGCTCCGCCGGATCGAAGGGTTTGACAAGGTAGTCACGCGCGCCATTTTTCAGGGCCTGGATGGCGGATTCGACGGAGGCATGCCCGGTGACCAGGATGACATCCGGAGGGTTTCCCAGTTTACGGGCATAATCCAGAATCTGCATGCCGTCCATCCCCGGCATGACCAGATCTGTAAGCACAATGTCGATATCACCATGGAGAAGCCGCGCCACGGCCTCCTCGCCAGACGAAACGGTTTCCACCTGATACCCCTTTTCGCTCAGGAGGTTGGCGTATAGACGGCGGAAGAACAGTTCGTCATCTACAACCAGAATGGTTGAGGTTCTCATCTGGACATTCTCCAGGTTAAATGATTGATAAAATTAGCAAAGTCATACTGCAGTGTCAATGGAAAAGCCCGGACTGCCTGGTTCTCGGCCGCCAGCCACGGTTTCCGAGTTCAAAGTTCAGGGTTCCATGCAGATCGGTGCGCCACAAGGGCAGCTGCCTTTGAGCCAGAATTTCCATCGTCTCGCGGTGGGGAAAGCCAAAGGGGTTGTTGCGTCCCAGACTGGTGAACACCATGGGGGGCGAAAAATGGTCAACCAGCAAATCGACAGCACTGTGGCGGCTGCCGTGGTGGGGGAGTTTCAACAGGGTCACCGGGCGATCCGGCGTGGCGCGCAAGAGGAGATTGACCCCGGCGCTTTCCAGGTCTCCGGTCAGAAGTGCCCCGTCCTGTCCGTGACGGGCATAAAATGCCAGGGATCGATCATTCATATTGCTCATGGTCTGAGGCGGTACGAACAGCGCAATCTCGCTGGTTTGCGAGTGTTCAATGCTTGACCAGCCCGGTTTGAATGAGCGCACCGGGATTTTTCGTAACCTGAGTTGTTGTCGCAGTGGCGTCCAGATAGCCTCTTCCGGCATGGCGCACCAGAAGGCTCGCACCGGGAAATGCTTCACGATGTGAAGCAATCCGTTACGATGATCGGGATGATCGTGGCTCAGCACCACGGCAGTAAGTTCCTTGATGCCAAGACGTCCCAACGCCGGTGCCACCAGTCGTTCGCCGGTATCGAAGGTTCCCCGGGTCATACCGCCACCGTCGATGAGATAGTGATGACCTTGGTCATCGGATACCAGCAGCGCATCGCCCTGTCCCACGCTCAGGGCCATGACTCGCAGGCGCTGGGGTGCAGGTGTCGGCCAAAGCCATACGACCGATAATAAAGCCAGCAGAACGGGAATGTGCCATTTTCGCCAGGGCAGCAGCAGGATGGCCACCATGAGAGTGATGCAGATTAACGATGATGTCGGCAGATACAGGTGGCGAGGCGCCAGGAGCGGGAAGTCTATTACGACTTCCGAAAGCTTCAGGGTCCGACCTACCACCTCTGCCGTGAGGCGAAAGCACAGTGCGGCGCCATCCTGCCACACCGGAGTCAAAAGCAGACCGGCCAGTCCGGTGGGGATCCCCACACCGCCGATCAGGGGAACCGCCCACAGGTTGGCCAGCACTCCGGCGGGGGCGACCAGGTGGAATTGCCACAGAACTATGGGGCCGGTGGTGAGGCCGGCGGCGAGGGTGACCAGGCAAAGCTGGGTGAGCCGATGCCAAAATCCGGGCATGACCGGCAGTTTTCGGCTCCAGCGTGGCAGAAAAATCAGGATGCCGAAAACTCCGGCGAAAGATAGCTGAAATGATGGCATGAACAGGCTCATGGGGACTGCCACGAGAATGGCAAAGGCAATAGCCAGGGCGGCCTGCACGGGGTTACAATAGCGCCGCATCCATAGCAATCCCGCCACTATTGCGGCGGCCAGCCAGGCGCGCATGGCCGGCAGAGCCTGCCCGGTAATTTGCAGGTAACACCACAGTGCTGGCACCAGCAAGCCGGGCAGCAAGCGGCGAGGTGGCACAAGCAGCAACAGGTATTCGCTGCGACGCATGATCGCCAACAGCGCAAAATAACAGAACATGGCGACCAAGCTGAGGTGAAATCCGGAAATGGAAAACAGGTGGGACAGCCCCAGGCCGGCCAGACGCCAGCGCTGGTGTTCGCCCAGCATGTCTTTGTCGCCGATGACCAGGGCTCGCACCAGGGCGGCCTGGTCATCGGCGGGCACGGAACAATCGATGAGTTTCCCCACGCGAGCACGCAGCTTGTCCAGAGGGGAAGGGGTGGCATGTCGCAGCCGCGCAATGCCGGCATCATCCGGCAAAAAAGCGGTAAATTGCAGGCCGTTTGCGGCAAGGTGACGCGGATAGTCGAATTCCCCGGGGGTGCCGAACCGTTGGGGGGTGCGCATGCGGGTACGTACCGCCAGTTCATCCCCTCGTATGAAAAGGCGTTCTGATTTTTCTATGTGCAGGCGCATACTGCCCGGCGCTGCAATGGGCTGTCGATCGCGCACAACATGGTGAATCCGGAGATCAAGCTGTTTGCCACCGTCCGGACGGGATTTAATCTGCAGGAGCCGGCCGTGAAACGTATGCGGTGTGGTTTCGGGAAGGGATTGTAAAACGGTCGCTTTAACTGGCGGGATGCTCTGCAGCGAGTAGTTGGAATAACCGCAGGTCAACATCAGCAAACCCAGCAACCAGACCGCACCCTTGGTGTGTTGCAACAACAGCCAGGCAGTCGCCAGCACAACCGGCAGAACCAGGTGCCATGCAGGGGCCGGGATCGCCAGGGTCAACAGCAATCCCGCACCATAAGCGGCTGTCAGAAACGGCAGATTGATCATGATAAGACGAGCATCTCGAATGTACGGTGGTTGGCGGGCATCGATCGGCACGACGAGTCCGGGTGACTACTCATGATTAATTATTTAAGGCTAACAATTATTGTTTTTTTTCACAAGTTTTTTTGGTTTCAACCAGGATCTGCCGTAATGTTCTTTTTGGTGAGGTGGTTCGGGTTTGGCCGGCGCAGGCGTCGGCGGGAAAAACCCGGCGTACAGAAATCCGATCAGCAGCAGCAATTCAAACATGGGCACCTCCCTTTTTGGTGCTACCAGCTTGTGTCCATCCGGAAACTATGGATGGACACGGTGTAGTTTTCATATGGGGAAAAGGCCGTTCCCGGATGAAAACCAGCTTGCTGCCATGGTGTGACGTAATATGTCCCAAGTAAAAGGGGGTCGACCTGCCTTTTTGCTTTTATGGGGCAAAACAAAAAGGGCACCGGATGTTCCGGTGCCCTTAAAACAATATTGTGCGCAAAAGTGACTGACTCTTGCCTGAATCAGCCGTTGCCCATGAAAGATTCGCAGGCCTGGTCGAAGGCTTCGGGAATGTTCTGCAGAATATCGTTGATATCTTCTGCTTCGAGCCCGAGGGCCTCGGTGCAGGGATGGTCGGCAATATTTAAATCTTCGCTGGGAACGCGCTGGCCAAAGCCAAGGTGCATGCAGAAGCTGCCTCCCAGGTTGACCAGGGTGGAAAGGGTACAGGCCTGTTCCCCAATCTTTTCGGCAGAGAGAGGATCGTTGTGGTAAAGGGTGCTGGCGACCAGATGGGGAGAAAGATTCCATTGGTACAGCAAGGCGGCTCCGATAGCGGCATGGCTGTAAGGGAAATGCTTGTGTTCGAGAACGCTGAGTTCCCCTTCGCCATTGTAAACCCCCTGAACCAGTTGCGAATACTTTTCGCTGTCGAGGTTGTTCATGGCTATTTTACCGATATGTCGCAGCAGCCCGCCGAGAAAGGCTTCTTCCGGATCGTAGCGGCGGGTTTTTCTGGCGATTTCACGGGAGCAGAGTGCACAACCGATGGCATCTTCCAGCAGCAGTTTTTCGATCAGGCCGAAACGCTTGTTCATGTTCTTGACGCCGGCGGCCAATACCAGGCTTTTAATGGTGGACAGCCCCAGCATCGAAACCGCGCCTTCCAGATTGCTGATCTGGCGCTGGAAGCTGTAGTAGGAGCTATTGGCCACCTTGAGAACGCCGGCAGCTACCACGGGGTCTCTGGCGATGACCTGGGCAATGCTTTTGGCGCTCCAGTCGGGATCTTCTGAGGCGATGAGAAAGTCACAGACAATGTCGGTCATGGCCGGGAGGTCCTGGACGGCCGCCAGAGCGCAGACCAAATCCGGGTCTGATTGAGCCCATTCGGTGAATGATGCGGCAGGCAATGGCGTGGAATTCATGGCTTAGTCATCCTCTGGATTTTTGCAATGGCAGAAAGGTTAGCGGTCTGTATGGTATCCGTCAACCATTTTCCGTTAGAACTTGAAACGCCGCATGCTGATGTTGAGCAGCAGTCCAATCCCGGACATGGTGGTAATCATGCTGGTGCCACCGTAGGAAAAGAGCGGCAGGGGGACGCCAACGACCGGCAACAGGCCGATGACCATACCCAGGTTGATGACAATATGAAAAAACAGCATGGCGCTGACACCAAAGGCCAGGAACATGCCAAAGCGCGTTGAGGCATGGCGTGAAATATTAAGTCCCCAGATTACAAGCAGCAGGAATAATGCCAGCAGTACAAGACAGCCGGCAAATCCCCATTCTTCGGCAAACACGGAGAATGCAAAATCCGTGTGGCGCTCGGGGAGAAAAGACAATTGCGACTGGGTGCCCTGCATGAAGCCTTTGCCCCAGAAACCTCCACTGCCGACAGCTATTTTGGACTGGATGATATGATAGCCTGACCCCAGAGGATCGCTTTCCGGATTGAGAAAAGTCATGATGCGCTGTTTTTGATAATCGTGCAGTAAAAACCAGCCCCCTGTGGCGGCGCTTCCAGCCAACAGACCGAGTCCTGCCAGGGTGGCAGGGCGTATGCCCGCAAACAGTGCCATGGCTACCCCGATCATCAGAACAATCATGGCGGTGCCGAGGTCCGGTTGTTTCATAACCAACAAAGCCGGCAGTGCCAACAGGGTAAAGGGCAGCCACAACTCGCGGGAAGAAGCTCCCTGTGGCTGATCGCGGCGGCTGAAGATAAATGCCAGCGTGATAATGATGACAATTTTCATCAGCTCGCTGGGTTGCAGATTGAAAAATTTAAGGTCAAGCCAGCGTGTGGCTCCCATGGATGTGCGGCCGACGAGCAGCACCAGAAGCAGAAGCAGAAGATTGACGATGTAGAGAATAAAGGCCAGATGTTCCAGGCGTCGGTAGTCGATGGCACAGATGACCGAGATAAGCACCATTCCGCCCCCGAGCCAGGAAAGCTGTTTCAGGGAAAAAGGCGCGACCGGGGATGCCCAGGACGAAGTAACACTGACCAGATTGAGAATACCCAGGCTCGCGATCATCAGGACCAGCAGGAACAGACCCCAATCGAAATGTGTGAGAAGGCGGCGGTCAAACATGAAGCTCACTCGCTGGTAACAGGTTGCGGGATAACAGACCCAGGTGTGCCAGGCTGCGGTGCGACTGGCTGCGGT
>DIWZ01000013.1:81047-88364 GCA_002435955.1 Pelobacter sp. UBA6093
GCCAGGCTGCGGTGTGCCAGGCTGCTTGTCCAGCCCGAAATAGTTCGCGATGATGGCTTTGGCGATGGGGGCGGCAGCGCTGCCGCCATGACTGCCGTGTTCCACCACTACCGCCACGGCGATTTCAGGGTTCTGGGCCGGAGCATAGGCAGAGAACAGGGCATGATCGCGAAAACGGTAAGGGATGAGATTTTCATCCTTGATTCGCTCGTGGAGTTTGACTACCTGGGCGGTGCCGGTTTTGCCAGCAAAGGTTACCTCTTCAAGGCGGCTTGCCCAGGCAGTTCCTCCCGGTTCGTTGACCACGGCTTCCAGCCCTTTGTGGACCGCAGCCAGATGTGAGGCCGACAATGGGACGCGATTGAGGATTTCAGGCTTGGTGTTCCGCACGGTCCGGTCAAGGGAATCTTCGATGCTCTTGATGATATGGGGGCGAAATACCGTTCCGCCGTTGGCGACGGCCGCCGTCATGGTAGCCAGTTGCAGCGGGGTGGTCAGGATATAGCCTTGTCCGATGGCCGCATTCAGGGTCTCTCCGCGATACCAGCTGGTGCCGTAACGTTTCTTCTTCCAGGCGCGGTCGGGAATCAAGCCGTCTTTTTCCATTTCCATTGGTAGCCCAAGGGCCTGCCCCAAGCCGAGTTCCCTCGCCATGGCCGCAATCCGGTCGATGCCGACCTCGAGGGAAACTTTGTAGAACCAGACGTCGCAACTTTCTTTAAGGGCTTTGTGCAGGTCGGTAGTCCCATGTCCGCCACGTTTCCAGCAGCGAAAGGTATGGTTGCCTTCTTTGTGTGAACCTCTGCATACGACGCTGGTGCTCGCGGTGGCGACCCCGGCTTTGAGGGCGGCCAGGGCTGTGACGATTTTAAAAATAGAACCCGGCGGGTATTGTCCGCTGATGGCCCGGTTCTGTAAAGGTTTAAGCGGGTTGTTTTGTAGTTCCTGCCATTCTTTAGTAGTCAATCCTCGGGCGAATTGAGCGGGGTCGAAAGTTGGTTGACTGGTTATGGCAAGGATTTCACCGGTATGAACATCCAGCACCACCGCTGCTCCAGCCTGGCCGTTAAAGGCATTTTCGGCAACCTGCTGCAGGGAAGTCTGGAGGGTCAAGACCAGTTTGTTTCCCGGTTGCGGATCCTGGGTTTTGAGGATACGCATGGTTTTGCCCTGAACGTCGACTTCAACCCGGCGCTCGCCATCGACCCCGGATAAAATGTGTTCCATCTTCCGTTCAAGACCGGCTTTGCCGACCACGTCCCCAGGCCGATAGCCTGCGAATTCCGGCAGGCTCAGATCTTTTTCCGTAATTTCGCCCAGGTAGCCAAGCAGGTGAGGAGCAAGCGGCCCCAGGGGGAAGGATCGCACCGGCCGGGTTTCCATTAAAATGCCTGGCAGGTCGACAGCATTTTCCAGAATTTTTTCCAGGGTATCGCGATCAACGTCCCAAGCCAGCGGGACAGGACGGTAGCGGGGGAGTCGCTTGCCGGCATCCCAGCGTTTCAGTAATTCTTCCTGGTCGACGGCTAAAAATCCGGACAGCCGTTCCAGCAGCATGTCCGGGTTGTCTACTTCCTGACGCAAAACAGCGACATCAAAGGCCGGTCTGTTGTCGGCCAGCAGAATTCCATCGCGATCGAAAATGCGGCCGCGTTGTGCCGTGATGGGGATGTAGCGCGTACGGTTTTTCTCTGACAGGGTGCGGTAATGGTCGTCGTTGATAATCTGCAGTTGCCAAAGGCGCAACAAAAGTAGCACGAAAATAATGGCCGCGGCCAGGGAAGCGAGCGCGAAACGTTTGCGGGAATAGGGTGACGGCCAGTCGGTCGGGAAGTCGTGGTTCAAAAGAGACGCCCTCCTACCAGGTGTCGGCGATATCGGCGCAACCACTTTGAGAAATGCAGAAAAAGCCATCCCGCAAGCAGGTTGATCAACAGTTGTCCGGGCATGCCGAGGAGAATCTGGCGCCAGTATGTGCCGTGTTCGGACAGGAAACCCATGGTGAAAATTAATATCAATCCCTGCAAAAGGGTGCCGGAAAACACCAGAAACAACAACAGCATCGGACTTTCACTGTTGAGGTGACCGGCAATGCTCCTCAGGCTCAGATACAGTATCAGATAGACTAACCCGAAAAGTCCCAGGCTGGACCCGGACAGACTGTCCTGCAGACAGCCCAACAGCCAGGCAGCCGGACCGCCAAACACAATTTTTTCCCGCAGTCCCAGGGTCAGCACCAGCAGCAACAGCAGGTTGGGCTTGACGGGCAGCGCCTCGGGCATCAGGGTCTCGGCGACCGCCAGGATAAGGCCGAGTATCAGGTAGATGAACATCGACCTCATGGACTGTTTTCCAGCAGTACCAATACTTCTTCCAGGCGGGAGAAGTTGACGGCGGGTGTTACGACAACGGTCTGGAACAGGTCGAGTTCGTTTGTCTGGATAAGGCTGACCGTGCCGACCGTCAATCCTTTGGGGAAAATGCCGCCGTTTCCGGAGGTGATGATGCGATCACCGGTGATGATGTCTTCCTTGGACAGAGAAAAGTCGAGATTCAGGACCTGGCCGCGTCCCCGGCAGATCCCCCTGGCTCGACTTCGCTGCACCAGGACGGCCATAGCGGAGGAGGCATCGGTTGCAAGCAGAACGCGCGACTGCCGGCCGGAACAGCGAATAATACGTCCAACTACCCCTTCCGGAACTATCACCGGCAAACCCTCACGCAGACCATCTTCCCGACCCCGGTTAATGATCACGGTTTGAAACAAGCTGGTGGCATCTTCGGCAATGACGCGGGCGGGCAAGGTCGGCATTTCCATCTGCTCGTGCAGGGCAAGAAGCGCACTGAGACGTTGGTTTTCCAGTTGTATCTCGCGTACTTCATCGAGCCTGGCGCGTAGCTGACGATTCTCGCCAAGCAAACGGTCGTTATCCCGACTGGTATCGATGAGCCACAGGTAATGCCGCCACAGATCGTTTGTGGCGCCTGTGGAAGTATCAAAGCCGCGCTGAAAGGGGCTGGCAAGCTGCAGGATGGCTCTCTCAAACAGGGTGGTTTCGAGCTGTTTGCGCAGGCGTGAAGAATAGATCAGCAGGGCAGTCACTACCAGAAAGACGACCAGCAGGGGGGTGCGGTATTTTCGGATCAACTCCAGCATGCAATGCCCTGAATCGTAATGCAAAAGAGGGCGATGCGCCCTCTTTTGCCGAAAATGCTATGTTGCCCTGCGTGGACGGTCAGGAGGAGATCGTTACACGACGCAACAGGTCCAGTTCATCCAGAACCTTGCCGGACCCGAGAGCCACACAGGAAAGCGGGTCTTCGGCGATAACCACCGGTAACCCTGTTTCATCCCGTAACAGCACGTCAAGATTACGAAGATAGGCACCACCACCGGCGAGAACGATCCCCTTATCGACAATATCGGCGGCCAGTTCCGGCGGCGTGCGCTCCAAGGCGATACGCACCGCTTCAACGATGGCATTGACCGTCTCGGTCAGGGCCTCGCGGATTTCGTTCGAATTGATCTCCAGGGTTTTTGGGATGCCGGACACCAGATCGCGTCCTTTGACTTCCATGGTGCGCACTTCATCGTCAGGGTAGGCACTGCCGATTTCAATTTTAATTTGCTCGGCGGTGCGTTCGCCAATCAGCAGGTTGTATTTGCGTTTGAGGTGCTGCACGATCGCTTCGTCCAGCTTGTCGCCACCGACCCGCACGCTTTTTGCGTAGACCACACCGGCCAGGGAGATGACCGCTACCTCGGTGGTGCCGCCGCCGATGTCGACAATCATGTTACCCGAGGCCTCGGTAATGGGCAGCCCGGCGCCGATGGCGGCTGCCATCGGTTCTTCAATAAGGTAGACCTCACGTGCCCCGGCCGATTCCGCCGATTCTTTCACGGCACGTTTTTCGACCTGGGTAATGCCGGACGGTACGCAGATAACGATTCGCGGCCGTACCAGCGTCTTGCGATTATGAACCTTCTGGATAAAATAGCGCAGCATTTTTTCGGTAATATCAAAGTCAGCGATGACCCCGTCTTTCATGGGCCGGATGGCAACGATGCTGCCGGGTGTGCGGCCCAGCATTTTTTTTGCTTCCATGCCCACCGCCAGGACCTTTTGCTGCCCCATGCTGTCTCTTTGTACCGCAACAACGGAAGGTTCGCTGACTACGATACCCTTCCCTTTGAGGTAAACCAGGGTGTTGGCCGTGCCCAGGTCGATCGCCAGGTCGTTTGAAAATAAACCGAAGATGGAATCAATAAGGTTGAACATAATGGCGGGGTTCTCCTTTCGCCCGTCCCGGCATTGGGACGGTGCGGCAGCTGCCTGAAAAATGAGCTTCACACTAGCAAAAAGCCAAGGGTATTTCAAGAGACAAAAGGAGAAATCAGTTGCAATTCAGAGGCCGATTGTCTAACATTTGCCTTTATTTTTGCTTATCTGCAACCTTCATGTAAAGGAGCCCGCTAATATGCTGGACCTGATTCGGAAAAAGCAGCGGTCAGTACTTGTCAAAATCGTTTTCTGGACGATTATAGCCGCGTTTATAGGAACCATTTTTCTGGTCTGGGGAAAGGGTGACAGTGGCCCTGGCGGTACGGATAATGCTGTTGTTCATGTGAACGGGGACGCTATCGGTTACGAGGACTTCCAGACGACTTACCAGAATCTGCGCCAGGAGATGGAGCAGCGTTTCGGTCGCAGCCTGCCTCCGGAAATCGAAAAACAACTGCAACTGAACCATCAGGCCTACGACCAGTTGGTCAGCCGGGTACTGTTGCTGCAGGAGGCCGACAGGCGCAAGCTCAAGGTCAGCAAAGACGAATTGCGTCAGGCCATTGCCGATATCCCCGTATTCCAGAAGGAGGGGCAGTTCGATCGGAAGCTCTATGAGCAGGTTCTTCAATATCAGCATCTTACCTCCAAGGTCTTTGAACGAAATATGCGCGAGCAGCTGCAGATCACCAAGGTGATTGAGGCAATCAAGCAGCAGGCCGAGGTTACCGATCAGGATGTTGAACAGGAATTTCGCAACCGTAACGAAAAGATCAATCTGGCCTATGTGAAACTGGCCGCCGGAGCTTACGAGAGCAAAGTCGCGGTCACCGACAAGGCGCTGCAGAAGTATTATCTGGAGCATCGCGAGAATTTTCGGAAACCTGCTAAACTCGCTCTGCGGTACCTGCGGTTCGAGCCCGATTATTTCGCAAAAGGTGTAACCCTCGATGAAGCAGCCATCGAGAACTACTACGAAAAGCACAAGGACCGGTTCTGGATTGCCGAGCAGGTCAAATCCTCTCACATTCTAATTCGTACCACTGCGGCTCTCGATGAGGATGGCCGCCGAAAAAAGCGTGAACTGGCCGAAAAGGTGCTCGACATGGCCAAGTCCGGCAAGGACTTCGCCGAACTCGCACGTACCCATTCAGACGATGCCGGCAGTGCCGTCAAGGGTGGTGAACTTGGTTATTTTGTCCGCGGTACCATGGTGCCTGATTTCGAGAATGTGGCGTTTGACCTGAAACCCGGGCAGATCAGCGATATCGTCGAGACCCCTCTGGGTTATCACATCATCAAGGGCGAAGGGTACATCAAGGCGGAAATCAAGCCGCTGAACGATGTTCGTAACGAAGTGCGTACCAGCCTTCGTAATGAACTGGCCCGCCAGATGGCGCTCGACAAGGCCATGGAAGCTTTCAGTGCTCATCGAAAAGATGGCAATATCGACGCGGCCGCGCTGGCTAATGGTCTGGAGGTTCGCGAAACTGCACTGTTCGGTCATGGCGATGTAATCGACGGGCTGGGTAGCGATGACGAGATCACCGCTGCAGCATTTGCCCTTAAAGAAGGTGAACTGGCCCGGCCTATGGTGCGGGACCAGGGCGTGATTACCTTTGTCGTCAAAGAGCGTCACGCCAGCTTTGTGCCGGAGCTCGCCGCTGTGCGTTTCGAGGTGGAGCAAGCCTATCGCCGCCAGGAAAGTGTCGGGTTGGCACGACAGGCTGCGGAAAGAATAATGGCCGAACTCAAGGCTGGAAAAAATCTGGTCGATGTGGCTCGTAAGGAAAAGCTCGAAATAGGTGAAACCGGCTTTTTCCCGCGCTCCTACGGCGATTTCATCCCGCGTATCGGGAATTCCCAAGCCTTGTCCAAGGCGGCATTCGCCTTGACCATGAAAGCACCGGTGGCTGGAGAGGTTTTTGTTGTAGACGATCGTTTTGTGGTGGCAACCCTGATCCATCGCCAGGACGCTGACCCTGCGCAATTAACCGATGTGACCCGTGAGGAACTGCGTGCTTCCCTGTTGGCCGGTAAGCAGGAGAAGTTGTTGGTGGATCTTCTTGAAACCCTCAAGAGTCAAGCTAAAATCAAGATCGACCCATCCTTGCAAAATATTCTGGAAGGTGAAAAAGCAATATGATACCGATTGTACTGCAGACAAATTTCCCCGGCCTCAAACTGGTCAATCAAGGCAAGGTGCGCGACATTTACGATCTTGGCGAGCACCTGTTAATTGTTACCAGCGATCGCATTTCCGCGTTTGACGTGGTGATGAACGAAGGGATCCCTTACAAGGGGTTTGTTTTGACCCAGATTTCCAAATTCTGGTTTGATACCTTTGCTGACATAGTCCCAAATCATCTGGTTTCTACTGATGTAAGCGATTTTCCCAGCGAAACTCACCCTTACAGGGAGCAACTTGAGGGTCGCAGCATGCTGGTGCGCAAGGCCAGCCCATTGCCCATCGAATGTATTGTGCGCGGCTACCTGGCCGGCTCGGGTTGGAAAGAGTATCGCAACCAGGGTACGGTATGCGGTATTGCGCTGCCGTCCGGCATGGTTGAAAGTCAGAAACTGCCCGAGCCGATCTTTACCCCATCAACCAAGGCTGAGCTCGGTGCCCACGATGAGAATATCTCCTTTGACCAGGCTGTCGAACTCTGTGGTGAGGAACTCGCCAGACAGGTTCGGGAGGTGGCTCTGGCCATTTATGGCCGAGCGCGGGACGCCATGTCCGCCAAAGGCATCATTGTTGCCGACACCAAATTCGAATTCGGTCTTAGAGACGGTCGCCTGATGTGGATCGACGAGGCATTGACCCCCGATTCCTCACGGTTCTGGCCCCAGGATCAGTACCGCCAGGGGGGCTCCCAGCCGAGTTTCGACAAACAATTCCTGCGCGATTACCTGGAAACCCTGGATTGGAACAAAAAAGCTCCGGCCCCGACCCTTCCCGACGATATCGTGCTTAAAACCTCGGACAAATATCTCGAGGCGCTATTCCGCATTACCGGGCAGAAACCCTGAG
>DIWZ01000016.1 GCA_002435955.1 Pelobacter sp. UBA6093
TCGCGGAAATACTCGGCCACGGTCAGCGCCGACAGCGCCACGCGGGCACGCGCACCAGGGGGTTCGTTCATCTGTCCGTAGACCAGGGCGGTTTTATCCAACACCCCGGATTCCTTCATTTCGTGCCACAGGTCGTTGCCTTCGCGGGTGCGCTCGCCAACCCCGGCGAACACCGAGAAACCGCCGTGCTGTTTGGCGATATTGTGGATCAGCTCCATGATCAGCACGGTCTTGCCAACCCCGGCACCGCCGAACAGACCGATCTTGCCGCCGCGGGAGTAAGGTGCCAGCAGGTCGACGACTTTGATGCCGGTTTCGAAAGCTTCAACCTTGGTCGACTGATCCACAAATTCGGGGGTGGGGCGGTGGATCTCCCAGGTAGTGTCCGCATTGACCGGGCCCTGTTCATCCACCGGCTCGCCGATGACGTTGATGATGCGTCCCAGGGTGCTGCGCCCCACCGGCACGCTGATCTGGCGGCCGGTGTTGAGCACTTCCTGGCCGCGCACCAGACCGTCGGTGGAGTCCATGGCGATGGCGCGCACGGTGTTTTCCCCCAGATGCTGGGCGACTTCGGCCACCAGGTTCCAGGGCTCGTCGCCGAGACTGGGGTTGCTGACTTTGAGGGCGAAAAAAATCTCGGGGAGTTGTCCGGCTTCGAATTCGACGTCGATAACCGGGCCGATGACTTGGGTGATTCTACCGTTGCTCATGATATGCCTTCCTCGTATCGGTTGCGCGGGCCCTGTGGGCTGCGCCTGAATATCTACTGAACGGACGATGCCCCCGAGATGATTTCCACCAGTTCGGTGGTGATGACTGCCTGACGCACCCGGTTGTACTGCAGGGTGAGTCGGTCGATCATTTCGGCGGCGTTTTTGCTGGCACTGTCCATGGCGCTCATGCGCGCGCCGTGCTCGGAGGCCAGCGATTCCAGAAACGCGCGGTAAATCTGCACTTCGACGTGCTTGGGCAAAATAGAGGACAGCACCTCACTGCGCGACGGCTCGTACAAGGGCTGCACGGGCAATACCTCGGGCGTCGCTTCCGCTGGGGTGATGGGCAGCAACCGATCGATGGTGACCTCCTGGCGAATGGCGCTGAAAAAAGCGTTGTACACCAGATATACGGCATCCACCGCGCCTTGTTCGTAACCTTCCACCACCTCCTGGCCGATGAGCGAGGCGGTGGCGTAGGTGGCGCCGGCGGCAAGGTCTTCATAAACCTTGTCGGCGATCAGGCCGCGGACTTTGAGCTGCTCACGCCCCTTGCGGCCGATGACCACTACCTCATAGCTGTCGAAACCATCGGCGTTGTTGCGGATGAACTGCTCGGCGGCCTTGGCCACATTGAGGTTGAAGCCGGCGCACAACCCGCGATCGGAGCTGAGCACCAGTACCCGCGCCCGGCCACGCCGGTCGTGTTGCTGCAAAAGCGGATGCACCTCGGGAGCCTCGCGCAACGCCAGGGAAGCCAGCACCTGCTGCATCTTGTCAGCATACGGACGCGCCGCTTCGATGGCCTGCTGGGCCTTGCGAAACCGCGCCGCCGCCACCATTTTCATAGCTTTGGTGATCTGCTGGGTGCTTTTCACCGAGATGATGCGCTTTTTTATGTCTTTCAGGTTGGCCATTCGGTTTGTCCGTTGTCAGTGGTCCGTGGTCAGTGGTCCGTTGTCAGTAGTAGCACTCAGCACTCAGCACTCGATTAAACCGTGAACTGCTCGCCGAACTTGGTCAGGGCGGCTTTGATGCGACCGTCGAGGTCGCTGTCGATGGCTTGCTTCTCGGCCAGATCCTTGAGCAGGGCGGCTTCGCTGTGCTCCAGATAGACGTACAATTCATCCTCGTAGCGCCGCAGGGCACCCACGGGGTAATCGTCGACATAACCGTTGTTGGCGGCATAGATGAGCATGATCTGCTTTTCCACCGGCAGCGGTCGGTACTGGGGCTGCTTGAGGATTTCCACCAGCCGCGCACCGCGTGCCAGCTGACGCTGGGTGGCGGCGTCGAGGTCGGAACCGAACTGGGCGAAAGCGGCCATCTCGCGATACTGGGCCAAGGACAGACGCAACGTGCCGGCCACCTGTTTCATGGCCTTGACCTGGGCGCTGCCGCCGACGCGCGACACCGACAGGCCGACGTTGATGGCGGGCCGTACCCCGGAGTAGAACAAGTCCGCCTCCAGGAAGATCTGTCCGTCGGTAATGGAGATGACGTTGGTCGGGATGTAGGCGGACAAGTCCCCGGCCTGGGTCTCGATGATCGGCAGGGCGGTGAGGCTGCCGCCGCCGAGTTCGTCGTTGAGTTTGGCGGCTCGCTCCAGCAGGCGGCTGTGCAGGTAGAAGACGTCGCCGGGGAAGGCTTCGCGGCCGGGCGGACGCCGCAGCAACAAGGACAGCTGCCGGTAAGCAACGGCGTGTTTGGACAGATCGTCGTACACGATCAGGGCATGGCGGCCGCTGTCGCGGAAGAATTCGCCCATGGTCACCCCGGCATAGGGGGCCATGAACTGCATCGGTGCAGGCTCGCTGGCGCCGGCGGATACGATGATGGTGTAGTCCATGGCGTCATGCTGCTTGAGCTTGTCCACCACCTGCGCCACCGTCGACTGTTTCTGGCCGATGGCGACGTAGATGCAGATCATGTCCTGGCCTTTTTGATTGATAATGGTGTCGATGGCCAACGCGGTCTTGCCGGTCTGCCGATCGCCAATGATCAATTCTCGCTGGCCTCGGCCGATGGGCACCAGGGCATCGATGGCTTTAAGGCCGGTCTGCACAGGCTGATTGACCGATTTGCGGGTGACGATACCAGGGGCCTTGACTTCCACCTGGCGCGGCTGTGCGCCCACAAGTTCGCCGCGACCGTCGATGGGCTGGCCGATGCCGTTGACCACCCGCCCGATGAGCGCTTCGCCCACAGGCACTTCGACGATGCGACCGGTACGTCGTACGGTGTCGCCTTCCTTGATATGATGGGTGTCGCCCAAAATGGCGGCGCCGACATTATCTTCCTCGAGGTTGAGCACCATGCCGATAACGTCGCCGGGGAATTCCAGCAGTTCGCCGGCCATGGCCAGGTTCAGGCCGTGGATGCGGGCGATGCCGTCACCGACGGAGAGGATGGTGCCCATTTCGCTGATTTCGATTTCGCGGTCGAAGTTTTCGATCTGCTGCTCGATGATGGCGCAGATTTCTTCTGCTCTGATGTCCATAACGTCTTTCACCCTTTATTGAGATATCTCGCCATCCGCCGCAGTCCGGACCGGAGAGTTCCGTCCAGCACCTGCCCGGCGACTTCTATGCGCACGCCGCCCAAAAGCTCCGGATCGACGGCCAGTTCCAGCACCGCCTGCTTGCCGAAGCACTGTTCCAGTTGCGCGGTGATGGCCTGTTGCTGGGTCGTATCCAACGGTAGCGCGCTGTAGATCTGCGCGCGCACGATCCCCAGGCGCGCATCCGTCTGTTCGCGGTAGGCCGCAACCAGGTCGTCGAAATATTCGAGCCGCTGACGCTGCTGCAACAGTCCCAGCAGATTGCGCAATATCGTGCCCAGCTGCAGGTAACTGCTCAGCCCGTTCAGAAGACCGGTTTTTTTATCGGCGGCCAAAGTCGGGCTGCTCAGCAATGGTAACAGACGCGGCTCGCAAGCAAACGCCTGCTGCAACTGCTGCAGTTGCAAATAGATGGCCTCCAGCTGCCCGTCACGGGCCGCCAGATTCACCAATGCTTTGGCGTATCTTTTTGATATCGCGGTATTTTTCACTTTGACTCCCCTGCCTTGCGGAGGTATTCGTCAATCAGCCGCGCCTGGTCTTCAGGGGCGAGCTGCTGTTGCAGGCGCTGCTCGGCCAACTGCATGGCCAGCCGCACAGCTTCCTGGTGCAGCTGCTTGCGGGCCTCGGCGATTTCGCGCTCGGCGCTGCGGGCGGCTTCGGCACGAATCTCCGCAGTCAGTTTTTGCGCTTGTTCTTCAATGCGTCGGCACTGCATGGCGCTTTCGCCCTGCAACTCGGCCGAAAGCCGGGCGATCTGTGCATCGGCGTCGGCCAGCTGTTTCTGGACGGCGGCAAACTGTCTCTCGGCGCTGGCCTGCATCTGGCGAGCCTGTTCAAGTTCGTCGACCACGCGTTGCCGACGCGCACCCAGAGCCCGTTTGAACGGTCCGCGCAACAGGAAATACAGCGCCCCGAAGGTAACGCCGAAGTCGAGCACACGGTAAAGAAAATCCTTGAGCAGACCACCACCATGGCCGTCCGCTTCGCTGGCCAGAGCGCTACCTGCCATGAGTAGCACCAGTGCGTTCAGGCCTACTATCCGCATCCAGCGTCGGGTAATCGTCACAACGGCCTCCCCAACAGCCGCGCAGCCACTTCGTCGCCCAGGCGCGCAGCATAACCTGGCAACCGGTCGGCTTCGACGGCATGCTGATCGGCAACATCCCGGCGCACCTGCTCAAGGGTAGTCACTGCCGCCTCGTGCGCTTCGCTGATCAGGCGCGCCTGTTCTTTTTTCGCCTGCTCCAACTCCGCGGCGCGCGCCTGCTGCGCCTGCTGCTTGGCTTGCGATAGCTGTGCATCAAAAGCCTGTTGCTGCTGCGCGATCTGCGCCTCCAGTTCCTGACTGCGTTGCACAGCGTTGTCCTGTCGGGCCTGGCGCTGATCCAGAATAGCCTGCAACGGCCGGTACAAAACCCGCTCCAGAAGCAGAACCAACAACAGAAAATTGCCCGCCTGTAACCAGACCGTCCAATCGATCTTGTCCAAGATGGTACCTCATGCAAAAGCTCGAAACATTTAGGTGAAAAAAACCTCACATGCTCCGAGCAGGATTAAAGGCGTATAAATAACAACCAAAACACCTGCAGATACGCCTACAAATTAGGCAATCAAGGTGAAAAACATAACACGATCCATCATCAACATCTACCTATAAATTACTAAAAACGCCGAGCACAGCAATCCCTTTCCAGGCCCGCCTGACTCACCTGGAAGAGAAACAGCCATCGTTCCACTTATTTTGGAACGAACGCACAAGCACTGTGCAGGCGCCACCCACTGCGCACCGAAGTGTTGAATTTAAAAAGTTTTTGGATTCAGGAGAATCAGGGACAAATAGCTGGCGTAAAGCTGGCACTAACGCGCCGGAGGGGAATTTGATTTTTCAAACCACCCCTGCCCCATGCCCTGGCCACACTGTGCGCGGGGGTGCATACAGCAAGACCGGTGCCAATCAGCCATTTTTGACGATACGCGCCGGTAGATTGAATTGCGAAAGAATGGTTTCGATTTCTTCCAATTGGGCGTCCGTAACCCCCGCCATATCCCCCAGAGGGTATTCCTCATCGAGCTGGCGATATTTGCTTTGTCCCAGGCGGTGGTAAGGTAAAATCTCAACCCCCTTGAGACCTGTGGCTGTTTTCGATGCTTTTTCAAGCCAGCTCAGCGCTTCGGACAGCGATTTCAGGTCGTCGTTCACCCCTGGGACCAGCGGAATACGCACAAGCACATTGGCTCCCAGTTCCAGCAGGCGGGTCAGATTATCCAGAATCCGCTCGTTGCCGACCCCGGTATGCATCCTGTGCAAATCGGCATCCATCAGCTTGAGGTCGTAGAGAAACAGGTCGGTGCAGGGCGCCAGCTCCTGATAGACTTCCCACGTGGATTGACCGCAGGTTTCCATCGCCGTATGCACGCCGTTAAGGCGAACCTGCCGCAGGATAGCGCCGGCAAACGCGGGCTGAAAGGTCGGCTCGCCCCCGCCGAGGGTCATACCGCCGCCGGAAGTAAGATAGAAAAACTGGTCTTCCATGACCACGCTGATCACTTCGTCCACAGTCATTTCCTTACCGGCGATGCGCAACGCCTTGCCGGAGCAACTTCCGGCGCAGACACCGCAGCCGACGCAGGTCGCCGCACGATCGATCTGGTGTTGAGGCGGGCCGTTGCCGACGGCTGCCATTATGTGTACGCCGGCGGGGCAGGCATCGATGCACCATCCGCAGGAAACACACTGCTCGGCCAGGCACATCACCTGGTATTGTGGGGAAATACTTTCAGGATTGGAGCACCATTTACAACGCAGCGGGCAGCCTTTAAGGAAAACCAGCGTCCTCACGCCGGGGCCATCGTGCATGGAGTATTTTTGAATATCAAATACCATACCCGTTGTTTTTCCTTGTTCGTCCATCATGCGCCCCCTTGCCGTTGTAAATCCGCAACTGCTGATAAAAGCGTGATTGGTGATTGGTGACCTTTGCCAACCATCAATCACGCTTTTTTGCCATTGATTTTCCGCTCAGGCTTTCCAGGCTTTGGGCAGGTATTTGAGTCGCCCCTGGCCGAATTCGGTGATCGAATAGTTGACCACGAGATTACCGCCCTGATCCAGCTCGATGTCGTTGGTTTCGATCAGCCCCCCTGCCCGCATGGAAAGGAGGTGTTCGTTGATGACCTTTTCATTGAACTGCCCCTCGCTGCCGTATTCGGAGTGCAGGCCGTTCATCAGCTCTTTGGTTGATGCTTCCTTCACAGTGGAGAAGAAGTGAAGAATCCGGAAACGCATTGGAAGTACAGCTGCCATGTTAAGCCTCCGCCCGCAGGTTGATCATTTCTTTGGGATTGCCAACGACCATGATAGCGCCGATGGTGATGACGATGGCACCGATAACCAGGTTGGTGGTGATGGCGACGTCGGTCAGGAAGTAGGAGAACACCAGGCCCCAGATGGCATAAGTAATGTTCAGTGCCATACAGCGACTGCAACCGCACATACTGAAGGCCTTGTACCAGAGCAGATAGGAGAACCCCCCGGCCAGACCTGCCAGGGCGATGACCCATACCACGTTGGGAGTAATCAGAGCTTGACCGAAAACCGCCAGACCGGCGACAAACGGCAGCACTGCCAGTACTGAAACCACGCAAGAAGTCGCCTCGCGGATGTTGATGGCTACGGCCGGATCGACCATGTCCATGCCGAAGGTAGCCAGAACGCCTTCCGTACCCCAGCCGAAAGCGGCCAGCAGGGAGCAACCGATGCCGAGGTAGAAGTGCGGCATGGTGCCACCTTCGGGTGGGACATAACCGAGAATTACCGCACCCGCCACACAGGTGAGAATCCCGGCCCAAACCCGAGGGCTGATTTTTTCTTTGAGAATCAGACGGGCCATGATGGCGCCGACAACCGGGTAACCGGCTGAAATGCCCATGGCATATGCCGCGCCGGCAAAGTTAATGCCGAGCAGGTAGGCGCCCATGCCGATAGGACCACCGAGCAGAGCCGCCACGCAGACGATAAAACCGGGAAAGGTTTTCAGAGAGCGGCCGATGTCTTTCCAGCGACCGGTGAAAAGATTGTAGATGGCCAGCCACAAACCGGCAAATCCGTCGTGCAGGGCCGAACCGGCCAGCGGAGCCGCATACATGGTAGCCCCTGCCGTAAAAGGAGCCATCGCCAGCGCGATGCCGAGAATGACGCCGTCGAGTCCCCACAACATACCCGAACCGAGGGCTGTCGCAAGGCCACGCTTGACAAACCCCAGTTCCTTTTGTTCAAAAACTTGCCGTGCCGAAACCCCTGTTCCGGCCATACTTGCCGATTGCACCCCGTTAGCCATAATGCCGTCTCCAATAATTATGGTTGTTTTGTCCTACCCTCAGAGTGATACCTGCCACCGGAAAAGGGCAATTCAATCAGAAAAGGGCAACTCCATCATTTGCGCCCCTTGCTACCCGCGTGGTTCGGACGGAACAGGCTAAAAGCCAACGACCACCTTCTCGGACAGCGGTTTCGAGGACCGTCGCCCTCAAGGAACTTGCGTGTCCATATGAACAATTAAACTGTAAATTATGTTTGTTTATGTTGTCAAGTGTTATTTTGAAACTAATTTCGAGCATTAAAGAACATTTTCAGCCCAGCATGCACACGACCTTACCCACCGCCAGGCAAGTCCTTCAGCACAACACCGGGGCGAGTCATAAAACCGTGTTTTCCTCGAAGTTTCAACCGCTGCCACTGCCGTGCTTGACGGATCGCCAGACCACTTCACAAACGATGCTTCATCGTTAACTCCATCATACGCAAACCGAATTCTCCACATGGCGCCAAGTGCCGGTCGGACTATCCTTGAGCCGACTGCAAATTCGCCCCGTTTTCTCGAAAAGTCCCGGACGTGCAAGAGTACATCCGTGCGGCCGGGAAACGATGTTGGATGTCCAATCGGGGCAAAACTTCCATTGCCCTGAGCCCGTTCAAAATGATATAAAACAACAAAAAAGGAAAGGATCGAACAAACACGCTATGCTTGAAGACAATAATAAAACCGCCAAGGCCGGCCCGATCGACTCATTGATGCCTGCGGAACGCCATATGCGCATCCGTGACCTGTTGCGAGAGCGGCTTACCATCCGGGTAACGGAATTGAGCGACATGATGGGCGTATCGGAGATGACCATTCGCCGCGACCTCGAAACCCTGGAGCGGCAGGGACTCCTCGAACGCACCTACGGCGGCGCGATTTATCGCCAGGAGCGCATGACTCACGAGGAACCTTACGAAACCCGGCTCAAGGAACTGCCCGATATCAAGGATCAGATCGGCCGCAAAGCCGCATCCCTGATCGAACCCCACGACACCCTGTTCCTGCATTCGGGCACCACGGCGCTTTATGTTTTGCGACACCTCGATCCGGACATGCCGGTTCGCGTCTACACCAACAACGTGGGCGCCATTCAGGAAATCAGGGGCAAAAGGGCCGAATTGATCCTCCTCGGCGGAGAGTACCGCCCCGAAACCCACTCCATGGAAGGCCCGCTGACCATGGAAATGATCCAGGAACTCCATCCCAAAAAGGCCTTCCTGATTCCGGACGGCATCAGTTTCCGTGACGGCATCACCACCCCGTCCTTCACGGAGGCCGCCCTTGAGCGGGCCATGATTCAACAGACCAGGGGCCAGGTGATCGTACTTGCCACGCATAGCTCGTTTGGCCGGGTCGCCGACCTTGTGGTGGCGCCCATCGACAAGGTCGACCTGCTGATTGTCGACCACAAACTGCCTGAGGAATACCTGCGCGACCTCAAAGCCCTCGGCATTCGGGTTCTGGTGGCGGATTAATGCCGGGCGGAGGACCGTTATTACGCAAAAACGGTAAAAGCCCCGGAGGACTGCCCCAATTTGCCGAGCCTTCCCAACCGCCGTCCTGCATCCTGCTGATCGATCAGGCAACCCGGGTCGTTGCGAATCATTATGATCTGGGCAACGTACAAAAGGTCGCGCAGCTGTATGGCGGCTATACCAATCTGAGTTTTACGGTTACAACGCAACGGTGCAGCAGTTTCAAAAAATATTTCCTGCGCATCTACCGCCAGGACACCTCTGTGGAGCACATCTGCTTTGAACACGCCCTGATCGATCATATCGTGGCCAGCGGCAGCCACATGGTGGCGCGACTTATCCGCACCAGGGACGGTGCGAACTTCGTGCGACGGATTGCGCCAACCCCGCATGGCACGAAAGAATTGTATTACGCCATGTTCGAATTCATCGGCGGCGAGGACAAGTACTCCTGGACCTCAAACCACCTGAGCGACGAAGAATATGCCTACTCGGGAAGAAGCCTGGCGGAACTGCACTGTGCCTCGGCCGGCTTCGACCCCGGGGCCCTGCCATCCCCCCACCTGCCCATCCTTGAACGCCTGGCGAGCTTGCCTGAAGATCTGCGGCGATGCGCCGACCTGGCTGCGGACAGTTGCTTTGATAAATACTTCCTGCACAACCTTCCGGAAATGTTGCGCATCAGCCAACAGACATCCAAACAACTGACGGAAACTGCGGAGCTGCCCGTTATCGGGATCCATGGCGATTCCACCCCGGCAACCAGAAATACAATCTCAACCGGGTCATCGGAGTGTTCGACTTTGATCGTGCCTGCCTCGATCTGCGCGTATTTGATGTGGCCTTGGCGGTCATCTACTTCTGCAGTTGCTGGGAAGGCAACATGGATGGCAACCTCTGGCTCCATAAAGCTGCACTGTTTTTGCAGGCCTATCAGAAGCGGACCGGTCGCACCGACAAACCAGGCCCGCTGTTGCCGCAGGAAATCCGGTTAATGTTCGCCATGTTGAATGCGGCCAGCCTGTCGCTGCTTAAATGGGCTGCAGCCGATGCCTACTACCTGGAAACGGAAAACTGCCCCGACGAAGAGTACCTGTTTTACCTGAAGCA
>DIWZ01000007.1 GCA_002435955.1 Pelobacter sp. UBA6093
AAGAAAGTACCCAAAGAAATGGCCTTGGCTGCCGCCGACACCACTGGCGCGAAGAGTCGGGGTTTTGTAGGCCCCCCTGCGATCTGGGAACGGCGCATCTTCGTCCGCTCCACTTGCTATCGGAAGCGATTCGCGACCGGTGAAGGAAGCTGTTAGCAACACCGGCGCTGCTCGTAAGAGCACACCAATAACCGGTTTTGGACTTTCCACGGGGGTAGCCACCTCACCAATGATGCACTTCGTTTCTCAGCACATCCTGCGTGTTGGTGAGGCGCGCCCCACCGGTTTTGGCGTGTGCCTCTTACAACGAAGTCAGATCGATGCTGGTCGTGGTGTCCGCATCCCAATCTTCCCACAGGTAGGTATCTTCCTTGCCGTCGGCGATCAGCCGCAGGGCATAGCGTACCTGCTCTTCGTAGAGTTCGCAGAAAGCGCCGGGGACGTTCTGTCCGCCGTTCATCTCATGGGCTTCGGCCGGGCAGGGCGAACCGCAGAAGTGGCGGATTGCGCAGGTTTTGCAGGGATCGATGTTCTCCACCACGCGTTCAGTGACGGCGCGGAAAGGTTCGCTCTGCAGCACCGCCTCGATATCGTCGGTGTACAAGTTGCCGCCCTTGAAACGCTCCACGCCGACGAATTCGCTGCAGGGGAACATGTCGCCGGATGCGGACAGGGCGAAGAAGCAGCGACCGCCGCCGCAGGGCGAGATGTCGCACATCAGGCGGCGGGCCGCCGGGGCCACGACGCTGACCAGCACGTTGGCGAAGTTGGCCACCACCAGCTTGCGGCCGGTCTTTTCGTACAGTTCGTAGGTGCGATCGAGGGCCTGGAGGTAGTACCTGGCCATTTCATGATCGAGGGGCTTGATGTCGCGCGCGCCCTGGCGGGTGCAGCGCACCTGGTTGAGCATGCAGATCGGCACCTCGTGCTCATGGAAGAAATCCACCATTTCCACCAGTTTGTCCATATTCTCCTGGGTTACTGTGCAGATAACGTTGAAATTGGCGTAGCCCTTGAGTTTGTTCATGGCGCGCACCACGTGGGTGTAGACGCTGTCGCCTTCCCAGGTTTTACGGGTACGGGTGCAGATTTCTTCCAGGTGACTGTCGAGGGACAGGCCGATGCCGATGTTGCGCTCGGTGAGAAACGCGATGGCTTCGTCATCCAGCAGGGTGCCGTTGGTCTGCACGCCGAACCGGAAATCGTCCAGATACGCGTCGATGCCGGCAAATACCGCCTCGCGAGCCATCATCGGTTCGGCGCCGTGGAAGATGATCTGCGGCTTGAGTCCTTCGGGGACGGTGGTTTTGAAGTATTCCTTGAGGATACCCAGGGCCTTGATCAACTCGTCCGGGGTCATGGTCTTGCCGTCGCTGCGCATGTCTTCCGGAATGTAGCAGTAGGAACAGTTGAGATTGCAGCGATCGGTGGGGTTGAAATACACCGCCGACGGTTTCAGGCCGAAGCGCAACGCATCGATCTCTTCGAGGAATTCATCCCGGCGGCTGAGAAACTGCTGCATGAAGGTGCTCTCGTTGCACAGCGCCTCGCCCAGTTTGTCCTTCTGGATCAGGGACCAGAAAGCTGCATCGGGATCGAGCAGCGCCACGTACTCGGGATGATCGATGCTGATGGGCAGCAGGCTGGGGCCGTTGCCGGTGTTGAAGTGGATGCCGCGCGAGCTGGCCTTGTTGTCAAAAGTTTTCGTCTGGGTCATGAAGTGTCTCCTCAAAGGGCGATATGGTGATCCGTTCCGCACAAAATAAGCGGTCTATAACTGGATAATTCGTTTAGGGTGCGGAGCGCCCGGAAGCGCCCCGCGGGGTTTTGTTTTCATTTGAGAAATAGGGCGTTTCTCGATGAAAACTTACTTGGTCTTCTTGTCCATCAAGATGTAATGGGAAAGACCGGTTCCGTTCGCCACGCAGGATTTGCGGTAGGCGATGACTTCCTTGCGCTGTTGCTTCATGCAATCACCTCCTTTCGGGTTGAGGTAGGGAAATACAGTGCTGAGCAACGAGTTCTGAGTACTGATAAAAACCCAAAAAAGCCTGGAAACCTATGAAAATATAACTATAATCCTCAGCACTCAGCACTCAGCACTGCAAGTTCACACAGGGCATGTATCACGCTGACTGCCAGCGGCGAACCGCCGCGGCGTCCTTCGATGGTGATGCAGGGCACGCCCATCTCCATCAGTTCCTGCTTGCTCTCCACTACGTGGACGAATCCTACCGGCATGCCGATGACCAGGGCCGGGCGCAGACCGGTTTCCTGGATCAGCCGGTTGAGTTCCAGCAGCGCGACCGGCGCATTGCCGAATACCGCGATACCGCCGCGCAGTTGCTTTTCTGCTTTGCGTACCGCGAACAGCGAGCGCGGCAGCCTGGCTTGGCGGGCCTGGTCGGCGATGTCGGCATCGGCCACGTGGCACAGGATCGATTCCGCCCGGTAGGTGGGGCAAACTTTTTGCAGCCGCGCCAGCGACAGTCCGGAGCGGATCATGTTGGAATCGGCGTAGATGGGGGCGCCGCTGCGCAGCGCCTGGCAGGCGGCATCGATGGCATCGGGGGAAAACCGCACCATGTCGAGCAGGGAAAAATCGGCGGTGGTATGCACCATGCGCCGCACTACCGGCCACTGTTCCTGAGTAAATGCATGGGGCGGCGCTTCCTGGTCGATAATGGCCAGGGAGCGCTGCTCGATCTGCTCGCCACTTAAGGGGTTGGCCAATAAATCGTGAATCAACGGTTTCATGAGTCTCCTCGGCAAAAATCGACAAACGCCCGGGCCGTATCGGGGCGGCTGGCAAAATGTATGTGGACGTAACTGGCGAACAGGCGATCGCGAGTAAAACCCTCCCGTACCGGCTCTCCGGCGCGGCGGTAGCTGACCTGCCAGGCAGACTGCCAGTTGGAGGCGGAGGGCTGGTTGATGATTTCGGAATAGTGGAATTCATGGCCGCGCAGACAGGTGCCGGCGGCACCGAAGGGACCCTGCGCAAGTTGCCGGACCTCCGCATAACCAAGCCGTTTGCGGGTCGCAAGCATGCGGGTGGCAAACGGCAGGGCACCGGCCATGGCATGCCGGATGCCGTCGCGCAGTTCGATCCCTTCGGACAGGTACATGAGCCCGCCGCATTCCGCATAGATCGGGCGACTGGCGGCGGCGAAGGCGGCCACGGCCTGACGCATGGCCTGGTTCGCTTCCAGGACAGCGGCATGCTCCTCGGGGTAACCACCGCCCAGGTAGAGGGCATCCAGGCCGTCCGGCAGGGTAGCGTCGTGCAGGGGTGAAAAACGCACCAGCGCGGCGCCCGCCGCTTCCAGGGCCTGAAGATTATCCGGGTAGTAAAAATGGAACGCCTCGTCAAACGCCAGGCCGATGCGAACTGGCCCGCTATCCGCATCCGGGATGGGCGCCGCGACGCTGGCCGGGATCGGCGGAACCTTTTCGGCCAGGCCGAGTATGCGCGGCAAATCCAGCTGCAGCTCCACGGCATCGGCCAGGCTATCCAGGGCTGCTGCGGGCAGATTCTGCCGATCGGCGGTCACCAACCCCAGATGGCGGCTGGGCAGGGATGGCAGGGAATCGCGCAGCACCGCTCCGGCCAGCGGTGGCAGTCCGACAGCGGCCAGGGCCTCTCCCAGCCACTCGGCATGGCGTGCTGAACCGCAGCGGTTGGCAATGGTGCCGGCCAGGTGAAGCTCGGGATCGAATTCGGCATAACCTTTGACCAGCGCAGCCAGGCTGCGGGCCATGCCGTGGGCGTTGACCACCAGCAGCACCGGCGCGTCGAGCCAGCGGGCGATTTCCGCGGTACTGCCCTGGGCGCTTGCCGGATCGGCCCCGTCGAACAAGCCCATGACCCCTTCGATGATGGCGATATCCGCATCGGCACTGACTTTCGTGAACAGCTCCTGCACGTATTGCGTACCGCACATCCAGCCGTCGAGGTTGATGCAGGGGCGACCGCTGGCCAGGGACAACCAGGTGGGATCGAGAAAGTCAGGTCCGACCTTGAAAGTCTGGACCTTCAAACCCCGCCGGCATAGTGCGGCCGTCAGGCCCAGGGTGAGGGATGTTTTACCCACGCCGCTGGAGGTGCCGGCAATGACCAGTCTCGGACAACTCATGTTCAGAACTCCACTCCGGCTTGGGCCGTGCGACCCTGTTGCAAACCGTGCTTGACGCAGCGCATTTCGGTGACGGTATCGGCCAGCTCGATGAGGGCTGCCGGTGCATGACGGCCGGTCAGTGCCAGGCGCAGCCGCGCCGGGGCCTGCCGCAGCAGTTCGGCCACCACTTCTTCTTCCAGCAGGCCGGCGGCGATGGCGCCGCAGATTTCGTCAAGCACCAGCAAGTCGTATGTATCGGACAGGATCGCTTCACGGGCCAGTGCCAAGCCTTCCTCGGCGGCATGTTGATGTTCTTCAAAGCGCGGATCGTCGCGACGCTTCGGCACGAACCCCAGCCCCCTCCGAACAAATTCCACCCCCGGCAGGTTCTGCAGGGCGGCGATCTCGCCGCTGCCGGTATCCGATTTGATGAACTGTACCACCTTGATCCGCAGACCGTGGCTGCTGGCGCGCAACACCATGCCCATGGCAGCGGTGGTCTTGCCTTTGCCGTCGC
>DIWZ01000035.1:0-240 GCA_002435955.1 Pelobacter sp. UBA6093
CGTGAAACGCCCTAAATCTGGAGCGGGAAACGGGATTCGAACCCGCGACCCTCAGCTTGGAAGGCTGATGCTGTAGCCAACTGAGCTACTCCCGCCCGATCGAGCTATTCCATATTCGAAGCATTGTGTTGAACTAACTAAGACCAAGGCGCCAGTTCGATCGGCCTTATCGGCCTCCTGGCAACCCCCGCCACAGTCTCGTTCGGCAAGTATTCAAATGGTGGAGGGGGGAGGATTCGA
>DIWZ01000035.1:265-4544 GCA_002435955.1 Pelobacter sp. UBA6093
GCTCTACCAATTGAGCTACGCCAGCCTGGGCACAGATGCGCTTTATAACCCTATTGGATCCAAATTGCAAGCTGTTTTTTTGCCCGCACTCGTCAGCGGCGGTAGGCGAACTGTATAGTCCATTCGCCGACGACTTGTCAACCTTTTTATCCAAAAAAAAATTTCACGGCGGTGCCGAAAAGAAGAAAAACCAGTATTTTCCCGAATACCTGAATCGAATATCAGGGCAACAGGGACCATCACCCGGACTGCTGCCGAAGCACTTCAAACAAAGCCACCCCGCCGGCCACCGATGCATTCAACGATGAAACGGCTCCCCGCATGGGGATGGCCAGGAGACTGTCGCAGTGTTTCCGGACATTGTCACGCAACCCTCTGCCCTCGTCTCCAACCACCAGCACGATATTACCGCGAAGGTCGGCCTCGAAAAGATTCAGGGAACCAGGCTCGCCGGCCAAGCCGAAAACCCAGAATCCCTCCTGTTTGAACGCCTCCAGGGTTCGAGAAACATTCGTTACGCGACAGACAGGCAGATGTGCCAGGGCGCCGGCCGATGCTTTTTCGGCGGTAGCGGTGATGGGACAGCTGCGATCTTTGGGCAGAACTATCCCCTGACAGCCCGAAGCTTCCGCCGAGCGTGCCAGCGCACCAAGATTATGAGGGTCGGTAATACCGTCCAGCACCAGGAAAAGGCCCTTTGTCCCGCTACCGCGCCATCTCTGCATGAGATCTTCGAATTCAATGGCCGCGCACTCTTCCACGCGCAGAGCCACCCCTTGATGGCGCTCTCCGCCAACCAACTGATCCAGCTCCTGTCGACTGACCTGACTGATGGTCACGCGATGTCGGCCTGCCTCCTCCCGCACGGCGGAAAGACGCGGCGAAGCCGAACTGCGGTCGACAAACAGCTCCAGGGCTTTGCGCTGTCGTCCCTTAAGAGACTCCATAACCGGGTTTATGCCATAAATAAGCTTTGCCACTAGCGGCCTCTCTCCAGAACCGCTGCCATCTCTTCCGCGATACGTTGCGCAGCGCCCACAGGATCTGTCGCCGCGGCAATCGGCCTGCCCACTACCAGGTAATCGGATCCCGCCGCAATAGCTTCGCCGGGGGTCATGATGCGCTGCTGATCGTTGGTTTCGGCAAAAGAAGGGCGCACCCCCGGCGTTACAATGGCAAAATCGCGTCCACAGGCCTGTCGAATCAAGCCGACTTCGTGCGGCGAGGCTACGACCCCGTTCAAACCGGAATCCTTGGCCAAACGTGCCAACCTCAAAACCATCTCTTCCACGGGGCGATCGATGCCGACCTCACGAAGAGTTTGTTCGCTGGATGAGGTTAAAATCGTAACCCCAAGCAGCACAGGAGGCACGCCATCACCGGCGACAAGGTATTCATTAACGGCGCGTGCCGCGCCCTCCATCATGGCGCGCCCACCCAAGGCGTGGACATTAAAAATGCGAACGCCCAGACGGCACGCCTCAATGGCCGCCTTGGCGACGGTATTAGGAATATCGTGAAACTTCAGATCAAGAAACACTTCCCCACCTTGGTCAAGGACCATGCGGACCACATCGGGGCCACACCGGGTAAAGAGTTGCTTGCCAATCTTAAAGATGCCGACCTTGCCACGCAGGCGCCGCACCCATTCTTCGGCTGACGCCCCGGATTCGACATCCAGGGCAAAAATCAATCTTTTGCGAGCTTCGACCAGCATGACATCATCCCTCAGAAAATTGTTTCTTGATCAAGAGCTTCTTGACACGGCGCGGCACTTCCTGAACTTTTTGTATCAAGCGCGCGGATTCGGCCTGACCCAGATCACGTTGAGCTGCCATGCATTCCATATAAATCAACTCACTGAGAGCTTCTGCCAGCAGTCGTTTTTTGTCCTGCTCTTCGAGGCCGGACAAATTGGTAAGCACCTTGCGGCCATCGACGGAACCATCGTTCCGCAGGCTCACATCTTTGAAGACATAGGAAAAAGGCGAAGGCATTTGACGAATGAAGTTGGAAATTTCATTAAGGAAACCGCCATTTTTGGCGGAAATCCTGCGGAACAATGCTGTCAGCGCACCATTAAAGACCAGCAGTATTTCGCCAAGATCACCGGCCACCGCGGTCGCGGGTGCATCTTCAATGGCAACAGCCCCCTTGTTGATCAATTCATAAAGAGCCCGCAGGCCATCAAACTCCGACATGCCACTGCGTCTTAAAACGCCGCGGACATCCTGCCCCCCGGCCTCTATCAATGCGAGCAGTCGCTGATCTTCGGGGGCAAGATTTTCGATCGACACGTTTGATCGCTTGGGCAGGGCGTCCATTGAGCGAATGACGCGCATAAACAACGCTCGCTCGTCGACGCGGCGCAGGCCTTCCATGATCATATTCTGGGTGCTCATGGCCAGGCGCACCATTTTTTCCTTTTCGGGTTCCTTCTCGAGAAAGAAAAAACTCCCCTGACTCAAGCCGAAAAGGTTGAAAACAATAGTTTCCACCTGCTGCCGGGTCGCCAGCCACAAATCTTTGGGGGCAATCGCTCCCTTTTCCACCAGAATGCGGCCATTGCCGTCATTGTTTGAGACCAACTGCCGGAATTTGGGCAACAGATCCTGGTCAAGCTTACCCATCTCCAACAGCACCCCGCAGATATCTTCCTCAGGGAAGGAACTCGACGCGGCTATAATTTCACCCCTCAAAAAGAATATTTCTTTCTGGCCTCCAGCCAGATTGACAACCATCACGCCTGTCTTGCGAAACATATTCAAAAACGAGAGAACGTCAACCATGGCGATCTCACCCAGAACGCCGGCCAACTGAAAGCCACTCTCAATATTAGAAAAAAGCAAATGGGCGTTGGAATGACAAACCAGTTCGAGGGATGCGGCACCAATCTGTTTCACAACGGATACCGGCAATTCCAAGCGTCCACTGCCGTCGATATTAATCCTACTCATACCTCGTCCTGTGCTTCACGTGTCAAACCATTATCGAAATCGGGCCTGAGAATTCAGCGATCAGGCCTGACGACCACAAGCCGCCACAACCATGTCCCGGATCAGCGAAGACGCTTCCGCCAGAGACAGCATGCGTCGCTCCCCTCCGGCACGTTCCTGCAACTCTACCGCATTTTCCTTGAGACCGCGCGCGCCGACGGTAAGACGCAGCGGAATGCCGATGAGATCGGCATCCTTGAATTTGCTGCCGGGCCGCTCATCGCGATCGTCCAGCAAGACTTCCACTCCGAGTGACTGCAGCTCACTGTAGAGTTTTTCGGCTGCAGCAAGGACATCAGCCTCACGAGGATTAACAATCGTCACCAGGACATGAAAAGGCGCAATCGGCATCGGAAAAACAATCCCGTTTTCGTCATGGTTTTGTTCAATGGCGGCGGCCACGGTACGCCCTACCCCGATACCGTAACACCCCATGAACAGCTCACGGTCCTGCCCGTTAGCGTCCAATACGGTTGCTCCCAGGGCCGATGAGTATTTGGTCCCGAGTTTGAACACATGACCGACCTCAATACCCCGCCAGATCTCCAGTACACCACCACAACGGGGGCAGGGATCGCCGGCTTCGGCGGACCGCAAATCGGCAAAACATTCGACACTGAAATCCCGACCGAAATTGGCCCCCAGGTAATGGGTATCGGACTCGTTGGCACCGATCGCAAAATCCGACATCCCCTGAACGGCATAATCTGCAATGACCCGCAGTGACAACCCGACCGGACCGACAAAACCAGGGGGTGCGCCGGTCGTCTTGCTCACCACCTCGTCCGCCGCCAAGGTCACCTCATTGCAGCCGAGGAACCGGCAGAGCTTGATATCGTTCAGTTCGTGGCCGCCTTGCAGCAACACGGCCAACGTTTCACCGGCATCGGTCTGCACGATCAGCGTCTTGACCAGGCGCTGAGGCACAAGCTCGAGAAAGCTGGCAACGTCGTTAATGCTTTTGCACCCGGGCGTGGAGATCCTGGTCAGTTCGGCAGCAGGCACAGGAGTAGTATTTCCCTTAAAAGCCACCTCAGCCTTTTCGATATTGGCAGCGTACTCACAATGCCCGCAGGAGACAATGGCATCCTCACCGGAAGCGGCAAGGACCATAAATTCGTGGGAGGAAGAGCCACCGATATTACCCGTATCGGCCTCAACGGCCCGAAACTTCAGACCACACCGTGCAAAAATACGCCGGTAGGCTTGATACATTTTCTCATAGGCCACATCGGCACCGGCCTCATCGAGATCAAACGAGTAAGCATCCTTCATGATGAATT
>DIWZ01000035.1:4598-5194 GCA_002435955.1 Pelobacter sp. UBA6093
GAAGTTCCTTTCCGTAATGCTCCCATCGACCCGACTCCTGCCACAACTCAGCAGGGACAACCATCGGCATGAGAAGCTCGATGGCACCGGCCCTGTCCATCTCTTCGCGAATGATCTGCTCGACCTTACGGATGGAACGCAACCCCAGGGGCAGGTAATTATAGATACCGGCAGCGAGCTTGCGAATCATGCCGGCCCTCAGCATCAGCTTATGGCTGACAACTTCCGCATCCGAAGGGGTTTCTTTAAGAGTGGGAAGGAGATATTCAGTGTAACGCATATAACAAACCTCGAGATTGGCGAAATCCGGCCGCCGCAAATCAGTGCAACCGCCCTGCCGGATAGATTGAAATGCCCGTGAAGCCTTTCGGACTATCCGGGCCGAAGCGNNAAAAGGAGCTGAAATATGGGCCAAACAGTTGAATTTGCAGCCGGCTCATGGATAGTCCGGCAGACTCCCAGGGCTGTGTCCCGGCGATGCCGTCCATCACCCAGACACCCACAGCGAACTAGTTTTCATCCGGAAACGGCACTTTTCCCCAATCTCTGCGTCAATCCGCACGCTTTCGTGTGCGGCGTAGACATCTACGCCTCCG
>DIWZ01000029.1 GCA_002435955.1 Pelobacter sp. UBA6093
TCCTCACCACCCGCTCGCTGCTCTCGCTGAAGGCCACGAAGAGCACGAAGGATAATCTTTGCCCAAACCGACCCTCTAAACCCGTTTAACAGGGATGAATTGGATAGAACCAATTCAAATCAGACCCTGAGATTCAATCCTGATTTTGGTTTAATCCCGTTTATCCCCTTTTTCCCAGTGAATACAGGTTTGAGAATGGTACGTGGATCACATCGGATTTTCTGCTCGGTAGAAAACAACACCGACCCGTCGAATGTGATCGCGCAAAGCGGGGTTGTCGATTTTGTGCTGCAGCGACAGATCGACCTTCCAGGGCAGCAGCAGGTCGTCAATCCGGTTTTCGATGGACAACAGATCGGTCAATCCCAGGCTCTCGCCCTCGAGGCACAGATCGATATCCGAACCGGGCCGATAGGATCCCATGGCGCGGGAACCGTATAGGATCGCCTGGCGGATACCCGGGTATTGCCGGAATATCCCGCATATTTTTGCCACAGCCTGCTCTGGCAATCCCGCATCGCTCATGAAGAGGCAAGCTCCTGCATACGGAGCAAAAAGGCGCGGAACAGCGGATGATACAGGTTGAGGACTTTGTCGGCGATCTCTGCAGCGACTTTCTGGTTGTACGTATGCGAGCTTTGGTTGCGGCTTTTGATCATTTCCATCCATCCTTCGCCATCGGTGACCAGCCCTTTGCTGAAAGATTCACGCACGGCATCGCGTGAACCGGTAATGGCGGGATTCCCCTGAAAGGCAAAGTAATCCTTCATGACATTCCATGCCAGTTCATGGGTAAACTCGAAGGCCTGGATAAGCCCCTGTTGTTCCAACTCCGTCAAGGGACGCTGCTTGGCCAGATCGACCGCTTTGGTCAATTGGGCCAAGGCGATGGCGTAATTGCTCAGTCGTTGTTCCCAGCGGATATCTTGGTGGATCATTGGTTAATACCTCGCAACAAGACTCTAAGTTCAACTCTTTAAACCCTGTTGGCCACGGATGTTCACGGATGGCACGGATGGACAAAAAACATAATCTGGTTATGCATTTGTCTCAAGTTGGCCTAATTCTTCGAAAGCCGGTGCACCGCTGGCGAGTAGTGGACAACCAAATTTGATTTTTACCACGAAGGACACTAAGAGCACGAAGAAATACTTACAAAACACACTCTTATGGTTTTCTCTTGCCTTAGATTTTCCCTTCGTGTCCTTCGTGACCTTCGTGGTTCAAGCTTTTAGATTCTGCTTTGGTTGGTGTCTTTAACCCGTTTCTTGCGATCTTGACTTTATCCGTGAAAATCCGTGGATATCCGTGGCTAAAGTTTTCGTTCATGGATCACAGGACACGTCCTTTTTCACCACCCGCTCGCTGCTCTCGCTGAAGGACACGAAGAGCACGGAGGGAGGCTTGAAGCAACTCCTTTTAAACCCTGAATAGAACGCGGATAACATCTGATGCGCGCGGATTTTCGCGGGTTGAACCCAAATCTCCTGCATCCAGGTCAAAAAACCTTGCAGCTGTCTGACACGACTACCTAGAGCAATTTTCCGACCAATTTAATGTTCTAAAACAAGGATTTGCGATGCCAATCCCAGGCTGTCTTGAGAATCGCCGTGATATTAACATATTGGGGTTGCCACCCAAGTTCTTTTTTGGCCCGGGTGGCATTAGCCACCAGGATCGGCGGATCGCCGGGGCGACGATCGCATGACTCGTAGGGTATCTTTTGACCGGTAACCTGCTCGGCTGCCTGGATGATCTCCATGATGGAAAAGCCCTGGCCGTTGCCGAGATTGAAACCGAAGGCCCCTGCCCTGTTGTCCATGTAGCCCAGCGCCAGCAGATGCGCCTGGCACAGGTCGTTGATATGGATGTAATCGCGTACGCAGGTACCGTCGGGGGTCGGGTAATCCTGCCCGAAGACTTTTAGTTTTTGCTGTGGATCGAGGGCCGCCTTGAGCACGTTGGGGATCAGATGCGTTTCGGGCTGGTGGGATTCGCCGATTTCCCCGGAGGGGTCGGCTCCCGCGGCGTTGAAGTAGCGCAGGCTGACGGAGTGCAATCCGAAGGCGTCTGCATAATCGCGCAACATGCGTTCGACCATCAGCTTGGTTTCGCCGTAGGGATTGATGGGCGCCTGTGGATGGTTTTCGTCGATGCGGTCGGCCTCGGGATTGCCGAAGGTGGCGGCCGAGGAGGAGAAGACGAATCGTTTTACCCCGGCAGCGCGCATGGCGTCCAGCAGATGCAAGGTGCCGATGACGTTATTGCGGTAGTATCCGGCCGGTTCGACGACAGACTCACCCACCAGGGACTTGGCGGAAAAATGCATGACGGCGTCGAAGCGGTTATCGGCGAACAGCTGCCGCAGAACGGGTTCGTCGAGCAGGTCACCCACCACCAACTTGCCCCACTTGACTGCTTCGCGATGTCCGGTGGAGAGGTTGTCAAAGGTGGTTACCTGGTGACCGGCTTCGGTCAACATTTTGACCATGTGCGAGCCGATGTAACCGGCCCCGCCGCATACTAATATATTCATGGCAAGTCCTTTGGGAAAACTATTTAAAAACCTGAATGGTACGCAGATAACTTCTGATGCGCGCGGATGACTGCAAAATCTCTCAATC
>DIWZ01000039.1 GCA_002435955.1 Pelobacter sp. UBA6093
CGGCCCGGATAGTCCGACAGGCTCCCAGGACGGTATTTAATCTGCACGCCATTCAGGAAATTGCGCAAAATCTGATCTTTGCACTCACGATAATGTTTATGATCGGGATTCCGGAAAAACGCACTTAATTCGGGTTTGCTTATTCGAAAATTTGCCAATGCCATAATCCCGATAACATCCTCGGCTTTCAGATTTAAGGCGATTTTTAATTTCATAAAAACAATATTATTGGTTAAACGCTTTTCTGCTTCCGGTTGATGGCCTTCCTTTTTACCACGTTTTTCGACAATCAAACCATTCAGGAAAATCGCCAACTGCGTGTCGCTGCACTTCTTATATTCAGGGTCTTCTTCTTTTTTCAGCCAATCGACAAGTTGTTCTCGCGTTACCTCATAATCAGCCAAACCAAATATATCGATCATTTTTGAATCGCTAAAGTCGAAGATATAGCGAACGCGACGTAAAATTTCGTTATTTGTCATAATTTTTCCTCTATTTCCAAATGAAGTCATGAAAAGATCGCTGTATTTGAACTTACTACAAAAAAAAGGGATTACAGCCAGTGCCGTAACCCCTTGAATTTATGGTGGGCGTTGTAGGGATTGAACCTACGACCCCTGCCGTGTGAAGGCAGTGCTCTCCCGCTGAGCTAAACGCCCGATACGCGCGAACTTATACCAAGCCGATCCGGACAAGTCAATAAAATATTTCCCCAGGATTGAGGCAACACAGAGTCGATGAGCAAAAGAAGCCTGCTTAATGACGGGTAGTTAAAAGCTTTTCCAGCACCGGTTCCGGTAAGGAAACAGGTCGTCTGTCCCCTCCCAGAACAAGATGCCTGGTACGACCTTCGACCAGCAAGTTCCCCATGGCGTTGTGAATCCTGTAGCCAAACTCAAGAAGTCTTCCGCGTGCCTTTACCAAAGTGGTCTCGATGGCAATCCGATCTTCATAAAACGCGGGAGCACGAAAAGTAACAGCCACCTCGGTCACCACCACGAAAAAACCGCTGGCTTCCAGATCGCTATACGCCAGACCCTGCTGCCGCAAAAAATCGGATCGCGCTTCCTCAAACCAGACAAGATAATTGGAATGATGCACAACACCCTGCGCGTCGGTTTCCGCATAACGTACGATCAGATTAGTGGTCCTGGTTATCATATCCTTATTCCTTAAACCTTTCCGCCAGATCCAACAGGCCCTGAAAATCAAGGATCTCTATCGACCGCCCCCGGACCTCAATAAGATTATCATCAGACATCTTCCGCAAGCTACGCGACAAGGTCTCACCGGCCGTGTTCAAATTGGCGGCCAGTTGCGCCTTGGAAATCGGGAGAACCACGTGCCGCTGCTTCATGTCCGACAGATCGAGCAAATAGCGAGCTAATCGCGAGGGCACATCCTTGAATGTCAAGGACTCCATGTGGTCCATCATTTCCCGCAGGATCCTGGATACACCACCGATCATGTTGATAGCAAGCTGAGCATTGCAATGCAGTAGATCAAGAATGGCCTGCTTGGGGAAAAATAACAACACGGAAGGTTCAATGGCCTGGGCGCAGGCAGGAAAAACACCGACATCAAAAATTGCAGCTTCGGCAAAAGTCCGCCCCGGGTGCGCAATGCGCAGAACACGCTCTCGCCCCTCAGGCGACAATTTAAATATCTTTATTTTCCCTTCCAGCGGAATATAAAAACCCGTAGCCTCTTCGCCTTCGGAAAACACCATCTGATCCTTGGCATACTGCTGCCGGCGTGCAATGCGCGTCAAGTCATCCAGATCGCTATCTGTTACCCCGACAAACAACGGGCAACTTTTTATGGCTTCACGCTCGTCCATGCAAAGTTCCTCAATGCGGTGACTGGCTTATCTATTGTCACAGCAAAACTCATACGCACAAAGAAAAAAAGGGTCAGCGATTCAATCGCTGACCCTTTGATTTTTTTGGTGCCGAAGGGGAGACTCGAACTCCCACGGCCCTACGGCCACTAGACCCTGAACCTAGCGTGTCTACCAATTCCACCACTTCGGCTTGAAGCGAGACAACTTATAACAAAAGCCCGAACCCAATGCAACAAAAAAATTCGTATTTTTTCCCACGATTTTTATTCAACAGATGACCGGCAATGTTTTGCACTCAGCACTCAGCACTCAGCCCTCACCCCCCAGCTTCACAGCCCCCGCAATACAAAGGTCAGCAATAACCCGTGAATTCCCCAAAATACATAGCGCAACATCGGACGCGAATGAACCGCCAGGATTTTAAAGGTGACGAACAGTACAATGCCCTTCAAAATAACCTCCTGCAGGCGATAGGTCAGCTGCAATTCCGGCGACAGGATCGCCAGGGAGAGGGACATGGCAAACAACAAAAAATCCATGGAGGGATGCGCCAGAACTCTTTCACCGTTGCGGAAGGTCACTTTAAAAATAACCAGTGCCCCTCCCAGCACAAACAGCAGATTACGAAAGGCCGATTGCGAAAAAACATCGCCACCGCTGGTCAGACCCAGCTGTTCGCTCTGAAAAGCGATTACCATGCCTGACATGAAAAGCAGTGCCATTAAAAAAGGATTGCGCAAATCCCTGGCGAGAAAAAACGATACAGAACTGACCAGCAGCAACACGATTGAGATGCGAAATACCTGGTCGCCCACATCGAGCGGACTCAAAGCAGTCCATGCGAAAAAAACCAGCAACAAAAACGCCAGAATCGGGTCGACCCTGTGATTCCACTTCGCCAGCATCATAAACAGATACGATTCCCTCAAACTCCGATCGGAGTCCCGCTTGAGCAGGGGCAAGGAGTCCTTGCGTTTAAGCAACAATCGTAATACGGCATAAAACAGGATGGACAGAATAATATAGGAAAAGAACAACCAATGCGCCGGTTGCTTGTAAAAAATCAGAGCAATCATGGCCCAGAAGAGGGTCAACCCTTGAATGATCAATACGGTAAAGCGGTGGTGAAATCCCAGGTCCAGGAATCGATGATGCACATGCGTACGATCAGGCGCGAATGGATTCCCGCGCTTCATCAGTCGCTCACTCATGACCCGCACCGTGTCGATGATCGGCAACCCGAGAATAATGCAAGGAACGATCGGCTGGACTGTCGAACCTGGAGACTGAGTAAGATATATGGCCAGAAAACCGAGCAGGAAACCAACTGTCAGACTCCCGGCATCACCCATGAAAATGCGCGCCGGATAGGCATTAAACCTCAAAAACCCAAAAATTGCGCCAATCAGCGCGGCTGAAAGGGACATGACCGCGAGGTTCCCGTCCAGAAACCCCAACAGCACAAAGGCCCCTAGGGCCACGGCGGAAAAGCCGCCGGCAAGACCATCCAGGCCGTCAAGCAGATTCAAGGAATTAACAACACCGACGATGGCAAAAACCGTGAAGGGAACACCAAGCCAGATCGGCATCTCGATAACACCGGTACCGAAGAGATTTCCCAGACTGGTAATATAAAGGTCCCCGACAAAAATGGTAACCAGGCTGCCGAAGATCTCCCCCATGAATTTCTTTTTGGCGGATAGGCCATACAGATCGTCCACCAGACCGGTAGCAAACATGATCAACGATCCGGCCAGAATCCCTTTGACCTGGCGACCGATATCGTCAAAAACCAGCATGGCGAATAAAAACGCGATGAAGATCGCAACACCACCGAGGCGCGGCTTGGGCCGGACATGCACCTTGCGCCCATTGGGAACATCGAATTGCCGCTTTTCAATCGCCCAGCGACGTAGTGCAGGCACCATGATCAGCGCCATGTACAGCGCCGTCATAAAAATATACAACTGATGCAACCACTCCATCGCTCACCCCTCCATATATTGCGCAATACGTCAAAAAAGTAATCATGAGTACATTAGATGATAATTATATATTTTCAAGCTTTTTAATGTTTGAAACAATTATTTGACACCAGAAATCTTGACACCTTAGCCCGCTCCCCGGCATCACGGATATCGTTGAGAAGGCGTTAAAAAGGAGCCGCAAGCCTTGCTGTTTCCGGCATGATCCGCCGCCAGTGCTTTCCATGCGGGTTATAGAGCTCCCCCCATCGAAACGCGTTGCAAACGCAGTTCACTACGGATGGGCACAAAGTGCGTATCTGGATCGAGTTTAATCGGGAAGGAGAACCCTCTGGGCGAAACCGATATTCCAGTGTATCCCACATTTCAAGCGAAGGTGTCAAAATATTGATCGCACGTGTTGCAGGAAGGGAAAATTGTTCTCATCATTCGAGTTTTTGCGAAAGCATAAACATTGGATCTAAATCCGAACCAGGATCCCTTCACCCAATTGGTCCCGCAACGCATCCGCCAAGGCCTCGCGTGCACTTTTGTCCCCATGCACAAGCCGTACCTCTTTCGGGCGATGTCTCATGCGCCGCACAAAATCGACCAGGTTGCGTTGATCGGCATGCGCCGAATACCCGGACAGCGTATGAACTTGAGCCCGGATATCGTAACGTTTTCCGTCCAATACCACATAGCCGCCACGCGGCCCGTAGGTCTGGATGTCCCGCCCAGGCGTCCCCTTGGCCTGATACCCGACAAACAGGATATCGGTGCGCACATCGCCGAGCAGTGCCTTCAAGTAGTTCACAATCCGTCCGCCACTGCACATGCCCGAAGCAGCGATAACCACGCACGGCCGAGCCTTGCGCTTTAAATAATCGACGGCGGACAGATGATCCTCATGCTGGTTTATGGTGGTCAGCTGCTCAAAGGCCAAAGGGCGGCGCCCTGCCCTTACCCGCCGGCAGGCCTCCCGGTCCCAGAATGCGGCCAGCTCACGATAAACCTCGGTGAAACGGTTGGCCAGGGGCGAATCGACGATTATTTCCAACTCTTCCCAAGGCAAACCGGCTGCCGCGAAGCGGGTACGGTTGCGATGAATGATATCTTCCAGTTCACAAAGCAATTCCTGGGTGCGCCCGATGCTGAAAGCCGGCACCAGTACCACACCCCGATTCTGTAGCGCCGCCTCAATGATGCCCTGTAACCGGACCCGGCGCTCACGACGTCCCTGGTGCAAACCATCCCCGTAAGTACTTTCCAGCACCAGCATGTCCGCCCGCCACGGCGAACGCGGTGCCGGCAGCAGCGGCGCATAGGGCGCACCGAGATCGCCGGAAAAGCACACCAGTGATTGGTGATTAGTGACTGGTGTTAGGGAAGGATTTATGGCCATAACTTGACCGGCAGGGTCTTCAACACTCGGGACTCCGCCCTCAGTACTTGTTCTCATTCTGGCGAGAACGTATGCCGATCCCAATATATGCCCGGCAGGTTGCAGTTTGATGGACAGTCTCGTGGCCGTACCGGTGTCAATGTCCCGCCACATTCCGTAAGGTACCGGTGAAATCAACTCCTTAAGCCGCGTCAGAAAAATGTCCAGCAACCGTTGATCCCGGGTTACTCCGATTTTGACCGCATCCTCCAAGACCAACGCCAGCAACACCGCCGACGGTTCGCTGCAGTAAATCGGCCCATCAAACCCGGCCGCCATCAGGTAAGGAATCCTCCCGACATGGTCAATATGCACATGGGTAACCACCAGCGCCTTGATGTGAGCGACGGGAAACTCGATCTCGGGATACTCCTCGCTGGCCCCTCCGGAAGAATACTCCCCACCCTGGAACATCCCGCAATCGATGAGGATTCCCGGACCTTCTGCCAATCGCAGTTCGTGGCAGGAGCCGGTCACGCCATCAATGGCGCCATGATGAAGCAGTTGGAATTCGTCATTGGTCATAGGTCACTCGTCATTTGTTTTTGCGGGCCAAGGGATCGGACCCGGGATGGCGGCAAGAGATCTTATTGACCTCCAATGCGCAATGAAATACGAACAATGAAATATGTACAATTAGATTTGCATATTATGACTATGTGTTTTTTTGGTCAAGGGAAGCGTAGCATCCGGCCGTCCACGTATCTATTTCAATGAAGCCTTTAGCAGGACGTTCCTGAGGAGGAAGGCCTGATTGACAAGGTCTGCAAAGGTGGTAGAAGGCAACATAGACGGTCGTGCCAAGGATGAAAAGAATTTTCATGAAGATAAGTCAAACGGAGAAAGGAGCCGGTAAATGACGATTCTCAAGGTAATTGAAGTGCTGACCGAATCCAACAAAAGCTGGGAAGATGCGGCCCAGGAAGCAGTTCGCGAAGCCGCCAAAACGGTGGAGAATATCCGCTCAATCTACATCAATGACTTCCAAGCGGTGGTGGAGAACCAAAAGATCATCAAGTATCGCGTCAACGCCAAGATATCTTTCGAAATTTCCAAATAACCTTGATGGCGTCGCAAAAAGTCCGCTCTACAGCGTTACGGCGTTTTTTCAGGACCTCGACATACTATATGTATGCCTTCGCCCCTGAAAAACCACCAAGCCTTGTAGAGCGAACTTTTTGCTTAGCCATCCTATGAGTTTTTGCGAGGGCATCAACCTTGGGACAAACGGATCAGCGCGACCTTGGTCGGGACGCGCTGGTTCGCTGGACGACATTCTGCGGATTGCTGGCAAGTTGAAACGTTAGCCGCGAGGACGGCCAAAGGGGAACGATTCCAGCGCCGTCCCCCTCAGTCTATTCTCATAACCCGAAGATCCCGCTCAGACCCATGTGTACAACCCCGTAATCGTGATCAAATCCAGACTGGGTATATTCGTTATAAAGAAAAGGGATAACTCCGTTAAACTGCCGGCTGTAATAGGTGGCACCAAGATTGATGGCCATATAATCGGTGAGGAAATAAGCCAGATTTCCCTTCATCACGTGGTTGTAATCCACAAAATCGAGGCCATTATCACGATCCATGCGCAGGTAGTGATATTCGAAATAGCCCTGCAGATCAAAGGGCAAGTTAAAATGGAGATTGCCCCCCACCTTCCAGTAATTTTCCGACCTGTCTAGTTTCAAAGGCAGCTCACCAACGGCAGGGGAAATACTGGCGGGCAGATACTGAGCGATATTGCTGGTGACCCGGCTGTCAATTTCGTTGTGTCCGTATTCGGCAAACAGATTAGGCAGGACGGGCCCCAACGGCTTTCCGACAGTGAGGCGGATAAACCAGGTATGGTCGAGCAAATCCTCGATCGATGCCTGCAAAGGGTCCCGACCGTCCTTGCTGACCGTAAGATCATTGGTACCGTCGCTGAAAACCAGATCACTGCCGGTATCGCTGATGGATAGATCGGGATTGACCAGCCGCAACACTGAATTAATGCGATCGATTTTGTCGAAGTGGATATCCTCGCCAAAATTCAGGCGTACGCCGGCATCCAGCGCCACCAGCGGTTTCCCCTTGGAGCCATAGCCCAACAACCCCTGACGCA
>DIWZ01000015.1 GCA_002435955.1 Pelobacter sp. UBA6093
ATCACCCAGCTGAGCGCCGGTTCCAGCACCGCGCCGGGGGGCTACGGTCAAGCTGGCGAAGGTAGCGCAGCTGGTGGCGGCGAGCAGTTCGCCATCGACGATGACCGCGACGCCGAGCAGGTCTGCGCCATGCTGCGCGCCAAGGGCTACGAGCCGGTGTGGAAGGACTGGGACGGGGCGTTTCTAGAGAGCAAGGCCGGATGAGGCCAAAAAGAAAGCTTTTGACTAACCCCCTAAAGAGCATGAAATTTCGAATTTCCGGAATATATCTGATCACCGAAAGCAGGCCCGATTTGTTGCAGCGGGTGCGTACCGCCCTGCAAAACGGCGTACGCATTGTGCAGTATCGGGGTAAAGGCGATTTCGAAGAAGATCTACTGATCCTGGCCTGCAAGCTGAGGGCATTATGCCGGGAATACCAAGTGCTTTTCATCGTCAACGACGATCCCGCATTGGCGCTCGCTTGTAAGGCGGATGGCGTGCACCTCGGCCAATCGGACGGTTCGGTGGCCCGCGCCAGGGATATTCTGGGCGGAGCCGCCCTGGTAGGAGTGTCCACCCATTCTGTTTGCGAGGCGGTCGAGGCTCAGCACCAGGGTGCTGATTATATTGGTTTCGGTTGCCTGTTCCCCACCCTGTCCAAACGGGATACGGTTTCAGCTTCGCTGGAGGAATTGCGGCGGGTACGGGCGGCCGTAACCCTCCCCATCGTCGCCATCGGCGGCATCCATCTCGGCAATGCGGCCCTGGCCATCCGCGCAGGAGCGGATGCCGTAGCCGTCATCTCCGCCGTTATGCAGGCCGACGATTGTGCCGCAGCGGTCCGCGACCTGAGTAAGGCTTGCCAAGGGGAATCTTCGGAGAGCCTTTAGCCTGACCGCCACCTTATCTCCATCTGTCATACCACCCTCCACGCCTCACGCCCCTTGTCCCTTGCCGCTTGCCGCTTGCCGCTTGCCGCTTGCCAACCAAGCTTATGCGACAGGTGTTTGTCTTGCCGTAAGACACTTGTTTCAAAATTATCTATGCGCCTTGAAACACGTTCCCTGAAAACGTCTAAAAGTCGATTTTTTAAGGTTGTCCGACATCTTTTTCGAAATCCTGAAGAGAAAAAATAAGTTGTGAAATCAATGGTTTGAAAGATTGTGGCGCCCGAGGCGAATGGTTTGCCGAGGGACTGTTTCGTCCTTGGCACCTGTTGTGCTCTTACACATGACCATGACACCAAGCGCGACCGTACCATGCATCTGTATTTTGCCGGCCGCGGATTATTTAAGGCGTACCCCTTCCAGATGAAGGTGGGGGCAGGCTGAAGTCGACAAGGTCAGGTGAAGAACGGTCAATTGTTACTCTATCGTCTTATGCACCATCTAAAGGAAGAAGGGAGAAGCAAATGAAAGCACAACTGTCGAAGGAGAATCTTCTCAAGGCTTATCGCAAGATGCGGGAGATTCGTGAGTTTGAAGACCGCGTGCATGTTGAGTTCGCGAAGGGAACCCTCCCCGGCTTCGTGCATCTTTACTCCGGTGAAGAAGCTGTTGCCGTCGGTATCTGTGAGCATCTCAACGATTTGGACCGTATCGCCAGTACGCACCGCGGCCACGGCCATTGCATCGCCAAGGGCGTTGAGCTTGAGGGCATGATGGCCGAGATTTACGGCAAGAAAACCGGTACCTGCGGTGGCAAGGGCGGTTCCATGCATATCGCCGACCTCGACAAGGGTATGATGGGCGCCAACGGTATCGTCGGTGCCGGTCCCCCGCTGATCGCCGGTGCAGCTCTGGCTTCCAAGCTGCGTAAAGACGGTAGCGTCGGCGTGGTCTTCTTCGGCGATGGCGCTTCCAACCAGGGTACCAACTTCGAATCGATGAACATGGCAGTGACCCTGGATCTGCCGATGATTTTCGTGCTGGAGAACAACGGTTACGCCGAGTCGACTTCTCCCAAGTACTCCGCCAAGGTCGGTTCCGACAACATCGCCGACCGCGCCCGCGGTTTCGGTATGCCGGCGGTCACCGTCGACGGCAACGATTTCTTCGCTGTGTACGAAGCTGCCGCTGAAGCCATTAACCGCGCCCGCAAAGGCGGCGGCCCGACCTTCATCGAGTGCAAGACCATGCGCTATTTCGGCCACTTTGAAGGCGACGCGCAGACTTACCGTCCCAAGGACGAAGTCAAGAACGCTCGCATCAACGATTGCCCCCTTAAGCGCTTTGCTGCTGCCGTGACATCTGCCGGTCTGGTGGAAGCAACTGAACTCGAGGCCATCGACAAGGCTGTTCTGGACCAGGTTGAAAAGGCTGTTAAGGCCGCCGAGGCTGCACCGCAGCCTGACCTGGACGCGCTGATGGCCGACGTATACGTCTCCTACTGAGCCCTTTTTGACGACTTACAGGTATAGAAAGGAATAAAACGATGGCCAGAAAGATCATGTTTAAGGACGCAATCAACGAAGCGATGCGTTTGGAAATGGAGCGTGACGAGTCCGTCATCATTTTGGGGCTCGACGTTGCAGGTGCCGCCGGTACCGAGCAGGCGCGTGATGCCTGGGGCGGGGTTCTCGGGGTCACCAAGGGACTTTATCCGCTGTTTCCCGAGCGGGTAATCGATTGCCCGATCTCCGAATCCGCCTATATCGGCGCCGCCGTCGGCGCTTCGGCATGCGGCATGCGCGCTGTTGGCGAACTGATGTTTTCCGACTTCCTGGGCGTGTGCTTTGACCAGCTGTACAATCAGGCCGCCAAGTTTCGTTACATGTTCGGTGGTAAGGCCGTTACTCCGGTAACCATCCGTACCATGATCGGTGCCGGTTTCAGTGCCGCGGCCCAGCATTCCCAGAGCCCCTATTCGATGTTCGCTCATGTGCCGGGTCTGAAATGCATTATCCCTTCCAATCCCTATGATGCCAAGGGTCTGCTGGCCGCCTGTATCGAGGACGACGACCCCTGCGTCTTCTTTGAGCACAAAGCGCTCTACACCATGAAGGGCGAGGTTCCCGAGGAGCACTACACCATTCCTCTGGGCCAGGCCAACGTCATTCAGGAAGGCAAGGATGTCACTATCGTCGCTCTGGCGCGTATGGTTCAGTTTGCCGAAAAGGCCGCCAAAGCCCTGGCCAAGGATGGTATCGAGTGTACCATCATCGACCCCCGCACCATCTCGCCGCTGGATACGGACACCATTTTCTCCAGTGTCGAGAAGACCGGTCGCCTGGTGGTGGTTGACGAGAGCTACGATCGCTGTGGTGTTGCGGCCGATATTGCCGCCATGGTTTCGCAGAATGTGTTCGACGCTTTGAAAGCCGCGCCGCAGATGGTTACGGCTCCTTTCGTCCCCACGCCTTTTGCCGCCAATCTCGAGGCCGCGTATCTCCCCGATGCCAGGAAGATTGAAGCCGCTGTACGTAAAACCATGGGCGTCTCCAACGCCGTGAAGATGCAAGCTGCGGCAAATTGAACCCTCGGAGGCTGTCGGGTCCGGAAGTGAATTCACTGCGATTCCGGCAGCCTCCCTGTACAACATTGGAGTAAACACCATGAGCAACAATAGTATTATGGCACTCACCATGCCCAAGTGGGGGCTGACCATGGAAGAAGGCACCATCGCTTCCTGGCTGATGGAAGAAGGCGATGTCATCGAACTCGGAAGCGAAATCCTCGAGGTCGAAACCGATAAAATCGCCCAGGCAGTAGAGAGCACTTTTGAAGGAATCCTGCGCCGCAAGATTGGCGAAGAGGGCGAGGAATACCCGGTTCAGGCGTTGATCGGGGTTGTCGCCGGCGCGGATGTCCCCGAAGAAGCCATCGATGCGTTCATCGCCAGCTATGGTGGTGGTGCAAAGGTTGATGCGGCCGAAGAAGAGCCTGCCAGCGAAGTCGGCGCGACACCCGCGGGTATTTTTGAGCTGACCATGCCCAAGTGGGGGCTGACCATGGAGGAAGGTACCATCTCCTCCTGGCTGCTCGACGAAGGCGATGAAATCGAGGTCGGCACCGAAATCGTGGAAATCGAGACGGATAAGATCGCTCAGCCGGTCGAAAGTACCATGGCCGGGATCCTGCGCCGCAAGATCGGCGAAGAGGGCGAGGAGTATCCGGTGCAGGCGCTTCTCGGTATCATCGCCGATGCCTCGGTGTCCGATGCGGACATCGATAAATATCTTGCCCAACGTGACGGTCAGGCTGCGCCGGAAGAAGCAGAGGAAGTGGCCGCTGAAACTGAAGTGCCGGCCCAGCCGACCAGCAAGCCGATTTCCGCCATGCGTGCCGCCATCTCCAACACGGTGGTAAACTCCTGGACGGTACCCCAGTTCCCGGTCACCATGGCTATCGACATGGGTGCCGCCAAGGCCCTGCGCTCCAGCCTCAAGGAGGCCGGTCAGCCGGTATCCATGAACGATATGGTCATCAAGGCCTGCGCCAGAGCCATGGAAAAGTATCCCATGGTCAACGCGACTCTCGGCAGCAAGGAATATACGCTCAATCCCGAGGTGAATATCGCGGTGGCGGTGGGGCTGGATGAAGGCCTGATGATGCCGGTGATCAAGGATTGTCAGGCACTGAGCCTGCAGGATCTGGCCGGTAAGTCCCGTGAGTTGATCGATAAGGTCAAGGCGGGGACCGCCGGCAAGGCTGAGCTGGCCGGGGGTAATTTCGCCATCTCCAACATGGGGATGTTCGGCATCGAGCAGTTCGTTGCTCTGGTTCCTCCGGGCATGACCGCCATCCTGGCGGTTGGCGGCATCAAAGATGAAGTCGTCGTCAAAGATGGTGCCATGGTTCCGGCATTGATGATGCGGGTGACTCTGGTTGCCGATCACCGGGTGGTGGACGGAGCTTACTCCGCCCAGTATCTGGTGGAATTGAAGCGTCTGCTGGAAAATCCTGAAGAGCTTTAAGCTACACTTGAAAAAACCGGTACCATTCAAAGGCATCGGTAGCAAACGGTTTCCACGGAGCGGTTGTCGGCAAGGACCTCTCGGCCGGGTTTCGAAAGAATATTCAGGACCTTCAGCAAAAGTGTTACTCTGACGGTTGTGATCCGGGCCGGCACCGCTTCCTGGGATAGTTTCATTGGTTCAACGTTGATCTCAACGGCGAACGAAACTTCCTGGCTGCGATGCAAGCATAGGGTGTGTGGCGGTACAGGTACTTGATGCGGGAAAATCGGCATCGTGAAGATACAGGGGCATGATCATGGAAGCTATGCATAAAAAACGTGGTGGCGAAAAAACGACCCTGGCGGAAACGAATAAGCAGCAAGTGCTTGCCAAACCGGCCTGGATTCGGGCCAAGGCGCCCGCCGCGCCCGAGGTGGGCAGGTTGACCGGGATTCTGCGGGATCATCGTCTCCACACGGTGTGCGAGGAGGCGAGCTGTCCCAACCTTGGCGAATGTTTCAAGCGCGGTACCGCGACCTTCATGATCATGGGGGATGTCTGCACCCGCCGTTGCCCGTTTTGCGATGTCGCTCATGGTCGTCCCGGCGATCTGGATGCAGCGGAACCGCAACATCTGGCGGAGGCCATTCATGCCATGCGGCTTCAATACGTGGTGATCACCTCCGTCACCCGCGATGATCTCGAAGACAGCGGCGCGGCGCATTTTGCCCGCTGTGTTGAAGCAATCCGCCAAACCGCCAAAGGGATCAGGGTGGAAATCCTGGTGCCGGATTTTCGCGGTCACGTCGAGGTTGCCCTCAAAAATCTCGGGCGCGGTCTGCCCGATGTGTTCAACCATAATCTGGAAACGGTGCCGCGGCTTTATGCTGAATCCCGCCCCGGTGCCCGATATAACGAGTCCTTGAGTTTGCTGCAGCGGTTCAAGGAGATCTATCCCGGTATCCCGACCAAGTCCGGCCTCATGGTCGGCCTTGGCGAAACCGATGAGGAGATTCTTGAAGTGATGCGGGATCTGCGGGCGCATGGCTGCGATATGTTGACCATCGGTCAATATCTGCGGCCCAGCCGCCATCATCTTCCGGTGCAACGCTACGTCACGCCGGAACAGTTCGAGGCATTTCGGGTTGCCGGTCTGGCGATGGGCTTTTCCCAGGTCGCTTCAGGACCTCTGGTGCGGTCTTCCTATCACGCCGATCTGCAGGCACAAAAGGTTTTGCAAAAATGACAAGCAGCGGACCGAACCTTCGGGTTTTTCCGCATGAGGAGAATATACATGGCTGACGAAAATTTTGATCTGATTGTGTTGGGTGCCGGCCCTGGCGGGTATGTGGGGGCGATTCGCGCTTCCCAGCTGGGTATGAAGGTGGCCGTGGTGGAAAGCCGTCCGACCCTTGGCGGGGTGTGCCTCAACGAAGGCTGTATTCCGAGCAAGGCGCTGCTCGATTCCAGCGAGCATTTCGCCTTGGCACGTGACAAGTTCGAAATGCACGGTATTGAAATCCCCGCACCCAAGCTCAACCTGGCCAAAATGATGGAACGCAAGGCCGGGGTCGTCAGCGACCTTACCGGGGGCATCGCCTTCTTGTTCAAAAAGAACAAGATCACCTGGATCAAGGGGCATGGCAAACTGCTGGGAGCCGGTGCCGACGGACTGCAGCAGGTGGAGGTGGCCGGCAAGAACGCTGGCGTAGTCAAAGGCAAGAATATCCTGCTCGCTACCGGTGGCAAGGTAGCGCAGGTGCCCGGCATCACGGTTGACAACGATGTGATCATCGACAACGACGGCGCCCTGTCTCTCACGGCGGTGCCCGAACACCTGATGGTCATCGGCGCCGGCTATATCGGTCTGGAACTCGGTTCGGTCTGGCTGCGCCTCGGCGCCAAGGTCACGGTGGTGGAGATGCTGCCCAAAATGCTGCCCAAATCCGACGGTGACACCACCCAGGCTCTGCAGCGTTCCCTGAAAAAGCAGGGCATGAATTTCAACATGGGTACCTGCGTCGGCGGCATCGAAGTCGCCGGCGGCAAGGCGACGGTAAAACTGGTCAAAGGCGATAAGGTCACGGAAGTGGTGTGCGACAAGGTGCTGATGTCCATCGGTCGCAAACCCAACACCGATGGTTTAGGCCTGGCCGAAGTCGGAGTGGAGATGGGCGAGCGCGGCTGCATCAAGGTGGACGATAACTATGCCACCAGCGTGCCCGGCATTTATGCCATTGGGGATTTGATCCCCGGTCCGATGCTGGCGCACAAGGCTTCCGAGGAAGCGGTGGTGTTTGTCGAACGCCTGGTCGGTAAAAATTCCGAAGTCCATTACGACACCATCCCCGGAGTTTGCTACACCTGGCCGGAAGTGGCCTCCGTCGGCAAGACCGAGGAGCAGTTGCAGGAAGCCGGCGTGCCGGTCAAGGTCGGCAAATTCAACTTCGTCGGCAATGGCCGCGCCCGTGCCATGGCGGAGACGGAAGGTTTCGTCAAGATTCTTGCGCATGCGGATAACGGCCAGGTGCTGGGCGTGCATATCTTCGGCCCGCGCGCTTCCGACATGATCGCCGAAGCGGTGGCCGTCATGAGCTACTGCGGAACCGCCCACGATATAGGCGCCATGTTCCATGGTCATCCGACCCTGTCCGAAGCGGTCAAGGAGGCTGCGCTGGATGTCGATGGCGCGGCGGTTCACGCCTGAGGAAGAGGTTATCCCCGGCACCAAAGGTTTTAGGCTAGTCCTGCGAGGGCTGACCTGTTGCCGGGAGGAGACCTCCTAGCTTCCTCCCGGCTTTTTTCACCGATTTTTGAAATTTTAAACGTTGTTCCTCCCTGTTCAATCCTCCTGTTCCAAGTGGAAACGATTCGGGTCCGTTTCCACTTGGGTTTTTTCAGGAATGTCGGGCGGAAGACGGCGGGGACAGCGACCGGTAGTCGCGCACGTAATAAATTACAGCGAAGTGGGGGTGCCATGAAGCAGTTTCGGGTGGATAAATCACGCTGCATTCAGTGCGGCGAGTGCGTCAAGGATTGCGTGTTCGGATTGATTGGCATGGAGCAGGGTTATCCGGTCTTGCCTGCCGACAAAGCGGCCGTATGTATCGAGTGTCAGCACTGCATGGCGGTATGCAAACCCGGAGCGATAAGCATCCTTGGACTGTATCCGGGCGACAGCCTGCCTTTGGAAGGGCAACTCCCGGATCAACGCCAAGTGGAGACTCTGATCAAGGGGCGGCGTTCCATCCGGCGCTATCTGCCCGACCCCCTGCCTGCGGAAACCATCGATCAATTATTGACAATAACCGCGCATGCACCGACAGGCGTTAATGCCCGTGGGGTAGAATTCATCGTTGTCGAGGACCCGGGCACCATGGCAGCCATACGGCAGGAAACCATGGAGGCTCTGCAGGATTTGGCACGCAGGGACGCCATCCCCGAAAGTCTCGAGTGTTTTAAGCATATTCTTCCTTTAATGGAGCAGGGATATGATCCCGTTTTCCGGGGAGCTCCGCATCTGCTGATCGCTTCGGCCGCCGAGGGAGTCCCCTGTCGCGAAGCGGATGTCTTTATCGCCCTGAGTTATTTTGAGCTGCTGGCCACCAGTGCCGGCATCGGCACCACCTGGTGCGGGCTCGGCAAGTGGGCCATGGTCGATCTGGCTCCGCAACTGCTGCAATCGGTAGGTGTGCCCGACCATCATGATGTTGTGTATCTGATGCTGTTCGGCAAGCCGGATGTTCAATACTATCGTACTGTGCAGCGGGATCAGGATGCCAATATCCGGCGGTTGGTAAAATAGTTGCACGCTGTTGCTGGACAAGAAACGGGTGCCGTATGAAAGTCATGGATCTTGGGGTGATGGGATATGCGCAGGCGTATGCCCTGCAGGAACGTCTTGTGCTGGATATCCATGCAGGCGTAGAACCTGAAACGTTGCTGCTTGTCGAACATCCGCCGGTTTATACCCTGGGTCGCAGTGGCCACATGAACAATGTTCTCGATGAAAGTATTGAAGTTATCAGCATCAATCGAGGCGGAGATATCACCTACCATGCCCCGGGGCAACTGGTCGGGTATCCACTGCTGAATCTGGGGGCTCGCGGCAGGGATCTGCGCCATTACCTGCGGTTTCTGGAGGAGGTGCTCATCTGTGCGGTGGACGATTTCGACGTGGCAGGGGTACGCCGCGAAGGCAAGACCGGGGTCTGGACCGAGCAGGGCAAACTGGCCTCCATCGGAGCGGGTGCCCGTCGCTGGATCAGCATGCACGGATTCGCCCTGAACGTCTCTCTCGATCTGGCCGGTTTTTCTCGTATCCACCCGTGCGGGATCGTCGGCTGTCCCATGACCTCCCTGGCGCAGATTGCCGGACGGCATATCGATATGGAGCTGGTCAAGGAACGTGTCGTCCATCACTTCGAATCATTACTTGAGCGCTGGCTGCCGCTGCCGCAACCTGCCACCGCCTGAGCACCGTTAGTATGTCGCTACCTGTAGAACTTCACTGCGAGGTACTGGGCGAGGGCCCCGATCTGGTTATCCTCCACGGTCTTTTCGGATCTCTGGATAATTGGCGCGGACCGGCGCGCCTTCTGGCCCGGCATTTCCGTGTGTGGTTGGTCGATCAGCGCAATCACGGTCGGTCCCCTCACCGCCCGGTGTTTCACTATGGCGACATGGCTGCAGATCTGCACGCCATGCTCGACAAATATGCGCTGAAGCGCGTGCATCTGCTGGGGCATTCCATGGGGGGAAAAACCGCCATGCTGTATGCCGCTCTGCACCCCGAGCGCGTCGACCGCCTGGTCGTCGAGGATATGGGGCCGGGAGGATATGAATCTCGCCACGAGGATGTCTTCAGAGGCTTGCTCGCCTTGCCCTTGGGGCAACTGAACAGCCGTAGCGAAGCGGATCAACGCCTGCGTGACGATATTCCCGCAGACGAGGTGCGCGGTTTCTTGCTGAAAAATCTTTTCCGGACAGAGTATGGAGTCTGGGCTTGGCGCTGTAATCTTCCGGTCCTTTCTGCCGAATACCGGCATCTGCTGTCAGCCTTGCCGCTTGAAACGCCTCTGGTCTGCCCGACCCTGTTCGTCAAAGGGGAACTCTCCGACTATCTCGCTCCTTCCCGCAAGGACCATCTGCTTGAACTGTTCGTCTACCGCCGTCTGGTGACCATCCGTGGTGCAGGCCATTGGGTACATGCGGAGCAGCCCACTGCATTTGTGCAGGTTGTGGAATCCTTCCTGCTGGGCGAACAGTAAGACCTTGCCCTTTTGTCCCGGTCCCGGGGTGTCATTATCCTTCCCAGAACAGGTAATGAGGATTGTCCGCCAGGTAGGCCAGGCAATCTTCGAGCGTGCCGGTAAAGTTGATATATTCCCAGCGTTCCAGCTTGTGAAAATAGGCCATGCGCCATTGATTGGGCTCATCGAGGGCAATCAGTCGGGCAAAGCAATCCCCTTCCTTGCACAGGCGCAATTCGTTTCCTTCGATGTGAATATCGAATTGGGACAGATGGGGGTCGGCCAGGGCGATCTGTTTGGCTTTTTCAAGCATGACATCCATAATTTCCTCCCTATGGAGGCTGTCGGACTATTCATGCGCCGGCTGCAAATTCGGCTGTTCAGCCCATATTTCAGCTCCTTTTCGGCCCANNTTCTCAAACATCCAAATTTTCGCTTCGACCAGGATAGTCCGACAGACTCCTATGGCGGTCGTTGTGTTAACCTTGAACGACAGGCCCCTTGGCGTAACGACCTGAATGGGGTTGCTGAACAAGCTTGACAGTGTCCTCCTACATTATAGTCCCTCGAACGGCAACGCCAAGAGAGCTTTTGTCCTCGCCCTGGAGGACGCGCCAGGGTGCCTCCTTGCAGGGTTTTCAGAAGTTACGAGCTGTAAATTAAGGGTTGCGCCAGAGTTTTTTCGGGCGTAAAATGCTCAATTAGCCTTTACTTTGACATGGCTTCGAGCTGTGCCGAGGTGGCGATGGCGGCTCGTGACTTGCCTTCGGTAAGGGCAGGCTGCATTGAAAAGTTGACTTTTTGTAATCATTATACTAAGGGTTAAAGATTGAATTTTGATCCTTATAAGGCATGATTGCAAAAGAACAGAACCCCATGCGATTCATTATGCCCAACCATTATGTTGTGGGAATATTGATTTTTGCCGGGGTTGATTTTTTGTTGTGGGTTTACCGGAGGTCAAGAAATGACAGCCGGCCCTTGGTATATGGGTTGCATATAATCGATAGTCGAAAACCGGATAAAAAAGCTGATAAGCTGCTCGTTGCCGGGGCAACAGACCCTCGCGAGCAGATTATGTTCGCGTAAAAGCGTTTGGATAATTGTTGTGAAGTACTATACAGGAGGCATTGGTCCATTGAACGTCATTCGGCATCTGAACTCTGGGGTACACGCGGCAGGTGGGCTGGATGATGGCATAGAGCGCGCCATCGACTGGCTGGCCTGTAACCAGGAGGCAGAGGGTTTCTGGGCCGGCAAACTGGAGTCCAACTCATGTATCGAGGCCGAGTGGATTCTGGCCATGCACTTTCTTGGCATCAAGGACGATCCCAAATATGACAAGGTGGTGCAGGCGGTACTGAACGAGCAACGCAAAGACGGCTCCTGGGCCGTCTATTACGATGCTCCGGCCGGTGACATCAATGCGACCGTTGAAGCTTACGCAGCCTTGCGCGCGGCTGGATTCGGCCCGGACCATGAGCGCCTGGCAAGGGCGCGCACCTGGATTTTCGAGCATGGCGGTTTGAAAAACGTGCGTGTTTTCACGCGCTACTGGCTTGCTTTAATCGGTGAATGGCCCTGGGACGAGACCCCGGCCCTTGCGGCGGAGATTATCTATCTGCCGTCGTGGTGCCCGCTTAATATCTACGATTTCGCCTGCTGGGCACGTGCCACCCTGGTGCCGCTGAGCATCCTGTCGGTGCGGCGACCGGTGAAGCCGCTGCCTCCCGAAGGTCGGCTTGACGAATTGTTCCCCGATGGACGGCAAAATGCGGATTACAGCCTGCCTGAAAGCGAAAAGGGCCTGGCGGAACGCTTTTTTCTGGTAGTGGACTGGTTCCTGAAAAAATACAACCGGCTGCCGGTGCAGTTCGGTCGCGAAAAGGCCATCCATCTGTGTCTGGAATGGATTGTCCGGCACCAGGATCACGATGGCGGCTGGGGCGGGATCCAACCGCCGTTGATTTATTCGCTGATTGCGCTTCACGTGGAAGGCTATGCCCTGAATCACCCCGTAATCAGCAAGGGGCTGGAGGCTTTTGATCCCCCGTGGGCTTACGAAAAGAACGGCGGAATCTATCTTCAGTGCAGTGAATCCCCGATATGGGATACCCTGTTTTCCCTTCTGGCCTTGTTTGAAAGCGGCTGCACCTTCGACAATACTCCGATGATGCGACCGGCCCTCGACTGGATTCTCGGCAAGCAGATTACCAGTTGGGGTGACTGGCAGGTCAAGGTTCGAGGTGTGCCTCCCGGCGGGTGGGCTTTCGAGCGGGCAAATACTGCTTATCCCGATGTGGACGATACAGCTCTGGCACTGCTGGTGCTGACTGAGGCTCGGCGCCATCTGCAGGATCCTTCGGCAGTGGATCTGGCCCTTGAACGCGCTGAAAAGTGGATTCTCGGTCTGCAATGTAAAAACGGCGGCTGGGCGGCTTTCGATCGCGACAATCACAGCATCATCGTCACCAAGATTCCCTTCTGTGATTTTGGCGAGGTTCTCGATCCCCCAAGCGTCGATGTTACCGCGCATGTGGTTGAGGCCCTTGCCGCCGTCGGCCGCGACATACACGATCCGGTAGTGGCCAAGGCGCTTAAATACATTCGTAGTGAACAGGAACCCGAAGGGAGCTGGTTCGGACGCTGGGGTGTGAATCATATCTATGGTACGGGCGCCGTGTTACCCGCTCTGGAGGCGATCGGCGAGGATATGACCGCTCCCTATGTACTGCGTGCTGCCGACTGGCTGGTTGATCGCCAGAACCCGGATGGCGGTTGGGGTGAAAGCTGTGCGTCCTATATGGATGACAACTGGCGGGGTAAAGGACCGAGTACCGCTTCCCAGACCGGCTGGGCTTTGATGGCGTTGGTGGCCGTGGGCGGCGATAACTATGAGGCCGCCATTCGCAGGGGGCTCGATTACCTGCTGGCCCACCAGAAATCCGGGTCCTGGGATGAACCACAATATACCGGGACCGGGTTTCCCGGCTATGGCGTAGGGGAGCGCACCAACCTCAAGGAGGCAGGCGCCACCCTCGATCAGGGTTGCGAACTGGCCCGCGGGTTTATGATCAATTACAATATGTACCGGCACTATTTCCCGCTGATCGCCATGGCGCGAGCCCGCCGTCACCTCGGGTTGGCGGCTCATTCGCACTGGCAGGATATCCGCGAGGAGGTGTTTGCCCTGTCCGAATCTCTGCCCGGCAGAGCCTGCGGGTAACTTTCCTGGCTGGTCAGAAAAAGATCCCTTCAAGCCGTTCGCAATTATGCGGACGGCTTTTTGTTTGCCCGGCAAGCGGGCAAACTGCTTGCGAAAGGACGATCCCCTGATTACATTGCAAATAAGCGCGCCCGGAGTGCGGGCGCTCGGTTGATCGCTGCAAGCAAGGAGGTATCATCCCATGAAGGAGTTTGACGCGGAACAAGATCACGGCACCCTTCCAGTCCCCGCTCCGGATCTGGTCCTTGCCGAGGGCCCTGGTCAACATTGGCAGGTGCGCAGCCTGTCGAGCTCTCTGGCCCGGCGACTTGGCCTGGATGCTGCGCTGGCTGTGGGGCGCTTGATCGACCATATTATGCCCGGGGCCGTGCCGTCGCTGGCCGTGCTAGCCAGCGATGCCGCCTCTTCCGGGCGCGCACTGCTGAATATCCGGGTGAGTCTGGGAACTCGAGGGGATCTGTGGTCCGTCGATGTGCGTCCCGTCGGGCTTGGCGAGGATTTTCGCGCTCGCGAAGTGGCGTTTGTCTTTCGCTGGCTCGATGTTGCAGGCAGGGAAGAGCCGATATCGTTGTACGGAATGGTCGGCAATAGTCCTGCGATACGCGAGGTGTTCCGTAAGATCAGTTTGTTCGCCCCCGCCGATGCTGCGGTGGTGATTACAGGTGAGACCGGCACCGGCAAGGAACTGGTGGCGCGCGCCCTGCACGATCAGAGCCTGCGCCCCGACGGGCCATTCGTTGCGGTCAACTGTTCAGCCATTTCCAGGGAATTGCTCGAATCGGAATTGTTCGGCCATGAAAAAGGGGCTTTTACCGGCGCCGTGCGCACCCACCGGGGGCGCTTTGAACGGGCAGATGGCGGGACCCTGTTTCTCGATGAGATAGGCGATATGCCGCTGAGTACCCAGGCCAAATTGTTGCGGGTTCTGGAGGAGGGGAGTATCGAGCGGGTCGGTGCGGAAAGGGAGCGGATAGTCGATGTGCGTATTGTCGCAGCCACCAATGTGCCCCTGGAGCAAGCGGTCGGCATGGGGCGTTTTCGCGCCGATCTTTACCATCGCATATCGGTATTGCGCATCCATCTGCCACCTCTGCGCGATCGCGCCGAAGATATCCCCTATCTGG
>DIWZ01000026.1 GCA_002435955.1 Pelobacter sp. UBA6093
GGTAGAGCGCATCCTTGGTAAGGATGAGGTCACCGGTTCAAATCCGGTTGTGGGCTCCATTTGCGGAGCTTTCCCGTTAAAGGTTTTTTGAAGTATACTTAATTCCGGTTCCCGCCAGGTCCTGGCGGCCCAAAAGACGCAGACTATATCGCTAAGAGATTTTAAGAGGGAGGTTGCTCCATGTCGAAAGCTAAATTTGAAAGAACAAAACCCCATGTAAATATCGGGACCATCGGTCACGTTGACCATGGCAAAACGACGCTGACGGCAGCTATTACCAAGAATATGGCTGCGCGGGGTTTGGCCGAATTCAAGGCCTTCGATCAGATCGACAATGCTCCTGAGGAGCGTGAGCGCGGCATTACCATCGCTACGGCTCATGTCGAGTATTCGACCGAAAATCGGCACTATGCTCATGTTGACTGCCCCGGCCATGCCGACTACGTCAAAAACATGATCACCGGTGCCGCGCAGATGGACGGCGCTATCCTGGTCGTTTCTGCGGCTGACGGTCCCATGCCTCAGACTCGCGAGCATATCCTGCTGGCTCGCCAGGTCGGCGTTCCTGCCATGGTCGTGTTCCTGAACAAGGCCGACATGGTTGACGATGCCGAACTGATGGAACTGGTTGAGCTTGAAGTTCGTGAACTGTTGAGCGCGTACGATTTCCCCGGCGATGATATCCCTATTATTGCCGGCAGTGCTCTCAAGGCACTGGAGTGTGGTTGTGGCAAGGCAGACTGCGAAGCCTGCAAGCCTATCCTTGATCTGATGGATGCTGTTGACAGCTACATTCCTCAGCCTGAGCGCGATATCGACAAGCCGTTCCTGATGCCTGTTGAGGACGTGTTCTCCATTTCCGGTCGTGGCACCGTTGCTACCGGTCGTGTTGAGCGTGGCATCGTCAAGGTGCAGGAGGAGATTGAAATCGTTGGTATGAAGGCCACCGTGAAGACGGTTGTCACCGGCGTTGAAATGTTCCGTAAGTTGCTCGACCAGGGCCAGGCCGGTGACAATATCGGGGTTCTGCTGCGTGGCGTTAAGCGTGAGGATATCGAGCGCGGTCAGGTTCTGGCCAAGCCCGGCAGCATCACGCCGCACACCAAATTCAAGGCCGAAGCCTATATCCTTACCAAGGAAGAGGGTGGTCGTCATACGCCTTTCTTCAACGGGTACCGTCCCCAGTTCTATTTCCGCACCACCGACGTGACCGGCATTTGCGAACTGGCCGAAGGAACTGAAATGGTCATGCCTGGCGACAACGCCAGTATGATTGTAAACCTGATTACCCCGATCGCCATGGACAAAGAACTGCGCTTCGCTATTCGCGAAGGCGGCCGTACTGTCGGCGCTGGTGTTGTCAGCGAAGTTATCGAGTAAGTCCTTATAAGGCGAATCCCCCGCCCGCCTGATGGTGGGTGGGGGTAGAGGAATCGGATATGAGTGATATCATTACCCTTGCCTGTACTGAGTGCAAGCAGCGGAACTATACGACGACCAAAAACAAAAAAACCAAGCCCGAGCGGCTTGAGTTTAGCAAGTACTGCCGTTTTTGTCGTAAGCACACCCCCCATCGTGAGACCAAGTAGTCTTATTGTTGGGGAGTGATACGGGCCGCAGGTGTCTGCGGCTTTTTACTTGCAGGCCAGTAGCTCTAATGGCTAGAGCACCGGTCTCCAAAACCGGGTGTTGGGGGTTCGAGTCCCTCCTGGCCTGCCACCCTTTATAGCAAGCTCTGGGAGTTGTTGTGAACAACAAGGCGGTAGAATTCCTTGGCAATGTCAAGGTCGAGCTGAAGAAGGTGACCTGGCCTGGCAAGAGAGATGCTTACGGGTCTACTCTGGCGGTCATCGTGCTTGTTCTTGGAGTCACGGTTTTTTTGTGGGGCGTGGATAAGCTGCTCTCTTCCGCCATTGGGGTACTCCTCAGGGGCTAGGCGAAAAGATAATAAAGTATGTCAATGAAGTGGTACGGGGTACATACCTATTCCGGGTTCGAAAACAAAGTCAAGATGACTTTGGAAGAGAGGATTCGTCAACTTGGTGTCGAGGATCAGTTCGGCGAGGTGCTTATACCTTCCGAAACGGTCGTCGAGATGAAGAATGGTGAGCGCAAAACTTCCACGCGGAAGTTTTTCCCGGGGTATATCCTCGTGCAGATGGAGCTTAGTAACGAAACCTGGCACGTGGTCAAGAATACCCCGAAGGTGACAGGTTTTGTCGGTGGTGGGGCGGCTCCGCCGCCGATTCCGGATGAGGATGTAGCCAAGATCACAGCGCGGATGGTGGAGGATGTCGAACGGCCGAAGCCTAAAGTAGCCTTCGAGGTTGGTGAGACGGTTCGCGTTGTCGATGGCCCTTTCCTGAACTTCACTGGCGTGGTGGAGGATGTCAAGCCCGATAAGGGAAAGCTGAAGGTCATGGTCAGCATTTTCGGCCGGGTTACACCTGTCGAGCTCGAGTTCATCCAAGTCGAAAAAACCAGCTGATGCTGGTTATATGAAGGTAAAAGTTCAAGGAGAAGCTCATGGCCAAAAAGGTTGTTGGAATGATAAAATTGCAGATTCCTGCCGGCAAAGCCAATCCTTCGCCGCCGGTCGGCCCCGCGCTGGGACAGCATGGGGTCAACATTATGGAATTCTGCAAAGCGTTTAATGCTAAAACGCAGGGGCAGGACGGGATGATCACTCCCGTAGTTATCACTGTTTTTGGTGACCGTTCCTTTAGCTTCATCACTAAGACGCCACCTGCGGCGGTATTGCTGATGAAGGCCGCCAAGATCCCGAAAGGGTCTCCGGTGCCAAACAAGGACAAAATCGGCAAGGTGACCAAGGCGCAGGTGCGCGAAATCGCTGAACTGAAAATGCCCGATCTTAATGCATTTGACATTGAGGCTGCGGTTCGTACCATCGAGGGGACGGCACGTAGCATGGGGCTCGAAATCGTATAAATTCTGGCAGGATCTGGAGTACGCCAATGTCCATAGGAAAGCTGCAGAAGCAAGCCAAGGAAAAAGTAGATCGTTCGCAGGTGTATCCCATCGGCGAAGCGCTCTCCTTGGTAAAGGAGGCTGCCTACGCAAAGTTCGACGAAACTGTCGAAGTTACTGTTCGTCTTGGGGTTGATCCTCGTAAGGCCGATCAGATGGTGCGTGGAGCCGTGGTGTTGCCTAACGGCCTGGGTAAGGATGTCAGGGTCCTCGTTTTCGCTAAAGGGGAGAAAGCTCTTGAGGCACGTGATGCCGGGGCCGACTTCGTTGGTGGGGACGATCTGGTCGCAAAAATTCAGGAAGGCTGGTTCGAATTCGACACGGCCATTGCGACTCCCGATATGATGGGTACCGTGGGTAAGATCGGCCGGTTGCTTGGCCCTCGCGGTCTTATGCCCAATCCCAAGGTCGGGACGGTGACTTTTGAAGTCGGCAGGGCCACCAGCGAGGCTAAGTCCGGTAAAGTTGAATACCGGGTGGAGAAGGCTGGTATTGTCCATGCTCCGGTCGGCAAAGTGTCTTTTGATGTTGATAAGTTGCAGGAAAACCTGGTCGCAGTGGTTGACGCTCTGATCAAGGCCAAGCCCGCCACATCCAAGGGTACTTATCTCAAAAAGGTTAGCCTGTGTAGCACCATGGGGCCAGGTGTCAATGTGGACATCCCCACTGTGCAGGCCCTGGTAAAATAACTAATTTTTTGCTTCAACAACTAAGCCGACCGGTGCCAGTGTGCGGGTCGGCCAGTTGTGTCTGAACCCAGGTCAAAGACAGCAGGTACCTTCAGGTTTAATGGTATGACCACCTGCCGAGGCCGGAGCAAGAGGATGCGTAAGCCTCCTTCTGTGGCCGTTGACTGGAGAAAGGTCCACATGGGCCCGGAAAATTCTACAGAAAGGAGGAGATGCTATGAAAAAGGAAGGAAAATCACAGGTCGTAGGCGAAATAGCGCAAAAGCTGAGTTCTTGTCAGGCAGCGTTTTTGGCCGACTACCGCGGGCTTACCGTCGAGCAGGTTAATACCCTTCGCGGTGAGTTGAAAAAAATTGGTGTTGAATACCGTGTTGTCAAAAATACCCTGTTGCGCCTGGCAGCGAAAGACACCGATGTTGAGTGTCTTTCGGAATACCTCCAGGGTCCCAATGCCATTGCATTGGTAGAAGGCGATCCTGTCGGTCCCGCCAAGGTGTTGACTGAATTTGCCAAAAGCAACAAGACCTTCGAAATCAGGGTTGCTCAGCTTAACGGCAAATTGTTGACCCTGGAGGATGTGCAGGCACTTGCTGAATTGCCGAGCAGAGAGGTATTGCTTGGCAAAATGCTCGGATCGATCAATGCGCCGGCCAGCAATTTCGTCGGTGTGCTTGCTGCAGTTCCGCGCACCTTTGTGCAGGTGCTGGCAGCTATTCAGCAGCAAAAAGAAGGTTGATTGTTTGTCTCGCATCTTTTCAAAACTCAATAGACGGTTTATTAGAAATACGGAGGTTATTCAACCATGTCTGATATCACCAAAGAACAAGTTGTATCCTTTATCGAAAATATGAGCGTTCTGGAACTGGCTGGACTGGTCAAGGAACTGGAAGAAAAATTCGGCGTGTCCGCTGCTGCTCCCGTTGCTGTTGCTGCTGCTCCTGCTGCCGCTGCCGCTGCCGTCGAAGAGAAGGACGAGTTTGATGTTGTCCTGACCAGCGCCGGGGACAAAAAAATCAATGTTATCAAGGTAGTCCGTGCAGTAACGGGTCTTGGCCTGAAAGAAGCCAAGGACCTGGTTGACGGTGCTCCCCAGACGGTCAAGGAAGCCATGCCCAAGGCTGAGGCTGAAGAGCTCAAAAAACAGCTTGTCGAAGCTGGCGCCAGCGTCGATCTGAAATAGTACACTTTGCATATTTAACACCTTAGCCAAGGCTGCGGTATGCGGCCTTGGCTATTCTGCTTTCGTTAGCTTCCCCTAGCTAAAGGAGAAACCATGGCTTATTCGGTTGCGAATAACCAGCTTCTAAGGAAACATTTTAGCACGATCAAGGGCATAATCGAGATCCCCAACCTGATCGATATTCAGAAAAATTCGTACAAGCGTTTCCTGCAAGCAGGGCTTCCTCCTTCTGCTCGGAAAAATATCGGGCTTGAAGCGGTTTTTCGCTCGGTTTTCCCTATCCGTGATTTCAGTGAGACCTGTTCTCTGGATTACGTTTCCTTTTCTTTGGGGACGCCCAAGTACGACGTCGGTGAATGTCACCAGCGCGGCATGACATATGCTGCACCCGTCAAGGTTTGTGTGCGACTGGTGTCGTGGGATGTCGACAAGGAGTCCGGGGTTCAGGCGATTCGCGATATAAAAGAGCAGGAAGTCTATTTTGGCGAGATCCCATTGATGACCGAAAACGGGACGTTTATCATCAATGGTACGGAACGTGTTATCGTCAGCCAGTTACACCGTTCACCCGGCGTTTTCTTCGATCATGACAAAGGGAAGACTCATTCGAGCGGCAAGGTTCTCTACAACGCTCGGGTGATTCCTTATCGAGGTTCCTGGCTTGATTTGGATTTTGATCACAAGGACATCCTTTATGTCCGGATCGATCGCAGACGGAAACTCCCTGCAACCGTATTGCTCAAAGCGCTTGGATACAGTACCGAGGAATTGCTCAACTATTATTACCAGGTGCAAACAATCGTTATCGATGGCGACGCTTATAAAAAACGCGTCAACCTCGAACTTTTGACCGGCCAGCGCGCCTCGACGGACGTGGTCGGAACTGACGGCGAAGTTATTGTTAAAGCCAATCGTAAGTTTACCAAGGTGGCCATACGTAAACTTGCGGAAAATAATATAGAATTTATTCCGGTAGCCGAAGAGGAAGTGCTCGGCAAAGTGGCCTCCACCGATATTGTGGATGTTACTACCGGCGAAGTTATTGTTGAATGCAATGAAGAAATAACCGCGAATAAGCTCGAGGAATTGCGTACGCGTGGTATTGTTGAATTCAATATATTGTTCATCGATCATCTGCACGTTGGTTCTTATCTGCGGGATACGCTATTGCTCGATCGCATGGCTACCCCCGAGGATGCGCGTATTGAAATTTATCGACGGCTGCGCCCTGGCGATCCGCCGACTATAAAGAGTGCAAACGCTCTGTTTGAAAGTCTCTTTTTCAATCCTGAAAGGTACGATCTTTCGGTCGTCGGGCGAATTAAGCTGAATTATAAGCTCGGTCTCGATAAACCTGAGGATCAAACCACGCTGACCAAGGATGACATCCTTGAGGTGGTTCGTTACCTGATCGGGTTGCGCGATGGTCGCGGTTCTATCGATGATATCGATCATCTCGGTAACCGGCGTGTGCGCGCGGTTGGTGAGTTGCTTGAAAATCAGTACCGGGTCGGACTGGTGCGCATGGAGAGGGCGATCAAGGAACGCATGAGCCTGCAGGAAGTGGACAGTTTGATGCCCCACGACCTGATCAATTCCAAGCCTGTTTCGGCAGTTGTAAAGGAATTTTTCGGCTCTTCGCAGCTGTCTCAGTTCATGGATCAGACCAATCCTCTTTCAGAAATCACCCATAAGCGGCGTTTGTCCGCCCTGGGACCAGGTGGTCTTACGCGTGAACGTGCTGGTTTTGAGGTTCGTGACGTTCATCCCACTCACTATGGTCGGGTGTGCCCCATCGAAACGCCTGAGGGGCCGAATATCGGTCTGATCGCCTCTTTATCGACCTATGCCCGCATCAACGAGCATGGTTTTGTCGAAACGCCCTATCGGGTGGTCGAACAAGGGCAGGTCACGGACGAAATCCGGTACTTTTCTGCGTTGGAAGAAGGTGGCCATGCCATTGCGCAGGCAAACGCACTTCTTGATGAGCAAGGACGTTTCATCAATGACCTGGTCAATGCACGGCAAAATGGTGAGTTTGTGCTGGTGCAACGGGAAGAGATCGGGCTCATGGACGTATCACCGAAGCAGTTGGTTTCGGTTGCTGCGTCGCTGATTCCGTTCCTGGAAAACGACGACGCCAATCGTGCCTTGATGGGCTCCAACATGCAGCGTCAGGCTGTGCCCCTGCTGCGTTCCGATGCACCTTTGGTCGGCACCGGGATGGAGCGGATTGTCGCCCACGACTCCGGCGCCGCCGTGGTTGCCCGGCATAACGGCGTGGTTGAGTCTGTCGATGCTTCTCGCATCGTTGTCAAAATCGATGAGGGAGAGGTCGATGAAGACGGTATCGGTGTTGATATCTACAACCTTATCAAGTTTGCCCGGTCCAATCAGAATACGTGTCTGAACCAGAAGCCGATTGTCCAGGTGGGTGATCGTATTACCCGTGGTGGTATAATTGCCGATGGTCCCTCCACTCAGTGGGGCGAACTGGCCCTTGGCCAGAATGTGTTGGTCGCATTCATGCCGTGGGAAGGGTACAATTTTGAGGACTCGATTCTGATCTCGGAAAAACTTGTCAAAGAAGACCGTTATACCTCCATACACATTGAAGAGCTTGAATGTGTAGCCAGGGATACCAAGCTCGGCAAGGAAGAAATCACCAACGACATCCCCAATCTGGGCGAAGATGCCCTGAAGGATCTCGATGAGAGTGGAATCGTTCGCATCGGGGCAGAGGTCAAGCCTGGAGATATCCTGGTTGGCAAAATTACCCCGAAAGGCGAAACGCAGCTTTCTCCGGAAGAGAAACTGTTGCGTGCCATCTTCGGCGAAAAAGCTGGCGATGTTCGTGATACCTCGCTGAGGCTTCCCCCGGGAGTTGAGGGCGTGGTCATCGGGGCCCGGGTGTTCTCCCGTAAGGGTGCCGACAAGGACAGCCGGACAGAATATATCGAAAAGACTGAGATCGAAAAGCTCCTCAAGGACCAGCATGATGAGATACGCATCATCCGCGAATCCACCAGAGGCAAACTTGAATCTCTGTTGGTGGGTCAGGTCTCTGCCGCCTCTTTGTTCGATTCGGCCGGTAAGGAACTCCTCGGGCAAGGTGAAAAAATCACCCGAGAAGTGCTTGAGGAGGTGCCCTTTGTACGCTGGCGTGAAATCAGCCTGCTCGATGCACCTGAGAACGAAGATAAGCTGACGGGCATCATGACCAGTCTTACGCAGCGTGAAGAACTCATCAAGACTCTTTTCGCCGACAAGATTGAGAAGATCAAACGTGGTGACGATCTCCCTCCCGGTGTCATCAAGATGGTCAAGGTCTACATCGCCATTAAGCGTAAGCTTTCGGTTGGTGACAAAATGGCCGGTCGCCATGGCAACAAGGGTGTTTTGTCGCGCGTGTTGCCCGAAGAGGATATGCCTTACATGGCCGATGGAACTCCGGTTGAAATCGTCCTCAATCCCCTTGGCGTACCTTCGCGTATGAATGTCGGGCAGATACTTGAAATTCATCTGGGCCTTGCTGCCAAAGGTCTTGGGATGCAGATTCAGGATCACGTCGATCGGCATTATAGTCCTGATGCCTTGCGCGCCAGGATCGGTGAAGTGTATGAGGACCAACGGGTTGTCGAGTTGGTCAACAGCTTGCCGGATGACGAGATCATGCAACTGGCACGGCAACTCTCCCAAGGGGTTCCCATGGCTTCGCCTGTTTTCGAGGGCGTTACCGAAGAGCAGATGAAGCAGCAGATGGAACTCGCTGGATTTTCTTCTTCCGGGCAGATGACCTTGTACAACGGTAAAACCGGCGAAGCTTTCAAGGAAAAAGTCACCGTCGGTATCATGTATATGCTGAAATTGCACCATCTGGTCGACGACAAGATCCATGCCCGCAGCATCGGTCCCTACAGTCTAGTCACTCAGCAACCGCTGGGCGGCAAGGCTCAATTCGGTGGTCAGCGGCTTGGGGAAATGGAAGTCTGGGCCATGGAAGCCTATGGTGCGGCTCATGCTCTACAGGAATTTTTGACAGTCAAATCCGACGACGTGACCGGCAGAACTCGTATGTACGAGGCCATCGTCAAGGGCAAGCATACCCTTGAGGCCGGCCTGCCTGAGTCGTTTAACGTCCTTATTAAAGAGCTGCAGTCGCTCTGTCTTGACGTTGAGCTCCTTGAGGAGCAGGAATAAAAGACTAAACACCAACATCCATCCCTAAGGAGGGTGTGTTTTGGAAGATATTTTCAGCCTTTTTGAGCGGCCGAAGGATCCTCTTAGCTTCAATGCTATTCGTCTCTCGCTTGTTTCCCCCGAAAAGATCCGTGAAAGGTCTTTCGGTGAGGTTAAAAAGCCCGAGACGATCAACTACAGGACCTTCAAGCCCGAACGTGATGGTTTGTTTTGTGCCAAGATCTTCGGGCCGACCAAGGACTACGAGTGCAACTGCGGTAAGTATAAACGCATGAAGCACCGTGGTATCGTCTGCGAGAAGTGCGGGGTGGAAGTTATTCCCAGCAAGGTGCGGCGTGAGCGCCTTGGGCACATTGATCTGGCGTGCCCTGTTGCGCACATCTGGTTCCTTAAATCGTTGCCTTCGCGTATCTCTACGCTGCTTGACATGACACTTAAGGAAGTCGAGCGAGTCCTTTATTTTGAGGCTTATCTGGTTCTTGATCCCGGGGATACTCCCCTGGTTCGAGGCCAGCTGCTGACTGAGGACAAGTACGCTGAGACCATGGACGAATACGCCGGGCAGTTTGTCGTGTCCATGGGGGCGGAGGCTATCCGGGAATTCCTTGTGGGTATTGATGTTGAAGAGTTATCCAACACCCTGCGCAAGGAAATGAGCGAGGCCGCCAGTGAGGCCAAGCGCAAAAAAGTAGCCAAAAGACTCAAGGTTGTTGAGGCTTTCAAGTTCAGCGGTAATCGGCCCGAATGGATGATTCTTGAAACCATCCCGGTCCTGCCACCTGAATTGCGTCCCTTGGTACCGTTGGATGGCGGCCGGTTTGCAACGTCCGACCTTAACGATTTGTACCGTCGGGTCATCAATCGTAATAACCGTCTCAAGCGCCTTATGGAACTGCGGGCTCCGGAGGTTATTATCCGGAATGAAAAGCGCATGCTTCAGGAATCCGTGGATGCGCTGTTTGATAACGGGCGTCGCGGCCGCGCTATTACAGGACCCAACAAGCGCCCTCTGAAGTCGCTGTCCGACATGCTTAAGGGTAAGGGCGGGCGTTTCCGGCAGAACCTTCTCGGTAAACGTGTCGATTATTCCGGTCGTTCTGTTATCGTCGTTGGACCCGAACTCAAGCTGCATCAGTGCGGGTTGCCGAAAAAGATGGCTTTGGAGCTGTTCAAGCCGTTTATCTACAACAAGCTTGAGGAGCGGGGTTACTGCACCACCATCAAAAGCGCCAAAAAAATGGTGGAAAAGGAAAAAGCCGAGGTCTGGGATGTGCTTGAGGAAGTTATCAAGGAACACCCGGTCATGCTTAACCGGGCGCCGACTCTCCATCGTCTAGGTATCCAGGCGTTCGAGCCTGTGTTGATCGAGGGTAAGGCCATTCAGCTGCATCCGCTGGTCTGCACCGCCTTCAACGCCGACTTCGACGGCGACCAGATGGCCGTGCATCTGCCTTTGTCCATCGAAAGCCAGATCGAGACGCGGGTGTTGATGATGTCCACCAACAACATCCTTTCGCCTGCCAACGGCAAGCCGATTATCGTGCCGTCTCAGGATATGATCCTGGGGTTGTATTACATGACCCGGGAACGCCCCTTTGTCCGCGGTGAAGGCAAAATTCTGGCCTCGCGGGACGAGTTGCGTATGGCTTATGACACCGGCGAAGTCGATCTGCAAGCCAAAGTCAAAGTGCGGATGTCCCCTGTCCTCGGTGCGCCGGAAGCCATTATCGAAACCACCGTTGGGCGCGTGTTGTTGCGGGATGTTGTGCCAGAAGTGATCCCCTTTGATTTCATCAACGTGGTCATGGCGAAAAAACAAGTCGCGCATCTCATTGACGTGTGTTTCCGTCTGGCCGGCAACAAGGAAACGGTTCTGCTGGCGGATCGGCTCAAGGATACCGGTTACCGGTTTTCCACCCTGGCCGGCATTTCGATCTGTCTCGACGATATGGTAATCCCCGAGACCAAGGACGTCATGATGAAGGCGGCCGTCGCAGAGGTGACGGAAATCCAGCAGCAATATACCGAAGGTCTCATCACAGACGGTGAACGCTACAATAAGGTCATCGATATCTGGGCCAAGTGCACAGAGTCTATTGCGCAGACCATGCTGGATACTTTGTCGAAAGACGAGATGATTTCTCCAGAAGGAGAAACTGTCAAGGTGCCATCTTTTAACTCCATTCACATGATGGCGGATTCCGGTGCGCGTGGTAGTGCTCAGCAGATCCGGCAGCTGGCCGGGATGCGTGGCCTGATGGCCAAGCCTTCCGGGGAGATTATCGAAACGCCGATCACCGCCAACTTCCGTGAAGGCCTTACCGTGTTGCAGTATTTTATTTCGACCCACGGTGCACGTAAGGGCCTGGCGGATACCGCCCTCAAGACAGCCAACTCCGGGTATCTTACCCGGCGTCTTGTCGACGTTGCGCAGGATGCTATCATTACCGAGCAGGATTGCGATTCCCTCGATGGTATTTTGTTGACTGCCTTGACCGAAGGCGGCGAGGTCATTGAGCGTCTCGGCGACAGGATTCTTGGCCGCACCGCTCTGGAGGATATTCTTGATCCTGTGACTGGAGATGTGCTGGTTGAATCCAACCAGCAGATCGACGAGAGCCTAGTTGACAGCATCGAAAATGCCGGCATCGAAAGGGTTAAGATTCGTTCGGTGTTGACATGTCAGAGTCAGCGCGGGATTTGCGCCACCTGTTATGGGCGCGATCTGGCCAGGGGGCATCTGGTTAATCTTGGCGAGGCGGTAGGTGTTATCGCGGCCCAGTCCATTGGCGAGCCGGGTACCCAGCTCACTATGCGGACCTTCCACATCGGTGGTACCGCTTCACGGCGGGCCGAGCAAACCTCCCTTGAAGCGCGGTTCGATGGTGTCATTAAATACTTGAATCTGAATTGGGTTCTCGACAGCGATGGACATCATGTGGTCATGAACCGCAATGCTGAAATCGCTGTGCTGGATGAAACCGGCCGGGAGCGTGAAAGATACGGGGTGGTCTATGGTGCGCGTCTGCGCATTGCTCCTGACGGCCCTGTCACGGCTGGCAGCCTTCTGGCTGAATGGGATCCGTACACCATTCCTATTCTTACAGAGATCGCCGGCACCGTACGCTACGGTGATATCATCGAGGGCATGACGATGGAAGAGCAGGTCGATGAAGTAACCGGCCTGTCACGCAAAGTAATCATCGAATCCAAAGGTGCTGATAAGCGCCCTCGTATTACCCTTAAGGATGCTGAAGGGAAAACCGTTAAATTGCCCAACGGGGCTCCGGCAAGATATATGTTGCCCGTAGGTGCGATTATCGCCGCGCCCGAGGATCAAACGGTCAGCGGTGGCTCCATTCTGGCCAAGATCCCTCGCGAAACTACCAAAACTAAGGACATCACAGGTGGTTTGCCTCGCGTTGCTGAACTGTTCGAGGCCCGCAAGCCCAAGGAATATGCCATTATTTCTGAAATCGATGGTATCGTTTCTTTTGGCAAGGATGCCAAGGGCAAGCGTAAGGTATGCGTAACTCCTGAAGTTGGCACGCCCAAGGAATATCTCATTCCCAAGGGCAAGCACATCAGTGTGCATGAGAATGATCATGTCAAGGCTGGTGAGGCGCTGATGGATGGCTCCAGCAATCCTCATGACATTTTGCGGGTTCTCGGTGAAAAAGAACTGGCCAAGTATCTCGTGGATGAGGTCCAGGAGGTGTACCGTCTCCAGGGCGTCAAGATCAACGATAAGCATATCGAAGTTATCGTTCGCCAGATGCTGCGTCGTGTAAGAATCAAGGAACCTGGAAATACGCGCTTCCTTGCTGACGATCAGATCGAGCGTTGGGAATTTGAAGCTGAGAACAACAGGGTGCTCAGCGAGGGTGGTGAACCGTCGGTCGGTGAGCCTCTCATGCTCGGTATCACCAAGGCTTCGTTGTCCACGGAATCGTTTATTTCGGCCGCATCCTTTCAAGAGACAACCAAGGTGCTTACGCAGGCTGCCATTGAAGGGAAGGTTGACCACCTCCGGGGATTGAAAGAAAACGTCATCATGGGGCGGCTTATCCCGGCTGGCACAGGCATTTCCAAGTATCGCAGCGTGCGCCTGCTCATCGAGGAACCAGAGGAAATCGAAGAGCCGATCCATGAAGACTTTGACGACGATTCCCTGGATGCGGATTATGAACAGGCTGATTTTCAGGATGCCGTCGAAGACAGCGATGAATGAACGGCATAAAAAAAGGGAGGTGGTAAAAAGTGCTTGACAAGTGCCTCCCGTATTGATAGTTTGAGCGGGTTTTTCGCCATATAAAATCGTGTGGTTCTTTTTTAACTTTTTGTAAGTTGATAATTCGGGAGTATGTAGATGCCGACCATCAATCAGCTGATTCGCAAGGGCCGCGAGAAAAAAATTCGCAAGTCCACTGCGCCGGCGCTTAAATGCAATCCGCAAAAACGCGGGGTTTGTACGCGTGTTTATACGACGACCCCTAAGAAGCCGAACTCGGCCTTGCGGAAGGTCGCTCGCGTTCGTTTGACCAACGGCATTGTGGTAACGTCCTATATCCCCGGTGTTGGACATAACCTTCAGGAGCACTCCGTCGTCCTTATTCGTGGCGGCCGTGTGAAGGACTTGCCGGGTGTACGTTATCACATTGTTCGCGGGGCGCTTGACCTTGCGGGGGTTAAAGACCGCAGACAGGGTCGTTCCAAGTACGGGGCGAAGCGTCCCAAGTAACCAGTGCGTGAGGGGTAACCATGCCGAGAAGAAGAGAGATTGCCAAGCGGGTCGTTTTGCCTGACCCCAAGTATACGGATCGTACGGTGGCCAAGTTTATTAATGCCATCATGATTCAAGGTAAGAAGAGCACTGCCGAAGGTATTGTTTATGGCGCCTTTGGTCTGCTTGCTGAGCGGTCGGGTGAAGAGGCGCTGGAAGTTTTCAAGAAGGCTATCGAGAATGTGCGTCCGATGCTGGAAGTGAAGTCACGTCGCGTTGGCGGTTCCACGTATCAGGTGCCTGTAGAGGTTCGGTCCGATCGCCGCAACGCCCTCGCTATCCGCTGGCTGATCAATTATGCTCGTGGTCGTGGCGAGAAGACCATGGTTGAGCGTCTTGCGGGTGAATTGTTGGATGCAGCTGCTAATCGCGGCGCTGCTGTGAAAAAGCGGGAAGATACGCATCGCATGGCCGAGGCCAACAAGGCGTTCGCCCACTATCGTTGGTAAATAGCGGTACGGATATTAGGAAGGAATAGATAGTTGTGGCACGCCAAGTAGCTTTAGAGAAGACACGAAATATCGGCATTATGGCCCACATCGATGCCGGAAAGACAACCACCACCGAGCGTGTTCTTTATTACACGGGGGTCTCTCACAAAATTGGTGAGGTCCATGATGGTGCGGCGACGATGGACTGGATGGAGCAGGAGCAGGAGCGGGGGATTACTATTACCTCGGCTGCGACTACCTGTTTTTGGAAAGATCATCGCGTCAATATCATCGATACTCCGGGGCACGTCGACTTCACTGTAGAAGTTGAGCGTTCGCTTCGTGTTCTTGATGGATCGGTTGCTGTCTTTTGTTCTGTTGGTGGCGTTGAGCCCCAGTCTGAGACGGTTTGGCGGCAGGCTGACAAGTATCATGTTCCCCGTATGGCTTTTATAAATAAAATGGACCGTATTGGCGCCGATTTCGATCGCGGTGTCAGTATGATCCGCGAGCGTTTGGGGGCCAATGCCATCCCCTTGCAGTTGCCCATCGGTAAGGAAGAAAATTTTACCGGGGTTATCGATCTGGTTGAAATGAAGGCCATCGTGTGGGATGATGAGAGTCTTGGGGCCAGTTACGAGATTGCAGATATCCCCGCCGACCTTCAGGCGCAGGCCGAGGCTGCCCGCGAGGTGCTGGTGGAAGAGGTCTGTACTCATGATGAGGTGCTGATGGACAAGTACCTTGGCGGTGAGGAAATAGGGCTTCCCGAGCTGAAGGCCGGTATTCGTAAGGCCTGTATCAGTATTAAGATGATTCCCGTTCTGTGCGGGAGTGCTTTTAAAAATAAAGGTGTTCAGAATCTCCTTGATGCGGTGGTTGATTATATGCCTTCACCGCTCGATATCCCCGCCATTACCGGTGTTATCCCTGACACGGAAGAAGCAGTTACCCGGCCTGCGGGTGATGATAATCCTTTTGCCGCTTTGGCATTCAAGGTTATGACCGATCCGTTTGTCGGGCAGTTGACGTTTTTTCGCGTCTACTCCGGGGTTGCAGAGTCGGGTGCTACGGTGCTGAACGCTACCCGCGGCAAGAAGGAGCGCTTTGGGCGTCTGCTGAAGATGCATGCCAATAAGCGTGAGGAAATAAAGCAGGTCTATTCCGGTGATATCGCTGCTGCTGTTGGTCTTAAGTTGACGACCACGGGTGACACCCTGTGTGATCCGAATGCCCCCTGTCTTCTGGAGTCGATGGACTTTCCCGAGCCGGTCATTCATATTGCCGTGGAGCCGAAAACCAAGGCGGACATGGACAAGATGGGTCAGGCTCTTGGGAAGCTGGTCCAGGAAGATCCCACGTTGCGGGTTCGTACGGACGATGAGACCAACCAGACTATTCTCTCCGGTATGGGCGAGTTGCACCTTGAAATAATTATTGATCGACTGCGTCGTGAGTTCAATGTAGACGCCAATGTCGGCGCACCTCAGGTTGCCTATCGTGAAACCATCACCAAGACGGTTGAGGTGCAAGGTAAGTTCGTTCGCCAGTCCGGCGGTCGTGGTCAGTATGGCGACTGTTGGTTGCGACTTGAGCCTCTTGAGCCTGGGTCAGGGTTTGAGTATGCGGATGAAATCAAGGGAGGGGTTATTCCTAAAGAGTATATCCCTGCTGTTGGCAAAGGTGCTGAAGAAGCTGCTGAAAATGGTGTCCTTGCCGGCTTCCCCATTGTGGATGTCAAGGTTGCTTGCTTTGACGGGTCCTATCATGATGTCGACTCATCCGAAATGGCTTTCAAAATTGCCGGATCAATGGGCTTCAAAGCCGGAGCCGCAAAGGCCGGGCCGGTGCTGCTGGAGCCTGTAATGGCGGTTGAGGTTGTCGTCCCCGAGGATTACATGGGTGACGTTATGGGTGATTTGAGCAGTCGTCGCGGCCGGGTTGTGGGGATGGATTCGCGTGGTGGTGCTCAGGTCATCAACAGCACTGTGCCGCTTGCCTGTATGTTCGGTTATTCCACTGAACTGCGCAGCATGACGCAGGGGCGAGCCACCTATTCAATGGTTTTTGATCACTACGAGCAAGTGCCCAAAGCTATCAGCGAAGAGATTATCGCACGCGTAAAGGGCTAGTTGCCGGTTAAGAACAGGAGGATACTCCATGTCGAAAGCAAAATTTGAAAGAACAAAACCCCATGTGAATATCGGGACCATCGGTCACGTAGACCATGGTAAGACGACGCTGACAGCAGCTATCACCAAGAATATGGCTGCACGGGGTTTGGCCGAATTCAAGGCCTTCGATCAGATCGACAATGCTCCTGAGGAGCGTGAGCGCGGTATCACTATCGCTACGGCTCATGTCGAGTATCAGACCGAGAATCGGCATTATGCTCACGTTGACTGCCCCGGCCATGCCGACTACGTAAAAAACATGATCACCGGTGCCGCGCAGATGGACGGCGCTATCCTGGTCGTGTCGGCTGCTGACGGTCCCATGCCTCAGACTCGCGAACATATCCTGTTGGCTCGCCAGGTTGGTGTTCCCGCCATGGTCGTTTTCCTGAACAAGGCCGACATGGTGGACGATGCCGAGTTGATGGAGTTGGTTGAGTTGGAAGTCCGCGAATTGCTGAGCTCCTACGATTTTCCGGGTGATGATATTCCTATCATCGCCGGCAGTGCTCTTAAGGCGCTGGAGTGTGGCTGCGGCAAGGAAGATTGTGACGCGTGCAAGCCAATTCTTGAGCTGATGGATGCTGTTGACAGCTATATTCCTCAGCCTGAGCGCGATATCGATAAGCCGTTCCTGATGCCTGTGGAGGACGTGTTCTCCATTTCCGGTCGCGGCACCGTTGCTACCGGGCGTGTCGAGCGTGGCATCGTCAAGGTGCAGGAAGAAATCGAGATCGTTGGTATGAAGCCCACTGCCAAGACTGTCGTCACCGGCATTGAGATGTTCCGTAAGTTGCTTGATCAAGGTCAGGCTGGTGACAATGTCGGGGTTCTGCTGCGCGGGGTCAAGCGTGAGGATATCGAGCGTGGTCAGGTTCTGGCAAGGCCCGGCAGTATTACGCCGCACACCAAGTTCAAGGCCGAAGCCTATATCCTTACCAAGGAAGAGGGTGGGCGTCACACGCCGTTCTTTAACGGTTACCGCCCCCAGTTCTATTTCCGGACCACGGACGTGACCGGCATTTGCGAACTGGCTGAAGGTACAGAAATGGTCATGCCTGGCGATAACGCCAGTATGACTGTAAACCTGATTACTCCGATCGCCATGGATAAAGAACTGCGCTTCGCTATACGCGAAGGTGGTCGTACCGTTGGCGCTGGTGTCGTCAGCGACATCATTGAATAGAGGGAATTGCCATGCAAAGCCAGAAAATCAGGATCCGTTTAAAGGCTTACGATCATAAATTGCTCGACCTTTCAGTTAACGAAATCGTCGATACCGCCAAACGTACCGGGGCGCGTGTCGCGGGGCCAATCCCCCTGCCCACGGTCATCAATAAGTACTGCGTGCTTCGTGGTCCCCATGTTGATAAGAAGAGCCGCGAGCAGTTCGAGATGCGCACCCACAAACGGCTTCTCGATATTGTTGAGCCTACTCAGCAGACCGTCGACGCTTTGATGAAGCTTGACCTGTCTGCCGGCGTTGATGTTGAAATCAAGTTGTAAGACTTTTCTTATAAGTAAGGGACAGCACCATGACGAAGGGAATCTTGGGTAAGAAGCTGGGAATGACCCAGATCTTTGCTGCGGACGGCAAGTGTGTGCCGGTGACAGTGGTCGAGGCAGGGCCTTGCATCGTTTTGCAGAAAAAGACTGAGGAAAAAGACGGCTACAATGCCCTTCAACTCGGGTTTGGGGCCAGGAAGGCACAGCGTACAAATAAGCCTGCCATGGGTCACTTCAAGAAGGCCGGTAAGGGTATGTTCGGCTTCCTTCGGGAAGTTGAATGCGACAGCGTTGATGATCATGCTATAGGTGATGAAATCACCTGCGGGGAATTTTTCGCCGCTGGTGACATCATTGATGTTACCGGGACCAGTAAGGGTAAGGGCTTCCAGGGCGTCATTAAGAGATGGAACTTTGCAGGTGGCCGTGCCAGCCATGGTTCCATGTTTCATCGTCGTCCAGGCGGTATTGGCGCAAGTGCTTGGCCATCCCGTGTTTTTAAAGGAAAGAAGATGGCGGGCCAGATGGGCAACAAGCGGGTCACCACTCAAGGGCTTGAAGTGGTCGATGTGCGTCCCGAAAAGGGCCTGGTTCTTGTTAAAGGGGCCGTACCGGGGCCTGTCAACGGCCTGTTGCTCATCCGGAAAAGCCGCAAGGTTTGATAGCCGGGCTGCATTTAGAGATTCTGGAGAAATACCATGGCAAAAATCGCAGTTTATGACATAAACCGGAACCAGGTATCTGAGCGTGAGCTCTCTGACGAAGTGTTTAACACTGAAGTCAAAGGGTATCTGATTCACGATATGGTTCGATATCAGCTGGCTGCCCGTCGTCAGGGAACTTCGGCCTCAAAGAACCGTGCCGCGGTTGCTGGAGGTGGAAAAAAACCTTACCGCCAGAAGGGAACGGGGAATGCACGCCAGGGTACTATACGGGCACCCCATTTCGTTGGTGGCGGGGCCGCTTTCGGGCCGAGTCCGCGGGATTACAGCTTTAAGCTTAACCGTAAAGTGAAGAAAGCCGCATTGCGTTGCGCACTGTCCGCCCGCTTCAAGGAAGACCGTTTGGTCATGCTTAATGAAATTCAACTTGACACCATCAGCACCAAAGGTGTCGTTGAAGTGCTTAAACGGTTTGAGCTCGAAAACGTATTGGTAATCGTTGATGGTGAAAATCGGAATCTTGAGCTTTCCGCCCGCAACCTTCCGCATGTCAAGGTGCTTAAAGCCGAAGGCGTGAACGTTTACGATCTCATGAAGCATCGGAATCTGGTTGTCACTGAAGGTGCTGCCGAACTGTTGGAAGGAGCGTTAGGGTGATGAAACCGCTACACGAGATACTTAAACGGCCCTTGGTTACCGAGAAAACCGTTCAGCAGGAAGGTGAAGCTCAGGTCGTCGCCTTTGAAGTAAAAAGAGATGCCAATAAGGTCGAGATTAAGAAGGCCGTCGAGCATGCTTTTGAAGTCAAGGTGAAAAATGTCAATACAGTGCTCGTCGCCGGTAAGGTGAAGCGCCTGGGTCGCACTTACGGCAAGCGTTCCAATTGGAAAAAAGCTTACGTAACCCTGGCCGAAGGTAGCTCGATCGATCTGTTCGGTGTTTAATGGGGTGCAATCAGGTAAAACGGAGTTACGATAATGGCAATCAAAAAGTATAAGCCGACTTCGGCTGGCCGACGGCACATGACCTCGGCCGATTTCGCCGACATCACTGTCGCAAAACCGGAAAAATCGCTTGTCGAAAAGCTTAATCAGACCGGCGGGCGTAATAATGCCGGCCGCATTACCAAGCGGCATACCGGAGGTGGGCACAAGCGTAAATATCGCGTTATCGACTTTCGCCGGGATAAAAAAGATATCCCAGCCAAAATCGTTAGCATTGAGTATGATCCGAATCGCTCCGCGCGCATTGCTCTTTCTTGCTACGCTGACGGTGATAAACGCTATATCCTGGCGCCTCTTGGATTGAAGGTCGGGGACGTTGTGATTGCCAGTGAGCAGGCCGACATCAAGCCCGGCAACGCGCTTTCAATTCGTTCTATACCTCTGGGCACCTGGGTTCATAACATCGAATTGAAAATCGGCAAAGGCGGGCAACTTGCTCGTAGTGCCGGCACCTATGCCATGATCGCTGCCAAGGAAGGGAAGTATGCTCAACTGCGACTCCCTTCCGGTGAGGTACGGTTGGTGCTGCAGGATTGCTGCGCCACAGTGGGGCAGGTGGGTAATATCCAGCATGAAAACGTCAAAATCGGCAAGGCCGGACGTAATCGCTGGCTCGGAAAACGTCCGCAGTCCCGCGGCGTCGCCATGAACCCCGTGGATCATCCCCATGGTGGTGGCGAAGGTAAGAGCTCCGGTGGCCGTCATCCGGTTACTCCTTGGGGCGTACCTACCAAAGGATACAAGACCCGCGTCAATAAGCGTACTGACCGCTTTATTGTTCGCCGGAAGAAGTAATTATGTTGAAACGTAGAGGAGACCACTGTGGCTAGATCGATCAAAAAAGGGCCGTATGTCGAAGAGAGCCTCCTTCGTAAAGTTGATCTCGAAGGTGGAGCCGGTTCCAAGAAAGTTATCAAGACCTGGTCTCGGCGATCGACTATTTTTCCTGAGTTTGTTGGATATACCTTCGCCGTCCATAATGGTAAAAAGTTTATCCCTGTTTTTGTAACCGAAAACATGGTAGGGCATAAGCTCGGCGAATTCGCTCCTACGCGCACCTACTACGGTCATGGTGCAGATAAGAAGAGCAAAAGGTAAGTAACAAGCGATTTCGCAAGAGGAGTTTCTATTCATGGAAGCTAAGGCCAAGCTTAGGTATGTGCGTCTGTCGCCTCGTAAGACCCGACTTGTGGTCGATATGGTGCGCGGAAAAGGGGTTCAGGAGGCGCTTAATATTCTGAGGTTCTCGCCCCAGAAGGCGGCCAGTATTGTTTATCAGCTCGTAGGTTCGGCTGTGGCCAACGCCGAGCAAAAAGGCGTAGCTGACGTCGATCGGCTGTTTATCGAGAGTATAGCCGTTGATCAGGGACCCGTGCTAAAGCGTTTTATGCCGCGAGCACAGGGGCGAGCCACCCGGATCCGCAAACCGACCAGCCACATTACCGTGGTTTTGAACGAAAAATAAGTTTAAGGAGGTGATGGTTTGGGCCAGAAAGTACATCCAATTGGATTTCGACTGGGAGTCGTTAAGACCTGGAGCTCCCGGTGGTACGCTGAGGGGGAATACTCCCAGCTTCTGCACGAGGATATAAAGCTTCGTAATTACCTTAAAAAGCGACTTTATCACGCCGGTATCGCCAAAATCGAAATCGAGCGGGCAGCCAGTAAAGCTAAGATTAATGTTTTTGCCGCACGACCAGGTATCATCATCGGCAAAAAAGGGGCGGAAGTTGAAGCCCTTAAAAAAGATCTGGCCCGGCTCACCGATAAAGAAGTATTCATTAATATTCAGGAAGTCCGCAAGCCTGAAATTGATGCTCAACTTGTCGCTGAAAATGTAGCAACTCAGCTGGAGCGTCGCGTCGCCTTCCGCCGAGCCATGAAAAAAAGCGTCAGCATGGCTCTCAAGTTTGGCGCCCAAGGGATCAAGATCACTTGTAGTGGGCGTCTTGGTGGTGCTGAAATGAGCCGCACTGAGTGGTATCGCGAAGGGCGGGTTCCTCTGCATACCCTGAGAGCTGATATTGATTATGGATTCGCCGAAGCCAAGACCACTTACGGGATTATCGGCGTCAAGGTTCTCATCTTCAAGGGCGAAGTCCTGTCGCAGGATTAACCAAGGGAACCGAATAGGAGTATTCTGCCATGTTAATGCCCAAGAAGGTTAAACATAGAAAACAGTTCAAAGGCCGCATGAAGGGCGTTGCCTATCGCGGTAGTGATCTCAATTTCGGGGATTTCGGACTCAAGGCGCTTGAGTGTGGTTGGCTGTCTTCCCGACAGATCGAATCTGCACGTCGTGCCATGACCAGGCACGTCAAACGCGGTGGGAAAATCTGGATTCGCATTTTCCCCGATAAGTCTTTGACCAGAAAACCTGCTGAAACCCGTATGGGTAAAGGTAAGGGATCCCCTGATAGCTGGGTTGCTGTTATCAAGCCCGGCATGATTTTGTACGAGATGCAGGGTGTAGATAGAGAAGTGGCCTGCGAAGCATTGCGACTGGCTGCTCATAAGCTCCCCATGAAGACCAAGATTGTTATCAGGGAGGATGTGGCCAATGAAAGCTAGTGAGCTTCGTGACCTTACGGTCGAAGAATTGGAAAAAAAGGTGGTGGAACTGAATCAGGAGTTATTTAACCTGAAGTTCCAATTGGCTACCGGGCAATTGGAAAACAGCGCCCGGCTTCCCCAGACGCGCAGGGATATCGCACGAGTTCATACTGTCCTGCGCCAAAAGCGAAGCTAATCGGCACGGGGAGATAGATTTCAATGAGTAATATACGTGGCAATCGGAAAACCCGCGTCGGGGTTGTTATCAGCGATAAGATGGATAAAACTGTTGTGGTCAAGGTTGACCAGATGGTAAAACATCCCGTCTATAAAAAATACATCAAGCGGCGTGTGACCTTTAAGGCCCATGATGAAGAAAATCGCTGCAATATAGGGGATAAAGTTTCTGTTGTGGAAACTCGTCCTCTGTCCCGGGACAAACGTTGGCGGGTGCGAGAAATCCTGGAAAAGAACGTAATCCTGTAGGAGATAACAGTCATGATACAGATGCAGACGATGCTTGATGTAGCGGACAACTCTGGTGCGCGTAAACTCTGCTGCATCAAGGTTCTTGGTGGCTCCAAGCGGAAATACGCCGGTCTTGGTGATATCATCATCTGCTCCGTAAAGGAGGCGCTCCCCAACTCCCGTGTAAAAAAGGGGGATGTGGTTAGAGCCGTCATCGTTCGGACCGCAAAGGAAGTACCTCGGCCTGACGGATCGGCGATTCGTTTTGATAAAAATTCCGCAGTGGTTGTCAACCAGGCCGGGGAACCTATCGGAACCCGAATTTTCGGTCCGGTTGCTCGGGAGTTACGTGCTCAGCGGTACATGAAGATCGTGTCGCTGGCCCCCGAGGTACTTTAATCCGGAACTGGGAGTAAGATAAATGGCAGCGAAGAAAATGCATGTCAAAAAAGATGACATGGTGATGATTATAGCGGGCAAGGACAAAGGCAAGGCCGGCAAGGTCTTGCGGGTTCTGCCTGGTAAAGGACGCATTGTTGTGGAGAGCCTCAACGTTGTCAAGCGGCATACGCGACCCAATCGTGTGAATACCCAGGGTGGTATTGTCGAAAAGGAAGCTCCGCTGGATGCCTCCAATGTTGCACTCCTTTGCAGCGCCTGCAACAATCCCACGCGGACCGGCGTCAGGGTTCTCGAAGATGGGACCAAGACTCGATTCTGCAAAAAGTGCAACGAGACCTTGGATAAGTAACGGAGGATTTCCATGGGTGCCAGATTGAAGGACGTGTATACGCAAGAACTTGCTCCCGCGTTAGTGAAGCGGCTGGAATTAAAAAATGTAATGGAAGTCCCCCGTGTCGAAAAAGTTGTATTGAACATGGGCCTGGGGGAAGCCATCCAGAATATCAAGGTTCTGGAATCGGCTGTAGAAGAACTTACTCTTATCGGTGGGCAGAAGCCTGTAGTTACCAAGGCCAAAAAATCCATTGCGCAATTCAAGTTGCGTGAGGGGATGCCTATCGGATGTATGGTTACGCTGCGTCGCGACAAAGCTTACGAATTTCTTGATCGACTGATTAATGTCGCCTTGCCCCGTGTGCGCGATTTCAAAGGTGTTTCGAAGAAGGGCTTCGATGGCCGTGGAAATTACACTCTTGGTATTCGTGAGCAGCTCATTTTCCCTGAAATCGACCTTGAGAAGGTTGACAAGGTTAAAGGGTTGAATGTGACGATCGTTACCACGGCCAGAAATGATGAGGAAGGGTATGCACTGATGGAAGCCATCGGCATGCCGTTCCCTAAAAAAGCCCAAGACTAGGGGAGGACGACGTGGCAAAAAAATCGATGATGATCAAGGCTGCCCGGTCGAGCAAATTCAAGGTGCGGAAATACAACCGTTGTCCTTTGTGTGGGCGGCCGCGGGCCTATTATCGAAAGTTCGATATGTGCCGGATTTGCTTGCGCAAACTTGCGTTGGAAGGCAAGCTCCCCGGCGTGATTAAATCAAGCTGGTAATTCAGTAAGGAGTTGCATTCATGGCAATGACAGATCCTATAGCCGATATGCTTACCCGCATTCGCAATGCGGGGTTGGCAAGGCACCAGAAGTGCGATATGCCCTCTTCAAACCTTAAGCTGGCAATCGTTACTGTGCTCAAGGAACTCGGCTATGTCAGGAACTTTAAGGAGATCAGCGACGACAAGCAAGGCGTGCTGCGTATCTACCTTAAGTTCGATAACGAAAATAACCACATTATTAACGCCATTGACCGAATTTCGACCCCGGGTCGCCGGGTTTACGTCGGGAAAGATGAAATTCCCGTAGTGAAAAACGGTCTCGGCAATGCCATCCTTTCAACTTCGAAGGGTGTTATGCACGATGTTGCCGCTCGTGAAGCAGAATTGGGTGGCGAAGTGTTGTGCTCTATCTGGTAGAAGAAACGGCTAAGGAGCCAGAAAATGTCTAGAATTGGGAAAAAACCCATCAATCTTCCCAAGGGCGTTACGGTGTCTCAGGCCGGAGACACAGTCACCGTAAAGGGGCCTAAAGGGGAATTGTCAAAGACGATCGTTGCTGGGATCCGTTTGGAAACCGCTGATGACCAGATACTGGTCCAGTGCGACAAGGAGGGAAAGCAGGAAGGAGCCTATCGTGGCCTCGTTCGTGCCCTTGTCGCCAATATGGTAGAAGGTGTGGCCAACGGGTTTGAGCGTGTGCTTGAAATCAATGGCGTCGGTTATCGTGCCGAAGTCAAAGGGAGTGCGCTTAATTTGTCCCTCGGGTATTCTCACCCGATTGAGTATGCACTGCCAAAAGGGATCTCTGCCGAGGTTGAGAAGCAGACCAAGATTACCGTTCGCGGCATTGATAAGGAGCTTCTGGGCGCTACTGCTGCCAAGATTCGTTCCTTTCGCAAGCCTGAACCCTACAAGGGTAAAGGTGTGAAGTATGCCGAGGAACGTATCCTGCGTAAAGCCGGTAAGACAGGGAAAAAATAACGGACCACAGGGCAAGGAGATAGACAGTGAACGCCGCATTGAAAAGACGCCAGGCGCGATTGAAGAGGCAGGTGCGTGTACGCCGAAAAGTGCGTGGCACAGCGGAAATGCCCAGATTATGCGTATTCCGCAGCGCCAAGCACATTTATGCGCAGATCATCGAAGACACCACCGGGAAGACTCTGGTCTCCGCCTCTACGGTTACCGGTGATGTTGGCGAGGGTCTGAAATATACCGGAAATGTTGAGGCTGCCAAGGCTGTCGGCAAAGCCATCGCCCAGAAAGCATTGGGTATGAACATCAAAAACGTCGTCTTCGACCGGAACGGATTTCTCTACCACGGGCGCGTCAAGACCCTGGCAGATGCCGCCCGGGAAGCCGGTCTGTCTTTTTAGTTAAGGAGGATATCTTTGCTTCGCATCGATCCCAATGAGTTGGAATTGACGGACCGGGTTGTACACATAAACAGGTGTGCCAAGGTAGTCAAGGGTGGACGGCGTTTCAGTTTTTCGGCGCTGGTAGTTGTAGGTGATGGTCAGGGCGTTGTCGGTTTTGGGCATGGTAAAGCCAAAGAGGTGCCCGAGGCGATTCGCAAAGGCGTGGAACAGGCTAAAAAGAACCTGATTCGCGTGCCTTTGAAAGATCGGACCATCCCCTTTGACGTTATCGGTAAATTTGGTGCAGGCCGGGTTCTGCTCAAGCCTGCGTCGGCCGGTACCGGTGTTATCGCCGGTGGTGCCGTGCGTGCGGTACTGGAAGTTTCCGGTGTTGGCGATATTTTGTCAAAGTGTATCGGCTCCAATAACCCGCATAATGTGGTTCGAGCGACCATGAACGCGCTATCTCGCCTCAAAAGTGCTGAAGAGTTGCGGGCATTGCGTGGTGCCGATAACGAAGAATAATACCAGCCGACGAGGAGGGTTTCATGGCCGGACAAATCAAGGTGACCCTGAAAAAGAGCGGCATCGGTCGCAAGGAATATTTCACAAAAGTTCTTAAAGGTCTTGGCCTGACCAAGCTCAATAAGACCGTGGTAGTGCCTGATACTCCTGAAATCAGAGGTATGATCCGCAAGGTGTCCCACATGGTTGTGGTTGAGGACTGAGAGAGCGAGGGATATAGGTATGGATCTTAGTAATCTGCGGCCGGCTATCGGCTCAACAAAGAATCGCAAGCGTATCGGGCGTGGCCCTGGCTCGGGCAATGGGAAAACTGCCGGTAAAGGCCATAAGGGGCAGAACGCCCGTAGTGGTGGTGGCGTTAAGCCCGGTTTCGAGGGCGGGCAGATGCCCCTGCAACGTCGGCTTCCCAAGCGCGGTTTTAAATCTTTGAACAAGAAGGTTTACGCTCTTGTTAACCTTCGCGACCTGCAGGAGTTGTTCGAAACCGGCAGTGTTGTAGATATCGAGTCCTTGGGTCAGAATGGTCTTGTTAACAAGATCTATGACGGAATTAAGGTTCTTGGCGATGGTGACTTGAATAAGTCCCTGACTGTCAAGGCGCATAAGTTCAGTCAATCTGCCGTAGCCAAGATAGAAGCGGCTGGCGGGAAAGCCGAGGTTATCTAAATTGTTCAAGCGCATCCAGAATATCTTCAGTATCCCCGAATTGCGACGTCGTATTCTTTTTACGCTCGGGATGCTAGCGGTTTATCGCATCGGCTGTCATGTGCCGATTCCCGGGATTAATGGTGATGTGCTTGCAGAATTCTTTCAGAAAACCGAAGGTACTCTCCTTGGGATGGTGAGTGCCTTTACCGGTGGGGCGTTGGAGCGCATGACTGTCTTCGCGCTCGGGATAATGCCTTATATTAGCGCCTCAATCATACTGCAATTGCTTGGTGTCGTCTTTGAACCCGTTGAGCGTCTTTCCAAAGAGGGCGAACAAGGGCGCAAGACGATCACCAAGTGGACCCGCTATGGGACCATTGTCCTGTCGATCGTACAGGGTACGGGTATTGCTGTGGGGCTGCAGTCCATGACTGTGGGGCAGGCGCCGGTGGTATCCCATCCTGGCGTCGGTTTTATCCTTTTGACAGTTATTACTTTGACATCCGGTACCGCATTCATCATGTGGGTTGGCGAACAGATTACAGAGCGTGGTATAGGTAATGGAATCTCGCTGATCATTTTCGCCGGGATCATTGCCAACATGCCAGCCGCTTTGCTTAACACGCTGAGGCTGGCCAATACCGGTGCCCTGAGCCCGGCCAGTCTTTTGTTTCTTCTGCTGGTGATAGTCGCTACGGTGTGGGCCATCGTGTTTATGGAACTTGCCCAGCGGCGGTTGCCCATCCATTATGCAAAGCGCGTTGTTGGCATGCGGAATTATGGTGGGCAAAAAAGCCACCTGCCTCTCAAGATTAATATGAGTGGCGTCATCCCGCCCATCTTCGCCAGCTCCATTATCATGTTCCCGGCAACGGTAGCGAATCTGATAAACATCCCTTGGGTTCAGAAGGCCGCAGGCTGGATGGAACCCGGGAATTTGATTTATTATGTCTTTTATGTTGCATTTATCATCTTCTTCTGCTACTTCTACACGGCTGTTACCTTCAACCCTGTCGATGTGGCCGATAACGTTAAAAAACAGGGTGGTTATATCCCGGGCATACGCCCCGGCAAGGCTACCTCCGACTATATCGATGCGGTTCTCGGGCGTCTGACCTTTGCCGGTGCGGCTTATGTGTCCGCGGTGTGTGTATTGCCGACGCTTTTGGTTTCCGGAATGAATGTCCCCTTTTTCTTCGGAGGGACATCCTTGCTAATTGTGGTGGGTGTCGGACTTGATACTGCATCCCAGGTAGAGGCACATCTTATCTCGCGTTCCTATGAAGGGTTCATGAAGGGTGTTACTTTACGAGGGCGCCACGGTTGAAAAAGGGTGAGGCAAGAATGAAGATGATTTTATTGGGTCCTCCTGGTTCAGGTAAGGGAACTCAGGCTAAAATGCTTTCCGAGCGTCTTGGTATTCCGCAGATTTCTACGGGTGATATGCTGCGTGCTGCCGTTAAGGAAGGTACGCCCATGGGGCTCAAGGCCAAAGCTGAAATGGAAGCTGGTGGCCTGGTTCCTGACGAGGTGGTGGTTGGCATTGTCAGTGAGCGACTGGTTAAGGGCGATTGTGCCGGTGGATTTATTCTGGATGGATTCCCACGGACAATTCCTCAAGCAGACGCATTGAAGCAGACTTTGGCCGAGCTCAATAAAGATCTCGACGTGGTTATTTCGCTGCAGGTCGATAATGATGCGATTGTCGGGCGGATCGCCGGTCGTCGCACCTGTCGAGATTGTGGCAAGATGTATCATGTTGCATTTGATGCGCCGGCCATCGCTGATCGCTGTGACAAATGTGGAGGCAGTCTGTATCAGCGTGACGACGACCAGGAAGAGACCATCCGGAAGCGTCTTGAAGTCTATGAAGCACAAACGGCTCCGTTGATCGCTTACTATCGAGAAGCTGGTGTTCTTTCGGATATTGACGGTATGCAGGAAATGTCTGCCGTTCAACAGAAAATCCTTGCTGTGTTGGGCTGTGGGCAGTGATTTTGATCAAAAGCAGGGATGAACTCGTTCGCATGCGCGATGCCGGACGAATCGTTGCAGAAATTCACGCATTGCTTCAAGACAAGATTGCTCCCGGAGTAACAACCTTGGAGCTCGATCGCATTGCGGAGCGTGAATGTAGAAAAAGGGGCGCCAAACCCGCCTTCAAGGGGTATGGAGGGTTTCCCTTCAGTATTTGTGCTTCACCGGAAGATAGGGTTGTGCATGGATTCCCCAGTGATAGGCCTTTGACTGAAGGGGAAATACTTAGCATTGATTTCGGTGTGGTATTGAATGGATTTTACGGTGACTCCGCTGTTACTTTGCCAGTCGGGATCATCAGTGCTGAGAAGCAGAGGCTGCTTGATGTTGCCCGGCGTTCACTTGAGTTGGGAATCGAGCAGGCACAGGTAAATAATCGTTTGTTCGACATTTCCTATGCGATACAGAACCATGTTGAAAAGTGCGGGTTTAGTATTGTGAAGGAGTTTGTTGGGCATGGTATCGGGCGAGGTCTCCACGAGGATCCACAGGTGCCTAATTTTGGTCCTCCAGGGCAAGGGCCGATACTGCGTAGCGGAATGGTGCTGGCTATTGAACCTATGATCAATGCCGGCAAGGCAGCTGTCAAGGTTCTGGATGACGGATGGACGGCGGTAACTCTTGATGGTAAGCCGTCCGCTCACTTTGAGCACACTGTGGCGATCACCGATGAAGGACCGCGAATACTGACCGCCATCTAGTTGTTGAAAAAAGTGGAAGGCTCGGTCGGGTGTCAGACTTTGCGGCCTTTTCGGATTAACAGGCATCGTACACAAAAGGGATGATCAATGAAAGTTCGAGCTTCGGTCAAGCCGATTTGTACCAAGTGTAAAGTTGTTAAACGCAAGGGAATTGTCAGGATCATCTGCGAGAACCCCAAGCATAAGCAGAAACAGGGATAAAGGGATCAGGAGGATACTACATTGGCACGAATCGCTGGTATCGATTTACCTAGAAACAAGAGGACCGAGATAGCGCTCACCTATATTTACGGCATTGGCCGCTCCTCGTCCCAGGACATTTTGAAAAAGGCAGGTGTTGATCCTAACACCCGCACTGACGATCTGACTGAAGCAGAGTCCGGTAAAATTCGTGATGTTATTGAAGGTCAGTATCAGGTCGAAGGAGACTTGCGTCGCACCGTAACCGGAAACATCAAGCGATTGATGGATCTCGGCTGTTACCGCGGTCTGCGCCATCGGCGCGGTCTTCCCGTCAGGGGTCAGAAAACCAAAACCAATGCGCGCACGCGCAAAGGGCCGCGGAAAACCGTCGCCGGTAAGCGTAAGTAAGGGGAGGAACCATGGCTAAGGGTAGCAAAAGAGTTGTACGAAAAAAAGTCGAGAAAAAGAATATAGCCAATGGTATCGCCCATATTCAGGCGACCTTCAACAACACCATTGTTACTATTACGGATGTTGCTGGCAACGTGATTTCATGGTCCACTTGCGGCACCATGAATTTCAAGGGCTCGCGTAAAAGTACCCCTTTTGCGGCGCAGATTGCAGCTGAAGATGCTGCCAAGAAGGCTATGGAGCACGGTTTGCGTTCTGTGGAAGTGCGCGTTAAAGGCCCCGGTTCCGGTCGGGAGTCGGCTTTGCGGGCACTGTCTTCAGTTGGCCTGAACATCAGCGTGATCAAGGACGTTACACCTATTCCCCATAATGGCTGCCGTCCGCCTAAGCGCAGAAGAGTTTAAACAAACAAGGAGGATGAACGTTGGCTAGATATTCTGGGCCTGTCTGCCGTTTGTGCAGAAGAGAAACTATGAAGCTGTTCCTCAAGGGGGACAGGTGTTATACAGATAAATGCGCCGTGGAAAGACGTAACTATCCGCCTGGACAGCATGGTCAGGGCCGAATCAAAGCGTCCGATTACGGCACTCAGTTGCGTGAAAAGCAGCGTATGAAACGTACTTACGGTCTGTTGGAAAAACAGTTCCGTGGCTACTTTGAAAAAGCTGATCACATGAAGGGTGTGACCGGGGAGAATCTTCTGGTCCTGCTCGAACGTCGTCTTGACAGCGTCGTTTATCGGCTCGGTTTCGCCAGTTCGCGTGCGGAAGCGCGGGCGCTTGTGCGGCAGGGTCACTTCCTGGTTAACGGCCGTAAAGTGAACATTCCTTCTTATCTCATGCGTCCCAGCGATGTGATCGAACTGCGCGAAAAGAGTCGTAAAGTCGCTCGTATCAACGAGGCCTTGGATAGTGTGATGCGTCGTGGCCTGCTTTCCTGGGTAGAACTTGACCGTGAAGCCTTCAAAGGCAGTCTCAAGACTCTGCCGGTGCGCGAGGAAATGACCACGCCTGCCTTCCAGGAGCAGCTGATCGTCGAGCTGTATTCCAAGTAACAGTCACTTGTGGTTGCAGCTACCTCATCATGGAGGATGTGAATGTACAAAAACTGGAGAGACCTGATCAAGCCTAAGCGCCTCCAGGTTGATGCGGACTCCTTGTCAGACACCTATGGCAAGTTCATGGCCGAGCCGTTTGAGCGAGGGTTCGGGACCACCTTGGGTAATTCGTTGCGGCGAGTGCTGTTGTCCTCATTGCAGGGCGCCGCCATTACTTCGGTTCGGATCAAGGGGGTGCTGCATGAATTTTCGAACATTCCCGGTGTGACCGAGGATGTCACCGATATTATTCTGAACCTCAAGGGGGTGTTGCTCAAGCTGCATGGTTCTGACAGTCGCAACATTCGGATCGTGAAAAAAGGCGCTGGTGTTATTACTGCCGGTGACATTGTCACGGATTCTCATGTGGACGTACTCAATCCTGACCATCATATTCTGACCTGTGGCAAAGACGCGGATCTTGAAATTGACATGGTTGTGGCAATGGGCAAGGGCTACGTTCCTGCCGATCGTAACCGTGATGATAAGGCACCTGTTGGGACGATTCCTATTGATGCGCTTTTCTCGCCCATCAAGAAGGTTGTCTTTACGGTGACGAATGCGCGTGTCGGGCAGATAACCGATTTTGACAAGCTCATTCTCGAGGTCGCTACGGACGGCAGTGTTCGTCCTGACGATGCGGTTGCGTATGCGTCCAAAATTCTCAAGCAACAGTTGCAGATCTTTATCAATTTTGACGAAGAGACAGAAACTGTTGTCGAGGAAGAGAGCGCAGAAAATCGCAAGATCAACGAAAATCTGTATCGCTCGGTCGAAGAGTTGGAGCTGTCCGTGAGAAGTGCCAACTGTCTTAAGAACGCCAATATTCATCTTATCGGCGATCTTGTGCAGCGGTCCGAAGCTGAAATGCTGAAGACTCAGAATTTCGGGCGGAAATCTTTGAATGAGATTAAGGATATTCTGGCCGACATGGGGCTTTCTCTTGGAATGATTATCGATAATTTTCCAGATCCTGAGTATCTTAAAATGATTCAGGAAGGGAAAGAAGACCTCTGACGGCCAAGGTCATGTTTTCATAAAGAAAGGACCGTTGAAAAATGCGTCACAATAAATCCGGCAAAAGCCTCGGGCGCAACTCTAGCCATCGCGCAGCCATGATGCGCAATATGGTGACTTCTTTGCTCGAGCATGAAAAGATAACGACTACCGATGCGCGGGCCAAGGAGCTTCGCAAGGTCGTCGATCGTATGATTACCCTGGGCAAGCGAGGCGATTTGCATGCTCGGCGGCAGGCGATCCAGGTAATTCGTGATCGCAAGGTTGTCGGTAAGCTTTTTGAGCTGATCGGTCCCCGCTATAAGGATCGTCCCGGTGGATATACCCGTATCATCAAACTTGCCAATCGTCTTGGGGATAATGCCTCTCAAGTCATTATCGAGCTTGTTGAGGAGGAGTTTACCCCCCGGGTGCGTAAAGCAGCCAATAAAGAAGTTGTGGCAGAATCCGTTGTAACTGAAGCAACTCCCGTGGAAACCCCGGAAGCTGTTGAGGTTGCCGCTGATTCGGAGCAGGCTGAATAAAGGCATATCGGGTCAACCGGTATGGCATTTGAGATAAAAAAGGCAAGGAGTTGTACTCCTTGCCTTTTTTTCGTCAAATCAAGGCGTCTTGACCGGTCTTATGGCGGCGTGCTAACTTGTAAGCTTCGACCTTTGGAGGGAGCATGTACTATCCAGGACTTGACGAATTCCGCGATTTGACTCAGCAGGGCAATCTTATTCCAGTCTACCGGGAAATTCTGGCAGACATGGAGACTCCTGTATCCGCTTTTAGAAAAATAGACGATAAACAAACGGCATTTTTGCTGGAGAGTATCGCTGGAGGCGAAAAATGGGCGAGATACTCTTTTTTAGGCAGCGGGTCCTGCAAGATTTTTCGTTGTCGCGGCCCTCAATGGGAAGTTCTCGACGACGGTAAAATCATCGACCAGGGGCAATCGGATCATCCGCTCGAGATATTGAGAGGTTTGCTGAAACAATACCGCCTCGTGCCTGTAAATGGTTTGCCCCGATTCTTTGGTGGCATGGTCGGGTACTGTAGCTACGATGCTGTACGTTATTTTGAGCGACTGCCTGCTGTCAGTGCCCCGAGCATCGGTACCTATGACGCCTGCTTTATTCTCACGGAAAAGCTTCTTATCTTTGACAACCTTCGACAGGTTATCAAAGTCGTCTGTAATGTGCATGTCGAAGAGGGTGGTTGCCCAACAATAGCTTACAACAAGGGTGTTGTGGCGATTGATGAGCTTGTCACTCAATTACGTCGGCCATTGCCTGAACTGACGACCATCCAGGGAGACGAAAGCGGTGTCGATTTTTCCTCGAACTACAGTCGGGAAGAGTTTATTGCGGCTGTCGAACGATGCAAAGAATATGTAAAATCGGGGGATATAATTCAAGTCGTCCTCTCGCAGCGGTTTTCCGGGATGCTTGGTGATTGCGATCCTTTCGATATCTACCGGGCTTTGCGGACCCTTAATCCTTCTCCCTATATGTTTTTTCTACGGTTTGGGGAAACGCTTGTCGTCGGAGCTTCACCTGAAGTTCTGGTTCGCAAGGAGGGGGAGTTGGTCGAGGTACGTCCGATTGCCGGAACCCGTCCGCGTGGGCGTAATACGGACGATGACCTTGCTCTGGAAAAAGAGTTGTTGGCAGATCCCAAGGAGTTGGCGGAGCATATCATGCTGGTAGATCTTGGCCGTAATGACTTGGGCAGGGTCTGCCGTGTCGGCACGGTTGAAGTCAGTGAGTTGAAGGTTATCGAAAGATATTCTCATGTCATGCATATTGTCTCCAATGTTCGCGGTCAGATTATGGATGGTCTCGATGCTTTTGATGTACTTGGAGCTACCTTTCCCGCCGGGACTCTCAGCGGGGCACCCAAAATAAGAGCCATGCAGATCATCGATGAACTTGAGCCCTCACGACGTGAAATTTATGGTGGCGCGGTAGGCTATTTTTCTTTTTCCGGAAATATGGATATGGCTATCGCCATTCGTACCCTGGTGGTGCACAATGGCATAGTTCATCTGCAGGCTGGTGCCGGGATCGTTGCAGATTCGGATCCCGAATCCGAATTTGTGGAAACATTGAATAAGGCTCGCGGTGCCATGAAGGCCGTGGAGATGGCTTGTAAGGGGCTGGACTGATATGTTGCTGATGATCGATAATTATGATTCTTTCACCTACAATCTCGTTCAATACTTTGCCGAACTTGGGGAAGACGTTGAAGTTTATCGCAATGATCAGATCGACGTTGATGCCATTCTGCGGCGTGCGCCCTCCCGTCTTGTGATTTCGCCAGGTCCCTGTTCACCCAAGGAAGCCGGCATCTCGGTTGAGGCCATCAAGCAATTGGCCGGTAAGTTGCCGATCCTTGGCGTTTGTCTTGGACACCAGTCCATCGGTTATGCCTTTGGTGGGCAGATTGTCAGGGCTGCTTCCCTCATGCATGGCAAAACAAGTCCGATCCATCATGACGGAAGGGAATTGTTCGACGGTTTGCCGAATCCATTCGATGCGACTCGCTACCATTCCCTGGTTATTGAACGTGATTCCTTCCCTGCTAGTCTTGAAGTAACGGCCTGGACGGATGATGGTGAGATCATGGGGCTTCGCCACCGCCATTTGCCTCTCTGGGGTGTACAGTTCCATCCCGAATCCATTTTGACGATTGCCGGTAAAGCGTTATTACGCAATTTTCTCCATTTGGGCTGATATATCGTCGTAAGGAGAGGCACTATGATTAAGCAGGCCATTGCCCGTGTCGTGGAAGGGCATAACCTTAGTGAACCCGACATGGTCGAGGTAATGAACCAGATTATGGGCGGAGAGGCGACGCCGGCGCAAATAGCTGCCCTGATTGTGGCTTTGCGTATGAAGGGAGAAACGGTTGACGAGATTGCCGGCGCCGCCAGGGTTATGCGGGCTCGCGTTACTCCGGTTAAGGTTGGTCGGGTTCTCGATTTGGATCGTGAAGAAACCAACCTTGATCAGGAAACCATGGCGGCTGTACTCGATACCTGCGGTACCGGAGGCAGTGGCACCAAATCATTTAATATTTCCACGACGGTAGCGTTTGTCGTTGCAGCTTGCGGCGTCAAGGTGGCCAAGCATGGTAATCGCAGTATCTCCTCCATGTGTGGCAGCGCAGATGTCCTGGAAGCGCTTGGGGTCAATCTCGATATCAGTGTTGCGGCGGTAGAACGTTGCATTGCCGAAGAGGGTATCGGTTTTCTTTTTGCTCCGGCGCTTCATGGGGCCATGCGGCATGCCATCGGCCCTCGTCGTGAAATTGGTATCCGCACCATATTTAATATCCTTGGTCCTCTTACCAACCCTGCAGGTGCCGATCGTCAAGTATTGGGGGTGTATCGTGAAGATCTGGTTGCCACCCTTGCAGAGGTGCTTTGTCGGCTCGGATGTCGGCGAGGGTTCGTGGTCCATGGCATGGATGGCATGGATGAGGTGACTCTTACAGCTCCGACGAGGGTGGCCGATATCTGCAATGGCACCTATCGACTCATGACGGTCGAGCCTGAGGACTTCGGTTTAATCCGTTGCCGGCCGGAGGATTTAGTCGGCGGCGATGCCCAATGCAACGCTCGACTGGTTCGGGCGGTGCTAAGTGGGGAAAAAGGCCCCAAGCGAGACGTTGTATTGCTTAACAGCGCTTTTTCTCTGATGGCCGTCGACGAGGCCGATGGCATCCCGGCTGGTCTGGAAATGGCTGCGAAAGCCATCGATGATGGACGTGCCTTAGCCAAACTCAACGCATTGATCAGGATGACCGAGCAGTGATACTTGATGAAATACTGAAACACAAAGCCCTTGAAGTGCAGGCGGCCAAACGGTCTTTGCCACTGGCGGAGCTGCAAGCTCGTTTAAGCGATGCAGATCCAATCCGACCCTTTACCGATGCCTTGCGATGGCACGCAACCAGCAATACGGCAGTGATCGCCGAGGTCAAAAAAGGATCTCCGTCCAAGGGGATCATACGCACCGATTTCGATCCTGTGGGCATCGCGCGTTGTTACAGCAGCGCCGGGGCGGCCTGTCTGTCGGTTCTTACCGACGAACGTTTCTTTTTCGGCCGCCTTGAGTTCCTGACGGCTATCCGCCAGGAGGTCGCCCTGCCCTTATTGCGCAAGGAGTTCATTGTCGATCCTTACCAGGTTTATGAAGCCCGGGTTTTTGGGGCGGATGCTGTTCTGTTGATCGCTGCAGCCCTGGATGATGCGGCTCTTGGTGAGCTTGCTGGCTTGGCTCGTGATCTTCAGTTGGATGTGTTACTCGAAGTTCATGACGAGGCGGAATTGGAGCGGGCATTGCGGGTTCCGACCCCCATGCTTGGCATAAACAATCGCAATCTCCAAACTTTCCATACCGATCTTGGGGTGACGGAGCGGCTTTTGCCACAGATTCCTTCTGACCGTCTTGTGGTTGCTGAAAGTGGCATCCGCACGAGGGAGGACATATGCCGTTTACAGAAGGCTGGTGCAGGGGCCTTTTTGATCGGCGAGAGCCTTATGCGGGAGGAGGATATCGAAGGCAAGCTGTCCGAGCTTCTCGGCAGGCGGGTATCGCCCTGCCCAGAATGAAAGCCGGTCCCAGGCTCCCATGCCGGTTAAACCGATGGGTGCCCTCCCTGTAGGGCGCGGCGGGAGAATATCTGGTGTTGGGGGTATGAAAAACTGACCCGTTGTCTCTTTGTTTGATACCAGGCCTGTTGTGAATGTTGTGACTATACCTAGAGTTAAAATTTGCGGCATTACCAACCTGGAGGACGCGTTGCATGCTGTGCGATGTGGGGCCGACGCTCTGGGATTTGTCTTCCATCCTCGCAGCCCGCGCTGGATCAGGCCTGAACAAGTGCGCGCCATTACCGGCGGATTGCCGCCGTTTGTAACCACCGTTGGGCTGTTTGTCAATCAATCTGCGGAGGAAATTCGCAAGGTTGTCAATTTTTGCGGGCTGGATGTCATCCAGTTGCATGGTGACGAAACGCCTCAAGCATGCCTGGATCTGGCCCCTTGCAGGGTTGTTAAAGCGCTGCGATTGCGCGATGCCGGAAGCCTGGATGGTGTCGGTAATTACCCTGTGTGCGCGGTGTTGCTTGATGCCTGGGTGCCGGACCAATTCGGCGGTACCGGACACCGCTGTGACTGGCAGCTGGCCGCCGAAGTGGCCCGCGAGCGAACAACGATCCTGGCGGGCGGACTGGACCCTGGCTGCGTCGCTGCTGCTGTGCGTCAGGTGCAGCCTTATGCTGTCGATGTGTCAAGTGGAGTTGAGCGTTCACCAGGCCTAAAGGACTCCGAAAAAGTAGCAGCTTTTATTCGTAACGCTAAAAGCGCCCTGGCCTGAAGGTCGGATGGCGGAGCGCGGCGTCTGGATGCAAGGGACTAGGCCTTTTGCCCCTATGAATCCGAAACATCGAATGTTTCAAACCAGCTTCTTGTCGCTTTGATAATCCGCACGGCAGGTATCATGACGTGGGGGACAGAGGGCGGACCTATTCGGTCCTGGCAGGAAGCACACCATAGGACCTATTATGAAATTTTCCGATCTTAACCTGCCCACCGAAGTCCAGCGCGGCATTGATTCCATGGGGTTTACCGCGCTCACCCCCGTTCAGGAGCAATCGATCCCTCTGGCTCTGGATCACAAGGATGTGGCTGCGCAGGCACAAACAGGGACCGGCAAGACGGCGGCTTTCCTTATTTCGTTGTTTACGAGGTTGATTCGTGATCCTCAACCTGCAGGTATTGCACCGCGGGCATTGATTCTCGCTCCAACCCGGGAACTGGTCGTGCAAATCGCTGAAGACGCCGCGGGCCTTGGACGTTTTTGCGATTTTAAAATCCAGCCGATTTTCGGCGGCATCGATTATGACAAACAGCGTCAGGCCCTGCAATCCGGGGTCGATATCGTTATTGCCACCCCGGGTCGGTTGATCGATTACGTCAAACAGGGCGCGGTATCTCTGGGCAGCATTGAGGCCTTGGTCATAGACGAAGCAGACCGCATGTTCGATATGGGGTTTATTCGGGACCTGCGATATATCATTCGCAAGTTGCCGAATTATGACCGGCGTCAAACCATGCTGTTCTCGGCCACCTTGTCTCATCGGGTCATGGAGTTGGCCTACGAATTCATGGATATGACCGAGAATGTGAAAGTGACGCCGGAGAATGTCACCGCAGATCAGGTCGAAGAAGTGCTCTATCATGTCTCCCGCCGGGAAAAATTTGCTTTGCTGCTGGGGTTGATGAAAAAAGAGCAGGCCAAGTGCGTGATGCTGTTCGTCAATACCAAACGTGAAGCCGAATACCTGGCCGGCCGCTTGGAAGCCAATGGTTTCAAGGCGGCTTTGATCTCTGGCGATATCCCGCAGAAAAAGCGCATGCGCATTCTGAGCGATTTCAAGGCAGGTCATATTCATTTTCTGGTGGGAACAGACGTTGCCTCTCGGGGTATTCATGTCGACGGGGTATCGCACGTCATTAACTACGATCTGCCTCAGGATCGCGAAGACTATGTGCATCGCATCGGTCGCACGGCGCGCGCCGGAGCCACCGGCAAGGCCATCAGTTTCGCTGATGAGGATCTGGTCTTTTACCTCGCCGATATAGAGGATTATATCGGCCACCCGATCCCGTCCGTTTTTCCCGAAGACAGCGATTTTTGCCACCAATACAAGTCTTTCAAACCTGCGAGAAAGGCCACTCGCGCACGAGTGGCAGCCGTAACGCCGGGGGGCAAATCCAAGGAATCTCAGCCGCGGCGGCGCACTCCGCGTCGTCGTTCCAAAAGTGAATCCCCCGGGGCCAACCCTGGAAAAGATACACCGTGACAGATTATGACTTGAACACTGTGGTGGCATGCACCCGATGCTCGCGCCTGATGGACTATGTCGACCGCCTCGCTCCGGCAAAAGGCCACCGGCGGGAGGACTATTGGAATCGGCCGGTACCTGGTTTTGGGGATCCCTTGGCGCGGGTTTTTCTGATTGGACTTGCGCCCGGAGCGCATGGAGCAAACCGCACCGGCAGGCCTTTTACCGGTGACGGTGCGGGCGATTTCATGTATCCGTTACTGCATGCCGCCGGATTTGCCAACCGGCAAGCGGCTGCCAGCGCCGATGACGGCCTGGTGCTGCAGGACCTCTACATCAGTAATGCCGTCAAGTGTGTGCCTCCCCAGAATAAACCGCTGACTGCTGAGTTCAAACACTGCCGACCCTACTTGGCCGCCGAGCAGGCACGCCTCCCCAACTTAAAGGTCATCGTAACCTTGGGGCGCGGGGCGTTTGACAGTTACATGCGGCTTTGTCTGGATCATGCCGTCATCCAACGGCTTGGGGACTACCCGTTTGCCCACGGCGCCAGATACCTGTTGCCGGACGGGCTCTGGGTGGTCGCTTGTTATCATACCAGCCGTTACAATGTGAACACAGGTCGCATCACCGAACAATTGTTTATTGATTTGATGGAGCAAGTGCGGGGCTTGGCAGAAAACGGTTGAAATCATGCTCTGCCTTTCATAGACTACCTTGTTTTAACTAACCTGGGGAAAGAATTCAGACTTCGCCACTGGCGCGACTTGTATTGAAACTGTTTTTTCCCTTATAAATTCAGACCAGTTCTCCTGTGACGACTCCTGTTGAGAACGAGCCAACGAGGTGAGAGATGGCCTGGTTTAAAAAAACGAAGGCACCGATTGTGCCTGTTGAAACCAAAAAAGTGAAAATGCCCGAAGGGGTATGGCGTAAATGTCCCCATTGCAACGAAATCATCTACGCCAAGGAGATCGAACGGAATCAGAATGTCTGCCCCAAATGTGATTATCATTTCCGTATATCCGCCCGCGAACGCATAGCTCTGGTGCTGGATGACGGCTCTTTTACCGAGCGCGATGCAACCATGCAGTCCGTGGATTTTCTAGAATTCAAGGATGGTATGCGTTATCGGGATCGTATCAGCGCCGCCATCAAGAAAAGTGGCCTGAACGATGCCGTGCTATGGGGGGAGGGGACCATCGATGCTTTGCCCGTGGTGGTGGCGATGTTCGATTTCTCTTTCATGGGTGGCAGCATGGGGGCAGTGGTTGGCGAGAAGGTGACGCGGGCGGCTGAAAAAGCGCTCGAAAATCGCTGTCCCTGTCTGGTTTTTTCTTCTTCCGGCGGCGCGCGCATGCAGGAAAGTATCCTGTCCCTGATGCAGATGGCCAAAACCAGTGCGGCCCTCTCCCGACTCAAGGAAGCCGGCCTTCCCTATATCTCGGTTTTGACCGATCCTACCACCGGCGGGGTGACGGCAAGTTTTGCCATGCTGGGTGATATCAATATGGCCGAGCCTCGTGCCTTGATCGGTTTCGCCGGTCCGCGCGTCATTGAGCAGACTATTCGCCAGAAACTGCCCGAAGGCTTTCAGCGGTCTGAATATCTACTGGAGCACGGCATGGTCGACATGATCGTACGCCGGCCGGAAATGAAGTCGCGGCTTTCCCAGATATTGCGCATCTTCATGAAGCAATGACCTATGGATTACCAACAGAGCCTGACTTATCTGTTTGGGCTGCAGCGCTTCGGCATTAAGCTGGGCCTGACCAATATTCAAACCCTGCTGGCGCGGCTGGATCACCCTGAGAGGGCTATGCGCATTGTGCATGTTGCCGGCACCAACGGTAAAGGTTCGGTGTCGGCATCCACCGCCTTGATGCTGCAATCCGCAGGGTATCGCACCGGACTCTATACTTCTCCTCACCTGCATTCTTTCACCGAGCGCATGCGCATTGATGGTGAGCCTGTAAGCGAGCCTGAAATGGCGGCTCTGGTCGATGAAGTACGGGCCATTGTCGGTTCTGTGCCCGTCACCTTTTTTGAATTTACGACTGCCATGGCTCTGTTGTATTTCAAGCGCAGACAGGTCGATTTTGCGGTGCTTGAAGTCGGCATGGGCGGGCGCCTCGACGCTACCAACGCCGTGTTGCCGGAGGTCAGTGTCATTACTCCTATCTGTTGCGATCATGCCGAATATCTGGGGCCGGATCTTGCTGCCATTGCAGCTGAAAAAGCTGGCATCATCAAGCAGGACGTTCCAGTGGTCATCGCACCCCAGTTGCCGCCAGTCGAGGCAGTGCTGCTGGCGCGGGCCGCAGAGAGCCATGCGCCGGTGTCTCTGTGGGGGCGCGATTTTCGGATTGTGGATCATCCCCGGTGTTTCGATTTTTTTTCTCCAGGCTTGATGCTGATGGGTTTGTTCCCAGGGTTGGCAGGTGGGCATCAACGCGAGAATCTTGCCGTAGCCCTGGCGACTGCCGCATTGTTGAAAGCCCGGGGCGTCACCCTGCCCGAGCAAGCCTTGCGCAATGGGGTTGAAAACGTTTGTTGGCCGGGCCGTCTCGAATGGTGGCGAGGCCAACGATATGTGTTGATCGATGGCGCACATAATCGCGGCGGGGCCGAGGCGCTGGCCCGGTACCTGGCTTCCCTGTCGTGCGGGAAAGTACGCTGGGTGGTCGGTATCAAGAGTCCGCGGTGCCCCGACGATATCCTCGGTCCTTTGCTGCCCCATGCATCCCGCCTTTACGCAACCTTGCCACCTGTTGACCTCGGGGTCGAACCCGCTAAACTGGTTCAAATAGCCAGGCAGTCCGGCGTGCCCGCCGAAGTCTACGCCAGTCCGGCCGAGGCAATGGCCACTGCGCTTGCCGATCGGAGCGAAGGGGAAGTTGTGCTGGTAGCGGGGTCATTATTTTTAGTTGCAGCTGTGCGAGACTTTTTGATGGATAGGGAGAGGGCCTGGTGAAAGACAACTGCATTGCACGGAGGGGGGCGGCCTTCCTGTTGTTGGCCGGCATGATATTTGGCGGGTGCCAGGTTTTTGCGCAGGATGCCACCGATACTTCAGAGGAACCTGTGGCCCTGGAGGCCGAGGAACTGATTTTCGACCAGAGGGCAGGAGTATACCAGGCAAAGGGCGATGTGTTGTTGCGCCGGGGGCAGCAGACCCTCGCTGCTGAAAGCGTGCAATTCAACGAAGCAACCGGTGATGCTCAGGCCAGTGGCGAGGCACGCTTTTCTGACCCCGAGGCCGTGGCCACCGGAGATGTCATGAGCCTGAACATCAAACAGGATACCGGCTCGATCCGTAACGGGCGAATTTTTTTCCCAAAAACCAATTTTCATGTCGCCGGTAGCGAAATCGATAAACTGAGCAAATATCAGTATCACATCCAGGACGGCACTTTTACCACTTGCGATGGTGAACGGCCGTCATGGAAATTCAGCGCCCGACAGCTCGATGTTACGGTCGGCGGCTATGCATGGGCCCGGCATGTTTTTTTCCATATCTACGATGTTCCTATTCTGTATCTGCCGGTGATGGGGTATCCGGCCAAAGTCGAGAGGGAATCCGGATTTTTGACGCCCCGTTTTGGGCAGTCCGAGAAGCGCGGTACGGAGCTTTCCCTGGTATATTACCAGGTCCTCGACCGCCATCTGGACGCGACCTTTTATGTCGATTATTTTTCCAAGCTCGGCGTCGGCAAAGGCCTCGAATATCGTTATATTCTTGGACACGACATCGAAGGTGAAGCCAAGTTATATCATGTCTCGGGTTTTGATGGATTTAGTGATCAGGTTGCGATTAACTGGCAGCATGAAGGGACTCTTCCGGGGCAGGTCCGGTTGACTGCCGACGCTCAATATGTCAGTGATCGCAGCTATTTCTCCGACTTTGGCGAAGTGGCCGGTGAGTATAACCAGGATCATACAGAATCTGTGGTGGCCGCCAGTCGACATTGGGGAAACAACAATTTGGCCGGCCAGGTCAAATACCTGCGTCAGTTGACCCAGGATGATGACCTGACGCTGCAGCGCTTGCCCGAAGTACGTTTTGACATGCTTCGGCGGCGACTAGGCTATAGCCCGTTTTATTTTGGCCTTGATTCCTCCGCTACCTACCTGTGGCAAAAGCAAGGGGATAAAGTCGGGCGACTGAGTCTGCGTCCGGCTCTGTCGGCCCAATTCACGCATGGTGATTGGTTGGAAGCCGGTGCCGAAATCGGCTATCGCGAAAGGCTTTATTCCTGGGACGGGGAGGAAGAGCAAAAGGGCGTTCCGGATGCAACCCTGCGCCTGGGCACGCGTCTCAACCGGGTGTATGCGGTTAACGGCGATACCGTGAGCAAAATCCAGCATATTCTCCAACCGGAAGTCGCTTATTATTATGTGCCTGGGGTGAACCAGGATGATCTCCCCCGGCTTGAGTTCGACGATTTCATCGGGCGTCGCAATACCCTCAGTTATGGTCTTGTCAATCGACTTGTCGCCCGACTTGACTCCGCCCAGGGGCAGACGGATTACCACGAGTTCCTTTACTTGCGGGTGGCCCAGGAATATGATTTTTCCGCGACCCAGCATGTCGACCTGCTGGCGCCGGACCGGGAAGAGGACGAGCGCTGGAGCGACCTTCGCACTGAACTGATTGTTCGCCCGACGCGCTACAGCTACGTTGATTTGGATTCGCGCCTGTCCACCAACGGCGGCGGTTTGCGCACCTTTGGCGCCGAAGGGGGGGTGGGGGATGGGCGAGGAAATGCGCTGGCTTTGCTATACCGATACCGGGAGGGCGAACAGGAATATTTGGGTACCAACCTCAGCCTAGCCTGGCTGAAGCCGGTCTATTTGAACTACCAACGACGCTATGCCTTGAATGACAGCGTTACTCTTGAAAATGTCCTTAATCTGGAATACCGGGCGCAATGCTGGGGTCTGTTTGTGTCGTGGAGGGATCGGCAGGATGAACAGCAAGTCACTATCAGCTTTGCTCTGACAGGTATAGGTAGAGCGTACCGTTCCGGAATGTCTTTCCCTTAAAGTAGGGATTCGGTGAGGATTTAAAGTAATTTGCATGAAATTTGAAAAACATAATTGACTCCAGAAAATAATAAATGCTAATAATGGCAAGCCCACTTAATTTTGTCGGTGGGGTTGCGGCCTGTCCACATTTAGCAATCGTAAGGAGTCTCTATGAAAACTCTGGTAAACTGGCTGGTGTTGGTGGTATGTTTGGTGGTCTTTCTTCCTGCGACGGGTTTGTCCGCCCAGGGAGCGAAAGGTGAAAATAAGATTGCCGTAGCTTCTGTGGTTTCGGTCAATAACGCGACAGTGGAACAGCTGAAGGTGTTGCCCGGCATCGGGGATGTCACCGCTCGCAGCATTGTCGAATATCGAAAGGTTCACGGTCCTTTCGCCCAGGCGGAAGACCTTCTCCAGGTTAAAGGGATCGGTCCCCAGACCCTGGAAAAAATCCGAGGCCAGATTTCAGTTAACTGATTCTGACTTGCTACGTCGGGTTTGCAGTCGTGGAATAGTTTGTTTTTGTCTGGAAAGCTTGGGAGCAGGTAGTGGAGGAGTGCAGGCATGGCAGGCCCTAAAGCCAATTCCAGCGCGCGTAGCTCGGGCCGTCGGATTCCGCTGGTGCCGGTGGTCATTATCTTATTAATTCTTGGTGCGGGGTTGTTTGGAGAAAAAGGAGCCTTGCGCATGTTGCAAGCGCGGCGTCAGAAATCCGATCTGGACCGACAGGTTGCCGAGAAGCAGGAGGTGAACCGCGTCTTGAAACAGGAAATCAATCTACTTACTACAGACCGCAATTATATTGAAGCACTTGCCCGCAAGGAGTTGGGTATGGTGGGAGACGGAGAGGTGGTGTATCAGTTCCCCTCCGAAAAATCCGCCTCCGACGAGGTTGAAGCTAAACCATCCACCAATCCCTGACGAGACAAATTGTTATAGAACTCCTCAATATCCCCGGCTTATGCCGGGTTATTTTTTGCTCGTGGTCTCGCTTGACAGGGAGGCTAAAGCAGGGCTAACATGCGCACTGGAATTTGAACTCGGATTAACCATAAAAGCGTCTGTCGCAACCGCTGCTTGCGAGTCATTCAGGGCTTGCCCGCTACCTGTATGCAGGCTCTGCTGGGGTGAGCACAACAATCCTTGGCGCGATGCGCTCTCGCTTGTCGGCCCCCCTCTGGCAAAGTCTCAAGAAAAGTCGGGGCAGAGGGTCTTGAGCGTTGCTGCGGACGGTTTCATTTCGACAAAGAAAGCATTTTTCATGAAACAACGTTTGGTGCAATATGTCAGCAAGGCTCTGCAAGCCTGTTTCGATCAACAACAACTGCATTCCGGGGTTATCCCTGAGATAACCCTGGAAGTGCCGGCCCATACCGAGCATGGCGATTTTTCCACCAATGTTGCTATGATCCTGGCCCGTGCGGAAAAAAAAGCCCCTAGCCAGATCGCAGAGGCGATCGTCGCAAGCCTCGGCGATGGGGACGGCATGTGGGATCGCATCGAAATTGCCGGACCAGGTTTTATTAATTTTTATTTGACACCGCGTTGCTGGTTCGGAGTGCTTGACGAAGTTTATCGCCAGGGCGAACTTTACGGCCGCACACATACTGGCTGCGGACGTAAAGTGCAGGTGGAATTCGTCAGTGCCAACCCGACCGGGCCTTTGCATATCGGCCACGGTCGCGGAGCTGCCACAGGCGATGCCGTTGCGGCTGTAATGAGTGCCGCCGGCTATGAAGTGCAGCGAGAATACTACATCAATGACGCCGGCAATCAGATGTTAACCCTGGGGCGCTCCTTGCTGTTGCGATATTTGGAGCTGCTTGGTGAGACCGTCGATTTTCCCACTGATTGCTACCAGGGCGTTTACATTGTCGATCTTGCACGCGAAGTATATGAGCGAGAAGGTGCTCGTCTGCGCGATCTTCCGGAGGAAGACGCTTTGCGCTATTTCTCTGAATACGGCGGCGGCAAGATTCGTGACGGTATTGAGGATGATCTCGCCGCCTTCGGGGTGCATTTCGATAATTGGTATAGTGAACAGAGCTTGTATGATCGCCAGGAGGTTGAGCGGGGCATAGCTCTGCTGCAAGAGCGTGGGCTGACTTATGAAAAAGACGGGGCCATATGGTTTCGTACCACAGACTATGGGGACGATAAAGACCGTGTCCTGGTTCGATCCAACGGCGCAACCACCTATTTTGCCTCGGACGTAGCCTATCACAAGGAAAAATTCGAGCGCGGATTTGATATCGTCATCGATGTCTGGGGAGCCGATCACCACGGATATGTGCCACGCATGAAAGCAGTGTTGGCGGGACTGGAGCGTAACCCCGAGGATTTGCAGATTATTCTGGTGCAGCTGGTGAATCTGCTGCGTGATGGCCAACAGGTTGCCATGAGTACGCGTTCGGGGGAGTTCGTAACCCTGCGCGAAGTGATCGATGAGGTCGGTCGCGATGCCTGCCGGTTCTTTTTCCTCATGCGCCGCTCCGATAGCCAGTTGGATTTTGACCTTGGGCTTGCTAAAAAACAAAGCAATGAAAATCCGGTGTTTTATGTCCAGTATGCCCATGCCAGGGTCTGCAGCATTAACCGCAATGCCGAGGAGCAGGGGATGACCATGCCTGGGCTTGGTCAAGTCGACTTCGACTGCCTCACGATTGAGGATGAGTTGGTGTTGGTCAAGTTGCTATCACGTTATCCCGAGGTGATCGATGGGGCGGCTGCACAGTTTGAACCGCATCGAATTGTATTTTATTTGCAGGAGTTGTCCGCACGTTTTCATAGTTATTACAATAAGGGACGCGTGCTCATCGAAGATCCTGAAGTTAGCCGGGCCCGTCTTTATCTGATAAATTGCGTCCGTATTGTTTTGCACAACGCTCTGGTGTTGCTGGGAGTTTCGGCGCCTGAGCGCATGTAAACTGGAGGAGATAACATGAGTCGTCAGGTTGCATCCCGTTCTCAACGACGTCTTGAGAAAAAACAGGCCCTGGTGCTGGTTGTCTTGGGGCTGGTCATTGCTCTGGTTAGCTATGGACTCGGGGTAGTGGTCGGCAAGAGCGGTCGTGACACCATCGTTCACGAAGATCTCGCTGCATCCGAGCGAATTGCTATTCCGTCAACAGATACCAGCACTGATAGTGGAGCGCTCCAACCTGAAGAAGAGACAACCGATTCTCAACTGACCTTCTACAATACGCTTCCCGAAGGCAGGCAACCGCCGATGGGCAGCGGCATAAATATGCCTGATCAAACCGCAGAGCAGCCATCGGTTCCCGCCGAGGTGCTGCCTTCCTCCGAGAAGGCCGTGGTCGTCTCCCCCAAGCCATTGCCGGTAGAAGTCAAGCCCAAGCCATCCATGCCTAAGCCTCAGCCAACCGCCACCGTGGCAGCCCAGCCTTCTCCTGCTCCGGCAAGTGTTGCTACGGGGGGCAGCTATATCATTCAGGTGGCTTCCGTGCAGAAAATCGATGGGGCTCAGGATCTTATTGGTCGATTGTCCAAAAACGGCTATCCCGCTTTTGTGGAAAAGACCGATCTCGGCAGTAAGGGCGTTTGGTATCGGGTGTATGTTGGCCCCTTTGCTTCAAAGAGTGCTGCCGATGGGGCAGCTTCAACTTTGAGAGTTTCACATTTGGCATCCTCTCCCATTGTTAGAAAACGTTAGAAAAACAAGGGTTGACAATCTTATTTCAACAGCGTATATTTCAGCCTCTTGACGCGGGGTGGAGCAGTTCGGTAGCTCGTCGGGCTCATAACCCGAAGGTCACAGGTTCAAATCCTGTCCCCGCTACCAATTAAATAAAGGGGCATGCAGAAATGCATGCCCCTTTTCTGTTGTGTGTGCGCCCGGCAGGGCGCGTGGAGTGCTCAGTAAACCAAAGGCAATATTTGCTCCTTTGCAGGACGGGATCCGGGTTTGCGTCTATTTGACAATGAACATGCACGGTAGTTTTGTATCCGGAGTCGAGAGTAGTGTCGTGCGACGAGAAAAGGCCCGTGCAAATTGCACGGGCCTCGAAGGTAGACTTCCGGGATGAGGATTTAGCCTTTTTGTTTCAGGAATGCATCGATGGCCGTTGCGGCGGATTTGCCGTCGCCCATTGCCAGGATGACCGTGGCACCGCCGCGTACAATGTCGCCGCCGGCAAATACGCCAGCTAGATTGGTGGCGCCGTGTTCGTCGGTTTCGATGTTCCCCCATTTGTTGAGTTTCAAATCCGGAGCTGTTGCGGTCAGCAGTGGATTGGCGCGAGTACCGATGGCGTTGACCACCACATCCACCTCCAATTCAAAGGTTTCGCCTTCGATGGCGACTGGTCGACAGCGGCCGGAAGCATCGGGTTCGCCAAGTTCCATCCGCTGGCATCGCAAGCCTTTTACCCAACCGGTTTCATTGCCAAGGATCTCCAGCGGGGCTGCAAGAAGAATGAATTCAATGCCTTCTTCCTTTGCGTGGTGAATCTCCTCTATACGTGCCGGCATTTCAGCTTCGGTGCGTCGGTAGACGATGATTGACCTGTCCGCACCAAGGCGCTTTGAGGTACGTACGGCATCCATGGCAGTGTTGCCGCCGCCAATAACCGCTACACGCTTCCCACGAATGATCGGGGTCGGATGGTCGTTGCGCCAGGCAGCCATCAGGTTAACGCGGGTCAGGTACTCGTTGGCCGAGTAGACACCCTTGAGGTTCTCCCCGTCGATATTGAGCATGACAGGCAGGCCGGCACCGTTGCCGACAAACACAGCATCAAACTCCTCGCGCAACTCAGCCAGAGTGACGGTCTTGCCGACTACGACATTGCACTCGATTTCAACGCCCAGATCTTGAAGCCTTGCAACCTCGGTATCGACAATGTGCTTGGGCAGGCGAAACTCGGGGATGCCGTAGCGCAGTACCCCGCCTGTCTCATGCAATGCTTCAAACAGGGTCACGGCATGTCCTTTGCGCGCCAGTTCGCCAGCCATGGTAAGCCCAGCGGGACCGGAGCCGACAATAGCGACTTTCTTTCCAGTTGGTTCGGGCCGATCTTCCTTATGCACTTTATCCGGATGGGTCAAGGCCCAGTCCGCAACAAACCTTTCCAGGTATCCGACGGCGACCGGCGCACCTTTAGCAGCACGTACACAGACCTGCTCGCACTGTGTTTCCTGAGGACAGACCCGGCCGCATACGGCCGGCAGAGTATTGTCCGCCAGCAAGATGCGCGCTGCTTCTGGCAGGTTGCCTTCGGCCAGAGCGGCGAGGAATTCCGGAATGCGAACCCGAACCGGGCAACCGGCAACACAAGGGCGGTTTTTGCACAACAGACAACGCTGAGCTTCGCGGATGGCTTGTTCTTCGGTAAGTCCTTGATTGACTTCCTCAAAATTGCCGATGCGGTGCCGTGGGTCCTGCTCGGGCATTTTAACCCGTTCTATAGCCATGCGTTCTTTGGGTGTCAGGGTTTTTTTCATGATATATATTATCGTTTCACTTTAATAATTTTATCGCGCAGTTCTTCCGGCAGATCTGCCATGAGTTTGGCTTCGGAATCCCGGTACATGGTTAAGCGATCCATCAGCAGGCCGAAATCGACCAGGTGCCCGTCGAATTCAGGTCCGTCAACGCAGGCGAATTTGGTCTCTTCGCCAACCTTGACGCGGCAACCGCCGCACATGCCGGTCCCATCAATCATGATCGGGTTAAGGCTGACAATCGTCTTGATTCCCGGCGGACGGGTAACCTCTGCCACCGCGCGCATCATCGGTACCGGACCGATGGCAAAAACCGCATGCGGACGTCTGTCGGGATCGTCAATCAATTCCTGCAGGACATGCGTTACGAAGCCTTGACGTCCCATGCTGCCGTCTTCTGTGGCAATAAGTAGTTCGGTAGAACAGGCCGCCAGTTCCTCGGCCAGAATGATATAGGGCTTGGCGCGTCCGCCAATGATGGTGGTGACCTCGTTGCCCGCTTTTGCCAGGGCTTTGGCTAGCGGATACAGAACCGCGGTGCCGAGCCCACCGCCGACGCAGGCAACACGCCCCCAGTTTTCAATTTCAGTCGGTTTTCCGAGGGGGCCGGCAACATCGCGCAACGAGCCACCGACCGGCGTGCTTACGATTTTCAGCGTCGAGGCCCCGACAGCCTGAATAAACAAGGTGATGGTGCCGGCTTGAGGATCGGCATCGCCGATAGTCAGAGGTATGCGTTCGCCATCTGCTTCGGGGTGCACGATGACAAACTGACCCGGTTGTCGGGCCTTGGCGATGCGCGGAGCGCGGATGACCATGCGGTGCACGTTGGGTGCCAGTGTGTCGTTTTGCAGAACTTCGAACATGTTCTCTCCAGCGGATAGATAAGGAACGGTTAAAGTCTGACCCTGCTGTGGCGGAAAATTAACCAGTTCCTGTCAACCTGGTGATTCTTGGCTCAAAACGAAGGCCCTTGAGCGGAAAAATTAATCAGATAATAGTAGCAGTTTGGGTTTTTCAATTCAACCAATACCTTAGGTTGCAATTTTTTTCCTGTTTACGGTATCCGAAAAAGTGTTTTGCCTGAAGATTCGGAGCCTTGTGAGAATGCGAAAGCTTTCACACGTCCTTCTAATGTAGAAAATGGAAATGGTGGCGTGGCTCTGATTTGATGCCGGCGGTTTCGATTAGAACGTTGTCCGCAGGAGGGTTTTCTGCTACCGTTTCTACGGACAGCTTTGTGATGTAAGGACTTTTTTTGGGTGGGGAGCTGGAAGGTGGGATCGATAACGTAATCGATTGTTTCGGAGAGTGGTCCCGTTATCGAATTTTATTGGAACACCCGGGTTTTGATGTGTTTGCTGTTTAAAACACAAAGGGGTAATTAGTTTATGCTGGAAATACGTCGGAAGGCATTGCGAGGCGCTTTGTGCGATGCGGATGAAGGTGTCCGCCAGGTAGCGGCGGAAGCGCTGGAGCGTCTGGAAGCCGTGCAGAGTCTGGATGATATCCTGCAGATTCTCAAATCCGGAAACCGCGGACTGCAGGTGCGCGCCATTTTTGCACTGGAAAAGATTCAAAGTCCACGAGTTTATGCGCCCTTGCTGGCTGCTCTCAAGGTTGCCGATGCGGATATCCGCTGCGCGGCCATTCAGGTGCTGGGTGAAAAAAAACATGCAAAAGCCCTGGAGTATCTCGTGCGGCACCTCAAAGATCCGCATCCGGCTGTAAGGGTGCACGCCGCTTGCGCATTGGGAAATTTCACCGACCGCCGTCTTGTGCCATATCTGGTAAATGAGTTGGATAGCAGTGATGAAGAGCTGGTTGTCTGCGTGCTCGAAGCGCTGGGGAAAATCGGCGCCGCAGAAGCAGAAAGTGCTGTATTGAGCCTGGTTCAAGATGGCAGGCTTCGGGTGCGGAGCGCCGCTGTCAAAGCCCTGGGGCTGCTGAGTATTGACTATCCTGCCGAATCATCCGCTTGAGTCCGGCTTTTGCAGGCGGATGTGGCTACCCTCAAAAATAATCGATGACTTCCACGCCTTTGATGAACGGATCTACTTCGGAAACGATTCGTTTTTTTTCGTCTGAGGAAAGGTTGAGGACCTGCGGCTGGGCCAGGTGTTTGCCCTGTGGGTCAAAAATGATTTTGAGCTGAACGGAGTCGGGATCTTCAATTCCGACACGACCGACGACACCAATTTCATTGTTGTCCAGGCGTACCAATGTGCCGACCGGGTAAGTGCCAAGTGCAAAGATGAATGTTTCCAGGTATCCCGGGTGCAATAGCGTGCCGGCATGGCAAACGAGTTCCTGGATGGCCTTGCGAGGGGTGGTGGGACGCTGATAGGCGCGCAGGGTGGTGATGGCATCGTAAGTGTCGGCAATGGTGGTCATGTCAATCAGATCGAACGGACCGTTGGCAAGGGCGTTTTGAGGGTAGCCTCTCCGGTCAAAATGCAGGTGGTGTCCCAGAACGATAGCGCGAGCACGGTCCGTCAGGCCGCCCATCTGGTCGATGATTTCTGCACCCATGGCCGGGTGTTTTCTGATCTCTGAAAATTCTTTTTCCGTGAGCCGGCCCGGCTTGTTGATGATGGCCAGATCGATTTTGAGCTTGCCGATGTCGTGCAGCAAGCTGCCGATGCCAAGGGTACGTAATTCGTCCTCTGACAGCCCGGCTGCTCTGCCGACAGCCAGCGCCAGTACCGAGACGTTTACAGAGTGGGTAAAGGTATAGTTGTCATAATTTTTCAGCAGACTCAGGGCCAGCAGGGCATGGGGGTCCGCAAGAGTCATGCGGGCCATGTCTTTGACGACCTTGTGCGCCTCTGCCGATGACGGGATGCGGCCCAGGCGAACGTCCTGAAATATGGTGTTGACCACCTTGAGTGCGCGCCCGAAAATTTTGCGGGCGGATTGTCGGTCGGCGTCTTCCTCTCGTTCTTCAGGTAAAAAGCGGATGTTGCGGATGCCGTGCTGTCGGAACAGATCTTCAAACTCTTCGTGTCCCAGTGCCGTGCCGTTCAGGAACTGCAGCAGGAGTTTGAGCTCATGATCTTCAATGCCTTCGAGAAATTCGATCCCGGTCAGCTGTTTTTCCTGAAACAGACGACAAAGACTTTCCGCGGCCGGATATGGGTCGGCAAACAGATGGTCATTGACGAACAAAGTGTCCTGCAGGATGCCGATACGTAGCTGTGCGCATCCTTGCAGCAGGCTTTTCAGCAGTTGGCTGGCGAGCTGTAGCTGTTTTTGGATAAGAGGGTGCTGTACCGGGTAGAGGCGCAATCCCTTGAGGGCGCCGGACAGACTGTTGACCAGTTGTTTCAACGGATTTATTGTCATAGTCGTCAAATGTTAGGCCATTGGTTCATAGCTCGCGATGCGGATTGAGCAATGCGCTGATCGCGCTCACGGCAGAGGGATTCCATTATGGGTCTCGAAGAAGGGCTGCCAATCTGGCCCAGGGCGGCAATTGCCTGAATGCGTAAAGCTGTCCTGCGGGCTCCCCCCCATAAAGGGCGGCGTTTCGCCATGCGTTCTAGCTCGGGCGCCGCTTCCGGGCACCCGATGCGGCCAAGTGCCTTGATGGCCGATGTTTTCAGTTCGGTTTTTTTCATGAACAGATCTCGGCTTTTTATGATTTTGACCAGATTTGGCACGGCTGACGGGTTCCGCATGCTACCAAGGGCGATGATGGCCTGAGGGTAGAGCTCACGGTGACCGCTGTCAACGAGTTGCAGTAATGATTCGACAGCCTGGTCCCCACCAATACGAGCAAGCGCACGGATTACCTCTCGAGCGATACGCAAATCATCATGCCATAGCAGTGGGTGGAGATAACTGGAGGTGCGCGGGCTACCGATGTGACCCAGAATTGCGACAACATTGCGGACCACATACCAGCGTTCGTCTTGCAATGCCGACAATAAATCCGGTATGGCGCTGGTACCCAACTTCGTCAGGGTGATCGACAGCAGTTTGCGGGCAAAAGCATCTTTTTCGCCAGCAAGGCGATGTAACAGTGGAGGTATTGCTTTGTCACGCAGAAAGACCAGCGTTTGCATATTCTGGTCGCGCAAGCTATTGGGTATGCCGCGCACGCACAGTGTCTCGATGAGGAAATTAAGGACGTCCAGTCCAGCCAATTGGTTCAGACAATGAAGGACGTCGATGCGTCGGGACTTGGTGAGTTGTCGGTTGCCATGCAGAGACGCAAGAATGCGAAATGTCTGCAGCACCAAGGACAGATGTTCCTCTGCAAGGTGCTGGCGAACCTGGGCGGGTAACCGGCAAAGCAGTTGTTTGAAGCGGCGTTCCGAGGCTTCACGAGGCAGTTGGGTGAGTATCTGCTCAAGGGTAAGAAGATCGAGGAATTGTTCCTCCAGAGGTGAGTCACCGGTCGTTTCGGTGGCGACGCCCTCCAGATGTTTGTCTTGTTCCGCTTCGGTGCTACTCTCAAGCGACTGTTCGTCACCGCCGACCGAGGATTTCTCGGCTCTGTGCCGGACGCGTTCTTTGGCCGCTCGAATAACGGATAAATCAAGCTCGTTGATCCATATGCCGGTCGCTTGCTCCGCCAGCAACAGTTCCTGCAAGCCTCCCATTTCCTGAATGTCGGCGGGTTTAAAAGAAACGCTCCGGGCAAAAATGGTTAGATCGCGGGCTGTCAGCTCTGGTAAAAACAGCAATTGCTGTATGCGTCTTGCAAATAAAAAGTGTGCCAGGCCGCGGATGATTGCTTGCTCCTGGCCACATGCCTTATCTTGATGAAGGATGCGATCCTTGCGGACAGTTATCGCCAGGTTGCCATCCTGGAGCAATGGCCGAATAGCTTCCAGCGTATCTATGCTGAGCTGATTCAAAGTCGGGTGTTCGGGAGGGTAGAAACGGATGGCTTTAACAAGTTTGATCAACGCGATCAGGGCGGCATGCATAAAGTCCATGGGCTGATAATGTTGAAAATCTCTGGTCACGGGGCTTTATCTCGGAAAGAAATGTGTATTTTCTTTTTTGAATTCTCAGCTTAGCGTTTCGTGGACAGGTTGTAAATAACTTTTATGGCAGGCAAAATAGATGGCAGAAAAGTGTGCCGACAGCGGTTTCGCACCAGCCATCAAAAGGAGACGGTATGCTGGTCTTGGGGTTGACAGGGGGGATCGCAAGCGGCAAAAGTGTAGTGGCGGAGGTCTTTCAAAGTCTGGGCGCAGAAGTGGTCAGTGCCGATGACCTGGCCAGAGAGGTTGTTCGACCAGGGTCACCCACTCTTGCCCGTATTGTTGAACGATTTGGTGCCGAGGTGTTGCGCAAGGACGGTGAGCTGAATCGACCCTATCTGGCCGAAAAGATTTTCTCCGATCCTCAAACGCGTAAAGAGCTTGATCATATTACCCATCCAGCTATCGCCGATTTGGCGCGCCAGCGGTTTGAGGATTTTGCGCGACAAGGAGCACGTATTGTGGTTTATGATGCCCCGCTCCTGTATGAGGCCGGTGCTGACGCCCAGGTTGATGGCGTGGTCGTGGTCGCGGTAGACGATGCAACACAGCTCAGGCGTTTGATGTTACGCGACGGTCTTGATCCGTTGGCGGCCAGGGCGCGAATGGCTGCTCAGATGCCCATGGTGCAAAAGATCGCGCGGGCGGATTATGTCATCGATAACAACGGGTCGCTTGAGGCAACCCGGCAACAGGTAGTGGCTCTTATGGCGCGATTTGTTCCAGGGGGTGTCGGGGATGGTCTTGCATCGCCAGAAAACGCAGAATGAGATCGAGCATCGGCTGCCAGGAAGGGTGATCCGGGGTGGCCAGGCCATGTCCGGTCTGCGGGCCGAACAGGTGGTATTCCTTGCATTGGCTCCCCAAACGCAGGAACAGGTCGTAGCCGCTTTCAACTTTTATGGTGCAGTCACCCAGCGCGTTGATAGCCAATGTGGGGGCTGTGATCGTAGCCAGGAGCGGTCGCAGGTGACGGATAAGCCGGCAGATCTGGTAGACACCGTTTACAGGGCGTCGATCGTAATAGAACCCTGCAAAATCTGGGGGTAAATCACGAGTTTGGAATTTGCGGAAATGCCGTAGTATGCCGGTGAAAGGTGCCAGGCGATGAAGCATGGCCAGAAAAGGGGACAATAGAACCATGCTGCTGAAATTCCGGTTTGCCGCAAGCGCCAACAACACCAAGGCGCCGGTGCTTATGCCAAGAGCATGCACCTCGCCGGTTTCCTGTTGTAGCCGGTCATAAGCCTCGCGGGTAGCAATAATCCATTCTTCAAAGCGGCGGTGATGAAGGTCCTCGGGGGTGGTTCCGTGACCTGGCAGGCGCACGGCGATAACAGGGTATCCCGCCTGGCGGAGAATTTCCCCCAAGGGGCGCATTTCCCAGGGGGATGCGGTAAAACCATGCACGAGCAGTACCCCGGGCTTGCCCGAAGTTTCAGGGCGAAGGTGGAACTCCTGATTTTCCGGGCGTGGCGAGGAACAGAAGTGCAATTTATTTTTGCATCGAAACATCGTGACCCCGGTAAATGGAAGGAGCCGTTTGCCAAGGTGCATTCAGCACCATGGCAAACGGCTCTTTGTGGTGCGTTTCGGAGCGAAGCGGTGGCTACTATCGGCAATCTTGCCGCCCGGCAAAACTGTTCAGCCTGGAAAAAGACCGGCAGTGTTTTTCGGGTCAGTTCTTGTGGAATCCAAGCCGGTTGGAAAGCTCATCGGCTGCCTTTACCACCAGGGGCATGAGCTCTTTTTCGATACGTTCATCGGTAAACCGGATCGACGGGCCCGAGATGCTCAGCGAGCCGATGATCCGCCGGGTGTAATCGCGAATGGGCGCAGCGACGCAACGGACGCCAAGATCCAGTTCTTCATTGTCGAGGGCGAAGCCTTTTTCTGCCACGTCCTTAAGGTTTTCTTTGAGTTTGTCCCGGTCGGTGACGGTGAACTCGGTATAGGTTTTGAGTTCCTCGCTGGGGAGTAGGGCGTCGAGTTCCTCCTCTGACAAGAATGCCAGATGTACTTTGCCGGCCGCGGTGGCATAGGCCGGCAGGCGCGACCCTACCCGTGAGACAACGCGCACCGTATTGTGGGTTTCAACGACATCGAGGTAGACAATGTGGCCTTCCTTGAAGATTGCCAGGTAGGACGTTTCATTGCAGGCCTCTACCATGCTGTCGAGAACCGGTTTGGCCTGGTGCAACAGGCCCATTTTTTTGATGAAAGTCTGGCCGAGCTCAAGAGACTTCAGCCCCAGTCGATAGTTTTCGGTCACCTTGTTCTGCTCAATGTATCCACGTGATTCGAGTGTCGCAAGCAGCCGAAAAACATTGTTTTTATGTAGCCTCAGACGCTTGCTGAGTTCCGTTACGCCAAGTTCATCAACGTCATCGCTGTGAAATTGTTCAAGCAGGTCGAGGGCATGCGAAACCGCTTGAATCATATACTCGGATTTTTCTTTTTTTGCCATGTTCCTGTTTCCCTCTTTGGAATAAATTCCGACCCGTGGCCGGTTTGATAGTAGAATGAATGATGCGTGTTGCTCTTGGAAAATAGTTAGGCGGTCGCTAGTCCTGAGGAGTGTCAGCATGCAGGAACGGGCCTTGAAGTGCCTATCGCTTAATTATAAAATTATGTTTTATAGATGTCAACCGCAACCGTGAAGAACCGGCGGGCTATATTGTCAGGACGGTCCTCGCAGGTGACGGGGCTACTTGTTTCCGACGGGTGTCGGGTTGCGTTTGAGGTTGCGTTATGCTGCTTGAACATGGGTGCTTGCAAACAACGTGCAGCAAGTAGTGAGCCAATTGCGTTTGTCCGGGTTGTTACGTGCCGATTTTCATGATTTCCCTGAGGACAGTAGTAGCAAAACTGCCTTTGGGCAATGCAAACGACAATGTCAGCACGTCGCCTTGCTGGCTTGTTGCAATCCCGGATATGGGGATTCGCAGTGGTCGGCGTTCGCCCGGCATGGAGAGACCGGAACCGAGCCTGAAATCGTCCAGTCGGATATTCTCTTTGGCGAGCAACGCCTGTTCCAGCATGCCTGTCTGTGCTTCGGCCAACTTGACTTTGTAGCCCAGTAGTGGGGCAGTGGGGCTGATTTCGAGACGGTCGGCCCGGGGTTGTTCCTCGGCAGGGTTCGTTACCAGGAAGCAGGCACCGTTATCATGTTTGTAGGCCAGGTCTCCGGCCCAGAGTGTTTCGATGTTATCCAGGCGCATCGCCACCAGTCGGTCGAACATGTGGGACTGATAGGCGGACACGTAGAGGCGCAGCAGTTTGCCGGGCAGTCGGCGGACCGCTTCTTCGGCGCTGCGGCCCTGGCGCAGGTTGCGAATCAAATTGCGTTCGTTGTGCATGCGGGGAGGCAAGGCTTCCTCGGCCTCGGCCAAACGGTTTTCTGTAAAAAGGACTGCCGCCTTGTGCCAACCCGGGTGGGCGATTTTGTCAGGGTCGCCGATGATATGCGCCGCCGCCTGCTGAAATTTTTTCTGCACGATAGCCTGGCCAATGAGGTGGGAGTTGCCCAGGGAGCCGTAGCGCTGTTCGCCAAAAAAGTTCGGCACCCCTGTCATCTCCAGGACGTGCAGGATGTCACGAGCGTTTTCCAGGGCGTTGCTGCCGACGCCTCTGATCCTGATCGTGAATTGGTTGCCGGCCAGATGCCCCAGGCGTAGCTTGTTGCGGTGCTGGCGGGCCGATAAAATGCGCATATCTTCAAATTCAAGCGCAAGGGCTTGCTCTGCAGTGCGGCCGGGAACGGAAATGAATTGCCGGGTGGTGGCTTGGGCATCCTTGAGTCCGGCATATCCCATGGCGCGTTCATCGACCTGCAACGCCCTTGCGATGCGTTTGAGAGCTTCGAAGGTGGTGATTCCGCGTTTTTCGACCTCCAGGTAGAGGTGTTCGCCTTCACCGCAGGCGGCATACAGGGGTAATTCCTCAACCAGAAAGTCTTCGGGGCAGGTTTTGATGCTGCCGCCGGTTCCGGGATGCTTTGCAGTCAGGTACTTAACCATGATTTCCACTCCAGGCTATGCGGAAACCCCGCTGAGCCGGTTGCGGGGGCGCAGCTTCGCAGGCATGCTGCCGGTTTCGTCGATAATGGAGAAAGTGGATCGACTGGTCCTGGGCCAGGAAGCGGCGCATGTATTTTGACAGAGGATAGCCCGGCATATTGAGGGATATGGGGGTGGCCAGCTGGTTATCGAAGCCGTCGTTTTCTTCCAGGGCTGCGGCAACGGCATGGGCGTAATCGGCCACGTCGCTGCTGAAAAACAGTTCCCCGTCAGGGCGCAGATAGTGTAACAAGGTTTGTAGAAACAATCGATTGACCAGGCGTCTTTTGAGATGGCGTTTTTTTGGCCATGGGTCAGGGCAGTTGATGTAGACCGCCGCAAGACATTCCGGGATCAAATAACGGGAGAGCAGATACCGGGCCTCGATGCGCATTACGCGCACGTTTGTCAACCCTTCCTTCTCCAGTCTGTTGCAGGTTTTGTTGCAGCCCTTGTTGTATATATCGATGGCCAGGAAGTTACGCTCCGGAGCGTTGGCCGCCAGTTGTGCCATGAAATCTCCGATTCCGCAACCTATCTCCAGTACCAGGGGATTTTGGTTCCCGAAGATTGCAGAAAAGTCGGTTGGCGACGATAATGTTTCTTCCTTGAGGAAGAATGGCGATTTTATCTCGATCATGCTCTGAGTCATGCCTGCATCCTGTTCGCTTTTAAAAAAGGATTCAGGCTATCACAATAGATGTTTTGCGACAACACGTTTTTTGTTTGATGAGCTGCACGATGGGGGATTCCGGTGACTTGAAAAGAGTTGTGTTTCGCCGTCTTAGCGGATAGGCTGGAAATCCCGGCAGTTGCCCTGGAGGGTGCGATCTCGGGTTGAAATACCGGGTATGAAAGCCCCGAGATGTTTTGGTGGGGAGCGTTTTCCCCTTGTTGCTGAGTCATTTGGTGACAGTCTCGCCACCAGGCGCCGCGTCCTGGTCTCGGTTATGTCACGGGCAGGTCTTGGGGCAGGCGCGCATGGGCTGATGATCGAGGTCCACCCCTATCCGGATCAGGCTTTGTGTGCCGGAGCACAGAGTCTTGGCAGGCAGAATTTTTCGCTGTTGATGAAAGAGCCGGCGTTTTTGCAGGGCTGTCGTGTGAGGCTGCATGCGCCGGTAGCCGGGAAACCAGCCTGAACAGGGTGATCTCAGGGGAACACATGAAACGCACTGGCAGCAGGCTGGTGCCGAGGCCGCGATTGACGTATAGCGGCACCTTGGCAAAGCCTGCCGGATAGAACCCGGCCACGAAGGATCCTGAAAAACGGGGCAGGTACAATGGCGGGAGCAGCGGAAGACGAACTTGTCCGCCATGGGTGTGGCCGGCCAGAACCAGATCGATGCGTTTATCCAACAGCTGGTGGTTGAAAGCCGGCACGTGCGACAGCATGAGGTTGACGCGGTCAAGGCTGGCTCCCTTGACCAGGCGGGACACCTGGTCCGCTGGGGACGGATAGTCAACGCCCAGAATGGATAAGGGTACGCCGTGAACCTGCAAATCGCGACGCTCACTGATTAGGAGCGAGACATCCGCTCTTCTGAATTGACGCCGCAGATTTTCCCCTTCCAGTCTCGCCCAGTATTCCCAGTTGCCCTGTACGGCAAAAATGCCTGCAGGGGCATGCAGCAAGCGCAGGAATTTCAGTACTCCCTCCAGGTTGCGGCTTTGCTCGAGGTAGTCTCCTGTCAGCAGGATAACGTCAGGGCGCAACGTACTGACCATGTGGGCTACCTGTTCAAAGTACCCCTGGGAGGTGCGCAAGTGGAGGTCCGACAGTTGAATCAGGCGTATCTCCTTACCTTCAGGCATCTTGGCCAGCGGGAGGATGTGTTTTTCGATCTGCAGGGCTTGTGGTTGACGCAGCGTGACGTCCGCGGTCAACAGGCCGCCAAGCAGGACAGCCCCGCTTAACAGGAAGCGGCGGCGGGGCAGAGATTTGATGGGTGGCCTGGAATGAGGCATGGTCGTAACCTGAATCCGTTTGGTTGCAATGATAACTCTATACTTATGCGCGTACTATAACATGACAGGCGGGGCTAACCAACCTTCCAGTCACGGATCTGTTTGGGATTGTTCGTAATGACGATATCATATCTGAATCGAAGCGGCGGCGCCGGCTTATGAGCGATCTGGTCGCAACGGTGGCGGTGGCTGCACCTTTGGACAAGGCTCTGTCCTACCTGGTACCCGCATCCTTGGCGGGGGCGGTTTTGGTCGGCGTACGGGTGCGGGTCCCCCTAGGCCGGCGCACTGCGGTAGGCTATATACTGGAGGTGTCGCAGGGGGAGCCCGCCGGGCTTAAGCCGGTGATCGAAGTACTTGGCGGCGAACCCATCTTCCCCCCGGCCATGGTAGGGTTTTTCCGGCGGGCCGCCGATTATTACCAATTCCCTCTCGGGGAGGTGATTCGTACGGCTTTGCCCGCGGGCCTGTCAGGGGGGAGCGATTCCGTAAAAGCCCTTGCCGAACGGGTCTATCGGCCATCCGAGGATGTCGGTACGCCCCGCGGTCCCCGCCAGCGTGAGTTGCTCGAGCATCTGCGGCGGGTTGCCAGCGCTTCCCGGAGCGGGTTGCTGAGCCTTTTCCCCGGTTGCCAGGGGAGTCTCAAGTCTCTCATGGAGCAAGGGTTTGTCCTTGAGACGCAGGAGGAACGGTTGCGGGATCCTTTTGCGGATCTGTTGCCGGAAATGGATACCTCTGTAGAAATGACCTCGCCACAGGCGCAGGCTATTTCCGCCATCGGAAACGCGCTGCAACGAGGCGGTTTTCATTCCCTGCTGCTGCATGGCGTTACCGGCAGTGGCAAAACCGAGGTCTATCTGAGGTCCATCGAAACGGTTTTGCAGTCCGGACGTCAAGCGCTGGTGCTGGTTCCGGAGATCGCCCTGACGCCGCAGTTGGTAAGTCGGTTCCGATCCCGGTTCGCCGACGGGCGTGCCTCGCTGGCGGTACTGCATTCCGGGCTTTCGGCAGGGGAGCGTTTTGATGCCTGGCGTAGCGTGGCACGCGGCGATGTCGATATCGTTATCGGTGCTCGTTCGGCAGTGTTTGCCCCCCTTGAGCGCTTGGGCATGGTTATTGTCGATGAGGAGCACGAGTCGAGTTATAAGCAGGGCGATGGATTTCGTTACCATGCTCGGGATCTGGCCTTGATGCGCGGGCAGATGGAGGGGGCGCTGGTATTGCTTGGCAGTGCGACCCCTGCCTTGACGACGTATCATCGCGCAATGGAGGGCCGGATCGATTATCTGGTGCTGCCGGCGCGAGTCATGGGGCGGGCGTTGCCGGCAGTGGAATTGATCGACCTGACGCAGAACCGGCCTGAAGGGACGCTGGCCCAATCTTTGAAAGATGCACTGTTAGCCAACTTGGAGCGTGGTGAACAGTCCCTGTTGTTGCTGAATCGGCGCGGGTTTGCGCCGTATCTGTTGTGCGCCGATTGCGGAACCGTCCTGCGTTGCCCACATTGCGACATCACCCTGACTTTTTATTTGTCGCAACGGGAGCTTCGTTGCAACTATTGCGATTTTCATCAACAGCCTCCTGACCAATGCCCTTCGTGCCAAGGCGCAAATATCCTGCCGGAGGGTGCGGGGACCGAGCGACTTGAGCAGGAGTTGCAGGAACTGTTGCCGACGGCACGTATAGCGCGGATGGATCGGGATACCACGGGTCGCAAAGGCGCACACCAGTCTCTGGTGTCAGCCATGGAAGGTCGTGCGATAGATGTTCTGGTCGGCACGCAGATGGTAGCAAAGGGGCTCGATTTCCCGGGCGTGACGCTGGTAGGGGTGGTGCAGGCCGATAATCTGCTGAATCTTCCGGACTTTCGTGCTGCGGAGCGCGCTTTTACGCTGCTCACCCAGGTGGCCGGGCGTGCAGGGCGTGGCGAGCTCCCCGGTCGGGTCTTCGTTCAGACTTATGCCCCCGAACACTTCGCCCTGGCTTGCTGTGTCCGCCACGATTATGAGGGCTTTGCGCAGGAGGAATTGCGCTTGCGACAGGAGTTGGGGTATCCGCCATTCGGGTTTCTGGTCAATTGCGTTTTTTCCGGTGCGGTTCGCGAACAGGTCGAGGCCGCAGCGGCCGGTCTGGCCGAGGAACTGTTGGAGCCTGCAGTAAAACTCGGTGTCGAAGTCCTCGGTCCGGCACCCTGTCCGCTGGCGCGTCTTCGCGGTAAAAGCCGCTACCAGGTGTTGCTCAAGTCTCCCAGTCGCCCTCCCCTGCGTCACCTCCTGACCCGCCTGCCGCTGCTGCGACGGGCATTGCCCGGCAAGGTGGCGCTGACCGTCGACGTCGATCCTATGGATATGCTGTAGATTTGTGGCGACGGTTCAAACCCCAAAGGGCAGTTCCGTGCCGAGCTTCTGGGTTTTAGCCCGTTGCAGCACATAGGCGGCCAAGGCCAGATCCTGGATGGCCATGCCGTGCGATTCAAACAGGGTGATCTGCGTCGGGCTGGTGCGACCAGGCAGTCGGCCAACGATGATTTCTCCGAGTTCCGGAATCTGGGTCCAGCGAATGCGGCCTTTTTCCAGCGGCGGCAGCAAATCTCCACATTCGCGGGCAGCAACATCGCGGGCGTCGACCACTACCGGATCGCAGCGGCGAACGGTTTTTTCGTCGATTTCAGTCCGTATCAGGGCGTTGCTGCCGACGGCATTGATGTGACAGCCCGGATCCAGCCAGTCGCTGTCGAACAAAGGGGTGGCCGAGGTCGTGACGGTGGTGACGATATCGCTGCCGCATACCACTTCTTCGGCATTTGCAGCCGGGATCACCTCGATGCCCAGTTGCCGGGATTGCTCCCGGCAGAATTCTTCCAGACGCTGCCGATCACGGGCAAATACTTTGGCGCGCTGGATCGGGCGCACCTGACAAAGAGCCGCCAGCTGTCCGCGTGCCTGCCAGCCGGCACCAAACATGCCGGCAACGTTGGCCTCCGGACGACCCAGATAGCGACTGGCGATGCCGCTGGCTGCACCGGTTCGCAGCATACCCAGAAGATTGGCCTCGATGATGGCCTCCAGCTTGCCCGAAGCAGCGTTGTAAAGGTGTATCAGGAAGCGGTTCCCTTCGCGGGTCGAAGTGTAGGCTTTGAACCCGATGATATCCAGGCAATCGACAGCCCCCTGCAGAAGGTGCAAGGCGCCTTTCTGGAGGCGGGTTCGTTCCCTTGGAATATTGACGGCACGACCAAAGGCTTGTTCACGCAGGGACATTTCGACGGCTTCCAGCGCCAGAGACATGGTCGCCACCTGGCGGACATCATTCTCGCTGAGAAACAGGGGCATCAAGCTACCTCCTTGGTGAGATGATTGGCGGTTTGTGGAAGTATTTAGTGTCCATCCGGAAACTATGGATGGATACGGTGCAGTTTTCATATGGGAAAAGGGCCGTTTTCGGATGAAAACTATTTAACTCCCGGAATTAATCCCTTCGCCGATTATAGGGGGTTGATGCCTGTTCTTCCAAGCTTAAACCCCGGAGTGTGTTGCTTGTCCGGGGCTGTATTAGACATTTCAGGTTGAGATGGTCTTGCTCCTTGGGGATAGATGCTTTATAGTTCATGCGCCAGACGGCCGATGCCGGAGAATACGCCGATGGCAAATTCGAAGAAATAAGGCAGGCCAAATCGTGAAAAATATTTTGGTAGTAGATGATCAGCCGACGATTCGCCAACTGCTTAAGGTCAGCCTCGACGGCCCCGACCGAGAAATATTACTGGCAGAAAGTGGTGAACAGGCGCTGGATATCGCCAGACTTAGAACGCCCGACCTGATCATTATGGATATTATGATGCCGGGCGGGATGGATGGGTTTGAAGCAGTGCGGCAGATGCGAAGCGATCCTGCGATCGGCGCTTGCCCGGTTCTTATCCTGACCGCAAAGGATCAACAGTCCGAACGGGGCCGTGCGACAGAAATGGGGATCGATGGGTATTTATCCAAGCCGTTTCGTCTTGACGAGCTTTTGAGGCAGGTAGAGCAACTTATCTCCTGACCAGGAGGCTGTCGGACTATCCATGCGCCGGCTGCANNGAGCTAAAATCTGTTCTCAAACATCCAAATTTTTGCTTCGACCCGGATAGTCCGACAGCCTCCTAGGCTATTCACTGAGTTTTTTTAGGTAATTGTTGGTTCAATCATTGTTTTTAGAGGAAAAGGAGACGCTTTATGAAAAAGGACTTGCTTGAAAAAGGTGCCATCGTTCAGCGGGATCAGGAAACTTATGCCATCGCTCCGCACATCCCTGGTGGGATCACTTCGCCTGCTATCTTGCGCAAGATTGCGGATGTGGCCGAGAAGTTCAACGCCAAGGCTCTGAAAATAACCAGCGCTCAACGCATCGCCATTGTCGGGATTGCCGAGGACCAGCTGGATGCCATATGGGAAGCCGTCGGCGAAAAGCCAGGGGCGGCCATCGGTATGTGCGTTCGTTCCGTCAAGATCTGTCCCGGCACCACTTTCTGTAAGCGTGGGCAGCAGGATTCGGTGGGGGTCGGTCTGAACCTGGATACTACCTATCACGGCATGCAATTGCCCTGGAAATTCAAGATCGGTGTTTCGGGTTGCGCCAACGATTGCGGAGAGGCTTGTATCAAGGATGTCGGTCTTATTGGTACCCCCAAAGGATGGAACGTCATGGTCGGCGGCAACGGTGGTGGTTTGCCGCGTCTGTCCCAGGTCATTGCGGAACATGTACCCAGTGACGAAGAAGCCATTAAAATCGTAGCCAAGGTTGTGGACTGGTTCAAGGCGCAGAATCGCAAGGGGCGTCTTGGCAAGCTCATTCAGGACATGGGGCTGGATGCGATACGAACGGAAATCCTGGGGGAATAAGCCTGTATTTATCCGGAAAATCCGGACCGATAACAGGCCATGTTGACGAATCGCGACGGGGGAGCCATGAACTCCCCCGTTTTTTTCATGAGGCTGAATCCTCGCGGGAAAACCTGTAGCCTCGGCCGCGTACGGTGAGGAAATGTCGGGGTTTGGCCGGGGTGGGTTCAAAGTATTTGCGCAGTCGCACAATAAAGTTGTCCAGGGTACGGGTTTCGGTGTCCGGTGCCAGGCCCCAGACGGAGGCCAGCAGTTCTTCGCGTGACAAAATGACGCCTTCATTTTCAAAAAAGATCCGCAACATGCGCATCTCCAGGTCGGTAAGGACGATGTCGCCATGTGCCGTATGGGCGCGTCGCTCCTGAAGATAAACGGTGTTATCGCCAAAGCGGAAGCGATCCTCGGTTTGGGGGGTGTTTCGATACCAGGTCGAACGATTCACCATGCCGCGCACGCGCAACAGAAACTCAGCCAGGCTGAACGGTTTTGTCAGGTAGTCATCCGCCCCGGCTTCCAGGCCGGCAATGCGGTCCTGTTCCTTGCCCAGGGCGGTCAGGATCAGGACCGGCAAGCGGGGATCCTGCAGGCGCAACTGGCGACAGACCTCCAGACCGCTTATGCCTGGGAGCATGAGGTCCAGGATGACCAGCAGGCATTTCGACCAGGGCGCTTGCTCCATGGCCTGTTCGCCGGTCGTAACATGAATGACGTGGTATCCTTCCTGCTCCAGATTGAATATCAGTCCGTTGGCGATATGCAATTCGTCCTCGACAAGCAGAATGTACGGGGGAGTCATGACGAGGCCCCTTTCGTTGATTCGACATCGCGCGGCAACAGCACATGGACCTTGGTCCCCTGGTTGGCACCCTTGCTTTCGAGCCAGACCTTTCCTTTGTGGCGCCAGGTCAGGGTCCTGACGATAAATAGTCCCAGCCCCGAGCCCTGAATGGTCTCACCATGGTGCATTCCGCGATAAAATATGCGAAACACCTTTTTCTGTTCTTTGGGAGCGATGCCGCGGCCCTTGTCCGCAACGATCAGGTGGCAATGGTGCGTTTCGCCTGACAGGGTGACTCGGATATGAGCCGGTGCGCTTGAATAGAGAATGGCATTCTCCAGCAGGTTGCGCAGCATGGTTTCTATCGCATAAGGTTCGAAGCGGCAAAACAGATTCGGTTCAATGCCGGTTTCGAGGACACAGTCTTTGGGCAAGGCTGCTGACTGGCGTGCCAGATACCGCTCGACGGCTTCGGAGAGGTTGCCGTGGCGAAGGTCGAGGCGTGGCCATCGTTGTTCCATGCGGTTGGCGGTCAGCATATTGTCCACCATGCTGTTAAGGCGCACGGTATCGTCCAGCATGGTGTCAAGGAAGACCTTCATCTGCTCCGGGCCCGGTTGCCGCAGACGAATCGTTTCCAAGTGCAGTTGCAAAGAGGCGATGGGCGATTTCAATTCATGGCTGACCTGGGATATGAACTGCTTCTGGGCACGGTACAGCGAGGACTGGCGGCGCCAGTAGATAAATATGACATAGACGCCGACCAGAATTGCGACCAGCAGGATCAATCCTTCGATAAGGAGCAGCCAGTCGTAGCGGCCAATCAGTAATTCCGGATGGTATCTTTCAGCCAGGCCGCGCAGTTTGCGGTGGTTCTGTAAAAACCAGGTTACCCAGCTGACTACGACCAGCACCCACGCCAGCTGGATGCCGATGAGGGCCATTAACGGGTTGATGATGCGACGCCATGTTCTCATGTCTTTCTGTTTATCATTGGCAGGCGTCAGGCACAAGAGAAAAGGCGCCTCAAACCACACCCGGAACCGGGGGGTTTTACATAACTATTACAATGGCAAGATGAACTATCTGCTAAAATGAGTCGTACATTGAAGAGGCTTTTCTCTTGGAGATTTAAACATGAGCGACGCAGTTATTAAAAAACTGGTCATTGGTCAACATTCCGCTCCCTTTCCGCTGATCCTGGGTGGCATGGGGGTCAGGATTTCCGGTGGCCGCCTGGCAGGGCATGTGGCTCGCTGTGGCGGCTTCGGTACAGTGGCTGCCGCGGGACTCGGCGTTAACAGTCGTTATTATAACGACCGTAATTTCTTTGCGGCGGACGTCCAGGCCCTCAAGGATGAAATCCGCAAGGCTTATGCCATAGCCCCGGAAGGTGTCATCGGTGTCAACTGCATGGTAGCCGTGACCAATTATGATGATATGGTGCGGGCTGCCTGTGAGGCTGGCGCCAAGTTTATCGTCAGTGGTGCCGGCTTGCCCATGAATCTGCCGGCCCTGACGGTTGATTACCCCGATGTGGCCCTGATTCCTATAGTGTCTTCGGTGCGCGCAGCGCAACTCATCGGACGTAAGTGGACTCAGAGCCATGGCCGCCTTCCCGACGCGGTGGTCGTGGAAGATCCCGACACCGCCGGTGGGCATCTGGGTGAGAAACCCGAAAATATTGGCATCGGTTGTTATGACCAGTATGAGACCGTGCGCCAGGTCAAGGCTCATTTTCAGCAGGTGTATCAAACTGAAATGCCTGTGATCGCCGCCGGTGGCATATGGGATCGAAAGGACATGTTGCATGCCTTGGCGCAGGGCGCCGATGCCGTGCAAATGGCCAGCCGCTTTGTCTGCACAGAGGAGTGTGATGCCGAGCCCGCTTTCAAACAGGCTTATCTGGAATGTCGTCCCGAAGATATCGGGCTGATCATGAGTCCTGCCGGACTGCCGGGGCGGGCGCTGGTCGGCAATGTGGAGCATGTGCGTCAGCGCGATCTGGATTCTGGAACCGGTTGCATGTGTGTCTGCCTCAAAAAGTGCACCTACAAAGAAACTGGCGAGCGATTCTGTATTGTGGGTGCCCTTGACCGGGCTCAGCGGGGGGATATTGAAACCGGCCTGGTTTTCTGCGGCACCAACGCCTGGAAGGCCGACCGCATCACGACGGTTCAGGCCGTTTTTGACGAACTGTTTGCCCTGTCTGATCAAGTCGGGCGGTGCCTGGCGGCCAATGACTGACAACTCAAATTAACAAATGGAAAAAAGCGGGGCGAGCTGTAGCATGCCCCGCTTTTTTTATGGCAATTTTCCCGAAGCCTTGCAGCATCGCTTGTCCCAACCGCCATTGTGATGTATCATCCCAAAATCATGTCTGTTTTTTCACCGGGAGGATGTTGGTGAGTGACTCTGCACAATCATTTCTGCCCAAATGGATCGCCTGGGAGAGCACCCGACGCTGCAACCTGCAATGTATCCATTGCCGTTGCTCTTCCGATCAGGATGCACCAGAAGGGGATTTTAGCACCACCGAGGCGTTTCGTCTGGTCGACGATATCTGCAAAGTTTCCCGTCCGGTACTGGTGTTATCCGGCGGCGAGCCGCTGTTGCGCGAGGATATCTTTGATATCGCCGCCTACGGAACCGAGCAGGGCCTGCGCATGTGCCTGGCTACCAACGGAACCCTGGTGACGGATAGTGTCTGCCGCGAAATGAAATCTACCGGCATGCGCATGGTATCCCTGTCTCTGGATGGCTCCAGCGCCCGCATTCACGATGACTTCCGGCGCTGTGCGGGGGCTTTTGATGCGACAGTGCGGGCTGCCGATACCTTGCGCCGCAACGGTATTCCGTTTCTGGTGAATTCCTCCTTTACGCAACGCAACAAGGACGACATCGCGGCAACCTTCCAGTTGGCCAAAAAACTCGGCGCGGTGGCCTGGTATCTGTTCATGATCGTACCGACCGGGCGGGGCGAGGATATTCTGGATGAACTGATCACCGGGGCGGACTATGAGGAGATTCTCGCCTGGCACTACAGGCAGGAGCAGGAGGAACAGGATATTCTTATGCGTCCGACCTGTGCCCCCCACTATTACCGCATCGTTTTGCAACAGGCGCGAGCTGAAGGAATCAGCCACCAGAGGCGTAGCCTGTCGTTTTCCACCGGCGGCAGCAAGGGGTGTCTGGCCGGGCAGAGCATCTGCTTCATCGATGCCTTCGGCAATCTCAAGCCCTGCTCTTATTTCCCGCGGGTTGTTGGCAATGTCAAGCAGACCCCCTTCAGTCGGCTCTGGTTCGAGTCCCCCTTGCTGAATGAATTGCGGGATTTCAGTTGCTATCGCGGCAAGTGCGGAGTCTGTGAATATCTGCGAGTTTGCGGAGGTTGTCGGGCCCGCGCCGATGCCGTGTACGGCGACTATCTTGCGGAAGAACCTTTTTGCAGTTATGAGCCGCCCGCGACCGGTGTGGTGAAGGATGAAAAGCATGAATGACAGCTACGATTTTATCAAGGCATGTTATGGACAGCCGGTGGCTCGCACCCCGGTGTGGTTGATGCGACAAGCCGGACGGTATCTCCCGCAATATCGCAAGATCAGGGAGCGGGTAACGTTTCTGGAATTGTGCAAGACCCCTGAGCTGGCCGCTGAGGTGACGATACAACCGGTTGACGCCTTGGGTGTGGATGCCGCTATTTTGTTTTCCGACATCCTCGTTCCCATCGAACCGATGGGACAACGTCTGCATTACCGGCCGGCTCCCGTGCTGGAACCGCCGGTACGTTCGGCTGCCGATGTGGCGGCTTTGCAGGTATTGAAACCGGAGCAGGATGTTCCTTACGTGCTTGAAACCATTCGTCTGGTGCGACGGGAGTTGGCCGGCCGCGTCCCCTTGATAGGTTTCGGCGGTGCACCCTTTACCTTGGCTTGCTACATGGTCGAGGGGGTCGGCAGCCGGCACTTTCTGGCCCTCAAGAAGCTCATGTATCAATCGCCCATCGTGTATGCGCAGCTGATGGACAAGATCACCGATACCAGTATCGTCTATCTGCGGGCTCAGGCCGAGGCCGGCGTCCAGGCTCTGCAGATTTTCGACAGTTGGGGGGGGATCCTCTCGCCGGCCGATTACAAGCGTCATGTGTTGCCATACAGCCGTCGCCTCATTGCGGCACTGGAAGATCTCGGCCTGCCCCTAATTCACTTCGTCAAAGGGGCTGGCACCATGCTCGATCTGGTCGCCAGCGCCGGCGGTCAGGTCGTCGGCCTTGACTGGTCCATTTCCTTAAATCGGGCCAGGGACGTTCTCGGGACCAAAATGGCTGTGCAGGGTAATCTCGATCCATCCGTGTTGCTGGGAGATCAAGCGGTAATCGAGCGCGAGGTGCAGCGTATTCTGGATGAAAACGCCGGCCGGCCCGGGCATGTTTTTAACCTTGGCCATGGCATCCTTCCCGATGTGCCGCCGGAGAACGCAGCGTTTCTGGTCGATTGTGTGCACCGCCTGAGCCAGCATTGACGGAGCGGGACATGGAACGCATGGTTTGGCAGACTGAGGTCTGCATGGCTGAAACAACCGCCCTGGTGCTGCTGAATATGGGCGGGCCGGACTCGCTTGAGTCGGTGGAGCCGTTTCTGCAAAACCTTTTTTCCGACCGGGAATTGATTCGACTGCCGGGAGGTGCGTTGTTGCAGCGCCCCTTCGCCAAACTGATGTCGCGCGTGCGCGGGGCAAAGGCCCGGCGGGCTTACGCCGCTATTGGCGGAGCGTCGCCGCTTCGATTCTGGAGCGAGAGTCAGGCCGAGGCCATCGGTCATTTGCTGGGGCATATGTGGCAGCCGGAAGTGATCATGCGTTACTGGGAACCGCGCGCCATGGAGGTGTTAACCCGCTTGCGGGCTAAAGGGGTACGTCGCGCCATGGTATTGTCGCTATATCCCCATTTCACGGCCGCCACCAGCGGCAGCAGTATTAATGATTTCTGCCGGAATGCAGTACGTTTCTGTCCCGACCTCGATTACCGTCTGATCCCGGAGTGGTTCGATTGGCCGCCGTATCTGGATGCCTTGGCGCATTGTGTTCGGGAAGGCCTGCGGCGGTTTGAGGCTGAGCAACGCCGGCAGGTGGTTGTGTTGTTCAGTGCCCACGCCTTGCCTGAAAAACTCATTCTGGAGGGTGATCCCTATCTTGACCAGGTCCGTTCCACCATGCAGGGAGTGCTGGATCGATTGCCGGCTTGTCCTGCCAGATTGGCCTTCCAGAGTCGTAGCGGTCCGGTACGCTGGATTGGACCGAGCGTAACCGAAACCCTGGATGTTTTGGTATCTGAAGGTTGCAAGGCTGTCCTGGTCGTACCGATTTCTTTTGTGTCGGATCATGTCGAGACGTTGCACGAAATCGACCATGAGTACCGGGATTATGCTCTGCAGCGTGGCATGGAGCGGTTTGAGCGGGTTGCTGCCTTCAATGATGACCCCGGCTTTATCCGCGCCATGGCCGCCCTGGTGGCTTCCCGAGTACCCGCTTCCTGGCGCGAACAGAGGCGAGCGCAAAACGGCGTCCCCTGCCAGGAGACGCCATAGGAGCCTGTCGGGCTATCAAAACCGAATTTGCATCCGGCGCATGGATAGTCCCGTAAAGTTAATTGGTGTGCGAACGGAGATTTCCCGGGTGTCTAAAGACCTGTAGCCGCGAGTTTTTCAAGCAGTTCCTTTTGTTCCGGGGTGGTTTTTTTCGGCACCGCGATATCGATGATTGCGAACAGATCCCCGGCCTTGTTGCGACCATGGGCCGGTACGCCGAAGCCTTTAAGCCGCAGCTTACCGCCGCTGGCTATGCCGGCTGGAACTTTGACCCGCTTCTCCTCGTTAAGGGTCGGTACTTCAACGGTGGTGCCCAGGCATGCGCCGCTGAAAGGAATGCGAACCGTTACGTAAAGGTCACGACCCTCACGAGTGAAGCGACTGTCAGGGTCGACCTTGATCTCCAGAAACAGATCGCCGCGCGGTCCACCTGCGGGACTTTTGCCGCCTTTGCCGGCAACCCGCAGTCGCTGGCCTGTTTCGACACCTGGCGGAATATTGACTTGCAGATGTTCGATGCCGTCTTCTCCACGGAAGTCGACGCGTCGTTGGTCCCCCAGTACCGCCTGGCGGAAAGGAAGATTGAGGTGCATGACATAGTCCTGCCCTTTGACCATGCGAGGCCGACCTCCCTGGGAAAAAGTCTGCCCGCGGCCTCCGCCGAATACGCGGCCGAAAATATCACTGGTGTCGAAGCCGAACTCCCGGAACATGTCGCCGACATCGAAATTGCGGTAGATATCTTCCTGGCTGAAGCGTTGGTGGAAACCTGATTCGCCGAACTGGTCGTACTGGCGGCGTTTGTCGGCATCGGACAGAACCGCGTATGCTTCGGTGATCTCCTTGAAACGCTCCTCGGCCTGCTTGTCGCCAGGATTTTTATCCGGATGATATTTGAGCGCGAGTTTGCGGTAAGCCTTTTTAATAGCATCGGTATCGGCGTCTTTGGCGACGCCCAGAATGGCATAATAGTCTTTGGCCATGATTTCTCCTGAATGAAAAGACAAGAACAGCTTGGGAGGCTTTCGGACTGGGAGAGTCGAGTCGAGAAAATGGAAAATTGAGGGCAGGTTTTCGTAAATTTGCAGGCGGCAGGCGAATAGTGGGCCTGTTGGTCAAAAATTTACGGAAGAAATTTGCCCGATTTACCTTTTTCGCAATAGATCCATTCCCAGGTCCGACGACCTCCCGGGTAATATAAGTAGCTTGGGTCAGATCGTCAAGGTTCCCGTATCACAGTCAGGGCAGGATGCCATCAGGATGGTTGAACGCAGAGGGGATATCCTATGAAAATAACCGTTGTCGGAGCGGGTATCTCCGGCCTTGCCGCGGCTTTTGCCGTCCAGCAGGGCGCGCAGCGTACCGGTCTGGATGTGACGCTCGACGTTTTCGAAAAGGGTGACTGTCCTGGCGGAAAGATTCACTCCGAACAGGTGGGTGGCTATCTTTGCGAGTGGGGTCCCAACGGATTTCTCGACAACAAACCCATGACTCTCGATCTGTGCCGCGAAGCCGGCATGGGGGAACAGTTATTGCGTTCCAACGACGCCGCGCGCAAGCGTTACATTTTTTCAGAAGGATGCCTGCAGCGGGTACCTGAATCGGCCTCGGAGTTTTTTCGATCTTCACTGGTGTCATGGCCCGGAAAATTGCGGCTGGCCGCAGAAATTGGCGTGCCGCGTCGCAACGAGGGCACAGATGAGACCCTGGCTGACTTTGTGCGCCGGCGATTAGGGCGTGAAGCACTCGATCGACTGGTTGGACCCATGGCGGCGGGCATTTTTGCAGGAGATCCCGAGACCATGAGTTTGCGCAGTTGTTTTCCGCGCATCCACGAACTGGAGCAGCAATATGGCGGGTTGATTCGCGCGCTGTTGCTGTTGGCACGGCAAAAGCGTGCTGAGCGCCGGGCCGGCAAGGCGGTCGCCGGAGCGGCTGGTCCCGGCGGCATCCTTACCTCCTTTGCCGGAGGGATACAACATTTAACGGATGGACTGTCCCGGCATCTGGGGAAAAGCCTGCATCTTGGTGATGAAGTAATGTCGATCACGCCGTTGAAGGAGGGTTTTTCCCTTCGCACCCAACGGGGGCTGGTGCACGAAACCGATGTGCTGATCGCCGCCGTACCGGCTATGGTGCTGGCTTCACAGATCGAGGACTTCTCCACCTCGATGGCAGAACTGTTGCGACAGATACCTTACGCCCCTCTGCATGTGGCATGTTTTGGTTATACGCGTGAATCCGTGCAGAAGGGAACCGACGGATTTGGTTATCTCGCTGCAAGAAGCTCCGGCTTGCACAGTCTCGGAACGTTGTGGTCTTCCAGTATTTTCCCAGGTCGAGCACCCGAGGGGCGTGTGTTGCTGCATACCATGTTTGGCGGGGCCACGAGGCCCGAGTCGGCATCGATGGATGCGGATGAAGTACGGCGGCGCGTCCAGGAAGATTTGAGGCGAACTATGGGCATAACGCAAGAGCCCGAATTTGTGAGGATGATTTTTCATAAAGCGGCTATCCCTCAATATGTGTCCGGTCATGGCGCCCGGTTGAAAGCCCTTGAAGGCCATGCGCTGGCATATCCGGGACTGATTCTTGCCGGCAACGCATTTTACGGAGTCGGGCTCAACGATTGTGTTGCTGCCGCCAACCGTGCGGCGAACCGTGCTCTCGCATTGTTAGAGCACCGCCGCCAGGAGCCTGTCGACCTATACAGGCCGGCTCATGGATAGTCCGACAGCCTCCTGGTATTCGACCCGAGTTTATTTTTTGCGATTATAATTTTCATCCTCGCCTTTCGGCGCAGTATTTGCTGTGTTCCGGGACGCAATAAACACAAGACCTGGCAATGCAACGATAGCCAGGTCATGCAGTGAGAACATAAATGATCAAGTGGTTTCCAGGACATATGCACAGTGCCCGGCAGCAGATTGCTGAGGCCATGCCGAAAATCGATCTTGTTATCGAAGTGCTCGACGCACGCCTGCCTCTGGCCAGCAGCAATGCGCTGCTGACGGAATTGCGTGGCACCAAGCCCTGTATCAAGGTTTTGAACAAGAGCGATCTGGCCGACCCGGGGGTTACCGCTGAGTGGGTGCGTTTTTTTGAGCAAAGCGGTAAGGGAGTTAAAGCTTTGGCCATAAACGCAACAGGAAAGGGCGAGACCGCGCGCTTGACCCGTCTCGGTCGCAGTCTCATGCCTCACAGAGGGGGGCCCGGCAAGCCTCTGCGTATCCTGATCGTCGGTATTCCAAATGTTGGGAAATCGACTCTCATCAATACCCTGTGTGGGCGTCGTATAGCCAAAGTCGGAGATAAACCGGCTATAACCCGCAGTGCCCAGCAGGTCGATTTGCGCAACGGGATAATGCTTTACGATACCCCGGGGGTTCTGGCTCCCAATCTGGAAGATCAGAGAGGGGCTTTGTGTTTGGCCGCTACGGGAGCTATCGGGGACAATGCCATGGATCACGAACAGGTTGCGGCCTTCGTCGGAGATTTTTTGCTGGAACGGTATCCCCAGCACCTTGTCGAACGCTATCGGCTAAAGGATATGCCGGAGAATGGCGAGTCGTTGCTGGAAGAAGTGGGGCGCCTGCGAGGCTGTCTTGCAACCGGTGGTGTTGTTGATCGACAACGCGCTGCTGAACTTTTGCTGAACGATTTGCAAGGTGGTCGCCTGGGCCGAATCAGTATGGAAACCCAGGCTGACATCGTCGTGGTATGAATATTTCGGGCGGAATCCGCACCAACTTCGTCTTGACTAACAAGCGGTGCAGAGGGAGAATTCAGGACGGGTCTAATAAAACTTATTTAAATCCAGGTAAGGCCAAAGTAGTCTGATCACCTATTGATTCAAACACTTTTTTTACGCATGGAGGTTATGCAATGAAACGTACGATGAAGATTTCTCTGGCCTTCGCGGCCGTACTGCTCGTGATCGGTGGATGTACCGGAAAAGAGCAGACTGCCGTGAAGATGGAATCCCTGCAGGACAAGGTTAGTTACGGAATTGGTTTGCGCATCGGTCGGGATTTCAAGACTCAACAGGTGGAATTGAACCCCGATCTCCTTCTCAAAGGCATTGAGGACGGCCTGGCCGGCACCGAACCACTGTTGAATGATGAACAGATTCGGGAAACCATGGCTGCTTTTCAGCAGGAAATGATGGAGCGTGAAAAGACCCGCCTTGAAGAGGCCACAGTCAAAAACGCCGAAGCAGGCAAGAAATATATGGAGGAGAACGCTAAAAAAGACGGCGTCGTCACCTTGCCCAGCGGACTGCAATACAAGGTCCTGACCGAAGGCAGTGGCAAACAACCCACGGCCAGCGATATCGTGAAGGTACATTATCGTGGAACCCTGGTCGACGGTACTGAGTTCGACAGTTCCTACTCGCGAAATGAACCTGCCGAATTTCCGGTTGGCGGCGTCATTCCTGGCTGGACTGAAGCTTTGCAGCTGATGAAGGAAGGTTCCAAGTGGCAGCTGGTATTGCCCCCGTCGCTGGCCTACGGCGATCGTGGTGCAGGGCCAAGTATCGGCCCTAACGCCACTCTGGTGTTCGAAGTGGAGCTGTTGGAGGTCAAGGCACAGGAAAAATAACGATCAGGGGTGCCGGCCCTTGCTCAGTTGAAAAGCTCTCAGTAAAATAATACAGCCTGCAGATCTGAGTGATCTGCAGGCTGTGGTTTTATCTGTCCGCTTTTGAGCGATAACGGCGCCCTCCAAAAAAATCTTTGTCTGTGGAAAGATTAAGTCTTGCCTTTCATGGGGCTTCCGTGATAGGGTGCCGTTACTTAAGAAAGTTTGTGTGAATCTTTAGTCGTTCACCAGGTTGACAAGGTGTCAGCCCGGATCAAAAACACAGGCCTTTTTGGGCTGTGTTTTTTGTTTTTTAGACGAGCGGAATTTGCGCGGAAAAATCCCCCAGGGGAACATGGAGAAAAAAATGGCAGAAGGTACTGTAAAATGGTTTAACGACGCAAAAGGTTTTGGTTTTATCGAGCAGGACAATGGACCCGATGTGTTCGTCCATTTTTCCGAGATCCAGGGTGATGGTTTTAAATCCCTCGCCGAGGGCGACCGTGTAAGTTTCGAAGTCACCCAGGGCCAAAAAGGTCCTCAGTCATCGAATGTACGCAAAATTTAAGTAAGATTTTGCATCGATTGCAAAAGAGCCCCGCGATAATTCGCGGGGCTCTTTTTTTTAAAGTTTACACGGGATTTTGGGGCCGCGGATTCCGGGAGATACAATGCCGGCTTTAAAGTCAAGACGGTGGAGTAGAATCAACTTCAAATGCCTTGTGACTTAACTATTTGCATCGCATTGTTTTCTTGCCGTCCTCAAACAAAACCTCAATTTTTTGCCCGCCAACAATGCGTTGTACAAGACCCAGCCCGAAAATCGGATGATTTATCAAGGTCTTGACCTTATAAGAATCTGTCATGGAGTAGTCTGTTGCTTTTACACGATTCATGGTCGGACGCAAGGTTTCCCACTCATGGCGCTCTGCATCTTTAAGCTGAACCGCTCGCCGCATGGTGGGCTTTTTTGCTGCGGTTGGCGGCCGATACTTGTGTTGGCGACTGCAGGTATTGCATTGCACTGTCGCAGGAGCGTCTTCGGCCATGATGATGATGATGTGGGTATTGTTTTTTCGACATTTTGTGCAGCGGGCTTCGATTGAGTCGCCGGCCGAAAGCGCAGTGCTTTGCATAGCGGTACTCCTTGCTTGGCTTTCGCCAAGGTGTTTCCAATAAAGACCAGGGAGATAGCTGGAATTTACGGGGTAGGCTTGGCACATGGCGTGCGTGGAATCCCTGGCATGGTGACCGTTGCATCCCTTCGCTCCGTAACATCATCTCCGTACGGTGAGAAGGCCGGTGGTGGTTTGACCGAGGACATTTGGGGTAGTAACATCCTTCAGCATACACCCTTGGGCAAATAAAAGATACCTGGTGAAACATTTCTTTAGGTTGGCACGAAAAGTCCCTGCCAGTACCATGCAGCCGGTGGTCCATCTTTCGGAAGGCGAGGAGACTCAATCCAAGGATTTCTTTTTTATTACATTTAGTCCTTGCGTTCCTATGGGTCGCCATGTTAAGTTGGCCGAACTAAGAAAGTTTGTGTGAGTGTTTTCGTCGCTCGCCAGTTTGACAAGGTGTCAACATGGTTCAAAGCACGCAGGCCACTTGGGCTGGGTGCTTTTTATTTTGGGCGATCGAGACTCACACAACAAAAAAAGCTTCCCACGGGGGAGCATGGAGTTAAAATGGCAGAAGGTACTGTAAAATGGTTTAACGACGCAAAAGGTTTTGGTTTTATCGAGCAGGATAATGGACCTGATGTGTTTGTTCATTTTTCCGAAATCCAGGGCGATGGTTTTAAATCCCTCGCCGAGGGCGATCGCGTAAGCTTCGAAGTCACCCAGGGCCAGAAAGGTCCTCAGTCGGCAAGCGTACGCAGAATTTAAGTAAGATCTTGCATTAATTTGCAAAAGAGCCCCGCGGGTTTTCGTGGGGCTCTTTTTTTTCTGATGACGTGCTCATCGACAAAAGGACGTCTATTCGCCTGTTGTAACGCAAGTGGATTAGCCGTTGGAAAGGATAACCAGATGGCAAGAAAACCGAATTACGGATTTGAAAAGCGCCAGAAGGAAATTGCCAAGAAAGCCAAAAAAGACGAAAAGTCCAAGCGAAAACAGGAAGAAAAGCCCCTCGATGCTCCGGTTGAAGAGTAGCGGGGAAGACTCCCAACATGATAAGAACCAGAGGTCCAGGCGATCTGGTTTGCGCCCGGTAATGCCAAGTCTCGGGGATACTCCCCCTACAGGGGGAGTGGCTTGCGGCTTTATGTCCTGACCTGTTTGTTTATTTTTTCGCTTCGATTCCGTACGACTTTATTTTGCGATGCAGGTTGGAGCGTTCCATTTCGATGGCTTCGGCGGTGCGTGAGATGTTCCCTTCGTTTTCCTGCAGTTTTTGCAGAATGAATTCCCTTTCGAAATCCTCTCGGGCCTGTTTCAGGCTCACCCCTTCACCGGGCAAATAGGCCCTGCCCCCCGGACCGCGATCCCCTCCTCTTTGAATGCTGGTGGGAAGGTCTGCAAAGGCGATAGTCTGATGCGGACTCATGATAACCAGGCGTTCAACAATGTTTTTCAGCTCCCGCACATTCCCTGGCCAGTTGTAAGCCATCATCGCTTCGATCGCATCCTGTTCGAGGATTTTGGTGTCCCTGCTTTCCTTGCTGCAGAAATATGAAAGAAAGTGTTTTGCGAGCAAGGGGATGTCTTCGCGACGTTCCCGGAGCGGGGGGACATGAAAAGGCAGCACATTGAGGCGGTAATAGAGATCCTGACGGAAATTGCCTTCCTGAATTTCCTCCTCCAGATCCTTGTTGGTTGCTGCAATAACGCGCACATCGACTTCAATGGTACGATTCCCGCCAACCCGCTCAAATTTACGTTCTTGCAAAATGCGAAGAATCTTGGCCTGAGTCTTGAGGCTCATGTCGCCGATCTCGTCCAGAAACAGACTGCCTTCGTGGGCTTGGTCGAACTTGCCCTTGCGTTGGGCGGTAGCACCGGTAAAGGCGCCTTTTTCATGGCCGAATAGCTCCGATTCAATCAGCTCTTCGGGGATCGCGGCACAGTTGACTTCGATAAAAGGTTTGTCACTACGTCTTGAATAATGGTGAATGGCTCTTGCCACCAGTTCCTTCCCTGTGCCGTTTTCGCCGGTAATGAGAACCCACCCGGAGGTTGGAGCGGCAATGGCAATCTGTTCTTTGAGGCTCTGAATGGACGCGCTGCTGCCGACCATTTCGTATTCCCTGGCTATACGCGCTTTTAATGAACGATTTTCCTCCACCAGGCGGTTTACTTTAAGTGCATTTTCGATAGAAATCAGTACTTTTTCCAAGGAGAGCGGTTTTTCGATAAAGTCGTAGGCGCCGAGCTTGGTGGCCTTGACAGCTGTTTCGATGGTACCGTGGCCGCTCATCATGACGACCAGCTGTTCCTGATGATTTTCCCGGATACGGCGCAGGGTTTCGAGCCCATCGATGCCTGGGAGCCAGATATCGAGCAACACCAGATCCGGGTTTTCCTCGGCAAGCATGGCCAGGGCTTCCTCCCCGGTTTCGGCGACCAGGGTGCGAAAACCCTCATCCTGCAGGATGCCGTCGAGACTCTCCCGGATGCTTTGTTCATCATCTACGATCAGAATGGTTTTCATGTATGGTTATTCCTTTGCCAGGTGCTGATTTTCTTTTTGGCCGCCGCCGGTAACCGGCAGCTCGATAATGAACTTGGTTCCTTTGGGCTGGTTGTCTTTAACCCTTACATACCCGTTATGATCGGCGATGATGGTTGCTACGATGGCAAGGCCCAGGCCGGTTCCTGACTTTTTGGTAGAAAAATAAGGTTCAAACAAACGTGGTTTGTCCTCTGTCGGGATTCCGCAGCCGTCATCGGCGATGATGATGCTGGCCATCTGCATATCTTTGTTGTAGTGCGTTTCCAGCGAAATCCGGCCCTGGTCGCAAACCGCGCTTACGGCATTTTCCAACATGTTGATGATGGATCGCTTGATCTGGTCCCTGTCGAGATTAAAGACGGGAATATCCACATCAGGACGAAAAGAAAAAGCGATATGTCGATGCGCTGCCTGGTAAAGAATCAGTGCTTCGCCGATGATATCGTTGAGGTTGTTGGGCGCCGGGTTGGCCGAGGGCATTTTGGCGAAGTTGGAAAACTCGTCAACCAGGATTTTCAGCTCATCTACCTGCTTGATAATCATGTCGGTACAGTCGTCAAACACCTTGTCATCTTCGGGAAACCGGTCAAGATAGCGGCGCCGCAGGCGCTGGGCCGACAAGCGGATCGGCGTCAGGGGGTTTTTGATTTCATGGGCGATACGCCGGGCGACTTCCCGCCATGCAGCCATGCGCTGGGCCTTGATCAGGTGGGTCAAATCATCGAACACGACTACCGTGCCCATGAATTCGTCATTTTCATCGCGTAGCGTGGTGAGGTTGATCATCAGGGTCAGCTTGTTGTCTTCGAGAGGGATGGTGACCTGTTTGTGGATCGAGTCTTTGCCCGATTTGGCCAATTCACGCAGTAATTCGTTGATGATGGCCAGATGCTCCGCCTTGAGGACCTGGCGGAAATGGCGGCCCAGCACTTTGCCGGTCATGATTTTTAAAAGTTTTTCAGCCGACTTGTTGATGGTGGTCAGGTGTCCTTGGCGATCCACGGAGATGATGCCGGCGGTGACGTTTTTCAGTACGATTTCCATGTAGCGGCGGCGTTGGTCCAACTCCTGATTGGAAGCTCGCAAGTGACGATTGGCGTCGTTGATGCCAGCCTGGCTTTTGCGCAGATCTGCGGTCATCTTGTTGAAGGCTTCGACCAGCAGGGCAATTTCATCGTCGCTTTGAGGAGTGATGTGAACCGTCAAGTCGCCGCCAGCGACCCTTTTTGTCGCCGAAACCAGTTCCTGAATAGGCCCGGTGATCGATCGGGCAAGGTAGAATCCGAACCAGGTAGCAAGAAAAATGATCGCCAGAGCGATGATCAGCAGGACCTGAATATAGCCTTTTTGAATGCGATCCTTGAGCAGCTTGGTGGTTTTGTATTGTTCGAAGGACGAAGAAATTTCCTTCATCTTGTTGACCAGGGAATACGGGACGTAATAGTTGACCACGACCACGCCGACCACGTCATCGGGATTCCAGTTGGAAAAAACCGGTACGATACCGCGGATCAAATCGGCCTTGCCGATAGAGGTTATGCGGGTAAAACGGTTGCCCTGTAAGGCCTCTCGTATCGTATCACTGCCAGGGTCGGTGAATTCCGCGCTGGGCACCAGAGGGTTGGAGGCACGCACCAGTTCTTCGTAAGTGGAGGAGAAGACCTCCACCACGCCGAGGTTATACTCCTGTTGCTTATCCTGAATAAGCTGTTTGAGTTGCGGTAAATTATTTTCGTTGAGCAGTTTCTGGTCCTTGATGAACCGTGCCAGCTGGTCGCCATAATACAGGGCATTGGCCTCGGAGTTTTTATAGTACGTTTGCGCCACCTCCAGCGATTCGTGCAGGGACGTCTCGATCTGCACGTTGAACCAGCTTTCGATGGAGTTGGAAATAAAACCGGCCGCTACGAAGAACAGCAGCAGGGTGGGTATGAGCGAGAGCGAAACGAAGGCAACCACCAGGCGAGAGCGTAGTCGCGCGCCGGGCACATCCCTGCGGCGTTCCAGGATAAGTTTGAAGACGTTGCGAAACACCAGAAACAGGGCCAGAATGATCAACAGGATATTCAGGTTGATCAACGCCAGGACCAGCAGGCTTTTGGCCACAGGGACCTGAGAAGAAAACTCGTAGAGTTGCGTCTCGAATTTGGAAAAGACTACCACCAACGCCGTGATAAGGGCGACGAGCAGCCATTCCCGCCGACGTTTACGAGTTTCCCGGGTGTTTCGTTCTGGATCGTAGGGTATTTGGGTCATGCGTGAACTCGCTGCCAAGGGGGAATTAAGTATTTGATTTTAGGCCAAAACCGCTACTGTTTGCAACCATGGGATCGTTCGGCAAAAAAAAAGCAGCCGATTTCGGCTGCTTTGAGTTGATTCGGATGTTATTTGTGGAATGGGTATAAGATTTCAGGCTTCGGAAGCGCTTGCCATCGCCATTGCAGCACGGCCGGTGATGGCCAGGCTGCCATGGGGAAGGCTTTCACCAGATTCGACCAACTGCCAGCAGGCGGGGTTGGCGAGAATCTTTTCAACCATCTGATGGTTGATATCGTGGCCGGCCTTGTAGGCTTTGACATGGCCAAGGACCGGGTATCCCAGCAGGCTGAAGTCCCCCACCGCGTCCAGAATTTTATGCCGTACACATTCGTCCTCGAAACGCACTCCGCCGGGGTTGAGAATACCATCTTCGCCGATGACCACGGCATTGTCCAGGGAGCCACCGAGTGCAAGGCCATTGGCCTTGAGATATTCGACTTCGTGTAAAAACCCGAAAGTGCGTGCCGGGGCAATATCTCTTCGGAACGACTCGCTGGTGACCTTGATGGCGCGGTGCTGCAGGCCGATGCAGGGGTGATCGAAGGCAATGTCGAAGGTGATGCGAAAAAACCGCGACGGAATGATGCTGACACGCTTTTCACCATCGACCAGGGTAATCGGCTTGCGGATGGCCAGGTATTTGCGGCGTCTCTCCAGCGTCTGATTGCCGGTTTGTTGCAGCAGCGTGACAAAAGGAGCAGCGCTACCGTCCATAACAGGGACTTCCGGACCATCGATATCAACATGCAGATTGTCGATGCCGCAAGCCGATAAGGCAGCCATAAGGTGTTCAATGGTCGAAACGCTTACACCCTCTTTGCCGATGACCGTCGCCAGACGCGTATCGACCACGTTGGCGGAGATGGCGGGTATGGAAATCCGACGCTCACCATCCATACGGTGAAAGATGATGCCGGTATCAGCAACGGCCGGCCGCAGTGTCATGGTGATCAGGCGGCCGGTGTGCAGGCCAATGCCGGAAACTGTCAGAGCGCGTTTGATGGTCGATTGGTTTATCATGAAACGTCCTTTTATGTATGAGGGCGGATATGTTTGGTTTCTCAATAGGAATGCAAGGGGTGTGCCGATTTGTTAGAGTTGCGTAAGTGCTTGATATTGAAGGGGTGGTAAAGGTTTTTGCTAGCGGGGAAGGTGGTGTAAACGTGGTTGATAATACCACTGTGGCATTGTGGCCACAGTGCTACAGTCGCCCGGAGCGTAATATGGCTATCGCCAGCCACAGGCCCAACACGGCGGCAATAATGTACCCAAGGATGCCCAGGACGGGGAATTCCATCACCAACGGTCCTTTGTCGACCTGCATGATGAGTGATGATCCGACGATCAGAGCACTGATCAACAGGCTGAACGACAACCGATTGCTCGATTTGTCCAGATCGGTGATCAGTTCGTTGAGTCCACGATGTTCGAGGTTGATTTTAAAGCGGTTGCGACTTATCTGCAGCAACAGCGTGCGCAAATCTCGTGGCAATTGGCGCAGCAGGATCCGGTATTCTTCCATCACGCTCTTCAAGTCTTTAGCCAGATAGGTTGGAGTCAGGCGTTCCCGAGCCAATCGGTCCATGAAAGGTTTGAGATGATGAACCATATTGAAGTCGGGATCCAGTTGCCGGCCAATGCCCTCCATGGTGATCAGGGCCCGGGACAATAGCAGCAAGTCCGGGGGGACGCTGATACGAAACTGGACGAAGATGTTGATGAGGTCGGTGAGCAGGCGACCGGTATTGACTTCCTGCAGCGGTACCTCATAGTAATCATCGATAAAATCGGATACCACCTTTTTCAGATTCGCGAACACCGGATCTTCCTCCCGCTCGCCCGATTCAAGCAGCATGCGGGTCACTTTTTCAACGTCACGCTCCAGGATGCCGATGAGCAGATCGACCAGTTGATATTTAAGAATGCGATCAAGCCGCCCCACCATCCCGTAATCGAGGAAGCATACAACTGGGCCGGGCAAGATGAAAATATTACCCGGATGAGGGTCGCCGTGAAACAGGCCGTGAACCAGGACTTGTTTGAGAAGCGCATTTGCACCATGACGCGCAATGGTTGCCAGATCGTATCCGGCAATACGCAGTTTTTCAAAATCGCTTACTTTGATTCCTTCGATAAACTCCATGGTCAGTACGGTCTCGCCGCACAAATCCCGGTATAGATGCGGGACATGAAAGGTTGAATCGCCGACAAAATTGGCGGCAAACCGTTCAATGGTATGTCCTTCGCGGGTAAAATTGAGCTCGCGCTGAATGCTGCGGCGGAATTCCTTGACCAGGGCAACGGGGTTATAGAATTGAAGGGCAGGGATGTGATGCTCGGCCAGGGATGCCAGACTCATGAGAATGTCGAGGTCGGTGGCAATGATGCGTTCAATATCGGGCCGCCGGATCTTGACAGCGACCTTCATCCCATCGGGAAGGTCGGCTTTGTGCACCTGAGCAATGGATGCGGCCGCCAGGGGGATCTGGTCGAAGTGAGAAAACAATTCGGTGAGGGGCGCTCCAAGTTCCCGCTCGACCTGTTGAAGGACCTGTTCGAATGGAAACGGGGGCAGGTCATCCTGCAGGCGGCTGAACTCATCAATGTATTCCGAAGGCAGAAGGTCTGGTCGGGTGGATAGTAGTTGCCCTAATTTGATGAAGGTCGGACCCAGTTCTTCCATGGCCAGTCGCAGTCGCAACGCCGGTGTCTGTCGCCTTGCTGCCCGGGCCTGCGGTCCTCGGGTGAAGATCTGACGGCTGCGTTGCAGTACGAATCGGACTTGCAACTGGTCCAATACCTGTCCGAACCCGTACTTGAACAATGTACCCAGAATCTGTCGATAGCGACGCAAGGAGCGGATATTGCGGTTGAGGCGGCGGAGATTCAACATGCGGAGGGGCTGTCATTTTTTTCCGCTCGCCGCAATTTGCCGAGTTCCTTCTCCAGATGCTGGATTTTTTTTACTAATCGATTCAGTTCCTCCTTGTTGACCAGTCCTATGTCGGCACAGGCCCGGCGCACTTCTTCGCGGGCGATTTCCTCAAGTTTGCGCTGGTTGCTTCTTGCCGTATCTGTAAGCAGCTTGAGCAGTTCCTGCCCCTTTTCTTCGCCCAGGTTAAGCTTTCGCTTCAGTTCGGCAGCCAGTTCTTCCGCTTTTTGCTGGGTCAGGGCCAGAGCGCCAAGTCCGGTCAGCAGCGATTTTTCAATAAGGTCGATCATCTTTTAGACCCCCTTCGTTTTATTCATTGGAAATACTGAAATTTTAACACAAGGGTCAGCCGGTGCAATCATGCATCGCGTAGCGCGCGCAGTTGCGGAAGCGCCAATCGGGCGGCTTTCTCTCCAGCGGCGATGGCCTCAACAGCCCTGTGGAACTCAAGCATGGTCAGATCCTTAAAGTCGGGTCGGATCAAAACGTCCACATGGTTGCGCTCCATTTGCAAGGCGTTGATGCGGTTTTCCATGATGGCTACGCTACGGGAGCAGATACTGAAAATATTGGGGGGTTTGCGATTGCGCTGGTGGGTTTCTTCTTCGACCGGCGGTTCCGGCCGCCAGATATCCCTCAGCAGGTTTTCAATGTTGGCCGCGGTAAAAAAATGGCGCAGCCGGGATGGCTTTGCTGACGGTATATCCTTGGGAGGGAAAAACGCTTCGGTGCTCAGTTTTTCAACCCGCGGGATGGTACATACGCCGATGACCTTTGCCGCGCCCATCTGATAAGCCACGTCCAGAGGCACCGGGTTTATCAGCCCCCCGTCGACCAGGAAGCGTTCCCCGTAGGGAACGGGGGTGAAAATCCCCGGAAAAGCAATGGCGGCCCGCAGGCCTTCCAGCAGGTTCCCCTTGCGAATGATCAGAGCTTCGCCGGTTTGGACATCGGTTGCGGTGATCGCCAGTGGAATGCGCAGTTCCTCAAAGGTAGCAACGGGTAACAGTTCCTGCAGAAAGATGGCAACGCGCTTGCCATCCATCAACCCCGAGGTCGGCAAGGTCGGATCGATAAGGCGCGCCAAGGCCCGCCAGTCCAGCTCGCGCATGACCGTCTCCATGCGATGCACGGAGACGCCCGCAGCGTAAAGAGCCCCCAATGCCGCACCGATGGAGGTACCGGCAATCAGGTCCACGGGGATACCTTCCTCTTCCAGCACCTTGAGGACCCCGATATGGGCAAGGCCGCGTGCTGCGCCACCACCCAGGGCCAACGCTATTTGAGGTCGCATTTCAGACATACACCTCTTGGGAGGGGGATCCCGCGCGAAGCGGGAGCCAGGATGATCTGCCGAAAGTTCCGATGATTCTTGCATGCATGTCAGGTTTTAGCTGGAGCGCATGCTGAAAGGTTATCTCAGACGACCTGGCGTGGCAAGAGGCGCCTGCCGCGGATAGGCTCAGGAACCGGAAATCATACGCCAGGGGGGGAGGGCTTGTTTTTGCCAGAGTTTTTCAACCAGGGCTTTGGCGGTCTGAGGATCAGCCTGCCTGCGAAAGATCTCTTTGACAAGACTGCTGCGTAGCTTACGCAAATCGGTGCGGTATCGATCAAGAATCGTGGTAGCAATGGTACGGTCGACGGGCAGTTCTACAGATCCTGCACGCAACGCTGAGATGAGTTCCAGGGCTTGCGCCGTCTCCAGCCCTTCGACCTGCAAAGTGTGTCCACCGGCTTCCCGCAATTCGATGGTGCCGAAGAATTCCCCGGTTAGGGTCAAGGGGGCATCGAAACGATAGGTACGCATTTCTGGCCGGTAGTAATCGTAGAGATAATGCTCCGGGAAAAGGGGTATCCCATCCATAAAGACCAGTTCGACCACTGTTTCGATCAGGTCTTGCTCCGACAGGTCGCGATCGCGGTTGTCGGAGGTTTCGCTTGGGGCTGGTTTGACCAGGAGGGGGAGCTCCGCATCCGTGTCGAGCCACAATGCCAGTTCCTGGTCGAGCAGTGCCGTGGGAGGCTCTCCTGCATTTCTGGGCTGTAGCTTCTGCAGGTTTTCCAAGGTTTTTTTGCCGGGGAGCGGCAGTCCTTGCCGCATCACCTCGGTGCGCAAAGCGGAGCGTCGCGGCAGTGCCCGACCACCGCTGGCAACATGCCACAGATAACGACCGAGACTCGAGCGCGAAAAGAAAAACACCCCCTCTTCCAACAGCTGCGGCCATGTTTTCGGGGTAGGGATGGCGAGCCTGCCATCATCGACCATGTCCCAGATTTCTGCGGGCAAAAGCAGCGCCAGCTGCAGCAAGGAAAGATGCCCTTGATGCAGTTGCGCATTGGTGACGCTGCGAGCCCGGGAGGGATGTTCAATCATGATCGAGGAATCAGACTGTTGAACCTTGCAAAATTGCAGGCACAGGCTGTTATCCGTTTCCTGTAACCGCTGCAGGGTGGTGGTTTCCAGAATCAGTCCCAGCAATTGACGGCCGTAGCCGCTGGTCAACCATCGTGGTGGCGTGGCAAGGTTAAAGCGGGCCCCTTCGGCGCCAAGCCCCAACAGATGCAACAGGTGCCATGTCCACAGCGGAGCTCGCGGCGGAAAACGAAAACGGCGTGCCGGCCACGAGAGTCTCAGCTGTGCAGCAAGCGATTGACGCTCGGCGGTGGTGGGCAATCTGCCGTCCATCAAGGTGCCGCAGATATGCTGCGGCGCAGGTCCGGGAGGCATGGCCATCGGGTCGGCGGTGCAAGCCAGAGGAGCGGGGAGTTTGTAGCCGTGGCGCAACAGCGATTGCAATGCCAGCAACGGTGGGCTGGCTATAACCATCTGGGGCGTACTCTTGTCAGGGATACCGTTGGGGTGAATCAGCAAAACCGTGCCGGCGTCGGGCATTATGGGGGCAGGCAGCGGGAACCCGCCAAGTTCGCAAGCCACCTGTTTCTGCAGGATTTCCAGCGCCTGCAAGGCGCCCTCTGGGTTACGGGCCATTCCCAGCTGTGTCAACCGATGCAGCAGCAGGTGCAAGCTTACCAGTGCCTCTTCCGGCAGGTCGGTTTCGGACGGCTGTCTCCTCAGGGTTCGAGGCAGCGGGGACGGCAGGTTACCGATCGCCTCATCCACTGCAGCTTCCAGTTTTTGTGGTTGCACGGCTCGTGGCAGTGCATCGTACAGGGCCAGCGCCATGATGCGGGTCAATGTCAATATGGCTTTGCCCAGGGCCTGCCGTTCCGCAGAAAATCCGGTTTGCTCGGTGTTATCCATACCGCGATGGATACGAAAGTGTTCCGTCAGCGAAGGCAACAGCGACAACAGGGTTGCGCGTGCCAGATTGGCAAGATAATAAGGGGACAGTTTGTCCGGCGAAACCGCTCCCAATACACTGAAGGTTTTCATCTCCTCCATCAGCCCCATGAGCGCTTCGTGAAAATCCACCGGGCCGGGGCGAAGGCTGCGGCCGACAGGCAGCGTTTTGACCTTTTCCCACTCGCCCAGGCGCAGTTGCCACAGGGCGATATCGTTGGCACCCCAAGCCACATAATAGTTGAGGCCGAGGGCATCGGCGCAAAGTTGTCCCTGTCGCAAAGGGGAAGGTTCGTCCTTATCGGGGAAAAAAATCACGCCTCCGGCCATGTGGCTGTCGCGATTGATCCAGAATACCAGTGGTGGATTGATTTCCCCTGTTTCGGTGAGAAGCGGGGCAAACGTTTCAACCCTGCGAAAAGGGGAGCGTCCGCCGGTAATGAATTCCTGCGCCCAGAGAGCCAACTGTTGGGCCAGCTGTTGAAGGGTATCTTCGTCGATTTTGGAATATTTCTCGGAGGTTTTCATGATTTCGACAAACGGTGGAAGGGGTAGGGGCTATAAACAGACAACATCAGCCAAACAGCTCCCCGGATATCTTGCCCCGGGGTATCTGCCGCTGGAAGTGGCGGTAGGCAAGCTCTGTGGCCATTCGCCCGCGAGGAGTGCGGTTCAGATAGCCGTTCTGCAAAAGATAGGGTTCGATAACATCCTCTATGGTATCCTTTTCTTCTCCGACGGCTGCCGCCAAGGTTTCCAGGCCCACCGGGCCGCCGGCGAATTTATCGATAATGGCCAACAACAGCAGGCGATCCATGTTGTCCAGGCCACAGTTATCGACCTCCAGGCGCGACAACGCCATATCGGCGATGGCACGGGTGATGATACCGTCCCCCTTGACCTGGGCGAAATCCCGCACCCGTCGCAACAGACGGTTGGCGATGCGCGGGGTGCCCCGGCTGCGGCGGGCGATTTCCATCTGGCCGTCCTTTTCGATGGGGATATCAAGCAGACGGGCGCTGCGACCGGCAATGGTGGCAAGTTCATCGTGGGTATAGAACTCCAGCCGGCAGATCACCCCGAATCGGTCGCGCAGCGGCGATGACAGCAACCCCGCCCGCGTTGTCGCCCCGACCAGCGTAAAACGTGGAATATCGAGCTTTATGGTTCGTGCCGAGGGCCCCTGGCCGATGATAATATCCAGCTGATAATCTTCCATGGCCGGATAGAGGATTTCTTCGACCACCGGTGACAGGCGATGGATTTCGTCGATGAACAGCACGTCGCCTTCGGAAAGGTTGGTCAGGATCGCGGCGAGATCGCCCGGTTTTTCGATGACGGGGCCGGAGGTGCTTTTGATGCTGACCCCCATTTCACTGGCCACAATGTTGGCCAGTGTGGTTTTGCCCAGGCCCGGCGGACCGTAGAAAAGGACATGGTCGAGGGATTCCTGGCGCCCGCGTGCCGCATCGATAAACACCTGCAGGTTCTCCTTGGCCTTGATCTGGCCGACATATTCTGCCAGAACGCGGGGTCGTAAGGAGGCTTCGCAGCGGTCTTCGTCGCTGGTGAAATCAGGTGTAACAAATCTGTCGGGCATATCAACCTGTCTGCGGAAATCGTATGCTGGTTTATTAGCAAGCCGGAAACGAATCTGGCAACTGTGCGTCGGGAGACGCAAGTTAAACACGCCGCATAAGATGACGTTTTCTAGGAGCCTGTCGGACTATCCGGGCCGAATTTGCAGCCGACTCATGGATAGTCCGACAGACTCCAAGGCCTTTAAAACGCAGGCTTCACGGAAAACACGGGTTCATCAAGCAAGCATGCAGGGTTTTAGAATACAGGGATTGCCGTTTCATTCAAAGGGAAAACTCCCCGCTACCCGCCTGCGGATTTCCATGCATCAACGCATGAGAACCTTGAGAGCCTGCTTGAGAATGTCTTCCAAGGAGGTTCCGGGCATCAGGTCGAGACCGTCAAGGGCTTTGCGGGAAAGATTCTCCTTGTAGCCCAGGTTGACCAGGGCTGACAGGGCATCTTCCCGTAAATCGGGAGCGGTGGATGCGAGACCCTGAGTGTTGCCGGTGCCGGTGAATTCAACCGGGCCGATTTTTTCCCTTAATTCGAGCACCAGTCGTTCGGCGGTTTTTTTGCCGATGCCAGGGACGGTGGCCAGATGCTTGGCATTGCCTTGGGACAAAGCTTGCCGCAGCTCAGCCGTTGGCAGATGAGACAGGATATTCAAGGCGACTTTGGGGCCGACGCCCGATACGGAGAGGAGCAGGCCGAACAGGTCTTTTTCAGCTTCGGTGTGGAACCCGAATAGCAGCAGGGCATCTTCACGCACGTGGGTATGCACCTGGAGGCGGACGGTCCCTTCGGCGGGCAGGGCGTAGTAGGTAGACAGGGGGATCAGTAACCGGTAACCGACTCCGCCAACATCGAGAATGACCTGATTGACCGATTTTTGAACCAGCTGTCCGCTAAGCAAAGCAATCATAGTCGACTTCCTGGTGGTTTTAGAACGAACGTCCGGATCCCGTCATCAAGCCAAACTGGTAGCAGTGAGCATGGCAAATGGCAACTGCCAGGGCATCAGAGGCGTCTTCCTGGGCAATCTCCGGCAGGTTCAGCAGCACCCGCACCATCTGCTGGACCTGAGGTTTGGCGGCCTTGCCGTATCCGACCACGGCCTTTTTGACTTCCAGCGCCGTGTATTCGGCGACCGGCAGATCGGCGTTGACGCCGGCCAACATGGCCACGCCTCGGGCGTGCCCCAGCTTCAGGGCCGATAGCGCGTTTTTGGCGACGAAAATGCGTTCCACCGCCATCGATGCAGGAGCATGCTCGGTGATGACGCGGCACAACCCGTCGTAGATGGTTTTCAGCCGATCCGACAGAGGGGCGTCGGCATGGGTGTAGATGGCACCATTGTCTACATGCAGCAAGCGGTTGCCGACTTTTTCAATCAAGCCGTATCCGGTGATGCGGGTGCCGGGGTCGATACCGAGAATTCTCATGCCAGGTCAGGTTCGCTTAAAGGAAAAAAGGCGGGGACGCGCCCCGCCTGGATCGGCAGCAAATGTCGTGTCGGCATCATCCCATGATGCTGTCGATGTCTTCATCCGAGATATCGAAGTTGGCGTAGACGTTCTGCACGTCGTCGTTGTCCTCGAGTTTGTCCATCATCTTGAGCATCTGCTCGGCCTGCTTGCCTTCCAGTTTGACCATGGTTTGGGGAAGCATGGTGACTTCGGCGGTCTCCCACTGCAGACCCTTGGCCGCGATAGCGTTGCGCACGTCCATGAAGTTGGCGGGATCGGTGATGATTTCGTAGGCGTCCCCTTCGTCCTTGACGTCTTCGGCGCCGGCTTCCAGGGCTGCTTCGAACAGGGTGTCGAAATCCTGCTCGGTATCGAAGGAGATCAGACCCTTGCGATCGAACAGAAAGGCCACCGAGCCGTTGACTCCGAGGCTGCCGTTATGCCTGCTGAAAATATACCGCACGTCGGCGACCGTACGGGTACGGTTGTCGGTCATGAATTCGACGATGACGGCAACCCCCCCGGGTCCATAGCCTTCGAAGGTGCCTTCTTCGTAGTTGACGCCATCAAGGTCGCCGCTGCCTTTTTTGACGGCTCGCTCGATGGTATCTTTGGGCATGTTGGATTCTTTGGCCTTGTCGATGGCGGTGCGCAAGCGCGCATTGGCTTCGGCGTCGCCACCGCCGATTTTGGCGGCAACGGTGATCTCCTTGATCAATTTGGTGAAAATCTTGCCCCGCTTAGCGTCCTGAGCGCCTTTACGGTGCTTGATATTGGCCCATTTACTATGACCTGCCATGGTACAGTCTCTCCTTGGTTCAATTTGAATCTGTAAATATTGAGATGTTTCGCTGAACGATAGCCCTTTGGTTAGGAGTCTGTCGGACTATCCGGGCCGAATTTGCAGCCGGCACATGGATAGTTCGACAGATTCCTAGAGGTGCGCCTGCCAGGTTGAGCTGGAATGAGCGAACTGCTATACCGGGCGGCTTTGCAGTGAGTCGGTTGACGACTAGTAAACCGGTTTGAAATCGAACTGGTGCTGAGCACGGATGAAGCGCACCGTGCGACTCTTGGACCGCATCACGATGGAGTGGGTCTCCGCGCCGCCGGACATGTAACGAACGCCCTGCAGCAACTCGCCGTTGGTGACGCCGGTGGCGGCAAACACGACATCGCCCTGGGCCATTTCTTCAGCGGTGTAAACTTTGTCGAAATCGTCGATGCCCATGGTCCGGGCACGGGCTTTTTCCTCCCGGTTCATGAAAACCAGGCGTCCCCGCATATCGCCGCCCATGCACTTCAAAGCCGCCGCTGCCAACACACCCTCGGGAGCCCCACCGATTCCCAGCATCATATCGACGCCGCTTCCGCTGACCGTGGCGGCGATGGCGGGGGCCACGTCGCCATCCGAGATGAGATGGATGCGGGCACCGGCCTTGCGTACCTCGTTGATAATCTTTTCGTGGCGTGGCCGGTCGAGAATGACAACGGTCAAGTCCTCGACATAGCAATCCTTGGCTTGGGCTACCCGCTTGAGGTTTTCCTCCGGCGTGGCATTCAGGTCGATGCAACCGTAAGCTACAGGCCCAACGGCAATCTTTTCCATGTACATGTCGGGGGCATGCAGAAAACCACCTTTGGGCGCCAGGGCGATGGTGGTTATGGCACCGGTTTTGCCTTTGGCGCAAATACTGGTGCCTTCCAGCGGGTCAACGGCAATGTCAACCTCAAACGCACCGGCGCAGGCACTGCCGACTTTTTCGCCTATATAGAGCATGGGCGCTTCATCCATCTCGCCCTCGCCAATAACAACCGTGCCGCAGAACTCGACGGAATCGAGGGTGCGACGCATGGCGTCGGTGGCAGCTTCATCGGCGGCTTCCTTGTTGCCTTTGCCAACCCAACGACCACACGCCAGGGCGGCGGCCTCAGTGACCCGAACCAGATCCATGGCTAAATTACGTTCCATTCCAGAAAACCTCCTCAGGGAAAGGTAAAAACTGCCGTTTGCAGCGGCGCCATCATGACAGAAATTGTTGGTAAAGACAAGGTTTTGGACAAGGTTTGTACGTGTTTGTCGGTTTCTACGCTTCGACCGTGCTTGACCTGAAGGGGCCGCCGGCGCGATGATAGCAACTGTCAGAAAGAATATCTGTCCACACAGGTCGCCTGCAAGGATGTGTATCTGCTATGAAAAATTTTTTTGTCTGGGCGCATCGTGGCGCTTCGGGGGATGCTCCGGAAAATACCTTATCCGCGTTTCGTCTTGCCGAGCAGGCCGCTGCGGACGGTCTTGAGCTCGATGTGCGGCTGACCGCCGACGGGGTGCCGGTAATTCTACATGATGATACACTTGATCGTACCACCAATGTTCAAGGATTGCTGGCCTTGTATCCCGTCGCGGATTTGCAGCATGTCGATGCCGGCAGTTGGTTTGCGCCGCAATTTGCCGGGGAGGCGCTCCCTGCCCTTGAACATGTGCTGCAATGGGCGACCGGACGCCTGCGTCTGAACCTCGAAATCAAGGAGTTCGACGCCGGGATAGCGGTAAAAGCGTTATTGGATCGATATCCCTGCTGTCGCGTACTGGTTTCCTCTTTCGATCATGGGGTGCTGAAGGCCCTGAGGGCAAGCGCCCCGCAGCTGCCAGTCGGTTTCTTGAGCGAAGATAGCCAGTGGCATCGTCAGCTTTTGGCCGCGGTTGCCTGTGGGGCCGAAAGCTTTCATCCCCGCCAGGATCTGGTGACCCCGCAGAGCGTCGCTCAATGCCATGCCCTGGGGTTGAAAGTCTATCCCTGGGTGGTGGATGAGGTCGAGCGTTTCAGGGCATTACTTCGTATGGGCGTTGATGGCATGTTTACCAATCATCCCGCCCGTCTGCGCCAGTGGCAAGGTGAGGCCTGATACAGGGGCTTGCCTTGCCGGATTGTTCTGCTAAGGTTGAAATTCCTTGCACGAAAGCCTGTCGGGTTTGGGGGGCTTGTCACGAGGGAATGGGAGCAGGAGGACGGATTTACGTGAATTGGCAGGCTGGAGGAGGTCAACATGTCCGCATTCGGTAAGGATATCCGCTCACTGGTCTTTGATCTGGACGGCACCCTGTATACCTGCCGGGAACTTGGGGAGCAGCTCGAGGAGGCGGCCATTTGTCTGGTGGCCGAAAGCCGCGGCCTTTCCATGGAACAAGGTCGAAGCGTACTGCAGGATGCCCGCCGTCTGTTGGCGGAAGATCCTGCCGAATTACCACCTTTGAGCCGTACATGCTTTGAGCTTGGTCTTGATTTGCGCAGCTTTATTCGGGCACTGGAGGAAAAAGTCCATCCCGAGCGCTTTCTGCAACCAGACCCGGAACTGGCGGCGCTACTTCGATTTCTGCAGGAACGATACGATCTGTATGTCTATACGAACAACGGGTTTTTTCTTGCCGGCAGGATTCTGGCCCTGCTGGGCGTGGACGATTGTTTTCGCCATGTTTATTCTCTTGAATTTGCCTGGCGGCCCAAGCCCGATGCAGAAGCTCTGCAGTTGCTGCTGGCCGACATAGGTGGCTTGCCGGAGAGTTTTTTATTTATCGGTGATCGCTACCATGTCGATTTGCGCGAACCTGTCAAGCTTGGCATTCCGGTGTTGCCGGTAAATGCCACGGAGGAGCTTTTGAAGCTTCCGTCTTTGCTGGGGGTAACGTCCTGAACGGCATGTCCGGTAATTTTTGTGTGCGGTGCGCCTGTGGTACAATACCGACAGATGCCAGCGACCCGAAGCGAGGAGGTGTGAAATGAAACAACAGGTTCTGGAGATCCTTGATAAAATCCGCCCATCCCTGCAGGCCGATGGGGGTGATGTCGAATTGGTGGATATCAGCGAAGACGGCGTAGTCAAGGTCAGGCTCACAGGCGCTTGCGGTTCGTGCCCCATGTCGACCATGACCCTGAAGATGGGCATTGAACGGACTCTCAAGGCCCAGGTGCCCGGGGTTAAAGAGGTGGTGCGCGAAGAGGATTGAATTCAAAAAAACCGGAGCGGGCAGGAAGTCCACTCCGGTTTTTTTGTGGCTGGATCAGGTCTTTCAGAAAACGCAGGTCAGACTGACTCCGACCAGATGCAGATAGTTTTCGTATTTCCCATCAGCAATGCTGCCATACAGATTGGTTGTTTTGTCGCGGTCTTCCTGCAGCTGGAAGCCGTAAGCCAGGGCCAGTTTCAGGTTGTCGAAAGCTACCTCGGCGCCGGCCGTGAAGAGGTGGGTGTCGGAATCGGGGATGGCCGGTTCGAAGGTACTGTCGGGGATCGGGTTCTGCCCGTAGAGATATCCGGCCATGACGGCCAGTTGGTCGTTGAGCCGGTATTTGGTACCGATATTGTAAGCCCAGGTATCATGCCAGTTGCGCGGCGCCACGGATGTCGTTTCCCCTCCTACCTCCTCATCCAGAGTGATTTTGAGCTGCTGGAAAGAGGACCAGCCCTCCCAGCGCAGCCCCGCCTCTACCACCCATGCGGGAGAGATGCGGTAGGCCAGCCCGGCGGTGACCTGTTGCGGCAGGGTGATGGAGGTTTGGCCGCCGGTGTTCGGGAAAAGCGACGCCAGCGGCTCAGCGGAGCCGGGGATGTCGAATTTGGCACGGCCGTCGATATCCACCTTGATTTCGCTGCGGTAGCCGGCGCCGAAGGACAGGGCCTCGGTCAAATTGACCAGCAGACCGACGTTGAATCCCACCCCTTCGCCATCCCCGGCAAATTCCTGGCCGATTTCTCCAAAAGGCCCCCCATCGATTTTGTTTTTGAGTTTGGCGTCCAGCAGCAGGATATCAAGCCCGGCACCGAGGGAAATGTGCGGTGAAATCCGGCAGGCGACGCTCGGATTGATGTTGAAGGTGGTGATGCGGGATTTGGTGGCGATAAAGCGCCCCGGCCAGTCGCTCTCCCAGACGGTTCCCAGGCCGAAGGGGTTGTTGACGCCCAGTCCGGCGCTGAAGCAGTTATTGAATTGGTGGGTCAGGTAAAAGGTGCTGGGAAAATACGCGGTATCGGCGTTGTCGGAGGTATCCCCCGAAATACTTTTAAAGTCGCGTGAAGGCAATACGGCAGTGGTGCCGATTTCAACCTGGGTTCCCGGCAGTTCGGTAAGCAGGGCTGGATTGAAAAAAACCGCTGACGGGCCATCGGCATGCGCGGTGACGGCGTTGGCCTGGCCAAGCGCATCCGCTCCTTGAGTGAAAATGCCAAAGCCGGAAGCGAAGCCGGATTGTGTGCCGCAGATCATAAGGCACAGTACAAGCGCCGGGATCTGGACAGCTCTCCTCAGCCGGATATTCATGGGTCCCTCCATCGTTAAAAAACAATAATAACATGAGTTTACAGGTGATCTGAAGATTGAAGTATGGCAAGCTCCGATGTCAAGAGACTATGACAATGACAAAACTCTGCATAGATTATTTTTTGCTTATGTGAAGACTGTTGCGCTAACTTGATGGAGTTATAATGGAAACCAGCCCTTCTTATCTGATGGAAAATGACCAGGAAGCAAAACGTCTCGATCTTAAAACCGATCAGGCGCGTCTGGAACAACAGGCCAGGTGGGCGGGCATTCGATCTGGAATGCGGGTCGCCGATGTTGGTTGTGGCAGTGGCAAGACAAGTTTTTTTCTGCATCAGCTTGTTCAAACCGGGGGAGAGGTTCTGGGGATTGATGCTTCCATCGAGCGTATCGCCCATGCGCAGAATACTTACCAAGCCGACGGTCTGCACTTCACCTGTCGTGACTTTTATGGTCCCATGACCGACTTGGGGCAGTTTGATTTTATCTGGGTACGTTTTGTGCTGGAATATCATCGCCGCGATGCCGCAAAGATCGTGGGGAATCTGATGCAAATTCTCAAGCCGGGAGGCATCCTATGTCTGATCGATCTGGATCACAACTGCCTTAATCACTATGGCATGCCCTTGCGGCTTGAGAGCGCTTTGGCGGAAATCATGGCGTTACTGGAAGCCAACGCCAACTTCGATCCCTTCATGGGGCGGAAACTTTACAGCTTCCTTTATGACCTTGGCTGTAAAGAGATCGATGTGCAGCTTGCCGCTCATCACCTCATCGCCGGCCAACTTGATGACGTGGATGCGTATAACTGGCTGCGCAAGGTGGATGTCGCTGTCCAGAACAGCGGTTATGGATTTCCTGCCTACGCGGGTGGTTACCAGGAGTTTCGCGAAGAATTCAAACGGTTTTTTTCTGATCCCAGACGCTTTACCTATACACCGCTCATTGCCTGTCGCGGCATTAAGCCACTGCGCTGACCCGGAATGCCTTCGGTCATATTACATTAGGCTGGGAAGGGAATGGCTTAATTGGTTTTCATCCGGAAACTATGGATGGACACTAATTGGGCCGGCAGGTCAAATCGGTCGCCGGAGAGGCGCACAGCACATGGGAGCTGATGAAATTAGCCAAAGCCTTGAGGTGTTTTTTGTCCAGATCGGTAAAGGCTATGCCGAACCCGGCCGGGAAAATCGCTTTTTTTGGCAGGCATTGATGGTTGACCCAGGCGACGCGGCCACTGACTTCCAGGTGGGTGGTGCAATCATCGGGGAGGTTGAAAGAAAGCATTAGAACCTTCCCTTCACTGATGGGCAGATCCGATGCGGCAAACAGGCCGTCAGTGCTGATGTCAGTGGTGGTGGCTTTGCATCGTTTGCCTTGATAGAGAATGGTTACTTCCGTGGAGCATGGGATCCGAACACTGCCACGCGGTGAGATAAGCTCAGAAGGTTCCCCGCCATCCCACGCGCAAGTATGGTCCCGCTTGAAATATCTCAAAAACGCTTCCACAATATCTTCGTCCAGATGGTTCCCTTGTTTTTTCCGAAGTTCCTTAATCGCAACACCGATGGGCATGGGCTCACGATAATGGCGTTTCGAGGTGATGGCTTCGAAAAAGTCGGCCACCGCAATAATCTTCGCGCCCAGAGGGATCTCCTCGTCGGTCAGCCCCAGCGGATAGCCACTGCCATCGATCTTTTCATGATGTGCTCCGGCGATGGCGGGTACATCCTTGTATATCCCTTCAAACTGAATCCCCTCCAGAATCAGACGGGTTTGGTCGGCATGGGTTTTCACCATGTCGTACTCAAGCGCCGACAACCTTCCGGTTTTTTTCAAAATGGCATCAGGAACCGCGATCTTGCCATAGTCGTGTAACAAAGCGGCAACCCTGATCGTTTCACAATTTTCCTCGGAAAGTGACAATTCCTGGCAAATGCCCAGACTGAATTGGGTCACCCTTTCAGAGTGGCCGGCTGTCAGTGGGTCCCGAGCATCGATTGTGGCCGCAAGAGCCCGCAGTGTGGAGTTGAACTGTTGCTTGCGATTTTGCAGTAATTGGGCGTTGCGAATGCTGATGCCGATGATTGGGGCAATGCCACAAAGAAGTGTCAGGTCGCTATTAAGGAGGGGGCGTTTGGATGTGACGTTATCTACAGCCAGAATGCCTATGGCCTCGTTATCGTAGACTATGGGACAGCAAAGAAAGGACTTTACCCCCATTTTTTTTGCAAAATCAAGGCTTCTCGGTGAAAGGTCTTCCTGGATATCATTGATATCGTTAACCAAAATCGGTTTTTTCTCCTTGAAGGAAACGACAAGGGCGCCTTTTGAATCAGGATTGTTCAAGTGAAAAACAGTATTTTTCAGCAACCCTTCCATTTTACTTGAATAACCATATCCTGCTTCGAAGGATAAATGGGTATTTTCAGGGTTGGCCAACAGCACAAATCCTCTATCGAAATCGAGGCTTTTTTGAAAATTCTCGATAAGACTCTGGAGAATGTCGTTTATGGTGATTTCTTTGCTGATACTTTGCGAAATAGCGTTAGTTAATAATGCGTTATTGTAATTGTTTTCAATTTGGTCAAGAAGTGTACCGGAAGACACTCGTAACGATTCTGTGCTGTTCCAGGCGGATTTTTTTTCCTTTTTTTCAAGAACAATCCAGAGAATGAAAAAAGTGAGTAGTCCTCCATAGGCAAGCAGGTGAGTGTGTGCAAACGCATTTGAAAGGAAAGGTGCCACAAAAAAAGAAACACTGAAAAGTAGGGAGGCGCTTCTTAAGTATTTTAATGTCGGGTGCTCATCCGGTTTCCAGGAGACGATATAGCGACAGCTCTGTCCGTCGCGGAACATGCATTCGGTATGCACAATCTCAGGGAACTTATGGCGAAACAGATAGGAAATGGCCTCAAAAAACCCGATACGATTCTGGCACTGAAATTCGCGCTCATGCACGCCAGGATACGGTGTGACGATAATTTCGATTTTGTTTTTATCAAGGCGTCGTGACTCATATTTTGCTGAGCGAGTAAAGCTGGAAGCAGCTTTACCGATCCACTCATATACTCTTTGCGGACCCAAAAAACCCAAAACATATTGATGGATGACTGTGTTGGCTTCTGGGGATGCAGCGTAACGGCCAGCTTCTCTGGCAATGTTTTTATTATTAGTCAATTCCTCAACTTTATCGAAAAATGCATTCACCTGTTCTTGGGTAAACCAATGCCATTGGTCTGCAACTTCATATGTCTTCATTTTGGCATGTGCCAAAAGATGAGGGATGTTTATAGTGGGGTAATGGTTTTTTAACAGGTATAGATAGGGGTCGATAATTCGGCTATTATATAGATGTTTTTGATTTAGTTCTTTAGGTTTCATTCGTAACCCGTTTAATACTTTGTCGTTCATCTATGTTTATAGCCGATTGAACCTGGTTGTAGATCTCATTTGCCGCAGCCCTTGGTCGGAATGTCTGGTTTTGAAAATCCATAGACAATAGAGCTTTTCATACTTGAGTTCATTGTCATTAGCGTATTCAACAGGGAAAATCAGTTTAGGGATGTTGGCGTGCGGACTTCTCCCCGCTATCATAGTTGTTGCACAATTAATGCTTTTAATTGGAGTTTTCTTGTCAAGGACGAAGACTTTTAAGCAGTTTGTTAGTTCTGAAAGATTGATGGCAAGGTCTGATATATTTAATATCAAAATAGCTTTTATCTGTCCATCCATTTTAAAAGCAAATATTTCACGCGCCTTCTTAATGCCAATATTTGCATATTCCAAATTAAGGTTGTCCTGCTCCATCGATTCTGGCTCCAAATCCAGAGCGTTGATGAGCAATCCTCCCGACTGGTTTTCATAATAAGCTGCAAAATCAAGCATGTCTTCCGATGATGCTTTTTTTAATTCCCAGGAGCCAGTCAAGTCCCAGTCGCTGGTTGCAGCAATGTCATTGTGGAAATAAGCAAAAGAATCTATTGAGCAACTTTTTGGATTATTTAGGTCTTCAGTGACGCCGCCAAAGACCTTTTGAGGGAATCTGTTTTCGGGGCGGAAGTAGCAGAGGACATAGTCCATATGCATGGAATAAATACTGTGTGAATCATTGATAAAGCTTCCGATTTGGTTTAGCACCGCAATGCCGGCCTTGCGGCCTTTGGTACCCTTCGCTGCATGGTGGTGGATCAGCCATGCTTTTTCATAAAAACGCAACGTTGAAATATGGCCAAGAATGGCGCCTTTTTCGCGATAAATGAAATGGCGAGCGATATTGGGATTCTCGGTATAGAGGGCTTGGTAAACCTGCTTAGCTCTTTCTTTGTTTTCCTGTAAGTATTGGTACTTTTGAGGATATATGAATCCAGATTCAAAAAAGAAGTGCCACAGTTCATCCATATCCACTGCGTCGCATATGTAAGCATTTGGGTCGCAGGCGTGTTGTAACAGGCCAAGGAGTTGCACGTGTTCATTGACGGGCATATCAAGGAAGGCGATTCCACAGCGGCAGGCTCCTTTATCGTCTTCCTCAAACCTGGTCCGGTGAATGATCTGTCCGTCAAAGGTCAGTTGAAAATTATTGGTAAAGCGAAGGCGGACATTTTTCAGGAACATGCCCGGCAGCAGCAAAGGATTGCATCGATCTTCTTCGACCGACAGGCCAGATCCGGAAATATCGACTACCTTTAAATTGATAAGTTTCTTTGTCAGTGGGTGGGAAAAAACAATGCTGGGAAGAGGCAAAAGTTCCTGTCGGGTACTTCTGGATTTTTTAGGTCGGAAGCGTTGGGTGTTGTCAGTTGTCGGGCAAAGCACAAATTCTCTGTTTTGCTTGGCAATGCTTTCCCGAATTATTTTGCATTCACCGCAAAAGATTGTCTGACGGCCATCTTGAAAAAGAATATTGACGGGAAGTTCCGAATTTAGCCATTGGTAGGATTGGGGTGGTTCCAGGGCGATTTGAACGCAAAACGACAACGCATTGAAATCGGTCAGTTTGCCTTGAAAAAGCGCGCTGTTCTGGATCAATGAGACATCTATGTCGGGGCACCGATAGCGTTCTAGTTTACGTATGCCGATCTCAACGCAAAATTCAGGCAACTCGATTGAGGCGCCTGTGGTGTTACATTCAAAGTGAGTTGCGTAGATAAGCAGAGAATCCCTCCCCATGGGAACAACGATGTTTTCCATCAGAAAGGAAGACAAATTGTCCGGTATGTCTGAAGCCTCCTGCCAAAAACACTGCAGTTGGAGATCGACGCATGGTTGAGGAGTGGCCTTGATGGAAATCAGGCGACCGAAATCTTTATGTCTAAGATTGACGATGACATAGCTGTTTTGGAAATTAAGATAATTCAGTCGATTAATAAGGACATCACGAGATATTTTCTTGTGTTTTTCAATCTGGACAGGCGTTTCAGCAAGGTCGGGACAGTCGATAATGGCGTTCACATTGTACCTGCAGGTTTGAATTGTTACAAAGCATCAAGGCGGATCAGGCATGGATCCGTTCCGGAAAGCAGCGGATAAAGTGGTGTACCGCATCGCAGGCTTGCCGATGCAGCCCGGTGAACTCGACACCGAATCCGGCAGGGAAAGCCCGTTTGCGGGGCAGGGACGAGTGGTTGACCCAGGCGACACGGCCCCCCGTTTCAATAAGGTTGCCGGAATTATCGGGGAGGCAGAAGGAAAGCCTCACGGGGGAACCTTCGGAGACTACCGCATTGCTGGCGACGAAAATACCCCCGGAGCTTATGTCCGCACTCGTTCCAAAAATAGATTGTCCCCGGTTTTCAAAAACTACCGGCGTCTGGCAGAGGATGCGCATAATTTCGCGGTTAACCGTGGGAGCTTCGCGCAGCATGCGTTCATAATCTTCGGGATAGGTTTTTTTGAAATAACTTAAAAAGGCTCTGACGATTTTTCCGTCAAAGTGGGAAAAAGCTTCTTGTTTCAAAACCTTGTACGCGATATTCAGGGGCATCGGATCCCGGTAGTGGCGCTGGGCCGTAATGGCTTCAAAAAAATCGGCCACCGCAATGATTTTCGCTCCGATGGGGATCTCGTCATCGGTCAGACCTTTGGGGTAACCGCTGCCGTCGATTTTTTCATGGTGCGCTCCTGCAACCATTGGAACACGTTTGTAGATGCCCTCAAAATTGATTTGTTTAAGAATGCTGTGGGTTCGTTGTGCGTGGGTTTTGACCACCTCGTATTCCTCTACCGTCAGCCGTCCCGCTTTTTTAAGTATGGCATCAGGTACGGCGATTTTACCGTAATCGTGTAACAGCGCAGCGACGCGGACCATTTCACAATAATCCTCCGACAGGCCCAGTTCTCTGCAGATTCCCAATGAATATTCCGTGACTTTTTCAGAATGGCCGGCTGTAAGGGGGTCGCGCGCATCGATAGTGGCAGCCAGAACCTGCAGGGTGGAATTGAATTGACGCTTACGTGACGCAAGCAATTGAGCGTTGCGGATGCTGACCCCGATAACGCTGGCAAGGCCGCTGAGTAGATTCAGATCGTTTTGATTCAGGGGGCGGTGCGTGCGGGTTTGGTCCGCGGTCAGCACGCCAAGCGCTTTGCCGTCACACAGGATCGGACAACAGATGGTGGCCCGACAGCCTGTTTTTCGCAGGAAATTAAGGCTGGAGTCAGACAGGTGTGCCTGTGGCGCAGCGATATCGCTTATGAGAAACGATCTCATTTCCCGGAAAGCAATGGTGAATATGTCTTCCGTCGAGGATGTTCCGAGGGGAAAAGAGGCGTTCTTCAGCAGGAGTTTTACCTGAGGAGAAAGTCCGAAGCCAACACGGAAATTGAGCTGGGTTTTATCCGCATCCGTCAGCAGGATCAGGCCGCGGTCAAAATCGAGACGTTTTTCGAATGTTTGCGAGACGCTTTGAAGGATCTCTTCGATGGTCGTCTTGCTGCTGATGGCATGAGAGATTTCGTTGGTAAGCAGAGCATTGTTGTAGTTCCTGCTGATTTGATCAACCATCTCTTCCGAAGAGTTGCGCAAATGAAAAAGGCTTTTGGATAACCGGCTTTTCTGAAGATGCTCGGTGAGCATCGACGTTCCGAAAAAAATGCCGACCGCGATGGGCATTGCCACCCGGTAAGCCATTTGCGGGTCAAAAAACCATATGGCAAATGGCACAGTCAAGGCTGCCAGGCCTGAAAGTTTGCGGATTTTCTGAAAAGTCTGACAGGCAGAAGGTTTCCAACTGACCAGGTATCGGCAGAGAGCATCCTCCCGGTCCAGGCAGTCGGGATGGTCGATGTGCGGCATGTCCAGGCCGAAGATAGTGACAATGGCCTCGAGCATACCTTTACGAAAATCACATTGCCCTGCGTTTTCCTTGATGCCGGGCAACGGATGTACGCTGATTTCCATCTGGTGGGAACTCGGTTGCCTGTATTCGAAGGTGCAGGAGTGGGAAAGGTTCGCCATAATCCGCTTTAAATTTGTAAAAGCACTGGCGGGGGTTGCAAAGCCTAAGGTGTATTGGCGGATAAAACCATTAGTCTCGGGGTCGGCGGCAAACCGTCCCGCCTCTCGCGCAATATGGAGGTCCCCGGTCTCCCTGATGAGGTTTTCGTAAAAGCGGTCAAGTTGCTGCTGTGTGAACCAGTGATCTCGGTCTGCCACTTCACGGGGATCGATGTTTGTTTGCTTTAATAAATCGCTGGGCTTGATATGGTCATACTTCTGGCGGACAAGCTTGAGGTATATGTTGAATATTCTGCTGTTATATAGAGGCTCGCCGCTCATATGCCCTTAGACTTTATAGTGCTTCGAGTCTTGGAAGAGGATCTTGATGGTCACGCTCGATATTTGAGGAAGCATGTAGTTGCATCAGAATTTTTGCTTCCAGTCAGGTTGGAAGGTAAAATTTTTCCACCTATCATACACTTCGCAACGATTTTTGCAATTTATTCATTGTTGGTCAAGAATAAATGTCTCACTGAAAAAGTAAATTAGGATTTGTATAGATTGTGTAATTAAAAAAAATACAGGTATAGCGTTAGGAGCCTGTCGGACCATCCATGAGCCGGCTGCAAATTCGGCCCGTTATAGTCCGGCAGACTCCTAAGAGCCTGTCGGCCTATCCATGCGCCGGCAGGCGCCTGGTCAATGGGTTTGTTATTTGCGTTGCCAGGATCATGAACAGGTGTGGCGTGCAATTTGTGGTGGGGGATGGTTCTGAAACATCACGGCATCCCTGGGAGCCCGATGGGCTCCTGGCGCAGGATGCATCGATGGTCGCCAGTATTAGCCAAAGAGATTTGCCTTTTTTGCTATCGGTCGGGCTTGCGCTGATCCTGGAATTCCTGCATGCGTTTTTCGTAGCCTCTATCAGCGTTGTGATAAAAACGCTGCCCTTGCAGCGCCTCGGGCAGGTATTCCTGGTCAACCCAGGCTCCCGGGTAGTCATGAGGGTAGCAGTATCCATCGCCATACCCAATGTCTTTCATGAGGCGCGTCGGGGCGTTGCGCAGATGCGCGGGTACCGGCAGAGCGCCGCTTTTACGCACTGCTGCCAGGGCCCTGTCGATGGCCAGGTAAGAAGCATTACTTTTGGGGGCGCAGGCCAGGTAAGTTGCTGCCTGGGCCAGGGGGATGCGCCCTTCGGGCATGCCGATGAAATGTACTGCCTGCTGGGTGGCAACGGCCAGTTGCAGCCCGCGAGGGTCGGCATTGCCTACATCCTCGGCGGCGAAAATGACCATGCGACGGGCAATGAACAATGGATCTTCTCCCGCTTCTATCATGCGAGCAAGCCAATAAAGGGCTGCGTCCGGATCGGAACCTCTGAGGCTTTTTATAAAGGCGGAGATGACATTGTAATGTTCTTCCGCGCCCTTATCATAGCGTACCCCACGTTGTTGCAAGGCATCCTTGATCGCCTGTAAGCGGATAACCTGCTGTCCTTTACTCAAATCCGCTGCTACTTCCAGGGCGTTCAGTGCGATGCGGGCGTCGCCCTGCGCTTGCTCGGCCAGAAAAGTCAGCGCCTCGCGGTCCGTTTCGGAAAATGCGCTGGCCACGCCCCGGGGATCAGACAGGGCGCGCTCCAGCAGGCTGACGATGTCCAACGTATCCAGCGGTTGCAGGACGAAGACGCGAGAGCGGGAAAGCAACGCCGAGTTGATTTCAAATGAGGGGTTTTCGGTGGTGGCGCCTATCAGGGTGATGTCGCCTTTTTCCACGTAAGGCAAAAAGGCGTCCTGCTGGGCCTTGTTGAAGCGGTGTATCTCATCAACGAAAAGCAGGGTTTTGCGATCGTGGTAAGCGCGTTCTTCCTTTGCCTTCTGAACAATCTCCCGAATTTCTTTTATGCCCTGGAGTACAGCGGAAAAGAAGACGAAGCGGCTTCGGGTCGCTCCGGCGATGACCTGGGCCAGGGTGGTCTTGCCCGTTCCCGGAGGGCCCCAGAAAATCACGGAAGAGAGCCGATCGGTTTCAATCAGGCGGCGCAGTACCTTGTCTTTGCCAATCAGGTGCTGCTGGCCGACCATCTCTTCCAGGGTTCTCGGGCGCATGCGTTCCGCCATGGGAGCCTGGGCATTTATATGAATGTCGCTTTCGAAAAGTTCCACTACTTTATGGTCCTTGTGTGAAAATCAAATTTGGTGGCGTCGCAAAAAGTCCGCCCTATGGCGTTACGGTGTTTTTTCAGGACCTCGACATACATGATGTATGCCTGCGTCCCTGAAAAACCACCAGGCCCTTGTAGGACGAAATTTTTGCTTAGCCATCCTGCGTATTTTGGCGAAAGCATTGCATTTGGTTTTCCGGTCTCTCGGGATGGCGCCAATCTGCCGGCTTGTCGTCGTACGATTAAAACTGAATGTAGCACACACACGGTTTTTCCCACAACCGCCTATGCCAGCCTAAGTTCTTGAAAGTGATGGACTTTGCCGAAGGGGCTATGTTAGTTTTCATCCGGAAACAAGCAGTTCTTCCCAAGGCCAAGGAAATCAGGCGCTTGCACGGAGGCGTAGATGTCTACGCTGCACACGCAAGCGTGCGGATTGACGCCGAGATTGGGAAAAAGGGCCGTTTCCGGATGAAAACCAACTTACAGCCACTGCAACAACAGGCTCAGGCCTCTGCCTCGACCACGAACAGCAACCGATTGCAATGCGGACAGCACTGGATCTGCGGATCGAGGAACAAGCTGTTGAACAG
>DIWZ01000019.1 GCA_002435955.1 Pelobacter sp. UBA6093
GCTACCAGACTGCGCTACGCCCCGACGAACGAATCTTCTAGCATGTGACGCATTTATTTGCAACCCAAAAGACCCGGCGGTCCGTTTTTTATTATTTGGCGTATCACAATCCGGGAAAAATCCATTGACGCACCCCCCTCTCAGGACAGGGGCTTGTACCATACGTTCATGCTTTCCTGTTGGCCGCAAATCTGGGTGTTATTCCGCAGGGTACCGCCAAAGCGGTAGCCTGTGCGGGCAAAGGTGATATTCATACCATAAGAATAAGCCCTGGCGATGGTAAACGCGGTGCGGATCCCGTCTTTCCGGACCGCATGCTCCATCCGCGTCAGAAGAATCCGCGCGAGCCCTTTGCCCCGGAATGACGGGAGGGTGGCGAAGTCGGTCATTTCAGCATGCCGCGCGCCCCGATCCATCTCAGCCGAAGCCAAGGCTGCCAATCGCCCTTTGTGCCAGGCCCCGAAATAGCGCACGTTGTCGCGCATCGTGTCCCTCAGATAGCGCGGATCGTGAATAGGAAACGGATAGCTGGCGAAAACCTCTTTGTACACCGTCGCCGCAGCCTCGACATCACTCTCATTCAGCGGTCTGAGTTCAACCCCCTCCGGCAGCGCCTGGGACCCTTCATCGTCCTGGACCGCGGCTTTTGCCAACACATCTCTTACCAGCTCCGGCTTGCGCTCAACCAAACGTTCGGAACACAGGAACTTGCCCAGCAGAACCCCTTCCTCCCGGCCTTGATACAATTGCGGCACACGCGCCTCGGCTCGGTAACCGTTGTCCAGAAAATCCTGGCTGACGCTGACGGGAACCTTGGCAAAAATCTTGGAATATCCTTCGCGGCAAGCCAGGGCATCGAGTTCATCGACGATCTCAGGGCAATCCGCCGGAGCGACTTTCATTAGATAGATGCGCTCGCTATGTTCACCATGCTGGATTAAAGAGCTGCCGATGTGCTCCATGCGATCAGTCATCACCCCTCCTGTCCATCCGGTCGTTATCCTCCGGTGTCAGGGAAATGGTATCATCGTAATCCGACAGCAACTTGACGATGCCGGTCGCCTGGCATTCATCCGCACCCTTGAGCTTAAGCTGAAGGTGACAGTCGTTACAGCGGCGATCGCAGAAAATCGGCTCGTAACTATTGGGTTCCTGATAGGTGGTGATCACCCCTTCGTAGTTTCGCAGAACCACCTTATTGGTGGACAGGGAAATCAGGTAGTTCGGGTTCAGCGGAATCTTGCCTCCGCCACCCGGTGCATCCACCACGTATGTGGGGATGGCAAAACCACTGGTATGGCCGATGAGGTTTTCCATGATTTCGATGCCTTTTCCGATCGGTGTGCGAAAATGCGCCAAACCTTCGGAAAGATCGCACTGGTAAAGGTAATAGGGACGCACCCGGTTATCAACCAACCGGTGGACCAACTCCTTGATAATGCGTGGGCAGTCGTTCACCCCTGCCAGCAACACCGTCTGGTTGCCCAGGGGGAAGCCGGCGTCGGCCAATTTGCGCAGAGCTGCCTGCGCAGACGAGGTAAGCTCGCGGGAATGATTGAAATGGGTATTGATCCACAAGGGCTGGTGCTTGCGCAACATGTCGACCAGTTCATCCGTAATCCGATAGGGCAGCACGACCGGCATGCGGGTACCGATGCGGACGACCTGCACATGGGGGATGCGGCGCAACTCGGTCAGAATCCAGTCGAGATACTCGGTCGAAAGCATCAGGGGATCACCGCCCGACAACAGCACATCACGAACCTGGGGCGTTCTGGCGATATACTCCAGACCCTGCTCGATTTCCGCCTTGCCAGGGATGGAATCCTGGTCCCCGACTTTGCGTTTACGCGTACAGTGCCGGCAATACATCGCACATACATTGCTTACGTGAAACAGCACCCGGTCGGGATAGCGATGAGTAATTCCTGGAGCGGGACTGTCCTTGTCCTCCGCCAATGGATCCGCCATCTCGCGCGAATCCAGTTCCAACTCTTGCGGCGAGGGGAAAGACTGAATAAATACGGGATCGTTCTCATAATCCGAGAAGTCGATAAGGGACAGGTAGTAGGGGGTAATGGCAAGCGGAAATTTGTCGAGTGTCGCAGCAATACTTTCACGGAACGCGTCATCAAATTCGATTCCAGCTATGCGTTCAAACGTTTCGATATCTTTGATTGCATGCTTTACCTGCCAGCGCCAATCCTCCCAATGTTTAGAAAACTTATCCTCACAACCGAACTTTCTGGCAATATCTTTCTGGGCTTCTAAATTGATTTTCTTTCTCCCTTCATGTATAGAATAGAAACGCAAGTATAGTGTATTTTTTTTCGTATGTCAAATAAGCCCAAAAAAGTACAGTCATTTCAATTCGTTCAATGGTCTTTTTGACTCTGCGTAATCCACGAAGATGAGAGACATTTTGACGACTTCAAACAACAAATATAAAATATCTGAAATCAATCACTATGGAGCAAAAAAGACCTATCTTTCCGGATAGTTTCGCGGGAAATCCGGCGAGCGTTTCCGGGCCGAATCGAGAGGTTTATAGCTGAAACAGAAAATCCGGAATATTGCGTAAGGACGGCCTGTCGGCACCCTGCAGGACAAGGAATGCTCTTCCCTTCGGGTCAAGGAATGCAAGCCAAGGGATGACCCGAATCACAAGCCCATAGTATGTGCTGAAGCATGAAGCACATCGCATGGTTCATTCCCCAGCGTATCCTATGATTCTTCAAATCAATCTGCCAGGAGTCTGTCTGACTATCCGGGCCG
>DIWZ01000033.1 GCA_002435955.1 Pelobacter sp. UBA6093
CTGGAAACTATGGATGGACACGGTGTAGTTTTCATATGGGAAACGAGCAATTTTTCCCAAGGCCCAGGAAATCAAGCGCTTGCACGGAGGCGTAGATGTCTACGCCGCACACGCAAGCGTGCGGATTGACGCTGAGATTGGGGAAAAGGGCCGTTTCCGGATGAAAACCAACTAATTCCGGCCCGTGATTCTGTGTCACGGGCCTGTTTATGTTCGCGCAACAGGGGCATCCCTACTCTACAAAAATTTCTAATTGGATTAATCGCGTCAACAACGTGTATGTTTGTCTTTTTCAATGAGCTATACAGTGTTATCAAATGAACTGATTGGTTTTAATATCGGAGGAAAGCATGAGGCGCGCGATACCACCGATGATAGTGAAATCGACAGTCAGCAGGGTTATCTGTAGGCCGGCAGGGTGTCGATCCACGCCGTGCCAATGGAATGCACCTGAACGCGGTACCGGGTTTGCGGCCTCAGCCAGCTGGACACCGACCGCTCCATCCCCTGCGCCGACCATTTCAGCTTCTTCTATTGATTGAGGAGAACCGCCCATGACTTCTTTGCATCTTGCCGATCAGATCATCATCCTCGGTTACCTGGTCTTTGTATTGGGGCTGGGCCTATGGTCGGGCCGTCGGGTCAAGGATCTGGAGGATTACGCGGTGGCCGGACGTGGCTACAGCGCCCTGGTCATTGCCATGACGTTGTCCGCCTCGTTTATCGGCGGGGGCTTTACCATGGGCAACGCGGAGAAGGTCTTTTCCCTCGGCATCATCAACATCGCGGTGTTGTGGGGGTTCAGCTTAAAGGAAATCCTGGTGGCCCGGTTCATCGGTCCGCGCATGGGGCGTTTCCCGAATGCCATATCGGTGGGTGACGTCATGGCGGTCAATTATGGCAAGGTCGGCAAGGTGGTCACCGGCATCTTTTCCGTGCTGCTGTGCGCCGGCATCCTCGGTGCCCAGGTCGGCGCCATGGGCTATCTGTTCAACCTTTTTATGGGATTGCCGGTAGCGACCGGGATTGTCCTCGGAATGGGCATCGTCATTATCTATGACACCTTGGGCGGCATGCGTGCGGTGGTATCGACGGACGTCCTGCAGTTCTGCATTTTGGCCGTGGGCATCCCGCTGGCACTGTTTCTCGGCCTGCGCCAGGTCGGTGGCCTGGACGCTCTGGCTGCCAGCGTGCCGGTCGGGCATTTCGATCTGTTCGGGCATTTCTCCACGGTGCAAATCCTGTCGCTGTTTTTAACCTTCCTGCTAGGGGAAACATTGGTCCCGCCCTATGTGGTACGCCTGTTCATCAGCCGCAATACCCGTGCAACCTGCCGCGGCACCTTGTGGAGCGGACTTTTTTCCATCCCGTTCTTCGCCATCGCCGGCGGTATCGGTCTGGTGGCGCTGGCCCTGAACCCGACACTCAACGCCAACCTGGCCTTGCCCTATGTGATTCAAACGGTACTGCCCATCGGCCTGCGCGGACTGGTGGTGGCCGGCATCATTGCCGTGGTCATGTCGTCCGCCGATTCGTTTCTCAACAGTGCCTCGGTGGCCTTCGTCAACGACATCGTCAAGCCGTTGCTGCCACGCCCGCTGGCACCGAAACGTGGGCTGCTGTTGGCACGCCTGGCCACCCTCATCACCGGTTCGATCTCCGTCGTGTTCGCCATCCGCATTACCAGCCTGATCGATATACTGATTTATGCCTACAACTTCTGGTCACCCATTATCCTGGTGCCTCTGGCTGCCACCCTGCTCGGGGTGCGTGCCGGCAAGGCTGCCTTCTGCGCCGGCGCTGCAGCCGGGTTGTGCGGTGTGTTCGTCTGGAACCGTCTGCTGGGGGCGCCCGGCGGCTTTAACGGCCTGCTGGTTGGAGTGTTTGCCAACCTCGCTGCTTTCTGGCTGACGGCACGGTTGTCCCGCCAACCCCTGGTCGCCCCCGAAGGGACTGCATGAGTTGCCGTTGCTACCCTGTCAGCCCTCTGAAGACGCCGTTTCAGAGGGCTTTATTCCTTGATGCGGGATACTAATTTTTTACCATGCACTTGGCTAATCTGCCCATCTATCTATAATTAGAGGGGAAGACAAGTATATCGCGGCAAGCTTTATTCCGGAGGGCCCTATGCCAGACAACCTTAAGGTCATGATCACCCGCGATCTGCTGGCGTTTTTTGACTCGGATGTGGATTTTTCCCGTCAGGAGGGCTTTGCCCTGCTGGTGGTTGAGGACGGCCTGGAAGCATGGCGGGAACTCGACCAGAGCTGGCCGAATCTGGTGATGATGGATTTGAATGCCGCGGGTATGGCGGGGGACGAGTTCAGTCGCCGCATCAACAAGGACGCCCATTTAAGGCATATCCCGGTGGTACTGATGGTGGCAAGCCAGAATTCCGAGGATCTCAACCGCTGCCTGAAGGCGCGCTGCGCCGACATCCTGTTCAAGCCGCTGAGCAAGCACCTGCTGATGGCCGCGGCCCGCCGTATTCTGGGGCTGCCTTTTCGATCTTTTCCGCGGACACCCATGTGCCTGGAGGTTCGTTATGGCTTGAATGACCGGGATATCCACACCGGATCCTGCGTCAACCTCTGCTCGGGGGGCATGTTCATCGAAACCAGACAACCGTTGCCCCTCGAGCAACTATTGCATGTCGATTTCCTGCTGCCCGGCACCACCCGGGTTATCGCCAGCCCGGCCAGCATCGCCTGGATTAACACAGAACAGGACCCTGTCAACAAGAACCTGCCTCCCGGTATGGGCCTGCAGTTTCTCTCCCTGAATCTGAACGACCTGCTGGCCATCTGCCGTTATATCCGATTGCGCACCGAGTAACGGCTATCATACCTCTTCCCCGCTTATGCCGGCCGGGCAACCGGTGAATCGTTGAGGTCCAGATGCTGCAAGCGCCAAAGACGTGCATACAGGCCGTTTTGTGCCAGCAACTGCGCATGGGTTCCGATCTCGCGGATACGCCCCCGGTGCAGAAGCACGATGCGATCCGCTCGCCGGATCGAACGCAGCCGGTGGGCGATAACCAGCACCGTGCGCCCATGCCGGGATCGTTCCATTTCCTTGTGTACGATGGCTTCGGTCGAGGCATCCAAACGGCTGGTCGCTTCATCGAACAGCAGGATGGGCGGATCGGCCGCCAAGGTACGGACCAGGCACAAAAGCTGACGTTCTCCCGCCGACAGGTTGCGGCCGCGCTCCTTCAGCATGCCCTGCAAGCCCCCCAGCCGCTCCACCGCCGACCAGGCCCCGCAAACCTTCAGCAGAGTCTGCAATTCGCTGTCGGAAAGGCCAACCAGCGGATCGAGATTGTCGCGCACCGTGCCGGCAAACAGAAACGGCTCCTGGGAGACCCAACCGATGCGGCGACGCACTTCCGCCGGATCGAGCTCGGCGAGGTTCTGCCCATCCAGTACAATGCGCCCCAAGGTAGGCTCGTAAAACCGCAGCAGCAGCCTGCCCAGGGTGGTCTTGCCGCTACCGGTATCGCCCACAATCCCGACCATCTCTCCCGGAGCAATCGACAACTCAATATCCGTGAGCACCGCCTCGCGGCCGTCGTAACTGAAACACACCTTGTCGAAATGCAAGGCTCCCCGCCCCCCGGCAGAGGGCTTGGCGCCGCCAGCTTCGGCCGGCTGGTCGAGAAGCTCGAAAATCCTTTCAAGGGATGCGTTGCTGGCTTGCAGCAGGGAATATTGGCCACTGAGCTTGCGCAAGGGTGCAAAAAACCGCTGCACATATTCCAGAAACGCCACCAGGGTTCCGAAGGTGGCCACCCCCTGCAGGACCGACACCCCGCCACGCCATAAAACTCCGGCGATGGCCAGGGCGGCCAGGGTTTCCAGAGCACTGAACAGAAATACATCCCAGCGGATGGCGGCAAAATTGCTGATCCGGTAATCTTCCTGCAACACATCGAATTCGGCCAGGGTGCGCTGTTCCTGGCCGAACAACCGCACAGTGCCGACCCCGGCGATGCGCTCCGCCAGGTAGCCATTGAGCCCCGCCAGGCGGGCACGAACCTGTCGCATGGCCTGCCGCATGCGACGACGGAACAACATCAGCACCAGCCCCAGCAGCGGCAACAGGGCAAAAGCCACCAACGTCAGGGCCGGATTCAGCCAGTACATCGCCGCCACCACGAATATCAGGGAAAAAACCTCTCCGAAAGCAGCCGCCACCCCTGAGCTGAAAAGTTCACCGACGTTTTCCACGTCGCTGGTCAGCCTCGTTACCAGGCGTCCGGACGGGTGGCGGTCGAAAAACCTCACCGGCAGTCGCAGCAGGTGTCGAAATCCGCGGCTGCGCAAATCGGCGGTAATTCTCTGGCCCACCCCCTGAGCCAGGTATCCCTGCCAGAACCCGAGCAGACTTTCGCCGCAGGCCGCTGCCAGAAACAGCAGCGCCACTGTGCCCAGCCCCGCCAGATGGCCCGGCACGATATGATTGTCGATGGCTATTTTGATAAGAAAAGGCTGCACCAGCCGCGCCGCTGTGGTCAGGGGCAACAGGGCCATGGCAGCGATGGCGGTCCCGCGATAGGGGCGGATCAGTCGCAAGAAACGACGAAACAAGGTCCAATCCAGGTGCCGCCCGGTAACTTCATCCAGGTCGAACATTCCGCGGCTCACGGTAGCACCTCCAGTTCCCGCTGCAGGCGTTCTTTCTCAATGAGCCGCGCATACAAGCCGCCCTGCGCCAGCAAGGTATCGTGGGTACCGGATTCCACCATGCGACCGCCCTCCAGCACCATGATGCGATCCGCGGACGCCAGCAAGGAAGCCTGTCCCGTGGCCAGAAAGACGGTTTTTCCGGCCAGCACGCGGCGCAGCTGCTGCCAGATGGACTGCGCGGTGGCGGCATCGAGGTGACTGAAAGGGTCGTCCAGCAACCACAGGCTGCCGCCTCTGGCAAGGGCCCGCCCGAGGCAGACCCGTTGGCGCTGGCCGCCGGACAGCGCCTGTCCACCTTCGCCGACACGCGTTTCGAAACCGTTGGCAAAACCGGCTACCTCCTCACTCAGGCAGACCGATTGCGCCACCTGATGCAACAGCCGATTGTCCCCATCGGGCACCGCATAGAGCAGATTGTCCCGCAGCGAGCCGGAAAACAGACGCCCTTCCTGGGGCACCATGGCCACCCGCCGGCGATGGTCGCTTGCGTCCACTTGCGCCAGATCCTGACCATTGATCAGCACCTGCCCTGCCGGCGCCGGATAGAGACCGGCCAACAAGCGCAGCAGCGTCGTTTTGCCGGAACCGGTCGGCCCGGTGATACCGATCAGGCTGCCGGCTGCGACTTCCAGCTGCAGCCCGTGCAGAACCGGAGCATCGCCATAGGTAAAGGTGAGCTGCCTGAGAGACACCGAGGGCGGCTCCTCCGCATGCTCCATGGGCACAGCCGCAGGCGGCGCAGCCAGATACAGAATATCGGCCAGGCGCTCGGCGCTGGCGGCGCCTCGCTGTACCAGCCCCAAAATCCAGCCGAGCATCATGGTCGGCATGGTCAACTGCACCAGGTAGGCGTTGAAGGCCACCAATTCTCCCAACGATAATTGATGGGCGATCACCCGGCGACCGCCATAATAAAAAATCAGCAAACTGCCGAGTGGCGCGATGAGCGCCATGCTGGGACCGATGGCGTTGCGTAACCGGGCCAGCAGCAGGCTGGATCCCAGATAGCGCTCGTTGAGGGTGTCAAAGTAAGCGCCCCGCAGGGCTCGCAATCCATAGCTGCGAATCACGGCGTGACCACTGATCCCCTCCTCCAGCGCTTCGCTTACCTGGCCCAATCCCCGTTGCACCTCGCCGGAGGCAGCCAGCAGCCGACTGGACAAATAACGCGTCAGCACCAGCAACAGCGGATAGGGCAACAGAGCCACCAGGGTCAAGGCCGGCGACAGCCGCAGCAAAACCACCAGGGTCATGCCATACACCATCAGGGTGTTGATGAAGATCATCAATCCGAAGCCGGCCAGAGTACGCAGGTTACTGATATCGTTGGTAAAACGCGACAACAGGTCGCCGGTGCGAAACCTGTCGAAAAAAGGCCCGCTCTGCGTAAGCAGACGGGCCAGCAGGTGACGGCGTAAATCGTTTTCCAGGCGACAGGCGGTGTGGAGAAAGTAGTGGCGCGACCAGATGCGCGTCACAAACCGCAGTACGGCAATGACGGCCAGCACTATCCCGGCAGCGTACAAGGTGGTCAGGGCGCCTGCCTGCACGCCATCGATCCCCACTTTAAGCAACCAGGGACCCAAAAGTCCCAGCAGGTCGGTCACCAGCAGCCAGACCACACCGGCCACCAGCATCGATCGATACTTATTGAGATAGGACAGCAAAAAGCGCATTCGGCGCATGGAAGCCTCTTGGAAAAACCACCTGAGTTTCCTGCTCAACCATCAGCATGGCGCCTGCTGGGACTTCATGGCCAGGTCACCCGCTCACGCAGACCGGGACTGATCACGGTGGTTCCGTCGGCTGCGACAATCAGCCCCCAGGTCTGAGGGTAACGTTCCAGCAGCGCCAACCCCTTCTCCGGACCGAGCACAAACACCGCCGAGGCCAGTGCGTCGGCCCATACCGCCTGACGGGAGACCACGGTCACACTCTGGCAGCGTCTCGCCGGCATGCCGGTTGCCGGATCGAACAGGGGATGATAGCGCACCCCGTCCTGCTCGAAAAACCGTTCGTAATCCCCCGAAGTAACCACCGCCAGTGCCTCCGGCAGGATCAGGGTAGCGAGCAACGCATCGGTTTGTCGGGGATGGCGGATGGCGATACGCCAGGGGTCGGCACGATGACCGATAAAGCGCACATCATCGCCGGCGCTGACAGCGGCGCAGGTGACCCCGGCACGCTCCAGTACGGCCACCGCCCGGTCGATAATATAGCCCCTGGCGATTCCACTCAAATCGATCCAGGCATCGGTGCGTTTAATCACCCGGCCATTTTCGACAGCCAGCGCCTCCAGGCCGCTGGCGGCAAGCGCTGCCTCGATTTCACCTGCAGCCGGCAATCGGGGATGCGACGCCCCGAACCCCCAAAGGAGCTTGAGGCGTCCCAGCGTCATGTCGAAGGCGCCGTCACTGGCTTTGCCCACCTGCAATCCTTTGCCCAGGATCTCCAGGGTTTCCGGTGCGACGACGGCGTCCCCCACTATTGCGGACAGGCGCGTCACATCGCTGCCGCGGTGATGAAAACCGGTCAGCGTCTCAAGCCGCGCCATTTCGTCGAAAGCGGCCTCAATGGCCGGAGCGAAACGTTGCGGCCGCTGGTCGTAAACGGAGATCTCTACCGTGGTTCCGAGCAGCAGCCGAGTGCGCTGCAGAGGTTGCTGCCGCCCCTGCAGCACCTGCCAGAAAGCTGCAGCGACCCCGAGCCACAACACTGCGATGGCCAGCAGACGATAGCGGGACACGGCACACCTCCGTAGCTGAGTCAGGGGCTGGAATCAAACAGCACTGTCTTCGGATGGGTCGACGATTTCACCGATGAGATCGTAGTCCGAAGAATCGGTGATACGTAGCGACACAATCTGCCCGATATCGGCCTGACCAGCCGTAATATACACCTGGCCATCGACATCGGGGGCCTGACGCACACTGCGACCGCTCAGCAGCAGTTCGGTTTCTTCGCTGTATCCTTCCACCAGCACCGGTTCGATACGACCGACCAGCGCCCGGTTACGGCGGAAGGAAACGCGCTGCTGAGCCTTCATCAGTTTGTTGTAGCGGCTCTTCTTGATTCGCTCGGGCACCTGGTCAGGTAGGGCGGCAGCCGGGGTGCCGTCTTCACGGGAGTAACGGAATACCCCGACCCGGTCGAAATGCCCCTCTTCGACAAACGCCAGCAGCTTGGCGAATTCCGCCTCCGTTTCTCCGGGGAAACCAACAATGAAGGAAGTGCGCAGGGTCAGATCGGGGATCCGCTGACGCATGCGGCGTACAAGGTCACGGATGGTATCTTCACCGACCCGTCGGTTCATGCGCGCCAGTACCTGATCATCGATATGCTGCAGGGGCACGTCGAAATAGCTGCAAATCTTGTCCTCGGTTGCCACCAGCTCGATAAGTTCGTCGCTGATGCCGTCCGGATAAGCATACAACAGCCGCAGCCAACGCAGATCAGGCACCTTGACCAGTTCCCGCAGCAGGTTCTCCAGTCGGGCACCATCGTGACGATCGGCGCCAAAGGCGGTAATGTCCTGGGCAATAAGATTGACTTCCTGCGCCCCGGCTGCCACCAGCCTTTCGACTTCCGCCACCACCGAAGCGATGGAGCGTGAACGCAACGGGCCGCGCAACTGCGGAATTATGCAATAGGAGCAGAGATTATTGCAGCCTTCGGCGATCTTCACATAGGTCGAGTAAAAAGGCGAGGAAGCGACCCGCGGGGTGGTATGATCGTAAAGATATTGCGGCAGCCCCACCGACTGGCGGACCGCTTCGCCACGATCGTGGGCATCGATAAGTTCGAGAATCCGCGGCACCTCCCCGGTACCGAGCAGGATATCGACCTCCGGCAGTTCCTTGGCCATATCCTCGGCATAGCGCTGGGACAGGCAACCGGTGACGATCAGCAGTTTGCAGCTGCCGGATTTTTTGTATTCGATGGCTTCAAGGAGGGTTTCCACCGATTCCTCTTTGGCATCGCTGATAAAACCACAGGTATTGACGATAATAATATCGGCCTGAGCTTCGGCGGTGATGATTTCAAACCTGTCCTGGGGCAGATACCCCAGCATGACCTCGGCATCCACCAGGTTTTTGGCACAACCGAGGCTTATCATACTGACTTTGCGTTTTTCCACGTTGATCAATTCCTTCAAGCCCTGTCCCAATGCCCTGCTTCAGGACCGCATGTTGACAAACTGTAGTTCGATACCCAGATCCTGCCCCTTGAGGAGCTGGATGACATCCTGCAGATCGTCGATTTTTTTACCCGACACCCGCACCTGATCATCCATGATCTGGGCCTGGACCTTGAGTTTGCTGTCTTTGATGTGTTTGATGATTTCCTTGCCCTTTTCCTTGGAAATCCCCTGTACAATGGCCACGCGCTGGCGCACAGCACCGCCGGAGGCGGGCTCCTTTTTACCGAAATCGAGACACCTGGGGGAAAGGTTGCGCTTGGCAAGCTTCCCTCTGAGTACATCGATCACGGCATCCAGCTTGTAATCGTCCGCACCGAGCAGCACGATGGCCTCGTTCTCCAGATTGATCTCGTTATGTGTTCCCTTGAAATCGTAACGCTGCTGAATCTCTTTCAGAGCCTGATTGACGGCGTTGTCGATCTCCTGCATGTCGACCTTGGACACAATATCGAAACTCGGCATAGCACACCCTTTCCTACTGAAAATTCCAGATTGTTCAATGGCTTATACCATAGGGTGCGATAACAGGGAAAGATTTTCCTGCACCCGTTGGCCATGCGGGTTCATTCCCGCGGGCAGGAAGCCGAAGTTTGAAATGGCAGCGAAGATTATTGCCCGAAAGCGCCCTGTTCGGGGCGCAGCACTTCTGTGCCCGCCGGCGGCACAAACCGGAACTGGGCTTCGCCCGGTCCCTGGTTGAGTCGCGGCTCGCTGAATCGCACGATGGTGCGGTTGTCCGCAGCACCAAACAGCGTGGCCGCACGCAGCGGATAGACTGGCTTGCCGGCGACTACCGCCTGATCGACCTCGAGCAGCAGTTGCTCGAGATATGCGGAAGGCTTGCGTGGCCGCAGCACCAGGCGGTAATGGCCTTCGGGACTCTGGCGCGGATCCCCCCAGGTGATGATGAACTGACGGCTCAGATTACCCAGATCGGTCAGAAAAGCCAGGGGATTGTCGGTACCGGCCTGGCCATCGGCGGGCATCGGCGATTCGATCACCTGGCGGTTGTCAGGCATGTACACCCAGACCGTCCTGCCATCGGACACGATCAACTGGGGATCAGGCTGCAGATATTCCCAACGAAACCGGGCGGCTGAGGTTTTACGGTCGGCAAACCGCACCGTAACCCGACCGCTGGCGGTCTGGACCTGATCCAGAGAGCTCAGGTAGGCCTCCTGGGAAAAGCTGGCCTGAAAATCGCGGATACGGTTGTGTTTTGTTTCTGCCTGAAAGGGCCTCTGCAAAGCCTTGACCACCGTATCCAGACTGACCGGCCCGGCATAGGCGCAGGGGGAAATGAGACTTGCCAGCCAGACTACACAGATGCTTGATAGCAAAATTATTTTTTTCACAGGATATCTCCTTTGGTGGTTGTCGACAGAGAGCAGGGTATCAATGCACAGGGGTCTACAAGAAAAACCACCCGCCCATCGCCTAAAATAGTGGCTCCGCTCAACCCGTGAATCGTATTAAGGGGAAATGCCAGCGGTTTGACGAACACTTCTTTCTGACCTGCCACGGCATCGACCACCAATCCGGCATGGCCGCCACGCAGTTCGCAGACAATGATGGAAGCATGGCTTCCGGTGGCACCGGGGAGACCCAGCAATCCGGATAAAAAAACCAACCGCAATTGGCGATCTCCGAGGTCGGCCGTATGGCTGTTACCAAATCCACGCAACTGTTGCCGTGGCACATCCAGGGTTTGTTCGATCCATATGAGGGGCAAGGCCACCATGTGACCGTCGGCCTCCACCAACAGCACCGGCACAATGGAAACCGTCAGCGGCAGAATAAACCGGAAACAGACCCCCTGCCCCCGGCTGGAAAGAATCTGCAGCGTGCCGCCGAGCTGGTCGACGGTGTGTCGGACCACATCCATGCCGATGCCGCGGCCGGAGATCTCCGTTATGCGCCTGGCGGTAGTAAAACCGGGGCGACAGATGAGTTGCAGCAATTCGGCCTCACTCATTTCGGCACCCTGTCCTGCCTGTAAAAATCCGTCCTGTCGAGCCCGCTCAGCCAACCATGCCGGATCGAGTCCGCGACCGTCATCGCTGACATCGAGGGTTACCCGGTCACGATCGCGCCGCGCCGCGATGGTAATGGTTCCGCGTTCTTCAATACCGTGATCCACGGCGTTGCGCACCATGTGCATCAGAGGCTCGGACATGGCCTCGAGTATGGCCCGATCGAGCCGCACATCGTTGCCGATCAGATCCAAGCTGATCGTCTTGCCCGTACTCCGGCACAACTCCCTGACCAGACGCGGCAACGTTGCCGTAACGGCTTCCAGCGGGACCATACGGGCGTCAAGCACCTGGTGACGCAGATCGCCCAGCAATCGGTCAAGCTGCAGACAGCTGCCCTCGATCTCCTCCTGCAGCCCTTGCTGCAAAGATGCCTGCAACCGATGGCGGGCCGTCAACAGCTCCCCGGACAACCCCACAAACCGATCCAGCAGGTTGGTGGAAACCCGCACCGTAGCCTGGCCGACACCATGCCGAATGACCAATCCCGGTTCTGAATCGGCCCGGGTTGTCGTCTCCACCGATACGGAATCGGAGATTCCGCGGCAGCGCTGCAGGATATCCTCGATATCGACTTGACACAGCAAATCGACTTCCAGCATACCGGGCAAAATGCCTTCGGCTATCTTTTCCGGCTCGGGTCTGCAGCTTTGCAGAGTTCCGAGCCTCATCAACTCGTTTACCAGCAGCAACCAGTGGGATAAAGCCCCCCCCGGCATGCTGATTTGCAGGGACAGAACCCGATCCTGCGGATCCGTTGCGGCGTCATCCCCTTCCGGAGCCTCCGGGCGCCCCGCCACCACATCGGCAAGCCGTGCCTCGAGGAGATCCAAACCGTGGTATAACTGTTCTACAGCCTCGGCGGGCAGTCTGCCGGTACGCCGCAGGCGTTCCAACCCGTCTTCCATGGTATGGGCCAGGCCGGCCAGGCGCCGAAACCCCATGCTGGCCGCCATGCCCTTGATGGAATGAATGGAACGAAACAGGCCAAGTAACCCGTCCTTATTTTCCGGCTGTTCGGCCATGACCGACAGCCAGCGCTGCATAGTGAGCAGATGCTCCCGGGTTTCGACCAGGAAGATATGTAAATATTCCGGTTGATTCACCGACTTGTCCACCCCGACCACTGTTCCGTGGTTACCGCCCCGGTCGGCGACAGACGCCGTTGAAGGCTCTGCTGCAGGGCAACCGGGTCGATCAAACCGGCCAATCCGCGGGCACAGAGAAAAACCTCGCGCACCCAGGGATACATGACACCGCCCGGCATGACAATCGTCCGGTGGCACAAGCCGTGGACGGCATTGACCGCTAAAGCCATACAGGCCCCCTGCAATACAACTATATGCTCGCCCGTCTCGCCTTTTGCACCGCGCAGCTGGATAAAATCGAAAACCGGCACCACCACATCGTGAAGGTTGATCGCCCCCAGTAACCCCGCCGGCGCCAAGGGCACATAATGCAGCGGCGGCGACTTCAGCACTTCGCGTACTTCTTTCACATCAAGCCCGAACAACGCCCGGCCCGATGCCAGCAACAGAGTCCGCGCCATCAGTTGGTCCGCTTCAATCCAATGTGAAACCGACTGACCCGCTCCTGCAGCTCTTCGGCCAGCGCATAAAGATCCTGGGCAGAAAGGGCCATGCGCTCCATGGCGGCTGACTGTTGTTCACTGGCAGCGGAAGACTCTTCGCTGGCCGCGGCATTTTCCGACACGACCCGGGCGATCTCATCGACCGTATCAGCCAGCTTGCCGACCTCCCCGACCTGTTGCAGAGAGAGGGTACTGATAGCCTCGGCCCGATCGCCGGCGATCTTGGCCGTGGTGACAATCTCTTCGAAAGTTTTGCCGGTGCGATGCACCGCGGAACGACCGGAGCTCATCCCCAGGACATTTTCCTTCAGAGCCTTCTGCACACTGGCACTTTCCTCCTGCAAAACAACAATCATTTCGGTGATCTCCGCCATGGCCCGCTCCGACGAATCGGCCAGCTTGCAGATTTCCTCGGCCACCACGGTAAAGCCCCGGCCGTGTTCGCCGGCGCGCGCCGCTTCGATGGAAGCATTGAGCGCCAGAAGATTGGTTTTTTGCGAAAGGGCGGTAATAAAATCTGCCACCTTGCCGATTTTTTGCACGCGGGCACTGAAGGACAACATTTGCTGGCCGTGCTGCTCCACCCCATCGAGAACCTGGCCGAGCTTGCTCATGGCCAGGGTCACGACCTGCCCGCCGCGCTCCGCGGTCTGAACAGTTTCCCCCGCTGCCCTGGCAGCGGCCCGGGCCGCTTCGGCAACCTGGTCTCCCGACATCGCCATCTGGCGGAAATGCTCGGAAGCCTGTTCCACCATGGCCGCCTGGGTCTCCGCACCACGGCTGATCTGTTCCACCGCGCCGGTCACCTCATGAGCCGAGGCGGTGACTTCCTGGGACATGGTGGATAACCCCTGAGCCTCTTCCGCCACCCTGGAAGATGAGGTACGAATATACCCGACCAGCTCCCGCAAGTTGGTCGTTACCCGGTTGAGAGAGTCGGCCAGCTCCGCGGTTTCGTCGGGAAGCAGATTGTTGGGCAGATAGACCGTCTGGGACAGGTCACCGTCACTGATGCGTTCCGCCGCGCTTTTAAGCACCAAGATATTGGCGGTAAAAGCCTTGGAAAAGATCCAGCCCAGCATCAGCCCCACCAGCAGAGCGCAGGCCGTCGACAGGGTCTGCTCCAGGTAATGAGGCACCAGGGCGGCAGCGGGTACCAGGTAATTCAGCGCCACGATCGAGGCGACCACGATGATGAACCCCATGACGAACTTGTAGGTGATTTCAACTCTCATCAACCAGCTCCTTTGAAGGACGAGGCATACAAGGGTTATCAAACTGGCGGCAAGCCGACAGGTTTCAGTTTACTTCATGGCCACAGCAAAGATCGTTCCACAGGCTGACAATCAGATAATACCTGGTGGTTAGACGGCTCAGTTCGCGAACGGTTTATGGTTAATCAACACGTCGCATCATTTTTCGGGGCGGATACCCGGGCAAAATGGTTGAATCCGACACAGTCGGCCTGGCGCACTTCACCGGCGGCATTGCGCAGACGCAGCCCCGCATCGGGGGCGGTAATCACGCCGATGCGGGTCAGGGGCAGTTGCAAGCTGCCGGCCAGATCCTGCAGTGCTGCATCGCGGTCCGGCGGTGCCGTAAACAGCAATTCGTAGTCTTCCCCGCCGCTCAAGGCCAGCTGCATAAGCCGCGGATCGTTGTGCAGCGCCGCCCGAAAGGGCTCGGACAGGGGCAGCCGGGGCTCTTCCAGCAGGGCACCCGTACCGGAAGCTTTGAGGATATGTCCCAGATCGGCCGACAACCCGTCGGATATATCGATCATGGCGCTTGCCAGGCGGGCCTCGGCCAACGCCTGTCCCAATGCCACGCGCGCGGTGGGATTGTGATGCCGGGCTTCCAGATGCGGATCGAGGGGTGTGCCGGCGGTAAGCAGCTGCAAGGCCAACGCACTGTCACCCAGAGTCCCGGATACATAAATACTCTCTCCGACCCGAGCCCCGCCGCGCAGCAGTTCCCGGCCCGCAGCCACCGAGCCTTCAGCGGTTACGCTGATCAGCAGCGGCCCGGGCGAACGGCAGGTGTCGCCGCCGACCAGGCAGGCACCGTATTCGGTGACCGCTTCGAGAAATCCGTCCATGAAAAGCTGCAGTTCCTCAACGGTGAAATCAGCCGGCACGCCCAATCCCAGATACAGGTGGCGCGGTCGGCCACCCATGGCCGCGATATCGCTGACATTGACCGACACACTTTTACGCCCTAAACGGCGGCTGTCTGTCCAGCCACGCTGAAAATGAACACCTTCGATGAGCAGATCCTTGGTAGTCAGCAAGTGCTGCCCCGGCGGCAACTCGAGGACCGCGCAATCGTCACCGATGCCGTGAACGACCCCATTACCGACTGCGGCGGCCGCGCGGATGCGTTCGATGAAACCGAATTCGCCCAGTTCCGCCAGCTTCATGTGCCCTTCTCCAGGGCTGCGGCCAGCACGTCCTCCACCCGATCGGCAAACACCAGTTGCAGGCGGCGGCGCAGGGAAGCCGGCACATCCACCAGGTCTTTTTCGTTGCGGCGCGGCAGCACCACGGTTTGCAGACCAGCCCGCACCGCCGCCAGCAGTTTTTCCTTGACCCCGCCGATGGGCAACACCTGGCCGCGCAGGGTGATTTCCCCGGTCATGGCAACCTCGCGATTAACCGGTCGACCCGACAGAACCGAGACCAGCGCCGTAACCATGGTGACACCGGCACTCGGACCATCCTTGGGGATGGCTCCGGCCGGGACATGGATATGAATATCGAGGTTTTTGTGAAAATCGGCATCGATGCCCCATTGCCCGGCGTGAGAGCGAGCATAAGTCAGGGCGGCCTGGGCGCTTTCTTTCATGACCGAGCCGAGTTGTCCGGTCAGGTGAAGCTGGCCGCTGCCGGGCATGGTGCTGGCTTCGATATGCAGAATCTGCCCGCCGATCTCGGTCCAGGCCAGTCCAGTCACAACGCCGATCTCGTGTTCGCCAAGCTTGTCATCATCGAGATAGCGGGGAGGTCCCAGGTAGCCGGCTACCGTCCCGCCGGTGATCCGCACGGCACGCAAATCGTTTTCGGCCCTGCGACGGGCCACCTTGCGGCAGATGCTGCCGATTTCGCGCTCCAGATTGCGCAGGCCGGCCTCGGCAGTGTATTCCGTGATCACCTTCAGCAGCGCATTGCGGGAAAAAGCCAGATCGTTTTCCTGCAAACCGGTAGCCTCCAGCTGCCGGGGGACCAGATAGCGCCGGGCAATCGCCAGTTTTTGTTCGGTACTGTAACCGGCCAGGTGGATAACCTCGAGACGGTCCCGCAGAGCCGATGGCACATTGTCAAGAACGTTGGCCGTGGCGACGAACATAACCTTGGAAAGATCATAAGGCAGGTTGATGTAATGGTCGGAGAAGGCATGATTCTGCTCCGGATCGAGCAACTCCAGCAACGCGGCCGAAGGGTCGCCGCGAAAATCGGCGCCGCCGACCTTGTCCAGTTCGTCCAGCATGAATACCGGATTGTTGCTGCCGGCCTGTTTCATCCCCTGAATGATGCGCCCGGGCAATGCGCCGACATAGGTACGCCGGTGCCCGCGGATCTCCGCTTCGTCGCGCAATCCACCCAGAGATACCCGGACAAACTTGCGTCCCAGGGCACGCGCGATCGATTTGCCCAGACTGGTCTTGCCGACTCCGGGCGGCCCGACAAAACACAGAATCGGACCTTTGAGCTTCTTTTTAAGCTTGCATACCGCCAGAAATTCAAGGATACGCTCTTTAACCTTTTCCAGATCGTAATGATCCTCGTCAAGGATGGCATGGGCCACGGACAGATCGATGCTGTCACGCGTGCCGCGCTGCCAGGGCAATTCCGCCAGCCACTCCAGGTAGGTTCGCAGCATGGCATATTCTGCCGCCTCGATAGGCATGGTTTCCAGGCGCCGCAACTGCTTGTGCGCTTCCTTGCCGATCTCGGCAGGCAGCTTGGCCTTGTCGAGCTGGGCCCGCAGTTCCAGCAGATCTTCCGCCTTGGCATCGGCTTCGCCCAATTCGGACTGAATGGCGCGCAACTGCTCACGCAGGAAGTATTCCCGCTGCGACCGACTCATCTCTTCGCGGGCCTGATTCTGGATACGATGCTGCATGCTGGCCAGTTCCAGCTCCTTGGCCAGCAGCTCCTTGACGCGTTGCAGGCGTTCGATGGGATCGATCTCTTCCAGCAGTTGCTGGGCAATGGCAACTTTCAGTCCGAGGTTGCTGGCCACCACATCGGCCAGACTGCCGGGATCATCGATGTTTTCCACCGCTACCAGCACTTCGTTGGACAAAACACGCCCCATGCCCTGTAATTCCGTCAACTGTTCACGCACGGTGCGCAACAACGCTACGACTTCCATCGGCAGTTCTGCCAGTTGCGGCTCCTCCATCGCTTCGATGCTCACGGAGAAACAGGGGCTGGTGGCGAGGAATTGCTCAATGCGCCCCTTGATAAGCCCCTGTACCAGAATCTTGCTGCGCCCATCGGGCATTTTGAGCACTCGCATGATCATGCCGACACAACCCACCGGATAAATGTCATCGGCGTCGGGGTCTTCCTGCCCCAGATCCTTCTGGGACGCCAGCATGATCAACCGGTCCCCCGCCAGGGCCTGCTCCACGGCGGCCAGGGACTGGCTACGGCCGATAAACAGCGGCAGGATCATATGCGGAAAGATCACCGCATCCCGCACAGGCAACAGGGGCAGACGGTCGGGAAGCTCAAAGTCTCGGGCGAATGGTTGCAAAGCTTGCTCCTTGTGAGGGTTCTGATTGCGGATAAAAAGCGGCAACCCCTGATCGTTACAACAGCATACATCGCTGCGCAACGACCATCATTGGTTTTTATACATCATGGGTAACAGCGGCGCGGCTGTCAAGGGACCACGGAAAAACCAAACCGGCTTTCACCCTCGATCCTGCCGTCCGCTCCAAAGCGCCGCTCCGCCATGCTGACATGGCCGTCCTGCCCGATCAGCAACAGGGTCGAACAGCGGGTTCCGTAGCCGGGCAGCTGCACGAAGATCGCGCCAAGAGCCCGCTCCAGACCGGGATCGAGACCGGTTTCCGGCAAACTTCGGGTGGTTGGGAGGCGCCGGTCGGACAACACTTCCCAGAGGTGATCAAGCTTGAAATCAGGTCGTGCCAACACCGCTTTGAACTGCAGTTTGGCCTGCTCCACCTTGGGCCAGGGGGTCTCCAGAAGATGATTGCCGAGGCCATAACAGCCAGGTGGGAGCAGTCGCACGCCGTCATCGCGATTGGACAAGCTGGCCAGTTCGCAACCGTCCCCGGCCAACAGGTTGAAGCCGGCGAACCGATGGCCCCACCTGGCAAGCCGGGCCAGATAACGCTGCGGAGCATCGCTACCGCGCAAAAAGCCGCTCACCAGCAGACCGCGAGAACGTCCGGCGGGGACAGGCTTCGGTTCACGCACGTTGGTCAGGGCGGCCCAGCGCCCCTGCCGGGTTACCCCCAGCCAGGTGCCGCCGCCCTGCAGATCCCGCCCGGCGAGCACCTGCGGAGCCTGAGGCCAGAATTCCGCCGCCGCCGTCGGCCGATGGTAATACTCGTCCCGATTGGCGGCCAGGACCAGGCAATAGTCGGGATGCAGGCGATGCGCCACTACGATCAGGCACACCGTCCAACCTCTGTTGCCAGGGGCCGACGGACCACGATACCGGCCAGGCCGCCACCGCGATGGGCCTGGTCATGACCCTCTTCATGGATCAACACTTCCCAGCCGGCAAACAACCTCGGCAACTCGCCGAGATCCAGGGAAAAGTCAGGATTGCCCGGCCCACCGGGAAAGTCTCCCGCATGGCTGAAGGTTCGTACCACCGCCACGCCGCCAGGCCGCACCAGCCGTTGTAATTCCGGCAGCAAGGAACGCTGCAGATAAAAGAACTGCACCACCACGTCGAACGGAGGCAGCGCCAGTTGCGGCATGCGCTCCAGGTCCTGTTGCAACAGTGTGATCTGAAGCCCCCGCCTCTGCGCTTCGGCGGCCAATTGCGCCAACCCTTCGCCGGAGGCGTCGATGGCCGTCACCGCATAGCCGCGTTCAGCCAGAAACAACGCGTTGCGGCCGCGACCGCAGGCCAGATCCAGCACGCTCCCGGTGGGCAACAGTGGCATAACCTTGAGTAGCCAGGGATCGGGGTGCAGGACGTTGCTTTCCCTCTCATGCCAGATTTTATTCCAATCGTTGGCCATGGATTAAATGCCTCTAGTTATTGAACCCTGCAGGGGGCGCAAAACGATCAATTCTGCTGCAACCATGCCATGTAGCGGGCCACGCCCTCTTCCACGCTGAGGAATTGTCCGTCAAACCCGGCATCACGCAGACGGGTCAGATCCGCCTCGGTAAAACTCTGGTAATGCCCTTTGAGATGCTCAGGAAAAGGTACGTATTGCAGTTCGCCTTTGCCGTGAGCCGCCAGCACCGATTGAGCCACATCGTTGAAGGTCTGACTGCGACCGGTGCCGACATTGTAAAGTCCCGACACCTGCGGATGGTCGAGAAACCAGAGGTTGACATCGACCACATCGCCGACATAGATGAAATCGCGCCGCTGCTCGCCATCGCCATAGCCGTTGCAGCCTTCAAACAGTTTGACACGACCGTCCTTGAGCAACTGGTTACGCAGGTGGAAAGCGACGCTGGCCATACTCCCCTTGTGCTGCTCGCGGGGACCGTAGACGTTGAAGTAGCGAAACCCTGCCACCTGGCTGTCGGCCTGTGGCAGAAAACGCCGCACATACTGGTCGAACAATACTTTGGAGTAACCGTAGACGTTGAGGGGTCGCTCGAACTGCGGCTCTTCGCGAAACACCTGGCCACCGCCGTAGGTCGCCGCGCTGGAGGCATACAAAAAGGGGATGCGCCGCTCCAGGCAGTAGTGCAGCAGGGTTTTGGAGTAGGCGAAGTTGGTTTCCATCATGAAGCGGCCGTCCCACTCGGTGGTGGTGGAACAGGCGCCCTGATGGATGATGGCTTCGATCCGGCCGCCAAAACTGTCGCCGGATTTGATGCGCTCCAGAAATTCGTTTTTATCCAGATAGTCGTACAGTCGTGCATCGGCGATATTGGCGAATTTGGTGCCGTCGGTCAGATCGTCGACGACCAGAATATCCTCACGTCCGCGGGCATTGAGAGCCTGCACGATATTGCTGCCGATAAAACCGGCCCCGCCGGTGACTATAAGCATAAATGGTTTCTCCTTGTGTTTGGCATTTGGTCGGCAAACAGCCGATCGGTCTTCTGGTTTTCTAGCATGCGGTTTACGGTGGTGCAAGCACAAAGCGGTCCCTTACACAGACTCCCGCAACCGCTGGTCGCCGGCCACCAGAAACGCCTTCAACGCTTCCATGACCTCCTCCGTCCGCCCCTTTGCCAGGGGCACATCGGGCAGGGAACGTAAAAAAATTCGCCCATAACCTTTGTTAACCACCCGGCTGTCGAGGATCAGCACCACGCCTCGATCCTCGCGATGCCGGATCAGGCGCCCGAACCCCTGCTTGAACTTGATAACCGCCTGGGGCACGGTGTATTGCATAAAGGGATCCCCGCCGGCCGCCGATATTGCCTCGGCTCGGGCTTCCAGTACCGGTTCCGTGGGGACCTTGAACGGTAATCGGGTGATGACCACCTGTTCCAGAGCGCGCCCCGGCACATCAACCCCCTCCCAGAAGGAATCGGTGGCGAACAGCACGCTGGTCTCATCCTCGGCGAAGGTCTTGAGCAGGCGATGGCGATTGGCCTCGCCCTGGCGCAGGCAACGATAACCGCGAGCCTGCAGTACCGGGGCCAACTCCCCGTGTACCTGGCGCAACAGTCCGTAAGCGGTAAACAGAGCAAAAGTACGGCCATCGGCCGCCACCACGGCGCGTTCCACCAGATCGCGAACCATGGTGGGATACCCGGAGCGGCCCGGTTCCGGCACATCGGTCGGCACCACCACCAACGCCTGGCTGGCGAAATCGAAAGGTGAGTGGAGCAGCAGTTCCCGCACCCGGCCGGGCTCGACCCGGTCGAGGCCCACACGGCTTTTCAGGTATTGAAACGATTCCCCCACCGCCAGTGTGGCGCTGGTCAACACCACGCTGCGAAACCGCTCGTAAAGCCCCTCCTTGAGTTGCTCGGCGACCTCCAGTGGGGCTGTACACAAACGGGTAATCACACCTTGGCCGCGACCGACGCGCCCCTCCACCACCTCGAACCAGGCGCAGGTGCGGTCGTCTCGGGAAATAAAAAATCTCAGATCGCCGGCAATGCCGGCCAGCCGATCAGCAACCCCGCGCAGATCGATCAGGGGCGAAATCAATTTGTCCGCCACCGCTTCTGGTAATTTCTCGCTATCCTTGAGCAGGGATTCCAGATCACCTGCCAGGGTCGCGCTGGCATTGGCCAGATCACGGATACGCTCGACAGCAGAGGGCCAGAAGTCGCCGGCGGTCAGTTCCGGGATCACCCGCCGGCGCAGTTCATCCTGCCCGACGCCGGTACCGCAGGCTGCGGCCAGATCCATCCCCACCCCCTCGAGGGTCTGCAGGGCCTGCTCGTAAAGCGCGTGACTGCCGGCCGACAACACTTCGACGGCTTCGTAACAACGCCGGTACAGAACATCCTCCGTATCCGGCAGTTCCCGCGCCAGCAGGTTGATGAATCGCGGCAGCAGACCCTTGTCCGGCTTGCGGGGGTGGCGCAATTTGCCCAGTACCCGGGCAAAGGCATACCGCGTGACCTGCGAAGCAAAATAGTGGGTCGCGACGTCCTCGAGATGGTGCGCTTCATCGAGCACAATGCGATCGAACGGCGGCAGCACGGCAGCGGTGCTGTAATTGTCGGTCTGATGACGCAGGGCCAGATCCGACAGCAGCAGAGCATGGTTGACCACCAGCAGATCGGCCTGAGCGGCCTGGCGACGGGCTTTGTGGAAAAAACAGGCCCCGTAATGACTGCAACGCACCCGCGCACACTGGTCGGCTTCACAGCGCACTTCCTCCCACACCTCGAGGCGCGGCAGGAAGGTCAATTCCTCGCGCGACCCCTCATGGGTGGCGCCCGCCCACTCCAGAATGGCCCCAAGTTCGGCGCTCGATTCATCGTCGAACAGTCCCGGTTCCATCCGCGCCGTCTCCGCCCGCCGTCGGCACAGATAATTGTTGCGCCCCTTGACCAGCACCGCGCGAAACTCCAGGCCGGCAGCCCGTTGCAAAAACGGCAGATCCTTGCGGATCAGCTGCTCCTGCAGGTTGATGGTGTTGGTGGACACCACCACCCGCTCTTCGTTGGCCAAGGCCCAGAGCAGAGCCGGGACCAGATAAGCCAGACTCTTGCCGGTGCCGGTGCCGGCTTCGATAACCGCCAACTGGTCGCGATTGAACGCCTCTCCGACGGCAAATGCCATGCGCAGCTGCTCGGGCCGCTCTTCGTAGCCGGGCAGGGTTTTGGCCACCACCCCCGTGGGACCGAGCAGGGCGTCAATTTTCTCCGGCGCAAGGTGATGCGGCTGTCGCGGAGCAAAGGGTTCCACTACTTTATAAACATGTTCCACAGGGTTATCCACAACCAGAAATCCGACCCCTTGAGACCCGAGCCGCGAGGCAATCTCCAGATCCGCCATCGAGGGTTCCAGGCAGGCCGATGGATGGTTGTGGATAACAACATCCCCGTAGCGGCATTCCTGTACAATAGCCGGCACCGCACTGCCGTTGCCACGCGCCAGAACCCGCACCCGGGTAACCCGCAGGTCACTGTCGGTGCGCCCGTGAAAAAACACCTCCCGGCCGCCGGCCTCGGCTATAGCCTGGCGCATACTGTCGATAACCGGCGCTGTGAAGGTCTTTTCCATGCCATGCTCCCCGGGGGACTGTCGGACTGTTCGGATTCAAGCAAAAAGTCAGCCTCAACCAACACACCATTATAGGGAAGCATGCTTTAAAAAGAAAGGCTGACAAGGATTGTTTAGGCTGCCCAGCGCGTCGACATTTGACAGCTCATGCCGAAATGCTACATTTCTAAAAAGAATTGCATTGGTGGATTCTTTATTGCGTCACCCCAATCATGGAGGACACACATGTTTCGAGCCTTGTGCGCAACGAATAACGATACCGGCAGCCTGATTTTGCGGGTGATTCTGGGCGGGGTATTTTTTCCCCATGGCGCCCAGAAAGCCCTGGCGTGGTTCGGCGGCAACGGTCCTGCGAAGACCGTTGAATTTTTCAACCAGGCCTTTGGGGTGCCCGCACCGCTTGCGTACCTGGTCATCGCTGCGGAATTTCTCGGTGGCATCGCCCTCATCCTGGGACTGCTGACCCGCTTCGCCGCCTTCGGCATATTTGCCGTCATGGCGGGCGCCATCTATCTGGTCCACTGGCAAAACGGGTTTTTTATGAACTGGTCCGGCACTCAACAAGGCGAAGGCATCGAATACCACCTGCTGGCCATGGCCATGGCCTTGGCGCTGATGGTGCAGGGGGGCGGCCGTGCCTCCCTCGACCGGTTGCTGATTCGATAATAAAGAGGGTTTAACATAACGAGCCCCGCAGTCCTGAGATGACTGCGGGGCTTTTGCATGGGTAAAAAGGCCACCTTGACTTGCTCTTCCCACCCCCGATAAACTCCCAGGATCGGGGCTCGGTGAGGAGCCCTTTTGTTACAGGTTTCCTCAGGAGGCTGCGCTATGTACAGCAAAGAAGTCATGGACCACTTCACTCGACCGCGCAACGTCGGTTATCTTGAACATCCCAGTGTGGCGGTTCAATATGGCGACCCGGCCTGCGGCGACTGTCTGCTGGTGTTTTTGCAGATCGAGCAAGGTATTATCCGGGACATGAAATACAAAGTACTGGGCTGCGCGGCGGCCATCGCCACCGCGTCCATCACCAGTGAAATGGTCATTGGCCGGACCCTCGAGCAAGCCATGGAATTGACCGAAAAACAGGTGGCGGATGCCCTGGGTGGGCTTCCGCCGCAAAAGATGCACTGTTCCAATCTGGCGGTCGGTGCTCTCAAAGCGGCCCTGCGGGTTTATCTGGCCGGCGGCGAGCAATCCCCGGCTGCCATCGTCAGCGAATCAGGGCATGACGCAAACCATCCTCCAGGGAACGACCTTTGAGACCGAAAAATGTGCGCCATGCCTGAGGATCACAAACATTGCCGGCCAGCAGCATCTGCAGCTGATCGGCCGTCAGGGGGCATCCCGGCAGAGACTGCAGACGCTCCAGCAGCGGTTTGACCAGCCAGATCGGCTGGTGCACCTTGACCACACTGCGGCGCTGCAATACGCCCCCGATAAGATCGAGCAGTTCATTGAAAGTCACTGTCTGTTCGCCGCAGCAATGAAAGGTCTGGCCACAGGCATCGGGACGCGTAAGGCTGGCGACGATGCTGGCAGCCACCTCTTCTACTGCTACCGGTGCGAGGGAATAGCGCCCGTCGCCAAATACCGGCACTACCGGCAGGATGCGAACCATCCCGGCCAGCAGGGTGCAGAAGTTGTCTTCCGCTCCATATATGATCGAAGGGCGGAAGATGGTCCACTCCAGAGGCGCGCCCTTGAGCAACTCTTCGGCCTGCCCTTTGCTGCGGTAATAAGCAGTCCGGCCATCAACGCTGGCGCCGTTGCTGCTCATCAGCACGAAACGCTTGACCTTCTGAGCTTCGGCTGCAGCGACCATGTGCGCCGTAGCCTGGCGATGCAGGCGATCGAAGGTAACCTTCTGGTGCGGATATTCACGAATAATGCCTACCAGATGCACAACAGCTTCGCATCCCGCCAGTGCCCCTTGCAGGGTTTCCGGAAGCGTGACGTCCCCTGCACGTACTTCACGAACATCCGGCAGCAACTTCCCCTCGGATCCGGCCCGCACCAGGCAGACCGGCCGATGCCCGGCGGCCAGTAATTGCCGGGTTACCTCTCGACCGACAAACCCGGTGCCCCCTGTAACGAATACCTGCATGGGTGTCTCCGCGTTTATCCCTTGACCACCGCCAGCGGCCGCAATCGTGCAACGATGCGACCGATACCGGCCTGCTGCACCACCTCCACCACCTCCGTGACGTCCTTATACGCCTCGGAGATTTCCTCAGCCACGGTAGCACGGCCGGCGGCCCGCAACACGATTCCTTGCGCGGCAAGTTCGCCCTCGATATTACGGCCACGGGCCACCTTTTTGGCGGCGTGGCGCGATAGCACCCGGCCCGCGCCGTGGCAGGTGGAACCGAAGGTCTGCTCGAATGCTCCGGTGGTACCGACCAGCACATAGGAATAACGCCCCATGTCACCGGGGATCAGCACCGGCTGCCCGATGGCGCGATAACACTCCGGAATCTCTGGATGTCCGGGGGGGAAAGCACGCGTGGCGCCTTTACGGTGCACACAAAGCCGGCGCCGGACTCCGTCCACCACATGGTGTTCCCACTTGGCTATATTGTGGCAGACGTCATAAATTACCGAAAGGCGCAGGGCCTCGGCGCTCTGCCCCAGCACCTGCTCGAACGATTCGCGCACCCAGGCGGTTATCAGCTGCCGATTGGCAAAGGCAAAATTGGCCGCGCAGGCCATGGCGGCAAGGTACTGCCGGCCCTCCGGACTACTCAGGGGTGCGCAGCACAATTGCCGGTCGGGCAGTTCGATGCCGTACTTGGCGGCAGCCCGCAGCATGATCCGCAAATAGTCGTCGCACACCTGATAACCGAGGCCGCGGCTGCCGGTATGGATCGTCACCGTCACCTGCCCCGGGAATAAACCAAGCACCCGCGCCAACTCCGGCTCCCGGATTTCCTCCACCATCTGCACTTCCAGGAAATGGTTGCCTGAACCCAGGGTCCCGAGCTGGTCGCGGCCCCGCTCCAGGGCCCGGTCGGACAGGAGTTCCGGATCGGCGCCGTCGATGCGCCCCCCCGCTTCGATGTGCTGCAGATCCTGCTCGCTGCCCATGCCGCGACTGACCACCCAGCGGGCACCCTGCTGAAGCACCTTGCGCTCTTCCGCGACACTCAGTTTAAGATCGCGGCGGTGTGAGCCCACGCCGGAGGGAACATTGCGGAACAACGCATCGGCCAGCTGATGCAAATGCGGCCGTATCTGCTGCACCTCCAGGTCGGAGCGCAGCAGGCGTACTCCGCAATTGATATCGTACCCGACCCCGCCCGGCGAGACGACCCCCTGATCGGGATCGAATGCCGCCACGCCACCGATGGGAAAGCCATATCCCCAGTGAATGTCCGGCATGGCCAACGAGGGTCCGACGATACCGGGCAAAGTGGCGACGTTGCGCACCTGCTCCAGAGCCTGTTCTTTCTGCAATACTTCCATCATGGCGCGGCTGGCGAAAACCAGGCCGTCGGTACGCATGGCCCCTTCGCGGGGGATGCGCCAACGGCATTGATCGATTTGTTGCACCTTGAGGGTCATAACGTCTACCTTCCATGGCCGCATGGCCAGATAACTACCGACAAAAGACGCTGGCTAGGGGGCTGTCGGACTATCCTGGCCGAAGCGAAAATTTGGATGTTTNNTGGGCCGAAAAGGAGCTGAAATATGGGCCGAACAGCCGAATTTGCAGCCGGTGCATGGATAGTCCGACAGCCTCCTAGAGATCGAGATAGACCCGCGCCCGCCAGAAACCTTGACGGCAGTTAACCAGAAGGTGGTGATAGGTGGCGGCTTTGATTTCCCGCTGGGGATCACCGCTCAGCGGGACCAACGACAATCTGGCCGTTAGTGAGCCGGATTGCATGCCGATCAAAGCTATATCCAGCGGCCACACAACCTGGGTCTGAATCAGATAAAGCAACTCGTTAAGCCAGACGACCAGCAGCTCTTCCACATCGCCGGCGTTAACTTCAAGTGTTATGTCCCGCACTGGCCCGCTGGTTTCACCGCTGCCCGCCAGGACCGCCAACAAACCCTTGGCCGCCTGTACGAATAATTCTTCGCAGCTCGCTGCCTGAGCCTCTATCCCTATGTCGGCAGTATGTTCCAAAAGTCGAAAGGCGGCAGTGCCGCCTTCCCTCTTGCCCAGACCGGGAATCCCGGACGGGAATCGCCGGACATTGTAGTCCGCACTCATATTGTCACCCTTCGCGCTGCCAGGTGACGCGACAGATGCCATGATCATCCGCCCAGACCACCTTCAGGTCACCTTGGTGAGCCTTATTGAGGGCGCGACCGAGGTGCTCGGCGAGTTTTTCCTCGGTCGTTTCAATCACCAGATCCTCGCCGTCACGCTCCATACGGATGATGCGCTCCAGCGGGTTTTTAGCCATAGCCTTGCTCTCCTCATTCCTGAGGATATTGCGGATTTCCTCCTCGTGCGCCCATAGATAGGATCCACGCAACGTCACATAGCCTTCGGCATAGCCATCCTCGATCTTACGGCAGGCCGGGCACAGCTGCCTGGCAACCCCCGCATCCGCTGACAGATGCTCATACGCATCCGCATCAAGGGACCAGCGTTTGTGGCGATAAACAGCTTTGCATCCCGTGCAAAGTGTAGGTTCCGACAGCCCCTGAGCCAGAATGTAAGGATCGGAGCTGGTCTCGCAGCGTCCACGTTTGTCACTAATGCCAAACTTTCCGCTTTCTTTTTGCATACTTGAACCCCCTTCCCGAGGATTTTTCAGGATCTTTCTACTTCTGATTATAGCATCAGGAAGGAAGTTTTGGGGAACGGGGGTAATGGAATGGTTTGGATCCGTAAGGTCGGGGGCTTACGGTAAGCGAGGAAGTCCGGAGTGAAGCGGAACACCGATATCGAACAGTATGTTATCTATCCTCAGGTCATCATGCCAGACTGCGGGCGACCGTTGTCCACAACAGATTGAAAATGACCACCGAAAGGCCTGCAATCAGAGCCAACGGAGGGGCTTTTAGCGGACCAATCAGCACATAAATCGCCCCGGCCAGACCTAACAACCTGACAAGTGTACCACCCAGAAAAGCCAGACCTGATTTCTGGCCTCCGGCCAGAAGCAAGCGTTTGAGGGAACGGTGCAAGGCCTGGAAACTGGCGATCACGACCAGTCCACCGCCCAGGATCCCCACAGTTACCGGCTGCGATTTCCACAGCAGGCTGAACAAAACCATGAGGCAGAGAATCAGCCAGTTACGCCGGGACATTTGCTTTATCAGCTGATCATCTTCGGTCGTCATGTTCCTCCTTCCGCTGGCGGCGTAACTCGCGCCGGGTAAGGATGAAAATGTTACGAAAACCGGCCACGATCCCGAAGCCAAGAAAAAGCAGCGTCAGCCAGGGAGCGGTTCCCAGCCAACGGTCGAGATAGTAGCCCATGATCAGTCCGATCAGGGTCGAAGCTACCAGAGAAATACCTACTCCGGAAAGAAACCCCACGGATTTGATCAGTTGTTGTTTGTTTTCCGCCATATCAGTCAAAATCCCGGTTTCGAGGGCAGCGCCCGTAACACCGTAAAACCCCGCAGCCCTTATCTTAAAAATATCGGAATATCACCCCAAAAACAAGCGAACGAATTGGGCAAAAAGTCCCTGGTCGACATCGGTCACTTCCTTATCTTTCATGAGCTTCAGCGCTTCGAAAGAGGTACGCTTCTGATGGTAGGGACGTTCCGCGGTGAGCGCTTCGTAAATATCGGCAAGACGGCAGATCCGCGCATAGGGATGAATATCCGCTCCCAACTTGCCGTGGGGATAACCGGCTCCATCATCTTTTTCGTGATGTTCCAGGGTTATGGTTCGCGCTTCATCGGTAATGATCCCGTTTTCGGCGAGGATGTTGTACCCTTCCTCCACATGGCAATTGATCACCAGCCGCTCCTCCGTCGTCAGGGGTCCCGGTTTATTGAGAATCTCGATGGGGATACGGCATTTGCCAAGATCGTGCAGAAAAAACCCGGTGCCAAGATTATGCATATCATGGGAACGGCCCGACCCGAAAAACAGTCGCGCCAGCGCCACGCCAAAAATACCGACGTTGGTGGAATGAATGTAGGTGGCATGGTCAAAAGCAGTCAATCGTACCAGATATTTGGTAGCCTGCTCGTTGTTTACGATCAGATCGACCGTCGGTACGATAACATCGCAGGCATGCTTGATGAAGGGCCCGCGAGGGTCATCGAAGGCGCGGCGCATGGCATCGCGACACGCGGCTTGTACTGCCCTGGCTTTGACGGCGGCGTCGACATTCGGATTATGGACAAGGTCCTCCAACCGGGCACGCAACAGCTGGCTGTAAAAGGCCGAATCTTCGACGCGGACGTACAAGTGCTCGGTGCCATGAAACTGCAGGCGATCGATGACCGGACGAACCAAGTCGCCATGCTGGGCGACAAACAGGACGTATTCACCGCTCCGGTTGCAACGATACAGATCACAGGGGGCTTTTCGGATAAAATGAAGCGAGTCAATGCTGACCGAAAACAACTCCTCGGCGCTGATATTTTCGGCCAGTTCCATGCTTTCCCCTGTAAGTGGATCAGACCCGCAAGATGCCGAAACCTGCGTTGAGCAGTCAGGATTGCAGATATGCCGTGATACTGTCGGCAATGGTCTGGAAAATGCGCCTGAACTCTTTTTCGTCGCGCTCCAACAACGTAATTCGGAAACCCTGCTCCTTTGTACAGAAGGACGACAGGGGCACCACGCATATTCCGGTCGAAGCCAGAAGATAGTACACGAAACGCTTATCCAGAGATACCCCCGGCTGGTTGACCATAGTCTCGACCAGGGTACGAACCTTGGCGATTTCGATGGGCAGGGTTTGCAGATGGGTCAAAACCTCGGATTTGATGACGACGCTCATGTAAAAAGCACCGTTGGTGCGATTTACCTTGGTACCGGGAACATCTTTGAGTATTTCGTAAGCGATATTGGAGCAGTTTTCATAGCGCCTGCGCCGCTCATCGAGATACGCCGGGTACTTCGGGTGCTCCAGGATACGGGGGATTGCCTTCTGGGGCAGAGTGGTGGAACAGACCTCGACCATCTTGGCATTCAGGATGCTCTGCACATAGCGCTTGAACATAGGATCCCGCTCGGCATTGTAGACTTCGATCCAGCCACAACGAGCCCCGGGCCAGGGTACTTCCTTGCTGATGCCGCGCAATGCCATGCCCGGAAGATCGCCGATAAGATCCGACAACGGTTTGGTCGACTGGCCGTTATAGACAATATTCAGGTAAACTTCGTCACAGATCACGAACAAATCGTATTCCCGGGCGATGGCGATCATTTCCCGCAGAATCCGCTCGGGATAGACCGATCCGGTCGGATTGTCAGGATTGATGATCAGTATGCCGGAAATAGCCGGATTGTACTTCACCGACAGCCGTAAATCGTCCAGATCCGGATACCAGTTATTGTAGGGGTCGAGGCGATAGGATATAGGTCGCTGACCGGCATGGGCCGCTTCGGCGGATGAATGGGTGGAATAGGTCGGCGAAGGTCCGATGACCCGAGCCTCACGGCGCAGAAACCCGTACACTTTCTGGATAGCGTCGCCAAGGCCGTTGAAAAACAAAATATCTTCCGCTGTGATTTGCGCCTGGCCGCGCTTGTTGGTTCTTTCTGCCAGGAACTGACGCGTCTCCAACACGCCCTTGGTCGGACTATAGCCGTAAGTACAATCCTCCATGACCAGTTCGGCAACCAGTTTTTTCATCCAGTCGGGGATTTTTTCACCCTTCGCTATCGGATCGCCGATATTTTCCATGTTGGTCTTGATACCCATGCCCCCGAGAGTTTCGGCAATCTCCACGATGGCCCGGATCTCATAGGTTAACTCGCCTGCACCTATATGTACGATATTGTTTCTCATAAATTAACTAAAACCCCTCCACCATACCTCGGTTATCTTGAAAAGAAACAACAACCAACCAGTGTTCATCCGGAAACTATGGATGGACACAGTGCCGTTTTCATAAAGGAAACGAGCAATTTTTCCCAAGGTCAAGGAATCAAGCGCTTGCACGGAGGCGTAGGTGTCTACGCCGCACACGCAAGCGTGCTGATTGACGCCGAGATTGGGGAAAAGGGCCGTTTCCGGATGAAAAACAACTAAAAAGGCCATGAACTTCCGAAGCTCATGGCCTTACTGCAATGTTCCCAACTTACCGGGATTTCAAACAGCAAGACAAAGAGCTTCCCTGCGGCCCTTGGCCGCGGTGCCCATCGCTCGTGCTGCCTCTGCCGGAAACGGCATCGGATCCCAGTGGTAAGTCATTGGTTTGTCTCCTGATATATGTCCGTTGGTTAGCACAGCTAAAAAGGAAAGTCAATCCCCCGTCATTGCAAAGGCATTGGTTTAATCTGGCGATTTATGGTATAAAGAGCGCTTATTTCTCAAGGAGATAACTACCCATATGAACTTAAGACGCTCGCTCAAAATAACCATCTGGACGGCCTTGGGCCTTTTGCTGGCAGGCTGCCTGTCCCTCGGTGTCGCTTACATGCTGGTATCGGCCGCTTTGCCCAAGGTCGATACCCTGGCTGATTATCGTCCCCCCATCGTGACCACCATTTATGGCGATAATGGAAAAACCATCAGTGAATTTGCCCAGGAACGCCGTATTCTGGTGCCCATAGGCAAAATTCCCCGTCAGTTGGTGCAAGCCTTCGTTTCCGCCGAAGATTCCAAATTTTTTCAACATCAAGGTATCGACCTGTTATCCATTACGCGTGCCGCCCTTAAAAATATTCTGGCCGGGGGCATTCGCCAAGGGGGCAGCACCATCACCCAACAGGTCGCCAAGAGTCTGCTATTAACACCTGAAAAGAAATTTTCACGTAAATTCAAAGAGGCGATTCTTGCATGGCGAATGGAAAAGAAATTATCCAAAGAGGATATTTTATTTCTTTATCTGAACCAGATCTACCTCGGTCATGGCGCTTACGGCGTACAGGCTGCTGCGGAAAATTACTTTGGCAAGGATGTCGGAAAATTATCCCTGGCGGAATGCGCCATGCTGGCCGGGCTGCCTCAGGCTCCAAGCCGCTATTCCCCTTTCCGTAACTACGACAAAGCTAAAATACGACAGGACTACGTACTCAATCGTATGGTGGAGGACGGCTATATCACCGGCGAGCAGGCGGAGGAAGCCGCCGCGAATATTGTGGCCATTAAACCGCGCAACGACCGCCAGATCGCCGGGGCCGCCTATTTCACCGAACAGGTTCGCCGCTATCTGGAAGAACAGTACGGATCAGAAGTCATTAATACCGGCGGGCTGAAAGTCTATACGACCATGAATGTGGCCATGCAGCAGGCAGCCCAACTGTCGGTACAGGCCAATCTTATCCAGCACGATGAGCGCCGTGGCTACCGTGGCCCCCTGCGTACCCTTGATATCAAACAAGAGGCGGTCTTTCTGGCAGAGCAGGCGGCCATTTATACGCAACCCCCGATGCAACACGCGCTTGTCGAAGGATTGCTGGTCGGAACCAAGGGCAATAACGCCCTGGTGCGCATCGGCCGATTTACCGGCACTATCCCCCTTGACAAAGGGGGTCTTGCCAAGAACCTGCGCGTGGTACCCCGTGGTCAACCGGTAAAGCGCGTCAACGAGCGCGCCACGACCCTGCCCATCGGTTCGGTGCTGCAGGTCAAGGTGGAAGACAGTTCCCCGCAAGAGCTGAAATTGTCTCTCTACCAGGAACCGGCCGCACAGGGCGCCTTCATTGTCCTCAACCCCCATTCGGGGGAGGTCAAGGCGCTGGTCGGCGGATACGATTTTGCCCAAAGTCAGTTTAACCGGGCTATCCAGGCACGGCGACTACCGGGATCGGCTTTCAAACCACTTATCTACGCTGCGGCCCTGGACAAAGGCTACACACCGGCAACCATTATGCTGGATACTCCGATCATCTATCGCGCACAGGGTGAAGACGGCACCGAAACGGAATGGAAACCGAAAAACTATGCTGAAAATTTCACCGGAGTAACGACTCTGCGGGAGGCACTGGCCAATTCCTACAACGTGGTCACGGTGAAAATGCTCCAGGATATCGGGGTCGGCTATGCCATCAATTATGCTAAAAAACTTGGTATTGAATCCCCTTTGAGCCGCGATCTTACCCTGGCGCTTGGCTCCTCGGCGGTATCACCCATGGAACTTGCCACGGCCTACTGCGTATTTGCCAACGGTGGGGTACTTATCAGGCCGGTGTATATCACTCGCGTGGTGGATCGCCATGGAAAAATCCTCGAATCGACCGATCCTGCCGATTTTCCCGGCGGCCCCGAACCCGACCAGAAATTGATCCAACAATCGCCGCAACGGGTTATTTCACCCGAAACCGCTTACCTGATCACCAACCTGCTCGAAAGCGTGGTCAAGGACGGTACCGGGTACCGGGCCAAGGTTCTGGGGCGACCGGTGGCGTGTAAAACGGGGACCACCAACGACCAGAAGGATGCCTGGTTTGTCGGATACAGCCCGCGACTGCTGGCTGTATCCTGGGTGGGATACGACCAGGAACGTTCCCTGGGATCGCTGGAAACCGGATCAAAGGCTGCAGCGCCGGCCTGGGTCGATTTCATGCAGAGGATTCTCAAAAACCAGCCTTACGAAGAATTTCCGGTGCCGGACGGTATTGAATTCCGCCCCATCGATCCGGCTACCGGTCTCCTGGTTCCCGAGGATAGCCTCAATGTAACCATCGAAGCTTTTGCACCGGGAACCGCACCAACGCGTTATGCCCTGGAGGAACAGGAACCGCGCGCCGTGGATTTCTTTGAGATGGATATGGAAGAGGAGATCTGACGGCCCTCAGAGTCGGTCGGTAAGCCCGATGCGCGGACAAATAGGCAGTACCGGACAACGCGTGCACTCAGGGCGCTGGGCTTTGCACAGATTGCGGCCGTGATGGATGAGCAGATGACTGGTCTGGGTCCAATGGGAAGGCGGCAGGATTCGGCACATTTCCTGTTCGATGCGTTCCGGATCCTGCTGCTGACTCCAGCCCAGCCGCCGGACCAGCCTTTTGACATGCGTATCGACGGCCAGTCCCGGAATACCAAAGGCATTGCCCAGTACGACATTGGCGGTTTTGCGCCCCACCCCTGGTAACACTACCAGCTCTTCCATGGTCTGCGGAACCTTGCCGTGGTGCAAAACATCCACCGCCGTCGCGCAACCGATGAGGTTTTTGGCTTTATTGCGAAAAAATCCGGTACTGCGAATCAGGTTTTCGACTTCTTCCAGCCTTGCCCCAGCCAAGCTGTGCGGGTCCGGAAAGGACTCAAACAATCCGCGCGTCACTATATTTACCTGACGATCCGTACACTGCGCAGACAAAATGGTCGCCACAAGCAGCTGCCACGGGGTTTCATATTCAAGGGCACAGCGCGCGTCAGGATAGAGTTCCGCCAGTATGTTCAGTACTTCCAGAATATCGGCCGGCTGGTTTTTTCGTGCCATATCACCCTTCCTGCTTCGCATGGTGTAAACGGCAGCGGGCCGTCCGACAACACATGTCGAACGGCCCGCTGCCAATATTCACTACCGGCTTACCCGGTTATCAACTTCATCAACAGACTTATCCACAACCCGCTTTCATCCCGGCGCTATTTCCATACATCTGTGTTTAACCCCCTTGACCTGCAAATAATTTCGCGGATCGGCAACCCTTACTGTCAGCAGTAGCGGCAGGTGTTTGGATGCGTGCCTGGCCAGTGCCGACCAGTAGATGCGTGCATCAATAACTCTGAGTTGCCCCCCCAGATATATCCGATCCCGCCCGCAAAGCGGCAGCCATGCGGGAAAAGTTCCTGGCCAGAAGGGGCGTCTTGCCATGCGCAAAGTGGGCAACAGCAGCCCTCGACTCAACGGCCAGAAGCTATCGGCAAAATCCCCCAGCAACAATACCGGACACATGGAGGAATGCATACGGATACCGTCGTTCGCGTCGAGCAGCCGAGCCAGCTGGCGGCGGCGGTGTTGAAGATTTTCGTGCAGGCGAACATTAAACAGATGCAGAGACTTGCCGGTGATATTAACATCCGCGCACAGACAGTTTCCATCTTGCAGGTCGAGTTGTCGCACCGCGCGCAGTGGATAGTAAGAAAGAAAAGCATTACCCCCGGGGGTGCTCGGCCCATAATAATTCATGGCTAGGCGTTCGCCCAGCCAGGCGGCCTGATCGCCGTCAAGAAGGCCGGCAACCTCCTGCAACGCCACAATATCCGGCCCTGCACGGCTTATAACCTCCAAAACGCGGGCGGCATCTGTGCGACCGTCCGTTCCCTGGCAACGATGTATGTTGTAGGTCATAATCCGGATGGTGTACATACTGTCCTTAAAGACACATGACTTTCTGGATCAGGTCAATTCAGCCTTGAGCGAACGTTGCATGAGGTCCGCCACCGCATCGCGCGGATCTTTGTTTTCAAACAGAATCAGATACATCTGTTCCATTATGGGGGTTTCCACGCCGAGACGGCGGCCAAGCTGATAGGCCGAAAGGGTTGTTTTGACCCCTTCCGCCACCATCTTCATACTGGAAAGAATCTCATCCAGTTTGCGGCCGCGGCCGAGCTCAAGCCCCACACTGCGGTTGCGGGAAAGATCGCCGGTACAGGTCAGCACCAGGTCTCCCATCCCAGACAGTCCCATAAATGTCCGTTCTTCAGCTCCCTTGGCCAAACCTATTCTGGTCATTTCCACCAGACCTCGGGTAATCAGCGCGGCTCGGGCATTGTAACCGAATCCGAGTCCATCGGAAATTCCAGCGGCAAGAGCAATGACGTTCTTCAGCGCCCCGCCCAGTTCCACGCCGATAACATCCTGGCTTCGATAAACCCGGAAATAATGGTTGCTGAATGTTTTCTGAACCAGGCTGGCAATAGCGTCATCCAGCGAAGCTATGGTCAGGGCCGTCGGTATTTCCGCCGCCACTTCCCGCGCAAAGGTTGGTCCGGACAAAAAGGCCAGACGCTTGCAGCGAGTCTGCGGCAAAACTTCACTCAACACCTCGGACATGGGCATGAGAGTATCGTTTTCGATCCCCTTGGCGGCGGATACCAGCACAGTATCTTTGTCCATATAAGGTTCTGCCTGCCTTACCACCGAGCGCATAACCTGGGACGGAGTGACCAGTACCAGAATTTCCTTACCGGCGGCCACCTCACTTAATTCAGAGGTAAAGGTGAGATTATCATCCAGGGTAAAATCAGGCAGATATAGATCGTTTTTATGGTTTTGGCGCATGCGCGCCACCAGGTCCTGCTCGTGGGCCCAGAGGGTAACCGCATGCCCTTGTTTAGCCAACAGATCCGCCAGAGTGGTGCCCCAGCTGCCTGCCCCTATCACACCAATATTCATTAACGCCTCCTTTCAGATGGCCTGGGTTTTTTTGTTTAACCGCTGCATGACCCGGGCAATGCGCTGCTCCAGAATGGATTCTCTGGCATAACGCCCTGCGAGCCCATTGAGCACCTCCAGCGCCTTGCGCAACTCGCCGCGTTCTTCATGGATTTGCGCAAGTGTAAAATAGCCCTCCAGCGCAAAGGAGTGATCCGGATAATCGTGACAGAGCCTTTGCAGCGCCAGTTCGGCATCCTTGAGGTTGCCCTCAAGGAAAAGTACTGAGCCTATACGATAGAGAGCCTCCGGCAAAAGCTTGCTATCCGGGTAATCATTGATCAAACTTTCGAATTCGATACGGGTCTGTTCAAAATTGTTCATGCGAAAATAGGTATCCGCAATCTCGTACTGGACATTTTCGCTTTCCAGCGGCTTGCGGTCCAGAATCTTTTGATAGGCAACCAGCGCCCCCCCATAATCCTGAAGACGGTACTTGTAGATTTCAGCTACTCTCAAACGCGCTGTCTGACACCAGGAACTATCGGGATAATCGCGCTCAACCAGCAAAAAGGACAGGAGAGCCTCCTTTTCCTTATGCAGATTCAAAAGCAGAATATCTCCGGAGAGCAGCAACGCCTGGGGTGCCTGTGGGGTCGCCGGATAATGTTCATGCAGGCTGCGCAACTGGCTTATAGCCCTGCGGTAAGAGCCCTTTTCTATAAGTTTTTCAGCCCGTCTGAATAAGGCCTTATGCGTTTCGTCCAGACGTAAATGGTAAATATACAGGCCGAAAAACAACGGCAGCAGAAGACAGCTTCCCAGCAGCCAGGCTCGGCGCTTATTCGAAATCTTCCGGGCTCTCTTCCGTTCCTCCTTCAAGAGCTGTTTCTTCAGCCTCTTCAGTTCCATTTTCCTCATCTTTTTCGGCAAGTTTGGCAACTGCAACAATGCGCTCGCCCTGCTCAAGTACCATCAGTCTGACCCCTTGCGTATTGCGACCGATAATGGAGAGATCGCCAACGCGCGTGCGCAGTACCTTGCCGCCGTCGGTGATGAACATCAGATCAAAATCGTCGTTGATGAGTTTTATATCCACGACCTGGCCGTTACGCTCGGAGGTCTTGATGGTTATGATACCCTTTCCGCCGCGCCCTTGCTGACGATACTCATCCAGATTGGTTCGTTTGCCGAAGCCTTTTTCTGTCACTGTCACCAACGTGGCGGACGTCGTATCGGAAACAACCTCCATGCCTATGACACGATCATCCCCTTCAAGCTGCATCCCTCGCACACCACGCGAAGTACGTCCCATCGGGCGGGCTTCCTTTTCGGGAAACCGAATGGCTTTGCCGTTTTTGCTGGCCAGCAGAACATCCATTCCACCATCCGTGAGTCGCGTAGAGACCAGTCGATCGCCTTCATCGACAGTCAAGGCGATAATGCCGCCGACCCGGGGATTGGCATAGGCCATAAGGTCGGTTTTTTTGACGATACCGTTCTGCGTAGCAAAGATGATAAAACGATCTTCTATAAATTCCTTAACCGGAAGAATGCTGGTGACATTTTCGCCACTGCTCAGTTGCAGCAGATTGACGATGGCCTTGCCGCGTGAAGCCCTGCCGCCCTGCGGAATCTCGTGCACCTTCAGCCAATAAACTTTCCCGGCATCGGTAAAAACAAGCACATAAGAATGGGTCGAAGCTATGAAAAGCAGCTCGACAAAATCCTCTTCCTTGGGTCGCATGCCAGTTGCGCCTTTGCCGCCGCGACGCTGAGAGCGGTACAGCGAAACCGCATTACGCTTGATATAGCCGGAATGGGATACGGTTACCACCATATCCTCATCGACAATTAAATCTTCCAGCGAAAGGTCGCCCTTGCGGTCAACGATTTCCGTGCGCCGCGGATCGGCAAACTTTTCTTTGATTTCGTGCAGTTCACTCTTAATAATATTGAGGATTTCCACATCACTGGCAAGTATTTCCTTAAGGCGTTGAATCAGGGAAAGAATTTCCTGATATTCAGCCATGATCTTGTCCCGCTCCATTCCGGTAAGTCGGTGCAGGCGCATATCCAGAATTGCCTGGGACTGAATCTCCGACAATGCAAACCGCTCGATGAGGCGTTCCTTGGCTTCACGCGGACTGTTCGATTGTTTGATGATGGAAATCACTTCATCAAGATTTTCCAGGGCGATTTTAAAGCCCTCGAGAATATGTGCCTTTTCCTCGGCCTTGCGCAGCTCGAAAATACAGCGGCGAGTTACGATTTCCTTGCGGTGGTCGATAAAACGTTCCAACACCTCCCGCAGACTCAATACGCGGGGTTGACCGTTCACAATGGCCAGCATGATGATGCCGAACGACGATTGCATGGCCGTCATTTTATAGAGCTGATTGAGAATGACTTCCGGAATAACATCCTTTTTCAGCTCAATGACAACACGCACCCCGTCACGGTCCGATTCGTCACGCAAATCGGAGATCCCCTCGATTTTGCGGGTTTTGACCAACTCGGCGATTTTTTCAATCAATCGCGCCTTATTTACCTGATAGGGTACTTCGGAGATGACTATTTTCTCCCGACCAGTACGTCGGTCTTTCTCCACCAAAGCGCGTGCCCGCATATGCACGATCCCGCGCCCTGTTTCATAGGCCTGGCGAATGCCGTCGCGACCGAGAATAAATCCTGCCGTGGGAAAATCGGGCCCCGGAATCAGGCGGTACAGGTCCTCGTTGTCAAAGGTCGGATCGTCCATAATGGCGATCAGACCATCGATGACCTCCCCAAGGTTATGGGGAGGAATCTTGGTCGCCATGCCAACCGCAATCCCTTCGGATCCGTTGACCAGCAGGTTGGGAAATTTGCACGGGAAAACCAGCGGCTCCTGCAACGAATCATCGTAGTTGGGACCAAAATCGACGGTCTCTTTTTCCAGGTCGGCCAGCAATTCGTGGGCCAGTTTATCCATACGTACTTCGGTATAACGCATCGCCGCGGCGCTGTCCCCATCAAGAGAACCAAAATTACCCTGACCATCGACCAGCGGATAGCGCATGGCAAAATCCTGTGCCATGCGAACAATGGTATCGTACACTGCGGAGTCGCCATGCGGGTGATACTTACCGATGACATCGCCGACCACACGCGCTGATTTCTTGTAAGGCTTGTTAAAAGCGTTGCCCAGTTCGTGCATGGCGAACAATACACGTCGATGAACCGGTTTCAGCCCGTCCCGGATATCCGGAAGGGCTCGCCCTACAATAACGCTCATGGCGTAGTCCATGTAGGACTTGCGCAGTTCGTCCTCTATATTGACAGTAATCTTATTTTGTTCCGATAACATGCCTTATCCTCCGCGGGAAACCCGGATTGTGTAGCTGGATGGAGCATCGTCCGGCGCAGGCCGTAGGTCAGATGTCGAGGTTCTGAACGTTTATGGCGTTTTTTTCTATGAATTCACGCCGCGGTTCTACCTGATCACCCATCAAAACAGTAAATATTTCATTAGCTTCCACCGCATCTTCAACCTTGACCTGCAGAAGAACGCGCTTCTCGGGATCCATGGTGGTTTCCCACAACTGATCCGGGTTCATCTCACCCAAACCTTTATACCGCTGTATGTACTGCCCCTTGCGTGCCCTGGTCTGAAAATATTCAAGCAAATCCTTGCTATTGGTGATGGCAGTCTCCTCTTTACCTTCCGTGGTGATGAGGGTCCTGTCATCGCAGCAGTTTTCCTGGACTTTGTTATAGGCCTGCAGCAACAGATGGTATTCATGGGAAGAAAGCAATTCCAGCACCTGACGGTCGATACGTGCACGCACGTTGCCCATGGTGAACAGAATGCGGTCAGGTTCATTGAAGAGTTGGAAGTCGGCGTGGGGAGCGGACTCTCTCAACCTTTCGACCAGCGGGGTGAGATCCACCATATCTTCAAACCCGTTACGAATACGACCTTCCACAAAAATGCGCAGAACCTCGTTTTTAACCCCTTTTAAAACAATTTTTTCAAAAAGATGGTTGTATTCGAGAATATTGCGCAAGGTCGGAATAATCTGCTTGCCGCGCAAGACCTTACCGCTTTTTTGGAGTTCAATAGAAACTCCATCGACCCCTTCATCCAGCAGGTATTCGGTGAGTGATGGCTCGTCCTTGAGATAAAGTTCCTTTTTCCCTCGCTTTGCCTTGTACAGCGGTGGTTGCGCTATATACAGGTAACCACGTTCAATCAATTCGGGCATCTGCCGGAAAAAGAACGTCAACAACAGGGTGCGGATATGTGAGCCGTCCACGTCAGCATCGGTCATGATGATAATGCGATGATAACGAATCTTTGCTATATCGAAATCGCCCTTGCCGATGCCGGTACCCATGGCTGTGATCAGGGTGCGGATCTCGTTGGAAGTCAACATCTTGTCAAAGCGGGCTTTTTCGACATTAAGAATCTTGCCCTTGAGGGGCAAAATGGCCTGGAAACGCCGGTCGCGGCCCTGCTTTGCGCTGCCGCCGGCGCTGTCACCTTCGACCAGGTAAATTTCGCACAAGGCTGGGTCTTTTTCCTGGCAATCGGCCAGTTTTCCCGGTAAGGCAAGACCATCCAAAACCCCTTTACGGCGTGTCAGGTCACGAGCCTTGCGTGCCGCCTCGCGAGCCCTGGCTGCTTCGATACCCTTTTCCAGAATACGTTTGGCAATCGAAGGATTTTCCTCCAGAAAAGTGGCCAGTTTTTCGTTGATTATGGTTTCGACGTAGCCCTTGATTTCAGAATTGCCGAGTTTGGTTTTGGTCTGCCCTTCGAACTGCGGATCCGGTACCTTCACGGAAATGACCGCTGCCATGCCTTCGCGCAAATCGTCGCCGGAAATGGCTGTTTTCACATTTTTGAGCAAATTGTTGCCAGTGGCGTAGCTATTCATGGTGCGCGTCAAGGCGGCTTTGAAACCGATAAGATGCGTACCGCCCTCGTGGGTGTTTATATTGTTTGCGAAGGAAAAAATTTTCTCGTCGTAGCCGTCGTTGTACTGGAAGGCCACTTCAATCTGCACACCTTCGCGTTCGCCGGTAAAAAAGATGGGCTCGGCATGCAACGGCGTCTTGGCACGATTCAGATAGCTGACAAACGAAACAATGCCCCCCTCATAATGGAAATCATGTCGCTTATCGGAGCGTTCATCCACAATATGAATGGTTACGCCACCGTTGAGAAAAGCCAGCTCCCGCAAACGCCTCGACAAAATTTCAAAAGAGAAATCGGTTGTTTCAAAAATTTCAGGATCCGGCCAGAAGGTGATGCGTGTGCCCCGCTTGGCGGTTTCACCTTCTTCGCGCAACGGAGCGTCCGGTGCTCCACGCTGATAACTTTGCCGGTAAATACGACCTTTGCGTCGAATTTCCAAATCCAGTTTTTTTGACAGGGCGTTAACTACCGATACGCCAACTCCGTGCAAACCACCGGAAACCTTATAGGAATCGCTATCGAATTTTCCGCCGGCATGCAGTACCGTCATGACCACTTCGGCGGCCGATTTTTTTTGGGTTGAATGCATATCCACGGGGATACCGCGACCGTTATCTTCTACCGTTACCGATCCATCCATATGCAAAATAACGGTAATTTCATCACATACCCCGGCCAGACTTTCGTCTATGGAATTATCCACCACCTCGTAAACCAAATGATGTAAACCCGCTATTCCGGTCGAACCGATATACATGGCCGGGCGTTTACGCACCGCCGACAGACCTTCCAGAACCTTGATACTATCGGCTCCGTATTCTCTTTGGTTGGTATCCGTCATAAAGTCCTCATAACAGGTATTAGTAATCGCAAAGTATTCCCTCCTGCACTCGAAAGGCCCGCATGTTATTGAATCCGGCGTTTTGTAGAGGGGATAATTCCGTGCAGGTTATAAACACCTGCCCTCTTCTTTCGAGTAGAAAACGAAAGAAAAAATCCAGGCGTTTGCGATCGAGTTCGCTGGTCATATCGTCCAGTAATAGCAGCGGTACTGAGCCTGTCTCCTGTTCAAGATCACGTATCTGGGCAGTTTTAAAAGCCAGAATGAACGAGCGCTGTTGACCTTGGGAGCCGTACAACCCAAGTACCCGGTTATTCACCATGAAAACCGGATCATCCCTATGTGGGCCGGCCATGGTCATACCATATTTTTTTTCCCTGGCATTTTCCTTCTCCAGGTTGCGGCGCAACTCTTCCGCCAAATCTGTAAACGTATCGTAACTGGTGGGGTAAACCAAATTGGCAATTTCCCGGCCAGCGCAAATTTCACCATAGGCTTCGCGCAAAAGTGGAAGCATACGCTCCAGATATTGCCGACGCGCTAACCGCACCAGGGCTCCTGCCCGGATCAGTTCTTCTGTCCAGGGGAACAAAAGAACTGGCGAGGCTCCTTCTTTCAGCAGTGCATTTCTCTGACGCAGACAGCGTTGGTAAGCCCTTGCCTGGTCAAGAAAAGAAGGTTTTGTATGGCACAGGGCACGGTCGATCAGAGATCTTCTGCCTGCCGGGGAGCCTTTCGTGATGCTGACTTCTTCAGGTGCGAAGAGTACAGATGGAAAACGACCAAACATTTCATTGCTATGCTGCGGTCGTTTGCCATTTATCTGCAAATTTTTTTGGTCACTCGAAATTGTCAGGCAAACATTTTCGGTTAACTTTTCGTTGTAAAATTCCCCTGCTACGCGGCAGTGTCTATCCGCGGGTCCAATTAATTCCTCATTTCGACCGCGACGGAAACTTTTATAGTGTCCTAATAAATAAATGGCTTCCAGGGTATTGGTTTTTCCCTGGGCATTATCGCCGTAGAGGATATTGAATCCTGCTTCCGGGTGTATTTCAGCGGTCGGGATATTCCGATAGTTATGCAGAATAAGCCGTGTCAGCGTCATGAAGTTCGCCTTGCCATACCGGGGGTGGCTTATTTTCCTGGCACAACCCGCAGCGTACTATAGCCTCATTGGCATGATGACCGCAAGATAGTCGTCATCGCCAGTGGGGGTGATAAGTCCCGGCGATAGTTGGTCACGTAATGCCAGGTCAATCTTTTCAGAGTCCAAAGTCGAAAGAATATCGATAAGATATCTCGCATTAAAGCCGATGGAAAGCTCATCTTCCAGGTACTCTATTTCAAAATCTTCCCGTGCATCACCGAATTCGGGATTGGACGATGACATTGTGAGCAGATTTTCCTGGAAATCAATTTTTACGCCTTTGGATTTTTCACTCGACAGGATAGCCATACGTCGTAGGGCATGCAGAAAATCTTCTCGGGGGATAGCCGTTTTTATTGCGTTATTGGCAGGAATAACCCGGTTGTAATCAGGAAATTCCCCATCGACAAGTCGCATTACAATGATCGTCTGGCCTTTTTTAACAACTGCGTTGTTATCCATGAATCCAAGGGAAATATCCCCATCCCCTTCATCGGAAATTTTACGTAATTCAACCACGCCTTTGCGGGGAAAAATAACGCCTTTAATCAATGGTTCAACATGTGAACAATCAAGAGGAGTTTGCATGAGAGCTAAACGATGTCCATCGGTAGCGACAAATCGTAAAACTTGATGTCCCTTATCCTCTAGAGCACGCAGATAAATACCATTAAGATTATATTTACTCTCGTCAGTTGACATGGAAAAGGCTGTTTTTTCAATCAACCGTTTTAGGATGCTGCTTTGAATCTGAAAAAATTGCTCTTTTTCGATTTGTGGAAAATATGGAAATTCATCCGCGGATAAACCCACAATGTTAAAAACCGACTTTCCGCACCGAATCTCTATCCAACAATTATCCTTGGCATTAAAAGAAATCTCCTTTTCTGGAAGTTCTTTAATGATTTCAAATAATTTTTTGGCTGAAACGGTTATTCTTCCCGGCGTGGTTACTTTTGCCGGATAAGCGGATTTCATTCCAACTTCCAGGTCCGTGGCAGTTAACAGAATATGGTCTGATTCGGCCTCGATAAGTACGTTGGCGAGAATGGGAATTGTATTCTTCTTTTCAACAATACTCTGAACCCGTGCCAGCCCTTTGAGAAATGATTCTTTTTCGATGGAAAAATTCATGTGGCCCCCCGTCAACAGGAAACGGTTTTTATTATGGTTTTAAAGATTTTATAGTCGTAGTAGTAGTTGGCTGTGTATTTGTGCATAGCCTATTTTTTTTCTATTTTTTCAATGGTTTAACGCGTTCACTTCCCCGTGGGTAAGTAGACGCCTAAATAAGCCGTTTTGTGCATAACCTCAATGTGGCCGATTTATCCCCTTTCTGTGAAGGGTGCTGCCCACACCTTGTGCCGGTTTTTTAGAGGTCAGATACTTAAATCCTTTTTAAAGTTATTGATGACGGATCTCAACTGATAATCCTCATCCATAGCCTTTTCTATTTTTTTTATGGCGTGAATAATAGTTGAATGATCCTTGCCGCCGAAGCGTTCACCAATTTCCGGGTACGAGCAGGATGTCAGTTGTCTTGACAGATACATGGCTATCTGGCGAGGCAAAACCAGGGCTTTCAGGCGCTTGGCGGATTTCAGGTCCGATATTTTCAGGGAATAATGATTTGCCACCAATTTTTGAATTTCTTCTACCGTGAGTTCCCGGCGTTTTTCCACCAGAATATCTTTGAGTACTTCCTGGGCCATGGTCAGACTGATGGGAGTAGCGGTCAAACTGGCATAAGCTCCAATGCGTACCAGATAACCTTCCAGTTCTCTGATATTACTGCTTACGGAACTTGCCAGGAAAAAGGCAACTTCCTGGGGCAGGTCAATGCCATTATGTTCGGCTTTCATTTTTAAAATAGCCTGTTTAGTTTCCAGATCCGGCGCTTGGATATCGGCAATCAGTCCCCATTCAAAACGTGATCTCAGCCGTTCTTCAAGACCGGGTATTTCTTTGGGAAATTTATCCGATGTCACAACTATTTGTTTATGGGAATCATAGAGTGCATTAAATGTATGGAAAAATTCTTCCTGTGTACGTTCTTTTCCGGCTATAAATTGTACGTCATCTATTAATAACACATCCATAGATCTGAATTTGGTCCGAAATTCATCCATTTTTGCATAGCGCAGTGAATTTATAAGTTCATTCATAAACTTTTCGGAGGTGTAATAACATACTTTCATCTCCGGATTTTTTTTCAGAATGGCATTTCCCACCGCATTTACAAGATGCGTTTTACCCAAACCAACACCGCCATATATAAATAGAGGGTTATAGGTGGTTGCAGGGTTATTGGCTACAGCTGTCGCCGCGGCGCAGGCAAATTGATTGGACGAGCCAAGAACAAAAGTCTCAAAGGTATATCGCGAATTCAGATTGTAGATGTTTCCGCGTTGGGGAACCGGCTCCGTCTGTGTTTTTGTTGGTGGTGGCGGAGCTGGAGATGGTGTTGTTTCGGTTGGTACCGCGGTTTCCTTTACTGTTTTACTGGCGATGGAAAGGTTTATTTTGCAGACTCCCCCGGCCGCATTGGATAAAATTTCCTGAAGGATATCCTGATAATGCTTTTTTATCCAATCGAGGACAAACCGGTTAGGTACCTCAAGGTCCACATGGTTGTTTTCGAAGCGGATAAATCGGATAGGCTTGATCCAGGTCTCAAACTGTTGAGGAGTCAAGGACTGCTTCAGACTATCCAAAGTCTTTTGCCAAATATTTTCCATAGACTTTTAATTTGAAAATAGGAGAAAGTAAAAAGGGCTTTGTGGAGGAAGGGCACTTAAAATAAATAATCCACATCGTTATAAACAGTTGTGGATATCTTGCTTTTTTCCAGATTTTTACGGGTTTTGCCGTCTTTCGATGGCGCAAAACCATGGACCTAAACTAACAGAGGGCAGGGGCGGTTGGCAAGGGGTTTTTTATTTGTGGGCAGCCTGTGGGGATGAATGGTTTTTGGTTTTCTTGCTTGACAAAAATCAGGCAACGTGGTTAATAATTCGATTCGCTTAAATGTTGAAAAAATATGCTTTAACCCCATAGATTCAGGAGTTTTACAAAATGTCAAAACGCACTTACCAACCGAGTCGTATCCGTCGCAAAAGAACCCATGGTTTCCGTGCCCGTATGCAGAATAAAAACGGTCAGGCTGTTCTGCGCCGCCGGCGGGCCAGAGGGCGCAAGCGCCTGGTGGTTACCATTCCCGTCAAGTAGTCTGTTCACGAATGGAAAGTCTGGGATATATTCTTCCTCGTACAAATAGAATACGCTGTTCCGCCGATTATCGTTTTATGCGCAATCAGGGGCGACGACGGCATACCCAGAATTTTATCGTTTACACCTTTGTACGTAAAAATAGCCCTGCCAGGTTGGGACTGACTGTTAGTCGCAAAGTTGGCAGGGCTGTTACGCGTAACCGGGTCAAGCGATTGTTGCGAGAATTTTTTCGTCTACACCAGCCACTGATGGTGCCAGGACGCGATGTTTCTATTGTTGCTAAGCCGGGAGCCGACCAACTCGACTATTGGCAGGTGTGTGAAGAACTTATGTTTCTTATTCAACACCAAACCTTTGAAAAAACCTCATGATCCGGAAATTCCTGATCTTCTTGATTTTTGCATATCAGCGATGTATTTCGCCTGTTATGGCACCCTCCTGTCGGTTTTACCCTACCTGTTCCGAATATGCCCGCCAATCTCTCGTTAAACATGGTGTATTGAGAGGATTGGTGAAAATTTGCGGTAGGCTCAGCCGCTGCCATCCTTTTCATCCCGGAGGATATGATCCTGTGTAATGCCGGATGTGATCTTCGGGGCTATTGGAGTATCCTTTCTCATGGAAAATAAAAATGTTTTTATAGCTCTTTTATTGATGCTGGCGGTCTGGACCGGGTATACCGTGTTTTTTGTAAAACCGTCCCCCATCGTTCCTGTTGCCGAGGAGCAATCTCAAGCGAAGAACCAGGAGATTATCCCTTTAGCCGATGTCGGGGATAAAAAAGAACCGATGACTGATCCTGTGTCGGTCATGGTTGCACCTACCGGGGTAAAGGCACAAGATTTCGTTGTAGAAACCGACGACTATCGCGCTGTTTTTTCCAATGTTGGAGCTCGTCTCAAGAGCCTCGAACTTAAAAAATACCGGGAAACTCTCGAAAAAGATTCTGGTCTGGTATCCCTTGTTGGCATCAATGGCGAAACGAGTACTTTTGGTACCACTGGACAAGGTGATATTCAGTTGCCTGTCGATTATATTTATTCGACTTCTGTTCCGGCAGAAGGTTTGAATCTCAAGGCAGGTGATCAGAGGGTTCTGCGGTTTACTGCGGTTCTGGACAAGGGTGTCGTTGTAGAAAAAAATTATTCTATCAAAGGTAATGGATATGATCTCCAATTGGATATTGTAATTCACAATCAAGGAAGTTCGACTTTACAGGGGAATCTTGATTTTCTTTTGGTTCAACCCTGGTTTGAGGGGCGAGATGATTCTCGCTATTCTTTTGTTGGTCCCGCCGTATATGAAGATGGCGACCTTACTACCTATAAAATTAAAAAACTTGAAGATAAAGCTATCCGGCATGCTAATGCCCCGGTCTGGACTGCTTTTGAGGATAAACATTTCCTGACAGCAGCAATCCCCCTTGAGAGTACACAGCATACTTTTGTGCTGCAAAAAGATACCGATACAATCAGTAATATTATTGAAAGCGGGCCTTTGCGTCTGGACCCCAACCAATCTCTATCTCTCGGATATCTGCTGTATGCCGGGCCCAGGGACCTGGATATTCTTAAGGGGGTTAATTATGAGCTGGATAAGGCCATTGATTTCGGCTTTTTTGATATGCTCGCTCGCCCTCTGCTTTCAGTTCTTCAATTTTGTTACAACAACGTGATCCAAAACTACGGTGTCGCAATTATTTTGCTGACTGGTTTTATTAAAATTCTTTTTTGGCCGCTTACCCATAAAAGTTATAAATCCATGCGTGACATGCAGAAGTTGCAACCGGAAATGCAACGCCTGCGTGAAAAATACAAAACTGATAAAGAGCGTATGAATCGCGAAATAATGGAACTTTATCGAAATAACAGGGTAAATCCCATGGGGGGCTGTTTGCCCATGTTCGCGCAGATCCCTGTTTTCTTTGCTTTGTATAAAGTGCTACTGGAGTCCATTGCCCTTCGGCATGAACCATTTATATTCTGGATTCAGGATTTGTCGGCCAAGGATCCTTATTACATTACTCCTATCATTATGGGAGTTACCATGTTCATTCAGCAAAAAATGAGTCCAACCACCATGGATTCGCAGCAAGCCAAGATTATGCTGTTCATGCCCATTATATTTACTTTTATGTTTCTTAATTTTCCCTCAGGGTTGGTTCTTTACTGGCTGGTCAACAATATACTGACTATTACCCAGCAGTGGTTCATCAATCGTGGCGCAACTCCTTCAACTCAAACTGCCTGATTGATTATCGGCTTTGGCCTGGCGTCCCCCGGTTTGCTTGCAAGCCTGGGATACCAGGCCTTTTTCTTTACTGACTGCCCCAGTTGCCTTTACGACCCTGACCGATGCGCTTCGTTCCTCAGCACATCCTATGTTTCTGAGTTTTAAAAGGTCTTTATAAACAAAGCCCTCAACGCAAATTTCGGAAGAGGGAAACTTGTTGTTCATGTCACGGAACAGTCGAATTTGAAGTTTCAGGTATGGCAAATTTTCCACTAGGGCTCGTGCTCCTATGAGACAATTTGCCTCAAACTGAGAATTGAACCTAATCAGGTAAACTTTTGTATTTACCGTGACAAAATTAAGAGAAACGTGCGGGTGGCCAGATTGTATTGCCTCCCACCATTACTCAACATTGATGGCGTTGCAAAAAGTCCGCCCTACGGCGGTACGGTGATTTTTCAGGGTCTCGACCTGTTATAGGTATGCCTTCTTTCCTGAAACTAAACCAAACCTTATAGGACGACATTTTTGCTTAACCATCCCATGGTTTTTTGCAAAGGCATTAATATTTAGAGCCATGAATGAACTTACCATGTTAAAAGACGACACCATTGTTGCTCCTGCTACGGCGCCAGGAGAAGGCGGTATCGGGATCCTGCGCCTTTCCGGTCCTGGAGCCGAAGATCTTTTGCTTAGATTCTTCAGTCCCAGCCGTTTATCTGCTAGGCTAGATTCGCATTATCTTTATCATGGACTTCTTAAAGATACCAAGGGTCTCCCCATCGATGAAGTTATGGCAGTGCTTATGCGCAAACCCCGTTCTTATACCCGGGAAGATGTTGCGGAAATACACTGTCATGGTGGTAATTTGGTTCTCCGGCGCATCTTGGATCTTTTTCTCGGAGCGGGAGCACGTTTGGCCAGACCTGGAGAATTTACCCTGCGAGCCTTTCTTAATGGCCGTATCGACTTAACCCAGGCCGAAGCGGTCATTGACCTGATTCGATCCCGATCTCAATTAGCCAGCGATGTGGCCCTGGGACAATTGGAAGGTCGCTTGGCTGAAAAGCTTAAGGATTTCAGCGTTCGTATTGCTGATATTCTTGCAGAGATCGAGGCGGCTATCGATTTTCCCGAGGAAGATCTCGAACTGGAAGGGCAATCGGTTTTAGGTAAATATGCTGGTTCCTTGCTGGCAGACATGGATTATATTATTCATACTTTTGACTCAGGACGGATCCTGCGGGATGGTTTGAATATCCTTATCTTTGGTCGGCCGAATGTTGGCAAGAGCTCATTAATGAATAATCTTCTCGGTGAAGCTCGTGCCATCGTCACTGATATCCCCGGCACCACTCGTGACACCATTGAGGAGGATTTGGTATTATCTGGAATACCGCTACGTCTGGTGGACACTGCCGGTATACGCAGCACCGACGATCCGGTTGAGCAGGAAGGTGTTCGTCGTGCACGTGTCAAGGTGGAGTCCGCAGATCTGGTTCTTCTGGTTATTGATGGAAGCCAAGGCTTGAATGAGGATGATTTGTTGGCCCTGGAGTTTTGCAGGGGGCGCGATATTTTGGTCGTCCTGAACAAGTCCGATCTGGGGAATTTGCCCATCCCCTCCCCTCTTGAAGGTTTTCCGCTGGTCAGGGTATCTGCGCTCGAAGGTAAAGGGCTCAACATGCTGACAGCCGCGATTCACGAGCGGTTTTCTGGTATTGGTGGAGCGACTGAGATCCGGGAAACGGTGATTCTCACAGATCGACGACATCGACAGGCTCTGGTTCTTGCCAGGGAAGCCATCGGCCGTTTTCGAGAACTTCTTGTTCAGGGAATGTCGCCCGAGTTTGGAGCTGTAGAATTGCGCGAGGCGCTTGACGCTATTGGCGAGATCACGGGCGAAACCACGCCGGACGATATCCTTGAACGTATCTTCACGCGGTTCTGTATCGGCAAATAGAATGTTTCACGTGAAACATCCGCTGCCAGATTTTGGTGCGGATATTTCGCACAATCAACAGTAAAGCGGGTTGGATATGGTTGGATATGGCAAAAAATATGAAGTGATCGTAGTGGGCGCAGGACATGCCGGTTGCGAAGCTGCTCTTGCAAGTGCCCGCATGGGATGTCGTACTCTCTTACTCAATCTCCACCTGGATGCTGTGGCACAGATGTCATGTAACCCGGCCATAGGCGGTTTGGCTAAGGGGCATCTGGTACGCGAAATCGATGCCTTGGGAGGTGAGATGGCCCGGGTTATCGACGCGACAGGTATTCAATTCCGGACCCTGAATACCAAAAAGGGCCCCGCAGTGCGTGCCTCACGAGCGCAGGCAGATCGACGTGCCTACCAATTTCATATGAAGCAGGTGATTGAGAATCAACAGGGGCTCGATCTTAAACAGGGATCGGTCGTGAGGCTGGTTATGGAAGGAGAAAACGTTCGCGGCGTAGAGACTGCGGATGGCCTCTTTTTCTATGGGCAGGCAGTCATTTTGACCACCGGAACCTTTATGCGGGGACTTATACATATAGGACTGCAGCATTTTTCTGGTGGTCGCGCTGGCGAGCCGGCTTCTGTAGGATTGTCCGATCATTTAGCCGGGCTTGGGTTGAGAGTTGGGAGGCTTAAGACCGGTACCCCTGCCCGCCTTGACGGTACTACTATAAATTTTAAGGATCTGGAACCCCAATATGGTGATTTTCCACCCAGACCCTTTTCGGCGGACACAAAAAAAATATCAACGCGCCAGGTCCCCTGTTTTATTACGGCGACGAATGCCGAAACGCACGCTCTTATTCGTGCCGGACTCGACAGGTCTCCATTGTATCGGGGTGTCATTGAGGGTATCGGTCCGAGATATTGCCCATCCATAGAGGATAAGGTGGTACGTTTTCCTGAGAGACAAAGTCATCATGTGTTTTTGGAACCTGAGGGGTTGAATAGTTCGGAGATTTATCCTAATGGGGTTTCGACATCTTTGCCGCCCGATGTTCAGTTAGCTTTCCTTCGGACCATCCCAGGGTTGGAACAGGTGGAAATCATGCGTCCGGGATATGCCATCGAATATGATTTCGTGGATCCGGTGCAGTTACAACCGAGCCTGGAAACGAAAATAATGAAGGGGCTGTTTCTGGCTGGCCAGATTAATGGGACCTCGGGCTATGAGGAGGCTGCGGCACAGGGTTTGATGGCAGGCATTAATGCGGTGCGAAGTTTGCGTAACGAACCGCCCGTGTTGTTGGGGCGTGATCAGGCCTATGTCGGCGTTATGATCGATGATCTGGTGACGTGCGGGACCTCCGAGCCCTACCGGATGTTTACCTCGAGGGCCGAATATCGATTATTGTTGCGTGAGGATAATGCGGATCAACGCTTGACCCCGATAGGCCATGATTTAGGTTTGATTACGGAGGAAAGATGGTGTCAGTTTTCGGAAAAAATGGCCCAGGTCGAAGTCGGGCGAAATTTACTGGAAACCGTACGCATCACCCCTTCTGACCATAAAGCACTTCAAAATCTCGGCCTGGCTGAATTGAAGAATGGGGTTTCCCTGTCACAGTTGCTGAAGCGACCGGATGTAAGTGTTGAAGACCTGGTGCTCACGAATCAGCAATTAGGCGAGTTTGCACCAGATGTACGTGAACAGTTGCAGATCGAAATCAAGTATGAGGGGTATATTGCAAGACAGCAGGATGTTGTTGAGCGTTTTCGGCGATCGGAACAGGTGAGTATCCCGGAAGACATGGATTATTTTGCGATTGATGGATTGTCCACCGAGGTAAAGGAAAAACTCACCAAGGTGCGCCCTGTTAGTTTGGGGCAGGCAGCCCGGATTCCAGGAATTACACCGGCCGCAGTGGCTATTTTATCAGTGCTTTTGCGCAGGAAATAGTTATGTCATTGGAAAATAGGCTCAAAGAACTACTGCTGGATATTGAGGTTGAGATTGATTCCAGTGTCTGTGGTGGATTGGTTTGGTATCTCGAGGAAATGCTTCGATGGAACCGCAGTATCAATCTGACCTCTATAAACAATCCGGAAGAGGCCCTGGAAAAACATCTGATTGATTCTCTGACCCTGGTTGCTCTGCTGCAGGGGGATGAGCAACTGCTTGATATGGGTTCGGGCGCGGGTTTGCCAGGGATCCCTGTAAAAATAGTCATGCCTTCTTTGCGGATATTATCTGTTGACAGTGCACATAAAAAGATCGTGTTTCAACAGCATGTTGCGCGTTCCCTCCGTTTGCAGGGGTTTGAAGCAAGGTCCTGCCGGATTCAAGTTCTGGCGGCCAATCCTGACTATGTACAGTATTTTGATGTGGTTACCGCCAGAGCTTTGACCCATCTATCGCAATTGCTTGAAATGGCTCAACCCTTTTTGACCCGTGGGGGCCGCTTGGTGGCCATGAAGGGGCCCGAAGGGGTGAAAGAATTAGGTGAGGCGGCCGTGGCAATGGAAAAGTGCGGATTCGTTGTGGACCGCGTGCGCCACTTGCAATTGCCCATATCGGGAGCAGAACGAACGCTGATTGTACTGAAACAACAGATCCTGGAATAGATGCAAGGATAATCACGACCTTTTCCCTTTGAAGAAGGGGGTATCTATGATAGGATTTCTCCCCGGACAAAGGGCAAAGGAGATCCTCGCATGGGTCAAATCATCGCCATAGCCAACCAAAAAGGCGGCGTCGGCAAAACTACCACCTCCGTAAACCTTTCTGCCTCCCTCGCGGTGGCGGAAAAAAGAACCCTGCTGGTTGATCTGGATCCTCAATCCAATGCCAGCAGTGGTGTTGGGCTTGCCTCCGAAAATATCCGGCATACTACCTATCAGGCATTGCTTGGCCAAGTTGAAACCAGCGAGGTGATCGCTGATACTGGGATCGATTTTTTAAAGATACTCCCCTCGACTACCGACCTCATCGGCGCCGAAATCGAACTCATCGGTGAGTCGGATCGGGAGTCCCGGCTGAAAAATACCCTCCGACAGGTGAGAGACGATTTTGATTACATTCTCATCGACTGTCCTCCCTCGCTTGGTTTATTGACTATCAATGCCCTGACTGCTGCCGATTCGGTACTGGTTCCCCTTCAGTGTGAGTACTATGCCATGGAAGGACTCAGCCAGTTAACCCGCACCATCGATCTGATTCAGCGGCAACTCAACCCGGCATTATTCCTGCGCGGCATCCTTTTGACCATGTTTGATGGCCGAAATAATCTGTCCCACCAGGTCAGTGAGGAGATCCGTCGTCATTTCGTGGATCGCGTTTTCACTACGGTTATCCCGCGTAATGTCCGCTTGTCGGAAGCCCCGAGCCACGGACTCCCTGTTCTGCAATATGATATTTCCTCCCGGGGAGCCGAAGCATACCTTGCCCTTGCCAGAGAAATCATAAATACAGGCAACTGATATGACCAAAAAACCAGCACTCGGCAAAGGGATCGGCGCATTGCTGGATCCTGCCATCAAAGAAGAATCACACCGTTTCTTTTTCTGCCCGATAGAGGAGCTGCGACCTCTGAAAAATCAGCCGCGCCAGGTTTTCGATGACCAGAAACTGGCCGAACTCGAGGCGTCCATCAAAGCTCGTGGTATCATCCAGCCTCTGGTTGTGCGGCGACTGTCCGATCATTACCAGATTATTGCCGGTGAGCGACGTTGGCGTGCGGCTCAACGGGCCGGCTTGAAAAAAGTGCCGGTGCTTATTCATGAGGCCACCGAGGATGCTGCCGTAGAAATGGCCCTCATCGAGAACATTCAGCGCGAAAACCTCAATCCCATTGAAGAAGCCGCTGCTTATCACAGTCTCATCCAGGCATTCAATCTTACCCAGGAGGAAGTGGCCGGCCGCGTCGGTAAAGATCGATCGACCGTTACCAACTCACTGCGCCTGTTACGATTGCCGGAAGCGGTCAGGGACGATCTTTCGGTTGGTGCGTTGGCCATGGGCCATGCTCGTGCCCTGTTGTCTCTTGAATCCGTACCGATGCAGTTGCTGAGGGTTCGTGATCAGGTGATATCCAAGGGAATGTCCGTGCGGGAGACCGAAGCTTTGGTCAAACGGGCCAAAAAAGCAGCTTTGTCACCCCCAGTACCACCGAAAAAAACCGATGCGAATTTGCAGTCACTGGAAGACAACCTGAAACAATGTCTGGGAACCAAGGTGAAGATCGTGGCCAAAAAAAAGGGGGGAAAAATAGAAATCAGTTATTTTTCGCCCGAGGACCTCGATCGGCTTCTGGATCGTCTTGGGATATCCTGTTGAGAAAGCGAAGAAAATCGTGATGAGACGAAAGGAAAAACGGGCCTTGTCCAAGGACACTAATGCCCAGACGGGCGAAATCAGGGCTTTTCTCGGAGATGGAAGCAAGTTTGAAGGAACCCTTGTCTTTGACGACATCGTGCGTATGGATGGTCATTTTCAAGGAAGTATTACCTCCAGCGATACGCTCATTGCGGGCCAAACGGCCGAGATCCTGGCTGATATCCGGGTTGGTACCCTGATCTTATCCGGAAAGTTCAAGGGTACCATCGAAGCCCGGAATAAGGTCGAATTACGAGCTCCCGCGATTGTGGAAGGAACCATCCAGACCCCGATACTTCTGGTGGAAGAGGGGGTGGTTCTCAATAGCTCCATTAGCATGCCTGCTACCAATCTTGCCACCAGCCCCGCTATCTCAGATTAATCCTTTTGCCGGGTGGGCTTCCCTTGATAAGTGGTGGACGTAAGCGATATGAGCGGCTGTCGGTAATCTCATCCTTCGCTCACCTGCCCCTTATTTGATGCTTTCGCAACGAAGTATATTTTACTAGAGGTTGTGGTTTGCTAAGGTTGAGGACATACATATGGTATGTCGACGTCCTGAAAAACCCTTCAACGCAGTAGGCGGACATTTGCTGACGCCATCTTTCCTGATCAATGATCAGTATATGACCTCAGTTGCTCAGAAGTTACCATCCTGGACAGGATCGAAAGGGCGATCTGGTTACAGGCGGGCCATTTTTTTGTTGGTCTTTGTTCATGTAGCTGTGTTGGTACCGGCTGTTGTTGAAAATACTGAATCAGCGGCAGGCCCGGGCCGGATAAGTCATAGCGCAGCCAGCAGTGCAGCTTGAAGCGAATCCTGGTGCGCAGTCAGGTCAGGATGCGTCGTCTGTGACACTAAAAGAATGTTTTGAAGATAATAATGGGGGCGGCCTGCAACAGGTCGCCTTTGTTGTAGGAACCTGATTTAGGGGGATGTGTGATGGGTGAAAACCTCGTCGTCAAAACCATTCTACATCTCGACATGGATGCGTTTTACGCCAGCGTCGAACAGCTGGATCGTGCGGAGTTACAGGGCCGTCCTGTGATTGTCGGCGGGCATGGAATGCGCGGAGTCGTTTGTGCGTGTTCTTACGAGGCGCGAACGTTCGGTGTGCATTCGGCCATGCCCATCGCCCGGGCATTGCGGCTCTGTCCCCACGCAACGGTGCTCCCGGTGCGCATGGCACGATATCAGGAGATATCAGGGCAGGTTTTCGAAATTTTCGAAAGGTATACCGACCTCATTGAGCCCATATCGGTGGATGAGGCGTTTCTGGATGTAACGGACAGCAAGCGTCTGTTTGGATGTGGCTGGGACATCGCAACGAAAATCCGACGAGATGTTCGTGACGAATTGGGGCTTGCCATCAGTGTCGGCATTGCACCTAACAAGTTTTTGGCCAAATTGGCCTCGGAGCAAGCCAAGCCGGATGGCATATTCCAGGTCCCGGAGGCCATGGATGATTTTCTGCTACCCCTGCCATTAAAGCGTTTGTGGGGCGTGGGGCCGGTGATGCTGCAGGAACTTGAAGCCTTGGGATTGCGAACGGTGGGCGATTTACGCACCATGGATCGTTCTTTCCTGGAGGGACGATTAGGCAAGGCCGGTGCCATGTTGTTCAGGTTGGCAAGGGGGGAAGATACCCGTCAAGTAACCCCGGAACGGGAGTTGAAGTCTATTGGTCATGAGGATACTTTTGACAAAGATCTCTGGCAATCTGAGTCGATGCATGTGGTGCTGCTCGACCTTGCCGAACGGGTGGCGACGCGACTTCGACGGCATGGCGTGATGGGCACAACCCTGACCCTCAAGGTCAAGTATGCCGACTTTTCGTCGGTGACACGTTCCAGAACCGTGGTGGACGGAATCGCAAATGCCGGTGACATGTTCGTTTTGGCCAAGGAACTGCTGGATAAAACCGAGGCGGGCAGAAAACCGGTGCGTCTGCTCGGCATCAGCCTTAACAATTTACAGGAAGCGGGGAGCGGTCAGGGTTTGTTGTTCGATGGGCAACGCCAGCGGCAGTTGAATGACCTCGATCGCGCGATGGACCGCCTGCGGGAACGCTACGGGGAGAAAGGCATCTGCCGCGCCACCCTGGTCGGGCACCGCCAAAGAGGCTTATCGGAGGATTAACGGCGTTACGCTGTCTACACAGCGCAACAACGCGTCGCAGTCGTGAATTTCCAGCGTAATGGTCGGTGCAGTTTGGAGCGTGCGAACCAGGCGGAAAAAAGTATCGAAATCGATGTCCCCCTCCCCTACGGCCATATGTGCATCGCGGTCACCGCAGTTGTCATGAATATGCAGATGCCGTATCCAGGGCGCAAGCGATGTGAACCACTGCTCCATAGAGCGTTTGGCGAACAGGCGCCAGTGGCCGACATCAAAACAATGGCCCAGCCACGGAGAATCGAGCTCTTTGAAAACCGCTACCAGGGTATGTGGGGTCTCCTCAAAGATATTCTCCAGGAGTAACGGGCATTGCTGGCGGCCGGCCTGTTCAATTAGGGCAGGAAAAAACTCCAGGCAGGCATCGATCCATGGCTGGCTGTTTCCACCGTAACGCCAGCGATCAAACCCAGGGTGCAGAACCACCAGGCGGGCATGGAGGAGTTCGGCAACCTCGAGCGTTTGCATCCAGCGCTGCCGGGTTGCTTCACGCACCAGAGGTTCGAGAGCGCCAGGGTTCAGATCCATAAACGGCGCATGCACCGTAACAGCCAACCCCTCCGCGGCCAACCGGTGGCCTGCCCGCTTGACGGCAGGGCGTAGCAACGGGTCGAGATCGGGCCATTTAAAGGCGATTTCAGGTTGCAGCCGATGTTTTTGCAGTAGCGGGAAGTGCCGGTCGAACTGGCTGAAAGGGATATGCACATGCAGTTGATCAGGCATTGGCGACACCTCCGCAGGCGACCTGGTCCAGCTTGTGGATGGCGGCCGGTTCGCCAAGAGTAATGAGCATGTCTTCGGCTTGCATGGTCGTGTCGGATTCGGGATTGACGAGCATAGTTTTATACCTTTTATTGCTGGCGATGATCCTGATGCCCCAGGTGCCGCGATTTTCCGACGAGACCAGGAATTTGTCCACCAGCAGGCAGGTGGGCGTCCCGGCGCATGGATAGTCCGACAGCCTCCTAGGCCGATGGTAAAGATCTTGCCTTCCATGGAAAGGTCGTGTACCTCTTTATAACCGACGGTGGTCAGCGTGATAACCGTCATATAAAGAGCGTCTAAAGCCCTCACCCTTCGATATGGACGTAACCGGTGGTGCCCCACAGCCCGACAGCCAGAATCGGGATCAGCAGGCAGATGCGCAAGGGTCGGACAGGATGCATGGGCCCTCCGAGATCAAAGCTCCTCGGATCATAGCTTTGAACCGCTAAAAAGGCAAGACGCGGGTGCTGGCATCCTCGTGGCATCATCGTGTCAGGGCGGGATGTATAGTAATATAGAAGCAAAACATCTGCTTATGATTCTGCCCGGGAGGTAAATCGGCAGGGATCGACAACAGCAGCACGAACGCCGCCGTCGCAGCAGGAGAAGTATGACGACCTTTGTGAAAACTCATCTCGCACAACCGATAAGCTGCCATGACGATCTGGTGACCTATCTGTTGCGGAATATTCGGCCCTCCGAGCAGTGGGGAATCGGTGTCGAAGTGGAAAAGCTGGTGGTCGACCGACCCACCGGGACGGCAGTTAATTTTTCCCGCGTTGAGGAGTTACTGCAGCGACTCGAAATAGCCGGAGGCTGGATAGGCCAGCGTGAGGCGGGACGCCTGATTGCATTGATCGGAGAGTCGTCTTCGGTGACTCTGGAGCCTGGCGGACAACTGGAATTATCTGGCAAGTTGTGTAACGATCTGTACTGTTGTCAACAGGATCTTTCGCGCCATATTCACCGCATCGTTACCGCCGGCCAGCCTCTAGGCCTGACCTTTCTGGGTTTGGGCGTTCAACCCATAACCCCCATGCAAGCCATCGATTGGTTGCCCAAGCCGCGTTATGCCATCATGCGTGAATACATGCGGCGTACCGGTGATCGTGGTCTGCACATGATGAAGCTCAGCGCCGGCCTGCAGGTTAATCTCGATTTTTGCGACGAAGCCGATTGTATCGACAAATTGCGAACAGGGCAGTTGTTGGCGCCGTTGTTTTACGCGCTGTTCGCCAACTCACCACTGATGAATGGGCAGCCGACGGGATTTCTTTCTACCCGGGGGGATATCTGGGCGCGAACCGACCCAGATCGTTCCGGCCTCATTCCGGGGTTGTTTCGGCCCGGTGCGGGGTTATCCACCTATGTCGAGTATGCCCTTGATGTGCCCATGTATTTTATCCAGCGTGAAGGGCAGCTGGTCGATCTGACCCAGAGACGCTTCAGTTTCAGGCAGTTTGTGGCCGAAGGCTTCGAAGGCCATCGCCCTGCCCTGGCCGATTGGGATTTGCATCTTTCCACCCTGTTTCCCGAGGTGCGCCTGCGACCCCAGATCGAATTACGCAGCGCCGACAGCTTGCCGCCGCATCTGGTCATGGCGGTTGCCGCGTTGGCGAAAGGCCTGTTGTACGATGCCGAGGCCCGCTACCAGATCGGTCGTTTACTCGATCCCGGCGACGATCCCGGACGCATGGAACTTTATCGCAATTCCTGGCGGCTGGGATTGCGAACCCCGTGTGGCAAACATACATTGCGTGAAGTCGCGTGCGAGGTGCTGATTCTGGCCCGGGAGGGTTTGCTGCGGCAGGGCACCGGACGTTCTTCCAGTGAGGATGAAGCAAATTTTCTTGATGGCATTGAGGAAGTTGCACACAGCGGGGTTACTCTGGCCGAGAGATTGCTGCAAGTCTGGAAGGGCAGCCCGGAACAACGTTTGGCAGCATTGCTGGCGCACTGCGGATATCCCGAAGCCGTTTCAGGGGATGCAGAGCCTTTGGCAATAATCTGAAACGCCGGCGCCCCAAGGTCGGGGCATCGGTTACCGCGAGGAGGGCAGACATGAACTTTGAAATGCTGGATCAGAAGCTGGTTCGGGAATCTATCGACACCATTCGCCTGCTGGCGGCCGACGCGGTGGAAAAGGCCCGTTCCGGGCATCCCGGCACCCCCATGGAAGCGGCCCCCATCGCGTATCTGCTCTATACCCGTCATCTGCGCCACAATCCGGGCAATCCCGCCTGGCCGGGGCGCGACCGGTTCATTCTGTCCTGCGGGCATGCCTCCATGCTCCTTTACAGCATTTTGCACCTGACCGGCTATGACCTGTCGCTGGATGAACTGCAGCAGTTCAGGCAGCTCGACAGCCGTACCCCGGGACATCCGGAATTCGGCCATACCCCTGGCGTGGAGACCACCACCGGGCCGCTTGGGCAAGGGGTGGCGGTGGGTGTCGGTATGGCCATGGGGGCTCGCATACTGGCAGAAAAGGTTCACGCCGACCTGTTCAATTACCATATTTATGCTCTGTGCTCCGACGGCGACATGATGGAAGGATTGGCGGCGGAGGCGGTCTCGTTGGCGGGGCATCTGCAGTTGGGCAATCTGATTTACCTGTATCTCGACAATCACATCACCATCGAGGGCGGGACCGACCTGGCCTTTAGTGATGAAACGGCCAGCAGGTTTCTCTCATACGGCTGGCATGTCCAACATGTCGAAGGGGAGAATCTGGCTGAAATCGATACCGCCCTGATGCACGCCAAGAACGACTCCCGCCCTTCGCTGATTATCGCTCGCACCCATATCGGGTTTGGCGCACCGAACAAACAGGACACTGCGGAAGCGCACGGTGCGCCGCTGGGTGCGCAGGAACTGCGCTTGACCAAAGAGTTTTTCGGAAGAGATCCCGATGTTGCGTTTGCTGTCCCAGCAGCGGTGGCCATGCATATGGGTGCGGCCAGGGAGCGTGGCACACATCTGGAGGACGCCTGGCAGCAACAGCTGGAGGACGCTCTGGCAAATAACCATACGAACCTGGCCACCTGGCAGCAGGCCGTCGAAAACGGATTGCCATCGGGGTGGCAATCCGCTTTGCCCAGCTTTAGCATCGCTGACGGTAAGCTGGCCACCCGTCAGGCCAGTGGCGTGACCCTCAATGCGTTGGCCGAGCGTCTCCCCCTGCTGTTGGGAGGTTCCGCGGATCTGGCTCCGTCCACCAATACGACCCTTAAAAAGGAGGGATCTTTCCGACCCGGCACGGCGGACCGAAATATCCACTTCGGGGTGCGCGAACATGCTATGGGCGCTATTCTCAATGGGCTATCCCATACCCCGGGGTTGATCCCTTTCGGCGGTACCTTCCTGATTTTTTCCGATTATATGCGACCGCCCATACGACTGGCCGCCATGATGGGATTGGCACCGATTTACGTGTTTACCCACGACTCCATCGGTCTGGGAGAAGACGGCCCCACTCATCAACCCGTGGAACAACTGGCGGCCCTGCGTGCTATCCCCAACCTTACGGTTATCCGTCCTTGCGACGCCAACGAAACGGTGCAGGCGTGGCGAGCGGCCCTGGAAAATCGTCGGGGTCCCACCGCATTGGTGCTGACACGGCAGGGGTTGCCGGTTCTCGACCGGCGTTTGCATGGCGCTGCCGAGGGGTTGCTGCGAGGCGGTTACGTATTGGCCCCCGAGGAAGGTCCATTAAAGTTGCTGCTGATAGCCAGCGGTTCGGAGGTGGCACCGGCCCTTGAGGCACGCTCCATACTGCAGGCTGAGGGTTTTGGCGTGCGGGTGATCTCCCTGCCCTGCTGGGAGCTGTTCGACGCCCAGCCACAGGCCTACCGTGACGAAGTGCTGCCCCCCGGCCCGGCCATGCGGGTTGCCGTCGAGGCCGGTATCGGCATGGGCTGGGAGCGGTATGTCGGAGCATCCGGAACGGTGTTGTGCATGACCGGTTTCGGTGCCAGCGCACCGGGTGAGGCTTTGATGAAAAAATTCGGTTTCACCGCCGAGCAGTTGGTAGCCCGGATCAAGCCGCTGTTGTAAATGGCAAAGGATACGCGCAGTGAACGTGCAACAAAATTTTTCCTGACATGTAAACCTTTGTACGAGGTCGTGCGTCTTACATGACAAGAGATTATCCATGTGAGGGATCGGATATGGACTACCGGAGCGCGGCAGCTGTGATAGATGTGGACGAGGTGCCGGAACAACTTATCGAACCAACACCCGACAGCGAGACGCTGTTGCTGGAGCGCATTCGCCAGGGGGACGAGGCGGCCTTTACGCGGCTGGTTTCGGAGCATTTGACACAAGTGGTCAATCTTGCCTATCGCATGCTGGGGGATCGACAGGAAGCCGAGGATCTTGCGCAGGAGGCGTTTTTGCGCCTGCACCGTGCCCTGCCCTCTTTTCGGGGAGAATGCCGGATCAAGACCTGGCTGTACAGGGTGGTTTCACGGTTGGTTATCGACCACCTGCGGCGAGAGCAGTTGCGCCGTCGTATCTTCTTTTTTCGCAAAAGTGAAGACGATCCTGATCCGGTGGCCAACTGTGTCGATCCGGGGGCATCGCCCAGCGAGGTATTGCTGGGGGAGGAAGCCCGCCAAAAGTTATTCAGGGCCATGCAGAAACTTTCCGGGAGACAGCGCGCCGTATTCGTGCTGCGGCACCAGGAAGGCCTGCCTCTCAAGGAAATAGCCACCCTGCTCCATCTTAAGGAAGGTACGGTCAAAGTACATTTGCATAGAGCCGTGCAGTTTTTACGTCAGGAATTTACCGACGATGAAGAGGTAACGTCATGAAACGCCGCACACAGGGAACCTGCAACGAAAAGGATCTGGTACTTTTCCATTACGGGGAACTCGATACCGTGGCAAGGCAGCGCCTGCGGCAACATCTCGATGCCTGCCAGGACTGCAGTGCCCGACTTGCCGGATTGCAGCGGACTTTGGCCGCTCTGCCCCTCCCAGACCTGACCTTATCCGATGTGGAAAAGCATCGGCTGACCGCTGTCATTACCGACCGTGCTGGTCAGCGGGCGCAGCCCAGGCGCTGGATGTGGGGGTCGGCGCTGGCGACGGGAGCGGTGCTGGCGGTAAGCCTATTGGTCATGCCTGGCGGTCCCGGTAACCTTCCAGGTGGACTGCCCCGGTCGGAAGCTGAAATCGGTATGCTGCAGGATATGGAATTGCTGCAGAATATCGACCTGCTTGAGAATCTGGAGTTGTTGCAGGAGCTTGAACGCGTAAGTTAATGATAGGTGAGAGAGGCTCGCTGAAGATGGGGGACCAAATGAAGGGAAAATGGTGGTTGCTTTTGCTGTTTGCGGGTGTACTGATGGCCCCATTGTCCAGCGCATGGGCTCAAAAAACCGCGAGCCAGGATCAGCAGACCTGGTTGCTGGCCGACAACGGGCAGCGATGGCAGGATCTTTCGCCGGAGCAACGCCAGGAACTCAAAGGACGATACCGTCAATATAAAGAGCTTACGCCCGCCGAGCAGGAGCGTTTGCGTCAGAGGTATGATCAATATCAAGACCTCACCCCCCAGGAGCGCGATCGTCTTAAACAGCGCATGGAGCGCTGGCAGGAACTGCCGGAGGACAAGCAGCGGGAACTTAAGCAGAAATACCAGCACTATCGCCAACTGCCGCCTGAAAAACAGCAGGAAATCAGGAAAAAGTGGCAGGATCGCAAGCAAAGGCCTCCTGAACAGCGACGCAATCGGTAGGCAGAAATGTAAAAGATCTACGATCAGGCTCACGGCTGTTAGTAATCGGCCCTGACAAAAAAGCGCGGCCCTTCCACAAAGAAGGGCCGCGCTTTTTTGAACTGAAATGGGGGTCTGCTTAGAAACTTCTACGAAACGTTGTCTGCAAACAGTCCCCATTGCAGGTAGGTATCGCCGCTACGGATCCGCGGCCGGCGACAAGGCCAGATCCAGCACTGCCATCAATAGGAGGCGTGAGGTTATGGCACCAGGGGGAAAACCAGCAGCTGACTTTCGCCGCCCTTGCCGAAAACCGAACCAGTTTCAGTGGCAATGAAAAGCACCCTATCACCGGTCACGGTCAGACCCTGCAGGGGCACTTCCAGTTCCTCGCCGAGAGTGCCCTTAACAAACATGCTGTCACGTTTTTTAAGCACGACCAGCCAACTTTTCCGTACCCCCGGAGTAATGCCCGGCGTCGACATCATACCGCTATCCGAAGCGATGGTCAGCAGTTCGAGCTGTCCGTCGCCATCAAGGTCCACAGCCACAGGCGGCACCTCAAAAGCGGCGTAGTTGGTGCTCGTCTCCCGGGCGTTGGGATCTTCTTCGTAGATAAAGCGGGACAAAGTGCCGCCCATGATCTTAGCTGACTTGTAAAGCTCCTTATTGCCTGAATAGATGTAAAGGAGTCCGTCTCGAACAAAGATGGTTTCCGGCTGACCGTTGCCGGTGATATCTGCCATCGTGCTGCCACTGACGCTAAACCGGCGCGGCAATTTGAAGCCAGTATCGCGAAAGGAGAGATTATCGCCCTTCAACTCAACCTTTTTGATGACCGTTCCCCATACCGTTTCTCGGTCGAAGTTCTGGGTCAGGAGCAGTTCGCGCCGACCGTCGCCGTCGCGGTCAAAGCTGCCGAATAGGTGAGGCAGGAACTCCTTTACCAGCGTCAGACGACCACCGGCAAACCTGTAGAGCGAGGAGCTCATTTTTTTGTCTTTCCAGCCATTCACAACCAGATATAGCTGTTTTTCTGCCGGTTGCCACCAGCTCAAGGTCAACACCTGAGCCAGATCGGAGGGCTTGACCTCGGTCATAGCGGAAAGGCTCTCGCCAACCTCCAAGAGCTTGATGGACTTCCCGTCGCTGCCGGCCAGCAGCTGACGCTGCCCTTCCTTGACGAAATCAGCAGTAACCGCGGGAAATCCCAGGGCTCCAAGAGACTTGAACCCGGGAAAGGTCGCCTCGTAGCGAACTCCCGAGGTAGGAGCCGCAGCTGCTTCGAGCTTGTAGGGAGCTGCCGGCTGGGGAGTAACCGTAGCTGCAGGCTGCGCCTCGATCGAACTGGGGTAGGCATGCAGGATATTGAAGGAGTCGTCACGGACGGTGAGATTCTTGGCATCGAGCACTAGGATCAGATCGAGCATGCCACCCTTCGGCGCAGTCGGCTGGCTCGGCTTGGTGGCCTGGGCTGCAGCGTAATCCTGCCACTCGAGTGCCGGCAGGGCCTCCTTGATCCGGGCAAAAACCGCTTCACCCTTATCGGTGTAATCCCAGAAGGTCGCGCGCAGGTTCTCGTACCGGCGGATCTGATAGCCTCTCTTGATGTTGCCTGCTGCGCCGACGGGCTTGGCATGGGAATAGCCGGCCTTGACCTGGGTGACCTGGAGCACTCCTTTTTTGACATCGAGGGTGCCGAGCACCTTGCCGGTCACCGGATGGGTGATTTTTTCCCCCGGCTGAACCACGGAAAACAGATCGCCGGTGGTCACCCCCTGGCTGGCATCGAGATCGATGAGAAATTCCCCCTGGACGGGCAGCACCACGTAGCCGCTGACCGGTTTGAGATCCTGCGCCAGATCTTCGAGGGTTTCGGCCAGAGCGGAGCCGGCCGGCAACAGCGACAACAGCAGCGCCAGAATGGTTAAACGTTTGATAAACAAGGCAACCTCCCGATTATGATAGATTTTTAACCACGAAGGACGCGAAGAGCACGAAGAAAGTCTAAAAAATCCCGATGTTTGGCTGAAGATTAAAAACCTTGATGATCACGCAAATTGTCATTCGGGCATGACGACTCGCATTGGCAATGGCGTCAAACCTTGGCCTTTGAATCTACTTCGTGTCCTTCGTGATCTTCGTGGTGAAACTCATGCTTTTGCAGTTTTGCAAACCACTGCAGCAACGTGCTTCTTCAGATTTTGAAAATAGGTGCCAAAGCGACCGGTTAGATTGCAAAAAGGGCCGGGCTAAAGCCCGGCCCAATCTAGCATGATCACCTGCTTCAGGCAATCTTAGAACTTGAACTGCAGACGGGCGTCGGTGCGGAACACGTCGTCGGCATCGCCGCCAGTGGACAGGCCATCAAGCGCATCGCCCGCCACCAAATAGCCGGCATTGATGTCGGCTGAGAGGCCCTTCATGATCTTATAGCTGGTGCCAACTACAAACTCATGGCCGATTTCGTCATCGCCGAGCAGTTCGTCCTCGGCGGTGTTATGCCAGAAGTATTTGGCCCAGACGTTGGTTTTGGCGTTGAGGGCGTATTTCACGCCGGCGTAAATGATCTTGTAGCCCTGGTCGGTGACATAGAAGGCCTGACTGAGGGAGTTGTCGTCGGCGTAGTTATCGAAGATGATCACCGAGCCGAGGATCGAGGTGGAGATATCAATGTGGTCGAAGTTCTCGATGTCGCCATCGCTGTTGTCGTCGTCACCGGAGGCGTAAAGGCCGCCGAGGGTGAAGGTGGTCTTGTCCATCTTGTAGTCGCCCTGGGCGTGCAGCAGGTAGGCGTCGCGATCAAGGCTCTCGCCATTAACTTCGGCTTCGCCAGTGAGGTAGATGGCATTGAACATGCCGGACAGGTTGCCCCATTTGCCGGTGCCGGCCAGGCCAAGCCAGATTTCTTCGTCCTGCACGTCGGTTGCAACCAACTGGGCGCCAGTGAGAAGGTTGTCCAACTCTTCCTGACCCTGATCGAGGTAGATGACGAAAGCGTTGAGGGAGTTGCCGCTGTCGAATACATAGGTCACGTCGGCGGCATAGGCGTCGTCATAAGCGCTCTTCTTGTCGCCGCCGGCATCGTCGCTGTTTCCCCAGTCGTTGCGAAACCATCCCAGAGAGTAGGCCAGGTTACCTTCGGTACGCTTCCATTTCACGCCGCCAGCGTTGTCCGACCAGACAAAGGCGTTGTAGCCGACAGGCTGCAGACCGACGATCAGGCGGGAAGCGGAGTCAAAGGGCAGTTCGATGTCGGTGTAGGCCCAGCGCAGCTCGAAGTTGTTCCTGTCACCGCCAAAGGGGGCTTCATCGCCTTCACCGAACTTGGCGCTGCCGAATTCGAAGCCGACCACGCCCTTGACCTTTTGCTCGTCGTCGGAGGCAACAAGGTGCATGCGGTATTTCACTTCGCCGAAGAAGTCGCTGTCGTTGCTCTCCTTCTTGAAGTCAACGGAGGGCAGTGGGGCCAGAGACAGAAAGGCACCGCCAGCGCCGATGTACTTTTCGCTGTCTGAGATGACACGTTTTGAAGTGTCGGCCTGGGTGCTGTAGGAAAAACGGTTGTTGAAATCGCCATGCCACTCGACGTTGAAGGCCAGGGCGGGGGTCGCCATGGCCAGGACGATACCAATCGCCAGAACGAATCTTGCCTGTTTCACGGTCTGTCTCCTTCCATCCTTTACAAATAATAAAATAAAATATCTTTGCGCCGGGGCCGTCCCGAAACAAAGAGCGCCACATCAAATGCGGCAAGTGCCGGACCTGGGAGGCTGGGGCTGAACAATGGAATCCGGACTGCAAACACCGGGAACTTCCCTGAATCAGAGTGATAAACCCGAGCTATGCGTTCGCCTCCCCACCTTGCCGTAGCAACATAACGCTATATAAAAATAAATACAACGAAATTTTTCTAGCACCGGATACGGTTAAGCACCCGTGCCAACTAAAGCCCACAGCATAAGACCATATCTCCAAGTTGCCCTGCCCATCTTTGAAAATTCGGGCTTGACAATATTAATAAAATCGACAAATAGCAAATTTTAAATATCGATAAACAAGAAGCTGTGTATCGAAAAAACAAATAGTTGAAACTGAACGCCCACTCGACGGTTATTTTGTTGCGTGATGAAACCTGCGCTGGCCCATCTGATTTTTCCAGATAGACGCCTGGATCCAGTGATCTGTCTGCCTTGGTTCAAAGTCAGAACGTATCACGTCCCCGGAATAATCATCAGCCGGGGTAGCAATAAGACCGGTTTGTAAGCAATTGGTTGGAGTTGTTTTTCAATCAGGCAGGGGATGCTATTTTCTGGCATCTGTATCAAAGATGGACTTGGGGCGCAAAAAAACAGGGGCCCTTGTGGGGCCCCTGTTGTAAATCAGATCAAACCTGATTTAGAAAAGCAGCTGAGTCTGGAAGCGGAAAGCGTCAACGCGATCGCCGTCAATAATTTTGTCGTTGATAGCGTAGTCAACCTTGAAGTTGATGTTGTGGCCCTTCAGGAAATAGTTCAGGCCGATGGCGAAAGTGTCGATCTGGCGTCCGTTATCGGGATCCTGCTGCAGCCAGCGTAACACCGGCTGGATGTGGGAACCGTCGCGGAAGGGACAGGGCAGCAGGTAGCCGGCTTGGACCGAAGCGGTCTGACCCTCGAAATAGGGGCCTTCCCAGTCGTAAAAAGTGGCCGAGCCAACAATGCGGCCGTTGCCCAGAGGCTGCTCGAGGTGAGCGCCGAGGTTCCAGGCTTTGTGGTCTTCGATGCCAGCGCCACCGAGGCCGATATAGTCGTAGCCGGCGCTGAAAGAGAGCACCTTGAGGGAGCCGAGGCTGTTCATGTTGTAAAACCAGCCGGGCTGGGCGTCGCCAAGGTTGATCATGACCAGACCAGTGCTGCGCAGGTTGTCATCGCCGTTGACTACGGAATCACGCTCGCCGCGGAAGACGCCGACGCGGTAGTCGATCAGGCCGTCAAGCAGAATGCCGCGCGCCTCGATGCCGTCGTCCCGCCAGAAAGCACGATCTATGACGGTTGGTACTTTGGTCACGTTGACGTTGTAGTCGATGCCGAGCAGCAGTGCCGCCGAAGCCTTGTTCTCCACCGAGAATGGCACCAGGATGCGGCCGAAAGAGATGTTGAACTCGGGCATGAACTGCAGATCGATGAAGCCGTCGTTCCAGACCAGGTCGCTACTGTCTTCCACATCGTCTTTGCCGGCGTTGGGCACGTCGGTATCGAAGAAGAACTTGACGTTCTTGTGTACCGAGCCTTGGGCCAAGATGCGAGCGCGGCGAGCGAAGAAGTCGTTGCTCCATTTATCGTTGTTGCCACTGCCGTCCTCGACGGCTTCGAACTGAATCTGGCCCAGAAAGCCGATCTGCATCCAGACGTCTTCATTTACTTCCAGCTTGGGGGACCAAGCCAGGGCCGAACCGGCGCTCAGCACAACGGCCAGCATCACAATGCTACAAATTAACTTACGCATGTTACCTCCACCTGATAATTAAGTTCACTACATTGATTTGATTGTGCATGACGAACAAAATGAGTCTCCCGTTTTCGCTTCGAAATCCAAGTCGAAAACGGTTGCCGCCGAAAAAAGCGGCCCCGGGACAGACCTGGACGGCCCGTTGCAACGCCTCTCATCGCTATGGACCCCCGTCCATCGGGCGGTCCGCTCGATTGAGCGTTGCGGTTGCAATCCATCACCTCCTTTTTAAGTTTAAAATCCCCTCCCGGGAGGTTCTCCTGTTTATTTTAAAGCCAACCGCTGCCCACCCTGCAGGTCCTGCCGCTCTTCCGGTTTGCGCGGGAAAGCGAGATGCCGGCGCAGGTGTGAGGAAGCACTACAGCTTGTATCGACGTACAACACTTTACCTGGGAGCCTGTGGATCCTGTTGCTCCACCAACTTCTCGAGGATGCGGGTCAATTCTTCGCCATCGAGGCCCAGAGTGTCCTGCACCACCCGTCGGGAGCCGTCCAGAATCAGCAGCCTGGGGATGGGGTACACTTTGTAGGCGCGATGCACCTGACCGTCATCCAGCAGAGCTGCAAAGGAGGCGGGAAGCTTTTTACCCTTCAGGTAATTGCTGACGGCTTTGGCGTTTTCCTGGATGAAGATATCGATAACCGGAATCCCCTTGTCGTCGAGAAACTGGCTGATTTTCTCCAGTTCGGACATTTGATCCTTGCACCCCGGACACCAGGTGGTGCCGATGACCAGTATCACCGGGCGGCCTTCATAATCCGAAAGACGAACCGTTTTTTTGGCAGTATTGCGAAGTTTAAAATCAGGTGCGAGGTTGCCGCGGGGGATTTGAGACAAAGCGGGCGTGGTGATGCAAACAACCAAAATCCACGAGAGAATGGTCCGTGCCAGCGCTGTTTTCATGTTTCCTCCTCGTTTCATGCCCTGCAAAGACAAACGCCTGATTATTCGACTATGGACAAAGATTAGTCAAGGGAAAATCCTGCCAATAGGAGACATGGTTCTATTTTATTCATTCCGGCACCCATTGTCGGTTGATTTCTTCTGACACATATAAACCTGGAAGCGTTGACTTTCTGAAGGCAATCCACTACCTTAAACGGGTAGCAAATACGCTCCGAGTCTGGTTTTTTCCCATGATACCGATTTCCCTGGCGGCGCTGCATCGGGGCGTTCAGAGAACTCTCAGGAAGGAAGTATCCACTTGTCGCTCACAACTTTTGAATTTCCCCTTGGCATCAGCCCCTGGGCCAGCGAAAGGCGCCGGCTGCGTCGGCTGGGGGAGGGATATGCCTTCAGCCTGCTGGAAAACTCCAGCGACTCTTACCGCTTTACCGTTATGGCGGGTGTCGGAAAAATCGAAAAGCTGTTTCACGCCTTTGCCGCGGTCATGCCCGACGAGTGTTTTTTCATTCTGGAATATTATGCCGATGAAGAAGCGCAACCGACCGAGGAGAGCGCCGAGCCCCTGCTCTTTTATTCCCCCTACATGCCCAAAGAAGAGATCCTCGAGGCGATCCAGCCTTATTTTGCGCGTCTGGTGCATGACGGTTTTGTCGGATTCGGTCTGGCCAACAACCAGGTGGGCATGGAGCTGTTTTACTCCGAAGAGAAGGTCTTCACCTGTTTTACCTGTAACCATATCCGGGTCATGGATACCTTGGGGCGTTTCGGTTTAACCTACAATGTAGAGCAGTTGTTCACCTCCGACCTGGGGCATGATCATCTGTCGCTGCTCTGTTACCCTCCCAAGACCATGCCGAAAGAATTGGCGTCCTTCCAGGAACAGGATCTCGACTATCTGCATTTTTGCCTGGAGCTCACCGAGGTGCTGGAGATGTACCCGGTGGAGGATGACCTGTCTTTTTTTCTGTCGCAAAAGGAGCAGCAGTTGATTGCCCTGCGGCTGGAAGAGCATCCGGAATTTTCCGGCCTGGCCGAGGAGGAATTCGGTGATCTGCTGCTGAGCTGGAACGACTTCGTACAGGAGTGTGAAGCCGGGTTTGAAGGCAACCTGGAGGATTACCAGGATGGTCTGCGTCTGCGAGACCTGATCCAGTATGTCATCGAAGGGGTTCCTCCACTGCTGGCCCGCAAGCTTACCGAAGTGGTGGCCGACGCGGACCGGCGATTGAGCCACAATCTGGTCGACTGCCCTAAACGTCTGGATGCTCCCCAGAACCTGCCCCTGCGGGACGACCGATTCTGGTATCGCGGCATGGTCAGCAAGCAGGGTGTGGTATTGCGTCGCGATCTTATCCGGCAGGGTTGGTTTCATCCATGATGCAACTCGTGCCAGGGTGGAGGCGAGCATGGTCGCCATCGTAGCTGCGGTGCCGGATGAGACCTGGATGTTGCGTCGCCGGTTGTTTCCCTGCGAGGTAAAGCGTTGCGGGCACCGGGAGCTTTATTGCGGCCACCTGTTCGGCCGCAAGGTGGGGGTGCTGCACACCGGCATCGGCAAGATCAATGCCGCATCGGCGGTGACCGCTTTGCTTGAGCATTATAAACCCGAGACCCTGATTATAACCGGCTGTTGCGGCGCCTATCCCGACCAGGGCCTGAACCGCGGTGACCTGATCCTGGCCAGCCAGGAGATTTGTGCGGATGAGGGGGTGCTGACCCCTGAAGGTTTCAGGGCTTTCGCTACATTGGGCTTTTCCCTGTTGCGCAGCAAAGGCAACGGGCTGGAAAGTCACTTTGAGGCCGATGCGAAACTGCTGGAAAACGCCCGCCCCTACCTTGAAAGGTTCGCCCGGGAAGAAGGTCTTAATCTCGGGATCGGGGCGCTGGTGACGGTTTCCACCTGTTCCGGTACCTTGCAGTCCGGTCTGGAGATGCAGGCACGTACCGGCGGTCTCGGCGAGAATATGGAAGGCGCTGCGGTGGCACAGATTTGCCGGCAGTACCAGGTGCCGTTTCTGGAACTTCGGGGTGTGTCCAATATGGTAGAGGAGCGTGACCTGGCCCGCTGGGACCTGCAAGGAGCGGCTGAAACGGCCCAGCAGGCCCTGGTGGCTTTGCTGCGCGGCTGGTTTTCGCCGATGCTGCTGGCCTGATGCGCAGTCTCTCCCTGGGGATTTCTCCTTGTCCCAACGACACGGCCATTTTTTATGGTCTGCTGAACGGTCATGTGCCGCTGCCCGAATTGGCTCTGCGTCTGCGCATCGAAGATGTAGCCACCCTCAATCGGCTGGCGGCCGCCCGCGCCCTCGATATCACCAAGATTTCTTTTCATGCCTATGGTCATCTGCGCGATGATTATGTTTTGCTGCGCAGCGGTGCCGCTCTCGGCCGCGGTTGTGGTCCCTTGGTGGTGGCCCGTGAGCCGTTTGCCTCCGAATGTCTTGCGGGGCTGCGCATCGCCGTGCCAGGACGCCTGACCACGGCAAGTCTTTTACTGCAGCTGTATGGGGTGGCCCCGGCATGTCTGGTGGAGATGCCCTTCCATGCCATCGAGGCGGCGGTTGCCGCCGGACGGGTCGATGCCGGTGTCCTTATCCATGAAGCGCGCTTCACCTGCGAAACTCGGGGTCTGGTCAAGCTGGTCGATCTCGGTATCTGGTGGGAAGCGCAGACCGGTATGCCTTTGCCGTTGGGCGGCATCGTCGCGCAGCGGCGTCTCGGGCGCCCGACCCTGGATTTTATCGAGCAGGCCATAGTACGCAGCATCGATGTGTTGCACGGCGCCCCCGCTGCGGCGCGGGACTTTATCCGCCGTCACGCCCAGGAAACCGGCGATGCGGTCCTTGATGGACATATAAAGCTGTATGTCAATGAATTTACGCGGGATTTGGGGGAAGAAGGCGCTGCGGCGGTTTCTGAACTGTTTGCCCGGGCCGAGGCCCAGGGATTGTTGCCCCCCTGCCCTGCCGGATTGTTCAGCTGATGGTGGATGGCGTCGCTAAAAGTCCATCTCAAGTTGCCCCAATTCTTCGAAAGCCTGTGCATCGCTGGCGTGTAGTGGACAACCAAATTTATTTTTTACCACGAAGGACACGAAGAGCACGAAGAAATACTTACAAAACACACCCTTATAGTTTTCTCTTACCTTAGTTTTCTCCTTCGTGATCTTCGTGATCTTCGTGGTTCAAGCTTTTAGATTCCGGTTTTATTGCCTCAGAGGCCTAAAAGTTAAAAGGGCAAGTCAAATCACTGGATCCAAGTGCATAACCAGAATAGTTTTACTCTGTTTACAAAAAAAGCGGCCCCGCAAGGAGCCGCTTTTTTTTTTCACTTGTACCGATCGGGCGATCAGTCGCCGCAGATGCTGTTTTCCATGTGGATGCTGCGAATGAACGCTGCGTCGACACTGGCGGAAAGCCGCTCCAGAACTTCGGTGGAGACCGGTGTATCCACGGACAGCACCACCATGGCTTCGCCGGCTTTGGCCCGGCGTCCAAGGTTCATGGACCCGATATTGATACCGGCTTCGCCGAGGATGGTGCCGATTTTCCCGATCAGGCCCGGTTTATCCGCATAGCAGATAACCAGCATGTGCTGCTCAGGCTGAAAGTCGGTGTTGAAATCCCGCATCTTGACGATTTTGGGCAGGCCCTCGAAAATAGTGCCGGCCACGGTGCGCTTGCCTGCGGGGGTGGTCAAAGAGATGGTGATCAGATTGGAGAAGGATTCGGCTTCGGTGGAGCATACCGTTTCCACGGTGATCCCCATCTGCTCCGCGATAAGTTGCGAATTGACCATGTTGACATCCTGCTCGGTGGAGCGGTTGAGCAGGGCCGCCAGCCCGCAGACGGTCAGCGGCGAGCAGTCATAACGGGCCAGTTTGCCGTTGTAGGTAAAGGTCACTTTGCTCGGATTGGCCGGAGCCAGCTGCACGATGAACTCGCCCATTTGCTGAATCAATGACAGGAAGGGCTGCATGACCTGCATCAAATCTGCATCGAACTTCGGGATGTTGACGGCGCTTTCCAAAGGCTGGCCGTCCAGGTAGCGGACAATCTCCTTGCCGACATCGACCGCCACGTTTTTTTGCGCCTCGAAGGTGTTGGCTCCCAGGTGGGGGGTGACCACCATGCACGGATGGTCGATCAATTGCTTGACCAGTTCCGAGGTGGGCGGTTCCTCACTGAATACGTCGAAAGCCGCACCCCGCACCTTACCGCTTTGCAGGGCCGCGAGCATGGCGGCTTCGTTGACGATTTCGCCGCGGGCGCAATTGACGATGATGACGCCGTCCTTCATGGCCTCGAAATGCCGGGCGTTGAGCATGTCGATGGTTTCCTGATTGCGGGGGCAATGCAGGGTCAGGATATCCGCATAGCGCACGAGGTCCTCCAGGCTCACCAGCTTGACACCGAGGTCGTCTCCCCGCTTGGGCGAAATATAGGGATCGTAGGCAATAACGTTCATTTCAAAGGCCTTGGCGCGCAACGCCACGCGACCGCCGACCTTCCCCAGGCCGATAATGCCGAGGGTCTTGTCCTTGAGTTCGCAGCCGGTAAAAGGTGCGCGCTTCCACTCTCCCACCTTAAGGGAGGCGTTGGCGACCGGCACATTGCGGCACAAAGACAGCATGAGCGCCATGGTATGCTCGGCGGCGGAATTGACATTGCCGTAGGGTGCATTGACCACAATGATGCCGCGACTGCTGGCCGCATCGACATCGACATTGTCGATGCCGACCCCGGCCCGGGCTACGATTTTCAGGCTGCGGGCGTGATCGAGCAATGCTGCGTCCACGGTGGTGCCGCTACGGGTGATGATGGCATCGAAGCGGCCGACAATGCGATGCAGTTCTTCAGGAGTAAGTCCCAGGCGCACCTCGAGCTCAATGCGCGGATCGTCGAGCAGCGGTTGCAGACCTTCCTGGGAAATTTCGTCGGTAATAAGGACCTTCATGGAGATTCCTTGCGGTTACGGGATGCAAAACGGGCGGTTCGTCATGGCAGATGCCCCATGGCGATCCTTGCTCCGTATGCACGCCCTGGATTTTTACATTGTGGATAAAGCGACAATCCGCATCCGGAAGATCGATTCCGCGGGTTTTCCCACAGACTGGAAGGGATTTTTAAAAAGGGTTATCGATGATTCCGAAAAATAGGCAACTATACAAAAAAACGGCCGGCCTTTCAATAAGTAAGAAGGCCGGCCACAGGTAACTGACCCGTGCGGTTACCTGACGATCTTGAGGTGGGCGGGGCCTGGAGACGGTGCGGGTGGATCGGGTGGCGGCTCCTCTGCGGGAGCATCACCGACCACAGGCAGGGTGCCGTCCTGCAGCATCCTGTCGACGGATGCGGCTATGGCCAGGCATTGTTTCATGCATACCCGCCGCACCGGGCAGGTGCTGCAATCGGCTTCTCCACCGGCGATGCGCAGCGCGTGGATGACCAGGGCAACGCTTTCAGGCTGAGTCAGGGGAATCATGAACATGGCGTATCTCCCGGGGACCGGATCTTACAGATCGCGGTCGGCTGCCGCGGCGAAGCGGCGCAGTTTTTCCATGACGGCGGCAAATCCTGCAGGTGTCAAAGACTGGGGGCCGTCGCAGGAGGCCGTTTCCGGATCGTTGTGAACCTCCACCAGCAGCCCATCGCAGCCGGCGGCGACCGCGGCATAACACATGGACGGCACCAGATTGGCATGACCGGTGGCATGGGATGGATCGATCACCACCGGCAGATGGGTCTGCTCTTTCAGCACCGGTACAGCCGACAGATCGAGGGTGTTGCGAGTGGCTGTCTCGAAGGTGCGGATGCCGCGCTCGCACAACACCACCCGTTGGTTGCCTTCCGAGAGGATGTATTCGGCACTCATCAGAAATTCCTGGATGGTGGTTGCCATGCCGCGTTTGAGCAGTACCGGCTTGTCCTGCTGACCGAGGAGGCGCAGCAGCGGGAAGTTCTGCACATTACGGGCGCCGACCTGCAGAATATCGGCATACCGCGCCACCAGATCGACGTCGCGGGGGTTGACCACTTCGGTGATGATAGGCAGGCCGGTGGCCTCGCGTGCGGCCGCCAGCAGTTTGAGCCCTTCCTCTTCAAGTCCCTGGAAAGCGTAGGGGCTGGTGCGGGGCTTGAAGGCGCCGCCGCGCAGAACTTTGGCGCCGGCGGCCTTGACAGCCCGGGCCGTTTCCAGCAACTGAGCTTCCCCTTCCACCGAACAGGGACCGGCCATGACCAGCACTTCCCGGCCACCGATGCTGACCCCCGGCGCCAAGTCGAAGACGCTCGGTTCGGGGCGGATCTCCCGGCTGGCTAGTTTGTAGGGCTTGAGAATCGGTACCACGGCCTCTACGGCGGGCATCGACTCCAGCGATTGAAGCACCGCCTTGCCGCGCTCGTCGCCAATAGCCCCGATCACGTCACGCGTTTCGCCGTGGATGACGTGAGCCTTGTAGCCGAGTTCGCGGATGCGTTTTTTGACTTCTGCCAGCGCTTCTTTGCCGGCACCCTTATTCATGACGATAATCATGGCTTTCGCTCCTCTGGAGTCTGGAGGTTGACCGGTTACCGATCATTTTTCCCTTGAACCGCCAAAAGAAAAACCACGGATGAGCCGGCTGGCATCAACCCGTGGTTATTTATGAAAGTGCTGTGGGGCGCTACGTCCTCAGACACCAGCCGCGGGTCGATGGTTCATAAAGAACCCAAAAAACCCGAACCAAAAGAAAGAGCTGATGTGGAAAGTCGTCTGCGCCTGCATGGTGATCCCTCAAAGTGTTGTCGATGCTCTTACCACTAGCAGATCGCCACCGTAAACGCAAGTGAAAACAAACCGTTGCTGATTGCTACCGATCCAGTCAGTCATCATCCTCGGCTGAGTCGACAAAACGCCGCAGCCAGCGATGCACATCGTTGCGGCGGATTTCGGTGCGCAGATGCATCATGCGCTGCCGGCGCTCCTCCGGGTCCATGCAGAAAGCCCGATAGATGGTGTCGGCGGTGCCGTCGGTATCGTAAGGGTTGACCAGCAAGGCATGCTTGCCGAGCTGCTCGGCGGCGCCGGCAAACTCACTCAGAATCAGCACGCCGTTGTTTTCCACCGAACTGGCGCAGTACTCTTTGGCCACCAGGTTCATGCCATCCCGCAAGGGGGTGATCAGGGCGATTTCCGAGGTGCGGTAGCGCGCCAGCAGCTGCTCCCTTTCCAGACAGCGAAACACGTAGTGAATCGGTATCCATTCCGGTTGGCCAAAACGCGCGTTGATGCGGCCCACCAACTGATCCAGCTGTTCTTTGAGATTGGCGTAATCGGGCACCAGTGTGCGACTGGGGACGACGACCTGCATCAGGGAGATGCGCTTGATCAGTTCAGGGTATTTTTCCAGCGCCCTTTCAAAGGCCAGAAACCGCTCCGGAATGCCCTTGGTATAATCGAGCCGGTCGATGCCCAGCACCAATTGGCGACCGCGCAGATTTTCGTGCAAATACCAGGCCGCATCCTCAACCTCATGAGAGCGCGCGCCTTCATCAAACTCATTGAAATCGATGCTGATGGGGTAATGCCCGACCTTGATGGTACGCTCGCCGAGTTGCAGCAGGGTATGGTGGCGCTGGCGGCTTGCTATGGCAAGCTCCGGCACCAGCATGGTGGCGGTTTGTACGAAATTGCGACGATCCCGCAAGGTCTGGAAGCCGATCTGGTCGTAGGCCAGCAGCCCCCTGATCAGCTCGGTTCTCCAAGGCAGGCGCCTATACAGGTCCGGTGAAGGAAACGGTATGTGCAGGAAAAAAGCCAGGCGATCCTGCAGGCCCAGTTCCCGCAGATGCGCTCCGACCAGCATCAACTGGTAATCGTGCACCCAGATAAAATCGTCGGCAAACACCTGTTCGGCGACCACGCCGGCAAATTTCCGGTTGACGGTTTCATAAGTCTGCCACTGGGGCAAGTCAAAATGGCAGAAACCCAGCAAGTCATGAAACAGTGGCCAGATGGCGGAATTGGAAAAACCGCGATAATAGAGTTCCACCTCGTCTTCACTGAGAGGTACCGGAACCATTTTGTAACCCTGCTGGGCTTCAAAATCACGCAGCAGGCTGGCAAGGGGGGCTTCATCGCCGCAACCGGGCCAGCCGACCCAGATCCCGTGGTTTTCACGCATGACCGGGGCCAGGGCTGTGACCAGGCCACCCGTTCCGGGTCTCATGGACCATTCATCTCGGGTCTGGCCAATGACAGTCGGCAACCGGTTGGAAATGATCAGCAGACGTTTGGCTTGGTTTTGCAGCATGATGCAACCTTCCTTCTTCAGCATGGAGCGCATTTGTTTGCCAGGAGTCTGTCGACACACTCCTGAGAGCCTGGCTGTTCAGCCGGCTACAACCCGCTCCTGGTATCCCCCCTGCAAACCGACCATCAACGTCAGGTATTCCCGCAGGTGACGTGTAATGAGAAAATTGTCCATGACGAACTGGCGGGCTCGCTCACCTATCTGCCGCCGTAACTGGGTACGGTGCAGCAGATAACGGATGCGCAGGGCAGCGCCTTCCGGTGTGCGCACCAGAAAACCGGTATAGTGATTGAATACCTGTAAGCGGATGCCGCCGGTGTCGCCGCCGATGACCGGCTTGCCTTTCCACATCCCCTCCGCCACGGTCAAGCCGAAACCCTCGCGGATCGATTTCTGGATGACGATATCCGCAGCACGCTGCAGCGCGTTGATGGTACGGTGGGCATCCGGGGGCAGCAGCAATACATGAATATCCGGATGGTCCGAAGCCGCCTGTTGCACCTCCTGGAGAACCGCCAGACCTTCCGGGTCGTCGCTCGCCTCGCCGCCCGCCAGCACCAGTTGCAGCGGCGTCAGTTTGGCGGCCAGGCGAAAAGCCTGAATCACGCCTACGGGATCCTTGAACCGGTCATAGCGGGATACCTGCAGTACCATCGGGCGTTCCGGGTCGAGTCCGAATCGCGAAAAAACCGCATCGATTTCCGCCGCGGGCAAATCGCGGTTCTTGTCGCTCAGCGGGTCGATGCTCGGAGCAATGATGTATTGCGGGTGCGGCAGCGGCTGGGCGAATTCAGGCAGGGAGAAGATACTGGCATCGTAACCGGCCAGCTTCGGTCGCAGATACTTCCACACGGGGCGAAACGGATGACTGGCATCGATGTGGCATCGCCAGATCCATTTCCCCCTCCGCTGCGGGAAGTGAGCCAGCAGCGCGGCGGGCTGGGGGTCGTGAATAAATACGAAATCCGCCTGTTCCAGAATCGAGTGGAGCTGTTCCGCGCAGCGGGCATTGGTTTCCTCGTAGGCTTTCAACAGGGCTTCCGGGATGACTACGTTCAGGCCCTGCAACGCGTTGTGAAAGCCTTTTGTGCAGTCGTAAAAAGCCGACGAACCGTTGATAACCTCCCAGCTTGCATCGATCCCCAGGGCCTTTTTGAAAGGGATCAGCTTTTGCAGGATTTCTGCCACCCCACCCCCTTCGCGGGTCGAGTTGACATGCACCACCTTCGCCCCTTTCAGGGGCGCCGCCAGCTGCTCCAGGTGCTGCATCACGGAGGTGCCGGTCACTTGGGCATACTGGGTAAGAAAATCCTGATTCTGGTCATTCTGGGGGAGGGCCATCAGCTTTGCTCCTCAAAAAATGCCTGAAACAGGCCGGCGACATGGACGCGGATTTCTTCAAGGGACGAAAAATAGGGGTCGAAGCCGCACAGGCGTTCTCTCAGGCCTTGGTAACGATCGCCAAACCCGCCCAGCCAAGCGGAGAAATCGTCGCAACGCTGTTCGGTGCGGCTGCGGGCGTCGATGAAATGATAATAGATGCTACCCGTCGACAGGGACGGCAAGTAGGCCACCAGATCCACAGGCTCGTCAAACCGCAAGCCCGTGTCGAACACTACGATTTGTGAATGTAAAAAGTAGAACAGCTGGCCGGTTCGTGCCCAGGGGATCAGCTCACTTTCATCCAGGCGCTGCTCGATGGTATCGACCAGTTCTTGGCGCAATTCTTCGAGGCTGGCGAAGTCCGTCGGCAACGTCATGCTCAGGCGCTCGGCCAGCGGCTTGTCGTGCAGGCCATGATAGGCCCAGGAGGCAAAATCGTTGTTGTATTCCGGTTCGTCGAACTGCGGACGCAGCAGTCGCCCCCAGAAATGATGGCCGATACTGGCGAGGGGGATTTTTTCCAACGCATCCCGGAATTCTTTGAGGTTTTGCACCTTGATGCCTGTCGACAAGGTGATCAGAGCACAATCGCGCACCTCAAAGGGAGATATGGTGGATGGGTCGGTTGCCATGGGACTCCTCTCGGTGTCCGATTCCGGTGGTCATGTTGATGGCGTCGCAAAAATTCCGACAGCCTCCTGGCCTTGCAGGACGAAATTTTTGCACAACCATCCTACGAGTTTTTGCGAAAGCATCAATGTTGAATGCCTCCATCGGGCTGAGCCGACACTCTTTTTTGCCCGCGGTGGCATTTTATGCAAACTGTTATCTATGAAAGGATAGCACAAGCCACCGCCGTGGCAATTTAAAGGCCCGGTTTACCGCCCCGCCATGTTTTTACTTGACAGCAGCAGGGGAATTCTTTATAACCGGAACTCGCATTGCCCAGATAGCTCAGTCGGTAGAGCAGAGGACTGAAAATCCTCGTGTCGGCAGTTCGATTCTGTCTCTGGGCACCATTTGCATACTAATGGCCTGCGTTACCGACGCAGGCTTTTTTTTTCATTGGCTGCGTTTCCCCACCATTTCCTCAGAAACTCCGGCCTGTCCTTGCAAATATCTGTACTTTTTATTAAAGTCTCGGGCCGTTGAGAATCATTTGCGGCAGTTCCGGGTTAGAGCGTCTTTCCCCTACCCCGCCGGAAAATCCCCGTTTATTTCATCCCCGAAGTTCAGCATATGAAACATCAAGCCAGGTTAAACTGCCATGTCGATTTGCCGTCGACCTGGATAAAGTATCGAAAAGATTTGTGCGACGACTGCCGGGCGGTCTGTTGCAGTCTGCCCGTGGAAGTTACCATCGAGGATCTGGTGCGTATGGAGTTGGTCGATGTTTTCGAAGCCCGGGATCCGGCCAAGGAGATTGCCAAAAGGCTGCGCAAACGAGGTCTTATCGAACATTTCAACTTCAAAAGCGAGATTTTTACCCTTGCCAGGCTGGCCAACGACGACTGTATATTTCTTGATCAGAAAACTCGCCGCTGTACCATTTACACCAAGCGCCCCGATACCTGCCGCAATCATCCCCGGGTCGGGCCGCGACCGGGATATTGCGCTTATCGGCGCAAAGACTGAGTGCGCAGAAGTAGTGTTCGTCCCGCAAGGGAGGAAGCCCGCGCGATCAAAGCAGTGTTTTCAGGAAAGCCATTTTCCATAAAAAAAGCCGCGACTCGTTGCAACGATCGCGGCTTTTTCTCTGACTCAAAACATGACAGCATCAAAGCGCATATTTATCGAGGGTACTGCGCAGGGTTTCCGCCGAGGCTGGGGCACTTACCCGTCCGGCAAAAATATCCTCGACCGTGACACTGTCCCGCCCGTAATAGGCGGTATTGTCCTGCCAGAGGATTTGCAGCACCGAGCCCTCCAGGGACACCCCGGCAAAGAATCCCCGCGAGCGGCTGTAGGAAAGAATCTCCGCCTGGAGCATCACATCGGTGGCGCCCTCCACCCGCCGTCCTACCGGGCCGGCAGCAACGGCGGCGTCGGCCCCGAGGGTAAATTTACCCTTTTTGATATTTTCAATGCTGCTCTGGCTTTTGAATACCAGGATCACATCGGTGGACTGGCCGCCGATCTGCCAGCCCAAACTGCCGCCGCCGATGGACAGGAAAGTCGGATTGCTCCAGCCGCCTCCGCTATCGCGCACCAGCATAACCCCCTCGCCGTAGCGACCACCGAGGATGAAGGCGCCCTTGATGACGCCGGGAATGATGGCGATGCCGTAGGCATTGCTGAGCAGATTGGGTGGAATGGCCGATTCAGGAATCTCCATAATCTTGTCCAGCACGGCGATGGCCTGATTGACGGTGTTTTCCTGTTCGGAGGCCGTCGCTACGCCACCCCACAATTGCGTCAGCGCCGCCAGCATCGCGACACCGAGGAAAACCTTTTCTTTGAGTTTCAACATACTGCTTCTCTCCTGTCGATGTTGTATTGGTACCGGCAGACCTTACCACCAGTAAGGATAACGATGCCCGTAAGGGTAGCGGTGCCAGTACGGGAACGGATCGTAGTAATAGGGGTAATAGGGATAAGCTCTCTGATAACGTACTTCGGGCCACAGGTACAGCTCGCCGATTTCAAAAACCGGATAGGGATAATTGGCTTTTTGCAGGGGCTTAACCTCGATTGTGCGAAAGGTGCCGGTCAGGGTTACGCGCTTCCCCTCTTTGTAGATGCTCGGATCGAGCAGTTGACTGGTTCTGGCCAGAAAGCGCCCGTTGACCTCATCCGGATCCTGGGGCTCGTCCCGTTTGTCCAGGGTGTACTTGAGGATTTCGAGAGTGGTTCCCGCATCGCTGATCTCATTAGCAAGAATCAGTCCACCCAGGATAATCGTCTTGCCGACATATCTCTCAGGTGCAGCTTTCAACTGGGCATAGTCGACCTCATAATTGACCGAATACTGCGCATCCTTGGACAGCACGGAACCGCACGCCGTTAGAAATCCTGTGAGTATCAGCAGACCGAAAACGGACCATAGCTTTTTCATGTCCGACTCCTATGGTTGCGGCAGGTTTCTTCCCGCCGCTTCAGGCAGGGAAAACGTTGCGGTTCTCCACCGGTGACACAAGAAGAAATCGCGTTTATAGTAGCTCGTTTTCATCCGGAAACGACCCTTTTCCCCAATCTCTGCGTCAATCCGCACGCTTGCGTGTGCGGCGTAGACACCTACGCCTCCGTGCAAGCGCTTGATTTCCTTGACCTTGGGAAAAATTGCTCGTTTCCCCTATGAAAACTTCACCATGTTGTCCCTGATCCAACAGGCACCGTTGCCTGACGGTTTGAAGCGCGCTCCTCAGTAAATCCGGTACGGATAACGATAACCGTAAGGATAATGCGCCGGGGGCGGCAAGGGTCGGATGTCGACAATCTGGAACAGTAGCCGTCGATAATCCTCCCCGTCATGTCCCGCGGGTTCCAATCCCATATAGGTTCCCGTCAGGGTGACCATATGTCCAGCTCCGAACTTATCCGGGGTGAGCAGCCGGTCGGTTCGGGCCAGAAACTCCGCGCCCCCCTGAATAAGTCGCCTGGGAACCCCCCGCTTGTCCACCGAGTAAGGCTGAATTTTGAGGATGGTGCCTTCTCTGGTTATGATAATTTCACTTATGTAGCCGCCCAGGATAATGGTCTTGCCGATGTGGGAGCGGGGGCTTTTATTGATTTCCTCGTAGCCACCCGGCATATCGACGGCCGTTAAGGCGGACTCCGACAGGATATGGCGGCTGCAGCCGGCCGCCAACCACATCATTGTCAGCACCATCAGCAGGCGCCAGATCTCTTTCCTGGCGGACCCATCCACGTGGTGTTTTTCATTGCGGCCAGGAATAGGGGGCAGTTCAGTAGTCGATCCCTGGCTGGGGTTCGATATCCTTGCGATAGGCATGTTTAATCTCCCGCACTTCGCTGACAGTGTCTGCACGCTCGATCACCTCGGGATGGGCGTCGCGTCCGGTCAGCACCATGTGTAACAGGGGAGGCTTGTTGTCAAGCAGATCCAGCACTTGTTCCAGGTCGACCAGTTTCAGATGCAGGGCGTTGTTGATTTCGTCGAGCACCAGCAGATCGAACTGCCCCGAGGTCATTTTCTCGCGCACCAGATCGATGGCGTCCTGGGCGTTGGCCCGATGTTCTTCGTAGGGATAGGGATTGCCCTGGATGCCGCAAAAACCTTTGCCGGTATGATGCAACTCGACAAGGTCGCCGAGCTTTTTTACCCCGTCCCATTCTCCGGCATACAGATCACCCTTCATGAACTGGATGATACAGCTGCGCAGGCCGTGACCACAGGCCCGCAACACCATGCCCAGCGCCGAACTGGTCTTGCCTTTGCCGTTGCCGGTCAGCACCACCACCAGTCCCTGCCACTTTTCCGGCTGCATATGATCGATTTTGTCGGGTGGAGTGCCTCTTGCCATAACATCCTCCCTTGAGAGCTTTTGGTTTCCGAATGGACACTACTTAACTATTTTATATCATTTCCCGATGCGCTGCATCCTTGTACCTGAGCCCTGGCCGATGACTGCGTCGTGATTGAGGGGGATAAGGCGGCAACACAGGCTAATCAAGGCCGTATTCAGCCCAGCGGTTTTGCACCAGGGCGGTACTCTTTTCATCCGGCCGTAAAACCTGCAATCCGGCAGGTTCAACCGAGGCATCGATGCCGAGGCGGCCATCGCTCACCAGCACATCCCGGCCCGGGTCCATGCGGTTGAGGGCCCGCCAGAAAAAAGCCGCGGGATCGCGACGGTCGCCGTCGACCGTGACCACCAGCAGGCGCGCTTCATGCAGCGGGCCGCCTTGCCAAAGAGCCTGCAGTAAGGAGCGTCCGCAGGTGCCTGGCCTGACACTGATCAGGGTGGCGCCGTGAAACAGCCCTTCGACGGGCATGTGGATATCGACAATGTCAGGAAAGTCGATGTGCAGCAATTGCAAAATCAGACGTTCGGCAAGCTTGCCAAGATGACAGTTTTCCATGGGGGGTGGGCCGACTACCGTGGTGGCAAAAATCGGCTCGGGGCGGTGGCTGATGGAGATTACGCGCAGCAAAGGCACGCGGGTCGGTGGACGATAAAAACCGGTGTGATTGCCGAACGGCCCCTCCATGCCGGTTTCCCCCGGCCAGACCAGACCCTCGATGACATATTCGGCGGTGGCCGGCACCGGCAGGTCACTGCGCAAGGAACCGGTCATGGCCACCGGTCGGTTTTTAAGCAGTCCGGCCAGCGCGGCCTCGTCGCAATCAGGGGGGAGAGGGAAAGCCGCTGCAAAAATCATGGCCGGATCACCGCCGAGGGCGATGCTCACCGGCATGGGCAGCCCGCGCGCGTGCCAGGCCCGGCAATGGCGTGCCGCATCGCTGCTGCCCCGCCAATGGACAACGGCCTGCCGGGAGCCGGAAAGCTGCACACGGTACATGCCGCAATTGGCCATGCCACCTTCCGGATGGCGGGTAAAAACCTGCGGCAAAGTCAGGTAGCGGCCGCCATCGCCCGGCCAGCAGCGCAACACCGGCAGCCGGAAAAGATCGGGACGGTCCATCACCACGCTGTGACATACCCCCCGGGTTTGTGGATGAGGGGCGAATTCCGGCCGTTGCAGCAGACACCGCAAGCGCTTTTCGCCACCGCCATTGCCAACATCGGCCAGCCCCTGCGCCAGGCGTACGGCGGCTTCTTCGACATGGTTGACGCCCACCGCCCAGGCGGCACGCTGCGCTGAGCCGAACAGATTGGTGGCGACCGGTGTCCGGTGTCCGTGCACGTTCTGAAACAATAGCGCCTGCCCCTTGGCGGAGCCTTTGCAGACTCGATCGGTAATGGCGGCAATTTCAAGCTCCGGGTCGACCTCGGCGCTTATCCGGCGCAGTTCTCCGCGGCTCTCGAGCAGGGTCAAAAACTGGCGCAGGTCGCTAACCGCGCTCGGGTCATCCATGATCACCTGCTTCGCCGGCAGTATTATGCGGTCCCCAGCCGCCACCACCGGGCGTTTCGATGATGAGCACATCGCCGGAGCGACCGGCCAGGGAACATTTCCCCGGCAGTTCCAGCAGCTGGCCTTCGCGCAGCAGGGCATTGCGCCCCGGCCGGCCCGGCGCTCCGCCGGCCAATCCGTAGGGGCCTTGGTTGCGACGGTCGCTGATAATGGTGATCTGGGCCGCGTCGAGCAATTCCAGCTCCCTGACGATACCATTCCCGCCGGGGTGCTGCCCGGCTCCCCCCGAACCGTCGCGCAGGGCATAGCGCCGCATCCGCAGGGGATAGGCGTGTTCAAGGGCTTCGATCGGGGTGTTGAGGGTGTTGGTCATATGCGTTTGCAGTCCGCTGGCCCCCCGTCCCCGGGGCCCGCCGCCGGCGCCGCCGGCAATGGTTTCGTAATAGGCGAACAGCTGTTGGCTGCGTGGATCGACCCCGCCGATGGTCAGATTGTTCATGCTCCCGCAGCTGGCCGCCGGAATACGCGCGGGCAGCGCCTGGGCCAGTGCGCCGAGCAGTACATCGACGATACGCTGGGAGGTTTCCACGTTGCCGCCGGCTACCGCTGCCGGGAAGGTGCAATCGACCACCGTGCCCGGTACGGTTCGCACCGCTATCGGGCGCATACATCCGGCGCTGCCGGGTATATCCTCCGGTGCCAGCAGGCGAAACACGTAAAATACCGCCGACAGGGTAATGGCTCGTACGGCATTGACACAGCCGGCGACCTGGGCCGCGCAGGCGGAAAAATCGATATGCACGCGACTGCCGGCTACTGTCAGTTGGCAGCGGATCGGTATCGGTCCGTGACCGGCCCCGTCATCGTCCAATACGTCTTCGAAGCGATAGCAGCCGTCGGGGATCGCTGCGATCACGGAGGCCATCAGGGTTTCTCCGTAATCGAGCAGGGCCTGGCCGTAACAGGTGGTCTCGGACAGCCCGTATCGGTCGATTATTTCGAGCAGGCGGCGTTCGCCGACCCGGTTGGCGGCAATCTGCGCATTCAGGTCGCCTTCCCGCTCGACCGGGGTTCGCACATTAGCCAGCAGGACCGCCAATAATTCCCCATCGAGACGACCCTGGCGCACGATCCTGACCGGCGGAATGCGCAGCCCTTCCTGAAAGATTTCCGTCGATAGCGGCAGGGATCCGGCACTGATACCGCCGACATCGGCGTGATGCGCGCGGTTGGCGAGGTAAAACGCCGGCGACGAACCGCCGTGGAAGATCGGCATGACCAGGGTGATGTCAGGCAGGTGGGTGCCGCCGCAATAAGGATCGTTGAGCATGACCATATCCCCGGGCTCCAGATCGACACGGCGGATGGCCGCAGCGACCGACAGCGGCATCGACCCCAGATGTACCGGGATGTGAGCAGCCTGGGCCAGCATTTCGCCATCGCGGTCGAACAGGGCACAGGAGAAATCGCGCCGCTCCTTGATATTGGGGGAGAAGGCGGTACGCTGCAGCACCGCGCCCATTTCCTCGGTAAGAGATGCAAAGCGGTTTTTCAGCACTTCAAGGCGAATGGGATCGATGGCTGCGCTCATACTTGCCCCCGTTGCAGAATCAGGTTGCCCTGAGTGTCGACCTGCGCCCGCCAATTTGGGGCAAGGACATGGGTTGCCGTGTCCTCGACGATCAACGCCGGTCCGTGCAAAACACTGCCGCTGGACAGATCGCCGCGATGGTAGACGGGCCATTTTGCCTCGTCACCTTTCCACACCACCCTGCCGGTTGCCACGGGTTGCGGCGAACCGGCGCGATCGATGCCGCTGCTTAAATCAGGCCGCGGTCCACGGCCGACAGCGCGCAAACGCAGGGTAACGATCTCCAGCTCACGCTGCTGGTCGTGAAAGCCGTAGAGGCTCTGGTAGCGCTGGTGGAAGGCAGCGCGGAAATTATCCTGCAGGGGGATGGTGAGTTCAAAGGATTGTCCACGATAGCGCATGTCCAGCGCTCGTTCCAGCTGCAAGGCGTCGCCCGGAACCCCTTCGGTGGCCATATCGCACCGGGCGCGGTTTTCCAGGGGAGCAAACAGCGCCTGCAGGGTGACCGCAGAGGTCTCTCCGGAGCACAGCACCGAAATGGAATAATCGCGGATTACGTCGGCCAGCACCAGACCGACGGCCGACAGTAAGCCCGGATGTGCCGGAATCAACGCTTGCAAAATGCCCAGCGTATCGGCCAGCGAACAGACGTGCAGGCCGCCGGCGCCGCCGAACGGCAACAGGGTGAATTCGCGCGGATCATGACCTTTTGCCACCGATACCACCCGCAAGGCGCCGGCCATGGTCGCCTCGGCCACCTCCAGCACCCCTTCAGCCAGACGTCTGGCCGGCAGCCCGGCACGTCTGGCCAGTCGCTCAACCGCCTGCCGGCAACGCTCCTCGGCCAGCTGCATGCGGCCGCCGAGAAAACGGTCGGGCAGCAATCTGCCGAGATAGAGATTGGCATCCGTCACCGTTACCTCGCAGCCGCTGCCATAGCACACCGGCCCGGGATCGGCACCGGCGCTTTGCGGTCCGACCCGCAGCGCTCCGCCGGCGTCGATCCGGGCGATGGAGCCGCCGCCGGCGCCGACCGTGTGAATGTCGATCATCGGCACCTTGACCGGCCAACCGGCAAGAAGGGTTTCTGAGGTTACCGGTACTTCCCTGTCGCATAGCCCGACATCGGTACTGGTGCCCCCCATGTCAAAGGTGATGATACGCTCAAAACCGGCGTTCCGGGCCGTGACAAAGGCTCCGATCATCCCTGCGGCCGGACCGGACAGGATGGTGCGCACCGCCTCGCTGCCGGCCGTTTGGGCGTGGATGGCGCCGCCGTTGCTCTGCATGATGCGCAGCGTGCGCCCCTGCAAACCCTGCTGCAGATGCTGCAGATAACGCCCCATAACCGGCGAGACGGCGGCATTGACCGCGGTGGTGGACGCCCGTTCGAATTCGCGATATTCCGGCAATACCAGGTGCGAGGCTGACACCAGCAGGCCGGCTTGCTGCAGGGCGTGCTGCAATCTCTGCTCATGCGCCGGGTTGGCGTAGGCATGCAGCAGGCAGATCGCCACCGACGTACAACCGCTGGCCAGGACGCGAGTTACCACCCGGTGAATTTCGGCATCTTCCAGGGGTTCGGCGACAGTGCCGTCAGCCTGTACCCGTTCCCGTACCTCCACCACACAATCGCGCGATACCAAGGTCGGGCGCGCAACAGGGTGCAAGGCATAGAGCTGCGAACGGTGCTGCCGCCCGATATGCAGGATATCCCCGAAACCTTCCGTGGTTACCAGTGCCACCGGCGCACCTTTGCCCTCCAGCAAGGCATTGGTGGCCACCGTCGAGCCGTGAAAAATCAGGGCCTGTTCCTCACCGAGCAGAAAACGGACCCCTTCAAGGACCGCCCGCGACGGGTCGTCGGGAGTGGAAGGGAGCTTGTAGGTGCGCACCCGGGGGCCGTCGACCAGTACCAGATCGGTAAAAGTGCCGCCGGTATCGACCCCGAGCAGTCGCTGTTTCGGTTGGTTCGTCACACTGGTACCCTTTGCCTGATCAGGACGTTTCAGAAGGTTTATCCAGTTGGGCGGCCAGAACCGTAGCCTGGCGATGCCCGGGATGCAGGGACAGAACCTCGTTCAGGGCTTCGCGGGCCTCTTTATGGGAGCCCAAACGTGCCTGGCATTCCGCCAGGTGCAACCAGCCTTCGGCATCGCGTGGATTCAATTCCAATGCCTGGCGATAGGCCTCAACCGCTTTTTCCAGCTGGCCGGCCCGCCGTCGCGTCTCGCCCAGCATGAAATAGGCGGGCGTAAAGCGGGGGCTGTTGGAGGCAGTCTTTTCGAATTGGGCAGCGGATTCTTCCAGCTCGCCATGACGCAACAGCGCCATGCCCAGCTCGAAACAGGCTTCGGTATAGTCGGGGCTGGCTTGCTCGACTTCGCGGAACAGCCGGATGGCCTGTGCGTTATCGCCTTGCTGGGAATGAATCATCCCGAGGATGAAAAGAGCCCTGGTGTATTTGGGATTGAGCCGGATGGCGTCGTCAAGAGCGGCCTGCGCCCGCGCCAGATCGGATTGTCGCAGATAGGATAATCCCAGCCTGTAGCAGGTTTCGGCACTGGCGGGGTTGACTTGCAGTGCCTGGCGAAAACTTTCGACACTGGCCGCAAGATCCCCCAGGCCGTACTGTGCCAGACCGAGTTTGAACAGGATGCGAAAGGGTTCCCGGGTTTTGCTCAAGGCCGACCGAAAGGCTTTGATGGCACGGGGAAGATCGCCCTGATCATAAAGCGCCAGGCCGATGTAGTAGTGGGCCTGGCTGAAGGCGGGATCCAGCTTCAGGGCCTCATACCAGAGTGCCAGCGCCTGTTCGACCTGTCCGCGATGGTAGAGGTCGACCGCTTCGTCATGCAGGGACCGGGCGTCACGCTCGAGTTTTACCCCGCATAATTCACAGAATCTGGCCTGCTTCGAAACAACCGCCTGACAACGGGGGCAGCGCATGACTTTTCCCTTTCAGTCGCCTGGTCAAGACCTGTCTCCTGTAAAACACTGCCGCCCTTGTCGATTATTCCGACGTGGGAGCCTGTTTGGGGGACCGTCGCTGCCCGCCCCGCCGGCGACGAGGGCGGCGGCGAGCGCTGGGTTTGGAAGGATCGGAAGGCGGCGCATTAATCGCCGTGATGGCCTGCCGCCAATCCGCCAACTCATCGAGCTGTTGTTGTGACACTTCACACCAGAGGGCGAAAAACTCCAGCGCCTTGGGTGTGCTGATGTGGTGCAAGAATCGTGCTTCGCCGCGTCGGCCGCGTCCTTTGCTGAGCCGGAAAAAACCGATCAACAAATCCCGGGTGCGGGCGCGGGTCCCGTGGGCAATACGGAAATAGGCGCACAGGGGGGTCAACAATAGATTGGCCAGGCGCAGGACATCGGTGATAGTGGCGTCCTCCGCGGATGACAAGGCATGACGAAAGCGCGACAGGAACAGGGCGGCCAGCATCAGATGTTCTTCGACAGGCGCCCCCTTGCGGGTACGCTCATCGATGCCGTCGAGCAGCGCGAAGGTTTCCGCATCCGCCTCGTAACCGGCCAGCAGGTGGGACAGCAGGCCCATGGCTTGGGCTTCGCGGAACACCGATCCGGCAACCGCGTGCCGGAAAAGCTCCATCACCTCTTCGCGAATCCGCGCCGGGGCTGCTTCCGCGATCAGTGGGCCACGCAGATAAATCGCCTCCCGAATCCCCTCGTCAAGGGAAAAGCCCAACCGTGCGCCGAACTCAAGGGCCCGCAACATGCGCACCGGATCCTCGGTGAACCGCACCAGGGGGTCGCCGATTACCCGCAAGCATTGGGCCTCGAGGTCCTCAAGACCTCCGACATGGTCGATGACGGTAAAATCATCGATATTATAAAACAGGCCGTTAATGGTAAAATCGCGCCGAAACGCATCTTCGCGAGGCGAACCGAAAACATTTTCGGTAAAAAAGAAATGGTCCGCAGGATCGTTCGGCAATTCTTCAGGGCGTGGTTGCCGCCGGAAAGTGGCGACCTCGACGATATAGTTGTCGGCAAAACGCAAATGAGCCAGGCGAAACCGGCGACCAACCAGGAAGCAGTTGCGGAACAGTTTCTTTACCTCTTCCGGGGTGGCATCGGTCGCTACGTCAAAATCTTTGGGGCGTCGATCGAGAAGCAGATCCCGCACTCCGCCGCCGACCAGATAGGCTTTGAACCCGTTGTTGCGCAACCGGTACAGGGCCTTGAGGGTGTGTTCGTTGATATGCTTGCGGGAAATGGTATGTTGCGAACGGGGCAGAATCACGGAACCCCGTTCGTCAGCATCCGTTTCTTTATCTGGACCAGTCATAGGCATCGGCTCAACTGCTTGGATTTTCATGGAATCGTGCTTAATCAAAATACCGTCCAACTTAACAGAGTTTGTCCGCAAAGAAAAGCGCTGAAGTGTCCACGACGTTGCAAAGGCGCGCCAGATCCCCTATCATGCGACAAACCATTCCTCAGTATAACCCGATCCAAGGTTGATTATCATGACGTACAACCTGTTGGTTATCCTCGGTCCGACCGCTTCCGGCAAAACCCGACTGGGTGTGCAGGCGGCGCATGCTCTGGGCGGCGAAATCATTTCGGCCGACTCCCGACAGGTTTTTACCGGCATGGACCTCGGTACCGGTAAGGATTTGTCCGAATACGGCGACATCCCCTGTCATCTCATCGATATCCGCCCAGCTGGCAGCGAGTTTTCCGTGTTCGATTTTCAGCAGCACTTTTGCGCGGCCTACGCGGCTATTCGCAGTCGCGATCGGTTGCCGCTGCTGGTCGGTGGTACCGGGCTGTACCTCGATTGCGTGCTGCGCAATTACCGTCTGGTCAAGGTGCCTGAAAACCCTCAGTTGCGGGCCGCACTGGCCTCGTTGAGCATGGAACAGCTGGCGGCGCGGCTACAGGCTCTCAAACCGGAGCAGCATAACACCACGGATCTGGCTAATCGCGAACGGCTGCTGCGTGCCATCGAAATCGCCGAGGGGGAACTGCCTGCGTCCGATGCGGGTCCTGCCCTGGCAGATCTGCGTCCCCTGGTTTTCGGGGTGCACTGGGAACGATCCGTATTGCGGCGCCGCATCACCGAGCGTCTTAAGCAGCGTCTTGCCGAAGGGCTTGTCGACGAGGTCCAAACTCTGCTCGATGGCGGGGTTTCCCATGCGATGATGGAGCATTACGGCCTGGAATACCGGCTGGTCTCGCAGCACCTGCGGGGGGAACTGAACCGCAACGACATGTTTCAGAAGCTCAACAGTGCCATTCATCAGTTCGCCAAGCGTCAGGAAACCTGGTTTCGCCGCATGCAACGCCAGGGTGTCGTCATCCATTGGCTGGATGGCGACAAGGCTCCGCTGCAGGGTTTGTTGCGCACGTTCAATAACCCCTGAGATAAACCGTACGGGTCACTGACTGTGCTCGGTGCCAAAGCCCATAACCCCCAACGACTTTATACAAGATTATCACAATGGCCCTGCCTGTCGCAGTACAACGTTATCTGGAAAAGCGGGGCCTTCGAAGTCCGTGGCGCATCGAAGGCAATGCGCGTTGCGATTATCAGGGGGCGGTGATTATCCCGGCCCTGGCCGAAAGCGACAGCCTGTTCGCCACCCTCGACAGTCTGCAAACCAGCCCCGCAGCGTTGCTCGACCAGTTTTTTATCGTGGTGGTGGTCAATCACCGGCAGGATGCCGCCGCCAGCGACAAGCAGGACAATTATCGGACGCTGCGCAAACTGGCGGAAGCGGCGGTCGATCGCCCGAATCTGAGCTGGATCGATGCCGCCAGCGAAGGTTTGGAGTTACCATCCAAAACCGGCGGCGTGGGCCTGGCGCGTAAACTCGGGTTCGATTTGGCGCTGGAACGCCTCGACTGGACAGGGGCCCGAATACTGGCGACCCTCGATGCCGACACCCTGGTCCGGGCCGATTATCTGCCGGCTTTGAGTAAGCATTTCGCAACCAGCGCAGCCGGCGGGGCGGTGGTGCCGTTTTGTCACCCGGCGGCCAGCGATAAGACCGAGCAGGGGGCCATCGTGGCCTATGAATTGTATCTGCGCGCCCATGTACTCGGCCTGCAACTGGCCGGTTCGCCCTACGCGTTTCATACCGTCGGCAGTACCATGAGTTGCCGTGCCCTGGATTATGTACGCGCCGGCGGCATGAATCGCCGCCAGGCCGGCGAAGATTTCTATTTTTTGCAGCAGTTGGCCAAGACCTCCGGGGTCAGCGGAGTAGCCGGCACGGTGGTGTATCCCTCGGCAAGGATTTCCTGCCGCACCCCTTTCGGTACCGGCCGCAGCGTCGCCCAGCTGGCAGCCGATCCCCATCCGGCAAGGTTGTATTACGATCCTCGCTGCTACGGTGTTTTGGGCGGATGGCTACAACTGGTAACGCAGTACTGGCACAGCGAGGCGCGGGAGTTGCTGGCACGGGCCGCTGCCATCAGTGCCGTGCTGGAGGATTTTTTAGTCACGGAAGGGTTGCAGGATGTCTGGCCCGGACTGTGCCGCAACCATGGAGGGGCTGAAGGCCGCCTGAATGCCCTGCACGGCTGGTTCGACGGACTCAAGACAACCCGTTTGATTCATCGCCTGACCGCGGCGGGCTGGCATCGACAAACTGCGACGGAGGCGTTGCCACCCCTTTTTCAGTGGGCCGGGTTGCCTGCTGCCGAGGATCCCGAAAAACAGCTGAATCTGTTGCGACGCTTGCAAATTGGTACGGCTTGTGCTTTTTGCAAAACCAGGTTGTCCAGAAAATCCAGGTGTTGTAGGGTGGAGGTATCCCCCTGCCTGCCAGATCGCTGACCTTTTTCAGAGAGAACTGTCATGTCAACGGAAACCCTATCCCGAATTTCAACGCGCCGCAAATATCTGAGCTGTCCCTTGCTGGTGGTGCGTCAGAGTGACCCCTCCGACTGTAAAATCTTTTTCGGCTACGCCCGTAACATCAGTGGGACCGGGCTGTATATCAGTACCGTCAATCCCCGTGAGCCGGGAGACCGCTTCGTGCTCGAAATTCCTATCCCACCTTTGGGGCGCTGTGTGACCTGCCTTTGCGAGGTGATCTGGAAGCGTGACTTTACCTACGCGTCTCCCTACGATCCCGGTATGGGCATGCGCTTCATCGATCTGGACGAAGATGTCGCCCAAGCCATCGATGCGTGGGTCTTGCAGCAGGATGTGTCTGTCTGACGACAGGCTGAACTTCCTCCCCCTCTTCGGTTGGCCGATCGTCATGACCTTCCAGTCCTTTACCGGGGCGTGCCATCATTGTACATCCCCCCTCCGAGGCAGCTATTCCCTGATTACCCGCAACTTTTGCAGGTAATCATCCACCAGGGCTCCGCCCTGCTCCGCCAGTGAAAACCGGCCTTCATCCATCAACCACGAATGGATGATGCCGAGGATCAGGCAACGAAACCCGAGAGCGGCCTGCGCGCAATCGAGCTGCGCCGGCACTTTGCCTTCCTGCTGCAGACGCATAAGATCTTCCGCGTCTTTTTGCTGCATGCGCCAACATCTTTGCTTGAACTGTTCCATAACCGGCTGCAGTTCTTCGGTAAATTCCGCCCGAAAGAAAATCAGTTCGAAGTAGCGCCGGAAGCGAGCGTCTTTTTCCAGATTCAGGAACAAGCGCAGCAGGTTGTCGCGCATATCCGACAGATTGGTGACGGAGAGCAGCAGCAGGTCTTCAAGGCGCGTTTCGGTGGAGCGCTCGACCTCCTCCTTGAGCCCCATGAACAGATCGCCCTTGTCCTTGAAGTGCCAGTAGATGGCACCGCGCGTGACAGCGGCGCTGAGGGCGATCTCCTCCAGGGTGGTGCGGGAATAGCCTTTGGCGTGAAACAGTTCCAGCGCGGCGTCCAGAATATCCTGGCGGGTCTGTTCGGCATCGACCTTGGTTTTACGGGCCATTCAGGCTCCTCCGGGGATAGACGCGGCGGCGAGGAAATCGCCGCCGGATCTTCTTAAGGATATGGTCATTTCGGGTGTTTGTCCAACCATTTTGCCCGCAGTCGTTCGCTGGTTCGTTGGATCACCACATAAAATACGGGTACGAACAGCACCAGCAAAAAGGTCGCTGAAAGCATGCCGCCAAATACCGCCGTGCCCAGCGCCTGGCGACTGGCGGCGCCGGCGCCGCTGGCAATCACAAGGGGAGCGACCCCGAGAATAAAGGTCAAAGCGGTCATAAGAATGGGTCTGAAGCGCAGACGGGCCGCCTCCAGGGCCGCATCGGTGATCTCCTCCCCCGCATCTCGTTTGGCCTTGGCGAACTCGACGATGAGGATGGAGGTCTTGGATGACAGGGCGATGAGCAGCACGATGCCGATCTGGGTATAGACATTGACTTCCATGCCGCGCATCGTGACGGCCGCCACCGTGCCGAGCAACGCCAGCGGCACCGACAGAATGATGGCCAGCGGACTCGACCAGCTTTCGTATTGGGCGCACAAGACCAGGTAGACGAAGACCACCGCCAGGAGGAAGATGAACAGCCCCTGGTCCGCCGTGGTACGCTCCTGATAGGACATGCCGGTCCATTCATAACCCATGCTGGACGGTAGTTTGGCTGCTGCCAATTGCTCCATCAGCGTCAACGCTTCGCCGGAACTGTATCCGGCAGCGGCGCGACCATTGATGGTCGCCGATGGGTACATGTTGTAGCGTTTGATCAATTGCGGACCGACGGTTTCGTCGACCGATACCAGGGTCCCCAGGGGAATCATACGTCCGGCGGTGTCGCGCACTTCCAGGCGCCGGATGTCTTCCGCGTTACTGCGGAAGGCCCCGTCGGCCTGAACCTTGACCTGATAGGTGCGGCCGAATTTATTGAAATCGTTGACGTAAACCGAGCCCAGGAAGGCTTGCAGGGTGTTGAACACATTGGATAGGGGTACATTCAGAGTCTTGGCCTGGGTGCGGTCGACATCCGCGAACAACTGCGGCACGTTGGCACGAAAAGTCGTATAGACGCCTTGCAGTTTGGACTGGCTGTTGGCATCCTGAATCATGTCCTGCGCAACGTTCTGCAGGGTGGTCAGGCCGACCCCGCTGCGATCCTGCAGTTCCATGAGAAAGCCGCCCGCAAATCCCAAACCTCTGATGGACGGCGGTACGAAGGCAAAGATACTGGCTTCCTGAATGGTGCCGAATTCCTGGAACATGCGACCCACCAGGGCATCCTGGCTGAGGTTGGCGGTGGTGCGTTTTTCCCAGGGATCGAAGACCACCCAGATGGTGGCCATGTTGGAACTGGCGGCACCGTCGATGAGGGAAAAGCCAACGATGGATACCCAGCTGTCGATGCCATCCATCTTATCTAATCGCTGATTGACTTGTTCCACCACCGACAGGGTGCGTTCCATGGAGGCGGCATCGGGTAACTGGATGCTGACAAAGCAATAGCCCTGATCTTCGCTCGGAACAAATCCGGTCGGCACGCGCGCAAAGCCCCAGAACGCCGCCACGGCCAGCACTGCAAACAGCACCAGAGTCAGAGTCGCGCGCCGTACCAATCCACCGAGCAGCCTGGCGTAGATATTCTGGGTACGCTCAAACGTCCAGTTGAAAAGGCGGAAAAAGCCGCGATGACTGACTTTGGTCGGCCGCAACAGGATGGCGCACAAGGCCGGACTCAGGGTCAGGGCGTTGATGGAGCTGAACACCGTGGCCACCGCGACGGTCAGGGCGAACTGGCGGTAAAGCTGACCGGTGATGCCGCCTAGAAATGCGGTGGGTATGAAGACCGCCAGCAGTACCAGGGTAGTGGCAATGATCGGGCCGGTCACCTCCTGCATGGCGCGAATGGTCGCTTCCCTGGGGGAAAGACCGAGATCGTCGATATTACGCGCGGTGTTCTCCACCACCACGATGGCATCGTCGACCACCACGCCGATGGCCAGTACGATTCCGAACAGCGACAGCATGTTGATGCTGACCCCCATGCCGGCCATGACGGCAAAGGTGCCGATGAGGGACACCGGAATGGTCAAGGCCGGGATGACTGTGGCCCGCCAGTCCTGCAGAAACGCGTAGATGGTGAGGAAGACCAGAAGTACGGCAATCAGCAGGGTCATGACCACCTCGTCGATGGCGGTATCGACAAACGTGGTGGTATTAAACGGAATGCTGTACGCCAGCCCCTGTGGAAAAGACTCGGCCAGTTGCGCCATTTTGGCTTCAACCCGTTCGGCAACCTCAAGGGCATTGGCTCCCGGCAACTGGTAGATCCCGATGGCCACACTTGGTTTGCCGTTGAGCTGGGAAAGCCCGGCGTAATCCTTGGCCCCCAGTTCCACCCGGGCGATTTCCCGCAGTCGGATCAGGCGTCCTTCATCACCTGCCTTGACGATGATATTTTCAAACTGGCCGGCATCCTTGAGCCGCCCCAGGGTGTTGACCGTAAACTGAAAGCTCTGCCCGGCCGGGGCGGGATTTTGCCCGATCTGGCCCGCCGCGACCTGAACGTTCTGCTCCTGAAGGGCGTCGATAACGTCGCCGGTGGTCAGATTGCGGGCCCGCAACTTGTCCGGATCGAGCCAGATCCGCATGCTGTAGTCGCGGGCTCCGAAGATCGTTACATCGCCTACCCCGTCGATCCGCGACAGTTCGTCTTTGATGCGCAATGTTGCGTAATTACTCAGGTAGAGGGTGTCGAAACGGCTGTCGGGTGAGAACAGACTGGCAATCAGCAGAATATTGGTCGATTGCTTCTTGGTTGCCACGCCGTTGCGTTTCACCTCTTCTGGCAGCGACGGTTCGGCGATGGCCACCCGGTTCTGCACCAGTACCGCCGCCATGTCCAGATCGGTGCCGACTTCAAAGGTGACGGTCAGAGCGTATTCGCCGGTGTTGGTGCAGGTGCTCGACATGTAGAGCATCCCCTCCACCCCGTTGACCTGCTCCTCGATGGGTTGGGCGACCGTTTCGGCGACGACATTGGCGTTGGCACCGGGGTAGGATGTGGTTACCTTCACCGTCGGCGGTGCGATTTCCGGATATTGGGAAACCGGCAAGGTGCGAGCCGCCACCAATCCGGCAATAACGATGACGATGGATATAACGGCGGCAAAAATAGGCCGATGGATGAAAAATCTACTGAACATCAGGCCCCTCCCTCCTTACCGGCTTCACTGGCAGCGGTCGGGGTATCCTGCGGAGGTTCGGTTTCTGCCTGCACGACGATGCCGGCACGGGCTTTTTGCAGACCCTTGACGATAACCCGATCATCGGCCTTCAATCCACTTTCTATCACCCGCCGGCCATCGAGTTTGGGCCCAAGGGTTACAGGGTGATAAACGACTTCGTTTTTGTTATCCACACACAACAGATAATGCCCCTGCAGATCGAGTCCCAGGGCCTCTTCCGGCACCATCAACGCCTGTTCGACGGTGCGGATCGGAGCCTGCACACGAGCAAACAGACCCGGCAGCAAGCTGCCATCGACGTTGTCGAACACGCCGCGTACCTGAATGGTGCCGGTGTTGCCATCGACCCGGTTATCGACGTAATCGATTTTACCTTGATGGGGATACCCGGTTTCGTTGGACAGTCCCAGATAGATCGGTGTACGACCGTTGCTGCTGGTCGGCGACTGCTCTTTGGAGTTATTCTGGAAATCGAGCAGGTCACGTTCGTTGACGTTGAAGTAGACGTACATCGGATCGGTGCTGACGATTGTCGCGAGCAGGGTTTTCTCCCCCGCGCCCACCAGGTTGCCGACATCGACCAGGCGTCGTCCGATGCGTCCGCTCAAGGGGGCGTGAACCCGGGTGTAGGAAAGCTCAAGGCGCACTGTCTCGATAGAGGCCTGCGCGGCCGCCACCGCCGCCACCGCCTGATCGCGCTGCGCCCGCGCTTCGATAACGTCGACCTCGCTGACCGCCTGATCTTCAAAGGCACTTTCTTTACGCTTGAGGGTAGATTCGGTCAGGCGCACCTCTGCCTGGCGCATGGCCAGGGTAGCTTTTGCTTCATCCAGTCGGGCCTGATAGGGTTTGGGGTCGATGACAAACAGCAGGTCGCCCTTTTTTACCAGGGCACTGTCCGTGAAATGAATGCTCTGCAGGTAACCCTCCACCCGGGCGCGGATTTCCACCGACTCCACAGCATCGGTGAGACCGGAATACTGGGCGAAATGGGTGATATCCTGCTTTTTCGGCAAGGCTACGGTTACGGTGGGCGGCGGCGGTGCGACATATTGGTTCTGGTCCCGACAGCCTGCGGTCATCAGCAGGGCCACCAACAGCAGGCCCAGGCACATTTTAGGTGTTCCGAACACGTTGCCCATTATTTGTTCTCCTCGGGGGTTTCTTCGGTCGCATTATCAGTCGTCGCATTGCTTGCAGGATCCCAGCCGCCGCCCAGGGCTTTGTAGAGTTGCACCAGGAAGATGGAGGTATTGCCGCGAGCGGCTGCCTGCTGGTTCTCATTGTCAAACAGCGCCCGCTGTGCATCCAGAACATTCTGGAAATCCACCAGTCCGTCGCGGTAGAGGCGGGTCGCCAGTCGCAGGGCCCGTTGTGCCGCCTGCACAGAACGATCCAGGGCCGCCTGCCGGGTGCGCTGGTTGAGGTATTGGGACAAGGTGTTTTCCACCTCGTTCAAGGCGTTCAACACGGTTTGCTCGTAGGCCAGCAACGCCTGCTCGGTCCTGGCATCCTCAACAGCGATCTGTGCGCGCACCCGGCCGCCGTCGAACAGCAGCCAGCGCAGTGTCGGGCCGAACCCGAAAGCCTTGCTGCCGCCCTGCAGCAGATCCCCGGCATCGATGGCTTCAAAAGCGAAGGTGCCGCTCAGGGACAGTCGCGGATAAAGATCGGCCGTCGCTACGCCTATACGAGCGGTCTGGGCTGCCAGTTGCCGTTCCGCGCGCCGGATGTCAGGGCGCTGGCGCAACAGGTCGGCAGGTACGCCGATGGCCACCCGGGGAGGCGGGACCGGGATCGGTGCCGGTCTGCCCAGCTCCTCAGGCAGACTGCCCGGAATCTGACCCAACAATACCGCCAGCGTGTTGATGGCCTGGGTCAGGCCGACCCGCAATGGCGGCACCTCCGCCTGGGAGGCCGCCAGTACCTGCTCCGCCTGAGCCACGTCGAGACCGGTGGCCAACCCGTTTTTGAAGCGGGACTGGGTCAGCTTCAGGACCTGTTGTTGCGAGCTAATATTGCCTTCGGCCGCTGCCAGACGCGCCTGGAAGGTTCGCATATCGAAATAAGTGCGGGCCAACTCGGCCTGCATGCTGATCAGCACATCGCCACGATCTTCTTCACTGGCTTGATAGTCGGCTCTGGCCGATTCCACCGAACGACCGATGCGCCCGAACAGGTCGAGTTCCCAACTGGCATCGAGTCCCGCGCCATACAGGGTCTCGGTGCCGCCGCCGGAGTTCAGTCCGTTTTCGCTGGTGCGCTGGCGGATGGCGCTCCCTTCGGCATTTGCCTCGGGCCACCAGGTCCCGCGGGCGACGCCGAGGTTGGCGCGCGCCTCGCGTACGCGGGCTATCGACTGCCGCACATCCAGGTTATTCGTTTCGACCTGGGCGACAAGTCCATCGAGCAGCGGATCCTTAAATGCCGCCCACCAGCGGCGATTTACCGCCCTGGTCGGTACCAGTGCGGGATCCCCGCCTTGTTGCCATGTCTCGGAAATCCCGACCTCAGGCGGCCGATAGTCCGGTCCGACCGCCACGCATCCTGCCATCAGCAACAGGCCCAGCATCCCGGCTAGATGAGTCGTCCATCGGAACTTGCCGGTCCGATACCGCCTGTCTTCCGCATCAATGTTTTCAACTGTCATGGTGGGCCTCGTTATCGTGAAACATAAAAAGAAAACAAACATACACGAATGTATTTATCGTGACAAATAAAAAAAAGCCGCACCCCATTAACAGGGTCGCAAATCCGTAAAAAAACGGGCACAGCAGATGCCGTACCCGTTATGTAAAAACATTGGCTGGAAGTCTGGGAGTCTGTCGGGCTATCCATGGTCGAATTTGCAGCCGGCCATGGATAGTCCGCGACGGCCTCCTAGGTGGGATCAGTAGTTGCCACCCATGCCTTCTTCCGAGGCATCACTCACAGGTCCGCGGAAGATGCGGTAGATCCAGATTTTGTAGGCGATGACGATGGGCACAAAGATCGCTATCACCACCGTCATGATGCCCAGGGTGTACGGACTGGAGGAGGAATTCGACAGACTCAGGCTGTAGGTCGGGTCCAGACTGGACGGAATGAGATCCGGAAACAGGCCGATGATGCCGGTGGCCACCACCAGGAAGATGGCGGCGCAGGATGCTGCGAAAGCTTGCAGCCACTTGCCCTGCGCCAACAGCAGACGCACCGCAATCAGCTCCAGGGCGGCCATCAGGGGCACCACCCATAAGGTAGGTGTCGCCTGAAAATTACCGTAAAGGGCGGTTGCCGGTGCGGTAAAAGCCAGGAAGGCAACTGCCACCGCGAGCACGAACGGCCAGAGGGTGCGAGCCGTGCGCCGGGCTCTTTCCTGCAGGTCACCGCTGGTTTTGATGGCCAGATACAGGGCACCGTGCTGCAGAAACAGGACGATGAACAGCAGGCCGGTCAATAATCCGTAAGGGTTGAGCAAGGTCAGCAGGGAGCCGTGGTAACCGGTGGCGTCCATGGGCAAACCCTGAAAGATGTTGCCGAAGGCTACCCCGAACAACAGGGTGATGACCAGGCTGGAGACCACGATGGCCCAATCCCAGCCGCGTTTCCAGGCCGGCGCCTGGTTCAGGCCGCGAAATTCGAAGCATACTCCACGGATGATGAGTCCGAACAACAACAGCAGTAACGGGGCATACAGGTAACTGAACATCAGTGCGTAGGTGGTGGGAAAGGCGGCAAAGGTGGCGCCGCCAGCGGTAATCAACCAGACTTCGTTGCCGTCCCATACCGGGCCGAAGGTGCGGATAACCTGCTGGCGCTGCAGATCCTCACGGGCTAGGAATTTATGCAGCATGCCGGCGCCGAGGGTGAAGCCGTCGAGCATGAAGTATATGGCCCACAAAAGCCCCCATAGGGCAAACCAGATCACTTGTAGCGTCATTGTCAGGCCTCCTGTCCCCGGGTAACGGCATCTTCCGGGCCTTTCGCTGCAATTTTTGTCAACAGGTAGAAATCAAGCACCCCCAAGCCACCATACAGCAAAGTAAAGCCCAGCAGCGACCCGATCACATCTCCCGGGGTCAGATTGGCAGACACCCCGGCGCTGGTTTTCATGAGTCCATAAACAATCCAGGGCTGGCGACCGACTTCCGCCGCAAACCAGCCGAGCTGGTTGGCAAGGTAAGGCAGTGGAATGGCATAAAACATCAGGCGCAAAAACCAGCGATGCCGCATCAGCATCCCACGGCGCGACAGAATCACCGCGGCGATACCGGCAACCAGGAAAAACACTCCCAACCCGACCATGGCCCGGAAACTGAGGAATACCGGCAGTACCGGCGGCCGATCCTCGGGGGGAAATTCCTTCAGCCCCTTGACCTCGGAATTCAGATCCTTATGGGCCAGGTAGCTCAGCATTTTGGGTATCGGCAGGGCCTGCACCGCATTGCGCTCGTTGGCGGTATCCGGCCAGGCGATCAGGTTCATGGGCGCGCCGCTTTGGGTGTCCCAGGTCGATTCCAGGGCCGCGAACTTGGTCGGCTGGTAACGGGCCACCACGCTGGCCTGCATATCGCCGCTGAACAGCACCAGGCAAGCAGCGACCAGGGCAAAGGGGGCGGCCATCCGGAAGGAGCGTCGGAAAAATTCCGGATGGGAGTTGCGCAGCAGGTGCCAGGCAGATACCCCCATGACAAAAAAGCCTGACAGCAGATGAGCCGAAATAACCGTGTGAAAAAACTTGATCAACCCGTAAGGGTTGATCATCATGGCGACGAAATCCACCATCTCCGCACGGTTGTTTCGCAGCACGTAACCGACCGGGTTCTGCATCCAGCCGTTGGCCAGCAGAATCCACAAGGCGGACATGTTGGAGCCCAGTACCACCATCCACATGGCGAAACAGTGCACCTTTTTGGAGACTTTATCCCAACCGAAGATCCACAGACCAATGAACACCGATTCCAGGAAAAACGCGGCGGTGGCTTCGATGGCCAGGGGCGCGCCGAATATGTCGCCGACGTAGCGCGAGTATTCCGCCCAGTTCATGCCGAACTGGAACTCAAGGGTAATGCCGGTGACGATCCCGAGGGCGAAGTTGACCAGGAACAGTTTGCCCCAGAAGCGCGTCATGCGCAGATACAGATCATCGCCGGTGCGCACATAGCGAGTCTCCATCCACGCCACCAGGATGGATAGCCCCAAGGTCAAAGGTACAAACATGAAGTGAAACATGGTGGTGACGGCAAACTGCAGCCGACTTAAGAGAACCACATCCATTGATCAGCCCCTCCCTCCTGAAAAAAGCCCACTCAGTATTCCTTTTCAACCATCGGCCAGCGCCGCATAGCAGGAACCGCCATTACTTTAACAAACATAAATGACTTTTTCCGCAATAAATTGCCCTGGGAGCTTTTCCGACTATCCGAGTCGAAGCGAAAATTTGGATGGTTGAGAACAGCAGTTAGTTCGGTTGAAGGTTCATAGCATTAGCTATGGGCCGAAATGGAGCTGGAATATGGGACAAACAGCTGAATTTGCAGTCGGCGCATGGATAGTCCGACAGGGTCCCAGGAAAAGTTTTCCGCCATGCAGGCGAGGTAGGTCAGGGATGCCAGAATCATCAGCACCTGGAGACGCTCATGTTGCAGTTGAACGTGTTTTTCCCCACAAAGTGGATTAAAATTGTGGATAACTTGTGGAGAAGCGGGCCGGCATGCACAGAAGGCTTTAAATCATCGAATTTCCGGCCTGGGAATCCGTTGATTGGCTACCAAAGGTAAAGACAGTTGCCGGGGGGAGAAACAGATGAGGTTGGATGTTTCAGGATGAGCGCGTACGCTTGCTGCGGGTTCGCTTCAAACGAATCAGAGCGGCTTCTACTCGGGTAAATGCAGGGTCCTTGCGGTTCATGTCCGCCAGGTCGAGTTTGTATTTTTTGGCCATTTCCACGACAACCGGCAAGGGGTCGGGGTCTGCCTTCGCCCATATCGGGCGCAACTCACGCAAAAACATATTCGCCGCAACCGGATCCATGCCGCGAAGGGAATTCAGGTGGCATTCAAGGTCTTCGGCGCTATCGGCTGACGCATGTAATTGGTTCAGGCTGCCTTGGTAATATTCCTGCAATGTTTGGCAAATTTCCAGTACATTGCCTGCCGCCACACCATCTTGCCGGATATAGCCGCCCTCCTGCATCACCGGATGCACCAGGTGACTCCAACCAGCCTGGGTAATGCTTGCCGGATCAAGTAATTGATATTTTTCAAAGGTTCGATACGTTTTGCGGGCAACATCATGCGACACCGGTCCGCCGAACAACACGGTTGCCAGCAGCCATTTAAACAGTTCCTCGTCGGAGCTGCACCGCAGGTCGATGCCAAGTTCTTCTGAAAACAAGGGAAATGCCAGTAATTCTTGAATGTCCATGTTTGCCCCTCTCAGCACTAATTTGATATCTCTAAATATGCAGAGAACATGCCGCACAAAAGGTATGAAAGCAGGGTGACCCCGCTGTCACGACTGATGCCGCCGCCCTGCCGCGTTGCAGCGCCTTTCCCGAACCTGATGCAGGCTGTCCCCCGGAAATACCACTACGCATTGCAGGTCGAGATATTTGCTTAACCTTCTCATGTCGTTTTGCGAAAGCAACATCATGCACGGGCACGGCCATTTATTTCGCGATGGTGCCGGTTTGTGTTACAGGCGACAGTGATTTCACGGGCTTGTCTGGTTTTGCTCGGGACCCTTTCGGCCGCTTACGCCTCCGGCTGTGCAGTCAGGCGACATATCGCCATATCCACTCCGCACGTGGTACAGATTGCGGTGTTGCCCTGCGGGGTCCTGCAACATGGACAGAGCGCCCTGGGGATTTCTACTTCGGCAAGGGTCGAAATCATGTCGCACGAAGCGACCGGTTCCAAAGGTTCAACGCTGCACAGGGCACCAGCCCGCCGGAAAAGATCCCAGCAACGCCAGGCCGCCTTGCGATCGATACCCGAACGTATGACGGTTTGCCGGGAAAAAAAGAGGTCCAGTGCCTGGGCGGTAAAATGGCTCATTTTGGCCAAATTGGCACGCACTTGACGACGAGTCATCCCCGGTGCCAAACGGCCGGTAAATACCACCCTGAAGCGAGCCTCCTTCATGGTTTCCTCCCCTTTGAAGTAACAACAAACGCCTGACATTGAACCTTGTCTTCGGTTCAAGCCGGCATGACAAAGGGCCTGATGACATCGCGCTAAAAAATAAGCGTGAATAATGTTTTGTGGTTAATCAAATTTTGGGAAAAGCAAGGATTATGCCGAAGGCAGGGGTGGGACGGGGTAAAACAAACTTGAATCACTGGTCGTCCAGAGAGGAGGCCAGTAGTTCGACGGAATGCGCGACGCGTATCGGCAACCCGCGCTTTTCTACAAGGCCGTGCAACATCATCAGGCATCCAGGACAATCCGCTGCCACAACCTCGGCTCCAGTGGCGATGATGTCGTCGAGTTTATCCTGGGCGATGGCACGGGCAATGGCCGGCTGGCCCAGCACCGAATAGGACCCGCCGAAACCGCAGCAGCGATCGGGGTGGGCCATTTCTGTCAGATGCCAACCGGCTGCAGCCAACACCTGCCGAGGTTGCAAATAAACCTCGGAGCCGCGTCTCAAATGGCAGGAATCGTGATAGGTCACCCTTCCGGCAATGGTCGTCGGAGCAACCGGTGAAGCGTTTCCAAGTTGTTCGCTCAGCAGCACGGCAGCATCCCGCGTGATAGCTGCCAGTCCGGTGGCACAGTCGGCAAGCGTTGGGTCGCCGGCCAAAAGGTCGGGGAAGTGCCTGGTAAGTGCGGAGGTGCAGGTGGGGCAGACCGTGATCACAGCATCGGCCTGGGTCTGTGCCAGCGCCAGGACATTCTGGCGAGCCAGCTCGGTGGCGGTCGCGGCATCCCCTGCATAGAGGGCCGGAATACCGCAGCAGCTCTGCCCTTCGGGGTACACCAATTCGATATTGAAATGTCGTAACAGCCGAGCCAGCGCCAGCCCGATGTCCGGCAGCACAAATTCCGCGGCACAGCCGCCGAACAGGGCGACCCGCAGGCGCGGCGCGGTAGCCGTGGGCTGTTCGGCCAACAGGTCGCGCAACGGCCTTGGCGCGATGGCCGGCAGAGTGCGCCATTCGGTCAGGGAGGAAAAAAACAGCGGCAGGTGACGAATGCTTGTCGCGTTGCCGGTCAGCGGCTTCTGCATGCGTGCGGCGGTTCTCAGCAGGCCGTGGAACAGTCGGCGATTGCGCAGCACCCGTTTAAATACCAGATCCTTTATGGTGCCAACCCCTTCGTCAGCGGCCAGGCGGCGGCGCAAACCGAGAATGATATGCTCAAGATCGATATGCGCCGGGCAGACTTCGACACAGGAACGGCATCCGATGCAGGCCTGGATCAGTTCGGCGGCAGCTTCCAGGCCATGCAGGAAGGCCGTCAGGACAATCCCGATGGATCCGACATAGACATGTCCGAACACATGCCCGCCGATAGCCTGGTACACCGGACAGACATTGGCGCAGGCGCCACAACGCAGACAACGCCAGGCATCGCGTCCTTCCTCGGACGATGCCAGCTTGCTGCGCCCGTTATCGAGCAGCACGATATGCAATTCCCGCTGCTGTTCCCGGCCGGGTGCCGGTCCCCGCAGCCAGGTCACATAGGAAGTGGCCGCCTGGGCGGTGGCGCTGCGCGGCAGCACCTGCAAAACTCTGACGGCGTCTTCGAGGGAGGGAACCAGTTTGTCGATACCGACCAGCACTACATGAACCGGTGGTATCGTGGCCACCAGGCGGGCATTGCCTTCGTTGGTGACCAGAGCCAGACTGCCGTCTTCCACCACCGCCAGATTGGCGCCGCTGATGCCCAGGTCGGCATTGAGAAACTCCTGGCGCAGGGTCCGGCGCGCCACCTCGACCAGATGCGCGATATCTTCCGACTCCTGTTGTCCCGTCAGGTTGCCGAACAATTCGGCCACCTGGTCGCGAAACATGTGGATGGCCGGCATGACCATGTGGCTCGGACGCTGGCCGGCCAGTTGCACGATCCATTCGCCAAGGTCGGTTTCAACCACCCGCACGCCGATGGCTTCCAGGCCATGATTGAGGGCGATCTCCTCGCTGGCCATACTCTTGCTCTTGACCGCCAGTCGCGCGCCGTGACATTGTGCCAGTTCGGCGATATAGGCATTGGCCGCCTGTGCGTCCCGGGCCAGAAATACCTTGGCTCCTGACGTTTCAGCCTGCTGCATGAACTTGTGCAAATAAGCGGGCCAGTCATTGCGTACCGTATCCTTCATGTCGGCAATGTCGTGGCGCAGTCCCGCAAAATCGAGGCCGGCGAAGGCCTCGGCGCGCGCTGCCAGATAGGCATCCCCAAAACGATGCAAGGCTTCCTGACGGCGGACATCGGACAGGGCCTGGTCGATAAGATGGCGATAGCGGCGGGCACGACGGCTCATGACGAACTCCTTCAGTTTTCCAGAAAATCGTCGGACAGTTCATCGAGCAGCAGGATATGCAGCTCCCGTGGTCCGTGGACACCAATGGTAAGCACCCGCTCGATGTCGGCGGTGCGGCTCGGGCCGGTGATAAACGCGATAAAGTCTGGGCTTTGCCGGCTGTGCAGGCGTCTTAACAGGGGTACCGCCGCCATATGATCCGGCAGGATTTTATGTGGATTGAGCAACACGAAGTGGCGCTCGGGCAGGGTGCTGGCCAGGCGCACGGCCTGCGCGGTGGACTCAAGCACCACCGTGCCGGTGTCCGCCAGGGCGAAATTGGCGCCGGTAATCCCGGCCGCAGCGGTGGGTGCCGCCTGGAACAGATCGCCGCATATCACTTTGCCGCCTTGAGCCCGCAGCCGCTCGGCCAGGTTGAGCTGCAAGGCGGCGGGGCAGTCCGGCAATACGATGCTGCCGCCGGCATGTCGGAGGATATAGGCAATCGCTGCCTCTGCCGATACGCAACGCACCGTTAGTGCGCCGGCACGGGTGGCGGCCTGACAGAATTGTTCCACGAGGGTTGCCGGTGTTTTCATGAATGATAGTGCTTCCGATGGTGATTCAGGCACCGCGCCCGGATTTGAAACGCTTGAGCCACAGCTGAAACTCCTTTTCCTCGTGCTCCAGTTCAAACGCGTTGATCAAACCGCGCCGCAAAGCTACGGCAACGGTCCGGTTGCGCAGATTGAAAGCGTCCCCGACTTTGTCCCCATGAAACTGTTCCTGATCGACTCCGAGTTTATTATAGAGGGAATTGAGGCGGCTCTGTACGCCGCGCCGTGAAAGGTAGCGTCGCTGGGCAATGAGGTTGTCGGTCAGGCCGAGGGAAATATCCAGCAGCGCTTCGAACTCGATATCGGACAGGGCCGTCTGGCTATGGCCGGTACGCCCCTGCACCTTGCGGACTTCAGGGTCGATCCAGCACTGTTCATCGAGCAGCACGGTGCGAATGGCGGACACGATGCGATCGCGTGGGTTGGACTTGAGGATATAACCGTAAACGGTTTCCGGGGGGACGATGCGTGACAGAGTGCGCACATACATTTCGTCCTTGAACTGGCTCCAGAATACGATGCGCGCCTGGGGCTTGCGCTTCCAGAGGTTGCGCGCCAGCTCGATACCGTTCATTTCCGGCATCTGGATGTCGCTGATCAATAGCGGCTGGTCCAGTTGCAGCGCTAGTTCCAGGGCAGCCATGCCGTTGGGGGCCCGATCGATCTGGCAGGACTCCTCCCACCCCTTGATGAGCAGTTCCAGAAATTCGAAATCACGCGGATTGTCTTCAGCAATAACGATGCGCACATCGGTCATCGGTGCAAGTCCTCCTGTCTGCCGTCGGTCGGTACCGGCAGGGTCAGTTCAAAACGGGTGCCGCTGGAAAATCGCGAGCTGTTCCATCGCACCTGGGCGCCGATGGTCCGCGCACGTTCACGGATATTGTTCAACCCCCGACCGGCGCGCATGGCTACCTGGTCAAGATCGAAGCCGATGCCGTTATCCTCGATGGATAGCACCACCTGGTCGCCGCAAAGGTCCAGATTCACCTCGTAGCGCGATGCCCGCGCATGTTTGATGACGTTGTGCACAGCCTCCACTGCAATGCGGTAGAGGGTGAGTTTCTGCAGTCGCGACAATCCGGCATCATCGACTTCCGGCGCTATGTAGAGATGATATTCCGGCATGTCGCCTTTGCCGAGGTGGCGCTCGAGGTGGGATTCCAGCGCCGCACCGAGCCCGAGGATATCGAGGGTCTGGGGGTGCAGATTGTCCATCAACTGGCGCAGATTGGCAATGGCCCGCAATAAATCTTCCTCCAGGGCGCACACGTCGTTTCGCAATTCGCCTTCCGCTGCCAGGCTTTGCAATCCGCGCAGGATCCCCGACAGATCGCACAGGGTCTGATCGTGAATATCCATGGCGATGCGGCGGCGTTCTTCTTCGGCTCCCTCCAGCAGCTTTTCGGTCCCGACCACCCGGATAAGCTGATCGGTCATGCGGTTGATCGACAGGGCCAGATCATCGAGTTCGTCGCGGACCGATTTGGGGGCGGGAGGCGAAGACAGATCGCCCCGCACGATGCGGCCGGCACTGTCGCTGAGAGTCTGCACCCGGCGCAGAATGCCGCGTGCGAAAAACAGCGACAGCAGGATGCCGACAGGGATGGCCGCACCCAGCACAAATACGGATACCACTGCCGCCCGGTCGGTAAGCCTGTCAAGATCTTTGCTGTTGGGCGGCGGCGAGTCCTTGCGCATCTGCTTGGTTTGCTCGTTGAGCTTCACCAGTTGGGAGCGCAGCTGGTCCATGCCCGTTGTAAAGACCCAGATGTTGAATTCATTCTGTTTGGGATAAACGGCCTCCACCGCACGCCCCAGTTCCTGCGCCTGTGTTTCGGGCAATACCATGTATTTGCGCAGACGATCCAGGCCGCTGACCAGGTGGGCATAGGCCTGATCGAGATCACTGAGCAGGGCGTCCAGATTTTCGTAACTGGCCTGCCCGCTCTTCACCAGCACCTGATACTGGCGAACGGAGTCATCCATCACCCGTGCCGCAATGTTGGCTTCGGTAATACCCATGAGGATAGCCCCGACACTTTCGGCCTGCTCGCGCTTACGGGACAGATCCATATAGGTGTATTGCAAAAAAATCAGCAATAGTGTCATCAACAGCAACACCGCTGCCGGTGCAATCAAAATCTGATGTTTGAGAGTCAGCCGCATGACGGGCAAGTTAACACAAATTTTACGACGATGCACTGTGCTTCAGCACAGGAGAACACCGTTGTTTCGAGCGCACGGAGGAGCATTTTCCCCGGCAAAAGCGGCCCGGGCTTCCCGCCCCAGATCATCTGGCCTGCCCTGGTAGCGTGGCGAATGGTGAAAAACCTGCAAACGGGCCACCCTGGCCAGACGCGCCAGACGTCCCGCCTGCCAGGCCGTCAAATGATTGCGCTGGCGCGCCCGTTCCAGATCGCGATGTGCAAACATCGCTTCGATGGTCAACAGGTGCGCGTTTTGCGACAGATCCAGGATGCGGCGGAAGTTGCCGAACACAGGAGAGCAGTCGGTGACATAAACGACTTTCATCCCCCGCTCGGTAGAGGCGATAGTATCCAGCAGTTCGCCAAGAGGAACGGAACGCATGCTGCCGTCGGATAATGCTGCCGTTACGGGCGTATCAAGGCTGGCGGCGCGCATAACCAGGTCCTTGAAGCGGCTCAGCCAGTGGCCGGGCCGATAGTTGTGCCGCTCAAGGGCATCCTTGTGAATGGCCACATGCAGCGGCTCTTCCAGGGAGAAGGCCAACGACACGATATCCCCGTGAGCGAGGCGGGCGGCCCGCACCCGGTACCAGGGGGTTTCATGCAGGATCTGATTGTGGCAAGTCAACATGCGCTCGGATAGGGGGCGAAACGCCTGCCTGGCCGGGAACGACACTTCCCGGATCCCTTCGGGCAACCATTCGCGCACGGTCAGCACAAAAGGATAGCCATCGACCAGATTCCAGGTGTACCCCTGCAGTCGGGCGGCTATCTGCTGTGCCAGGCCGGCCGGTCCGTACATCAGCAACGTCAGATCGCGTGCCAGAAAGGTACGCAGCAGCAGGTCGAAACCGACCAGATGATCGATATGTGCGTGGGAAAGAAACAGCAGGCGTGTTTTGAGCAGCTCCCCGGGCGCAAGAGCGTGAAGATCGCCGCAGTCGAACAACAGCGCCTCGCCCCGGTAGGCGAGGCGCACATGCAGGGCCGGATCGCCGAAAGGGCCGTTGACAAGCCGGGGGAAAAAAACCGATCGCATCGGTTGCGCCTTCCTGGTGCACCCTGTTGAATTATTTGGTTTTGACGGTGGTGTAAATGGTCTGATCGCGCCGTTGAACCAGTAGACGTACCACTTTGCCGCTGTCTATTTTGCTGAGCAGGCTGCGCAACCCGGATGTCGAAGAGACGGGAGAGCCGTTCAATTCCAGGATCACGTCCCCGGCGAGTAATCTTTCCATGGCCGGACCGTCCGGTTCCACCGCGGTCACCAGAATGCCTTGCTCTACGCTCAGGCGATAGCGGCTGGCCACTTCCGGAGTAATGTCGATCAAGCTCAGGCCCAGCGCCATTTCGGTGCTTTTGTCCCGGGCCGGCGTCGACGCGGGCGCAGGTGCTTTTTCCTGTGTGCCGATAGTTATGCTGATTTCCTTTTGGCGTCCTTCGCGGAACAGTGTCAGCCGCGCTTTGCCGCCCACCGGCAGGTCCGATACCATTTTGGGCAGATCGCCGAGAGTTTCCAGTGCCCTACCATTCACCGCAAGTATGATATCCCCTCTTTGCAAGCCGGCTTTTTGGGCAGGCGAGCCCTCCTGAACCTCGGTTATCAGGGCCCCGTGAGCTTTTTTCAGGCCGAAGGAATCCGCCAGGTCCTGAGTAACCTCCTGTACTGCTACCCCGATCCATCCGCGAACCACACGCCCGGTCTCCCGCAGTTGCGGAATAATGGCTTTCGCCGCGTTGACCGGTATGGCAAAGCCAATGCCCTGCCCGCCGGCAACGATAGCGGTATTGATCCCTACCACCTGACCGGAAGCGTTGAACAGCGGGCCGCCGGAATTACCTGGATTGATGGAGGCGTCGGTCTGAATGAAATCGTCGTACGGGCCGGCACCGATGACGCGCCCCTTGGCAGACACGATGCCGACGGTGACCGTCTGTTCCAATCCAAAAGGATTGCCGATGGCCATGACCCATTCACCGACCTTGAGCTTGGCACTGTCACCCAGGGCAGCAATCGGCAATTGTTCCTGTCCCACATCGATCTTTACCAGCGCCAGATCGAGTTTGGGATCGAGGCCCTGCACCGTTCCGCTGAATTCGCGACCGTCGGACAGGCGCACCTTGATGACATCGGCTCCGTTCACCACGTGATCATTGGTCAGAATATAGCCATCGGCCGAGATGATGAAACCGGATCCTAGTGAGCGCTCCTTGTGAGGTGCCGGTTGGCCCTGGAAAAAACGATCAAAGAATTCTTCGAAAAACTCGTTGTAGGGGGATGGCTGTCCGGGGAAAACAGGCCGTTGGAAGCGTACCGTTTTTGACGTGCTTATGTTGACGACCGACGGTTTGAGTTTTACGGCCAGTTCGGCAAAGTCGGGCACCGCAAATGCCGGAACGGCCAGGAGCAGCATGGCCAGGCAAACAAACAAACTACGACAAGACGTGACCTTCATGAATATCCTCCGCATGGGTGATTTCTGCCGGTATGTCGCCGAATTGCAAAATCCGCGGCATTTTCCGCCACAGCTGAAAATGTAATCATTCGGGTGTAATGTGTCAACTCGCAGAGGGAGAAACCAGCGGATGCAGTACGTTTGCGGTCGGCGCATGGATAGTCCGACAGACTCCTAGTACCCTGTAACCCATAGGCTTTCGAGGGATTGCGTAGGGCTTTGACGTGTCAGTAAGGCGCGATTTCTTCTGCCTAGCCGTAGCTAAACAGCTGAAATCGGAACGTAGCTGACGCGGCAAAGAACAAGCAAGGTGCGAAAGATTATGGGTTACAGGGTACTAGTGTCAGGAGGGGCTCAGGTTGTTTGCGGGTGAAGTTTGCGGGCCCCCACTCGGCAGGAATACCGTAAACGCGCTGCCCTTGCCGGGAACCGAATTGACTTCGACACGCCCTCCGTGAGCCTTGACAAAAGAGTCGACGATGGCCAGCCCGAGGCCGGTGCCTCCATCCTCCCGATTGCGCGCCTTGTCGGCTCGGTAAAAGCGATCGAAAATATACGGCAGATGTTCGGCGGGGATCCCGATGCCGGTATCGGCGACCCTGACAATGGCCTCTTCGCCGGCCACCGACAGGGAAATCTCGACCCGACCGCCGTCAGGCGTATAGTTGACGGCATTGGCGATCAGGTTGAGAAATACCTGACGCAAACGCATTTCATCTCCCAGAATGCGGATTTCCTCGGTGACATTGGGGTTGAGCACCAATTCGATAGACTTCGGCTGAGCCAGCGAACGCCCCTGCAGATAGAGTTCCTGCAGCAGGTCGCTGAGGCTCATTTCCTTGATGGTCAGAGGTTTTTGGCCTCCCTCGCTCTTGGCCAGCAACAGCAGGTCTTCGATGATGCGGTTCATCCGGTCAATTTCTTCCATGCTGGATTCGAGCATCTTGCGAAACTCTTCAGGGGTCTTGGCCCAGCGCAGGGCCACCTCCGTCTCCCCCTTGAGAATGGTCAGGGGGGTGCGTAATTCGTGGGAGGCATCTCCGGAGAACTGTTTGATCTTGCGGAAGGATTCTTCCAGACGTCCAAGCATGGCATTGAAGGTTTCTGCAAGGCGGGAGAGTTCATCGCCGGAGGAACGGACCGGCAGGCGGTGCGAGAGGCTGTCCACATTGATGCGGCGCATGGCCCGGGTCAGGTTTTCAACCGGCGCCAGGGTTCTGCCGGCCAGAAACCAGCCAAGGATCGCCACCACCAGAAATGCCGTGGGACTGAATACCAGCAGCAGCGTGCGAAGTTCATGCAGCGGTTCCTGAACCAGACCCAGACCGGTGCCAACCTGCAGAAACAGCACCTCGCCATCATGGAGGTCCAGTGCCAGGGTCAGAAGGCGCATGGGATGCTCAGCGTCTTTGACCTTGACGGTTTCCAACGCCGGGGTCCGCGCGGCGGCGGTTTCCAGACTCCGCGGGTTGACCGCGGGGGCGGTGCCGATGTCGATGCAATCGCAGGTATCGCACACCGGCTGTCCGGTTGCATCCAACAGGCGAAAAAAATGCCCCTGCCGATGGCGTCGGACAAAATCGTAAAAAACCCCGCAGCGATCCTGTCCAGAAAAGCCCTGCGCCAGGGCAGGGCTTTCATCGGTCAGTTTCATCAGTTGCTGATCGGTTTGCCGTAGCAGGCTGCCAGACAGTTGCTGGTACCAGACACACCCGCTCGCCACCAGCACCACGACGATGGTCAGGGTGTACCAGGCGGTAAGCCGGAATCGCAGGGAGTGGAAGAACAATCAGCCCTCCTTGAGGACGTACCCCACGCCACGCACGGTGTGAATCAGCTTTTTGTCAAAATCCCGATCGATCTTCTTACGCAGGTAATTGACGTACACATCGATGATATTGGTAAATGAATCGAAGGTGTAATCCCACACATGCTCGGCGATCATGGCCCGGGTGAGTACCTGGTTGGGGTTGCGTATGAAGTATTCCAGCAGGGCATATTCCTTTGCCGTCAGATCGATTTCCTGATCGGACCGCCAGACCTTGTGCGTGACCGGATCGAGGCGCAGATCGGCAAAATGGATCTCGGCTCCGCGGTCTTTGGAGCTGCGCCGCAGCAAGGCTTTGACGCGCGCCAGCAGTTCACTGAATGCAAAGGGCTTGGTCAGGTAGTCATCACTGCCTGAATCAAGTCCAGAGACGATATCCTCGACCGAATCCTTGGCGGTCAGGCACAGTACCGGGGTTGTCACATCCTTGGCACGCAGTTCCTTGATGACTTCCAGGCCGTCCTTTTTGGGCAGCATGAGGTCCATCAGGATAATGTCGTAAGGGTTATTTTCGGCCAGGTAGAGACCCTCTTCACCGTCAAAAGCCACATCCACGGTGAATGCTTCCTCTTCAAGACCCCGCTTGATGAAGCTTGCTACCTTTTTTTCGTCTTCAACAACGAGTACGCGCATAGTCGCTTCCTTTCTTTCAATAATGGAAACGGTCAGGTTTTGGGTTTGCACTGTTTCCGGAAAAAGGTTTAAATTTTAGATCTAACGTCTCGAATTCGCGCTTTGGACAATCACTTGCCTGCCGTCGTCCGGTCCAGTACGTCTGCTTTTGCAGCGGCCCCGAAAAATAACCACATGGTGTTTGACAAAAGAATCTGCCCAGTGGCAAGCTGCTTCGGTAGTGTCACACCGGTTGCCAAAAACAGGGGCGCTGCTCAGAAAATCTGCCAGAACTTATTTCATGAATTTTACATTAAAAGATTAGCAACAAAAAACCATCCCGCAAGTTTTCCACCGTATAAATACGCAAGACTTTGCACCGCACCGCGCTGCGCGATCGGAGGGGGATGAAATGTCGGATTCCGGCAAATTTTCGCAAAGTATATTCGGGGGCAAATATACCAAGCAGGGTATAGGCCTCATTAAATTGGTGGCTGGATTACACTCGATTAACAAGGTTTTTGTCAAGTATTTTATTGCCTTCGCCGTAGTCCTTTGATAAACAGTGCGCATGAATGAAATCTGGCTGCAAATAAATATCAGCGTACCCGCCGCCGGCATCGATCTGGTCTGTCACGAACTGACCGAACTCGGATCTGCCGGTATTACCGTGGAAGAGCGTCCCCTGGACACCTTCGTCATCCCCGATCCGGATGCCGAAGTCCCGGAAACCCTGACTATCAAGGCGTATTTTCCACCGCAGATCTCGGAATCCGGGCTTGCGGAGCAGGTCGCCGAGCGCCTGGCCTGGCTGGCGCCTTTAATCCCCGGTCTGGAACCTTGCCTGCCGGAGGTTCGCCGGGTCCGCGCTGAGGATTGGGCGGAAAACTGGAAGCAGCATTTCGGTATCCTGCGCATCGGCTCACGCCTGGTGATCCGTCCCTCCTGGGAAGATTTTACCCCCGGGCCGCGGGATGCCGTTCTCACTCTGGATCCCGGTATGGCGTTTGGCACAGGCAGCCACGCCACTACCCGCCTTTGCCTGGAAGCTCTGGCCGGACTGTATGAAAACCCGCCCGGCCCGCGACTCGTCCTTGATGTAGGTACCGGATCCGGCATACTGGCGGTGGCTGCCGCGGTTCTGGGGGCGCAAAAGGTGTTGGGCTGCGACATCGATGAAACGGCCTGCCAGGTAGCCCTCGACAACGCCCGGCAGAATGGCGTGGAGGAACGGGTTGCGGTCACCCTTGACCCGCTGGAGTCGCTGGAGGGGTTGTTTGAAGTGGTGCTGGCCAACATTCTGGCTGAGGAAAATGCGCGTCTGGCTCCCGAACTGGTGCAGCGTCTGGCGCCCGACGGAGTATTGATCCTTTCCGGGATTTTACGGGAAAAAGAACAACTGGTCATCGATGCCTTCGCCGACCGCGGACTAAAGGGACCCGACATCAGCCGGCAGGAAGAATGGTCCTGTCTGTGTTATCGTAAGGAAAGCTGAATGCATCGCTTTTTTATCGCAGCGGAGGCTTTGCGGGCCGACCACATCCCTCTGACCGAGGAGATTCTGCGGCACATGGCGGTTCTTCGCCTTGCCAGGGGGGCCGACATTCTCCTTTTGGATGGTACCGGCAACCTTTGTCATTGCCGCATCGACCAACTGGATCGCAAAGGCGGCTCAGCCATGGTGTTGAGCCGCCGCACCGAGAGAGAGACAGTATTTCCCATCGAGCTGATGCAGGCGTTGCCCAAGGCCGACAAAATGGATCTGGTTCTGCAAAAGGGGACCGAGTTGGGTGTATGCCGATTCACCCCGCTGCAAACCGGTCGCAGTGTTCCACGGCTGACGCCCCAGCGCGAGGAACAACGGCGTCAGCGCTGGCTGCGCATCATTCGTGAAGCGGCGCGACAGAGTCGTCGGCCCCTGCTGCCGGAGCTGGGAGAGATCAGCACCCTGGATGAGGCACTGTCCCGCTGTCAAAGTGAGCTGCGCCTGATGCTGTGGGAAGAAGGCAGCCAGCCGCTGGAAACCATTCTGCCCCAGAGAACCCCTGCGGGGGCAACTTTGCTCATCGGTCCGGAAGGCGGTTTTTCGGAACAAGAGGCCGACGCCGCCCGGCGCCGGGGGTTTGTCCCGGTATTGTTCGGCCCGCGCATTTTACGCAGTGAAACAGCTGGTTTTGCTGCTGCGACCATTCTGCAATACCGTTATGGCGACCTGGGTGGCCAACACGGTTGATTGGGGAGGAAATGACATGAAATGTCCTAAGTGCGGGTTTCAGAGTTTTAATTACCTGCCCAACTGTAAGAAATGTGGCCGGGATCTTTCTGAAATACGTGACAAATACCGGCTTGGTGATCCTGTTCTGCCTCAACAATACCGCGTCAACCCCATGGCGGGGCCTGCACAGCCAGTGGTTGATGATCCCTTTGAAACAACCCTGCCGGACGAAAAGGATATCTCCAACGCAGTAAATCTGGATCGCTTGCCGGATAGTGAAATCGATGCGGATCTGGCAGATTATTTCGATGAAATAAACGCCATCGATCCGGAACTTGCGGCCACCCTGGATCCGGACCCTGACTGGACCGAAAATGCAGTGACCATGGAAAGGTTCGGCCTTGGCGGGGATCGGTCGGGCGCACTTGTTCAGTCCGGGGAAGAACCGGTTTCCGAGGTCGGACCGGCCCAGGAAGATTTCCTCAAGGATGTCGAGCCGGTCGCGAAGGTCGATGAAGCATTCGATCCGCTTGAAGCCACGCAACTCTCCTCGGATCTTGACTTTCTATCGGAAGAAGATACGAGTCTCGATGACTGGTTGCTGGATGGTGATGAGCCTTCCTGGCGCCGGTCTGCAGCGAGTATCCCGGCGGAAGAGGCAGAAGAGCTTTTGAGTGCGGATACGGACGATGCCGGTCTCGATGCGATCGACGCCCCTGAACGCCCTGACGACCCTGCCGGTGTTTTTTCCCCGGAACCGGAGGAGTTGCCCTGTGACAACTCCCCTGAACCCGCTGTGCAGCGGGCGCCGTTGGCTGGCCGGCTTCTGGCGGTGCTGCTCGACGCGGGGCTGTTGACGGCTACCCTTGCCCTGTTTGTGGTGGCTGGAGAATATCTGCGCCGGGGGGAAGGTGTCTTTGCCTGGCCGAATCCTCAGGATCTGGCCGCACACACAGGCCCTTATTTCCTGGTGTTTTTTGGTCTGGCCTTTGGCTACTTCAGCCTGTTTCATTATCTGGGCGGGCAAACGCCGGGCAAGATGGCGTGCAAGTTGCTCGTTGTCGACCTCAGCGGCGAACCGCTACAGCTGTCGCAAGTCTTTTTGCGCAGCGTAGGGGGGCTGATATGCCTGTTGCCGGCGGGGTTGGGTTTTTGTTCGGTGCTGTTCAATCGCGAAGGGCGGGGATGGAACGATCGTTTGGCCGGCAGTGTGGTGGTGTCTGTCCATGAAGGCGGGCGCGAAAACTGAGGTCGGGGATGTGAAGCCTCGGGCCTGGCCTGCAATGCAAGGCTGGGATGAAGCCTGCGGAAGCTTGGCCTGACCATCACTGCCGGGCAAGTTTGTTTTTCAGGATAAGGATCTCCAGGGCACAGCCAGCCTTGGCCAACAATCGCTGCAGATCCTGTAATCGTTCGCTCAGGGATGGTCTGGTGTCCTCCACATACAATACGCCGATTGCTCGCCCGGCCAGTATCAGCGGCAACAGGACAACCTTTTCGGATGCCGCCCCCAACGATTCTTCCAGTTTCCGGATAAGGAAAGATTCGGGGATGCGGCCCAGAAACGGGCTTTTTCCGGACAGTACCGACTGCAGTACAGCGCTGCCTGCGACCGGGATTCTTACCTCGGTGAAACCGGTCAGCAATCGGTCGCCGATCAGCGCCCGCCAACCGCACAATACCCCTTCTCGCAACAAAAACAACCCCATGCGCTCGCATTGCCCGACCAGATGAGCGGCGAGGGCATCTGCCACATCTTCGCGGTTGCGGGCAGCTGCCAGATCGGCCCTCAGCCCGGCGGCCGGCATCGATGGGGGTGGCACGAACTCGTCCTCGTCCTCAATGATCTCTGCTTCTTCCAGCAGCGATTCGTCCAATTCGTTACCCTCCAGCGGAAAAGGCGTGGCCGTCTCAGGCCGGATCTGGTCTATTAACAACCGCTCCCCCACCGGGAGGTCTTTGCGGTAACAGCGACTTATGGCCTGCAGCAAGCGACATTCGGGCGCCACTTGCAGGACCAGCGGATACCCCACCAGTGCGCCCAGAGTATGCAACCCTTCCTGGTCACTCGGGTCGGCCAGGGCGATGACCAAACCCTGCTGACACAGACGCAAAGGTAAGGCCCGATGCCTCAGGGCCTGTTCCATGGACAGGAATTCCCGCATGACCGGGGATAGCTCCTGCAATTGCCCCGGGTCGAAATAGGGCCGTTTGAGCTGCCGGCTGAGCAGGTGGGCCAGGCGGTCTTCACCGATGCCGGTCAGAATAAGTGTGCTGGTGCTGACGGCCATGCCGTTACTGCTGGCATGCCGCTGGATCTCATCGGTCCGTTGTTTGGACAGCATGCCGGTTTGTACCAGCAGCTCCAGCAGGTTGTTGGCCATGCTTTCATCATGACAGCCCGAAGCGCTCCGAGTTGTCATCCCCCCTCAAAATGTCAGTTGTGGCCGGCACCATCATGCCGAAGCCGTCAACCCATGCGCAGAGCCAGAAACGACTCCAGGTCGGGGCAGCGCAGATAAGGATTGTGCTGCCGCTCGAACGCAATGGTGGAATATGGTTGGGGGCCGTAATCGTGCCCGGGTAACACCAGCGTCTCGCCAGGGAAATCGGCCAGTCGCTGCAAGCTGTGGTACATCGCAGCCGGATTGCTGCCGGGCATGTCGGCCCGGCCGACCTTGGTCACAAACAGAGTATCGCCGGTCACCAGCGCACCCGGTGGGTTCAGGGCGATATCCGCCGGGGTATGGCCAGGGGTATGCAAGATCTTTACCGGGATTTCGCCGATCATCAACACGTCGCCCTCGCCAAGCGTCTTGTCGACGCGGACCCCTGCCAGCGGGTGGGCTGCCAGCTTTGCTCCGGTGGCTTTTAATATCAATGCGTTTCCGGATATATGGTCCCGGTGGCCATGGGTATTGACCAGCCAGGTGAGGTTGACCTGGTGTTGCCTTATGGCATCCAGCAAACGCTGCGGTTCCAGGGAGGGATCGACGGCCATGCCCTGGCGGGTCGCGGGGCAGTAGAGCAGATACGCGAAATTGGCCATTTCCCCTGCAGGGATCTGTATGATCTCAAGCTTGCCCACCGTCATAGCCACTCCTCCTTCACCGGTGTTCCCGGCATACGCCGGATTTCGCCATCGGCGATGCAAAAGCCTTCGCCGGTGGCACGCGCCACCCAGCAATCGCCCTCTTCAGGAGGCAGCGGAAACTCCCGGCCGCCGAGGAACACATCCTCGCCATCGATCATCCCCCACCATTCCAGGGCACCGGTCTGCCAGATTCTGGTTTTAAGATTATATGCCATACTTAAAGAGACTCCCGAAGAAAAAACTGTTTCCATCATACGTCAGGCGCCTGTTTCGGTCAATTAAGAGGATCTGTCCCCTTGTGGGAAATGCCGGATTTTTCTATAATCCCAGTTTACTCCCAATCGACCATACCAGAGAGAAAGGCCTTTGCCATGAAATTTGCCAAAATGCACGGAGCCGGCAACGACTACGTCTATGTCAATTGCTTCGAAAAAACCATCGACGAGCCTGCTGAAATGGCCCGCAGGCTCAGCAACCGCAACTTCGGCATCGGTTCGGACGGCCTGATCCTGATCCTCCCCTCCGATGTGGCCGATGTGCGCATGCGCATGTTCAATTCCGACGGTAGTGAATCGGAGATGTGCGGCAACGGCATCCGTTGCGTCGCCAAATACGCCTACGATCACGGTCTGGTGAGTAAACAGGAAATCACCGCGGAAACCGGTGCCGGCATCCTCACCCTGCAGTTGTTTACCAACGACCGCGACAAGGTCGAGCGGGTCCGCGTCAACATGGGCAAGCCGCGTCTGACGCGTGGTGAAATTCCCATGACCGGCAGCCCCGAAGAACAGGTCGTCAACCAGGAACTGAAAGTGCTTGACTGCACCTTCCATATCACCTGCGTTTCCATGGGTAACCCGCATTGCATCATTTTCGTCGACAATGTGGACGAATTTCCCGTTGCCAAATACGGCCCGGTCATCGAGAACAACCCCATGTTCCCCAATCGCACCAACGTGGAATTTATCGAAATCATCTCCCCCACCGAGATCAAACAGCGCACTTGGGAGCGCGGCGCCGGCGAAACCCTGGCCTGCGGCACCGGTTCTTCGGCGGTCACCGTCGCCTGCGTGCTCAACAATCGCACCGAGCGCCGGTTGCTCAATCATCTGCTGGGCGGCGATCTGGAAATGGAATGGGCCGAAGACGGCAGCGTTTACATGACCGGTCCGGCAGTCCAGGTATTCGAGGGGGTTTTCGATCCCCAATGATCTGTCCCATGTGCACACGCTGGCAGGACCAGCCACAGCTGCGTATCGCCGAGTTCGAGCACTGCTACGCCATGCTCAACGGCGACCAGTTCTTTGCCGGCTATAGTCTGTTGTTCACCAAGGCCCATGTCACCGAACTCTTCCATCTGCAGCCGGCGGTGCGCCAGGCGGTCATGGAGGAGGTCAACCGGATGGCGGCAGCTCTGGCAGCTGTCTATCATCCGGCCAAGATGAATTACGAACTGCTCGGCAACATGGTGCCCCATATGCACTGGCATCTGGTGCCGCGACAAACCACCGATGCGCTGTGGCCGCGCCCCATCTGGAGCGAACCCCACGAGGAGTGCCTGTTGTCCGATGACCGGTACCGTGAGGCCATCGACGGTATCCGCGTTGCTCTCGGCCTGATCAACCCACCGCAAGGGACTCAATAAATTATATGGAATGTATCCTGTTCGACCTCGACAATACCCTTTATCCGTCCCGCTGTGACCTGTTCGGGCTTATCGACCAGCGAATCAACAGCTATATGCACGAGGTGGTGGGGATCCCGCTGGAACAGGTTGATATCCTGCGCAGGCAGTACTGGCAAGCCTACGGCGTCACCATGCAGGGCCTCATGCGGCACCATCAGGTCGATCCCGAGGACTATCTGCATTATGTGCATGACGTGGACGTGGCCAGCCGACTGCAGGCCGAACCCGACCTGAGACAGGCGCTGGTGTCACTGCCCCAGTCCAAGGTTGTGTTCACCAACAGCAGCCGCGCCCACACCGATCGGGTGCTTGGCACTCTGGGGATCTCCGATCTGTTCGACCAGGTGTTTGACATCCGGGTGGCCGATTATGTACCCAAACCCTATCTCCAGCCGTATCACAGGGTGCTGGAACAGCTGGGGCTGACAGGCAGTCAGTGCATTATGGTGGAAGACAGCGTGGCCAACCTCAAACCGGCCAAGGATCTGGGCATGACCACCATCCTGGTCGGCAACGCCACCCCCGGATCATTTGTCGACCGGCAACTGGCCGAAGTCGTGGAGCTGCCGGCCGCCCTTGCGGACTGGGGGAGCACCGGCGCAAGCCTTCAGCGCGGGATTGCGCCGCAGTGAGCCTGTTGCTTGGCGCCCACGTATCGATCGCCGGCGGGGTCAGCCGCGCCTTTGGGCGCGCGGCGGATATCGGTGCTTCCGCCATGCAGATATTTACCAAAAACGCCAATCGGTGGCAGGCCAGCCCGTTGCCCGACAAGGAGCTTGAAGCGTTTGCTTCCGCCTGGAAAACCAGCGATGTAGCGGCGGTTATCGCCCACGACAGTTATCTCATCAATCTGGCGGCACCCGAGGGCGAAAACCGCACCCGTTCTGTAGCGGCTTTCATCGATGAAATGGAACGCTGCGCCCGGCTCGGCATCAGCGGACTGGTCATGCACCCCGGCGCGCATCTCGATGCCGGTGAAGACATCGGCCTGCAGCGCATCGCCGAAGCCTTGCGCAGCATCTTCGCCGCAGCGCCGTCGCAGGTTACAATCCTGCTGGAAAATACCGCCGGTCAGGGCAGCTACCTGGGGTATTGCTTCGAGCATCTGGCGGCCATAATGGAGCAGGTGCCGCAGGGGCGTTTCGGCATCTGCTTTGATACCTGCCATGGTCTTGCCGCCGGGTATGACCTGGGTTCGGCACAAGGCTATCAAAAGGTGATGGAGGAATGCCAGCGCCTCATCGGTACCCAATGCATCGCCGCCTTTCATCTCAACGATTCCCAAAAACCCCGGGGCTCCCGGGTCGACCGGCATGCCCATATCGGTCAGGGACATGTCGCGCTGGAGGCGTTTGCCGCCCTGATGCAGGATGCCCGTTTCGCCGCCGTGCCCAAAATCCTTGAAACCGCACCGGGCGAGAACAATTGCCATCATCTGGAAGAATTGGCGCTGCTGCGCCGGATGGCGGAGCAACAACCATGAGGGCGGTGCTGCAACGGGTAACAGGTGCCCACGTCAGCGTCGATGGCGAGATCGTCGGCGCCATCGACCAGGGGATAATGGTGCTGCTCGGCGTGGAGCAGGGGGATGGTCCGCAGGACGCCGCACAACTGGCTAAAAAGACCGCCGAACTGCGCCTGTTTGAGGACGCCGACGGCAAGATGAACCTTTCGGTGGAGGATATCGGCGGGCAGCTGTTGGTGGTTTCCCAATTCACCCTGGCGGCCGATTGCCGCAAGGGGCGCCGCCCAGGATTTTCGCGCGCTGCGCCCCCCGAAATCGCCGAAACCCTTTACCTGGATTATATCGAACACCTGCGTCAACGTGGTCTGAGCGTGGCTACCGGCCGGTTTCAGGCCATGATGCAGGTGCACCTGGTCAACGATGGCCCGGTTACTTTTCTTCTCGACAGCCATAAGGTATTTTGATGGACGATTTTGTACAGGAACGACCACCGAGCCGCAGCGCAAAAAAACGTGCCGCCAAGGCCGTGGAAGAGATGGCCGCCCGTCTTGTCGATTTGGGCGACGCCGATTTCCGGCGACTGTCCCTGACCGGCGAGATTCGCGAGGCCATTGAGGAAACGCGTCGCATCAAGTCCCACAACAGCGCGCGCAAACGGCAACTCAAGCATCTGGCCGGATTGCTGCGGCAGGACGAGGACAGCACGCAGGTGGCGGAGGATTTCCTCACGGAAATCCAGCAGGGTCGTCAAAAGGAGGCTGCCGACTTTCACCACATCGAGGTGCTGCGCGAGCGGCTCTGCGATGCGGAGGGCTTCGATGCCGCGCTGGAAGAAGTACGTCAGAACCTGCCGCAGGTCAATCTCGCCAAAATCCAGCGACTGGCCGAAAGCGCCCGGCTTCACAACGATCGGCGCGCTTTTCGCGAACTGTTCCAGATTCTGAAAGCCGCCGACTCCGAAGACAGCTGAAGTCGCATCGAGGACAGCCTCCCAGGTGCAAAAAAAGGACCGATGCCTGGGCATCGGTCCTCGCTTATCATGTTGCGGCTGGGTTATGCTCACAGAGCTTTTTTGATCAGCGTTTCAAGCTGACCTTTGGGCACGGCACCGACCACCTGGTCGAGGATTTCGCCGTTTTTGAACAGGATCAGCGTAGGAATGCCGCGCACCCCGTAGTTGCTGGGCGTGGCGGGATTTTCGTCGACGTTGAGTTTGGCAATTTTGACCTGCCCGGCAAATTGGTCGGCCAATTCGTCCAGGGTCGGCGCAATGGCCTTGCAGGGACCGCACCAGGAAGCCCAGAAGTCGACCAGCACAGGTTCGCCGGATTTCAGAACGTCGGCTTCGAAACTGCTATCTGAAAGATGCACAATGTTGTCGCTTGCCATCGATATCTTCTCCTTGTAAATAAAAAGTTAACGTGTCACCCTTTAAATTTTCGGCTGGTTGGTTCCATCATAAAAGAGCCTAAGAAAAAAGCAAGGTCTTATTCCACTCTGGTCATTAACAGCTTGCCCTTGACACGCCGGATGGCCCACCCTATCATTCTTCAAAATTTGCAGGCAAGGGCGCATGTTATGATGTTACAGGATAAAATAAGTAAATCGCTGCGGGATCATACCGCCGTTCTGGAAGAGACGTTTCTGATGCAGGCCAACGAACTCGTGACCTTTGCCGGCCAGGTCGCTGAAATTTTCAATCGTGGCGGACGTCTCATGGTGATTGGCAGCGGTCCGCTGTGCTCCATCGCCAATCTGGTAGCGAACCTGTTTCGGTACCGGCTTAACATCGAGCGCCCGGCGTTGCCGGCCTTGTCCCTGTGCCAGGACATGGCGCTGGCTGCTTCCCTGGCCAAGGACGGACGCGGCGGCGCGTTTTTCGCCCAGCAGCTGCAACTCATCGCCAACGAAGGCGATGCGGTGCTGGCGTTAGGGGACGTTTCGCATAACGAGGCGATTCTGGATGGTCTGGCCGAAGCACGTGAGCGTGGTTGCATAACCGCCGCGCTGCTGCCGGAAAAGGAAGAAATCCACGGCGATGGCCCTCACTTCCTGTTTCGACTGGCCACCGATTCTGTCGGACGGGCGGCTGAAACGGGCCTGTTTTTCGGCCACCTGCTGTGCGAACTTGTCGAAGGGGAACTGTTCGGCATCTGAGGAACCGGCGCAAGGAGATATTACATGTCTGACTATCCCATCCTGCTGCAATTGGCCGGGAAATGCTGCGTGGTGGTGGGGAGCGGACCCGTCGGCATGCGCAAGGTTCATGGCCTGCTGGCAGCCGGCGCGCGGGTGCGCCTGATCAGCCCGGGCCTGCCGCAGCAAGACTGTCAGGAAGGGGTTGAGAGGATCCCCCGGGTTTTTCGCCCCGGTGACCTTGACGGCGCCTGTCTGGTGTTTACCGCCACCGGGGACAACGACAGCGACCGGGCCGTGGCCAAGGAAGCCCGCCGTCTCGGTATTCCCGTGTGTCTGGCCGGCTTGCCGGAGGAAGGCGATTTCAGCTTGCCGGCCGTGCTGCGCCGGGGGGATCTGACTGTAGCGGTGACCACCGCCGGTCGCAGCCCCGCGCTGGCTTCCCTGCTGCGGGATCAGCTGGAAGCGCTGGTGCCGGAAACCTGGGCCCTGGTGCTGGATATTGCCGCCGCAGCGCGCCAACGTGCACTGGCTGACCCTGACAGTATCGATTACAGCACGGAAAAGTTACACCACCTGTTGAGCGGATCGCTTCTCGAACTGCTGGCCGACCGGGATGCTGCAGGAGTTGATCGGTTGCTGCAGCACGTTTTCGGACCACCCTGGTGTCTGGCGACTCTGGGAATCCAACTGCCGGAAAGGAATCCATGACCATCGATCTCCTGCTGTTTCGGACAACTCTGGTGGTTTATGCCCTGGCAACAGGACTGGCTCTGACCGACATCCTGTGTAGCCGCCCTGCCATCGGACGCCACAGCCGTATCCTTTTGTGGAGCGGTTTCAGCCTGCATTGCCTGGTCCTGGTTAATCGCTATCTGGCGACGGGCTTTCTGCCCCTGTCGAGCCTGCACGAATCCCTGTCGTTTTACGCCTGGGCCATTATCGGCACTTTCCTCCTGTTTCACATGCGATACCGTCTGGCGGTGTTAGGCGCCTTCATCACACCGTTGGCCTTGGTGTTGATGATTCTGGGCAGTACCGTGCCCATGGCAAGTGTACCTTTGAATCCCTCACTGCAGAGCTGGTGGCTGCCTGTGCATGTGGGACTGGCGTTTCTCGGCGATGCGGTTTTTGCGCTGGCGGCGGTGGCCGGCGGCCTGTATCTGCTGCAGGAGCGCATGCTCAAGAAAAAAAAGGTGTCGTCCCTGTTTTATCGGCTGCCGTCTCTGCAGACGCTGGACAACCTCAACCACCGCTGCCTGAGTATCGGCTTTCCCCTTATGACCCTCGGCATCATTACCGGGGCGATCTGGGCCAACCGGGCCTGGGGTGCCTATTGGAGCTGGGATCCCAAGGAAACCTGGGCGTTGATCACCTGGTTTCTATACGCCGCCCTGCTGCATGGCCGGCTGGCCATCGGCTGGCGGGGGCGTAAAGCTGCGATCCTGGCCATTCTCGGCTTTGCTTGCCTGCTGTTTACCTTTTTGGGGGTTAACATGCTGTTATCCGGCCTGCACAGCTATGCGACTTTCGGGACCCCCTGACACGATGACAAGGAACCCAGCCGTTTCATGAACTTTCTGGTCATAGGTCTAAGTTACAAAACCGCCCCGGTGGAATTGCGAGAGCGCCTGAGTTTCACCTCCGGCGACCCGGGCGCCGTTTTGCGTGCCATTACCGCTCTGCCGGGGGTTACCGAGGGGATGATCCTGTCGACCTGCAACCGGGTCGAAGTGTATGCCGCCAGTCAGGATCCGGCGGTGGGCAGTATCCGTTTGCAACGTTTTCTGGCCGAACATCACCAACTCGATGTGGCGCAACTCAAACCGTATCTGTATATCCATAGCGGTCGGGACGCTATCCGGCACCTGTTTCGGGTGGCTTCCAGTCTGGATTCCATGATCCTCGGCGAGCCCCAGGTTCTCGGCCAGCTCAAGGAGGCCTACAATCAGGCCGAATCCAGCTGTACCGCCGGACCGGTCTTTAACCGCCTGCTGCCGCGAGCCTTCGCAGCTGCCAAGCGGGTGCGCAATGAAACCGCCATAGCCCAACACGCGGTATCGGTGTCGTATGCGGCGGTGGAACTGGCGCGCAAGATCTTCGGCGATCTGGCCGGCAAGACCGTGATGATCGTCGGTGCCGGCAAAATGTGCGAATTGGCCGCGCGGCACCTGACGGGCCAACATATCGCCGAGGTGCTGGTAACCAACCGCACCCTGTCGCGAGCCCAGGATCTGGCCAAAAAGTTCGGCGGTCGTCCGGTGCCATTCCCGGAATTTCCGCTGTTTCTGCATCAGGCCGATATTGTGCTGACCTCCACGGCGGCCGGCGGGGTGCTGTTGACCCGTGCCCAACTGGAGCAGATCATTCGCCAGCGCAAAAATCGCCCCATGTTTCTCATCGATATCGCCGTGCCGCGCAACATCGACCCCGAGGCCAACAATATCGATAACGTCTATCTGTATGACATCGATGATCTCAACGGCGTCATCGAAACCAATCTGCGCGAGCGGCGCAAGGCCGCCAAAAAAGCGGAAGAAATCATCGATCAGGAAATTATCCGGTTTTACGGCTGGCTGCGCAGCCTTGAAGCCACCCCCATGATCGTGGCGTTGCGCCAGCAGACGGAAGCCATCCGTAGTCAGGAAACGGCAAAAACCCTCGGCGGTCTGCAACATCTCACCGCGGCCGATCGCCGGGCCATCGAAGCGCTGACCCGCTCCATCGTCAACAAGATGCTGCACCCCCCGATTACCGCCCTCAAGCGCATCGGCGATGACATCACCGGGGAAATCTATCTCGAAGCCGTACGGCGCCTGTTCGATCTGAAGTCCGACTCGCAGCAGACCAAACCGGATCCCCTCGATGAGGGGGTCGATTCGACGCAGGATATTACATCATGATCGCACATTCATTGCGCATCGGTACGCGTGGCAGCCGTTTGGCCCTCTGGCAGGCCCATTGGGTGCAACATCAACTGGAGCAACTGCATCCTGGATTAACCGTCAGCCTGGTGCCGATTACCACCCAGGGTGACAAAATTCTCGATGTACCGCTGGCCAAGGTCGGCGGCAAGGGACTGTTCGTCAAGGAACTCGAGGAAGCGTTGTATGACGGCAGCGTCGATCTGGCGGTGCATTCCATGAAGGATGTGCCCTCGGTGCTGCCGCCGGGGCTGATCTTGCCCTGCATTCCGTCCCGCGAGGATCCCCGCGATGCCCTGGTTACTCCGGATGGCCGCGGCTTTGCGCAATTGCCCCGGGGCGCGCGTATCGGCACCTCGGCCCTGCGCCGGCAGGCCCAGTTGCTGCACCAGCGCCCCGATCTGCGCATCGTGTCGCTGCGCGGCAATGTCGAAACCCGTCTGCGCAAGATGGAGGAGGAAAAGCTCGACGGCATCGTGCTGGCCGCCGCCGGTCTTAAACGCCTGGAACTGGCGGAGCGCATCTCCGAATATCTCGATACCAGCCTCAGCCTGCCGGCTATCGGGCAAGGCGCCCTGGGACTGGAATGCCGCCAGGACGATGCGCGCACCCTGGATCTGATCGCGCCGCTGCATCACGCAGATACGGCTGTGGCGGTCACCGCTGAACGCGCCTTTCTGCGTCGCCTGAATGGTGGTTGCCAGGTCCCGTTGGCGGCCTACGCTACGGTGGCGGGGGATCGCGTGACTTTGACCGGCCTGGTGGCCGAGATCGATGGCAGCTGTCTGCTCAAGGAGACCCTTGCCGCCCCGGTCGCACAGGCCGAAGCAATCGGCCGGCAATTGGCCGAACGGCTGCTGGCGCAAGGGGCGGATCGTATCCTTGCGGCTCTCGACATCATCCCTGCCCCATCGCCATCGTGACCATAACTATGACCATGACTCCATTCAAGAAAAATCATAAAGGTATCGTCTACCTGGTCGGTGCCGGTCCCGGAGATCCCGGCTTGCTGACCGTGCGCGGGTTGCAGTATCTGCGCCGTGCCGAGGTGGTGGTCTACGACTATCTGGCCAACCCGCAATTGCTGAACGAAGCGCCGGCCGCCGCCGAGCGTATCTATGTCGGCAAAACCGCCGGACATCATCATCTGCCTCAGGAGCAGATCAACGCCCTGCTGGTTGAAAAAGCCCTGCAGGGCAAGGTGGTGGTGCGCCTCAAAGGCGGTGACCCCTGCCTCTTCGGGCGTGGCGGCGAGGAAGCCTGCGAGTTGGCCGAGGCGGGTGTGCGCTTCGAAATCGTGCCGGGCGTCACGGCCGGTTTCGGCGCCGCCATTTACGCCGGCATCCCCCTCACCCACCGCGATTACACCACCAGCCTGGGGCTCATCACCGGTCATGAGGATCCGACCAAAAAGGTCTCCAGCCTGGACTGGTCGAAGCTGGCCACCGGTGTCGGCACCCTGCTGTTTTACATGGGCATGGGCAACCTGGCCACTATCACTCGACAGTTGATGGAACATGGTCGCCCCCCCACGACTCCGGTCGCCGTTGTGCGCTGGGGCACTACCCCGCGCCAGCAGACCCTGGTCGGCACCCTGGCCGATATCACCGACAAGGTGCGGCAGGCCCGACTGGGGCCTCCAGCCATCATCGTGGTGGGCGAGGTCGTCGAACTGCGCAGGCAATTGCGCTGGTTCGACAATCGGCCGCTGTTCGGTCGCCGCATTCTGGTAACGCGGGCTGCCGGTCAGGCCGGTGCATTGACGGACGGCCTGCAGGCCGCCGGGGCCGAAGCCATCTGTTGCCCCACCCTGGAAATCGTCCCGCCGCCCGACTGGCAGGCCCTGGACGACGCCTTGCGGCAATTGCCATCGACCGATGTTCTGGTGCTGACCTCGGTGAATGCAGCACATTACTTCTTTGACCGGCTGTTTGCCCTGGGGCTCGACAGCCGTTCACTGCACGGTGTCAGCATCGCCGCGGTGGGGCCCAAAACCGCCGCCGCCCTGCAGCAATACGGCCTGCGTGCCGATCTGCTGCCCGACCAGCAGTGCGCCGAAGGGGTGCTCGAGCTCCTGCTGGCCCGGGGCGTGAGCGGCAAACGCATCCTCTATCCGCGCAGCCAGCTGGTGCGCGATCTGCTGCTGACGAAGCTGTCCGCCGCCGGCGCCGAGGTCTGCGCTCCGGAGGCTTATCACACCCGCATGGCCGTCGGCGCCGCTACCTTGCTGCGCGAGCAGTTGCGCCTCGGTGTCGATGCCGTGACGTTCGCATCCTCCTCGGCGGTGGAACATTGCCTGCAGATGCTTGGCGAGGACGCATCGCATCTGCTGTCCGGCGTGACGATTGCCAGCCTTGGACCCCTTACCAGCGCCACGCTCCGAAGTCACGGACTGCAAGTGGCCGTCGAGGCTGCCGTACCGACGGTGGAGGCGCTGATCGAGGCTTTGCAGGGGTATTTTGCTCACACCGGTGCCGGTTTGTTGATTTGACATATCTGAAACTTCAACTTCGCCGGTCCCGGCCGGCAGCATAGGATGTGCTGAGGAACGAAGCGCATCGGTCAAGATCATAAAGGCAACTGAGGCACTATATATGTCAGGCTCACAGCCTAAAGGAGTAAACCATGAAATTTCCCGAGTACCGGGCCCGCCGCACTCGTCGCACCCCGATCCTGCGGAACATGGTTCGCGAGACCCGGTTGGCGGTGGACGATTTTATCTATCCGCTGTTCTGCGTTGAGGGCAACGACGTTTGCAATCCCATCAGCTCCATGCCCGGCGTCAGCCAGATGTCCATCGACCGGCTGGCGGTTGAGGCGCGTGAGGTCTGGCAGCTCGGTATCCCGGCTGTTATCCTGTTCGGCATTCCCGAGCGCAAGGACGCCGAAGGCAGTGAGGGTACCAACGCCGACGGCATTATCCCGCGCGCCATCCGTGCCATCAAGCAGGCGGTACCGGAGCTGATCGTCATCACCGATGTCTGTCTGTGCGAATACACCGATCACGGCCATTGCGGCGTGGTTCGCGGCGAGGAGGTGCTCAACGACCCCACGCTCAGGCTGTTGGCCTTGCAGGCCGTGGCCCATGCCCGCGCCGGCGCCGATATCATCGCCCCCAGCGACATGATGGACGGGCGGGTGGCGGCCATCCGCCGCGCCCTCGATACCGAAGGATTCGACCAACTGCCGATCATGAGTTATGCTGTCAAATACGCCAGCGCGTTTTACGGACCGTTTCGCGAGGCGGCGGAGTCGGCTCCTCAGTTCGGTGACCGGCGCTCCTACCAGATGGACCCGGCCAACCGTCGCGAGGCACTGCGCGAAGCGCAGCTGGATGTGAACGAAAACGCCGACTTTCTCATCGTCAAACCGGCCATGGCCTATCTCGATATTCTGCGCGATTTGCGGGAACGTTTCGAATTGCCCCTGGTGGCCTACAATGTTTCCGGCGAGTTTGCCATGCTCAAGGCTGCCGCCCAACAGGGCTGGATCGACCATGACAAAGTGATGCTGGAGCTGCTCACCGGCATGAAACGCGCCGGCGCCGATCTGATCATTACCTATCATGCCAAAGAAGCGGCCCGCCTTTTGACCTAGGCGGCTGTCGGACTATCCATGAGCCGGCTGCAAATTCGGCCAGGATTGATCAAACAGGACACTTGGCCTGAACACCACGGGAGACCGGATGGAAGATGCCCGATACGCTCCGCGACGACAAAACCCTCAATCGTACCGAAACCATCACCGCCGTGATCCACTACTACCGGGCGGAATCGGCGCGCGCTTTGGCCTGGCGGGAGCGTCTCGACCGCACCACCAACTGGGCGGTCGCTGCCGCCGCGGCGTTTCTGGGCTTTACCTTCAGTCACCCGGAAATCACCCACGCAGCGTTTATGTTCGGATTGGCCATGGTCTACATCCTGCTTTTCGTCGAGGCGCGGCGTTTTCGCTTCTACGACGCCTACGAATACCGGGTTCGCCTGCTGCATCAGGAGTTCGTCGCCAACCTGCTCAAGGGACGCCTTGATCTATCCCCCGAAGCGCACTGGCGTACCGACTTGGCCGAGGAGCTGCTGCATCCCCGCTACAAGATTGAAACGCTGCAGGCCATCGGCCAGCGCATTCACGCCAACTACATTTACCTGTTCGGCGTGCTGCTGGCCGGCTGGTTGCTGAAAATCAAGTTGCACCCGATCATCGCACCTTCCTGGAGCCAATACCTTGATCAGGCTGCGATCGGCGGCCTGCCCGGCATCTGGACCCTGCTGTTCATGGCGGTGTTTGTCGTTCACCTCCTGTTGCTGCGCCGTCACGGCCGCCAGGCCACGGGCGGTCGCGACCTGATCTATCCTCGGCAGGGCAGTTGACCATACTGTTTGCCAAACCTGACACCATCATCCCCTGGATAATTGCTGCATGACTGAATATTTCAAAGACACCCTGGCCAACGGCCTGCGTCTGGTGACGGTTGAAATGCCCCACCTGCACAGCGTCGAGATGGTTTGTCACGTCGGCGTCGGTGGCCGTCATGAGCGGTCCGCTAACGCCGGTATTTCCCACTTTCTGGAACACATGCTGTTTCGCGGCACCCGCGACTATCCCACGGGCATGGCCCTGGAGACCGCTTTTGAAGCCCTCGGTGGTACCGCCAACGCTGCCACCGACGGCGAGACCACCTGCTATCACTCGCGCCTGCACCCCGATCACGTCGCCGAGGGAGCCACGTTGTTCGCCTCTTTGTTGCGCCGCACACTGCTCAGCGACATCGACATCGAACGCCGCATTATCCTCGAAGAAGCTCTCGAGGATTTCAACGAAGCCGGCGAAGAGATCAACCCCGATAATCTGACCTGCAACTTGCTCTGGCCGGATCACCCCTTGAGTCTGCCGACCGTTGGCACCCACGTATCGGTGCAGAAGATCACCTGCGAGGATTTGCAGCAGCACCTCGACACCTGGTACCGACCCGGCAATATCGTGGTTGCCATCGCCGGTCGCATTACCCGCGACGAGGCCCTGGCTGCCGTCGAAGCCGCCTTCGGCGACTGGCAGGATCACCCCGTTCCCACGGCCCTGCCCGCCCCCCCGCCACTCAACAACGGGCCGTTGAGCGTCTGGACGCGGGATGCCTCCTCGCAGATCCATCTGCAACTGGCCTTTCATGTTCCCGGCCGCAACGACCCGCGCACCCCCGCACTGCGCCTGCTGCGGCGCATCCTGTCCGGCAGCAGTGCGCGCCTGATGGTGCGATTGCGCGAACAGCTCGGCCTTACCTACCATGCCGAAGCCAACCTCGGATTGTACGACGATTGCGGGGTATTTTCCATCGACCTGGCCGTGGCTCCGGTAAGCCTCATGCAGGCGCTGCAGGAAGTACTGCTTATGCTGGAGGATCTACGCAGCAACCCCGCCGGCGAAGACGAGCTGCAGCGGGTGATGCGCGCATTTGTCTACGAACAGGAATTCAGCCTCGACCAGGCCGACACCCGCGCAGGACGCTTCGGCTGGGGCGAACTGGTCGGCTATCCCCTGACCCTGGCCGAGGAATGCCGCCAGGTGCAGGCTCTGACCGCCGCCCAGGTGCGTGACGTCGCGGCCGAATTGCTCGACCCCAAAGCCTTGGCTTTGGCATTTGTCGGGCCGTTCAACACCCGCCAACGTAACGCGGTGGAGAAGCTGCTGGCAGGGTACAGGGGGTAAGCACTTTGAATACAACGAAGGCTCTCAAGCGTCAGAGTGTTGATCTGACATAAGGAGCTTGCTCCAATCATTAACGTATTTGACAAGTGCAGAGTTTTTGCCGGCATTTATGAAAGACATTTTTTTATTGCCGGAGAGTACACGCTGGTGGAGAGTCAAACCAAAAACAGTTGACCAGAGCCGCTTGGCCGGAGGAAATCCGGCGGGCGGCTTTTTTTGTTCAGGGTGGAGGGGTATCGAAAGCGGCACCCGCAATCGGAGATGTCTTATCCGGTTGGCGTAAAAGTCGGTAGTACATAAACTTGGATGCCGCATAATTTCTTGAAATGAAAGCAAAAAATCCTCCTTTCTGCATTGCAGCGCTTTTAGACGACTTCAACATCCCCTTTTTATACCTTCACCTCTAGAAAATCTCCATATTTTGTAGATCGAATTTTTAAGTAGGGCTGCTTTCGGCTTCAGCCCGGCATTCTTTCACATCGAACGGCGTGTCGGAACGGATGATGCGTTGCGAGGGGAGTTCGATACGATGATGGAAAAAGTGCAGATCTGCGTTCGTCCAGACTCTGTCGTTCGTTGTAGCGCGTTTATGTAGTTCAAAATACAATAATAACTTGAAAAACACGTCGTACGATCTGGCATTTTCCATGACACAAACAAACCGCTGCGCTTCTACCGTTTGCCAGGTGGATATGTATTGATATATTCAATCAAAAATTGATTTTCAATCGATATTATCCATTTGACATATTGAGCTGCCGATATGATGATCTGTTCCGGCCGGATTTGAGCCGGAGGGATTCGGTAAAACAGGACAATATGTTGATTTATCGCAATAAAATCAGGAACAGTCACAACGGTTCAAAACTGTCGAATTTATGCCTGATGGCAAACCCCCGGAAGCGAGCATTGATCATTTCTTTTAGGAGACTGTAAATGAATAAAGTACGTGTTTTTCTGTTTGTTGCATTTTTGATCGGTGCACTGGCTACGGCGTCGGCGGCCCTTTCAGGGGATTACAACTATATTGCGGCCAAGGATCTCAATGATCGCCTTGGCGTCGGATCCCCCATGATCATTATCGACATTTGCCCGGCGCAACAGTTTGCCAGCGGACACGTCAAAGGATCCATCGAAACCAATGCATATCCGGTAAAGACCCCAGCGGAGAAGGACCGGCTGGCCCAACAGCTGCCCAAGCTGCAGGCATCCGTCGATGATATCGTTGTCGTCTGCCCCGGAGGAGCCGGCGGTGCGAAACGCACTATTGATTTTTACAAAGCAAACGGCGTTGATGGAAAACGGTTGCTGATTCTCGAAAAGGGCATGAACCAATGGCCCTATAAAACCGAAAAGAACTAAATGAAGGGGTATGGCCGTGTTTTTTTACTCGGTGCGATAGCAGTCCTGGCGGTGCTGTTCTTCACTACCGGGCTGCATCGTTACCTATCCCTGGACTGGCTCAAGGCGCAGCAATCGTTTTTGCTGGATCTGTACATGCAGCGGCCGGTTTTGGCGGTGGCCGCTTTCGCCGCCGTCTACATCCCGGTGGTGGCGCTCAATCTACCGGGGGCCTTGGTTCTGGGCCTTGGGGCGGGCGCCCTTTTCGGTACCCTGGCTGGAACCATCATTGTCTCTTTTACCAGCAGCATCGGCGCGACCCTGGCCTGTCTGTTGTCCCGCTACCTGCTGCGGAACCTGGTCCAACGCCAGTTTGGCGAGATGCTGAACCGGGTCAACGCCGGCATTCGGGAGGAGGGAACTTTTTATCTGTTCGCCCTGCGCCTGATGCCGGTCATTCCATTTTTCATCATCAACATGGTCATGGGGCTTACCTCCATGCGGCTGAGGACGTTTTATCTGGTTTCGCAGTTGGGCATGCTGCCGGGTACGGCAGTGGTTGTCCATGCCGGCAGCCAGCTTAGCCGAGTCACCTCCCTGTCCGGGATCCTCTCGCCGGGAGTGATCTTTTCGCTGGCCCTGCTAGGGATATTCCCTCTGGCGGTCCGACGCGGGATTGGTGTTTATCGTCAGCGCTACCTCCGGGGTGCTGTCCGTCGCAAATCCACCGCCGTGGTCTCGGAACATTCAGCACGGTTATTGGCCCCCTGGCTGCAAACGATTCAGGAAAGATGCACCGGGTGTGGTAATTGTCAGAAAGCCTGCGCGTTTTTATCTCATTACGGCAAGCCGAAACGCATCGCCGTAGAGTTCGATTTCTCCTTATCCACCGATCAGGCGATCGCCTATGAATGCAGTCTGTGCGGCCTGTGTGCAGCCGTCTGTCCCGAGCAGTTGGATCCGGCGCGTTTGTTTCTGGAGATCCGCCGTCTTTGCGTCGACGATGGCCACTTTGTCGCATCCCCCTACCGCACCATTCTTGGCTACGAAAAAATTGGCGTTTCGCCGCTATTCTCCTGGTACGGCCTGCCGGAGGGATGCGATACGGTCTTTTTTCCGGGGTGTGCACTGCCGGGTACCCGCCCTGCTGTAACCACAAAGATGTATCGGCAGCTTCTGGAAGCCATCCCCGGTCTCGGACTGGTTTTGGATTGTTGTGCGAAACCTTCCCACGACCTGGGGCGTGCGGATCGTTTTCATACACTGTTCAGCGAGATGAACGAATACCTCGTCGGCCATGGCGTCCACACCGTTCTTACCGCCTGCCCGAGCTGTACCAAAATATTTCGTCAATACGGCCATGGGCTTACTGTCCGAACCGTCTACGAGACCCTCCACGACAACGGTTGCTGCATCGCCTCGGAGGTGGCCGGCATGGCGGCCAGCGTTCACGATCCTTGCGCCCTGCGTGGCGATTTTTCTACCCAGCAGGCGGTGCGTGGGCTGTTGACCAGCATGGGACACACCCTCGTGGAAATGAAACACCGGCAACAACTGACCTTGTGCTGCGGAGAAGGCGGCACCGTTGGCGCGATCAACCCCGATCTTGCCGGGGCATGGACGGCCAGGCGCGGCAGGCAGGTCATCGGGCAAAAAATGATTACCTACTGTGCCGGCTGCACCGCCTACCTGAATCGCACGTTTCCGACTCTTCATATCGCGGACCTGTTATACCGGCCTGATGCGGCGCTGAAGGGGAAACTGAAAATCGCACGGGCTCCCATTACCTACTGGAACCGGTTCCGTCTGAAACAGCGCATGAAAAAAGAAATTCAGGCTAAGGTGCAGCGCCAACGCCCCGCGGTTTTCAGCAATCCCGGCCGGTTCGGTAACCTTTAGCCAGCCGGTTGTCTGCTCTGAAATCCTTCACAGGCTTGAAATTGCCCGTCCAAGCCGGGGAGGTTCCCGTGATACGAAAAAAGGGTCAAGCCACTGCCTCGGTGACTTGACCCTTCTGTTTTTGATTGCAGATGGTTAGGTCCGGTTATTTCACCCCGGACAACGGATACCCGGCTTCTTTCCAGGCCTTGACCCCGCCGGGCATGCGATACACATTTTTGTAACCGAGCCGCACTGCCCACATTGCGGCGTTGTGGCTGCGAGTACATTTGGTGAAGCCGCAGTAAAATACGATGGTTCGATCTTTGTCCGATCCGAGGAGTTCAAGCAATGCGGCCTTGGTTTTATCGCCGAGGGAGGTCATCTCTGGAATGGGGAATTCCATCTGTTTGGCTCCCGGGATGTGATTTTTCTTAAAACTGTCCTCGTAGGGCATGGTATCGACAAGGAGCATGCTCTTTTTATTAACGATCCATCCTCGCAGTTCCGGTGTGGTCACGACCTGGTATCCACCGCGCTGCACCTCCGCGCAGAAAGTGGCGGCGATTTTTTCCGTTTGCAGTTCCTTTGTACCCCAGGCGCAGGCATTACTCGCCAGCAACCCCAAGGAAAAAAGGGTCAGCGCTGCGGGGATGAACCGTTTAATCATTCCGTTCATGGATGTTTCCTCCTAGATGATATTGCTTAAAGTTCTTTTCCAGCAGGCTTTCTTCTCGCGCCTGGCGCGCAGGAACCTGCATAGAACTAAATGACCGCAAACGGCGATCATGACGAAATCACGGTAAAGCGCTTGCCGCAAGCTGTCCTGCCCTTTGAGCTCCTCGGTGGAAAAACAGCCGCAATCGATGTCGAGATTCGCCAGGATGCCATACCACAGGACGAAGCAGAACATCAGCAGCATGCCGAAAATGGCGGAAAGAGCTCCGGGAATCTCAAAAAGGAGGCCGATGCCGGCCAACAGTTCCAGCGTCGGCAGGCAGATAGCAACCGGGGCCAGCAGCACCTCTGGAACCAGGTCGTACTCAGAGATTAAGGCGGCGAAGCCTGTGACGTCTGTCAGCTCGGTTATTCCCGAGTAGATAAAGAGGCCGCCGAGGATAATTCGGGGAAGATGGTAGGAACAAAGTTTGCTCAGTCTCATGCCGAATAGCCCATTTTCTCCGATGCGATGTCCTGCGATGACTGAGCCACCAAAGATGAGATTTTCTAACGAAAGAGTGCTGTAAGTCAAAACGATAATATCGATTGAGTCAACGTCTATTATTGATTTTTTAAATAGGCGTTCGGTCGCCCACTATGAGGCTGTTCCATCGTGGCGTCCGTTGTGAACAGGGTGTCCCCATAATTGCTTGACAGAAGGAGCTTGCTCCAATCATTAAAGTATTTGACAGGTACAGTTCTTTGCCGGTATTTATGAGAAATCTTTTTGATTTTGTTGCCGGAGGGGACACGCTGGTGGAGAATCAATCCAAAAACAGTTGACCAGAGCCGCTTGGCCGGAGGAGATCCGGCGGGCGGCTCTTTTTTGATCCGGGTTGAGGGGGCGGCAGAATAGCGTCTGTGTTTATAGTATTCTTAAGGAAAATAAGGGACAATTTCCCTGTTCACTAAAAATGGGAGAAAAGGCTTATGACATTATATGAATCATCGGAGACCTGCTCTTACCTTTCCGGATCCGATGCCATCAAACTCCTCGAACTCATCCATAAAAGCCTCACCTGTGAGATGGAAGACGATTTTACGGCTCTTTTTCCAAAGATACAGGAACTGTTCCCTTTTAAATTTGCACTTGCAATGTTGGGACAGCAGGATAACAACGGCATGATTATGCTTTCTGGTGCCAATATCAGTTTTCCTGAACAATGGTTACACGAATCTATTTCGAAAAACTACCTTCAAGTGGATGCAGTTATAAAAGAAAACTTTACAACCTATGAGGTTCAACATTGGTCTGTAACCAGGAAAAAACTCTTCAGGCGGGAGGATATCAATTCACTCTCCCAGGATTTTGGTATGCGGGAATGCTATACCCACGGTTCCAGGCCTTCAGCCGGGGGCCAAAATGGAAGCATGTTCTGTTTTTCAAGTACGTCAATGAAGTATGATATGCGCACCGTCGCCATACTGGAGTTCCTGACTCCCCACTTGCATCTGGCCTTCTCGCATATCTTCGAGAATAAGCAGGCCAAGGTAAACAACGCAGTCCTTTCCTCCCGAGAAAAAGAAGTTTTGAACTGGCTGAAGCAAGGGAAAAGCTCCTGGGACATATCGGTAATTCTGGGGATAAGCGAAAGAACGGTCAATTTTCACGTTTACAACGTATTACAAAAACTCGGGGCGACGAACAGGCCACAGGCCGTCGCGGTTGCGACTCGTCTCGGTCTGATTGACATTGGCTGAGCCATCAAGAGATATCACCCGGAATTAACCCCTTTCCCTTCTCCTTCATTTCTTCACCCCTTGAATTCCAACCCTTCCCGTTAACGCCATCAGTTTCATGAATCAACGATCTGAAATGAACCTGGATCCCCCGCGAGCACCCACCTGTAAGTAATGACAGGTGATAAATTGTTTGAAATATTGAATCATTTGAGTGGCGGAATGGTTGTTCCAACAAACTCAAGGTGCTGGAAAGGGGAGAAAAAAATGAGTAAAAACGAACATGTTCGGTGGGGCTGGCTCAGGTTCATGTATATTTACACTATTGTCGGGGCAGGAGGTTTCGGGGCGGGCATTATTTTAATGCCTGATGTCATGCAAACAGCCTTCAGATTTCCCAGCCAGGATCCGATCGTCTTTGGAGTTGTCGGAAGCGTTTACATGGCATTTGGACTCCTGTCTATTTTGGGTCTGAAGTCGCCATTGAAATTCGCCCCCGTTTTATTGCTGCAGCTTTGTTACAAGGGGATATGGTTCGTTGGCATTGTCTTGCCCTTTCTATTTGCGGGACGATTCCCCCTGTATGCAACGACCCTGCTCATAATTTTCGCGACATATATCATTGGTGATCTGGTCGCTATCCCGTTTGCCTCTATTTTGTCGAAACAAACCGATTCGTGAAAAATGTCATCCAGGAATTTAATGGCTTACAGTCTGGATTCCCGATTAAAGTCCCCTCGGGAATGACTGGCTACCTTTCCTGAATTGCCCCGGAGCGGCTCTCGCAGCGTCTGCAGGCATCGACGCTCCAAATGCCGCCGCCCTGAGTGGAGATGAACAGAAACACAAAACAGTACAGCGCCGCGAGTTCGCCATCGTTCTGGATCGGCAGCAGCGCATTGGTCCCGTGCGCCATCCAATATGCGGCAGCCATCAGACCGCTTGCGAGGAAGGCCGACCAGCGCGTGAATAACCCGATCATGACCATGGCGCCCGCAATCAGCTCGATGGGACCGGCGATGAAGGTAATGAATGCGGGGACTTCGCCAGGCATGGCGCTCGGAATTCCGAACAGCTTCTGGGCGCCGTGCCAAAGAAACAGAAAGCCGGCGATGATCCGCATCAGTGCGTAACTCTGGGAATTGTAGCCCGACAAGAATGATTTCATGGCGACGTCTCCTGGCAGTATTGACTTGTGTCCATCCGGAAACTATGGATGAAAACTATTTAGATTCGTTCCCGGTCCGGATGACTCCACAGGCCACCCGCGATCCGGCGTTCCCGGTGGACTGCGAGGTCAGGTCGCCGGAATGGTTATGCGCGATTACCGCTTTTCTCACCATGGAAAACTACGCCGTGATAGTTCTCGATCCAGATCTGGATTCACCTGGTTTCTGCAATGACGATCAGTTCAGTTGTCAGGCAACCTAAAAGGTATATCGCAGACCCGCTCCGACCACGTTGGAACCGCCGGTCATCCCATCAAACAGGCCGAATACCCCGGAGCGATGATGAACTCTGGCGAACAGGGTCCACTGCGGCTGTTGCGGGACGACCACCGCCAATTCGAGCATCAGATAGTTGAGCAGTCGTGAGGTGCGGTCATGTTTTTCCACTTCGATTTCCGGGTCATCGGTGGCATAGGAGAGCCCCTCTCCTATCGCAAAGCTGGTGTCGAGATAGCGGTCCCAGGGAAACGGCAGCCAGCGAAACACCAGCAGGGCGTTGAATTCAAAGTGGTCCTGCACCCCCCAATGCTTAACGATCTGTCCTTCGCCCTCCAGGCGCAGGTAATGTTTATAGCCCGTCAGGTTCTGGCCGACGGCCAGAGCCGCCATATAGGAATCGACGTACTCCCGGTCAGACAGGACATCTCTCAGGGTGTCATAACATGCTCGCCCCCCGAAGAGGCTGACAAACCGCCCGTTATCGGCAAACGCCTGAGGATGAGCGCCGAGCAACAGCAGCAAGGCGGTCAGCAACAGGACAACGATTGTTTTCGCTTGCATCGGTCACCCCCATGTTCATCGACCCTCCGGAAGACTATCAGGGCCAGTACCTCTTATTAAGAGGATATTTTACTGTGGGAGAAAAGCAACCGCCAGGTAATCAGGAGGGTCTCGGATTCGGTCTGTGCATGGGGGGCGAAGCCAGTTCAAGCTCATAAATGCGCTCGAAATCGGGATCAAGCCGCAGGGGAAACATTAATTCCGAAACTCGGACTTAAGTATCAGGCTACCCCCAACGGCTGTTGTTGCCACAGGTAAGTGTATCGGCTCCGGGATTGAAAAACAGGTTTAATAAGCGATGGGGATGGCCGCTGGTCTGTCCGGTTGTTCCAATTTGTATTCATGGCAAAAGGCCATTGCCCGTCGAACGCGAGCCATAAGCTGTTGGAGTTTGACTGGTTTGGCCACGAAATCGAAAAATCCCATATCGAGTAACATGGCTTCTTCCTCCACGTAGGAGGAGGTGGATAAACCGATGACGGGAATTTGTCGTGTTCTTCGGTTGGTTTGCAAGGTGCGAAAGATCTCTTTCCCGCTCAAGCCGGGCAAAAGGATTTCCAGCAGAATAAGGTGCGGCAATTGGCAGAGGATCATTTTTAATGCATCGATGCCGTTATCCGCTTCCAATATTCGATAACCTGCCTGTTGCAGATTGGCCGTGATGGTTTTCCGGTAGCCATACTGGTCGTCCACTACCAGCACGGTCAGGGGACCATCTCCGCGCGGGTCGAGTTCTCCGAAATAGCAGCAGCGAATCGCACCGTCGATTTCCGTTGGGGTGGCCAACATCGGCACAATTTGAAAACCGGTGCGAAAAGCGATGCCATCCAGGGTGGCAAGGTCGAGGGGGTTGCAGGTCGCCAGATGAAGCTGGTTACCCTTGACCTCCAGGGGGAACACCTTGTTGGCCAGCGCGGTTCGACAGTCGAGAATCTTGGCCAGCCTGTCAAACTGCAGTGGCCGCTCGATGCGTTCGACGCTTTTCAGGTGATATTGGCGGGCCAGAATCCGCAGAACGTCCCTTTCGCAGATAATCCCCAATCGTTCAAAGATCTGTCCAAGCGGCTGCTTGGTGAGTTTTTGTCGATCCAGCGCCTTTTTAAGGTCTTGTTCGGCGATCACGCCCATTTCCAACAGGAGCTCCCCAAACCGTTTTCGTTTGCTCATGGTCACCCTCTAGGCCTCTTTTTAGCCGGAGACATGGCCCCGGTAAACGGGATTGATGCCAAACTGCGCAACGCTCAAAAAATCGGACCGTCTGCAATTGGTTTGATCTCAAAAACTTTAAATCATTAACAAGTCCTTTGGATTCCTCATAGCGTAGCAAAAATATCCGCAATTTGAAGCAATCATCATTGCAATTGTGAAAAAAATTTCAGGTAATAACGAAGAAAGAGCCAAAGCAATGCGAGTAATAACCGTTCCGCCGGGAAGGACATGGGTGCTCCGAACCTCCGAGTAGCTTCAGAGTCTGGTATATTTGAAGCAAAAGGTTTTCCTAGGGGGCTGTCGGACTATCCGGGCCGAAGCGAAAATTTGGATGTTTGAGAACAGATTTTAGCTCGTTTGAANNGGATAGTCCGACAGCCTCCTAGCAGAGCAGCGTCGCCGGGGGCTGCCTGTCGCAACAACTGCTTATTCGGGGAGGGACCGGGCATATGGCCGAAAGACCGCTGAGGATTCTTACCGCCGTAGCCGCTTACGACGGCCATGACGCTTCGATACTGGCTCTCAACCGGGCCCTGCTGGCCGGTGCCAGGCCGGTGGAGGTGATCTATCTCGGCTTCAACATGAGTGGCGAAAAGATCGCCATGGCGGCTCTGCAGGAAGGGGTTGACGCCGTGGCGGTCAGTTCTTACAACGGCGGGCATTTGCAGTTTTTCCCCCATCTGCTGCAGCGCCTGGAGCAAGCGGGGCTGAAGGATGTCCCGGTTTTCGGTGGCGGCGGCGGTACTATTGTCGACCAGGACGCCAAAACCCTTGAAGCAGGCGGTGTGGCCGAAATCTACGGGCCGGGCTGGCCCCTGGATGCCATTGCCGCCGACATGACCAACCGGCTGGCGGCGGCGCGGGCGGCCCGGGATCTTCTCCGCCCCGGCCTGGCCTGCCGCGGATCGTCAGCGTCTTCAGACGCCGACGTCAGTTGCCTGCTGGGCCTGGCCGAACATGGTGGTGAAGCATTCCACCCCCTGCTGCAGCAATGGCGGGTCGCTGCTACCGGCCAGGCGGCCCGGGTGGTGGCCGTGGCCGGAGATGGCGGCAGCGGCAAGAGCACGCTGATCGACGAACTGATCAAGCGGTTTCTGGCCGCGCTGCCGGGCAAACGGATCGCCATCCTTGCCAACGACCCCACCACCAGCAACGGCCAGGTGGCCACCGCCCTGCTCGCCGACCGGGTACGGATGAATCATATCTATGATCCGCGGGTCTGGCTGCGCAGCGTCGCCACTGGCAGCACCTATGCTCCCTTGAGTCCCGCCTTGCCGCAACTGCTGGCGGTGCTGCGGGCTGCCGGCTTCGACCTGATCCTGGTGGAAACCCCGGGTACCGGCCAGACCGGTCTCGACCTGACGACCCTGCAGGCTGACCTGCTGCTGTATGTCAAGACCCGCGAATACGGCGGCAGCCTGCAACTGCAAAAGGACCAGTTGCTGCGCGACGCCCACCTGATTGTGCTGAACAAGGCTGACCTGGAGGGTACCGAGGCGGCTTTCGGCGAACTCCGTGCGCTGCTGGGCGACCGGGACCGAGGCGCGGCCCTGTACCCTGTGACCGCCAAAACCACCCGGGATCCGGGTCTCGAGCGGCTGTTCGCCGCCCTCTGCAGCAAGCTGGAGTGGCCGGTGCCCGAACCGCCGGAGGCAAACGATATCTTTCGTTACGCCAAACAGAACGTGCTGGTACCTCACCGGCGGCGGGCCTACCTGGCGGAGATCGCCGACCGGGTGCGCGACTACGATCGCTGGACGGCTCAGCAACTGAGCCTGCTACGCGCGAATCCGGATGCCCCGGCTGGGCTCGATCCGACCTGCGCGCGGCTGCTGGAGCAGTGGCCCGCCCGGTGGCAGGAACTGTCCAGGCAGGCCGCTGACCGCATGGGTCTGGAGCCGATGGTGGAGACCCCTAACGGCCTGAAGCTGCCGCGGGTGGCGCTGCCCGATCCGGCCGAGCCCGCTGAAGCGCTACGCTTCCTGCTGGAGGAGGGGCTTCCCGGCCAGTTCCCCTACGCCACCGGCATCTATCCCTACCGCACCGTTTCGGCCGCTGAAACCACCCGTCAATTTGCAGGATTGCGCGGCCCGGAAGAAACCAACCGCCGTTTGCACCTGCTGGCCCACGAGGTGGCCAGGCCGCGGCTGTCCATCGCCTTCGACGGTATCACCCTGTACGGCGCCGACAGCGATGCCGATCCCGGCAGTGTCGGCAAAATCGGCGAAGGCGGGGTCGCCATCGATACCTGGGAGGACATGAAGCTGGTTCTCAAGGGGTTTCGCATCCCCGATATCAGTACCTCCATGACCATCAACGGCCCGGCGCCGATCATCCTGGCCATGTATTTTGTCGCCGCCCAGGAGTGCGAAGTGGAGCGGGTCGAGGGGGAACGGCAGGCCCCGCTGAGCGAGCAGGAACGTGAGCTCCTTTGCCGACGCACCCTGCAGGGGCTCAGGGGCACGGTGCAGGCCGATATTCTCAAGGAGGTGCAGGCCCAGAACGAAAGCATCTTCCAGCCCGATTTCGCCATCAAGCTGCTTGGCGACGTGCAGGAGTGGTTTCTCGCCAACGGCGTGGAAAAATTCTACTCCCTGAGCATCTCCGGCTATCATATCGGTGAGGCCGGCGCCAGCCCTGTCCAGGAACTGGCTTTTACCCTCGCCAACGGCTTCACCTACGTTGAAAACTTCCGGGCCCGCGGCATGGCGGTGAACGCTTTCGCCCCCAGTCTGTCCTTTTTCTTCAAGGTTTCCCACGAAGCCGAGTGGCTGGCTTACGGCGCGGTCTGCCGGAAAATCTGGGCCATCGCCCTGCGCGATGTCTATCAGGCCGATGAGCGGGCCCAGAAATTCAAGTTTCATACTCAGACATCCGGTCGCGCCCTGCAGGCCGAGGAGTGGGATACCCTCAATCCGGTCCGCCTGACCTACCATGCCCTTTTGGGGCTGTTGGCCAACACCAATTCTCTGCACGTCGATTCAGCCGATGAGCCGATGACCACCCCCGGCGAGAAATGGGTACGCCAGGCGACCATGATCCCTAACTATTTGCGCGAAGAGGCGGAAGGTTTCGTTATCCAGAATCTGTTGTCCGGCTCCTATGCGTTTCGCACGCTGATGCGGGAAGTCCAGAAACAGGTGCTGGACGAATTCGACCGCATCGACCAGCTCGGCGGCGTCGGTCCGGCCACCGAACGGGGCTACCAGCGCCGCTGCATCGCCGAGAGCAGTGCCCGCTACGAACGCCAGCGGCGCCGTGCAACCGACGAGCACCCCTGCCCGCAGAGGCGCATCATCGGCTACAATGCTTTTGAACTGCCCGACGGCCACCCCGGAAAATATCCGCCGGTCGCAGAAGTGGTGCGGCCCGCTCCGGACGACTGGCAACGCCAGGTGGCGCGGATACGGGATTTCAGGCAGCGCCACCGTGAAGATGCCCCGCACTACCTGGACCGCTTGAAGCAGGTGGCGCTTGCAGACGGTAATGTATTCGGCGAACTGCTGGAAACGGTGCGCCACGCCACCCTCGGCCAGATCACGGTGACCCTGGCCGAGGTGGGCGGGCATTTCCGGAAGATGGTGTGACGGGAAGGGAGGTTGTTCAAACAGCCGGGCATCCCCCGCTCAGGCGATCTTGATGGTTTTATAGAGGAAGTTTTTGAATTTGAAAAACAGCCGGCGGTCTTCGCCATCGGCGTTGGCATTGCCACAGGCGCACAGCATTTCGGCCACCTGCGGCATGCTGCCCGCTCCGCGGGACCGTGCCAGTTCGACTACCTCGGCTACCACATCGCGTGAGATGCGTTTTTCGCTATAGGGGGTATGCAGGCCGGACCAGAAATCCTCTTCCCCACGCACGATGCGGTCGAGGATGTCCTGCGCGACCTGGCTGGTAAGTTTTTTCGCGGATTGATCTTCGCTGCGCTGGCCGAGGGAGGTCAGTACCTGGGCGATATCCGCCTCGTCGATGTTGCGCCCCTTGTGGAAAAACAGGGCCCGAACCAGGATGGTGCGCAGTTCCCGGATGTTGCCGACAAAATGGTGCTGCGCCAGCAACTGTTGTGCGCCGCGACTGAGAATCGGGGCCTCCTGTTCGGGCTCTTCGGGTTTTTTATATACCTGGTGCAGCTTGCCGAGGAAATGCAGCGCCAGATCGGGGATGTCCTCGCGTCGCTCGTTGAGGGACGGCACTTTGATGGCCAACTCCGACAGGCGGTGATAAAGATCTTCGCGAAATCGCCCTTCGCGGATCAGCTGACCCAGATCCCTGTTGGTGGCCGCCACCAGCAACACCCGGGCGTAACGTGTATGGTTATCGCCAAGCCGCACCAGGCCGCCGTTGTCCAGAAACCGCAGCAGCTGCACCTGGGTTTTGGGATCAGCATCGCCGATTTCGTCAAGAAACACCAATCCGCAGTGAGCCTCTTCGAGAATGCCCTTGCGATCGGCATGGGCGCCGGTAAACGCGCCGCGCTTGTGGCCGAACAGTTCGGAATAGGTCAATTCACCGCTGTAGGCGGCGATGTTGGTCTTTTTCACGGGCAGTTCGCTCTTGCCGTCGATGTTCTGCTGGTACATCTGATTCAGGCGCGAGTAGATGTTGTTGAACAGAAACTCCTTGCCGCTGCCGGTATCCCCGGTAATGAGGATGGAGGGCAATCCCAAAGTCGCTTCCTGCACGTCGCTGTTGAACCACATGGTGATGCGATTGAACAGCGGCGGCGTGATCCCCTGAATGAAGGAGACGATATCGTTGGCCTTGGCCGAATTGCCGATAATGTTGCCCAGCTTGTAGGACGATACGTTAGGATCCTTGTAGCCGTAATCCTCGCCCAGGCGGCTGACCTCGCCGGTCAGTTTCTCGATATACAGAAGATCCGACACATGGCGGGCGATCATGCGACTGATGATCTGCAGGATGCGCTTGTGCTCGTCGGAGAAATAGTAGGGGCGCAGACTATCCATGCAGATGATGGCGATCACCTCGTCGTCGCACACCACCGGCACGCCCAGCTCGCTTTTGATGATATCGGTGACTTCGTGGTAAAAGCCGCCGCTGCGCTTCTCCTCCAGGGTGTCCGCCGCCATGTAAGGCCGGCCGCTATGGGCCACGTAACCGGTCAGGCTACGCTGTTCCGGGGGAAGATCGGTGCCGCCGATCCGAAGCGGCGGGATATATTTTTTCAGCCGCTGTTTGCTCTTGGCGCCCACAAGTTTGCCGTCCGGCTCTTCCACCACCAGCCAGCGCTGGTTCTGATCCTTGCGTATCAGGGCGATGCTGCCGGTGTCGGCGCCTATGAGTTCGGTCGCCTTGGACAGTACGCGGCTGAGAAACGACGGCAGGCCCTCGAGCTTTTCGTGCAGCAGATCGTTGATTTCCGACAGCACCTTGATCTCGACATGCTCGTCGCCGATCTCCTGGATCACCCGCTGGGCCATTTCGGCGTGGGCTTCCAGCAGGCCTTTTTCGAAATCGCTGAAGCGGTGGGTGCCGCGGGTGTAGTAGTTGACCAGGCAGATGACCCTGCGGGTGCGTGTATCGTAGCGCGGCACCACGTACAACGACTTCAGCCCGAGTTCTTCGGTCAGGTAACGCTTCTGCAGCATCTCGGAGGTCAGGGTGGGGAAATACAAAGGCTCCAGCAGCGTGTCGTCGATGATCACCCCGGTACTGTTGATATAGCGCGACAGCAGCGAAGTGCCGGGGCCGAGATGGATCAAGCGCTGGTTTTCGTAGGCCTGTTTGTCCTCCAGCACATCCGCGTAGGAGGCCAGAATCTGCAGACATTCCTCGCTGCTGTCCGGGCCGAGGGGGGTCGGCACCAGCACCGCCGCCAACGCCAGTTTGTCGATCAGCTTGACCGCCGATTTGACCATGCACAGGGCCGCTTCCTTCTTTTTGGATTCGTCCACCCAGCGTGACAGCACCAGCTGTTGATGGTAAAGTCGCGCCTGGTCGATAAATGCCATCACGGTGTCGAGAAAGCCACGCAGCTGCCGGGCCTGGGCGTCGCTGAGGACCTGCCCCGGCCGACTGCTGTCCACTGCCAGCACCCCCACCGCGCGACCGTGGTGCACCAGCGGCAGGTGGCAGGTGGCGCGGATATTGAGGGTCTCGGCCATCTGCCGCACGATAAGATTGTCGATGCTTGCGATATCCGGCATCTGCAGTTCTTCATGGGTATGGTAGACCTGCGAAACAGGAAACTCGGCATTGTTGATGGGAAAGGACCGTTCGCGGATGGTATCGCTCTGGCGTCCCGTCGCCATGGCGCAACTCAGGGTGCCGCTGGTGAGATCCTCCAGATATATCCGGCAGGTGTTGCGTCCGGTCACAAGCTGTACCGCTTTCACCAGGGCATGCAGGATGTCATCCAGGCTTTCCTTTCCCAGGGTGCCGATCTTTTCGCTAAGCAGTTTCAGTTGGGCGTTTATGAAAGGGTCCACGAAGCCTCCCGAAGTCAGGGTGAGTAAAGTTTTTACTCAGAGAGTATAGCTCCAGGCGTGATGGTGTGTCAAAGGGACTCTGAGGACTTGGACACAGCGTTTCTTGTCAGGGGAGAGTAATGGATCTACACTGAACCAGGATCTTTGCCTGTCCACCACAGGCACCCGTGCGAAGGAGACTTTATGGCTACCGGCAGATATGTCATCATCGGTGCCGGCAACATCGGCCAAAGACTGCTCCGGCTGCTTTCAGCCGATCTTGAACTGGTGCTTGTCGATCAGGATCAGAAGGCGCTGGACGCAGCTCTGGAGTTGCGCAGCAACGGCATCACGATGGTGCTGGGCGATGCCACCAGTCGCCTGGTCCTGGAAAACGCCGGTCTTAAAAAGAGCGACACCGTGCTGATTACGGCGACCAACGAAAAGATCAATATCGAAGTGGCCCGGGTGGTGAAGCAATACTTTGAAACCCGCCAGGTGTTCGCTATCGGTATCACCCGCACCGGCATCGCCGCCATGGAAGAGCTTGGTGTCGAGGTGGAAAACATTTTCGCCGTCGGCGCCATCGGTTTGCGCAATCGGCTGGAACAAAAAACCAAGACGGTTCACGGCATCGGTCTGGGAAAGAATGAAATTCTCGAAGTGGAAGTCCATCCCAACAGCCGCCTGGCGCATAAAACCATCGGCAGTATCCGGCCCCGTCGCTGGCGCATCGGCATCATTTACCGGGACGAGGCTATCGTCGTCCCGCGTGACGATACGGTACTTAAACCCGATGACCGGCTGATCATTCTCGGTGATCCGCGGGTGTTGAAAACCGTTGCCGAAATGCTGACCTTTCGCTTCGTGCAGTTCCCACTCGAATTCGGTGACCGGACCCTGACACTGCTGTTCGGCGACGAACCGGAAGTGTTTTTTGCCGAACTCGCTTACCTCCTCAAAACCTTTCCCCTGGCACAGACCTCGGTGGTGCATTGCACCTCCCGGCCGGACAATGTTGAGCGCACCCGCGCACTGTTGGCCGCCCAGGGGCTGGAACATCTGGAACTGCGGCAGATCCCCCTGGTCGAACTGCTTGCCGACCCGACCGCCGCCCCTGGTCCCACCGGCAAGGTGGGCCTGGTGGTCCTGTCGCGGACCCATTTCAAGCACGGCAGAAACTATCTCTCCCTTGGGCGTTCCCGCAAAAGCCTGCTGATGCAATTGTCTCAAAGCTTCCGGGCGCCGTTGCTGGTGAGTGGCGGCACTTTCCCCTATCAGCGGATGGCATTGCCATGCATGGCAGAAGACCAGATGCAGGCCAGTATGCAGACCGCTCTGGAGATTGCCGCACCCCTGCATTTCAGTCTGGAGGCGCTAATCTGCAAACCGTCCGAATACATAGCTGGTGACGAGGAGTTTGCCAACTACGACAGTATGTGCAAAACCATTGACCGACTGCGCCATATTTATCGGACCGAAGTCCGCGAGACTCTGCTGGAGGGCAATCCTGTCGAGACTTTTTCCGAAGTGTTGAAGCAGCACAGCCTTCTGGTCGCCAATGTCGGCGAATGGCGCCAGCCGCGCCGGTTGCCGGACTGGCTAGCGCCTGACGTCCCCTGGCGGGTCGTCGACCGGGCTCGTATCTCGACCCTGTTGCTGCCGGCGGACCAGGAGACCCTTTAAGCTATGACCGAGCAACTGGTCACCCTCGTCATGGTGGTATTCGGAGCGGCGCTCATGCCGTTGGCGGCGCGCCGTCTGTCGGTGCCTTCGGCAGCGCTGGAAATCGTTTACGGCATGGTGCTGTTTAACACCGTGCTGGATCATCAACCCGACTGGTTTGAATTGCTCAAGGAACTCGGCCTGATCTACCTGATGTTCATTGCCGGCAGTGAATTGTCACTCCGGGAGTTGAAAAGCAGCGGGCGAGCATTGCGCTACCTGCTTATCCCTCTGCCGGCCTTTGTCCTCATGCCTTTGGTGCTGCATTTTATCGGCCTGCCCTGGTATCTCGGCATCGCCCTGGCCATGATTTCCGCCGGTATCGTCATTCCGGTTCTGAAGGAATCGCGGTTACTGCAACTCCCTGTCGGACGCGATATTCTCGGCGTGGCGCTGGCCGGGGAGCTGATTTCGATACTGGTGCTGACCCTGCTCGATATTTTTCATCGATACGGACTGACGCCTCATGCTGTGCTTGAACTGCTCAAACTTGCCGCCCTGCTCGGCCTGGCCTGGTTGGCCTTGAAACTTCTCTACCTGCTGGCCTGGTGGCATCCGGAGCACGTCGCCCGTGTCATGCGCAGCGAGGACCCCACCGAAGAAGGCATGCGCCTGGTTATCTCCGTCGCCTTTGCCGGTGGTCTGGCCGCTTACGGTGCCGGTGTCGAGCCGATCCTCGGCTCTTTCATGGCGGGGGTTATTTTCAGTCACGTTTTCAAGAGCAAAGGCCGTTTCGAGGATAAGATCAACGCGATCGGTTTCGGCTTTCTCACGCCATTTTTCTTTGTCGGCGTAGGGGCCGCTTTCGATCCGGCCCTGTTGCGGTCCCCGCAGACGGTTCTGTTAGCCCTGGGGCTGGCGGGATTGCTGCTGGCCGCCAAGCTCTTGCCGTTGCTGCCGGCCTACATGCTCGGGGTGCGCGGCGCAGAGGTACTCGGCATGGGCCTGTTGCTGGCCGCACCGTTGTCCCTGCTGGTGGTGGCTGGCACACTGGGCCAGAAAATGGGGCTGCTGTCGTCCGGTCTCAATGGCATGCTGGTGCTGACCGCCGTGTTGGCAAGTATCCTGTTCCCCATGCTCTTCCGGTTTCTTGTTCCAAGGCTGAAACAGGACAAGCCGAATTGAGCCCCTGCATTCGAAGCGCCACTGCGGCCAGAATTTCCTTGCCCCAAAGAGGTAAACATTGTATTTCCTATAGTCTTCATCCCGCGTTTTTCCAGACGTATCCGTTGCGCAATCCTGGACTATAACCTGCATGTTCGCAAAGACGAGTCATCGTCCTGAGGCGTGACCTTTGCACTCATCCATAAAAAGAGTGACGTCAGCGTCATAATCACCAAGGAGGATCCCATGGGTCTGTTATCCAATACCGTCAGTATCTGCCAGTTCAACGTGGTCGGCGAATTGCCGACGGAAAACGTTATCGAATGGGCCGGCCAATGCCTGGCCGGACAGGCCTTTCAGAGTATTGAAGGCAGCAGTGAAGAGCAGTCGAGCGGCTGGGTGCACCTGGACGATTTCGAGGCCTGCGACTTCGCTGTTCCTGAAGCTTATGCCCGCGACCACTATCTGACCTTCAGCCTGCGGCGAGACCGGCGGCGCATCCCCGGCGGCTTGCTCAAGGCCCATCTCGATCGCGCCGAGCAGAAGTTTCTGGACGAACACCCCGGGCTGCAGCGGGTTCCCAAAAACAAGCGCGAGGAGTTGCGCGAAGCGGTACGGGGCAGCTTGCTGTCCCGCACCCTGCCGTCGCCGGCCACCTTCGACGCCGTCTGGGATACGCGTAACGGGCGGTTGACCCTGACCACCCTTAACGGTCAGGTCGTCGAACAGTTCGAGAACCTGTTCAAAACCTCTTTCGAGGGTCTGCGGCTGGTGGCCGTACATCCCGTGGCGCGCGCTGCGGGAGTGCTGGACGACAACCGCAAGGAAGCCCTGCAACAGCTTAACCGGGCAGTAAATGATACGGTGCTCGACCAGATCAAGGACAATCTCTGGCTGGGATGGGACCTTCTGCGCTGGCTGGTGGATCGTACCCTCAACTCCGGCTCCGATTACCGCGTCAATCAACCCGGTCCGGCCCAGGACGGAGAAAGTTTTGTCGCTTATCTCAACGATCGCCTGGTACTCAGCGGCGGGCACGAGGACGGGACTCAGAAAATTACCGTAGCCGGTCCCCAGGATCGCTTCGATGAAGCGTTGGCCGCCCTGGATACCGGCAAGGACATCGGCGAGGGCACCCTGTATCTGGAAAAAGGTGAACTGCAGTGGAAAATGACCCTCAAAGGGGAATTGTTTCAGTTCGGGTCTTACCGCTGCCCGGGCGTCAAGCTTGAAAAGGACGCCCTTACCGACCAGAACAGCGAGCGCCTGGCGGTATTTTTTGAACGCATGTATGTGCTGGAGGAAGGCCTGCAACTGTTCGACAGTCTGCTGGCGGCCTTTTTGGAAGCCCGCCTGTCGGATAGCTGGCAGCCGCCCCTGACGGAAGTTGCGGCCACGGCGTGAGCCGGAGGGCGCAGCTGCTGTTCGTTTACGGCACCCTGCAGCGGCATGGCGGTGCCCACTACCTGCTGGCCGGGCAGGCCACCTTTTTGGGGCCTGCCTGGCTGCAGGGGCGGCTGTACGAAGTGAACGGCTATCCGGCTGCGGTTCTGTCGGACCACCCCCGGGATCGCATCCGGGGCGAACTCTACCGCATGCATCAAGCGGAGGTTCTGCTGGCACGGCTCGATGCCTATGAAGAGATCGGCCCGCAGTTTCCCGAACCTTTCGAATACCGGCGCGTACAGGTCAGTGTCACGGACAACCATCAAACCCGCCTGAACGCCTGGACCTATCTCTACAACCGCGACACTGCCCGGCTTTCCCCCCTCACCAGCGGTCATTGGCTCCCCCCGGGTACTGAAATATGATGTGCCTGCTCCGTCTTCCCCAATGGGGATGATTTTTTATGCTTTCCAATATTTCCCAATAGGTCTATAAAGGAAAAATGCTTTTTCGGCAATTACTTAGCCGCATCGATGCCACTGAAGCGGTGCTTCTAACGTGATGGATCAACGTTATGACCAAACCATCGATATACCAGAGGCTGTTTTCCGACATCCCGGATCTGCTGGCTGTTGTCGACCGTAATCACCGCCTGATCATGTGCAACTGGCGCGGAGGTTACGACTACGTCCCCGAGGAACAAAGACAAGGCCAGCCCCTTTGTTATGAGGTGTTTTATCCCGGTCAAGGCAAACCCTGCCAGCCTTGTCATGTGGCGGAGGTATTTCGCACCGGCAAACCGCTGGTAACCGAAAAGCATAATGCCCGCGTCGGTCATCTGGAGGTTCGTTGTTTCCCCATCCACGATGAACGCGGCCAACTCATCCTGGTGGCAGAACAGCTCTGCGATATCAATCAGCGCAAGACCGCCGAGGAAAACCTGCGCGCCAGGGAATCGCAATACCGCACGCTGGTCGAGAGCCAGGTTGACCTGGTGTGTCGCTGGCTACCCGATACTACCCTGACCTTCGTCAACGCCACCTATTGCCGGTTTTTCGGAAAATCCCGCGAGGAGTTGCTCGGCACCCGTTTCATCGATCTCATCCCCGAGGAATTTCGTGGTGATCTTGTCGAACATGTGGCTTCACAGGCCAACCAGCCGCGGTTGAAGTCCCAGGAAGTGGAAGTCTACACCGTCGACGGCGAGAGGCGCTGGCATAGCTGGTGCGATTGCCCTATCTTCGATGAATGGGGATGTCTGTCGGAGTTTCAATCGGTGGGGCGGGACATCACTGAAGAAAAACTTGCCCTTCAGCGTCTCCGAGACAGCCAGGCTCGTTACCGCCTTTTTTTTGAAAACGACCTGACCGGCGATTTCGTCGTCACCGTCGGGGGCCGGCTTGTCGATTGCAACCCGGCTTTTTTGCGAATATTCGGTTTTGCTTCCCGGGGACAAGCCATGGAGCAAAACTTTTTTGAGCTGTTTTTTCAAGGCAAAGATCCCGCCACTTTTTTCGAAACGCTGCAGCAACAGCAAAAGATGGAATATTGCGAGATTGAAGGGCGCAAAGGGGATGGCACCCCGTTACAGCTGGTCGCCAACCTTGTCGGCGAATTCGACGACGACGGACAACTCCAGACCATTCAGGGTTTTCTGTTCGATAACACCGATCTGAAAAATCTGCAGAAGCAATTTCTGCATGCGCAGAAAATGGAAGCCATGGGGCGCCTGGCTGGCGGCGTCGCCCATGATTTCAACAATCTTTTGACCGTCATCAGCGGCTACAGCCAGTTCCTGTTGCAGAAATACCCCGACGAACCACTGCGGGGTTGCCTGGAGCAGATCATCAAGGCGGGCGATCAGGCCGCTTCCTTGACCGGTCAATTGCTGACCTTCAGTCGGCGGCAGGTCATGCAGACCAAAGAGATGGATCTCAATGCGGTGACCGCCGACATGGAAAAAATGCTGGTGCGCATTCTCGGCGCCGACGTTGAACTGGTGGTGTTGCGGGACCCCCGCCTGGGGCTTGTCAATGCCGATCGGGGGCAAATCGAGCAGGTGATCGTCAATCTGGCCGTCAATGCGCGGGATGCCATGCCCGAGGGAGGCAAGCTGACCATCGAGACCATCAATATCGAGCTCGATGAAATGTATTCCACCTGGCATGCCGGTCTGGCGCCGGGTTATTATGCCATGCTGTCGGTTACCGACACCGGTTTCGGCATGGACGCGGAAACCATGAGCAAGATTTTTGAACCGTTCTATACCACCAAGGAGACAGGCAGAGGAACCGGTTTGGGTCTGTCCACGGTTTATGGCATCGTGCAGCAAAGCGGGGGGCATATCTACGTTTACAGTGAACCGGGCATGGGCACCACCTTCAAAATTTACCTGCCACGCATCGACAATCCGATAGTCAACGGCATCAGCACCGAAAGCCCCTGCCTGCCCGTCAAGGGTTCGGAAACCATTCTGCTGGTCGAAGATAACGAGTCGGTCAGGGATCTGGCCCATATGGTTCTGCACGGTAACGGTTACAAGGTTCTGGAAGCCGGCAACCCGCAGGAAGCCTTGCAAGTGTTTGAAACCTATGGGGAGGCAATCCATCTGCTGCTGACCGATGTCGTGATGCCAGGTGGCAGCGGCCCGACTCTGGCGAAGGAGTTACGCAGCCGTCAGCCCGATCTCAAGGTGCTTTATATCTCCGGGTATCCGCAGGATACCCATGCCATCGATAACCTGGTCACTCATAAGGACGCCTTTTTGGCCAAGCCGTTTACCCCCGTGTCCCTGGGCCTTAAAGTGCGTGACCTCCTCGGTTGAGGTTCCCGCAATCCCCTGGAACTATTCTCATACGCAAAAAGGCTCCCCTTTGCATTAAAGGGGAGCCTTTTTGCTTTGAATGGCGGAAATTTCCGCTTATTCCTTCGAAAATCTGTCGAATTCGGTCATATCCCGTAGGATTAATGCCTGGTCTCGCTGTTGCCGCCAGCGATTGGTGTCACGCAGGCTGAAAATGCAGCCGCAGTATTGCTGGTTATAAAAGCCCTCACGCCTTGAAACCTCCACCATGCGTTGGGAGCCGCCGCTCTTGCGCCAATTGAACGGGCAGAACGCTACCCCCGGATGCGCTTTGGCGGCTGCCAGCCCTGCTTCGTTGACCTGTTTCAGGTCTTTCCAGCGGGAAATGCCCAGAGTCGTGGCAAACACTTCAAATCCGTGACTAGCGGCAAATCCCGCCGTAGATTCCATCCGCATGCGAAAACACGCGCTGCAGCGCATGCCGCGCTCAGGTTCCTGTTCGAGACCGGAGACCGCAGCGAACCACAGCGCCGGATCCTGATCGGCATCCACAAACGCCACGCCGAGCTTGGCAGCAAATCCCTGCTGCTCCTGCTTGCGCTGCTGGTATTCGTCGCGCGGATGAATATTGGGATTGTGAAAATACAGGGTTACCGCTACCCCGGCATCGACCAGGGATTCCAGGATCCCTCCGGCACACGGCGCACAGCATGTATGCAGCAGCAGCGAACGGACCCCGCCGGGCAACTCCGGGATTGCCGGGTTTTTATTATCGACATGTTCCATGCAGGTCACTCCGGCCATCCAACGGGTTTATTCCCGTCATGGAATAACGTATAGGGGCAGTATAACCTCAAGCGCCCCGTTTGAACAAGGGCGACGACGGAAATCGACGTGGCCGGGCGAAGGCAAAATGCCCGTTGTGGCCTGGTGCGCAACCGGCACTTTTCCACCTTGACAAAAACCAGTGTATTTGTTTGTTTGTGAAAATTGATGGCGTCGCAAAAAGTCCGCCCTTGTATGTTAGTTCCAAAGCAAATCAGAGTAAGGATTTTTGATTCCTGTTGATGTAAGATGTCGACAAAAAGTTGCCGGGGAAGGCGCAAATCCCCGGGGCATAGGGGGTCCTGCCTGTGCCCCCCCCTTTTCAGCACACTGCATGTTTCCCCTCGATCAACTCCTTGCAGAGGGTTTCCACGTTCGCCAGGGCCTCGGCCAGGATTGCATGCGCGGTCTTTTGCACCGCTTCAAATGCCTGCCCCGGTGCGGGAAGTATCTGGGCCGCCACCATCTGCGGGCAGTCGATGGGCATGCCAATCTGGCTGACCAGGAAGACGTAGACCTCCTGCAGCCCCGGAATTTGTTCGTAAATCGCGCGGGCTGCCTGGTGGGCCAGGACATTGTAGATTTTTCCGACGTGGCTGACCGGGTTTTTGCCCGCAACCGCTTCGGTGCCGATGGGGCGACCGACGGGGATCAGCCCGTTGATCCGGTTGCCCCTGCCAACCTGGCCGGAATCGGCGTCTTCCGCCGAGGTGCCGAGCAGACTCAGGTAGACACCGCCCAATCCACGGCCAGGCTGATCGAGCGTGTTCAGATGGATGCGGGCCGACGGTTGGCATCCTGCCCGCTGCGATACGAAACGCTGCAGATCCTCCAGGATGGCCTGTTTGCGAACGAAGTAAACCTGCTCGCTCACGATCTGGCGGGCCATCAGCGGCATGGCGACAGTAAAATCGACCTGATGTCCCTGTCGGACCCCCATGACCTTGACATCCTCGCCGGTTTCAGGAAACCTGGCCTTGAAGTCGCTGCCGTTGACATACATTTCCAGGGCCAGCACCGCCTGTTCCGTCGGGCTTAAGGGGTAATAGCCGACGGCCGCAGAACTGTCGTTGGCACAGCGCACCTGCCCCGAACGTGCGAAGATATCCGTGAGTTCCTCGGATCCGGGTGCCAGCAGCACCCGACAAATCAGGTGCTGATCCGGGTCGATGAATCGCATGTGTCCTGTCAGCCAGTCCCGCACTGCCTTTTCGGCAATCTCCGCCACCGGCACAGTTTTCCCCTGGACAAGGACTGTGGCGCGGTCTCCGATGCTCAATTCCATCGGTTTGAGGATGCGGCCACCGCCGAACCATTTCTCCACGCTGCCCGCGGTAAGCAGACCCTTGTCGATGTTGTGATGCAGGACGGCGCCGAACTCCTGCAGATAATAGCGCGACAGTTGTTGGGAGATGGCCTCCAGCATGGCGTCGCACATGCTGTCGGGATGCCCGACCCCTTTGCGTTCCACGATCTCGAAAGGTTGGTCGGCCAGCGCCTGGCCCCGAAAAGGTGTTACAAGAATCATCTCCCCCTCCTTGTGGCGCAGCATTTTGCGCGCTTACTAAGAAGCTAGCAACCCTCGTGGTTCTGTCAATCGGGAAAGACCATCCGATCCCGACCACGGATGCGGCCCGGGCCGTCCTTGATCTTCAGGGCCATAGTATGGTAGGCCTCTTCAAACCCCCGATCAGCGAGGTATCATGCAGGAATTCATAAGTGCTTCGACCCTCCTCTTTATGTTGCTCAACCCCTTTTTGCTGGTGGTCTACCTGCTCGATGTGTTTCAAAAGCTCTCTACCTCCCTGTTCATACGCATTATATTGCGCGCCGGGTTTATCAGTATCGTAGTGTTTTCCGTTTCCGCCCTGCTGGGCGACGTCATTTTTGAGGATGTTCTGCAGGCCCGGTTTGCGTCGTTTCAAATTTTCGGTGGCATCGTTTTTCTGCTCATCGGCCTGCGGTTCGTGTTTGAAGGCAATGCCGCCATCGAGGCCCTGCGCGGCGAATCCCAGCATATCGCCGGCGCCATCGCCATGCCGCTCATGATCGGTCCGGGGACCATCGGCGCGAGCATCCTCATCGGCAAGCGTTTGGGGCAGTGGCAGGCCATCCTGGCCATCACCCTCACGGTGCTGGTCAGCGTTGTCGTTATGATTATTCTCAAGCGCGTGCATGATTTGGTGCGTACGTATAATGAACCGATGGTGCAACGTTACATTGAGGTTGCAGGCCGGATAACCGCACTGGTTGTTGGTACCTTCGCCATGGAGATGATTTTACAGGGGGTAGAAACCTGGCTAAAAGCCTTCGGCGGAATTTGAACAGTCGGGGCATGGATAGTTCGACAGGGTACTAGGTAAGCGCAAAGCCGGCATCGTAAACTATCAACGGAATTCGATCTTGTAAAACAGATCAATGCCGCTTTCCTCGCCGGTGGTTGATTCCAGCTCCCAACGCTGGCCGAGACTGTAGCGCAGGCGGAATGCCTGGGTATTGGTGAACAGGGATTGCCCGATGCTGACGTACAGGCTGGGGCTGAGATATTTGCCTATGGTCAGCATGGAGCCCGCCACCTCGTCCTGGGTGGATCCCGGTTCGAATCCGAGTACGTCTACCCCCAGTTGCCGCTTGAGGCGATCCCGCAGTACCACCGATTCACCCTGGGAAAGCAGCATTCCGCTGGCGGTCATGAGCAAGTCGGCATCGCCGGCATTGCGTGCCGAGGCCCGCCCCAGAACGATATACGCCAGCCGATCACTGTCGGACATGGCCGGGTCGGAGGTGAGTTTGACCACCGGCACCCGTGGCGTGCCGCTGACCTGCACCCCGGCCTTGACCTTGCCGACGGTGCGCAGGGCGAGGATGTCGAGAGTCGGCTGATCGAGGGGTCCGTTGAACAGCAGATTACCGCGGGTGATGTCAAGGCGGGTGCCGTAGGCGGCGTACTGCCCTTCGGCCACGCTGATGCGTCCTTCGGCGCTCAACGTTTCAGTGCCGATGGCCGTCAGGCGCAGGGCACCGCTTAAACGGGCATCGAGCCCGTATGCCTTGACCAGTACGTGATCCCCCAGCAGCAGCTTGACATCGGCCTGGATTTGGAAAGCCTTGCCCCGTTTTTCCGGAGTTGCCTGTCCGATGATGATCACATCCTCACTCGGGGTGATCACCGATGGTTTTTTATTATCCCGGATCATGACCTCCGGCAGCCCGATGGTGCCGGCCACCTTGACGCCGGCGGTGCTGCCCGTCAGCCGTAGGTCCGGATCAGCCAGTACCTGCAGTTCCGCAAAATTGATCAGCTGGACACGCGCGCCTTTCAGTGTCAGGTCGTAATTGCCGGGTTTCCAGTCCTGCAATTGCAGGCTGCCGGCACCGCGCAGGGTGCCTTCGCCGGAACGCACCGACAGGCTGTCAAGCAGGATGCGGTCTCCGTCCAGCCGTGCGACCAGACTGACATCCCGTAGATCGATCCCGGCTATCGGCAGATAGGCTCCGGCCTCAAGTAGTCGGGCCCGTCCGTCGAGTTGCGGTTGCCCCCAGGTGCCGCCGGCATGCAGGCTGATCTCGACGCGTCCACGGGTTTCCTGCACCACCCCTGGCATGAGCACGGACAGCAACCCCAATTCCGCGCTGCGGCCCTCGATCGCGATATCCAGAGGGCCCTGGTCAACGGGTTTGACTGGCCACCGTGCGGGCAGTGGCAGTTGGTAACGCCCTTGCACTTTGCCGTAATCACCGAGTTGCAGATTGGCTGTACCGGTAAGGTTTTGGCCGCGCCAGGACCAGTTCAGCTCGGCAGCTTGTACCGGAGCCTCCACTTGGCCCGCGTCACTGCGACTCAGGACATGTCCTCCCGTCACCTTTATTTGCCCCGAGGCGACCAGGTTACGGTCCTCAAGCAACGTCCCTTCGCTCGTTCCGGACAACAGCCCCCGGATTTCAATATCGGCTGGCAGCCAGGGGCTCAGCCGTTCCAGATTCAAGGCGCTGCAGGACAGCTTCCAGCCGACCTGCTTGGGCAAAGTCATGCGCGCACTGCGCCCTCCTTCAAGTGAACCTTGCAACCGACCACCGTCTTTAAGCTGGGTGGTCACATCGGCTCGCAGCCTGTCCGGATTCCAGAGCACATTCGCGTCGGCATGGCTCAATTCCAGTTGCAGGCGATCGCGTTCAAACCGGCCAGCTGCCTGCACCTCGGCGGAAAGTTCAAAGATGTCGTTGGCGGTTTGCCGCCAGGCCGCCTTGCCGCTGCTGCTGCCCGTCAGTTTGGCGTCGGCCAGCCAGGGTTGCGCATGGGCCAGACGCAGGTCTTTCCATTCGAGGGTTGCGTCCCCGACCAGGGGGGAAAATCGCACCTGGGCCTGTGCCGAGAGGTGTTCACCGGCCTTGCCCGTCAAACGTAGAGGATCGAGACGCAGGTCCCGCTGTGATATGGATAACGCGACCGGTTTCGCCAAATGCAAGGTTCCGACGGCATCCTGCAACGTCAGATTTGTCAGGCTGCCTTGCCACCGGGGGGCCGCATAACCGCCGGTGGCCGCCAGATTGAGGCGGGCCTTGTGCGGCAGTGCTATCTGCGCTGACAGACTGTGCCGGTTAAGACGGCCTTTGCCCTGCAAGGCCATCGAAGGGAGATCCAAACCGCCCTTTTTAATTCCCGTCAAGTTTGCATCGAGGGTGCCGGCGCTGTTTTCCGCCAGGCTGGCCGTAAATTTGAGGCGTTGGATACTCAACTGTTCGTAGCGAATGCCACGACCGCTGCCGGTTACCTGACCGGCGAACTGCTTTTCACGCCAGCGGACCCAACCCCGACCCTGCACCGCACCGGCCAGATCGGGCAAAAGTCCGGCAAGTTCGTCCACATTGGCGTTAAACTCGATACGCTGCCTCAAATGTCCCTTGGCCGAAAGCTCCACCCCGCGACTTTGCAGTTCCAATGCCTTGATCTGCAAGTCTTCTCCCTGCAGTCGGGCATCGACCCTCCCCCGCAAAGGGTAGCCCCGCAGCGTGCTCGGCAAAAGTTTTGCCTGCAACTCGGCGGTCATCGGACCGTTTTCCGGACGGCTCCAGGTACCTTCGGCCTGCAGGTTGATCTGGCCGGGCCAGGCCAGCCCGGCCGCTTCAGGATTCAGATCATGGCCGGTCAGGCTGCCTTGAATCGCGATATGCGGTGTCCAGCGCACGGCAACATCGCCATCGATCTCGCCCTCCAGCCCCCATATTTTGAGCCGGGAAAGGTTTATTACCTCGGTACTGCCACTGAAGGTTGTCTCGACCTTCAGTTTGCGCCAGTCCCGAGACTGGTTGGCCAAAGCCAACTGCCCCTCAAAAGCCTCCAGTCCGCCTTTGAGTGCCAACCTGCCGCTGAGGCTGGTAGCCTGCCCGCTGATCGTCATCAGATCCAGGTCTTTGAGGTCCGCGATCAGGTCAATTTTCGCCTGCGGTTCGGTCCAGTCGAGTTGCGCTTTGCCGTGTATGGCGCCGTTGTCGGTCAAGGAGTGCAGGTCGAAGGTGTCCAGCTTCACATCGGTCGGCGCCAGGATATAAGGCGTCGCCAGCTGCCAGCCGCCAGAGACCGCGGAACGGCCACTGAGCCGCAGCTGACCAGCGAGGGCCCCCGGTTGCGCCGCGGGTTGTGCGGACCATGCCAGAACCAGGGGGATATCGATCTCAGGCGAGAGCATCAACAACGTCGCCGCCTGCAGCTGCAGGCGTTGTCGTCGCCAGTCGACCTGCAGGCTGGCGGTAACCGCCCCTGCATCGCATAGTGCTGTAAACCAGGGCACATGCAGCCGGCGGCGCGCCCAGCGGGCTTTGGCGGCCAGACCTTCAAGGTAAAATGGCTCCGCATCCGGCCGTTTCCAGGTCATGCGCCGCACCTGCACCTCGTCGAGGGCCACATGCAGCTTGTCCAGCCAGCCGGGCAGTTCCGGCCAGCTGAAATCCAGGGAAGGCTCGCTTTCGTCAGATGAATCCGTGATCAGGGTCACATCTTCGAGGCTCAAGGAGCGAATACGCACGTTCCGGTGCAACAGTCCGGTCGCGCGCCAACGCCAGCCCAGCCGCCCGATGGATATCGCGCCACCATCCCAACGCAGCTCGAGGTCGGACAAAACCAGTTCATCCGTGAGGCGGCCCTCGACAGATCCCACGACCAGAGTCTCAGGCGCACGACTTGCGAGGCTGCGAATCAGCCAGTCGGCCCCCTTGGGCGTAGCCATCACCCAGTAAAAGCCAAGCACGACCGTCAAGGAGATCAACAGCGCCGTGCCGCCAATGAGGAAAAATGCGTAACGTTTCACCAACCGTATCCGATACCTAGATGAATGCGATAGGAGGGGCTGTCTTCGCCAATCTGCCGCGCGATATCCAGCCGTACCGGCCCCACCGGTGTGTAGTAGCGCAGGCCGATTCCCGCCGCCTGGGCCAGAGTGATGTGGCCGGGCTCGTCAAAGGCGTTGCCGGTATCGTAGAAGGCCGCCACGCCCCATTTTTCGCCCAGAGCGCGTTCCAGTTCGAGACTTCCGACCAGCAGATACTTTCCGCCGACCACATCGCCGTCGCTGTCCTCGGGTCCGAGGGATTGGTAGGCATAACCGCGCACGCTGCGATCCCCACCGGCAAAGAATCTCAGCGACGGCGGCACTTCGGTCAAAGATTCATTTTGCAGAGTCCAGCCGGTGTCCATGCGCGCCAGCAGCGAAAACCGGCTCGGCAGGGCCAACAGTATGTTGCCGGACGCAAGCATCTGCAGCAAGCCGGTATCGGAGCCGAGATACTGGTGTCCTCCGCGAACCTCCAGGTTGTAGCTGTAGCCGTTTTGAGGGCGGACCAGACTGCGGTAATGGCGATGGGAAAAGCGCACCCCCGGCAAGATCATTCGAAGTACATCAGACTCGCTTCCGACGGTGAAATCTTCCTGAAAAGCTTGCAGAAAGGTAGAGAATTTGCGTCCTTTGCGCAAATCCCAGGTGCGTTCGACCTCGCCGGTCAATTTGCTGGAGAGGTAGGTGTCGATATCCTCGCGTTCAAAGGTCAGCCGTAACGCGGTGAAGCTGTTAAGACTTTGTGCGTCCGGCCAGATGTAGGCGGCTCCGGCCGTCTGCGCATTCTGCGCCAGGTTGGCTTTAAGTCTCAGTTCATGCCCGCGGTTGAACATGTTCAGATCCTCGTACAGCAGCGACATGCGCGCTCCGGTGTCGGTGCCGTATCCGATGCCGGGACGCAGGCGCCGTGACGCAGAAGGCTCGAGGATTACATCGACCGGCACCCGTGTGTCGCTCGCCCCCTGGCGGTCAGGAAGCAGCCGGATTTCCTTGAAACGGTCAGCGTCGAGCAACTGCAGCTGCGTTTCCCCCAGGCTGGCATAGGAGAAAATGTCCCCCGGTTGAAAGGCCAGGAAGCGTCGCAAAAATGCTTCGGGATAGTCTTCAGCTCCCTTGAAGCGGACCTCGCCGAAATAGTAGCGAGGACCGGTGGCCAGTTCCAGCTCGACCTCGGCCGACAGCTTGGCCAGGTCGATGCGAATTTCGTGTACGGCAAAATCGGCATCCAGATAGCCGAGGTCCTGCGCCTGGTTCAGCAGGTCTTGTTTGGCGTTTTTGTAAGCCGCCTGATCGAGCACCCCGCCGACCCGTAACGGAAAAGCCTTCGCAAGGCGCATCAAAGCGCCGCGCGCGGTGCCGGGACCGGTAACGTCTACCCGCAGGTTGGTAACACGCACCGGTTTGCCCGGGTCGATATGGACATCGATCAATTGTGTATCGCCGCTTACTTCGAGTTGGGTGCGAACCACCGGGGCGAAATATCCGAAGGGCTGCATGGCACGTTCCACCTGCTGCGGGACTTGTCTTATAAAGCGCTCCAGCCAGCGCTGATCGACTCTCCCCTCCCGTACCAACCCGGGGGGGAAAGCCAACGCCGCCTCCACATTGGCGCGTATGGCGCCTTCCAGCCCGTGCAATTCCAGGGTCAACGACTCAGCCGCCAACCCCTGTACCGGATAAAAACAAGCCAGGATTGCAAGCAGCAGGCCGCCGACCGCCAGCAAGCACACGGATGATCCATGAGCAGCCGGCCTCGCGGTTTGGCCGTCGGCTGGAAATAAGCGCAAAACTCGCAAACCCGTCAACCTTTCCATCGGTCAGTGGTGACTGAAATTTTTCAGGAGTCTGTCGACAGACTCCTGGCAACCTGTCGTTCGAGGCTGCTCCCATCATCGCATTAAATACGCGTTGTCGTCCATAACCGTTTGATATGTCCCATGTTTAGCCGAATAAAACGCTGGGCTCGGTAAACAGTCATCCTGTCCATAATAACCCCAAAAAGGTCCGTGTATAGTGCCGTTGAATCTGGGTGGAATTCAGGGGCCTGAGCGACCAATTGGTCGCCTTCGCATCCGGCGATGGCCGGGCCGATTTCGATTATGGCACGTGGGGGCAGGTTTGAACCAAAATGTTATAAAATTCCCTTTCGGGTATAAACAATCGTGATAAAATGCGTTCCCTGTTTTGTCCTGCATCTTTCGATCAAATACCTAGCGCCGGATTTGGTTGGCGAGTCACAAGGAGGCATTGCCATGACCCTTAGCGATCTTATCGTTCATTATCTTGAACAGTTCGGGGTGGAATATGTTTTCGGCATCCCCGGCAGTCCTCTTGGTCCCCTGTTCGACGCCCTTACGCGTAGCGAAAAACGCGGCGGCCCGCGCATGGTGCTGACCCGTCATGAAGCCGGCGCGGCCTTTATGGCCGACGGTTATGCCCGTGAAAGCGGCAAACTTGGCGTTTGCTGCGCCACCACCGGTCCCGGCGCCACCAACCTGATCACCGGGGTGGCGGCAGCCTGTGCCGAGCAGGTGCCGATGCTGGTTATCACTCCCCAGACTCGCCTGCGCGACCTGGGGTTCGGCTGTTTCCAGGATTCGTCGCGCAACGGCATCGACACGGTGAGCATGTTCGAGCCGTGTACCGTCTATAATGCCACCGTGACCCATCCCCATCAGCTGGAGAAAAAATTGGCGGCGGCCCTGACTGCGGCCCTGGGCGCTCCGGGGGGACCCGCCCATCTGAGTATCCCCATCGATGTTTTCGCTGCCGAGGCCGAAACGCCGCTGCAGTTCCCCCACCTGCGACAACTGCTCGAGCGTCCTCGGGCGACACTGGATACCAATGGGATGGAAAGACTGTGCGAGGAAGTTACAAGCGTACTGAATCGTGGCGCCGGACTATGCCTGCTGGTCGGGCATCACAGCATCGGAGCAGGGCGTGAAATGGAAAAGTTCGCCGAACTGACCGGGGCGGCCCTGATCACCACGCCGCGCGGCAAGTCGGCCATCAACCCCTACCATCCCCGGGCCCGCGGGGTGTTCGGCATGGCCGGGCACCGTTCGGCCCGCTCCGCCCTGGCGGATGAGCAGGTCGAACTGATTCTGGCGGTCGGCACCAATCTCGGCGAATGGTCGACCTGCAAGTGGGATCCGGTGCTTATGAACCACAAGCTGGTGCATATCCACAACGACCGTCGCTGGTTCAGCCGCGCGCCCATGGCCCGTCTGCAGGTGGAGGGGGATACTCTCACCCTGTTTGTGCAACTCAATGCCCGCTTGGAAACTCTGCAACGCGAAGGTCGCGTGCCCCTGCCTCTCACCCGGGTGGAGCCCGCGTCACTATCAGCGGAGCATTACATACCGGCCGGGATCACCGTCAACAAACCGGCCTGTTGCGAGACGACGCGTAGCGATGCACCCATCAAGGCCCCCCAGGTCTATGCCGAGCTCATCCAGCGGCTGCCGTCTGAAAGTCGTTTTTTCATCGACAACAGCAACAGTGTGCCCTGGTCCATCCACTACTTTTTCCACCCCCGACCGGAGAACTATCATCTGTCCATCGAATTCGCCACCATGGCCTGGGCGATCGGCGCTGCGATCGGCGCAGCCTTCGCCAACCGGCAGGCGCCGTCGGTGTGTCTGACCGGAGACGGTTGTTACCTGATGAGCGGCCAGGAGATCACCGTCGCGGTAGAAAGACAGTTGCCGGTCATCTTCGTGGTGCTCAACGATCAAGGCTACGGGCTCATCAAACACGGCCATCGCCTGGTCGGCAAGGAAGAGGTTGATTTTTCCATCCCCCACGTCGATTTCGCCATGCTCGGTCGCGCCGCCGGCGCCGAAGCCCATGTCATCCGCAATATGCGTGACTTCGACCATCTGGACTGGCAGGCACTGGCTACCCGTCAGGGACCGACGCTGCTGGAGATCCTCATCGACCCGGAGGAGCAACCGACCATCGCCATGGCCTGACTCGTTAGCATGATATACGCCGGAGATGGATGCTCCGACTGCCGCTCCTGCAGGGGATGAAAAATACGCTGAGGGTGCTGGCACATGGTTTGCCTGCCCTGCTACAATCGTAGGATAAAGGGGGCGCGGGCAGAGAGGAGATCCTATGACCAGAAAAGGCTACCTGTGGATGATGGCGTGGCTGGTGGTGACGCTGCTGCTGGCGGCCTGCGCGGGCAAGATGTCCGCACGGTCCCTTCTGAATGAGGACTATGCCGCCATGAGCGATGGGGAATTGCTGGTGTATTACGACCAGGTAAGTGAAGCGATCGAAAAGGAAGCAGGCGGTGCGGGTGGTTTTGGATTGGGAATGGGGCTGGGGGTTGGCAGCGGTTCCTTTTCCGTGGGTGCCAGCCAGGGGATGTATGTGGATGATCCGACCGAGCAGTTACGCGTGCGGCGTAATCAGGTACGTCTGGAACTGGCCCGACGAGGGTTGGAACCGCAGGGGGCGCAGCCGTGAGGTTGCCGCATTCAGATCAGGCCATAGAGCTTCTGTACCTCCATGGGGGCCGGATCGTAATGGGAGAATTCCATAACGAAGGTGCCGCGCCCCTTGGTGGCGCTGCGTAGCTCGCCCATGTAGTCGAACAGTTCGGATAGAGGCACGCGTGCCTGAATCAATTCCGACTCGGTGCGGGCTTCCATGCCGTCGATGCGTCCGCGTTTCTGCTGCAAAGAACCGATTACCTGGCCGGCACAATCGACCGGCACGGTCAATTCAAGTGCCATGACCGGTTCCAGCAGGGTCAGTCGGGCCTGGGCCGCGAGCACGCCCAGACCGCGTTGGGCCGCCGCGCGCAGGCCGATTTCGGTGGTTACGCCGGGCACAAACGGGGCCTCCGGTACGGTGATTTCCACATCGGTAAGGGGGTAGCCTGTGCGCATGCCGGCTGCGCAGGCCTGTCGCAGGCATTTTTCGAGTTCCGCCCGCATGGGCGCAGGCAGCTGCTCTTCTCCCTCCGGCAAGATGATTCTCAACCCCTGCCCGCGCTCCAGCGGCGCAATTTCCAGGGTCACATCGCCGCCCTGGATCCTTCCCTCTGTTTCACGATGGAAAACCTCTTGATGCCTGGCTTTGCGTTGTACCGTTTCGCGGTAGACTACCTGTGGTCGGCCGGTACGAACCTCGACGCCGAATTCGCGCCGCAAGCGATCCGTAATAATCTCCAGATGCAGTTGTCCCATGCCGGTCAGGATGGTCTGGCCGGTATCGGCATCCTCCCTTACCCGGAAGGTCGGGTCTTCCCACTGCAGTTTTTCCAGAGCCGCCGGGAGTTTGTCGCGGTCCTCGACATGGCGGGGCTCAACCGCCAACGAAACCACCGGTTCCGGTACGCGCAGGCCTGCAAGGCGCAAAGGTCGCCCGCCATGGCACAGCGTATCCCCGGTCAGGGCATGCTTGAGGCCGACCGCCGCAACGATATCGCCGGCTTGCACTTCATCCACGCGTTCGCGCTTGTGAGCGTGCATGCGAAACAGCCTGGCCAGTTTTTCCGGAACCCGCCGGTTACCGTTGAACAGTTCGTCCCCGGCATGTACGGTGCCGGAATAGACGCGCAGATAAGTGAGTTTGCGCCCTTCATCGGACAATACCTTGAAGGCCAGGGCGCAAAGCGGTCCGTGGGGATCGCAGCTCAGCTGCAGCGGTTGACTGTCCCCTTGGTCGAGAGGCATGGCGTCAATCGGCGGAGTTTCGAGGGGGGAAGGCAAATAATCGATGACAGCATCGAGGATGGGCTGGATGCCCTTGTTGCGCAGCGCCGAGCCCAGAAAGATAGGAACCAGGCGGCATGCCAGCACGCCACGGCGCAACGCCGCCTTTACACGCTCGGTGGCAACCTGTCTGCCTTCGAGAAAATCGGTCAGGACGGTTTCGTCAAAATCGGCGGCGGCCTCCACGATTTGCTCACGCGCCGCTGTCACCTCTGTGCGCAATGTTTCGGGCACCTCGGAAACCTGCATGGTGGCACCGAGATCATCGCCGGCAAAGGTCAACAGGCGCCCTTCGAGAATATCGACAACCCCGGCAAAATTCCCTTCGATGCCCAGGGGCAACTGCATCAGCACCGGTCTGGCGGCGAAACGGCGCTGCATCTGGTCGATTACCCGGCGAAAATCGGCGCCGATGCGATCCATCTTGTTGATCAGGCAGATGCGCGGTACTGCATAACGGTCGGCCTGGCGCCAGACCGATTCGGTCTGGGCCTGCACCCCTTCGACGGCGCTTAAAATCACCAGTGCGCCATCGAGCACGCGCAATGAGCGTTCGACCTCGATGGTGAAATCGATATGGCCGGGAGTATCGATGAGATTGATTTGCACATCCCGCCAGTGGCAGCAGGTGGTGGTGGCGGTGATGGTGATGCCGCGTTCCTGTTCCTGCTCCATCCAGTCCATGATGGCGTTACCATCGTGGACTTCGCCGAGACGGTGGCTCTCGCCGGTGTAGAACAGTACCCGTTCCGAAACGGTGGTCTTGCCGGCGTCGATATGCGAGATGATGCCGATGTTGCGCAGGTTGTTGAGGTTCAGGCGGGTCATGACGCCTCACGCATGTGCGGGGTTGGCTTCAGTCTTGTCGGACCTGGGTGAGCAACTCCATATCCAGCCCGTTATATTCGAAATACTCGCGCTCGAGCTCTTCCACGTAAAAGCGATCCAGTCCGCTATTGTTGAAAAAATCGTCTCGCAACGTACTGTCGCTTCCAGCAATAATGCGCGGCAACAGGTTGTGCAGATACAACTCTTCCATCTGCACATGATGGACGACGCGGCGAAAAAGCTTGTGCAGCAGCTCCTCGTCGATGGTCCCGTTGAGGCCTGTCTCACGTACCACTTGCGCCAGCAGTTGCTCCCGTTCCTGCGGGGTGCTGTAGCGGGAATAAAAATTGCGAATCCGCTCCTTGGTGTGGCTCAGCAACAGGTTGAACAACTCTTCCTGCTTGCAGATATCGTTAATCAGCCGTTGCATCCCCTGCAGGGTGAGCCGACCCTCCTCGATAGCCGTCAGGCCCTTGCGCAGGGCCAGCAGTTTACGCCGGCCGAATTGCCCGAGATAGTGGTTTTGCAGTATCCCGCTGAAAAACAGGTCATCGAACAATGCTTTGCCCAGCACGTCGAATTCCTTTTTGTTGTTCAACAGGCTGCGCACCAGTTCTTCGGTAAACCGCACCTTGTCCATGAAGGCAAGCTGATTGATGTGTTCCGAAGTGCTGTCGAAGCGGTCGAAGTAGGTGATGATCCACGAGAAGTTTTCAACCAGAAACACATCGGCGCCATCGCGCATCTTTTCGTCACAGGCCTTGGCCGCTTCCAGCAGCATCTGCTCAAATGCATAGTCGCGACCTTCCACCGCGCGGCGCTTGGCCTTGAGCAATTGTACCAGGTCGTCGCGGTCGATGCGGGCATCGATCTGCCGTTCATGTAAAAAGATCCCCTCGAGAATCTGCCTGGTTTGCGACAGGTAATCCTGTTCGTCGGCGCTGGCCAGCAGTTCCGGTTTGAGTACCTCGTCCAGGGCATAAAACAGCGCCGAAGGAATTTTGCTGCGCACCGACAAGGTTTTCAGGCGGGTCAATCGGGCATTTTCTGCGGTACCGATACGCCCGTTGAGCTTGCATTCGACCAGGATGTTCTTGTACTCGTCGACGATGCGTCGGTTGGCCGCATGCTTGTACATGACGTCGATGCGGATGCGCTCCTGCTGGTAGCTGTCAATGCCGAGAGTTTCGGCCAGCTTCACCAGTCCGGCGAACTCCGGGTCGGGGATGTTGTGGTAGGTGTGGTAAAGTTCCCGAAAAGCATCGCGATAGCGTCTGTGTTTGGTGTTGATAAGCTTGATCAGGTACAGGGCGCTGCGATGCCCAAGCAACGACAACAGCTCTTCGATCAACTGGGCATCATCCCCTTCGCCGACGAAGGGAAAACGTTTCAGATCCTTGCCGGCAAGGCGCAGAATCTCCGCCTGCTGTTCCTGCAAAGGGCCCGATACCGATCCGAAGATAAAAAAGTAGTAGTTGTGAACCGCGTTGCCTTCCAGAAAAACCCGGTCATATTCTTCGTACCCGTCGGTGCGGCTGGAAAAAAGCAGAGAGCCGTCTTCGCGACTGCTGGTGCCGAACATGACCAGCCGGTTGCGTACTTCTTCCTTGATAAGGTCGGCAAGCGGCTGCTCCACCCCGAACATGTATTCGCAGAATGAGCCGCCGTTACCGTGATGGGTCAGCCCTTCGGCATCGAGAATCAGCTCATTGCCCGGAGAGAAAATACGCAGGGTGTGCCCGGAGGCTTCGTAAAAATAACTGCGATAAGCCTCGCCCGAGGCAATGGTGACATAGTATTCGATGCTGTCGTTAACCTGGCCGTACAGGCGCACTTCCTGATGTCTCATAGTCCGATCCGGTTGTTGGCTCCGCGCGCTGGCCGCGACGCAAACCGCGGCTGGAGGCCGCTCTCCACGGCATCCTCAACGAAGAGACTGAAACACTGGCCGTCGTAGGCCAGCTCGATGCCAGGGGGTAAATCCCGGCTGTCGCGGGCATGGCTGACCTCGTGACAGAGGTGGGTCAAAAAGGTGCGGCGGGCACCGACCCGTTGCGCCAGGGCAATGGCTTCGGAAATGCAGAAATGACTCGGGTGGGAGCGAAACCGCAACCCGTCGAGGATCAGAACGTCCAGGTCCTGTAGGCGTTCTTGCGAGGTTTCAGGGATTGCATTGCAGTCGGTCAGGTAGGCAAAGGGGCCGATGCGGTAGCCGGTGGCCTCCCCCGGTCCATGTTGCAGAAGGATCGGCTCGATGGGCAGCCCGAACAGACTGAACGGTCCGCACACCTTCCAGGGATCGAGACGGGGGCGAAAGCCCTCACCTGCCTCGGCGCTGAAAATATATTGGAAGTTCTGGCGAATCACAGCCATGGTGGAAGGCGAACCGTAAATCGGTATCGAATCTTTCGTCACCATGTTGAAGGCTCGCAGATCGTCGATACCATGCACATGATCGGCATGCGCGTGGGTATACAGCACGCCGTCCACGCGTGCCAGCCCTTCCCGCAGGGACTGTTGGTGCAGGTCGGTGCCGGAGTCGATCAATATGTTGCGCTGCCCCCATGAAATAAGGGCGCTGCAGCGCGTGCGCCGATCCCGCGGGTCGGCCGAACGACACACCTCGCACGTGCATCCGAGCATGGGGATGCCGGTGCTGGTGCCTGTGCCGAGCAGCACGATGTTCATGGTGGGTGTGGAACTCAATGCAGACTCCAGGGTTGCCTATTACGATGCAGGCATCGGATGCTCACCTATGCGGATTAGGGCATCATTACAAATGAAGTGGCAAAATAGCATTTTTATGCAGGATGTGGCAATAACCTAGGAATCTGTCGATACGCCAGCCGGCGGTCCGTGCTTATCGGCAGCAAGTCAATTGCATCTTGAACCAAAGGACACTAGACTTGATTGCGATTCGATGCGCAATCCGTTCGGATCAGCATGCGCCGCCGCCCAATCAGCCTTGAAGTCTGCGAAAGGATATAATTTATGCAAATTTCCGTAGTCTGTAGCTCTCCTTTGTCCCTGCATACTGACTGCCTGGTGCTCGGCGTCTGGCAGGAGCAAACCGATACGCCGTTGCTCAAGCAACTCGATATCGCCCTCAATGGTGCCCTGCGTCAGGCCGTAGACAGCAAAGCATTTGTCGGTAAAACCAGCGAAACGCTGCTGTTCCCGGCCGGTACCGGTTTGCCGGCGGCACGTATCCTGTTGATCGGGCTGGGCATCTGGGCTGACGCAACTGCCGGCGCGCTGCGCAGCGGCGCTGCCGAGGCCGGTCGCGTCATGCAGCAACAGCGGGTAGCCGAAGCCGGTCTGGCCCTGTGCGAACCGCCGCCTGCCAGCCTCCAGTCGGACCAGGCCCTGCAGGCCCTGGCCGAAGGTTTGCTGCTCGCGTCGTACCGGTTCGATCGGTATCTTACCCAAAAACGTGATGAATTGCCCCCCTTGCTGGAAACTGTCCGCCTGTTGGCAGACCAGGAGGCACAGATCGAAACTGCTGCCAGTGCGATAGAAAAGGCGCAACATATATGCCGCGGTGTGGCGCTGGCCCGGGATCTGGTTAATGAGCCGGGCAATGTCAAATCTCCGGAATTCCTGGCTGGGCAGGCGCGAAAACTGGCCGAAACTCACGCGCTTGTCTGCACTGTTCTGGATCAGGAACAGCTCGACCGTGAAGGGTTCGGTGCGCTGCTTGCGGTCGCCCAGGGCAGCGCACGGCCCCCGCGACTTATTGTTCTGGAGTATCGAGGGGGCGATCCGCAGGACCGGCCTTTGGTCCTGGTCGGTAAAGGGGTGGTGTTCGATTCCGGCGGTATTTCCCTGAAACCGGGGGAAAAGATGGATGAAATGAAAATGGACATGGCCGGGGCCGCCGCCGTATTTGGCGCCCTGGACGCCGCCGCGGGTCTGCGGCTGCCCATCAATCTGGTAGGTATCGTGCCGGCGGTGGAAAATCTGCCGTCCGCCACCGCCTATCGCCCCGGCGACATTGTCGAATCGCTGTCCGGACGCACTATCGAGGTGCTTAACACCGACGCCGAAGGTCGCCTGATTCTGGCGGATGCCCTGACCTATGCCGGGCGCTTTGACCCGCGCGCCATCATCGACCTGGCCACGCTCACCGGAGCCTGCGTTATCGCCCTCGGGCATGAAGCATCCGCCGTATTCAGCAACCGCGAAGACCTCGCCCGGCAACTTGTCGAGGCCGGTGAATGCAGCGCAGAGCGTCTCTGGCAACTGCCCCTGTGGGAAGTCTACGGCAAGCTGATCAAGAGCGACATCGCCGATGTGAAAAATACCGGCGGACGCCCGGCAGGCACCATCACCGCGGCGGCTTTTCTGCAAAAGTTTATTCCCGATTGTCCTTGGGCCCACATCGATATTGCCGGCACTGCCTGGGAGGAAAAGGGCACAGCCTTTTGCCCCAGGGGCGCTACGGGGGTCGGTGTGCGTCTGCTGCTCGAATTTATGCAGCGGGCCTGATCCGGGACAGATTCCCAGGAGCTTGTCGCACTATCCATGAGCCGGCTGTAAATTCGACAGATTCCTTGGAACCTGTCGAAAAAGTGCCGGGTGCCACAAAAAAATGCACCCCGTCGTTTGCGTACCCTGCAACCCTGTGATATTAGGTTTTGCTGATTATCCCCCAGTCAGGATGAGATGGGTATGGACGCCGACCAGGACCACGGCGGATCGTGTGCAGGGTGGGGGGCAGAGGGGAAGTGGTCCGGATCACACAAGCCGGCAGTGCCGGAACAACGGAAGGAGCAAGCAGGTATGATTCAGATTCAGGGTACGGTTAAGTGGTTCAATGATGCCAAGGGTTACGGTTTCATCACCCAGGATGATGGTCCTGACGTTTTTGTACATTACTCCGCCATTCAGATCGATGGATATAAATCCCTGGCTGAGGGAGACCGTGTGCGATTCGAAGTTACCCAAGGCAATAAAGGTCCCCAGGCGACCAACGTAGCCAAAGTTTGATCCTTCCTGGTTTTAACTCCCCGGGCTCCGCGGTTTTTGCGGAGCCTTTTTTTTGTTTTAATGACATCAATTCACGCCCGGACCGCCCTTCATCTTGACTTTCTCCTGGGGGATTGATAGTTTCGCTGTTTGGTGATTTTCAAATCATCGAGACCTGTCGCCGGACCTGATACCCCGGAAAGGAATGTACATTGCCCATGAATCGCCACGTAATCATCCCGGACGCACCGCTCCCGAGGGGGGTTAAGGACTTTCTGCCCAACAAGGCTGCCAAGATCGAGTATCTGAAGCAGTCCCTCAAGGACGTTTTTCACCGCTGGGCGTTCCGTCCCATTATCCCCCCCTCTCTGGAATACCTTGAGGTGTTGGAACGGGGACTTGGTGAAGGTCTGCGGGACAGAACCTTCCGTTTTGATGACCGCCAGAATGGCAAGTTGGTAGCCTTTTCGCCGGATATAACCCCCCAGGTCGCCAGGATTGTCGCTACCCGCATGAAAAATGCGCCCTTGCCTATACGCCTCTGTTATAACGGCAAGGTGCTGCGTCATACCGAACAGCAGGCCGGCAAGGACCGCGAAATCATTCAGGCCGGTGTTGAACTGATCGGCTTGCAGGGGCCGGAGGCCGATGCTGAAATGATCGCCATGGCCATCGAATGCCTGCAGTCCCTCGGCGCCACGGAGTTCACCGTCGATATCGGCCAGGTTGAATTTTTTCACGGCATCATGGATGACCTGAACCTGCCCGGTCCGCAAGCCCTGGCGGTGCAGCAAGCCATTGCACGCAAAGACTCTTCGGGATTGGCGGACTTGTTGTCCGAGTTGTCCCTGGAAGACCATAAATACGCTGAAATCATGGCTTTGCCGCGCCTGTTCGGTGGACGCGAGGTGCTCGAAAGGGCGGCCCAAATCGTGGCCAACGACCGTTCACGGCGTGCCCTGGAAAACCTGCGCCAGATTCTTGCGGTGCTCGAAACCTACGGCGTGGAAGAGCATGTGACTTTCGATCTGGGGGAGTTGCGTGGCCTTGGCTACCATACCGGCGTGACCTTCCAGGGCTTCCTCACTGGCATGGGCAGCGCGGTCTGCTCGGGGGGACGCTACGATTCCCTTACCGAACGCTACGGCATGCCCGCGCCCGCCACGGGTTTTGCTTTTAATCTGCTCAATCTGCTGACCTCCCTCGACCGGGATCTGGAACGCACGGTCGTTCAAAGCATCGATGCGTTGATCCTGCAAAACGGCCCGGACAAGCGTTCGGCCCAGCGTCTGGCGCGAACTTTGCGCAGCCAGGGTTACGCCTGTGCCCGCGACATCATCGAACGGTCCCTGCAGGACAGTCTCGATTATGGCCGGAAAATGCATTTTCGCTACGTTATGGTGGTCGAGGATCCGACCGACAACGTACGGTTGATCCGGCTCGCGGATAACGCTGAACAAATGATTTCCCTGCAAGCGGTTCTCGCTGGAGAACTTCGCCTGTAATTCCGATCAGGAGAGACACACATGGCAAATGTTGTTATCGTTGGTGCCCAGTGGGGCGATGAAGGAAAGGGCAAGGTTGTCGACATCTACACCGAGTACGCCGACGATGTGGTGCGCTTTCAGGGCGGCAATAATGCCGGTCACACCCTGGTGGTGGGTGAGGAAACAACCGTTTTGCATCTCATCCCATCGGGCATCCTTCACGAGGGCAAGCGCTGCGTTATCGGCAACGGTGTTGTGCTTGATCCCAAGGTCTTCCTGGAGGAGATCGACAAGCTGAAAAAGAAGGGCTATCTCAAGGATGACCGCCAGTTGGTCATCGACGGCAACGCCCATATTATCATGCCTTACCACAAGGCTATCGATATCGCCCGTGAGCAAAAATCCGGCGCTCGCAAGATCGGCACTACCGGCCGGGGCATTGGACCCACTTATGAAGACAAGGTCGGCCGGCGTGGCATTCGGGTCATGGACCTGGTCCGCCCCGAAATCTTTGCCCGCAAGGTCAAGGAAATGCTGCCGGAAAAAAATTTCTACCTGGAAAAATATCTGGGGGTCGAGCCCCTGTCGGAAGATGCTATCCTGGAAGAATACAGCGTCTATGCCCAGCGGCTGGAAAAATACATCGACCGCGCCTCCCTGCTCCTCAACCGGAGCATCGCGGAGGGGCGTAATATCCTGTTCGAGGGAGCCCAGGGAACTTTGCTGGATATCGATCATGGCACCTATCCCTATGTGACCTCCTCGTCTACCGTCGCTGGTGGCGCCTGCACCGGTAGCGGTGTCGGTCCCTGCGCCATCGATGCGGTCATCGGCATCGTCAAGGCCTACGTGACCCGCGTCGGGGAAGGTCCCTTCCCCACGGAGCTGCACGACGAAATGGGCGAGCAGCTGCGCCGGGATGGCAGCGAATTCGGGTCCACCACCGGCCGCCCTCGCCGCACCGGCTGGTTTGACGCCGTGGCTCTGCGTGAGGCGGTGCGCATCAGCGGCATGACTGGCCTGGCCATCACCAAGATGGACGTACTGAACAGCCTGGAGGCTATCAATATCTGTACCGCTTATTCCTACAAGGGCGAGTTGCTTGAGGATTTCCCCCACGATCTGGATATTCTCAAGGAATGCAAGCCGGTTTACGAACAGATGGAAGGCTGGCAGGCCGACCTGGGCGAAGCGACTTCTTTCGATACCTTGCCGCCCAAGGCACAGGCCTATCTGAACAAGCTTGCGGAGGTGTCCGGTTGCCCGATTGTGCTGGTGTCCATCGGACCGCGCCGCGACCAGACCATTCAGTTGAAAAATCCCTTTGACAAGTAAGTCGAAATAGGGTAGAAATTGCCTCATTCGGGGGCAGAAAGCGAGTCTGCCGGGCGATCAAGAAAATTTAATCGTCCGCTACGAAAAAAAATAAAAAAAAAGATTGACTCGCCGGAAGCTTTCACGTATAAAGTGGCCTCCGTAGCAAGGAGCCGCTAGCTCAGTTGGTAGAGCATCTGACTTTTAATCAGATGGTCGTAGGTTCGATCCCTACGCGGCTCACCATTTAAGTCCCTATCGTCTAGCCCGGCCTAGGACACCGCCCTTTCACGGCGGCGACGGGGGTTCGAATCCCCCTGGGGACGCCAAAGTCAACAGCCCCACTGCCTTAATGGCGGTGGGGCTGTCTGCGTATCACCCTCTGTCAAACCATCTGCAGTCGTTCATCTCTTTGGAAGGGTCGTATGTCCGAAACCTGCCCGGTAGTGGAAATTTTCAGCGATGGCGCCTGTTCCGGCAATCCTGGACCTGGCGGTTACGGTACCCTGCTGCGGTGCGGCGACCATGTTCGCGAACTGTCGGGCTTCGCTCCTGAAACCACCAACAATCGCATGGAGTTGCTCGGGGCCATTGCCGGCCTCGAAGCGCTGACGCGGCCCTGTCTGGTCCGCGTGACCACCGATTCCCAGTACGTCTGCAAGGGGATGACGGAGTGGATTCAGGGTTGGCGGAAAAAGGGGTGGAAAAACTCCAAAAAAGAGGATGTCGCCAATCGCGATCTGTGGGAAAGGCTCCTGACACTGAGTGGCAGGCACCAGATTACCTGGCATTGGGTGCGTGGTCACGCGGGCCATCCGGAGAACGAACGTTGCGATGAACTTGCCCGCCAGGCCATCACCAACGGATGCTGCACCTCGCCTGGTTGAATCCCCCTCCCCCTTTTTTTCCTTTTTCGTTAAAACTCCCACGTTGGATAAACCCTAAAACTGTGTTATTCTTGTCAGCGTTTGCTGTTGATCTACCCTGACTGCCCAAGGGAATAACCGCATGGCTTCTGAAAACATCTCCACGGAACAACTGGCCGGCCTTGATGCGTTGATGTCGCCTCTGGGATGGGATCTGGTGGCCTTTGCCTTATACGTTGGCCTGGCTTGCACCATCGTCGGCAGTCTGCTGTTGGCCGCCCGATTTTTAGGCCATCGCACCCGCTCTCCCCTTAAAGGTCAGCCTTACGAATGCGGCGTGGAACCGAGTGGACCTGCACGGCCGGGATATCCGGTACCTTTTTATTTAACCGCCATCTTTTTTGTGGTATTCGATGTTGAAGTGGCATTCATCGCCTCCTGGGCGGTGGCCTACGATCTGTTGGGCTGGCAGGGACTGGCGCAAATTGCCTTTTTTATTATCACCTTGCTGATTGCCCTGTTCTATCTGTGGCGCCGGGGGGCTCTCGATTGGGGCCCGCAACGCCGTTAAAGGACTCGTGACGGATGAGCGAACCGATTCCAAAGAACATTGTCCTCACCACCCTAGATGATGCCATCAACTGGGGGCGAAAAAACAGCATGTGGCCAATGTTTTTCGGCCTGTCGTGTTGTTTCGTCGAAATGATGGGCAGCATGACGCCGCGCTTCGACCTGGCGCGGTTTGGCGCCGAGGTACTGCGCGGCTCGCCGCGCGAAGCGGACCTGATGGTTATTGCCGGCACACCGTTTAAAAAAATGGCCGCCAGCATGTTGCGCGTTTACGAGGAGATGGCTAATCCCAAATGGGTCATCGCCATGGGCAGTTGCGCCAACTCCGGTGGCATGTACGATGTTTACAGCGTTATCCAGGGAATTAACCAGATCCTGCCGGTGGATGTCTATATCCCCGGATGTCCGCCGCGCCCCGAAGCGTTCATCCAGGGCCTGATGGTGCTGCAGGAGAAGGTTGCCCGCGACGAACGTCCCTCCAGGATGGTGCTGAACATGCAGGGCGGCAGTGAAGGCACAACCGTGCCGATCCTCATCGATGGCCACAGCAAAAGCCGCGATACCCGCGGGCCGGGATACGGGCACTGCCCCATCCGCGGGAGCTCCCAGCAGGCCCCGGCCTTTTACGGCAGTCGCGCCGCCGGCATGTGGCGACCGGCGCAGCCGCAGATCGTCTTCCCAGCCTCGACGGTACCCTTACTGGAGCAGGTAAGGCAGCGTTTCGGTGACGCCGTGCAAGAGGAACAGACCGCCGATATGCCGACGCTGGTGGCAGATCCCGGCCAGGTTCCGGAATTGCTGCGGTTTCTCAAGCAGGAGATCGATGAGCCGTACCAGCGCCTCGAGGATCTGACCGCCGTCGATGAAACCGCGCGCAGCAGTCGGCCTGCCCACGATCTGACGCTGGTTTACCATCTGTTGTCCTATGAACGCGCCGGATATCTGCGCGTAAAGGCGCCCTTGGTCGACGATCAGGTCGAGGCGCCCTCCATTACCGGTCTGTGGCCGGCGGCCAACTGGTATGAACGCGAGGTGTTCGACATGTTCGGCGTCCGTTTCGCCGGCCACCCCAACCTGCGACGCATCCTGATGCCGGAAGGCTGGCAGGGGCACCCGCTGCGCAAGTCCCACCCCTGCAGGGCCACCGACATGGCACCTTTCACCCGGGATACCGCCACCACTATGGTGCCGCCGGAAGGTTCCCGCTTTTTCAGTCCGCAGAGTAATGCCGACCAAAATACCCTCTCCATTCTCAATCTCGGTCCCCAGCATCCCGGTACCCACGGCATCCTGCGGGTCATTCTGAAGCTGGCCGGCGAAGAGATCGTCGATCTCGATTCGGAAATCGGCTACCATCACCGTGGTGCGGAAAAGATCGGTGAGCGTCAGCATTGGAACCAGTATATCCCCTACACCGACCGCATCGATTATCTGGCCGGATCCCTTAATAATCTTGCTTACTTGTACACGGTGGAAACCCTTTGTGGTGTCGAGGTGCCGCCGCGCGCCCGCTATATCCGCATCCTGCTCAGCGAACTGTTCCGCATCGCCAGCCACCTGGTGTGGCTGGGCACCTTCGCCCATGACGTCGGCGCCATGACGCCGGTGTTCTATGCCTTTGACAGCCGCGAAAAGATCTTCGATATCATCGAAATGGTTACCGGCGGGCGCATGCATCCCTCCTGGTTCCGCATCGGCGGCGTGCCGGAAGATCTGCCCGACGGCTGGCGCGCGGCCGTTGACGCCTTTACCAGTGGCTTCGATGCCCGCATCGACGAGTTCGACCGGTTGCTGACCGACGGCCCGATTTTCCGTGCGCGTACCGAGGGCATCGGTATCGTCAGCCGGCAGGACGCCATCGAGCTGGGCTTTTCCGGACCCAACTTGCGTGCCACCGGACTCGCCTGGGATTTGCGCAAAACCATGCCCTACGCCGGTTATGATGAGTTCGATTTCGATGCTGTTACGGCTGAAGGGGGCGACAGTTTCGCCCGTTACCTGGTGCGCCTCGGGGAATTGCGCCAGAGCCTGCGCATCGTGCGTCAGGCTGCCGAACGCATGCCGGAGGGGCGCTGGGGCAGTGCCGATTACCGATACACTTACCCCAAACGGGAAGACGGTCTGCACGATATCGAGAGCCTGATTCACCATTTTCTGCATGTCAGTCGCGGGCCGACGGCGCCGCGTGGCGAATGCTATCGGGCGACCGAGTCGAGCAAGGGCGAGTGTGGTTACTATGCCGTCAGCGACGGCGGTACCAGCGCCTATCGTATGCGTATCCGCACGCCGAGTTTTCCCCACTTGCAGGCCCTGCCGCAATTGAGTCGCGGCGGACTGGTGGCCGACGTCATCACTATTCTCGGCTCGCTCGATTACGTGCTGGCCGACCTGGACCGCTGACATGGCGATGCTACTTTCGGAAAAACAGATCACGCAGCTTAAGCGCCGCGTAAAGGAAACCCCCCATCCACGGGAAATGATCCTGGATGTTCTGCATGCCATTCAAGATGCAAACGGTTGGATCTCGGAAGAGGGGGTCGAACTGGCCGCCATCATCCTCGGTCTTTCGCCTTTGCAGGTTGAAGAGGTGGCAACTTTTTACGACAAGCTCTATCGTCGCCCCGTGGGCCGAAAAGTCATTCATATTTGCGATTCTATCTGTTGCTGGAGCCGGGGGAGCGAAACGCTCATGCTGCGTCTCCAGCAACTGCTTGGCATAGCCCCTGGCGAAACCACGGCCGACGGGATGTTCACCCTGCTGCCGACCTGCTGCCTGGGGGCCTGTGCCGAAGCCCCGGCGGTGCGCATTGGCAAAACCCTTTACGGCAATGTTGCGCCCGAGCAACTCGAAGCGATACTGGATAGCGAACGGGCGGAGGGGCAATTATGAGAAGCTGTGAGCCGCTGCTGTTCAAAAACCGCCGTATCGGTGAAACGGTATTTCTTGATGGATATCGCAAAACCGGCGGGTACCAGGGGCTGGAAAAAGCGCTGCGGGACATGTCGCCTGCAGCGGTGCGGGATGAAGTCAAGGCTGCGGGGCTGCGGGGACGCGGCGGCGCCGGTTTNNGAAATGGAGCCGGGCACGTTCAAGGACCAGCAACTGCTGCTGGCAGATCCCCATCATCTGCTGGAAGGGGTGCTCATCGCCTGCTACGCTCTCGGCATCGGCACCGCCTACATCTTTTTGCGCGATGCCTATCGGCAGTGCGCCGCAAATCTGGAACGTGCCATGGCCGAAGCCCGTGAGGCGGGTCTGCTGGGTGGGAATATCCTCGGCAGCGGATTTTCCTGCGAGGTGCATGTGCATCTCAGCGCCGGTCGTTACATCTGTGGTGAAGAAACCGCCCTGCTCAACAGCCTGGAGGGGCTGCGGCCCAATCCCCGCTCCAAACCGCCGTTCCCGGCCGTAAAGGGGCTTTTTGGCAGGCCCACTGCCCTGAACAACGTGGAGACTCTGGCCAATGTGCCGCATATCATCACCGGCGGAGCTGCCTGGTACAAGGAACTTGCCTTGACCGAAAAAGGGGCCGGCACCAAGCTTTACGGACTGGCCGGTCATCTGGAAACGCCTTGCTGCGTGGAGTTGCCGCTGGGCATGCCGCTGGGAGAACTGATACGTGATTTCGGCGGCGGCGTCTGGCGGAACCGTTCCTTCAAAGCCTGCTTGCCCGGCGGTGCCTCGACCCCCTATCTGACTGCCGAGCATCTGGACGTGGCTCTCGATTACGAACCTCTGGAACAGGTCGGCACCCGTCTGGGCACCGGCGGCGTGGTAGTGTTCGACGATCGCACCTGCATGGTGGCCGCGACCCTTAACCTGCTGCGGTTTTTCGCCCGCGAAAGCTGCGGCTGGTGTACCCCCTGCCGCGATGGGTTACCGCTGGTATGCTGGCTGCTGGAACGTCTTGAGCAAGGGAAGGGTACCCGCGAGGACGTGACGATGCTGCAGGAGCAACTGCGCCATATCAACGGCCGAGCCTTCTGCGCTCTGGCCCTTGGGGCCATGGGGCCAGTGGCCGGGCTGCTGCGGCATTTCGCGGAAGAGGTGGAGGATCATGTTCGACTGGGCCGCTGTCCCTTGCAAACTTGATGGCGTCGCAAAAAGTCCGCCCTGCTGCGTTACGGCGGTTTTTCAGGATCTCGACATACTCCACGTATGCCTGCGTCCCTGAAAAATCACCAAGCCTTGAAGGACGAAATTTAGCCATCCCATGAGTTTTTGCGAAAGTAGCAAAGGTTTATGAACCTCATATCGAGCGGATGGCGGATTGTGCCCTTCGGCATTTTATAGACCATTAATCCTAACCCCAGAGTTGTTAAGTATGCCGACTTTGATTATCGACAACCTGACTGTCACCGTGCCTGAGGGGACCAACATCCTTGAGGCGGCAAGGCAACTCGGCATCGAGATTCCGCATTTCTGCCATCATGAGGCGCTTGGTTCCGTCGGGGCCTGCCGGCTGTGTGCGGTGGAGATCCTTGCAGGCCCGGTCAAGGGCATTCAGATGTCCTGCATGGTGCCGGCCAAAGACGACATGGTGGTCGATACTTGTAGCGCCGAAGTCCTCGCATACCGCGCCCAGGTCATCGAATGGCTGATGATCAACCATCCCCACGATTGTCCGGTTTGCGATGAAGGCGGCGAATGCCAGTTGCAGGATATGACCGTGGCCGGCGGGCACGGCATCAGACGTTATTCAGGCCCCAAACGGACTCATCAGAACCAGAATCTCGGCCCCTTCATTTCGCATGAGATGAACCGTTGTATCCAGTGTTACCGCTGCGTGCGTACCTATCAGGATTATTGCGGAGGCACGGATTTCGGTGTTCTCGGTGCGCGGCAGAGACTCTATTTCGGACGTTTTAACGATGGCCCGCTGGAAAGCCCCTTCGCCGGAAATCTGGTGGATGTGTGTCCGACCGGGGTATTTACGGATAAAACCTACCGATTTAAAAGCCGCCTTTGGGACTTGCAGGAGGCACCCTCCATCTGCCCGCACTGTTCTTTGGGCTGCGCCGTCATTCCCGGCGCCCGCTACCGGGAACTGCAACGCCGGCGCGCCCGAACCAATAAACGGACCAATGGTCATTTTATATGCGACCGGGGACGTTTCGGCTATGGCTACGTCAATCACCCGGACCGTCCCCGCCACCCGCTGGTCGGTCATCGGCGGGTCACCTGGCAGGAAGGCCTGGCGGCTCTGCAAAACAAACTGCAGGAACTGGGAGAGCTGTTTGGTGCCGGCAGCATCGGCTTGCTGTCATCCTCGCGCGCCACTCTCGAAACCCAGTTTCTGACCAAACGTTGGGCTACGTCTCTGGGTAGCGATCAAGTTTGCTTTGAAGCCCACCCTGTCCGGGACCAGGGCGCGCGGGTGGCGGCCTCGCAGCCGCTCGACCGCAGTGCCAGTCTGGAGGATGTTCGCAACTGCGATCTGGCCGTACTGATCGGTGCAGACCCACTGTCTGAAGCGCCGATGCTGGCATTGGCGCTGCGCCAGGCCGCCCGCCGCGGCGCACGAATCGTGGTTGCCGACCCGCGACCGGTAGTACTGCCGATGGCTTGCGAACGGCATGCGGTATCGACGGATAAGCTGGCGCGGCTGCTGCGGGGGTTGAGCCGGCCTCAGCAAAGCGCGTTGCCTGCCTCTCTGGAGGAACTGGGCGGATCCCTGAGTCAGGCCCTGCTGTCCGCCAGGAGTCCGGTACTTATCGGCGGCACCGACTTGCTGGGACCACAAGGTATCCTGGCCTTACTGGAAGCCGCGGAGGCCTGCTCGCAACCCGAACACCCCTGCCGTACCATGTTGCTGCTGGGCGGTCCCAACAGCTTCGGCGGAGCCCTTCTGAGCGCCGACGGGCCCGGCTTTGACAGCCTGCTGGAAGGCATGGAACAGGGGCGTATCAAGGCCCTGCTGTGTTTTGAAGCCGACCCCCTGGCGGATTTCCCGGATCGCAAACGCATCCGCGCCGCCCTGTCACGTCTGGATCTGCTGGCAGTGTTTGATTGCGCCGCCACCGCAACGGTTCAGGAAGCGGATCTTTTTTTCCCGACTACAGCCGTGGAAGAATCGACCGGCACCCTGATCAACAACGAAGGGCGCATGCAAACCTTCGAACAGGTGTTATCCGCAGGAACACCTATTGCCGAGAGCGCCGGTGGCAGCCATCCTCCGCGGTTTTTTACCCGCGACATTCCTGGTACCGATCCGCAGCCGGCCTGGGGCACCCTGGGTGCCTTGATGGGGCGGTGTGCCGATCTCGGTGCATTGCGCCGTGAAATTGAGAAAGCCGACGCCCGCTTCGCCGGGTTATCGCTGCTGGACGCCAACGGCGAAGGACGGCGTATCGCCATCCCGCGTTCTCGCCCGGTGGCGCTGCAACCCGCCGTCGCCAACGCTGTTGCCCCCGATCAGCTGTCGTTGCTGGTAACGGAAACCCTGTTTGGCTCTGAATTGCTCAGTAGCCTGTCGCCCTGTCTGCAAGAGGCTATCCCCGCACCTTTTGTCATGTTGCATCCCCAGGATGCGATGCGTCTAAAGCTGGAAGAGGGGAAAAAAGTGACCCTCGCTACGCCCTTGGGAGATCTGACGTTGATTCTGCGCATTCAGCAGGATATGGTCCCCGGGGTTGCCATTGTGCCGCGCTTGCGAGGGACCGCTCTTGAATCGCTGGTGCCCGGCAGTGAACCGCTGCCTTGCCGCATCGAGAAAGCCTGACCGATGAATGACGTGCTGCTGACCATCATTCTGATTGTGATCAAACTGGGCCTGGTGCTGGGGACGGTGCTTAGCCTCGCGGCCTATATGGTGCTGGCCGAGCGCAAAGTCCTCGCACGAATGCAGATGCGCCATGGTCCCAACCGGGTAGGACCGTTCGGTTTGCTGCAGCCATTGGCCGACCTGATCAAACTGCTCTGCAAGGAAGACCTGATCCCGGAGCGGGCCGATCGCTGGGTGTTCATGCTGGCTCCGGCCATCTCCGTCGGTACAGCCCTGCTGGCTTTTGCGGTCATCCCCTTTGGCGCCCCGCTGCAGATATTCGGACGCACCATCGAGCTGGTGATATGTGATCTGAATATCGGGCTTTTGTATCTGTTTGCCCTGTCGTCTCTCGCGGTCTACGGGGTTGCACTGGGTGGCTGGGCTTCGCAGAGCAAATTCGCCCTGCTTGGCGGACTGCGCGCCATGGCACAGATGATCTCCTACGAACTGGCCCTGGGGTTGGCGATTGTTCCGGTGGTCATGGCTTCGAAATCCTTTTCCCTGACCGCCATCGTCGCATCGCAGCAATCGCTGCCCAACGCCCTCAGACATCCGTTGGCCTTTTTGATTTTCGTCATCGCCATCATGGCTGAATCGAAACGGACCCCCTTCGATATGCCCGAGGCCGAAAACGAATTGGTGGCAGGGTATCACACGGAATATTCCGGCATGCGCTTCGGTATGTTTTTTGTCGGAGAATACGTCAATCTGATCGTGCTCGGCTCCATGCTGACGGTGCTGTTCCTTGGCGGCTGGCACGGCCCTTTTCTGCCGTCGGTCGGCTGGTTTCTCATCAAAATACTGGCCGTGGCCTTCTTTTTCATCTGGGTGCGCGGCACCGTGCCGCGACTGCGCTACGACCAGTTGATGGCTTTCGGCTGGAAAATACTGGTGCCCCTGGGTCTGCTGAATATTCTGGTCACGGCCGTATGGCTGCTATGGCGAGGCTGATATGAGTTTGTGGAGAGACATAAAAGGGACCATTCAGCCGTTCTGGGTGACCCTGCGCTACTTGTTCTGCCGGCCGGTAACCATTTGCTACCCCGAGCAGAAGCAGACCCCCGCGCCGCGTTACCGGGGGCGGCTGATCCTGACCCGCGATCCGGACGGCGAGGAGCGTTGCGTCGCTTGTTACCTGTGCAGTGCCGCCTGCCCGGTCGACTGTATTTCCATGCAGGCCACCGAGCGTGAAGACGGCCGACGTTACGCAGCCTGGTTCCGGATCAATTTTTCCCGCTGCATTTTTTGCGGCCTCTGTACCGAGGCCTGTCCTACCCTGGCAATACAGATGACCGCCGACTATGAGTTGGCAACCAGGGAGTTATTGCAGGTGGTATACGAAAAAGACGAGCTGCTTATCGATGGCTGCGGTAAAAACGCCCAATATAATTTTTATCGGCTGGCCGGTATCGGGGTGGCCGCTCCGCGCGGCGCCAACCCGGGTGAAAGTCCGCCGGAAGATATCAAGAGCAACCTGCCCTGATATGGGCGGCGAAAGGTTCACGACTTGAGGATGCAGGCAGCTTCAGGTTTTGGACCACTCCCTGAAGGTATGTAAGGAAGAGACATGGTAACAGTGCTTTTCTACACCCTGGCGGCAATTACCCTGGCAACCACGGTTTTGTGCCTGACGCGTAATAATCCGGTGCATGCCGTGCTTTACCTGGTCCAGGCACTGTTCGCCTTGGCGCTGCTGTATTTTATGCTTGGCGCACCTCTGCTGGCGGCCTGGCAGGTGATCCTGTATGCCGGGGCGATCATGGTCCTGTTTCTGTTTGTTATCATGCTTTTCGAGCCGCCCGTGGCCGATAAACGTACATCCGGTCGCCTGACTCATTGGTTTTTCCCCGTCATGCTCGGTGGCTTGTTGCTGGCATGCGGAGGGGCCCTGATCGCCATGGATCCGGCTGCAAAAGCGAGCCTCTCCTCCTACTGGCTGACTCCGCGCGATTATGGCCGTGCCTTGTTTGAACGTTACGCCCTGGCAGTGGAAATCATCTCATTGATTCTGTTGTTCGCGGCTGTGGGTGCCTTCCATCTCGGCCGTCGTTATCGCTCCACGACCAAGGAGGATGTTTCATGATCGTGCCTCTCGGTCACGTTTTGATTCTGGCAGGCCTGCTGTTTGTGGCCGGGCTCGCCGGAGTGCTGCTGCGCCGCAACCTGATCATGATCCTGATCGGCGTGGAGATCATGCTCAATGCCGTCAGTCTCACCCTGGTAGGTGCTTCGGCTTACTGGCGGCATCCCGACGGCCAGCTGTTTGCCCTGTTGTTGATGGCCGTGGCTGCCGCTGAAGTCACGGTAGCGCTGGCCCTGGTTATTTATCTGAAGCGCAGTCGCGGCACTCTCGATGTAAATCGTTTTGATGGGATGAAGGGATGATGGGCGAGCTGCTATTTCTGATACCATTGCTGCCGCTGGGCGGTGCTCTGGTCATTCTGTTTGCCGGTGGTCGCATGCCCCGCCGCATGCTGTCAGGCGTGGCTATCGCTTCGGTTGCCGCTTCGGCCGCTATGACCTTGTGGTTGTGGCCGCTGGCCGGCGACCGGACCCGCGCAACGTTGTTCACCTGGCTGGACGTCGGTGCCTTGCAACTGCCGGTGGAAATTCTGTTCTCCCCTCTGGCGGCGGCCATGACCTTGATGGTGACCGTGGTCTCGGCCCTGATTCATGTCTATGCCGCCAGCTACCTGCATCACGAACCCGATATCCGTCGTTTCTTCACCCTGTTCAACCTGTTTGTGTTTGCCATGCTGGTGATTGTGCTGGCGGACAACCTGCTACTGCTGTTCCTCGGCTGGGAAGGGGTCGGATTCTGCTCCTATGCCCTGATCGGATTCTGGTACCGTAACCCGGACTTTGCTGCCGCCGGGCGTAAGGCGTTTCTGGTCACCCGCGCCGCCGATGTGCTGTTCGGTATCGCCCTGCTGTGGCTGTTCCGCCTGACCGGCACCTTGTCCATCGAAGCGATTAACCTGCAGGCTGCATCGCTGCCACCGACCACAGTAACCATTCTGGCTCTGTTGCTGCTGGCCGGTGCCTGCGGCAAGTCAGCCCAGCTGCCGTTCAGCTCCTGGCTGCCCGACGCCATGGCCGGTCCGACCCCGGTATCGGCACTGATTCACGCTGCCACCATGGTTACGGCCGGCGTCTATCTGCTGTGCCGCATGTTCCCTCTGATCTCTTTGTCCGCTATCGCCCTGGCCGTTATCGGGTTGATCGGCGCCGCCACCGCGTTTTACGGCGCCACCTGTGCCCTGGTTCAGCGCGATATCAAAAAAGTGCTGGCCTACTCAACGATCAGCCAGGTCGGCTACATGTTTCTTGCCGTCGGCGCCGGCACCGTTACCGGTGCCATGTTTCACCTGTTGACTCACGCCTTTTTTAAGGCACTGCTGTTCATGGTGGCCGGGGCCGTCATTCATCTGGCCGCCGGCGAACAGGATCTGTTTCGCCTCGGGCAGCTGTCGAAGCGGTCACCGACGCTGTTCTGGCTGTTGCTGGTCGGCGCGCTGGCGTTGGCCGGGGTGCCGTTGACGGCCGGATTTTTCTCCAAGGATGCAATTCTGGCTGCCTGTTTCGCCCGGCAAACCCTGTGGTGGACAAGCCTTGGCATCGCCGGACTGGTTACGGCCTTCCTCACCGCGCTTTATGCCATTCGCCTGGTCTACCTGCTCGCAGCCGACCGCGAGTCTGCATCGGGGCATGGCCCCGCGCCCCGCGGACTGGTCTGGCCTTTGTTGCCCCTGGGGGCACTTGCCCTGGTTGGCGGGCTGCTCAACCTTCCCGCGGTATGGGGCGGACATGAAACCCTGGGGCGTTGGCTGGAAACTCCGGCAGGAGCGTTGCCGTCCCATGATCTCGAATGGGGACTGGCCGCCGCGACGCTGTTGTTGGTCGCAGGCGCCTGGCTGTTTATCCGAAATCGTTATCGGGTGCCGCCAACGGTATCTCCCGGTGGAGCCGGGGTGTCTTTTCTGGCCGCCGGCTGGCAGCTCGATTCGCTGATTCGGGTCATCATCACGGCACCTTTCGAAAAGATCGGTTGCCTGCTGGAAAAATCCGTTGAGCGCCGACTTTCCGCCACCTGGCCCGCTGGTCTCGGCAGGTTGTGCCAGGTTACCGGGCAGTCGTGGCGTGTTTTAACCTCCGGCTATGTCAGTCATTATCTTGCCGCCATGGCCTGGGGCATGGTGCTGCTGCTGGCGATGCTGGTGGTTTTGTTGGTTTTGTGATGGTTATTGCCCTCCTCAACATACTTGCGAGCCAAGCATGAATGGTCTGTCAAACATGCCTTTGTTGTCCGTTTTGCTGCTTTTGCCGCTGGCTGGTGCACTGGCTTGCCTGGCCTGGGGCAGGCGTGCCGCCGTGGTTGCGGTTATGCTGGAAGCTGTTGTGGCGCTGGTCTTGCAGTCGGGGAGCGCGACGCCTGCTCTGCGGTGGATACGCTTCGAAGACTGGGCCTGGATCGAACGCTTCGGAGCCAGGATTTCGTTGGGGCTCGACGGCCTTTCGCTGTTACTGGTCTGGCTGACCGTGATCCTGCTGGCGGTTGCCGTCGGCCTTTCATGGCCCCGCTATCGTCAACCCGGTTTTTACGCTTTGCTGCTGACCAGTTGTAGCGGCATTCTCGGCGTCTTTCTCGCCCAGGACCTGCTGCTGTTCTATCTGTGCTGGGAAATCATGTTGCTGCCGCTTATCCTCTGCATTGCCCTGTGGGGTGGAGCAAGGCGCGTCGAAGCCGCGTTCAAGCTGCTGTTGTTTACCCTGGCCGGCAGCCTGCTGATGTTGTTGGCTTTTTTGGGCTTGTTTTTGCTGCATGGTCGCCAGACCGGCGACTACAGTTTTGCCCTGCAGGCCCTCGGCACCACGGTTATCCCCCCCGAACTGGCTCCTTGGATGTTTGGCTGTCTGGCCGTGGCTTTTCTGGTCAAGGTGCCCGCTGTGCCTTTGCATGGGTGGCTGCCCGATGCTTATCAGGAAGCACCCACCGCCGTAACGTTGCTGCTCTCCGGGGTGCTTGCCAAAGCCGGCATCTTCGGTCTGGTGCGCGTGGCGCTGCCGTTGTTTCCAGCAACCTGGAACAGCTTTTTACCTGTTCTGGGGGTCGTTGCGTTGGTGAGCATCGGGTACGGTGGCTGGCTGGCTTATGTGCAGACCGATCTTAAACGTCTGGTGGGATATATTTCCGTCGCCCATCTCGGATTTATCCTTTTGGGCCTTGCAGCCTCAAACGCCATGGCTTTGCAGGGTGCGTTGCTGCAGCTGTTCAACCACGGCATTGCCACCGCCGCCCTGTTCGTGGTGGTTGCGCTGGTGGAGCGTCGCACCGCCAGTCGCCAATTGCCGCAGTTGGGCGGTCTCTGGTCCCGTACGCCGCAACTTGGGGCCATGGTGTTGTTCTTCTCCCTGACCGCCCTGGGTCTGCCGGGCCTGAATATTTTCATAGGTGAAATCCTTATCCTGCTCGGCGCTTTCCGGGTCCAGCCATGGTGGGGTGCAGCCGGTATGCTCGGGGTGTTGCTGGCGGCCTGTTATACGCTGCGCATGGTGCAGGGGATTTTGTGGGGCGTACCCCGTGGCCCCGAAAAAATGGCCGACATGAATCGCGGCGAGGCGCTTATACTGGCCCCTCTGACCGTGCTGGTATTGTGGTTTGGACTCTACCCGATGCCTTTTTTGACGTTACTTCGTGGTCCCGTTGAACAACTACTAACGCATATTGTCACGACAGGGGGCCTGCCATGACCGGGGATATGTTGTTGGCCCTGCTCCCGTTACTGGTGCTTTTCATCGGTTCCGTGTCTGTTTTATTTGTTCCGGAGCGGCAGGCACTGGTGTATGGCGTTGTCTGTGCCTTACTGGCCGCGGTCCTCGCCTGGTGGCCTTGGTTGTCGGTCGCATCCGACACGCCTTTAGTATCGAGCGGCTTTTTTGCAAGGGGTTGCTTGACCCTATGGGCCCTTCTCGGTGCAGCTACCTGTTTGCTGTCGGAGCGCTACCGTGCAAGCCGCCAGTTTGCGGCGCCTGAATTTGCCGCGCTGGTACTGTTTTGCGTTTTTGGCATGTCGGTCCTGTCGGCCAGCACCTCGCTGGTCAGCCTGTTTCTTGGCCTGGAAGCCATGACCCTGGCGTTTTATGTTCTTATCGCTTTTGACCGGGGGAATACCACCGGTGCCGAAGCCGGCCTGAAATACCTGCTCCCCGGCTTTCTGGCCAGTGCCCTGCTGGCCTTTGGTATCGCCCTTGTGTATGCCGCTACGGGCACTTTTGTGCTTTCGGATACGGTAGCCTTGACGGTGGCCGGGGCATCCATGCATACCATTGCGCTTTTGGGCTGGACCCTGATTCTGGCCGCCATCGCTTTTAAGGCATCCCTGGCGCCCTTTCACCTCTGGACTCCCGATGTTTATCAGGGCGCTCCCGCCCCGGTGGCAGGGCTGCTTGCCAGCGGATCCAAAGGGGCGGTTTTTGCCTTGCTGCTCGCCAGCGTCCCTCTGGCTCTTATCGCTCCGTTGCGGCCGCTCCTGGCGGTCCTGGCAGCTCTGTCCATGATCGTCGGTACCTTTGCCGCACTGCCCCAAACCAACCTCAAGCGCATGCTGGCTTACTCCTCCGTGGTGCATATGGGCTATATGGTGCTGGCGGTACTGACGGGGCACCAGGTCGGCTTTGAAGCCGGAATGTTCTACCTGGTCAGTTACGGTGCCGCAACCGTGGCGGCTTTTGGTCTGGTCGCTTCCCTGTCCGGCCCCAGCGGTGAGCCACAGAACTACGCCGCCCTGGAAGGGTTGGCGGCCAGATCGCCGTGGCGTGCCGCCCTGCTCACCATGCTGCTACTGTCCCTGGCCGGTTTTCCACCACTGGCAGGTTTTATGGGCAAGTTTGTCCTTTTCAGCGCGGCACTGGATGCCGGTTATGTGTGGCTGGTGGTACTGGCCTTATTTTCTTCCCTCGTTTCCTGCTATTATTATCTGAGGCCGGTAATGCGACTGTTTCGCTCCGGTCAAACCGCTGCCGACCACGGACCCGCTAACGGTGGTGAGCGGCTGGTGCTCGGGTTGTGCGGCATTATTTTGGTGATCGCAGGAATTTACCCCGGTCCGATTTTGCGGATGATTGCAGCCATTGTGCCCTGATCCGGCATGGGAGAGATCATGAGCGTTTCCGAGCGTATTGCGCAGTTCCTGTCGGCCGAAGGTTTTGCTGTGGCCGGTGCTTCGACCAATCGTGATAAATACGGCAACAAGGTTCTTCGTTGCTATATGCAACAGGGCAAGCGGGTCATCCCCATCAATCCGCACGCCCCCGCCGTGGAAGGGCTGGCCAGCGTGGCCAGCATCTCGGACTTGCCGGACGATGTTCAAAGCCTTTCCATCATCACCCCTCCCGCCATCACCGAGCAGGTTGTCGAGGCGGCCATCGCCAAAGGCATCCGCAATGTCTGGATGCAACCCGGCGCGCAAAGTGCCAAAGCCATGGCCCGTTGCGAGGAGGCCGGCATCAACCTGATCGCCGACGGCAGCTGCCTGTTGGTGGTGCTCGGCTATCACGACGCCTGACACAGAGTGTTCTCACAATCCCTCCAAAATGAGAAAAGCCCGACTTTTCGCCAAGGCGGGCTTTTCGTGTCTGATGGGTGGTGATTTGTCGGAAATATGGAGAGTGTCCCTCTTTTCTTCTATGCAAAAGGCCCTAAAACTAGCGCCATTCGAGAGTGTCCCTCTTTTCTTCCCTCTTTTCTTCTCATTTCTTCAGTGGAATCGCCTAGAAGGCATGCTCACAGCCCGCAAAGTAGGCCGACGAGCGCCGCGTGCTTCGATAACCGTCGCTTTGGGCGCACCCTTCGTCGCACTTGACGCTCAATCGTTAGGATCGGGGGCGACCCCGGTGAGGCCTTTGATCAACACGCCCCACGCGTCAGGGCCGAGATCCGCCGCGTTGGCTTCATCGGCGTCTAGGTGCATATCGAGCACGTAGCTCTCTTTGACCCGTACGAGCACGTCATCAAAAATGATCCCACGCTTGCCGCCAACACGCACCATTACCCATTGCCTATCTTCGACACCCAAGCGCTCTGCATCGGCCGGGGTCATGTGGATATGCCGTGCCGCCTGAATCACACCTTTTTGAAGCTCCACGACGCCTTCAGGGCCCTCGAGACGAATACCAGGCGTACCCTCGATCTTGCCCGAAGCGCGGATCGGCGCCTCGACACCGAGCTTGAACTCGTCGGTGCGCGATATTTCAAGCTGCGTCTCTTGGCGCTCGGGGCCAAGGACGCGTACGCGCTCGATACGACCTTTGGGCCCGCAGATGTTGACCGTCTCTTCGCAGGCGAATTGTCCGGGTTGACTTAACGCCTTGGCGGGTGTGAGCTGATGGCCAGCACCAAAAAGTGCCTCGACATCTTGGTGGCAGAGATGAACATGGCGCATGCTGGCGCTGATGGGGATGCGGATTTCTTCACTCATCGATAGACCTTTCTCCAAGCTTCGCAAAAGGTGAGGTGATAGGAAATTGCTTTCCAAGGGCAGCGGTTGCTTGTTCCAAAGTTTTGAACGTAACGGCAGTGTTCTGCGGGTCAAGAAGTCGGTCGAAATGGCGGCCAAAATGCACGGGCGCTTAGCCAGAAAATGCATCAGCTGACTCCATCCGCGGTTCACGGCTTTTCCTCCCTCATTCCCTCGTCGATCTTCTCCTGAGCCTCCTTCTGGTCCTCCGGGCCGGCTTCGAGTTCCTTCTGCTCCTTTTTTTTCTCGGGCTCAAAGCTCAGAGCCGCAAGGATGGGGAAATGATCGGATCCGAAAGCAGGCAGAACCTTCAACTCAACAAGTCTGAAATGATCCGAATGGAAGACGTGGTCGAGAGGCCAGCGCAGGATAGGGTACTCCGCATGGAAGGTACTGAAGCGTCCGCGCCCGATTCGAGGGTCGAGAAGTCCGCTGATTTTTTGAAAAAGGCGCGTGGTGTAGGACCAGGCAACGTCATTAAGGTCGCCAGCGACGATCACGGGGCGCCGAAGGTCCCGCACGGCCCGTCCGACCAGAAGGAGTTCTGCATCCCGGGGGGTCGATGATTCGCTCTCCGCAGGGGTGGGGGGCTCGGGATGCAGACCCCAGAAATCGAGACGATCTCCAGAATGGAGACGGAACTGCACCCGGAACGAAGGAACATCCTTCCGGATTAGAAAGTGGATCTCGCTTTCGAGAAATTCAAGGCGGGAGTACAGGAGCATGCCATAGGTGTTGTCCTGCGGCTGCTTGAGGGTATGGGTAAACTCTTTCTCCAAGGGGCGCAGGCGCTCTTCCCACCACCGGTCGGCCTCAAGCACGAGAACAATATCGGGCTTCTCTTCCGCGATGATCTTGCGAAGACCGTCAGCGCTGCGGTTGGTCATCAGTACGTTGGCCACGAGCAGGCGCAGCGTCTGTTCGTTATCGCCGCGGGAGCTAGCGAGGACCTCCTCTTTGGAAAAGACGGTATAGGGGAAGATGCACCATCCCTGGTAGGCGATGGAGGCCGACAAAAGGAGGAGAAAAGCAATTTCCGCGATTAGACGAAGGTGGGAGACGAGGGCGTAGAGTGCAAGAACGGCGGCACCGAGGAAAAGGATCTGGACCCGGGGAAAATCGAAGATCCGCACCCACCACGCCTCCGCACGCAGCAGGGGCAGGGCGGTCGCCAAGACGACCACCGCGCCCAGAAAAAGGAGAATCGCCTTGCCGACTGTTGGAAGCATGGGATGACCTCAAAAGCGGGAGACTATCATTATCCTACCGTATTCCTGCCGGTGCGAAAGTGGGAAGAACCGAAAAGCCCTTTCAGCATTGAAGAGGCGTTCGCAAGGGATATCTTGGTTGAGCACGATTGCCAGCGGCCCGCTCAGAAGGGAACATCGCGGATAAATAGAAAAAAGCGAGCCCGACCATGAGTCAAGACCCGGAAGTGACCAGTCTGGAACAACTCATCCAGCAGATGGCCGATGCCTCGCAGAAGACCAAGGTCATGTTCATCCACGATTTCCCCGACCAGTTCCTCCAGCAAGGTCCTATGCGAAGCACAGCGAAGCAGCGCCAGAGCAATGGTACAATTTTGTGGTACGTTAATAGGGAAATGTCGGCCGAGCCGATGCCGCTGAGATCGTATAGTTGACTTCGACATCGAGTGGCCCATCTTAATGGAGAAGTGAAATGGTCAAGCCAGCAAAGAACACGATTTGCCTTTGGTACGATGGCGACGCCGAGGACGCGGCGCGTTTTTACGCCAAAACCTTTCCCAATTCGTCCGTCGACTCGGTACACCGGGCCCCGGGAGACTTCCCGTCAGGGAAGAAAGGGGATGTGTTGACGGTTTGGTTCACTTTGATGGGCCTTCCCTGCCTCGGGCTCAACGGCGGTCCCGCGTTCAAGCACAACGAAGCATTCTCCTTTCAGGTCGCAACCGCTGACCAGACCGAAACCGATCGTTACTGGAACGCGATCGTCAACAACGATGGCCAAGAGAATGCGTGCGGCTGGTGCAAAGATAAATGGGGTGTATCCTGGCAGATTACGCCGATCGCCCTGACAAAAGCGATCACCGGTTCTGATACGGCTGCTGCCAAGCGTGTGTTCGATGCGATGATGCAGATGAGAAAGATTGACATTGCTGGGATCGAGGCGGCGCGTCGCGGTTGAGGCCACTTCTTGGACGCGTGCACCTCGAGCGCGCTAAGAAAACAAGACGGGCGGGCCCGAACCCACTCGCTCGTGAACCTGGCAGGCCATCCGTTTATCGGTTTTTTGCTAAGAGCCTCCTGGTTGCATTGTGCCAGAAATCTCTACTTTTGACATGTCTATGTTCTAGGTAAGCTTACGCAGAAACTAGAGAGTAAGAACGTGGACCTCGTGGTTTTGGACCAGGGGATTGACACCAGACCATGTATGACCGACTACAATTCAACATACTCGCCGTCATCGGGGAGTACGAGCGGGAGTTGATCTGGGAACGTTCCATGGAGGGTCGAGAAAAAGCCATTTCTCAATGCATGGGGCGAAATTTTGAAGGGCTGGTAGAAGAGGGCCGCTCTCTTTGAACTTTGTAGTTCATCAACTTCTTTGCCCAGGGCGCCACTTTTTTAGAGATCATGACTGTAAAACCTTTCCGGTTCCATTATACCCGACATTATCGTGAATGGTTTTCAGGCTTCTCCCTCGCTCTCAGGGTAAATCGGGAAATGGACTGACGATTTTCCAGTCCTTCCCCTGGTATGCCCATTCCAGGCGGACTTTCATACTTTTCAGGGTATTGGAGGGCAGGCGGTAATAGTCGATGCTCGCCCAGGAAACGGCCCGCTCCTGTAGCTCGCCTTCGAACTCCACCTGTTCCGGACGGATTTCAAGTACGCGGATATCCCCTCGTTCGGGAAACTTGTCCTGGAAGTCCTGGCGGTACTCGCTGTCCAGGAAACTGGCGGCACTGCCGTAATCCTGCCAGACCAGGCGCATGGCGAATTCCTTGTGACTGTCGCCAAAGGAGTCGGCAGGTTTCGATGTGAGAGCCGGCGAACAGGCCGCTGTCCACAAAACCAGCAAAAGAAGGTATACTCGTTTCATAGTTTCCCCGTATTGAACCATGTATTCAACCATCCAGTATTTCAGAGAAGCCACGTGCCGCTATGAAAAAAATTGAAATTTATACCAAAAGCTATTGTTCGTATTGCCAGCGCGCCAAAGAGTTGCTGCGTCAAAAGGGCGTCAGCTTCATCGAATACGATGTCACCGAAGATTCCCTCAAGGAACAGGAGATGCGCGAGCGTTCCGGGCGGATGACGGTGCCGGAAATTTTCATCGATGATGCCCTGGTAGGCGGATGTGACAACCTGTTCGCCCTCGATAAGCAAGGCTCACTGGATCGTATGCTGGAGGACTGATCTCAGCGGCGAATGGCGCCGATCAACTCCACGGCGATGTTCACCTTGCCAAATGGCGGCATCAGGTAAAAGCCGTCCACCCGGCCGCGGCCGGCTTCGATCAGTTCCCGAGCGATATCCAGTCCCCGGCGCACTCCTTCTTCGCCATGCGTGCCCCGCATGCGCTTACGCACGTCATCCGGTAACAGGATGCCGGGCACCTCATTATGAAGAAATTCGGCATTGCGTTCGCTGACCAGCGGCAGGATCCCGACCAGCACGGGGATATCCACATCTTGCAGGCAATCCAGCATCGCGTCGAGAATCGCCACCGAATAGACCGGCTGGGTCTGGACAAATTGCGCCCCGGCGGCGATTTTTTTGTTTAAACGTCGCCGCTGGCCGCTCATATCCGTAACATTGGGATTGAACGCCGCTCCGGCCTGAAATTGCGTGGCGCCGCCAAGGTCGCCGCCCATCAGGGTGTGCCCGTTGTTGAGAGCGGTGAGTAGTTCCAGCAGGCCGATGGAGTTGAGATCGAAGACGCTGCTGGCACCGGATTCGCCGCCCACCGCCACGGGATCCCCGGTCACCGCCAGCACATTGCGCAGGCCGAGCAGGTGGGCTCCCAGCAACTCCGAATGCAGCCCGATGAGGTTGCGATCCCGACCGGTCACATGGATGATGGTTTCGATGCCGATTGCGTCCTGAATCCGTTTGGCCAGGGCGATATTTCCCATGCGGATGCGGGCCAGGGGATTTTCCGCCAGGCTGATGGCATCGGCACCGGTTTCGGCCAGCAGACGGGATCCGGCCAGTACTTTAGTGCAATCAAGGCCGCGCGGGGGATCGAGTTCCACAGTGATGATAGGCCGCTTTCCCCATGCGGCCAAAAACCCACGCTGCTGCCGGGATTCAGCCGCGGCTTGGGGGATGGGCGCGGTGGCCGGGCGCACCACGACACGTGGTGCGGGCTTGAAATCGGACACCGCAGCGGCCAGCGCGCGGATATGCTCGGGGGTGGTACCGCAGCAGCCGCCAACCAGACAAGTGCCCGCCTCGACCATTTCACGACCGCGGGCGGCGAAATAGCCAGGGGTCGCCAGATAGATATAGCGCCCATCGACATATTCGGGGAAACCGCTGTTGGCAAACCCGGACAGGGGGCGATCGGTGTGGGCGGCCATGGTGCGCAAGACATCCAGCACATCCTTGGGCCCGGAACCGCAGTTGGCCCCGACGATCGTCGCTCCGGCCTCGGCAAGCCGCCGGGCCGCCTCGGCCGCGGCCACTCCCTCACGGGTCCTGCCGCCTTCGAAAAAGGCCATCTGGGCCACCACCGGCAACCCTGTGTGGACGGCCACCGCGACGGCCAGTTCCAGTTCTTCCAGACTGGCAAACGTCTCCAGCAACAGCAGATCAACGCCGCCGTCGGCCAGACCTTCCATCTGTTCGCGAAACAGGCTGCGCCGATCTTCGATGCCGAGCTCGGCGGTCTCGCCCGGGACCCGTCCCAAAGGTCCGACCGCACCGGCTACCAGCGCGTTACACCCGGCCGCATCACGAGCCAGGCGCGCACCTGTGGCATTGACCTGGTGAACCTGTGCGTCCAGTCCTACAGCGGCCAGACGCAAGCGGTTGGCCGCAAAGGTGTTGGTTTCGAGCAATTGGGCCCCGGCCGCCAGATAATCCCGATGGATCCGACGCACGATCGCGGGCTGTTGCAGGTTCAGCACTTCAAAACAGGCAGACAGGGGCACCCCGCGTTGATAGAGCAGGGTTCCCATGGCCCCGTCGCCGACGATGATCCCCTGCTGCAACCGCTCCAAAAGGCCTTGATCAGCACGTTTCACGGTCTGGCTCCATACATTTCCCCCGCCGGTATCTGGCCGGTGCGTTGCAGGAACTGACGCAGAATGGCGCCGGTCAATCCCCAGATCTGATAATCGTCCACGTTGAAAAAGCAGACCGGATAGAGCCGCCCCAGATGCTCCCAGCTCTCGGTATGATAGATGCGAGGATCACACAACCGGGTCACAGGCACCTCGATCACCTCGGCAATTTCATGGTGATTGACGGTAAACGGGTAGCCGGCGGGGATGGTTCCGACGTAGGGTACGACATGAAAGCCGTACACGGAAATAAAGTCGTCCAGGCGCCCCAATACTGTTACATCCTCAACCCGGATTCCCATCTCTTCTTCGGTTTCGCGCAACGCCGTGGCGCAACGGTCGGAGTCATCGGGATGCGCGCGACCGCCCGGAAAAGCTATCTCCCCAGCATGGTGGGGTAGATGCACGGTGCGGCGGGTAACCAGGATCGTATCGACGCCGTGTTTGGGATAAAACAGCAGCATCACCGCCGCAGGTTTGAGAACCCCCTGTTCGATCCGTCGGCAGTCATGGCGCGCCAGCTCCTGCCGAACTTGTTCGGGATCCAGCATTACCGGGCTTCTCCAGCTGCGCGCGCTTTGAGTGCGGCAATGGTGGCGGCGTAGTCAGGTGTACCGTAAACGGCGCTTCCCGCGACCATGACCTCCGCTCCTGCAGCGGCGATTTGTGCGATATTGTCAAGCTTGACGCCGCCGTCCACCTCAATCTCCACCGACAGTCCGCGCCGGTCGATCTCCTTGCGCAGCGCCTCGATTTTAGGCAAACAGGCGGGGATGAACTGCTGCCCGCCAAAGCCGGGATTGACGGACATGATCAGCACCAGTTCCAGTTCCTCCAGAATGACCTCCAGGCAGTTGACCGGCGTGGCGGGGTTGAGGGATACTCCGGCCTTTTTACCCAGGCTGTGGATCAGTTGTACGGTGCGGTGCAGATGGGGAACGGCCTCATAATGCACGGTGATGATATCGGCACCGGCCTTGGCAAAATCGGCAATATAGCGATCGGGATTTTCGATCATCAAATGCACGTCCAGGGGCAGCCTGGTCACACGGCGGGCGGCTTCCACGACCAGCGGACCGATGGTGATGTTGGGCACGAAATGGCCGTCCATGACATCGATATGCACATAATCTGCACCGCCGGTTTCGATGGCGGCAATTTCCTCGCCCAGGCGGGAAAAATCCGCGGACAGAATGGATGGGGCGATCTTGATCATGGTACGCTCCGTAACATGGAAAGGGAGAAGTAAAGGGGCGTTGGACGCGGCTTTCAGGGGCGTTTCTGAAATGCTACCGCAAAAAAGGCATCCATGCCGCCATGCCGTTGCGGCAAGGTGCGCAGCGCGCCTGCAGAGTCGAACAGTTCGCGCCATGCGTCCGGCACCTGGTCTCGCAGGTCGCAGCGCACAAACTCGGGATGCTCGCTCAGAAACGCCTGGATGACGTCTTCGGTTTCTTCCGTGCTGAAGGTGCACAGGGAGTAGATCAAACGGCCGCCGGAACGCAACAGCGGGGCGACGTTATGCAAAATGGTCCGTTGCAGCCGCGCCATCTCTTTCAAATCGCCGGGCTTGCGCCGCCAGCGGATTTCCGGGTTGCGCCGCAACACGCCAAGACCGCTGCACGGCGCATCGACCAGAATGCGGTCGAAACTTTCCGGTTCGAGGAATTTTGGCGTACGGGTCAGATCCCAGGCACGCCCTTCGATCCCCAGACAGCCGAGGCGCACCGCTCCGCGGGTGATCAACTCGACGCGCTGGGGGTGCAGGTCAAGGGCAACGATCTGTGCCTGATTGTCCGTCAGGGCGGACATGTGGGTGGTCTTTCCGCCCGGCGCGGCGCAGGCATCGAGAATGCGATCACCCGGTTGAGGGTCCAGCAGGTGGCTTATGAGCATGCTGGCTTCATCCTGCATTTGAAACAAGCCTTCGGCATGGCCGCTCAGATGACGCATTACCCCTTGGTTGATGCGTATTCCTTCAGGAGCAAAACGGGTCACTTCCGCCTCGCATTCGCAACCGGCCAGTGTCTCCAGCAGAGCATCGCGCTGAATTTTCAGCGTGTTGGTGCGGACGAAACAAGGTGCCGGATGCAGCATGGCTTCCGCCATGGCGCAAGCCTCTTCAACACCGAAATCATCCAGCCACTGTTTGGCCAACCAGTGCGGTAGGGACAGGACATGTTCCAGGTAGGCAAGCGGGTCCTCTTCCCGTTCGGGCCAGGTCAGCTGCGATGCCTGGCGCACCAGGGCCCTCAGAATACCATTGATAAACCCTGTGGCCCGTTGCAGATTGAGCCGGCGCGCCAGTTCCACGGTCTCGAAAACCGCTGCATGGGCCGGGATGCGGTCGAGCTGCAATAGCTGATAGCAGCCGAGTCGCAGCAGGCTCAGCACTGCAGGCTCGACTTTGGCCAAAGGTTTGCTGCAAAGCTGTTGCAGAGCAAAATCGAGGCGTCCGCGGTAACGCAATACGCCATAAACCAGTTCCGTCACCAGGGCACGGTCCCGAATATCCAGGCCGGGCAGACTTTCAAGAGCACCGTCCAGCGCCAGATCGGCAAAGGCGCCATTTTGCACCCTGTCAAGAACTTCATAAGCAATAGTGCGTGGATCCTGTTCGATCACAAATTCATCCTCGTCCGGTTGCGGACAAAAGGCGGGGGCATGATGTCGCACGCCCCCGCCGGAAAACAGAGTCTGAGCCAGGCTGCTACAGCACGGTCATATTCTCAAGGCGCCGGATACGTTCCTCAACCGGCGGGTGGGTTGAAAAAAGGGATTTTATGCCGCCGCCACGCAGGGGATTTACGATAAACATATGGGCAGTGGCTTCGTTTACCTTCGGCATGGGCATACGGCTGTTGGCCATTTCCAGCTTGCGCAGGGCGTTGGCCAGATAATGGCTGTTTCCACAAAGGATGGCGCCGCCACGGTCGGCAGCGTACTCCCGCGAGCGGGATATAGCCATCTGCACCAGCATGGCTGCCACTGGCGCCAAGATGATCAGCAGCAGCAATCCCAGCGGATTGCCGTCATCGTCGTCCCGTCCGCCAAGACCACCGAACAGTGCCGCCCACTGCGCCATATGCGCCATGTAGGAAATAGCTCCGGCGATGGTAGCGGCGATCGATCCGATAAGGATATCCCGATGGCGCACATGGCTCATTTCATGCGCCATGACCCCCATCAGTTCTTCGTGTGTGAGACTCTGCAGAAGTCCCTCGGTGGCTGCTACCGCGGCGTGCCGGGGGCTGCGCCCGGTGGCAAAAGCGTTGGGCGTCGCCTGGGGCAAAATGTAAACCTTCGGCATGGGCAGGGCGTTGCGCAGACACAACTGCTGCACCACGCTGAACAGCGGACCGCTCGTGACCTCGCGCCCACGATACATGGCAATGACGATTTTATCGGAGAACCAGTAAGAACCCAGGTTCATAACCGCGGCCATCACCAAGGCAAACAGGGCACCGCCGCGGCCTCCCATCATCCCCCCGGCCCACACCAGCAGCAGGGTGAGCACGGTCATCAGCATTACCGTCCTCAGTATATTCATAGTACACCTCTTAAGAACAAATTAGTTTTAAGCCGGAATCGGAGATGAAAGCAGCACAGGGCGTGGCTTTCGCATTATAGAAGATAGCAAACGAAAACGGTATTATTCACTTACGACGTAGGCATCCAGAGCCTGCCGCACAGCTTCGAGATCGATGCGGGTGTTGAAGCAGGGGCCTTCCGGGCGAGAGTTGAACACCCCGATGACCGGCAGGGGATAGGCGTCCCGGATCCCGGAGGTAAGATCGCGCTCGCAGGCCACGGCTACAACCAACCGGGGGCGTATTTCCATGAGCAGCTTGCGGGCAAGGGTCCCGCCGGTGGCCACCGCTAGCGTCACGTTGCGCTGCCTGGCCAGTTCCGCCAGATCGCCGATGTCGCAGCGGCCGCAACGGACACACTTTTCAACATCGCCGGTTACCTTGATGGCACAATCGGCCATCTGCAGGCAATGCGGCAGCAGAATCATGGCCTTGGCGGCTGGCACCCGTAAATTGCGGGAATGCACCAGCTGATTATTGAGATGGATAAAGGATCGTTGCAACGTGTCGCGATCCAGCCGCATAACCGTGCCGATGGCGATGACTGCCGGCATCAGATATTTGATTACCAGGCCGCGCAACCGCGGGAAGATAAACAAATCGCGCCCGCTGACCAGGGTCAAAGCCAACAGGCCCAGGCCGCTGATCACCACCGTTACCAGCGCCAGCATGGCCAGGCCGAACCAGTACGGCAGCCGGGGGTGGATGGCGGACAAACCGACGCTTGGCAGCCACCAGATCACGAACGCACCCGCGGCAAACAGCCCTCCGACCAAGGTCAGCAATATAAGAAATGGTCGCTGTTGCGATGAAGCCTTTTCCGAGGCCTTGGCGCAGGTTTCGCCGCAGGCTTTATTACAGGTCTTGTCGCCGACTTTGCCAGCCATGTCAGCCCTCCAGGCGTGCACCGGCCGACAGGCTGGCGCCTCGCAAAAAATCGCTTGCCGGCAGCTTTTTTTTGCCGGCCAACTGCAGTTCACGCACGCGCAGCACGCCCTCGCCACAGGCGATGCAAACGCCATCGGCGTCAGCCGACAGGACGGTGCCCGGTTCTGCCGCGGGGCCCTCTTCCGCCAGAGTCCGGCCAAGTTTGAGCATCTGTCCGTCCCACAAGGTAAACGCCCCCGGCCAGGGAGTTAATCCCCGCACCAGGTTGTGAATAACCGTGGCGGAACGGTTCCAGTCGATACGTCCATCCTCTTTTTTCATCATGGGAGCATAGCTGCTCTGGGCATCGTCCTGTGGTTCCGGTCTCAGAGTGCCGTCGCATAGCCGGCGCAGGGTTTCCTCCATCGCTTCGCAACCGAGCAACGCCAGACGGTTGTGCAATTCCCCCGCGGTTTCTTCGTCGCCGATTTCCGTGGCGCGTTTTATGAGCATGTCTCCGGTATCGAGGCCGACATCCATGAGCATGGTGGTGACGCCTGCAACCTGCTCACCATCCACTATTGCCTTGTTGATCGGTGCGGCGCCGCGATACCGCGGCAGCAGCGAAGCATGCACATTGATACAACCGTAGCGGGGGATTTCGAGCACGCTCTTGGGCAGGATCTGCCCATAGGCAACCACCACGATAAGATCGGGCTTCAGGATCCGGAGTTGCTCGACCGCTTCCGGGTCGCGCAATTTTTCCGGTTGGAAAACGGGCAATTTAAATTTAAGAGCCAGCTCCTTGACCGGTGGCGGTGCCAGAACCTTACCCCGACCTCGCGGTCGGTCCGGCTGGGTGAAAACGCCGCAAAGATTAACGCCGGCTTCGAGCAACCCTTGAAAGGTGGGCAGAGCGAATTCCGGCGTCCCCATAAAAACGATTCGTAATGTGGACGGCTCGATCACAACTCCTGCTCCTGTTGCTTCTGGATTTTCTGGTATTTCTTGCGGAATATACCCTTTTTCAGGGGAGACAGGTAATCCACGAACAGGATGCCGAGCAAGTGGTCGATTTCGTGCTGAAACGCGATGGCCAACAGTCCGGTGGCGTCACGTTCAACCTGGCGTCCCTCCAGATTCAGATAGCGAACTTTAACGCGGGCGCTGCGCGTGATGCGGGTATAAAATCCCGGTACCGACAGGCACCCTTCCTCCTCAAAGCACTCGCCTTCGCGCTCGATGATTTCGGGATTTATGGCGACGATCAGTTCCGGTTGTTCCTTGGGGGAGCAATCGAGAACAATCAGGTTTTTGCTCACCCCCACCTGGGGGGCAGCCAAGCCTACGCCCGGTGCGGCATACATGGTATCCGCCATGTTCGCTGCCAGGGTCTTGATCTCTTCAGTAATGATGTCAATCGGCTCGGCTTTTTTATGCAGAACCGGATCGGGGTAGTGTCTAATGGGTAAAATCGGCATTATATCAACCTGTTACTAAACTAATCGGAATAGAAAAAGTTCCTGATGATTTTTCATGATAATGGGAGCTTGCACGCAAAGTCAACTATCATGGCTGCTCAGCCCCGCCGCCTCCAGGGCACTCTGCATGGCCGCCGCCATACGGGCCGGGCTCTCGGCCACCCGCACACCGCTGTCCCGCAAGGCTGCGACCTTGTCCTTGGCACGTCCGGACCCCCCGGAGACAATAGCCCCGGCATGGCCCATGCGTTTGCCGGGCGGCGCCGTCATCCCGGCGATATAGGCTGCGACAGGTTTGCGCATGTGCCGTCTGATCCATGTGGCGGCCTGCTCTTCAGCCGTGCCGCCAATCTCGCCGATGAGAAACACACCATGGGTATCCGGATCGTCGTTGAATAAAGTCAAAATATCGATAAAAGAGGATCCTATAATGGGATCACCGCCGATGCCGACACAGGTCGACTGGCCCAGGCCGGCATCGGTGAGTTGCTGCACCGCCTCATAAGTCAGGGTACCGCTACGGGATACCACCCCGATCGATCCAGGGCGGTGAATGTCTCCCGGGAGGATCCCGACCTTGCATTGACCGGGGGTAATCAGCCCGGGGCAATTGGGCCCGATCAAGCGCATGGGATTGTTCGCCAGGGCCCGGTTAACCAGCACCATGTCGCGTACCGGCACCCCTTCGGTGATGCATACGGCCAGTCGGATACCAGCGTCGCTGGCCTCCAGGATGGCTTCGGCGGCGGCCGAAGGTGGCACGAAAATCATAGATACATCGGCAGCGCAGGTTTCAACTGCCTCGGCAACGGTGTCGAACACGGGGATGCCGTCAATCTGCGTGCCACCCTTGCCGGGTGTGACGCCAGCCACCACCTGACTGCCGTAATCACGACACAGCAGGCCGTGTCGGCGGCCTGAATTGCCGGTCAATCCCTGTACCACTATCCGCGAACGACGATCGATGAGAATAGCCATGCTGTCTCTATCCTTTAAGCGGTTGGGGAGAGTTGCTGGACAATGGCGGTGGCTGCGGCAGCCAGGCCATCCTGCCAGATAATATTGAGGTCCGCTTGATTCTCCAGCAGCTGCCGACCTTCATCCCGTCGCGCCCCGGCCATGCGCACCACGATGGGTAGACGGCTGCTGGTTGCTGTGGCCGCGGCAATCAGGCTCTCGGCAATCAGATCGCAGCGCATGATGCCGCCAAAGATATTCACCAGTACCCCAGTCACATGCGGATCTTCCAACAATATGCGGAAGGCTTCCACCACCTTGTCCTGGTCCGCGCTCCCGCCCACATCGAGGAAGTTCGCCGGTTGCCCGCCACACTCGGTGAGCATATCGAGAGTGGCCATGGCCAGACCAGCGCCATTGACCAGGCAACCGATGCAGCCACCCATCTTGATATAGGCGATTTCGGAACGTGCGGCCCGCACTTCAAGAGGATCGTATTGGCTGTCATCCTTCCAGCCCGCGAGGTCGCGCTGTCGAAACAGGGCGCTGTCATCGATGGAAACCTTGGCGTCCATGGCCAGCAACCGGCCATCTTCGCTGACTACCAGGGGATTGATTTCGAGCAGCGAAGCGTCTTTTTCGAGAAAACAGCGGTATAGCGCCGCAATCAGGTCAACCGCCGCGTTTCCCAGTTGTCCTTTCAGGCCCAGAAAACGAGCAATGCCTCGGGCATGAAAAGAACGCAAACCGATAAGAGGATCGATATTAAGGCGGCGAACGCGTTCCGGCGCCTGGCGAGCAGTCTGTTCAATGTCAACGCCACCCTCGGCGGATGCGATGAGGCAGTAACGCCCTGCACTTCGGTCGAGGGTCAACGATAGATACAGCTCCCGGGCTACCGGCACGAGCTCTTCCACCAGCAGGCTGTTCACCGGCAAACCCTGCTCCTCGGTCTGCACCGTTACCAGTCGGTGGTGCAACAACCGACGCGCGATGTCGCGAGCCTGGTCGGCAGTTTGTGCAAGGGCGACTCCGCCAGCCTTGCCGCGACCGCCGGCATGAACCTGCGCCTTGAGCACACATGCTCCGCCGAAGGTTTCTGCTGCCTGGCCGGCTTCGTCAACCGAACAAGCCAGCGTTCCGCGCGGTACGATGATACCGTATTGGGCAAGGAGGTTCTTGGCCTGAAATTCATGAAGCTTCATCGGCAGTTGATCCCCGTCGTTGTAAGCGTTAGATGTGGTTGCCTGTCAACCGCGACAGGACAGGCACCGGCCTGCGGCTCATTGCTTGGTTTTTTTCCAGTCGGCCAAAAATTTCTCGATGCCGGCATCCGTCAGCGGATGTTTGGTCAATTGCATGATGACGCTGTAGGGGATGGTGCAGATGTGAGCGCCGATCAGTCCGGCTTTAAGCACATGCAGGGGACTGCGCACCGAGGCAACGATAATTTCCGTATCGAACCCGTAATTTTCAAAAATGGTCAGAATTTCTTCGACACCTTGCATGCCGTCATGGCCGACATCGTCCAGCCGCCCGACAAACGGCGAAACGTAAGCGGCACCGGCCTTGGCAGCCAGCAGCGCCTGCAGCGGCGAGAAGATCAGCGTCATGTTGACGCGTACCCCGTCGTTGGCTAAAACACGGGTGGCTTTAAGCCCTTCTCCGGTCATGGGCACTTTGATGACGATATTGGTCGGATGGTATTGGAGCAGTTCCCGCGCTTCGGCAACCATGCCCTCCGCATCGATTGCCACTACTTCCGCTGAAATAGGGCCATCGACCAAGCCGACAATATCTTTCAGCACATCGGTAAATTTACGCCCGGATTTGGCCACCAGGGAGGGGTTGGTAGTCACGCCATCCACCAGCCCCATGTCATGTGCCGCTCGTATTTCATCTATGTCGGCCGTATCGATAAAAAATTTCATGTAAGTTTCCTTTCGCTATATGCGGGAAAAAGCAGGGCTAACCGTACAAAGTATGCAGCCATGGGAGGCTATGGACTGTTTTCAGGATTTTCGAAATTTTTGAGGCATTCTTCAGAACAGAAAAAGTACGTCTTTCCCTTTACGACCCTTTTCAAGGCAAGGCTGCGAGGCACAAAAATACCGCACTGAGGGTCGCGTACCATGGGCTCCCCCTCAGGACTTCTTTCCGGCGGCGGACGGTGGGTGCTGCGTTTAAGCAATCCGGCAACCGACGTAACAATGTAATAACATAGCAGGAAAAGAAAAAACAGCCACAGAAAACGAATCATTTGAAACTCACCAGAAGTCTGGCAGGCGGCGAACGCCTGCTGTGGATGGCAATTGCGCCAGCATTCCCCGCACCGTCTGTTGCAGCAGAGGATGGCTCAGGTCGGGAGCGATTTCCATCAGGGGGATAAGCACAAAAGCCCGCTGGTGCAGGCGCGGATGGGGTACGATCAGATCCTGCTGTCGAAAAACGCGGTCTCCGAATAACAGCAGATCGATGTCGAGAGTCCGGGCGCCCCAACGAGTCTGTCGGCTGCGGCCGAAATGCTGCTCAACTGCCAGGCATGATTTCAGCAGGTGGGGCGCATCCAGAAGTGTCTGTACCTCAAGGACGGCATTTAGATACGGAGGCTGGCCATCAGGTCCACCGACCGGATCGGTCTCGTAAATAGCTGAAGCGTTGACGATGCAAAGCTCCGGTGGGCAATGCAGTGCTTGTCGCGCGCCCCGGAGATGTGCAACACGGTCGCCGAGGTTGGAACCGAGGGCGAGAAAAGCCGTAACCGGTTTTTGATTACCGTTCATAGGGGTGCATTTAACCACAGGCCTTCGCGGCGAGTCAATGTAACGGCGTGCGTTGTATTCATCTTGGCCGAATAAAAAAAACGGCCGGGATTTCTCCCGACCGCTTTTTTTCGTAATTTGCTCGACGACAGGCAGGCCGAACCGCGTTAGCGGACATCCTGCAAATCGAAACGGGCAGTTATTACATGGCTGCTTTGAAGATGCCGATAACCTGGTCCAGAGTAGCCGAACGGGGGTTGGTCAGCATGCAAGCGTCTTTCTGAGCGTTGCCGGCCATGACTTTGAGGTCTTCTTCTTTAACGTTCAGCTCGGTCAGGCCTTTCGGGATGCCGATAGAAGCAGACAGTTCACGGATGGCTTCGATACCGGCAGCGGCAGCTTCGGTAACGCTCATGCCGGTGGTGTCAACGCCCATGAAGTCAGCGATGTCAGCGAAACGATCCGGGCAAGCGATCAAGTTGTAGTCGCAAACGGCCGGCAGCAGGATGGCGTTGCAGACACCGTGGGGCAGGTTGTAGAAGCCGCCCAGCTGGTGAGCCATAGCGTGAACGTAGCCCAGGGAGGCGTTGTTGAACGCCATACCGGCCAGGTACTGAGCGTAGCACATGGCGTCGCGAGCTTCGATGTTGGCGCCCATGGCAACGGCCGGACGCAGCCACTGAGCGATCAGGCGCATGGCTTTTTCGGCGCAAGCGTCGGTGATCGGAGTAGCGATGATGGAAACATAAGCTTCCACAGCGTGGGTCAGGGCGTCCATGCCGGTAGCGGCGGTCAGTGCAGGGGGCTTGCCCAGCATCAGGATGGGATCGTCAACAGCGATCAGCGGAGTGCAACGCCAGTCAACGATAGCCATCTTAACATGGGTGTCGGAGTTGGTGATGATGCAGAAGCGGGTCATTTCGGAAGCGGTACCAGCGGTGGTGTTGATGGCAACCAGGGGAGTCATGGGCACTTTGCTCTTGTTGACGCCCTCGTAGTCGCGGATGTGCCCGCCACCGGCGGTAACCAGGCCAACACCTTTAGCGCAGTCATGGGAAGAACCGCCGCCCAGGGAGACGATGAAGTCACAGCCGTTGTCCTGGTAGACTTTCACGCCGTCATGAACGTTGGTGTCCGTCGGGTTAGGTTCAGCACCGGGGTAGATGATGACTTCAACGCCAGCTTCTTTGATGTAGCCAGCGATCGTGTCAGCAACACCCATTTTCATCAAACCGGCATCGGTAACGAGAAGAGCTTTTTTGGCGCCCAGTTCTTTGGCCTTGGGACCAACTTCTTTGGCGCAACCAGGACCCATGAGGGTAACGCTGGGAATGAAAAAGCCGTACGTGGTTTCTGCGAGGTTGACAATTGGCATGATTAATTCTCCTAGATTGAGCGTTGATGGAAAGGACCCACACAACTAAAAGCAACTGCCCGGAATATTTACTACAACGAAAAACATAAATCAAACCATTTTTTTAAAAAAGCGTTTCCGTATACAATAACCATGAAAATGTCAGTCATTATAAGAAACTATTCATGCGTATACACTTTGAGCGAAAATCTTTAAAAGTGGAAAAAAATCGATATATTCCACTATGCCTACAATCAATATGGCGTGTTTTACAAGAACGTATGCGAGTCTGCAGGCGATAATAGAAAAACGGTTGTTTTGGGAACTTTGTCAGTCTGCAATTGTTTTATATTGAACTTCCGATCTTTTTCAGGCCATCCGCAAAGCGATAGGAGTATATGAAACAAAACAGTAATTTAATAGAAATTGCGAGGCCTGTGAAGCTTGATGATGCATTTAACGGTTTCAATAAAAAAGCCGTAAAATAAATAATTTGCGGTATTTGCTCGTTGGCAGGTTGCGTGAAAGACTTGCATTCCATAGCGACGCTCTGTGCAAAATGTAAACGGCACACTAGAACGTCGTTAGGGTAAGCCTCGTTTTGAAATTCAGCCGCGCGGAGGTTGAAGAACTTTGTTGTCCGGTTCAGCTGTATTCGTGCGGCAGGTCTTAAGCGCGTTCCATGATGACCTGTTCAAGGCTTAAAGTCGTCCCCGCCGGGAATTTCCCAATAAAAAGCCGGCTCAAGGGCCGGCTTTTTGATTCTGCAATTTTGCGGGTGCGCTGGTTCAGCACTCGATTTCAACAAACTCCATATCGTACAGGTCGATGGACAGGCAACGTCGCCGCATCGGTGTGCCTTGATTCAATAAAATCTTGCATACTTCGGCCACTTCAAGGCTTGCTACTACCGCAGGCGTAAAAGACGGATTGCCAAGGTGTTTTTCGAGACCACTTTCCTGAGAGTTGTGGGCGAAGAATTTTTGCAGGGTTCGTTCTCCGGGGAACTGCGTCATCAGATATCCGTACCAGCCGGCAATGGCTCCGTGTACCAGGGGCATATCTGATTCCTGACAGATTTCCGCCAACTCCAACCGTACGGAGATACTGTCGAGGGCGTCAGCGGCAACATGACATCCCTCGAGAATCTGTTTGCCGTTATCAAGACCAAAAGCCAATCCGACAGGTAAGAGCTCAACCGCAGGATTAACCCGGTCCACCCTGCGAGCTGCGGCCGCAACTTTTTTGATGCCCAAAAACTCCGGGGTCGCAAGGAGCTGGCGATTCATGTTGTGCTCTTCGAAAACATCGGGATCCACGGCAACTATGCATCCGACGCCCAGTCGTGCCAATTCCTCGATGATGTAGCCGCCCAATCCGCCGCAGCCGATAACGGCAACTTTGCTGTTGTACAGCTTGAGTTGGTCGTCAAGGTTGAACATGTTGCGATTTCGCTGGTATCGTGCAGGAAACAGCCCGTTTTTCAGGGCAATCCCTTCGACTTCGCGAACGCTGACCTTGAAACGATTGGCGGCGGACAACTGGTCTGCCCACAATAACAGGTCGCCCTTGGCTCTCTCCTTCAGCCATGTCAGAAGATCCTGCATGTCATCCTCCGCCGACTTTAGGAAATAAGGAAATGACCTCTCCGTCGTGAAGTTCCTGCCCCGGCAAAACATGGCGCGCATTGATCAAGGCAACGCCTAATTCCGGTTCATTGATTCCTAGTTCCCGAAGCAGGTCAGCCACCGTAAAGCCCGGCGGCAAATCTCGTTCCTCCACCCTGAATCGGTTTTCTCTGAATCCTGCAAACAGCTTTATGGTGACTTTCATTTCAGCATTCCCCTCGCTTACGAAAACAGTTCATGTCAGCACATTCCCGGTCAGCATGTGTCCTGCTATTAACGTAGAAGAATCTACCTCTGCAGTGATGATTATGCAAGCAAAACCGTCCCCTTTCGGACCAGTAGTTTGAACGGTCAAGGTTTGTTGTACCCGGAAAATGTTTGCCGGCGGAGCATAAAAAAGGGCATCCCGCAGGGATGCCCAGTGCCAGACAGGTTGTGTTGGAGTTTAAAAATTCCAGAATTCATCTATCTCTTCATCGGTGAAGTCCCAAACGGCATTATGCGGCGGCACGGGTTCGTAGGAGAAAAACTCCGGTAGTCGGTCATCTGCCGGACTGAAACCAGCCGAATTGTTGAACTCATGCTCCAGCTTGAGAATTTTCATGCCCAGCGCGGTAACATCATCGGCGGTCAGATTCAGTCCATATGTGGCATTGATCAAGTCGATAAGCGAGGTAAACGATTCGGGTATATCCAACGCCGGGAAGGCTATGAACACGCACATTCCGGTGCTGTCGATGGCGGCGGTGGCGATTTGCAGGTTTCGCGACAATTCGACCTGCCCTTCTTTCTTTAACGGATCGATAAAGCCGCCCACCTTGAGGATATTGGTTGCGATGGTATAGCCCGCAGTATGGTCGGCGCCCATGGTGGAGGTCGCATAAGTGATGCCTATCCCTTTGACCGAACGAGGATCGTAGGCCGGAATCCCCTGGTCCTTGACCACTGGAACCCGGACCAGGCCATAGGCTCTGCCGACGAAAGAGGTCCCGTTGCCGAGAATACGCCCAAGCGGCGTACCCTTGCCGATTTCGTCGCGCAATACCCGCTGGCACTCCTTGCCGTCGCCCCATGGAATCACGCCGGCTTCCATGGCGGTAGCAAGCAGGACTGCCCCCTCGATGGAATCGATACCGATGTCGTCCATGAGGCCGTCGCATTTGGCGATATCGTCCAGGTCTTCGATCATGGCATTGGCGCCGAGTCCCCAGATGGTTTCATATTCAAACCCCGAGGTGATATAAACTCCCGCATTATCTGTGTAAACCTGCGAACACTGAATGATGCAGCCGGCATGGCAGCCGTGTTTGGTCTTGCCGCCTCGGGCAACGATCGTATCATGCATGGTTTCGCCGCTGATTTTATCGTGGTGGGCGCACTGCCCGTAGCGGAAGTTCTTGGTAGGCAGGCCGCCGGCTTCGTTGAGGATATTGATAAGAATATTGGTTCCGTAGGTTGGCAGGCCTTCGCCGCTTACCGGGTGGTCAAGAAGGGATTTGGCGAAAATCTTTGCTGCTGTTCTGAATTTGTCGGGGTCGGCAATAGGCACTTTGCCAGCGCCGGTATCGTCGATGGTGATGCATTTAATCTTCTTGGACCCCATTACGGCGCCGAGTCCGCCCCGGCCGTGGCTGCGAATTTTCTGATCCGGGTCCTTGACGGAAATGTTGGCAGCACACATGCGCAATTCGCCGGGCACGCCGATGGTGAGAACGCCGATTTTAGGGCTGAAAGTCTTGTTCATCCGATCAATGACGGCGAAGTTCTGCATCCCGACCAGGTCGTCTGCCGGTTCGATGGAAACGCCGTCCATTGTTACATGCAGCCGGTGCCACTTATCCTCGGCCGGCATGCCCTCGATAATCAGGGCTTTGATACCCATGCGGGCCAACTGCTGTGCGGCCGTGCCGCCGGCATTGCTCTCCTTGATAGTTCCAGTCAGGGGGCTTTTGGCACCGGCGGACAGGCGCCCGGACTGGGCTGCGGGAGTGCCTGTCAGCAATCCCGGGGCAAATACCAGTTTATTGTTGGGTCCCAGGGGGTGGCAGCGAGGCGGGACTTCTGCCGCCACAATGGTAGATGTCAGGCCGCGCCCTCCCAGTCCGGACCACTGTGCGGGGACGGTTTCGAGTTTTACCGTTAAGTTCGACATGTTGACGCGAAGAATCTTGTTCATGATGGTTTTCCTTCCGACTGTTGGTTTGGTGCGCACGGTAGATTTACGCCCGAAAAAACACAATTCTCCCCATCGGGCATTCCACGGTTCGGAATGTCGGATGGTGGAACAGGTTCCCAATCTTTAAATATAGCCGATAGGAATCATCTTGCACAAAAAAAGGAGCAAGGGAGTATTACTCCATTGCTCCTGAATATTTTCGCTTACATTGCACGATTATCTAGATCGCGCCCGCCTTGCGGCGGGCGCGAAAGACGGCTGAGCCGTTTAATTACATGGCTGCCTTGAAGATGCCGATAACCTGGTCCAGAGTAGCTTTGCGGGGGTTGGTCAGCATGCAGGCGTCTTTCTGAGCATTTTCGGCCATGGTTTTGAGATCTTGTTCCTTGACATTCAGCTCGGTCAGGCCGGCCGGGATGCCGATGGAAGCGGACAGCTCGCGGATGGCTTCGATGCCGGCAGCGGCTGCTTCGGTAGTGCTCAGACCTTCGGTGGGCACGCCCATGAATTTGGCGATGTCAGCGAAGCGATCCGGGCAAGCGATCATGTTGAAGTCGCAAACGGCCGGCAACAGGATGGCGTTGCAAACACCGTGAGGCAGGTTGTAGAAACCGCCCAGCTGGTGAGCCATGGCGTGAACGTAGCCCAAGGAGGCGTTGTTGAAGGCCATACCAGCCAGGTACTGAGCGTAGCACATGGCGTCGCGAGCGCCAATGTTGGCACCCAGAGCAACGGCGGGACGCAGCCAGTCGGCGATCAGGCGGATGGCTTTTTCGGCGCAAGCGTCGGTGATCGGGGTGGCGATGGTGGAAACATAAGCTTCTACGGCGTGGGTAAGAGCGTCCATACCGGTAGCGGCGGTCAGTGCAGGGGGCTTGCCCAGCATCAGGATAGGATCGTCAACGGCCACCAGCGGAGTTACGCGCCAGTCAACGATAGCCATCTTAACATGGGTGTCGGTGTTGGTGATGATGCAGAAACGGGTCATTTCGGACGCGGTACCTGCAGTGGTGTTGATGGCGATAAGGGGGGTCAAAGGTACCTTGCTCTTGTTGACGCCCTCGTAGTCGCGGATGTTGCCGCCGCCGGCACATACCAGGCCGATACCCTTGGCGCAGTCATGGGAGGAGCCGCCGCCCAGAGAAACGATAAAGTCGCACTTGTTGTCCACGAACACTTTTTGTCCAGCGGCAACGTTTTGGTCAGTCGGGTTAGGCTCGGCGCCGGGGAAAATCACTACTTCAACGCCGGCATCCTTCAGGTATTTTGCGATGGTGTCAGCCACGCCCATCTTGGCAAGGCCGGCGTCGGTCACGATCATTGCTTTTTTAGCGCCCAGCTCTTTGGCCTTGATCCCGACTTCTTTAGCACAACCGGGGCCCATAAGGGTAACGCTGGGGATGAAGAAACCGTAAGTAGCATCTGCGAGATTAACAACGGGCATAGTGAATCCTCCTCATAAGATGAGTTTTTCGTGAAGGCAACCGAGCCTTCACATGCGAAATGGAAAATGCGCTTGAAAATCTTTCTACCTGAACAACCGACTGACTTATCTTGCTTGAATCAACAATACCGTCTCGACGGCTCACCTCCTCCCACTGGAACATATTGGTCTGTAGGCATATGGATAGCGAGTGTTTACCTTTTGACAAAACACTGTTCTTAATTTCAAGGTCGCAGGTAATCTGGGTTAGCAATTAAAGTGCCAGTAGCGTTTACGGAATCCGGTTTGAAAACAAAACGCTGTGCCTTTTTACCTTGGAATAGGGCCCGGGATGCGGCGGGCAGGGCCCCTTTGCTCAAAAGATTGTTTTTGTAAAAACAAAACATGGTTAGCTTTTTTTTGCCGGGCCGTGCCTTTGCCACGTTTGTGGCCAGTACCGTCCATGCTTTGCAGGTGCTCCACAATGGACAGCCTTTTTTCAAAGTGGTGCTTATTGTTCCAGTATGTAACATCGACGGTGGCGCAGCCTTGCTTTGCTTCGAAACCGCCCGACATCAAACCTGGCACCACGGGCCCGAAAGGCTGTCTTTAGGGTTGAAAAATTCTTGGCGTTATTCTAACTTGCAAACCCGTGGTCGATTTCCGGGAGACATTTGGACCCAGGAGTCGAGCATTGTCGATAATCGCCGTGAACCGAACTGCATACTTTAGTTGGAAAAGAGCGAAAGCTCCGAACGTTGTTATTTAAGAACAATAAGCCTGCTCGACGAGCGCTTGTTGTTCGCCTGTCACGGGATTCTGCAGGACGAGGTTGGTCGCTGACAGAGTCGCAACTTTTTAATGAAAAAGTGTTCCAGGCTTGATTTCAGACAGTATGCCGCGGCAGTTCTCGCTTAAACGGAGGAGAACTGTTTGACATCGAGAAGCAGTGTACCAGAGTTTTTTGCACTTGCAGGTACTTGTAAAAAAAATAACTGCAATACAACGTTTTATTTTTCTTATGAATGTATACATAACTGAGATCCATCCGGGGAACTAGTTCCCTTTTTGTAATGGATCCTGTTTGAAATATGAAATTGCCGAGGAGGCAACCTACGCCCGAAGGAGGCTAATACACCATGCCGAGCTTTTTGGAAGCCAGAAATCTGATTCTTGCCAATGTTCCTCTGCTTGGTCAGGAACGCGTTCTGATAACCGATGCCGTAGGACGTATCCTGGCCGAGGACATAAGTGCAGGCTGGGATATGCCTCGCTGGAACAATTCAGCCATGGACGGCTATGCCGTGCGCAGCCAGGACTGCCAGGAGGAGCCCGCACGTCTGGAGGTTATCGATTTCGTGGCAGCGGGGGGGCTTTCCGATAAAACCGTTGAACCGGGTACCGCCATCAAAATCATGACCGGCGCTCCCCTTCCGGCAGGGGCCGATGCAGTGGTTCCCGTCGAAGAAACAGCACTTGACGGGACTGTCGTTCATATACAGATAACGGTTAAGCCCGGAGCCCATATTCGCCTCAAGGGAGAAGACGTCATCAAGGGTGAATGTGTCGTGCCCCGCGGAACGCTGCTTCGTCCGGCAGAAATCGGAATGCTGGCTTCGTATGGGAAGGCCTTTGTTCCCGTCTATCGCAGACCCCGCGTCGCCATATTATCTACCGGGGATGAGTTGATCGAAATAGGTGAAGCGCTGTCCGAGGACCGTATTATCAATAGCAATTCACTGGCTCTGGTGGCGGCATTGAAGGAAATAGGCGCCGAACCTGTTATCCTCGGCATCGCCCTGGATAATCGCGCCAGCCATATTGAAAAAATCAGCGAGGGTATGAAAGCCGACGCTCTTATCACCTCTGCAGGCGTCTCCACCGGCGACCGGGATTTCGTGCGCACGGTGCTTGAAGATCTCGGCGTAAAGTCCGTGTTCTGGGGGGTTGATATCAAGCCAGGCCGACCTACGGCTTTTGCCATGAAAAACGGAAAGCCGGTTTTTTCGCTGCCAGGTAATCCGGTATCGACCATGATCACTTTCGAAGAACTGGTCAAGCCCGCCCTGCTGAAAATGATGGGACACACCCGAGTCATAAAGCAGGAGCTGGAGGCGACACTGGAAACCGACCTGAACAAAAAACGGCTTGGCGTTCTCAACTTTCAAAGAGTAAACATTGTTTTTCGCGACGGGCAGTATTTTGCCAGCTGTTCCGGCGATCAGAATACCGGCATCCTGAAAACCATGGTGCGCGCCGATGCTCTTGCCCTGTTGCCGGAAAACAAGGATCATTTCAACGCAGGGGACAAGGTCAAGGTGCATATGCTGAGTCCGCATGCTTCCATGGAGGAGGGTTAGGGACACTGAAGTTATCAGCAAAAAATGTTTCTTTTGACTCCAACTGCCGAATTATAATACTGTAAACGCCATATGCCTGAATCGGTTGACAACGGTGACCTGCCAAGGGATTAATCCCTTGCGACGGGAAGTCGGCATAGGCTTTTCCGGGAAATCGGCATTACCAAGGCGCCCCGCCGTTGATCGGACAAGTGATGAACCCTTTTCCTAAGGGAGATCCCGTGAGTATTCGGAAATTCGTCACACCGGAAATCATTTTCGGACAGGGTGCTCTCAGCCAGATCGGCGAGAGTGCTGCCCGAAGTGGTGCGTCCAAGGTATTTGTCGTCACCGACCAGGGGCTCATAGATGCCGGTTGGGTGGATAAGGCCCTTTACTATCTGCGGACCGCCGGCCTGGAATACGAAATCTTTTCGTCCATTACCTCCAATCCCAAGGATTTCCAGGTGGCCGAAGGGGTAGCACATTACCTGCGCTCAGGATGCGACGCCCTGGTGGCGGTGGGGGGCGGCAGCCCGGCCGACACGGCCAAGGCCATTGCCACCCTGGCCACCAACGGCGGAGAGTTGCAGGACTATGAGGGGGTAAATAAAATCCACCACCCCCTGCCGCCCATGGTGATTGTTCCAAGTACGGCAGGCACCGGGTCCGAGGTCAGCCAATTCGCCATTATCGTCGACCACCAGCGACGCCTGAAAATGTCCATCATCTCCAAATCGCTGATCCCCGATATCGCCATCATCGATCCCGAACTGCTTAACACCAAATCCGCGCGACTCACCGCCGCCACAGGGATGGATGCTTTGTCCCATGCCATCGAAGCGTATGTTTCCCTGGCTGCGACCCCGCTGACCGACATTCATGCCTTGAATGCCATTCGGTTGATTTTCGGCAATTTGAAACAATCGGTATTTGATCGGCAGGATGCCGTCGCCAACAACAACATGGCCATGGCCAGCCTGAACGCCGGTATTGCTTTTTCCAACGCTATTCTGGGGGCGGGCCATGCCATGACTCATCAGATCGATGGTTTGCTGGATACCCACCATGGCGAAACCAATGCCACGCTGTTGCCCCATGTCATGCAATTCAATCTCCCTGTATGTCGGGAAAAGTTCGCCGAAATAGCACGCCAGATAGAAGATTGTTCCCCCTCGGCCAAGAGGAAGGTTCCTCTGGCAGAGCGGGCTATCGAGGCGGTCAGCGCACTAACCAGGGATATCGGCCTGAACAAAAGTCTGTCCGAGGTTGGACTGAAGAGGGAAAGTATCAGGACCTTGAGCCAGAACGCCCTCAACGATGCCTGTCTGGTGACCAATCCCCGCAACGCCACCGTTGAAGATATCGAGGAACTGTTTCTCAAAGCTTTTTAGGATAGGAAACTTCATGACCGTCTGTATTTCTTGCCGTCGGTAAAAACTCTCTATAATGGCCTGAAACATGTTTGACAAAAAAACGCTGATTGAGAACCTTACGGGGGTTAATTCCTCGAAGCTGAATTATTACGTTGAACTCAAGAAGCGTAATGCGGAAATTCTCAAGCAGAACAGCCGTCTCGAGATTCTCCATCAGCTTTCCAGGGACATCAATCTGGAGATGTCAACCGAAGACATGATCGAGCGGGCCTATCGGCAGCTGCATCATGCGTTGCCGTGCGATTTTCTGGCCCTGGCCATGTTGCGTGAAGATACGCTGAGCGTGCGCGCCGTCATGCCGTTGAAATCATCGCGGCTGCCGGTCATTCCTTTGGACTCGTTTATCTGGGATGCCGTCGGCTCGGGACAGGCCTGCGTGCATGAACCGGTAACCATCTCCGATCCGTTTTTTCAGGCTTACCCGGAACTGGCCAGGGATCTTCAGTGCATGGCCATTGCGCCGCTGTACAAGCGGGCGGCGGTTCACGGCCTGCTGCTGGTGGGGAGTACCCAGAAAAATGCCTATGCCAGGGAAGAGCTCGGCTTCCTTCAACATCTGGCGGATCATTTAACCATCAGTATTCAGAACTCCCGCCTTTACAAGGAGGTTTCCAGAGCCCGGCAAGGTTGGGAGGCCACCTTCAAGGCCGTTACCGATCCGATTTTGTTGCTGGACCCGGATTATAATATCCTTCTGGACAACGGTCGCCAGATGCCGGAGATGTCCTCGGAGCATTGTAATTATCAGGGCATGAAATGCTACACGCGCCTTTATGGTCGCGATGTGCCCTGCGATGAATGCCCGATGGCCGCTCTTCGAAAAGACCCAAAGCCTGTGTTCAAGCGGCTTGAAACCGATTCGGGACTGGTCCTCGATCTCTTTTACTACCCGGTGCTGGACGAAAATCGCCGCCTGACCGCCATCACCCATATCATCAAGGACGTTACCCAGAAGACCACCATGGAGGCCAAACTGCTTCATTCGGCACGGCTGGCAGCCATCGGAGAAATGGCGGCCGGAGTGGCCCATGAGCTCAACAGCCCCATGACCGTCATCATCGGCACGGCACAACTTATTCACCGGGAATTTGAAAACCAGAAGGAGATCTGCGAACCCCTTGAAGATATCGTCAATTGCGGCTTGCGCTGCAAGCGTATCATTCAGAACCTTTTGACTTTTTCCCGCCAGGATCATCTGCCCATGGCGGAAACCGACCTCAATGAAGAAGTCGAAAGGGTACTGCATCTGATCTATTACCAGATTGACCGGAATCAGATCTCCATTCGCAAGAGCCTTGACCCCAATCTGCCCCTCACCAAAGCCAATGGTCGTCAAATTCAGCAGGTTTTGACCAATTTGCTGATCAATGCCAGGGATGCCTTGGTCGGGGTCAACCGCGAGAAGGTTATCGAAGTAAACTCCCGTGCGGAAAACAATAGCGATGGACAGTGGATCGTTATCTCTGTTAAAGACAACGGCATAGGCATCCCTGCCAAAAATCTGCAGCGGGTTTTTACGCCGTTTTATACCAGCAAGGAAGAAACCAAGGGCACCGGTCTGGGGCTTTCCGTAAGCCTTGGCATCGCCGAAGCGCACGGTGGATTTCTGGAAGTGGAAAGCACCTACGGCGAAGGAAGCTGTTTTTCTCTGCGATTGCCGGTTCGAAAAGGGCCTGCGTACGACCTTAATAACTAAACCCAAAGGTGGTGTAATCTTGTCTAAGGTAAACATCCTGATCATCGATGACGAGGAATCCGTCTGTACATTTTTTCGTCGTCTGCTGCAAAGGAAGGGGTACCGGACCGTTACCGCGGTTAATGAAGAAGAAGCCTTGCGGGCGTTGGACTATGGCAAGTTCAATGTGGCCATGGTCGATCTCAAGCTGCCCGATACCGATGGCCTTACTTTGTTGAAGCACATAAAGGCCCGTCAACCGGCCTGTGAAGTCATCATCATGACCGGCTTCAGCACCATCAAGACGGCTGTGCAGGCTATGCAACTGGGTGCTTACGAATATCTTGAAAAACCTTTCGAGGATATCAAGCTTATCGAAAGGCTGATTGAAAAGGCTTCGACGGTAAGCTCCCAGGGGCGCAAGGAAGAAGAGGAAGAGTGGGGGGATCTGGCCAAATCGATCGGGTTTCTGGTAGGCTCCTGTCCGGAAATGCGGCACCTGGTTTCCCTGGCCTATAAAATCGCGCCCAAGGATATCAGCGTACTGATTCAGGGCGAAACCGGCACCGGCAAGGAAGTCCTGGCGCGCTTCATTCACACGGCTTCAACCCGTGCCGACCAAATGTTTATCCCCATCAACTGCGGCGCTCTGTCCGACAACCTGCTCGAAAGCGAACTTTTCGGCCACGAACGCGGCTCTTTTACCGGCGCCGGCAATTTGCGCCGGGGCATCTTCGAAATGGCCAACAAGGGTAGCTTGTTTCTGGATGAAATCGGCGAAGCCAGTCTGTCCATTCAGGTCAAGTTGCTGCGCGTGCTGGAAACCGGGGAATTCATGCGCCTGGGAGGGGAAAAGCAGATTCATTGCGATGTGCGTGTCATCTCAGCCTCCAACGTTGACCTGGAGGACGCCATGCTGCAGCGTGAATTCCGCGAGGACCTTTTCTATCGCCTGAATGTTGTCAAGCTGGTCATCCCTCCGCTGCGCTCCCGCGCGGAAGATATTCCGATGCTGGCCAAATATTTCGTCAAGCAGTTCAACCCGACCCTGACCCTGTCGGAGGAGATTCTCACGCTGCTCTGCCAGTATGAGTGGCCAGGCAATATTCGCGAACTGTCCAATACCCTGCGCCAGGCAGTTGCCCTGTGCGATGGCAAAGTCATTCTGCCGGAACATTTCTCCGGCAAATTAACTGCCAGCAAACCCCGACCCGTCGGCAATAATGGGAAAGCAGGCATGACTTCCCCAGCGGTTGTGGAAGCGGAGAGTAACAGTCCCCCACCACCACTGGAAAGATTCTGGGAGAATTACGGCACCCCGGAGGCGCTGTCCCAGCTTTCGGATGGGGAACTGGCGCAATTGCTCCATTCGTTGCGGGGACTCGAATCGAATCTGCATGCGGTGATGCGCAAGAAGGGTTTGTCTTCGACCGGCAGCGAGGCGTTGCGGGATTCGGAGGCTGCTTCCATCCAGCGCACCCTGGTGCAGCATCGCTGGAACATTACCGAAACGGCTCGCGCTCTGGGTATCGCCCGTAATACCCTGCACCGCAAGATCAAGAAGTACGGACTGCAGAACCAGTAGGATTTGGCTGCAGCATCGATACCGAGAACCCGTCGGCTTACCCGGGGGGCTGCATCCGGAAGCGTGGCGTTGCATCAAGATCCTGCCCGGTGGCCTGCCAGGGCATCGAATGGAGCCGTATGTGCCGGCATCCGTTCTTGACAGCGACCAGGGTGCATGATAGTCAAAAAGGCGGAACCTTAGCCCATCCGTTTCCCATCGTCAACCTCAGGAAATATATCCCATGCCCTATACGCAATCCGCCCTGCTTTTCGAACGGGCCCGCAAGGTCATCCCCGGCGGCGTCAATAGCCCGGTGCGCGCTTTCAAGGCTGTCGGTCTCCATCCTTTGTTTATCGAACGCGCCGAAGGCAGTATCCTTGTAGACGCCGACGGCAACCGCTATATCGACTATGTCGGCTCCTGGGGGCCCATGATCGTCGGTCACAGCCACCCAAAGGTGATCGAAGCCATCCGCGATGCCGCTGGCCGCGGCACCTCCTACGGCGCTCCCACCGGGCTGGAAATCGAACTGGCCGAGCAGGTCTGCGCCGCGTTTGTGAATATCGAAAGCGTCCGCATGGTATCGTCAGGTACCGAGGCGACCATGAGCGCCATCCGTCTGGCGCGCGGGTTCACCAGTCGCGACAAGATTCTCAAATTCGAGGGTTGCTATCACGGCCACGCCGACAGCCTGCTGGTGGATGCCGGCAGCGGCGTCGCCACCTTGGGGATTCCGGCTTCGCCGGGGGTACCGGCTGATTTCGCCCGCCATACCTTGACGGCCCCCTATAACGATCTTGCCACGGTCAAGGCTTTGGTCGAACAGCACAAATCCGATCTGGCAGCCATCATTCTCGAACCGATCGCCGGCAACATGGGGTGCGTGCCGCCGCAACCCGGCTTCCTGGAGGGGCTGCGGGTGTTGTGCGACCGGCATGGCGTGCTGCTGATCATCGACGAGGTCATGACCGGCTTCCGGGTCGCTTACGGCGGTGCCCAGCAACTCTACGGCGTACACGGCGACCTGGTCTGCCTGGGCAAGATTATCGGTGGGGGACTGCCGGTGGGCGCCTTTGGCGGCCGCCGTGACATCATGCAGCACCTGGCGCCGGATGGCGGAGTTTATCAGGCCGGCACCCTGTCGGGCAATCCGTTGGCCATGAGCGCAGGCATCGCCACCCTCAAGCTGCTGCGCGAAGAAGGCGTTTATCAGCAGTTGGAGGAGCGCAGTGCCCGTCTGGAGGCAGGGCTGCGCCAGGCTGCAGCCGCCGCCGCAGTGCCCGCCTGCCTGCAGCGGGTCGGCAGCATGTTCTGCAGCTATTTCCAGGCTGGCCCGGTGACCTCCTTCAGCGACGCCAAAGCCAGCGACACCGGAGTGTTTGCCGCTTTTTTCGGGAAGATGCTGGAGAACGGCGTGAATCTGGCGCCATCCCAGTTCGAAGCCGGATTCGTCAGTCTGGCGCACACCGTTGAGGATATCGATCGCACCGTCGAGGCGGCGCATCGATCCCTGAAGGCTATTTGATCGTTACCGGGAGCGCATCCGAAAGGAAATCCCGTGGCGCTCCCGCTTTATTATTCAGTCCACCCGACTCGGTCCTCAGTTCTCAACCCTTCGATTCCTACTCACTTCGCAGCACGTCGAGGATCTCGACCTGCGCCGCCTGCCAGGCAGGATAGGCTCCGGCCATCAGGCCCAGCAGAGCCGATCCGGCCAGCGCCACCAGCACCAGCCAGGGCTCGAACACCAGCGGCATCTGACCGATGCGGCATACTATCGCCACCAGCCCCAGAGCGCTCACCACCCCCAACAACCCGCCTACACCTGCCATCATGGCGGATTCCATGAGAAACTGACGAACGATATCCCGTCGTCGGGCGCCCACCGCCCGCCGCACGCCGATCTCCAGCCGCCGGGATCGCACCAGCAACACCATGATGGAGAGAATCCCCAGTCCACCGACGGCGAAAGACACCGAGGAGCTGATCAGACCGAGGGTCCCGACCAGGCTCAAGGCCTGCTCCTGCACCTCCATAGTGTCTCTGGCGGTCAACACCGAAAAATCGTTTTCATCACCCGGACCGATGTGATGACGCTGTCGTAGGATGGCGTTGGCCGTTTCCTTGGCGGCCGCCAGGTCGGCTTCGTTGCCGAGTTGCAGGTACACCCCCGTGATCCAATCCTGATTCGCCATGCGCCGCAGATAGGTGGACATGGGCACGAACACCTGTTCATCCTGGTCGGCCCCGGCGATATCGGCGCCCTTGGGTTCCATCACCCCCACCACGCGCAGGCCGGTCCGGTGAAAATAGACTTGCTGCCCCAGGGCGGCCTCGGCCCGTCCGAACAGGCGTTCGGCGATCTTTGCGCCGAGTACGCAGACTTTGGCCCGTTGATGTTCATCCCCGGCCGAGATGAAACGCCCGACTTCCGGTACCGCATTGCGCACGACGGAATACTGCGGGCTGGTGGCCACCAATTGGCAGTTGATGGTGGTATTGCCGGCGCGTACCGGCAGGGTGGCACTGACAAACGGTGCCGCCAGACGTACCGCCGGCAGGGCCTGGGCCAGCACCCGGGCATCCTGCAACGTGAAGCTGGTAGCTTCGTGCCGCACCATCCCCGACCGCCCCGGTCGGAATGCCAGGCGGCCGGTGCGGGCCATGAACAGGTTGCTGCCGAGCTTGGCGGTTTCCTGTTCGGCTTTGAGCAACATGGCGCGGGAGATATGCTGTACCCCGGTCAGGGCCATGGCGCCAAGCAGAACCCCGAGCATGGCCAGCAAGGTGCGCAGCCGGTGGGCGTGCAAGGAAGCCAGGGCGATTTTTAAGCTGAACAGCATGGATGAGACTCCGCGTTGGCCGACATATCAGCTGCCTTTCAGTGCATCGATGGGCGCCATGCTGGCGGCGCGGCGCGCCGGCTTGAGGCCGAATATCAGGCCGATGGCGAGGGAGGCGAACAGGGCGAAACCGAACACTTTCCATGAAAAAAGAATCTCCAGTACCCCCAGGCGCGCCAGCAACTGCCCCATGGCTATGCCGAGGAACATGCCGAAGATGGCCCCGATCAGGGTCAGCCCCACGGCTTCGAGCAGGATCTGCACCAGAATCGCCCATCGCGGCGCGCCAAGGGCCATTTTCAGGCCGATTTCGGCGCGTCGTTCATCGACCCCCAGATAAAACAGATTGGCCAGCACAAATCCGCCGACCAGCATCGCCACCAGGGCGGTGACGCCAAGAAACAGCACCAGCCCCCCCTTGAAGGTGGACAGGAACTGCAGGATTTCGTCCGCGGTGAGGATGGTGAAATCATCCTCTTGTTCAGGTCGCAACCCGTGCAGATGGCGTAGCAGGCTGCGCAGGTTGGCCACATGCTCGGACATGTATTCCGGATGGTGGAATTTAATCCGCAAAGCGCGAAAATACTTTCGGTCCAGATGAAATCTTTTGGTCAGGGTGGTGATGGGCATGATAATCCGGTCGTCGACTGGCCCACCGCCGCCCGTCACGCCGCGATAGCTGAGTCGACCGACAATCTGTACCGGAAAACGGTCCATCAGCACCGTGCGGCCGATAGGGGACTGCTGGCCGAACAACTCCTGGGCGATGGTGTCGCCGATCAAACCGACTCTGGCGCTGTGCGTCAGGTCTTGTTCGGATAGATCCCGACCTTCGCTCAACGGCCAATCCCAGGCCCGGGCATAGCCGGCCGTGGTTCCGACTACCAGCGGCACCTGCGTCACACGTCCGCCATAGCGCACCTGCACGTTCGATTTGGACCGCATCGGGACCACCAGATACGCCCCCGGCAACGACCGGCGCAAGGCTGCCGCATCCTCGTAAGACAGGGTCAGGGTGCGCTGGCCCACAGCCCGGGTTTGAATGTTTCCCCCCAGCACCAGCGCCGCATCGGGCCCGAACAGCGCCACCATCTCGTTGGCCTTGCGATCGGCGCCATCCACCGCTGCGACAATGATGGTCAGGGAGGCGATCCCCAGCGCCACCCCTGCCACCACGAACAGACTACGGGTTTTGGCGGCCCACAGAGCGTGGCGCGCCATGCCGGCACAGCGCCAGGCCACGCGCAGTGTCTCAGCGATTCTGGACCAGGCCGTCATGCAGCAATACCTCCCGCTCGGCAGACTCAGCTGTGGCGGCGTCGTGGGTAACGAGAATGACCGTACGTCCCTGGCTGTGAATCGTCTTCAGCAAGGCTATGATTTCCGTGCTGGTTGCGGAATCGAGCTGTCCGGTGGGCTCGTCGGCCAGCAGCACCTGGGGGTCGTTGAGCAGGGCCCGGGCCATGGCGACCCGTTGCTGCTGCCCGCCGGAGAGTTGGCCGGGGCGAAAATGCAAGCGGTCCGCCAGCCCCACCTGGCTCAGCAGCTCCTGTGCGCGCCGCCGCAGCTGCCGCGCCGGAGTGGCGCCGTAGAGCCCGGGCAACATGACGTTGTCCAGGGCGGAAAGGTAGGGGATCAGATGAAAGGTCTGGAAGATAAAGCCGAACAGCCGGTTGCGCAGCGCGCTGAGTCGGTCATCGGGCAACGCGGCGACATCCTCTCCCTGCAACAGGTATCGCCCGCCCGTGGGCCGATCGAGCAAACCAAGGATATGCATCAGGGTTGACTTGCCCGATCCGGAAACACCGCGCAAAGCGACGAATTCCCCCGCGCCGATGTCAAGGCTGACCCCCTTCAGCACCTCGATGGTCAGGTCGCCGAGCAGGAAGGTTTTTTCGATATCCTGCAGACAGATTATCGGTTGTTTGGCACTCATGGCGTGGACTTTCGTTTCTTGCCGGTGTCGCCGAGTACCACCTGGGTCGCTACCTGGTCCCCTTCCCGTAACCCTTCGAGGATCTCGCTCTCCAGCATCCCGGTAAGGCCCAGCGTCGGCAGCACCTCCCGCACGTTGCCCTCGGGATTCACCAGAAACACCACCTGGCGACCGTCGATCCATTTCAGGGCGGCATTGGGCAAGCGCAGAACCTCGTCCTTTTCGGCCACCACAATCTGCACCTGGGTGGTCATCTCCGGCCGCAGCCAGACGGCCTCCGCTTTGGAGATGGCCACCAGAGCTTTGTAGTAAACGATGTTTTCGCGGATTTCCGGTTCGGGGTACACCGTCTGAATGGTGCCGCGGAACACTTTGTCCGGGTAGGCATCGACCCGGAACTCCGCCAGTTGTCCGGTTTGCACCTGGCCGATATCCGTTTCGTCGACATAAATCCACATCTCCAGGCGCGAGGTGTCGAGCACCGTGATCAGGTTGGCGACCTGCAGGCCGGCGACGATGGTTTCACCCTCCTGGGCGGTGACCTGGCTGACCACCCCGTCGATGGGGCTGTGAATGCTGGTATACGACAGACGTACCCGCAAGGCCTCCAGGTTGGCCCTGGTCGCTTGCACGGTCAGCTTTGCCTGGCGCAGGTTTTGATCGAATTCACGTTGCTGGCGCTCCAGCGCCGCCTCACGGGCCGCCTGCCGCCGCGTTTCGACTTCGGCCTGCTGCACAGCGTTTTCCAGCTCATCCTGCGAAACCACTCCTTCGCCTGCCAGCTGTCGGATGCGCTGGGCATTGCTGCGCAGATAGTCGGCCTGGGCACGGGTCAGGTCCAGGTCGGCGCGCGCTTCCTCGATGAGCAGGGGGTCGAGCTGCCGCACCCGTTGCAGGGCCGCTTCGTCGTTCTGCAGTCTGGCCCGGGCTTCCGCAACCTGGGACTGAATCTCACGGTCATCGATGCGTGCCACCAATTGCCCCTGGGTTACCACATTTCCCACCTGCACCAGCATCTTGTCGATGGTGCCGGTGGCCCTGGCGCCGATTTTGACAATGGCACCGACCTGCGATTTGACGATGCCGGTCTGTTCCAGAACCTGTCGCACACTGCCGCGGTCCACCACGGCGGTTTCCAGCACCTGCACCGGAGTTTTGCCCCGCTGCGATTGCCAGAAGATCAAGCCTGTGGCCAGTACCGCGCCGATCAGGGCAATAATAATAAACCTTTTCATCGGAGAGTCCTTCCTCAGACCAACGCCAGGACCGATATATTTGTCTAGGAGGCTGTCGGACTATCCATNNNTTCTCAAACATCCAAATTTTCGCTTCGACCCGGATAGTCCGACAGCCTCCTAGTGTTTGCAGTATTGTAACAGGATTGGTTACGCTTTATTGGAGCGGTAGGAGGCTGGGCTTTCGTTTACGCCATGCTTGCATTCGGCGATCCGAACCGATGCGGATAACATTGGAGCTCCCATCAGGGCATGTCGCTTTGGCGAGGTTATTAAAAGGGTTCGTCATTGCCGGGGGGGCGTTCCCGGTCGCTGAACCACCCCATCAACGCTTGTGCCTTGCCCCAGAACCACTCCCGCAGGCGTTTATGCCAGGAGCGCACCAGCCAGTCTTCCAGCCGGATCTCGACGCTGCGGGCAAAATCGGCTTCCAGGATCGCTGCGGCCTGCTCGCTGAGATCCGCATCCTGCACTTCCTGATTGACCTCCAGGTTCCAGCGGTAATTCCAGGCGTCTGCATTGCAGGAGCCGAGACTGAGCCAGTCATCGCACAGCAACAGCTTGTAATGGGTAAAGCGCGGCTGATACTCAAAGATCCGCACGCCGGACTTCAACAGTCGATGGTAGTAACGCCGCCCCATGTACCAGACCGCCGGATGGTCACTCAATGCGCCCGGCAACAACAGTCGCACATCTCGGCCGTTGCGTGCGCTGCGCCGCAGACCCTGACGCAGTTTCCAGGACGGTACAAAATAGGCGGTGGCCAGCCACACTCTGCGGTGCGCGCTCCTGGTCTGCCGGACGTAGGAGCGCATGATTTCCGAGTGTCCCATGATCCCCGTCTGTACGGTGACCCGGCCACGGCCGTTATCCCCCTGAGGCCAGGCTCCGCCAGGTGCCTCGGACAGGGGGCAGTCCGCCCAGCGGTTCCAGGTGTCGGCAAACAGCGCCTGCCAGTCGCTCAGGCAGGGGCCGCGAATTTCCAGCATGACTTCATGCCACCAGGCCCCGGGTGCGGCGCGCGGATCGAAAGCATCCGTCAACCCGGTGCCGCCGGTAAAGGCGACATCCCCATCCACGATCAGCAGTTTGCGATGATCGCGCAGCAGATTGCTGCGCCAGCGGAAAAACCGTAGCGGATTGTAACTCGTCAGTTCCACCCCGGCATCGATGAGGCGTTTTTTGTCGCTGCGGCGCAACCCCAAGGCACCATAGTCATCCAGCAGCACGCAGACCCGCACCCCTCGGGCTGCGGCCGCACACAGCTGCGCAAAGAAACTCTCGACCACCCGCCCCGATTCGCACAGATACATCTCCATCAGCACATAACGACGCGCGGCGGCGATACTGGCTTCCATGGCCGGGAGAAACCGGTCGCCATCCACCAGCAGCCGAAAATAATTCCCTTTGCGCCAGGGAAACCGGTATTTGCCATTGGAGGGTATCATCAATGCCCGTATCCCGAAAATGCGGCAGCTTCCGTCACTCTTTGCGGTTACCCTGGCGGCTCATGACCGCCGTAAAGGCCATGCCCTGCCACGCTGTTACATCAAGGATACCCGAAAAGTCGCGGTAAGGTTGGCAACAACCAGTCGATCACCGCACGGGCCACTAAGAGGCCTGCTTCAGGCCTGTCGCCTGTTAGTGGTTTAAAACCCGCCCATCACCAGCAGATTGACCGCGCCGATGATACCGCCGAGCAGCGCGCCGAACAGGTTGATGTACTTGAACTGTTCCTGCATGATGCCAAGCAGCAGGTTTTCCACTGCCAGGATATCGAGACTGTTGACCTTGTCCTCCACCATGCGGCTGACATCCAGGGAATCGACCAGGGGCGGTACTTCCCGGCATAACAGCTGCATTAACTGGGCGTTGAGACCATCCTCCAGTTCCAGGCGCATTTCGCTCGACAGGCGTGCTGACAAGCGTCCCAACGGGAGTTTGAACAGCCAGTTTTCCACCAGTGCCGCCAGTTCCGCGTCGACCACTGCCTGGGCGGCTGGCGAGCAAATGGTGGTCAGCAAACGCTCGCTCAGGGCCTGCCGCGCCCGCGGCATGCCGCCAGGGGGCAGCAGGTCCGTCAACAGTTCCCCCAGGGTACGCTGCCGCAAAGGGTCGAGCATCCGATCGACCAGGGACTCCAGAGCCTTGCCGGCTGCCGGACTGCGCAGGGTTACCACCACCCTGGCCCGCACGAAGCGCCGCACGCGGGCGATGCGCCCGTAGGGGATGTCGGCCAGCAACTGAGCCGGGGATTTGTCCAACAGCAGATCGAGCCGTTCCCGAATCGCTTCGGCTACCTGCCGGCGGGTCTTTTCCTCGGCCAGCAGGCGGCTTAGTTCGTCGCTCGCCCGGTCGAGCAGGCCGGGCAGGTACTTAGCGATCTTTTCAGGGGTGAGAAACCCCGCCACCAGGCCGCCCATCATGCCCAGCGACTCGGTAAATCCGGCGATGGCCTGCTGGGCCCGTTCCGCAAGCCGCTGACGCACGTCCGGATCCTGCAGCAGGGCCAGCAGGCGTTCCATCAGTTCCGGCAATTCCTGTTCGATCCAGCTTTGCACGCCCTCGATCAGGTCGTTCGGGACCAAGTCCCGCAACGGTTGCCCGGATTCCAGCAGCTTCTGCAGTTGCTCATCCATCATGCGACCGGCCTCCCGGCCGACTTTGTCGGATTGCATCCAGGCGACCGCCTTGCGGCGCAGATGGCGTTCCACCGCCGCCCGTTGCATAGCCCCCAGCAGGCTGGCCGGCTCGCGCGCCAGCAACGCATCCCCTTTTTCCTGCAGCCAGGTCGTCAGCCGAACCTTGAAAGCCGGGCTTTCCAGATAGTCGAACAGCGCCCGCACCGCCTTCCAGCGCAAGGTTTGGGTCAGCTCGCGAAACCGTTCCTTGAATTTATCCGGCACCAATTCCACCAGCGGTCCCAGTTCCCGGTCGAGCAGCCCGCCGAGCTTGCCGGCCACCGCCTGACGCAGTTCCAGCTGAAAGCTGTCCCGTTGCAATGCCCCGGCCACTTCATCAGGCGTCACCAGATGGCTGCCGACCATATCACCGATGCGCTGCGCCAGTTCCTCGCGCTTCGACGGGATGATGCCGGGGGTCAAAGGGACGCGGATGCCGAAGATCCGCCAGGCTCGCAATGGTCGGAAAAGCATGCGGATGGCGATATAATTGGTAACGTATCCGATCATGGCGCCCAGCAGGGGCGGGGCCAGATAGGGCAGAGCTTGGACAATCGTTTCGGACATGGACACCTCGCGGAAACATTAGGATCGGATCGGCTGCCAGTGGCGCGGCCGCCGGTTATCATAACGACAATATAATTGCCATGCAAGCTTCACAAGCCGTTTGATTTGCTAAACTTTTGTGAGACTGGAGGATCAGGCTTTACCGACAACCGACAACCACAACGGAAGGTACCCTATGACGACACAGGCTTCACCCACGGAAGCCAGACTTTGCATCCGTGAAATGACCATCGATGATCTATCAGAGGTGTTTCATATCGGTGAGGAAGTTTTCACCGCCGAATATTCGCCGACCCTTTACCGCACCTGGGACGAATACGAAATCACCACTTTGTTCAATTCCGATAACGAACTTTGCCTGGTAGCTGAGCGGGAGGGCCATATCGTCGGCTTCGCCCTCGGCACCACGGTGGAAAAACAACGCGGCCCCTGGAAATACGGCTACCTGGTGTGGCTCGGCGTACGCCCGATAGTGCAAAAGGGCAATGTCGGCCAAGGGCTGTTTCGGGAACTGCGGCGACGCATGCATGAGCAGGGGGTGCGCATGATCATTGTCGATACCGCCACCGACAACCACGCGGCGATCTCATTCTTTCGCAAGCAAGGTTTCAGCAACCCGCGCCAGCACGTCTACCTGAGCCTCAACCTGACGCGCCCGCGAAAAAAATAGGATGGCCATGTTGACACTCTGGGAAACCTTACGTACCCGTCTGCGCCGCGATCGCTTGCACCGCCTGTTATGGGAGATGGTGGAGATCTATTCGCCCTCTGGCAAAGAGGAGGATATCCAGCTGTTTCTCGAAGCAACGCTGCAACAGGCCGGACTGACGGTGCACCGGGAGATTCTGGATGAAACCCGCTTCAATCTGCGATGCGTCATAGGCGAGGGCGAACCTGATTTTTACCTGGTGGGGCACGTCGACACGGTGGCCGACTGGGAACTGCAGGGCGAGGGCCCCTGCCAGAAGGGCGGCATCCTCCACGGACTCGGCACTGCCGACATGAAGTCCGGTTGTGCCGCCATGGTTGAGGCCTTTTTGACCCTGGCCGAAAACCTGCCCCCCGAAAAGCGTCCTTCGGTTGGGCTGCTGCTGGTGGTGGGGGAAGAAGAAGACGGCGCCGGCAGCCTGGCTTTTCTCGCCGAACGCCGCCCCGCCTGGGTGGTGATCGGCGAACCGACCGGTTTGCTGGCTTGCTGTGGTCATTACGGCTATCTGGAGGTAACCCTGACCACCACCGGACGGCGCAGCCACTCCTGTCTGCCGGAGCATGGCCACAACGCGGTGGAGTCGATGCTGCGCGTGCTTTTGTATCTGGGACGCGCGCCGCTGTTGCGCAAACCCGGCAGCGGCCTGGTCTATTCCATTCGCGAAATGAACTCATCGCAGGCCGGTTTCGTGGTGCCGGACCGCTGCGAAACCTGGATCGATCTGCACCTGCCGCCGACCCTCGACCTGGATAAAACCATTGCCGCCCTGCGCCGTCGCCTGGCCACCGCCAGCCGCACCATTGCCGGACTGGAACTGGAAATCGAGTTCCCCTGGGCCAGTCGCAGCTACGATCTGGGCATCGACCACTGGCCGGGCCACACCCTGGCCGCGCTGTATCCGCACCTGCAGCGACCGCTGGCTTTTGCCGCATTCCGCTCGCATTCCGACGGCAATCTGTTTCACGAAAAAGGCTGTCGCCCACTGCTGTTGGGACCCGGTGCCCTGGAAACCGCCCATACCTGGGAGGAACAGGTTCCGCTGGAGGAAGTCGATCTGGCGGCCGCTATTTACCTCGGTCTTTGCCTGGCTGCGCCGGGCCCGCGGGAACCGCATTTATCCCGGGAAGAGAATAGTCCGGAGGAAGACGGGTTGGAGCAGATCATCGATTAGGAGTCTGTCGGACTATCCATGAGCCGGCTGCAAATTCGGCTGTTTGGCCCATATTTCAGCTCCTTTTCGGCCCATAGCTACGGCTATGAACCTTCAAACGAGCTAAAATCTGTTCTCAAACATCCAAATTTTCGCTTCGGCCCGGATAGTCCGACAGACTCCTAGGGAAAACAGCGCCCTCCCCGGGCAGAGGGAGGGCGTTTTCGAAAGAGATAATCAGCTGCCGATTTCGATCAGGGAATCATCGCCGATATTCATGCGGCGAGGAGAACCGGCCAGGCGTACGCCGTTGCCGAGAATACTGAAGCGCAGGTTGGCGTCCTTGACCTGGCAGTCGGCATTGATGATGGAGTCGCGCACGATACTGTCCTCGACCACCGTACCGGTCGCCAGGGACACGTGGGGCCCGATGATGCTGCCGCGCACCGTGACGCCGTCGGCGATGAACACCGGCGGGATGACCACCGTATCGATGAGCTCACCCCGGCAGGTATGGCGCTCTTTGAGCAGATAGCTGTTGGTTTCCAGCAGGGATTCCGGTTTGCCGCAGTCCAGCCAGGCGTCGATTTCCGGTGCGCACAACCGCAGCCCATCCTTGACCATGCGCATGAATACCGCCGGCAGGTAGAATTCACCCTTGACCGTGTCGCCGGCCTCAATCGTCTGGTCCAGATAACGCATGAATCCGGCGGCATCCTTGAGGTAATAGAGACCGACCTGGGCCAGGCGTGAAACCGGCGTATCGGGTTTTTCCACCATGTCGACGATGATGCCGTTGCGGAGCACGTTGACGCCGAAGCGCTGAAAATCCTCGACTTCCTTCGAATAGATCAGGCCGTCGCAGTCGGCGCACAACTCCGGGATACGGGTAAGATCGGTGACGAAGATGGTGTCGTTGAACACCACCAGCACATCATCCCCCGGCACTATGCGGGGCGCGGCCAGGGATACGGCATGGGCCGGGCCGAGGCGGTCCTTCTGCACGATGTAGCTGCAGTTCAGATCGGGGAAGCAGCGCTTCATGAACGTCTCGATCTGTTGCCCGTTCTCATCGGTAATAAAAATCAGCTCCTCGGCGTCCAGCACCCTGAGGCGCTCGATGATATGCTCCAGAACCGTCTTGCCAGCCACCTGCACCAGGGATTTGGCGCGCGTGTGGGTATGGGGGCGCAGACGCGTGCCTTTGCCCGCTACCGGCAGAATGATTTTCATGCTGTCCTCCGTGAATATGAAGTCTTGTCAGAACCGGGCCGTTTCCGGTAGCATGAGCCCGCTGTCGAAGAGACTATAACCGCATTGTCCCATCCGGGCAAGTTTTCAGGTGTGTCGCCCCATGTCTCGTAACCCCCTGACACCACTCACCGTACGGGACACGGACGTGCCGTCGGGCTGTATATCCATAAGGAAACATCATGAAGGATCATCTGTTTCGCGTAGCCACCAAGGACGGCACCCTGCGTGCCACTGCCGCCGTCACCACCGAACTGGTCGATGCCATCTGCAGGCGCCAGGGCACCGATCCAACCGCCAGTGTCGCCCTGGGGCGCCTGGTCACCGGCGCCGCTCTCATGGGTAGCCTGCTCAAAGGCGATCAGCGTCTGGCACTAATGATCGAAGCCAACGGACCGCTCAAGAAATTGCATGCCGAAACCGATGCCCTGGGGCAGGTGCGCGGTTCGGTGAGGGTGCCGGTGTCCGGCGTGGCTCCCACCGCAACGGGCTTCGATGTACCGGCGGCCGTCGGTCGCGCCGGATTCCTGCATGTCATCAAGGATCTCGGCCTCAAGGAACCCTATCGCGGCATGGTCACCCTCTACAGCAGCGAAATCGCCGAGGACCTTGCCTATTACCTGACCTCCTCCGAGCAGGTGCCATCCACCGTTGCCCTGGGCGTGTATCTGGAAGCCGACGGTCACGTCTCCGCCGCCGGCGGCCTGCTGGTGCAGGCCATGCCCGAAGGTGATGAGGCGCTGGTCGCCCTGCTCGAACAACGCCTGGTTACCCTGCCGTCGATCTCCACCTTGCTGCGGGATGGATACGGCCCCCGGCAGATTATCGAGGAACTGTTCACCGGCATCCCCCTCGGCCAGACCGAAGAGACGCCGCTTGTGTTCCGCTGCACCTGCAGCCGTCCCCAGGTCCGGGCCATGCTCAAATCCCTCGGCCCGCAGGAACTGCAGGACATGGCCGCCAGGGACGAAGAGACCACCGTCACCTGCGAATTCTGCAAGGAGTGTTATACCTTCAGCCCGGACGAGATCAAAACCCTGCTTGCCGAGAGCGACAAATAACAGCATGGATTTTCGCCAAGGACGCTATAAACACCCATGAACCGCCAGCCTATAAATCCCGAGAAGTTTCTGCAGCAGGCAGCGCAATGCCCGATATTCGATGCCCGGACCCCTTCCGAATACCACAAGGGGCATATCCCCGGAGCCCACAATCTGCCGCTGTTTTCGGATCAGGAAAGGCACGAAATCGGCGTCCTGTATAAACAGCAGGGTCGCGAACTGGCCGTCATGCGGGGGCTGGAGATCGTCGGGCCGCGCCTGACGGAGTATATCGCCCAGGTCAAAAACCTCACCAATGCAAAAAACATCCTGGTGCATTGCTGGCGTGGCGGTATGCGCAGCGAATCGCTGGCCTGGCTGCTGGCAAAAGTCGGGTATCGGGTCGGCCTGCTCAAAGGTGGCTACAAGGCATACCGGCAGTGGGTGTTGGAAGGATTCGAGCACCCCTTGCACCTTCTGGTACTGGGTGGTATGACCGGCAGCGGCAAGACGGAAATGCTGCACAATCTGCAACGCCGGGGGCAGCAGGTGCTCGACCTGGAAGGGCTGGCCCGGCATCGGGGGTCGGCCTTCGGCGCGCTGGATGCGGCCGAACAGCCCTCCACCGAGCAGTTCGAAAACGATGCCTGCGCGGCGCTGCGGGGTTTTGCACCAGACCAGCCGATCTGGGTTGAAGACGAGAGTCGTAAAATCGGCCGCGTCAGTATCCCCGAAGGCCTGTACAAGCAGATGCGCAGCGCACCGCTGGTACGTGTGCACGTGTCGCGCGAGGCCCGGGTGGAGCGCCTGTGCAGTGACTACGGCACGGAAGCGCCGGAAAAACTCGCCGAGGCGGTAACCAACATCAGCAAGCGTCTCGGCGGAGAAAAAACCCGCATCGCCCTGCAGGCCATCGCCAGCGGCGATTACGCCACCGCCACCCACGCCATTCTCGATTACTACGACAAAACTTACCTGTTCGGCATTTCCAAACGCAATCCAACCCGCATCATCGACCTCGATCCCACCCCGACGCAGCCCGGCGCCATCGCCAGTGCGTTGAGCGACATTGCCCGGGACGTCGGCTGCAAGCTGTAAGACGCATCCCAGGCCTTACCGTTTTCGTTGTGCTCCCATTTGCAGCCAGCTTATGGTTGGTCCGATAGATGCTCAAGGGCCGAACGGGCGGCGTGATAACCGCACATGCCGTGCACGCCACCGCCGGGCGGGGTGGATGAGGAGCAGAGGAAAACGCCTTTAAGGCCGGTGGCGTAGGGATCTGGCTTGAACACCGGGCGGGCGAAAATCTGCCGTAAATCCTGAACGCCGCCGTTGATGTCGCCGCCGATGCAGTTAGGGTTGTAGCGCTGGTATCCGGCAGCGGTGCGGGTACTGCGCGCCAGGATCAGCTCGCGAAAGCCTGGCGCAAAACGCTCTACCTGGCGTTCGATGGCCTCGGTCATATCCACATCGGAACCGTTGGGAACGTGGCAGTAAGCCCAGCCGGTGTGCCGACCGGTCGGGGCCCGGAGCTCATCGAACAGACTCTGCTGGGCGAGCAGGACAAACGGCCTTTGCGGATGACTACCGGCCCATACCTGGTGTTCCGCCGCGCTGATCTCTTCCAGGGTGCCGCCCAAATGCACCGTTCCGGCCCGGGCACAGTCGGCGGCCTGCCAGGGGATGGCAGCGGCGAGAGCCCAGTCGATCTTGAAAACCCCCGGACCATAGCGGTAGCCCGCCAGTCTTCTGCGATAGATGTTGTCGAGGCGGTCACCCGCGAGTTGCAGCAACTGGCGGGGCGTCACATCGAGGAGAATGGTACGGGCCCGTGGCAGCTCATCGAGGGAACGAACCGGGCTGGCCGTCTCGATTCGGCCACCCAGGGCTTGCAGACAGGCGGCCAGCGCTCCCGCGAGACGGCCGGCTCCACCTCGGGGCAGGGGCCAGCCCACCGCATGCCCGAGGAGGCCGAGCACCAGACCGACAGCCGCGGAGGCCGTTCGATCAAGGGGCAAAAAAGAATGCGCCGCCAGCCCGGCCAGCAGGGCGCGGGCGCGCCGGCCGGAAAACCGCGCCCTGCCCAGGGCTTCTGCCGAGCGGAGAGCATGGCGGGCAAAGCGTGCCAGCAGCAGCGGGTGACGGGGGATATGCAGAGGGGCGAGAATTTCTTCGGCCAGTTGCGGCCAGGTGTCCACCAGCGGCGCCATCAGTTGCAGGTAGGCGCGGGCATCCTCGCCCAGGTTGACGGCGGTCTGGCGCACGGAGCGCTCCAGCATGACGGCGCTACCGTCGTCGAGGGGATGGGCGAGAGGCGCCGGTGGGTGGATCCATTCCAGGCCGTGCTCAGCCAGGGGCAAAGTCTTGAAAAAGGGGGAAGCAACTCCCACCGGATAAATTGCCGAACAGATGTCGTGGACAAATCCCGGCAGGGTCAGCGCCGCCGAACGCACGCCGCCACCAATCTGCTCAGCCCCCTCGAGGAGAGTTACGGAATGGCCGGCCCTGGCCAGTTCGATGGCCGCGGCCAGACCGTTGGGCCCGGAGCCCACTACGATGGCGTCGGTCGAGAAAAGGTGTGATCTCATGAAAGTCCGATCTCTCCCAGGCAGTGTTCTGCCAGAAACCATATCAGGAAACCGGCGGCATTCAAATTCAGGTTTGGTTTCCCCTTAAGTCCAGAGGGCTTCGCAAAAGGTATCGTTGACATGGAAATTTTTGAAAAAAGAGACTCCCTGGATTTGGTGCTGTGCCGGGAATGTGGCGGGCGTTGCTGTCAGGGCAGCCCTGGAATCTGGGTTGATCCCGAGCGATTTTTCGCCCTCTTTTTCCAGGGACAACGTTTGACGGTTGAGCAACTGCGCGGACAATTGCCTGCCTTGGGGTTGGTGTTATGGGGGAATAGCGGCGTGTCGATGCCTGCCCCCCGGTCATTGGCCTCCGGCTGCGCGTTTCTCGGGATTGACGGCTGTCAGTTCACGGTTGCCCAGCGGCCTTGCCAATGTCTGGCGCTGATTCCAAGCAGGGCGACGCTTGCTCAACAACAGGGCTGTCTCTGCCGGTTGCCGGAGGCGTACAGCCGGGATGCGGGAAGGCAGCGCTGGCAGCAATATTGGCAGACGGTTTAACTTGGGAGCGGGGATCTCCCCGGCAATGACGGGCCAACCCCAGCCGAAGTAACATCTCAAAGTATGGTAAAATAGAGAAGTGTGAACCAAAGAAAGGGGGACTCTATGAACTCCGAACAGCTAAAGGGTCAATGGAAGCAGCTCAAAGGGGAAATCAGAAAACAATGGGGCAAGCTGACCGACGACGAAGTCGATATTATCGCCGGCGAGAAGGATAAACTGGTCGGCAAGCTGCAGGAGAAGTACGGGTACACCAAGGAGCAGGCTGAAAAACAGATCAAAGATTTCAACCTTCATTAATGCTTGGTCTGTATCCGTTGAACACATCCGGTCCTGAAGGGGCCGTTTTTTTTTATGAACACCCGCAAAAGCCTGAGCATGCAGGAGCCTTTTGCCGGTAAATTCAGAGGGAGAATTCGATCTGCTTTCCACCGTGCAGCTCGGCACGCCGACATTGACGACCCGTCCGTCGAGGGCGGATTGAAATTCAATGGGTCCCGACCAGTTTTCCGCCTCGCTTGATGGATTGGGCCAGGCGGTGCAAAAACACACAAACCTGGGCAGGCTCTTCGAGGGCGAAATGCGCCGCAGTGGGGCGGTTCTCGTCCCGGACCAGAATGGTGATGCCCCGCTCACGCAGTTCACGAAAGGCGTCTTCATCGGTCAGATCGTCGCCGATATAAAAGGGCAGCACCTCTTCGCGGTGCATGCCAAGTTGTTGCAGGATCCAGCGGATGGCCTTGCCTTTATCCCATGGCAGATCCGGGCGCAGTTCAAAGATTTTTTTCCCCCCGGTTTTGCGCAGGTTTTCGTGGGATTCCAGGATTTGGTCCACGGCCTTTTCGACCTTCGACAGGTCGTCGTCGGCGACGCGGCGGAAATGAACCGCAATGGCGAAGCGTTTGCGCTCCACCTGGCAGCCGGCGATGTCCTGCAAACTCCGGCGCAGGGCTTGTTCAGCCTGGTCGAGGGCTGGCAGATATTCGCGCCCCTGCTGATAATCCATGTGTCCCTCTGGCCCGGAGATATCGAACCCGTGGCTGCCGGCATAGAGGAGGTCTTCGATGTTTACCAGCCGCCGCACATCTGCCAGGTCGCGTCCGCTGACCACCGCGACCGTGCACTGACCGGCCAGTTCGCGCAATGCCTGGCGCATTTCCTGCGACAGGATGGCCAGTTCCGGCCGTTCCACGATGGGCGTCAGGGTACCGTCGTAATCGATGAACATGACGGCCTTCCGGCCGCGCAGGCGGCCGACCAGCTCCTCCAGTGACTCCAGCGCCGAGGGCAGTTGGTCGGTCATGGTCGGTGTGGAATCCTCTTGCATGGATACCTCCTTCAGATCGGTAATGAGGACATCGGCGAAGCGGCCAAGGGAAGCGGCCTGTCCGGCCCGATCGACGTCGATGACCAGTCCGAAACCGCCCCGGCGGCCTGCCGGAACCTGATTCGGGCAGTGTTGTCGAACCGCCTGCTACCCTGCATGGTTTTTAGTATAGCATGCGGGAGCCAGTCGGACTTCGGGTTGACAACCGCCCTGTAACTGGAAAACTTGAAGGGTAGTCTCAGGCACAACCAACATGTGCAGTCAGCCGGCAACATCTCCCGAAAACTCGGTGCTGCCAGCCTTCGGAGGTGTCAGCGTGTTCGAGCATCGATGGACCCTGTTCAACCTGTTCGGGTTCGGCGTCCGGGTGGATCTGAGCTGGCTGATCCTTGCCCTGCTGGTCACCTGGTCCCTGGCCAAGGGGTTGTTCCCTCATCAATATCCCGAATTGTCCGTTGCCACTTACTGGCTGATGGGGATTCTGGGCGCGTTGGGATTGTTCGTTTCCATCGTTTTCCATGAATTCTGCCACTCGCTGGTCGCCAGACGCTATGGCCTGCCGATGAAAGGCATCACCCTGTTCGTGTTCGGCGGCATCGCCGAAATGGGCGAAGAACCCCGCACCCCCAAAATCGAATTTCTCATGGCCGCGGCCGGCCCGGTCGCAAGCTTCCTGCTGGCGCTGCTCTTTTACCTGGTGTGGACCCTGGGAAATAATCTTGCCTGGAGCGACCTGGCCAACGGGATCACCGGTTACCTGGCCTTCATCAATGTGCTGCTGGCGGTATTCAACCTGTTGCCGGCCTTTCCCCTCGACGGCGGTCGCATCCTGCGTTCGGCGCTGTGGCAGTGGCAGGGAGACCTGCGCCGGGCCACCCGCAGCGCCAGCCGCATCGGCGCAGGCTTTGGTGTGGCGCTGATGCTGTTCGGTCTGTTCAACGCGTTTGGCGGCAACCTGATCGGCGGCCTGTGGTATTTCCTTATCGGCCTGTTTTTGCGTGGTGCGGCACGCATGACCTACCAGCAACTTTTGCTGCGACTGGCTTTCGAAGGGCAATCCATCACCCACCTCATGAATCCGGCTCCGGTACAAGTTTCGCCCGATATCTCCCTGCGCGAACTGATCGAAGATCATCTGCCGCGCCACCTGGGCAAGACCTTTCCGGTGGTGGAGCAAGGGTGGCTGATCGGCTGCGCCCCCCTCGCACGGATCAAGCAGTTTCGGCGTGAAGACTGGGCGGAACACCAGGTGCGGGAAATCCTCCAGCCCTGCCCCGAAACCACTCTCATAAAGCCGGACGCTGACGTGTTGCAGGCCTTGGCGCATATGCAGAAACTGAACCTCAAGCACCTGTTGGTGGTCGATGACCAAAAACTCCTGGGTACCCTTGCCCTGGCGGATATCCTGTCCGCATATGCCGCCTGGATGGAGCTGGAAAGCGAAACTTGATGGCCGGACCAGCCGGCGCCCGACAGGTGTAAAAATCCCTGCTGAGCATAGATTTGGATATCGACAGCCGGATCGGGATGAAACTCTCGCGCAGGCCAAAATTATCCCGCCCACAACGTACTTTGCTTCTAATGTGTGCGTCCGCTAAAAATAGTGGCCAACCGGTCCGTGGCTGTGCCATCATAACGGCTCGTCTCTTGAGTATGCTTCCAGGAGGGCAGGATGGCTTTAAATCAGGGTGGTTCGGGTCTCAGCAAGTCATTGATCCTCAAAGGACTGCAGTGCCATAAGGCACTGTGGCTGAGCAAGCATCCACCCGATTTTCCCCTGCCCGAAAAGCCCGAACTGCAGGCCAGGTTTCAACTCGGTACCGAGGTCGGCATCCTCGCCCAGCAGCTCTTCCCCGGCGGCACCGAGGTGCCCTACGAGGGGCTGTCATTCCCTGAACAACTGACCCGCACCCAGCAACTCATCGACAGCGGCGCGCAGGTCATCTACGAGGCCTCGTTTTCCTTCTCCGCCATCTTCGTCAAGGTCGACATCTTGGTGCGCGACGGCGACGCCTGGCAGATCCACGAGGTCAAGATGGGCACCGGCGTCAAGGATGTCAATCTGGACGACGTCGCCGTGCAGCACTACGTCCTGAGCGGCTGCGGTCTGACCATCTCCAAATGCTGCCTGGTGCATATCGACAACAGCTATGTGCGCCAGGGCGCCATCGAAGTCGACAAACTGTTCGCCAGCGAAGACATCAGCCTGCAGGTACTGGCGCGCCTGCAGGGCATGCCGGCAACTGTCGAGGAACTGCGCGCCACCCTGCGCGGCGGCGCCGAGCCCCCCATCGACATCGGCCCGTACTGCACCGACCCTTACGAATGCGACTTCATCCCCTACTGCTGGCAGCACATCCCCGCAGATTCGATCTTCGAGCTGCGCGGCAACGGCGTCAAAAAATTCGATCTCTACCGTCGCGGCATCATCCGTCTCGCCGATGTGCCGCTGAATGAACTCAACCCGGCCCAGCGTCAGCAGGCCGAGGCGACCCTCATCCGACAGGATGTCATCCACCCGCAGCAGGTCAGGGCCTTCCTCGATACCCTCTGGTATCCGCTTTGCCATCTCGATTTCGAGAGCTTCAATACCCCCATCCCCAAATTCGACGGCACCCGCCCCTATCAGCAGGTGCCGTTCCAGTTTTCGCTGCACATCCAGCACCAGCCCGGCGCCGAGCCGCAGCACGTCGCTTACCTCGCTCCGCCGGGTATCGACCCGCGCCGCGAACTGATCGGACAGCTGCTCGCCGCCATCCCCGCCGAGGCCTGTGTGCTGACCTACAACCAGGCCTTCGAAAAGGGCATCCTGCGCGAGCTCGCCGCCCTGTTCCCCGACCTGGCCCAAGGCATCGAGGTGCGGCTGGCCAACGTGCGCGACCTGATGGTGCCGTTTCGGCGCCGCGATGTGTACCGCTGGCAGATGCGCGGCTCCTACTCCATTAAAGAGGTACTGCCGGCCATGGTGCCCGAACTGTCCTATGCGGGACTGGTGATCGCAGACGGTATGGCGGCGATGCAGGCCTATCATGACATGTGTGCGCTGGAGGATCCGGAGGCGCTTGCCCAGTTGCGGCAGGCGATGCTGGAGTATTGCCGGTTGGATACGTTGGCGATGGTGCGGATTTTGGAGACGTTGAGGGCCATAGGGAAGGGCAATTAAGGTAAACGTCCCTGAAAAATGAATTGACGGGGTCAGATTGAAAAGTTAAAAAGGATGTTCATAAAGCGTTTTTAAGTCGGGGGTGACGATGGCCGCGGAATTCCACCCGCCACTACAGCCCTCGGACCGAAACTACCTACTGCCAGTGGGTGAAACGGTTCATTTTCTTCCACAACGTCCGTCACCCTGCAGAAATGGCTGAACCTGAGATCAATGCCTTTCTCACCGATCTGGCGGTCAGGCTCAAGGTCGGTGCCTCGACCCAGAACCAGGCCCTCTCTGCGCTCCTGTTTTTGTATCGGCACGTCATAGGTCGCGAGGTTGGTGATCTCGGCGAGGTCATCCGGGCCCGAAAGCTCAAGCGCCTTCCCGTGGTCATGACGCGGGAGGAGGTCAAGACCGTCCTTGCTCATTTGCCGGGGTCAAAAAAATTGATGGCCGGTTTGCTCTATGGCGCCGGGCTCCGTTTGATGGAATGTCTTCAACTGCGGATACAGGACCTGGATTTTGCCGGAGGGGAACTGCTGGTTCGTGACGGCAAGGGTGGAAAGGACAGGCGCACCATGTTGCCAGAGTCGCTGGTGCCGGCATTGCGAGAACATCTGACGCAGGTCAAAAAGGTTCATGACAAAGATCTGGCCGATGGATGGGGCAAGGTTTCGTTACCAAACGCACTCGATCGGAAATACCCGAAAGCACCCTGGGAATGGCGCTGGCAGTGGGTTTTCCCTCAGGAGAACCGCTGGAAAAATCTGAAGACCGGAGAAGAGGGGCGGCACTACGTCCATGAAACAATCCTCCAAAAAGCAGTCAGGGTTGCCGTTACAAAAGCAGAATTGACCAAACGAATCAGTTGTCACACTTTCCGTCATTCATTTGCCACCCATCTGCTGGAGAGCGGGTATGATATCCGAACCATTCAGGAGTTGATGGGACACAAGGATGTGAGTACGACCATGATCTATACGCATGTATTGAATAAGGGTGGCAAGGGAGTCAGCAGCCCTTTGGATGACCTTTGAACCGGTATAGGCAGATCTGTCTATATCGGGGAGGGTAATGGTTGTAACAATTGTAACATGTTGAAATATTTGCTAAAAACAGACTTTCGGGATTATGGACGGATATTTTATACAGCTCGGGCTTTCTGTGTTTACCGTTTTATACAGAAACTGCCCATTTACTGTTAGGGGCTCGGATGTCCATTGATCTTCGCAATGAGGATGGGAAAGAGTTCTACTTCTCTACTATTGGGTGGGCCTTTTATTTGAATCTTGCAGCCATTCATTACGGCTGGGAGAAATCCGGCACTCAACCGCCTAAGGAATGGGCCACCACTGAAGGTCCATGGTTGGGAGACTATGATTGGAACGCAGGGCAAATTGTTACCGCTCAAGACGCTAAATCTTATGCTGAAGCATTGGCAAAGTATCTTGCTGACCCAGACGGAAAATCAAAGGCAAGAGCCCTGGCTCAAGAGCTTGGAAAGGTGATCGGTGTTGATGTGTCCGTCGATGAAAACGACGACACATATGTAAGCTCGTTCATTGAGTACGCCAATTACGGAGGGTTCGAGATATGGTAGCCCCTAACATGGCGCTCAACCTCGCTCCCTTCGGTCGCTGGACGCTGCGCGATAAAGCCGCGCAGCGCCGGTTAGCTCTACGTTATACGAAAGATCAAAAAACCATAAGGCTTCTCTGAAATGCCCACTCCTATTTCATTTACATCAATAGAATTCCGCAAATTCAAGGCGTTTTCCCAGTATTCAGTTAGCCTCCAACATATGAACATATTGGTTGGTCCTAACAACTGCGGCAAATCCACAATTTTGAGTACATTTAGAGTCTTGGCGGCAGGTATCCGTCGGGCAAGAGCAAAGAGTGTTGAATGGGTGTCGGGTCCTGAAGGACAAACCTATGGTTACAGGGTGCCAGAGGATGCCATACCGATATCCCTTGAAAACGTCCACACTGATTACGAAGATTCAGATTCTTCTGTCATTTTTCGACTTTCTAATGGGAACAAGCTTCAATTGTTTTTTCCACGAGACGGAGGGTGTTGTTTGATCCCGTTGGCGACAAAAGCCGTGCGTTCGCCAACACAATTCAAGACAGCATTTCCGGTAACAATTGGCATTGTTCCCGTTCTCGGTCCTGTGGAGCACGAAGAAGATCTTCTAAAAGAAGAAACAGTTACAAGAAGTCTAGCAACACACAGAGCATCTCGCCATTTTCGAAATTATTGGTACTATTTCCCAGACGGTTTCGACGTATTTGCTAACCTGGTGCATAAAACATGGCCAGGAATGTCTATCGAGCCATCACGAAAAGTCGATACAATGTCATCAAAATTAGCAATGTTCTGTGTAGAGAGTAGAATTCCACGCGAACTTTTTTGGGCTGGTTTTGGTTTTCAAATCTGGTGTCAGTTGCTCACTCATATTAGTAGATCAACTGGTGACACACTTCTTGTTATAGACGAGCCAGAGATTTATTTGCATCCAGATGTTCAGAGGCAATTATTGAATATTTTGCGAGAATCTGGGCCTGACATTTTATTAGCTACCCACTCTACGGAAATAATGAGCGAAGCAGACCACTCAGAAATACTACTAGTTGATAAAACGAAAAAATCGGCTCACCGCCTAAGGGATATCGAAGGCGTACAGGCGGCATTAGAAATTGTCGGTTCAATTCAAAATATAACCCTCACCCAACTCGCCAGAAATAGGCGGTTAATATTTGTGGAAGGGTTTGCAGATTTTAGAATAATTAGGAGATTCGCACAAAAGATTGGTTTATTGGAACTTGGATCTGGAATTGACCTTACTCCTTTAGAATCAGGTGGTTTTTCTTCTTGGGAAAGTATTTTGTCATTTGCCAAGGTTTTCGAGAAAGCTTTAGGCAGGGACGTAAAAATTGGTGTTGTTTACGACCGCGACTACATACCAGCAGAACAAATTACTGACATAATCAACGACCTTCAAAAACATCTAGAAGTAGTACATATCCATGAGCGCAAAGAAATCGAGAATTATCTTTTAATTCCAAGTGCCTTGGAAAAGGCGTTAGCCAAAGCTATTGCTGAGAGGTCAAGACGCACTGGAGAGGAATTACCCGACCCCGAGCCAATTGAAAAATTGCTAAATGAAATAACCACACCATTACGCAGCGAAATTCAAGCACAATATATCGATAAAAGATCAAAATACTTCAGTCATTCAAAACTTGATGGCGCTACAATTAATGCACAAACAATTAAGGCATTCGATGAAAAGTGGAATGATATTGAAAAAAGAATGGAAATAGCTCCTGGAAAAGAGGTGCTTAGGAGGTTGAGAGAAAAAGTTCAGAATGAATATTCTGTCAACCTTACTGACAACAAAATCATAGGCGAGATAGGTCAGCAGGAAATCCCAGACGACTTACTTTCTCTATTAGATAAGCTTGAAAAATACAGGTCTTTATAAAATTTAACAATCCGCATAACAATGCGCTTCACCGGATGGTTCAACTGCAGTGTCCCCCGATTAATGTCTACTTGATTCACCGACACGTCGCCACCGGTGAGCTTAACCGTTAGCTGGAAACCTTATGAGCAAAAGCGAGAAACTACTTACTACGATAATTGTTGCTCTTGTTGCTGCAGTGATTGTTCTTTCCTGCCTAAACTGGGGCGAACAACTCCTCGTCAGCATGTTTGGTGAGCCAACCGAGCCCTCCCCGCCAACAATGGAGGACTCTATTGAATCAGCGGAAGTGATTTTTAGTTGCCACTATGAAGTTGTCGATGGCGAGACAGCGTGCCGCATCAACGAAATATTCTTCAAGAATCCTGAGTTCAATTTCCCATATGCAGTTGGCGAATCATACAAGAGTCGTGTGCTCCACAGAGATTCATCTAGCTACCCAGGTGAGGGTTCCATAATTTTCCTCAGCAAGAGCCGTGTGCCCTGGCGATCGGTAGCAATTCACGACGGAATTCTCATCGGTTTCGACAGGATATCTGTAGATGATTTTCGGGAAATTGTTCAGAGAAATTAAGGAAGGCAGCTAACCAAACAATCAAGCGGACTGGGTGACACGACGGCGGTTCACGTAAAGGCATCTGCTAGCTTCAAGGTCTTAACGCCAGCCCGCTTATCTTTATCGTTGTTGCGCCAAGCGAAGCTTGGAGCATCTAGCAGGGTGAAAGTCCCTGTCGGGTAAGGGTTAGCCATCTACCCGTATTGAGTGTTGCGCCTGTGGCGGAGCGCCTGCGCGGATGGAAGTCTGCAAGGGGCCGCGAACAAAGCAGGTGAAGCGTACACAGAGAAGGTTATAGGCCATAGGGGAGGCCGCACTCCCTGAATTGCTGGTACAGCCCCGAAATCGAGTATTGTTGCAGTCGACGAGCGTTTTAACGGCCGCGAAGTCAACAGGAAACGACCGCAACGGCAAGGTCGTGGAAGGCTGCCGGGGTCCTCAGGCTATGGCATGTAATCAGAGATGGTTCAGGAACTTGGGAGACCCCAAAGACTCCTGACCGGCCTATGAGAGGTCGACGCAGGTAGGAAAGCCGAACCGGCAACGGGATAGGTGACTGAAGGTCGCTGGGGAGTCGGATCGATCCATAATACTCCGAGACGGGAGAGCCGATCACACGGGGAAGGGATCGACGTGAATATGAAGAGAAAACCGGGACAGATTTATTTATTGCTAATTAAGGATAGCTTTTTGTATAAAGGCTTTATGCCCCGTATCGGTCGACTTGTCATTCCGAACTACCCCCATCATGTGATCCATCGAGGACACAATCGCCAAGCGATTTTTATCCAGGCTGATGACTATCGTTATTACCTAGATAATCTCGTTGAGTGCAAAGACGAGCTCAACTGCCGACTTTATGCGTACTGCTTGATGACCAACCATGTTCACTTGGTTGTCGATCCCGGTGATGATTCAGAATCCCTTGCGCGGCTGTTGAAGAAGGTAGCTGCTAGACAAACCAGATATGTGAATCGTAAGGAAGGTCGGTCTGGAACGCTTTGGGAAGGAAGGTACCGCTCAAGCATCGTCTGTAAAGACACCTATCTTCTTGCCTGCACAAGATATGTGGAGATGAACCCCGTCCGAGCTTGTATGGTATCTCATCCTAGTGAATATCGCTGGTCCAGTTACAGAGAGAAAATGGGCGGAGGTCCCGGGATAATTGACCGGGATCCCTCTTTCCTGGCTCTCGGGGCGGAAGAGTCGCATCGAAAACAGGCGTATGAGAAGTGGGTTCTTTCGTCGATTCCAGAAGGAGAATGGGAGCGCATTCGAGAATCAGTCCAGCGGGGACATTTGACCGGGGCGCAGAAGCTGGAGGAAGAGGTCGCCGAAAGGCTAGGGATAAGGCTTGAATTGAGAAAGCCTGGAAGGCCACGGCATATTAGAGAAAAATAAATCTGTCCCGGTTTTCTCCGGTTTTCTCCCAATAATGGTAAAATGGCACATTTTTTCTACTGGGGAAAAGATATGATTTTATGGAGCAAAAATGACATTGCTCCAGTGCTTTTACACATAGACGAATGGTCCTCATTATCACCGGACAATGGCTAACCAAGGGCTCCAGCGGATTTTCTACACGCTTCGCGTTCCGCAAACGCGCTGAGCCCGGTCGTTGCGTAAGCTTCCCTGTCAAGTTGACAGTTGCAAAGTAGAGTTCTGGCTGTTTTTTAACATGTATTCGGCAGGCGTCAGATCTCCCAGTGAGTCATGAGGACGCTGCTCGTTATATTCGATCATCCACCAGTAAGTCGCTTCCCGAACTTCGGAGAGATTGCGGAACATGTACAGGTCCAGCAGTTCGTTTCGATAGGTCCGGTTGAAGCGTTCGATGTAAGCGTTCTGGTTCGGCTCGCCAGGCTGAATGTACTGGATCATCATTCCGGCAGCTTCGGCCCAGGTCACAAATTCGCCACTGAGAAATTCAGGGCCATTGTCAGTTCGTAAAACATCCGGCAGACCACGGTCCAGGCGAATGCGCTCAAAGACTCGGATCAGCCGTTTTGCAGTAATCGAAGTGTCGATTTCAACGTGCAGCAATTCGCGGTTGAAATCGTCAATAACGTTAAAGGTGCGGAACCGCTTGCCAGCATAGAGCGTGTCGCTCATAAAGTCGGCTGACCAGATCTGGTTCGGCAGTTGCGGTACCAGCAGAGGCTGTTTCACCCGTTTCGGCAAACGTTTCTTAGCCCGGCGCTTCTGGTTCAGGCGCAGTTCGCAGTAAACACGGTAAACGCGCTTGTGGTTCCAACGATGCCCTTTGCGCCGCAGGGCCTTGAACGTTTTCCAAAACCCCCAGCGGGGATGTTTGTCAATGATCTCGTTGATCGCCGCCATGATGTTGGCATCACGATCATTCCCCTTGGGTATCTGATAATAGGCCGCCCGAGACAGTTTGATGCAGCGGCAACTTCTCTGCACAGACAGTTGGTGCTCAGCGATCAGGTAGGTAACGGCTTCGCGTTTCTCCGGCGACCTTAAAGCTTTTTTTCGATCAGGTCTTTCAGGGCCTGGTTCTCAATGAAAACCGGGACAGATTTATTTATTGCTAATTAAGGGTAGCTTTTTGTATAAAGGCTTTATGCCCCGTATCGGTCGACTTGTCATTCCGAACTACCCTCATCATGTGATCCATCGAGGACACAATCGCCAAGCGATTTTTATCCAGGCTGATGACTATCGTTATTACCTGGATAATCTCGTTGAGTGCAAAGACGAGCTCAACTGCCGACTTTATGCGTACTGCTTGATAATGGAAAACCGGGACAGATTTATTTATCCGCGCATGCATCGGGGTCGGACCAAGGTAACATATTGAAATAATGCTGTTTTTATTCAATTTTGACCCTCAAAAACCGCTTATAGGCCGATTTTTGGGGGCAAAATCGGGTCCATAGGTTTTTTCATCTGAATTTTTGCGGCCTGGCAATAAGGGGGGTATATGGCAAGAGCCAATCGGCATCGCATTCCGGGTTGCATCTGGCATATCACCCACCGCTGCCATAAGCAGGAATTTTTGCTGAAGTTTGCTCATGACCGATCCCGTTTTGTGGCTTGGTTGCTCGAAGCCCGCAAACGGTTCTCCTTGCAAATCCTGAACTATACTGTCACCTCCAATCATGTTCATCTGCTGGTAAAAGACAATGCCGAGGCCACCATTCCATCGGCCATCCAACTGGTAGCCGGTCGCACCGGTCAGGAATATAACCAGCGTAAGCGTCGTAAAGGGGCTTTCTGGGAAGACCGCTACCATGCTACTGCCATTGAATCCGGTGAGCATCTGCGTCGCTGTCTTGTTTATATTGACTTGAACATGGTTCGGGCTGGAGTCGTGAATCATCCGGCCGATTGGGCTTTTGGCGGGTATCACGAGATACAGGGCAACCGCCGCCGCAACAGGCTTCTTGCCTTAGATACCCTGGCGGAGGTTACCGAGACAGACGGACCGGAAGCGTTGGCACGAGCCCATCGGGATTGGATCGAGGAGATATTGAGGGTGGAAGACAGCCAACGCGAGGAGCTGTGGACGAAAAGTCTCGCCGTCGGCAGTGAGCAGTTCGTGCAGAAGGTCCAGGAGAATCTTGGAGTGCGGGGAATAGGGCGAGGTATTGTAGCGACGGGCGATGCCTATGTGCTCCGAGAGTCGTCAGAAATCTATGAGGTCAATTTTGACCCCGAAAATCGAGCTATAATACCAATTAATAGCCTTTTTTGGGATGGTTTTCCTTAAATATCAATAGGTTGATCTGGTCCGACCCCAAGCAGCACCGACCCCAAGCAGCACCAAGCAGCAAGCAGACCAAGCAGCAAGTAGATACCCTGTAACTTGAACCTATGGAGTTATTATCAATGAAAACTAAAAGTAATGGGAAAGACTTCCCTATCGTTTGCGTAGGCGGTTCAGCAGGGGGGTTGGACGCATATATTCGATTACTCCGTAATCTGCCAGGTGATATGGGTGTTGCCATTGTTATTGTTAACCACTTGAGAACTGTAGCCACTATGCTCCACGAGATTCTCCCGCGGTACACCGTGATGCCGGTTGAATTGATTACGGAAAAATTAGATATCCAACCAAACCATGTGTTTATTATCCCGGAGCAACGAGATTTACATGTTCTAGATGGTGAGTTCCGCTTAAAGTCTATATCTAAGCCAAAAGGATGGTCCGACGTGATTACGGTATTTCTGCGATCTCTAACAGAGAATTGGGATGGTAAACTTATCGCAGTGATTGTCTCCGGCTATGATGGTGATGGAGCAGACGCACTATGCGGAATTAAAGAAGTTGGAGGTATTACTATCGCGCAAAAGCTTGATACAGCAGCGCAGCCAGATATGCCCGGGAGTGCGATAGCAAGCGGATACATTGATTTCATCCTTTCACCTGAGAATATCGCAAAAGAAATAATAAGGATTTCGGAAACAATTTAATAATGAAGCATCTGGGGAAAACCGGGACAGATTTATTTATTGCTAATTAAGGAGGAAACGGAGAAAACCGGGATAAATTTATTTATTGCTAATTAAGGGTAGCTTTTTGTATAAAGGCTTTATGCCCCGTATCGGTCGACTTGTCATTCCGAACTACCCCCATCATGTGATCCATCGAGGACACAATCGCCAAGCGATTTTTATCCAGGCTGATGACTATCGTTATTACCTGGATAATCTCGTTGAGTGCAAAGACGAGCTCAACTGCCGACTTTATGCGTACTGCTTGATGACCAACCATGTTCACTTGGTTGTCGATCCCGGTGATGATTCAGAATCCCTTGCACGGCTGTTGAAGAAGGTAGCTGCTAGACAAACCAGGTATGTGAATCGTAAGGAAGGTCGGTCTGGAACGCTTTGGGAAGGAAGGTACCGCTCAAGCATCGTCTGTAAAGACACCTATCTTCTTGCCTGCACAAGATATGTGGAGATGAACCCCGTCCGAGCTTGTATGGTATCTCATCCTAGTGAATATCGCTGGTCCAGTTACAGAGAGAAAATGGGCGGAGGTCCCGGGATAATTGACCGGGATCCCTCTTTTCTGGCTCTCGGGGCGGAAGAGTCGCATCGAAAACAGGCGTATGAGAAGTGGGTTCTTTCGTCGATTCCAGAAGGAGAATGGGAGCGCATTCGAGAATCAGTCCAGCGGGGACATTTGACCGGGGCGCAGAAGCTGGAGGAAGAGGTCGCCGAAAGGCTAGGGATAAGGCTTGAATTGAGAAAGCCTGGAAGGCCACGGCATATTAGAGAAAAATAAATCTGTCCCGGTTTTCTCCGGTTTTCTCTTCATCTGGCACATAACCCACTGCTGCCACAAGAAGAATTCTTGCTGAAGTTCGCTCACGACCGCGCTCTATTCATGTACTGATTAAGCGAAGCTCGCAAACGGTTCCTGTAAATTTTACCTATAGTGTAGGTTTTTATGACAAATCACATCATAAAACAGTGGGTCGTGATGTTGTTGTGCACCACAATATCGATGGCATCGCTACCAGCATGTTCCAAAAATAGCGAACAGGACGCGTATGAAGAAGTGTTGTCAACCTTGTCAATACAGAAACTCGCCTCCTTTCTTGAAACTTACCCGGACGGCAAATACGAATATTTGGTCATAAATGAATTTTTGGACAGATGTGATGCCGAACCTGATCCAAAGAGCTGCAATGAAATGCTTCTTGAGGCAATTCCAGGAAACAGCAAGCTATATGACATTATTGCTGAGAGATATGACGGCGTTAAGTACCGAGCAGGAGAAAGCGTTGAAAATCATTTTTAAATTGATGTTCTTCATTTTGACGCTGATGGTTTTGAGTGGCTGCGGGACTACCTTGCATATTGAGCCGAAAGTAGCCGAAATTGACTCTGGAGATTTTTGTGTGGTCGGCCACGTAGAATACGAAGGCAATGAAGATTATCTCCCGCAAACCATCAAACGGGGTGCCGAAGACGAAAGCTTGCCGGCCATCAGGTACGAATACAAGGTCGGATACGGAAAAGACAGCGTTCCCGAAATACTTCCACTATTCAACCCATTAACTCTCGTAGGGTTCCCCATTGGTTCCGACAGTATTTTAATTGTCGCAGAGCTTGTTATTGAGAAACGAGAGACATTGAGGCGATACCGATCTACATGCGTTATCGATAAAAGGCGAAGTCTATTTTATCAAGGGAAAACTTTTTCCGAATTACGAAAAAATGGCCTTTTGCTGGTCAGGAAAAATATCGAATCACAAATGTTGAACGACAGGGAGTTCCTGTCGAATTTGCGCCGATAATTGTTTTTTTCCAAAAGGAGGTAGTCAATGTGCGTTCTGGTTCGTAAAGCTGTTGTAGCTCTCTCTCTGGTGGCGCTGACGTTTCTTTCTGGCTGTGCCAGCCTTGGCCAGGTCTACCAGGAAGAGCCTATCCCACAGGACAAGGGGTTGGTTTATCTCTACCGGCCGAGCAGCTTTATCGGCGGTGGTGTATCGTATGACGTCAAAGTTGGCGAGACCCCGGTGACCACTTTGTACAATGGGGGATACTACCCATATTTCTCCGACCCTGGCGAAGTCGAGTTCTGGGCAAAGACGGAAAGCAAAAGCGCCGTGACCCTGGATGTCAAGGCCGGAGAAACCTACTTTGTAAAAGGGACCGTGGGCGTTGGCCTACTTGTCGGCCGTCCACATCTGACTGTGGTGCCGAATGAAACCGGTGGCAAGGAAATCGCTGACTGCAAAATGATCCCAGATAAACAGCTTTCGGCAAAAGCCGAGTAAGGGAGATGCCCACACGGCAATCTTTTTCCACCTGGCACAAGTATTGACTGAAGTAGCTGAGGTCGGATCAAGTTAACCAGTGAAATATTTGAGGTTGGCTTGGTCCGGCCCCGAGCCAAGGTCCCGCGCTCCCTTCGGTCGCTGGACGCTGCTCGATAAAGCCGCCCAGCGCCGATTAACTCACCGCTATGTGTCGACTACAAAGATGGAGGTGACTCTTGTACTACATTGTTGAGACCGGCAAATCATTCGAGCAAGCTTCGGTGGACCTTGATTCAGCGGTTAAACGGCACGGTTTCGGGGTGCTGCATGTCCACGACTTAGGAACCACCCTTCGCAGTAAGGGCATTTCATTTGATGAGCAGTGCAAGATTTTCGAGGTCTGCAATCCGGAGCAGGCTGCGAAGGTTCTGTCAACCGATATGCGTCTAAACATGGCGCTACCGTGTCGTATCTCGGTGTTCACGGAAAAAGGTAAAACGAAGATCGGCCTGATCAAGCCAGTTGAAATGCTTTCGGCGTTATCTCAGGATCCAGCATTGGCGCAAATAGCCAGAGAAGTTGAGGAAAAAACCAAGCGAATGGTTGATGAGGCGAAATGAGGGTTCGCCACATGACAACGCCATTGTCAACGGCAAGCAAGTCAGAATAAAGCGGGCATCGACGGTGGAGGGTATGCCGGTAGACGAGTTCATAATGAAGAATGCTGATCCGATCTGGCTCCACCAGAATGAAATGTGGCAGCTGATACCGGTCGAAGAGCCCTATTCCGATGCCGACTCGAATTTCAAGGGGAGTGAGAACATAGAGGGGAACCAAAACGATTTGAGGAATATTTCGGCGCCCGATGAAGCATAAACCGCCAAAAGCAGCGCCAACTGTCTATCTCCGATACATCCTGATGAATGTGCCCGGGATGGTCGGCTTCATGCTGGTCCTGATTATCATCCGGCACTTTGTCTCGCTGCCGCTCTGGCTTTTCTGGGGGCTTGTCGCCTGTTGGGTGATCAAGGATGCGGTGTTGTTTCCTTTTGTCCGGCGAGCCTACGAATCGGATGAGGCAAGCGTGACCGGAAGCATGGTAGGTAAACGCGGCACGGTGAAGACACGGTTGGATCCCTCCGGATACATCCAGGTGCGCGGCGAGCTTTGGAGAGCCAAGAGGGTGGGTGATGGTCCTCCTCTGGAGGTGGGCCGCCATGTCCTTGTTCAACATATGGAAGGGCTTACACTGTACGTGATACCGGAGGACGCTGAAGAAAAGGAGTTTTCCTGATACCGGCAAAGATTGAATTCCGGTAAGGGGGTTGGAGCGTGGTCAGTCCCCGCTCGACGGGGAGATGCAAAAAAGCTGGTCAAAAATGACCAGCTCCGGTTTTCACTCAGGCTTTTTAGTGCCTGTATGTTTCTCCTTCGGATTTTTCACCCCTTAGACCTCGGTGCGCCTCATACGGGGGCACATCATAGTAGCGATTAATTCTGTCTCCCCACTCCTGCGACATGGCCGGCCAATCATCCTTATCAAAGCCGGGGGCGTTTTTCAGGCGTTCTTTATCCACATTGAGCGTGAAGCGCTTGTTCTCTGTATCCAGGCGCAGAGACGAAAAGGGGATGGCAAAGAGTTTGTCACCCATCCCGAGAAAACCGCCGAAGGAAAGCACCGCGTAATTGACCCGGCCACTAAATGTATCGATCATCAGTTCTTCGATTTTGCCGAGGTCTTCGCCTTCCATGTTGACTACTTTGTCTCCAATAAGTGTGGAGGCACTCATGATCGCTGGTCCCGGGCCTTTGCCTGTTGCAGTTGCCATGGTTGATCTCCTTTCTTGGATTAGTATTCCTTGTTGCTATCTCATCATATTCCCTGCTCTGGCAGCGTGTCAAGGAGTCTAACAATCCGTTTCAGAGCGGTTTTTTTATCTTTGGTGATGCTGTGATCCGAAGTGTGAATCTGTTGCCTGAAGTCTGTCACGTTAATAAATCCTGCCAGCTTGGTGGTTGCACAACGGCGGAGCTTTACTCCGCCGTTTCTATTTCTGCCCTTCGTGCACCGGCTTTCGGTCTCTGTGCACTGATCGTTGAATCGGCTGTAGCGATTCGCTAAGAGATCCCCTGAGGTTATTCAGCCTAGTTTTCGGCCCGGATAACCCCACAAGCCACCCTTGGTCCGGCGTTTCCGATGGGCTGCGAGGTCAGGTCGTCCGGTTGGGCATGAACGATAACGGCTTTCCCCACTATGGCATTAAGGCCTTGCAAAGTGATGATTTGATCTTCTCTCTCGTAATGGGCTTTCCCGCTCGAATCTGCCTCCACATTCCCCAGATCACCAACGTGGCGTTGTGCGGCTGGATTATCGGGAGCACCATGAGCGGTATTCTCCGGATTGAAATGCTCTCCCGCCGAGGAGGCATCCGGAGCACTGCAGTCGCCGGTTTGGTGGATATGGAAGCCATGCTTGCCCGGCTCCAGCCCTTCAAGGTCCGCAACAATCCGAATTTTTCCGTTCATCGATTCAAAGGTCACCCTTCCGGTCACCTGATTGTTCTGTGTCGGTTTTAATTCGGCTACCGCTAGGGCTGGTTGCTGTGCCTCCACCTGTGGTTGCTGTGTCTCCATGGGTGTCTCTTTTTCCGGCGCTGCAGGAGGCTGCGACTCTTCTTTTTGGCACCCTGCCAGGGTCAATAGCAAGGCGCAGATCAGGGTAATCAGCCATATATTCGGTTTTTCGTTCATGTTGATTCTCCTTTTTGCGGGCGACATGTCATACCCAATGTCACCTGCAGGGTCTTTTCCTAAAACAATGATACCCCGCCTGGGCGGGGTGTCCTGCCTTTCACCAAAGAGCCGTTGCAGAGCTACTGTCGAAGAATCAAGTCGTTTTTGACATCGACCACACCTTCGACACCTTTCGCTATTTGTCCGGCGGTTTCTTTACTCTCTTCGGTGTCCACGAATCCGCTCAACTGAACGACGCCGCGATATGTCTCGACTTCGATCTGCATCGCCTTGGTGACTTCATTGCGGATCAGTTCAGATTTTACTTTGGTGGTGATGACCTTGTCGTCGACATAGATTCCGGTGCTGCGGGTTGTTTGGTTTGAGGTACAGGCGGTAAAGGCAAGCAGCATCGCTACTCCGATTAAACATCTGATTAGGGTTCTCATCTGGTTCATCTGGTCCTCCTCTTTTATTGAGTTCAGCCAGCGCAACATGTACATTTTATCATTTTTTCACCTTTTGTCCGATTTCGAGGCAGAATTATGCAGGTTTGCGAACACCTGGGAGTAAGAAATCGCGCCTTAAAACCGGGTGATTTACATCTGGTACAAACTGATTACGGCGGTGGAAATATTACCCGGAGGTTGGAAATTTTCATGAGAAAAGAGGACAAGTCTTTGCATGGCTCTATAATAAGAGCAGGCTCATGTCTCGGCCTCTACGTATTGAATACCCGATGCCTGGTGTCATGTGATGAACCGTGGAAGGCGAGGAGAGAAAGTCTTTGCGGACAGCAGGAATTATCAGATTTCGACTCGGGTCAGCGGCGATGTCGTATGAAGAAAATGCGAGACAAGAAATTGGACAAAGAGGCGCTCTGGCCTACCGAACGCTTCTCCACGTTTGCGAAGTGGAGCAAGGAGATATGGGGCGATGTCACTGAATAAAGGAGGCCGAACATGGCATCAGGACCGTGCCCAGGCCGAAATCCATCTTTACTTCCGCCGGCCCGGCTAACCTAATGTCCATCCGGAAACTATGGATGAAAACTAACCTAGATAGACCAGCCCCGCGAGGGTTGCGAGAACAACCACCAGCCAGGGGGGAGCCTTCCAAAAATGCAGCAAACCGAAAACAGCAAGGCCGACGATCACATCTGCCGGCCCATGGATGCCCTTCGTCCAGACCGGATCGTACATCTCCGCCAGCAGTATTCCGACCACGGCGGCATTCGTTCCGCGCAACGCCGCCTGCGCCGCCGGCATCTGGCGCAAGGTCTCCCAGAAAGGGAGCGCCCCCTGCACGAGGAGGGCAGACGGGAGGAAGATGGCCACCAGCGCCCAGAGGCCGCCAATCCATCCGCCGGGGACGACGGTCATGGCGGCTCCGAGGTAGGCGGCGAAAGTGAAAAGAGGTCCCGGCACCGCCTGCGCCGCCCCGTACCCGGCAAGGAAGCTGTCGTACCCGACCCAGCCGGGGGGAACGACCTCGGCCTGGAGCAGGGGGAGAACGACGTGCCCGCCACCGAAGACGAGGGAGCCGGAGCGGTAAAAGCTCTCGAAGACTTGCAAGGGAGCCGCCGGAAACCAGCCGACCAGGACTGGTAGACCGAAAAGCAGGATGAAAAAAGCGGCTAGACAGCCCACCCCTTTCCGGCGAGAGAATAATGTGGCATCCGAGTCGACCGTCACCGGACCGGCCGCATCCCGGTAGAGTCCCCAACCCAGAACGGCGCCGGCGAGGATGATGAATACCTGAGTGATCGACGTCGGCCAGGCGAGGGCGACAATCGCTGCCAGCAACGCGACGGTTGCTCTCGGACGATCGGGACAAAGCTGGACCGCCATACCCCAAACCGCTTTGGCCACGACCGCCACCGCAGCCACTTTCAGACCCTGCAGCCACCCCGCGTTTTGCACATCCCCCAAAGCGGTTACGCCATAGGCGAACGCGATCAACGCCGCCGCCGACGGCATGGTAAAGCCGAGCCAGGCTGCCAATCCCCCCAATGTGCCGCCCTGTCGCAGGCCGATGGCGTAGCCGACCTGACTGCTCGCCGGCCCGGGGAGAAACTGGCAGAGGGCGACCAGATCGGCATAGCTTTCTTCGGACAACCAGCGCCGCCGCTGCACGAACTCTTCCCGAAAAAATCCGAGATGCGCCACCGGGCCGCCGAACGAGGTCAGACCGAGCTTCAGAAATACGAGAAAAATCAGGCCAATTCTCGATTGCTCTTTATTGGTCATGCTTTCTCCGGATTCGAATAAGGACTCTCGGTCAATTCCCGATACAGTTCTTCGACCTGCCGCCCGACAAGGTCAAGTACTTCGAAGCACCTGGCTGCAGCAAGACAGAGATCGCGGAGCATTACGGCATCAGCCGATCATCGGTCTATCGACTTTATGCAGAGAACCGCCAGCCTCCTGGCAGGAAAAAGCCTTCGACCACCAAATCGGGGGCGTTTATGTCTGGAAAAGAGCGAGTGGTGAGAATCGGAAATTTCCTTTCGATCGCCATTTAATGTATGGGGATAGAGAGCTTCGCCCGAGTGCCTTGGTTGGCCACGTTTCTGACAGAAATCTCCCCACCGTGTGCGTGTATGATCGACTGAACCAGACTCAGGCCAAGGCCGTTTCCTGGTGATGAACGACTTTGGTCTCCCCGAAAAAAACGATCATAGATGCGGGACAAATCATCTGCCGGGATACCCGGTCCGTTATCGGTTATCGTAACAATAATAGTTCGATTCTCAGCGAAGGCGGAAACCTCCACTTCTCCATCCTGCTGGGTAAATTTGATCGCGTTGTCAAGCAAATTGGCGAGCGCACGTTGCAAGCACCTCCGATCGCCAGGCACAATGAGAGGGCCCTCGGGGACCTTGGTGGTTAAAGCGATCCCCTTATCATTAGCGACCGAGGAATACAGCTCCGCCACATCCAGAACCATTTCCTTCATATCCACAGGGGCGTGGGCAAGGGGCCGCAGCCCTGCATCAGTCTCGGCGATTTCCAGCATGATGTTGATCATGCCGACCAGGCGGTCGCACTCTTCCACAACGGCCCCCGCCATGTCGCGATATTCCTCAAGGTTCTGGCCGCCGGTCAGGGTGGTCTCTGCAAGGCCGCGCATGCGAGTAACTGGGCTGCGCAGATCGTGGGCTACGTTATTGGTTACATTCTGGAGTTCACTGATGAGGGACTGAATCCGATCCTGCATGCGGTTAAAGGAGTGGGTCAAGTTCCTGATCTCCTCACTGCCACCATTCAAGGCGATGCGTTGCGACAGATCGCCCCGACTCATCTGGTCGGCACCGCGTCGAACCCGTTGAATGCCGCTGAGGGCATTCTTCGCCAAATAAAAGCCGAACAGAATGCCGGCCAGCAGCATGACCGCAAAAGAGAGGTAAAACATCCTGCGAAAGTCTTGCAGGAGGTGTTCGTCATCACTGAGGATCTTGCCGAACTGAAGAAGGTGGCCTTCACCCAGTTCCTGGAAAAAAATCCGCACCCGGTGCGGATTGCCGGGCAGGTAGATCGTCTTGAATCGTTCGCTACGGCCTGCCTCCAGCTGCCGGGTATGTTCCGGGAGTCCTTGCCAGCGACTGAGGTCTGATGAGGCGACAACCTTGAATTCCGGCGAATAGACGCGGATAAAAACATGCTCGTCCCCTTCGCCTTCCGTCTCGAGAAATACTTCTCGCCTGAGCCCCTCGATCCCGCTTTCCCGATATATCTCCACGCATTCACTGCCATCACCACTGAATTCCGTATCAATCCTCTGAAGCAGATTAGTCTCCAGGTTGTTGTCGATCATCTCGAAAACAGCCAGCGACAGCACAGCGAAGAGCAGAGTGTAGAAAAAGGTCAGGCGAGCAGGAAGGGTGCGGAACAAGCTACTTTTTATCTTCAAGGAGATACCCTGCTCCGCGCACGGTATGGATCAATTTGCAGAATTGCGGCAAATCGATCTTATCGCGCAGGCGGCAGATGCGAGACTCGACGACATTGCTTTCCGGGTCGAAATTATAGTCCCAGACATGTTCCATGAGCATGGTTTTGGAAACGACCCGCCCCTCGTTGCGCATGAGATACGCCAGCAAGGAGAACTCCCGCTGCGGCAGTTCGATTTCAAGTTCCCCGCGGAAAACCTTGCGCCGGACAAGATCCAGGGTCAGGTCGGCGACGGTCAGGGTGGTCGGTTGCTCGCGGGCCTGGCTTCTGCGCCATAGGGCCTGGACGCGGGTCAACAGTTCGGTAAAGGCGAACGGTTTGACCAGATAGTCGTCGCCGCCGGTCTGTAAGCCGCGAACCCGGTCATCGACCGTATTCTTGGCACTCAGGACCAGAATTGGCGTATTGATGCGCTGCTTACGCAGCCGCTCAATAAGTGACAGGCCGTCGAGTTTGGGCAACATGATATCGACCACGGCAACGTCATAACTGCCGTCCTCCGCCATGAACAGCCCTTCCATGCCGTCGACGGCACTGTCTACCACAAACCCCGCCTGATTGAACCCTTTCTTGATGAACTGAGCTGTTCGCGCATCGTCTTCCACCAGCAGTATCCGCATCGCAATCCCTCGTCTTTCCGACCCTGTCGACAGCCCAAGGGGAGCTGACATCCTGTTGCGAAAACGCTCCGCTTCCCCCGGGACCGTTCATTTTAAGGCCTATTGCCAAGGATTGCAAAGAGGGAATGTCGACCGGTGGAAAGGCCGCCAGTGGTCAATACCGGGCCGCAACTCACTCCTTCACTTCCCCGATCTTGGTCAGCAGGCCATGGCCACTGTTCAAACGTACCTCGGCCAACGAATGTTCGCCGAGGACATACTGCTGCTTCAGATAAGCCAGGCTCGGCCAGAGCGCGGTGGCAAGGGCGTCTTTGACCAGTTCCGGATCCTCCTGGCCGGCAGGAATGAGCTTATCCGCCCTGAATGTAAACTGCCGGGACGGCTTGTTGGCCGCATGCACCACCACTTGATCACCGCGCATATAGGCATGGGTCGATCCGTATTGCATAATGGCCCGGCCGGGGAAATCTTCGGGGAGTTGCAGCAGATCGTGACCAGGCATGGGGTGCTCGGAATTCAGGCCCATCAGCGACAAAAGGGTTGGTGGCAGATCGGCCTGGCTGGCGACCTTGTGGTACTCGGCGGTCTTGATGGAACCGCCAAGAATCAGTCCGGGGATATGGAAGTGTTCTATCGGGATCAGGCTGGGCCCCTTGACAACATCGTCGTGATCGGCGACCACCAGAAACAGGGTATTGTCCCAGTAATCCGACGCACGGGCTTTGCGGAAAAATTCACCCAGGGCATAGTCGGCATAACGGATTGCGCTGGCAACCGTGCCCCGTCCCGTCGTCAGTTTCGCCGCCGGGCTCTCCGGAATTTCGTAGGGGGAGTGGTTGGATGAGGTAAAAACCAGGGCAAAGAACGGGGCGTCGCCGTGGCGGGTAAATTCCTCGTTTGCACGCCGGAGCAGGTCACCATCCGAAACGCCCCAGGTGCCGCGAAAGCTCGGGGCCGGGTAATCGTTTTCGTCAATGACCCTGTCAAAGCCGTTGGCCAGAAGAAAACCTCGCATATTGTCAAAATGGCTCTCCCCGCCGTAGATAAAATCATTCCGGTAACCGGCCTCTTTCAATATGCGGGCGAGGGTGAAAAAGCCGTTCTGGGCCAGCCCCAGCTTTACCACGCTTCGCGCCGGGCTCGGAAAGAAGCCGGTCGTGACCGCCTCGATACCGCGAATTGATCGGGTTCCCGTCGCGTAAAGCTGCTTGAACCACAGGCCCTGCCCGGCCAGTTTATCGAGTTCAGGGGTGAGGGGCTTGCCGCCGAGAGACCCTACATACTGCGCCCCCAGGCTCTCCTCCAGGATGATGACCAGGTTCATCGGCCGTTGCCGCACGGTCGCGGCTTTTTGCCGGTGCAGGGTCGGAATCTTGTCCGAGACGAATGCGGCAGGGGGTAGCAGCATCCCGCGCCGGATGCGCTGGACGATTTCTTCGTCCTCCATCTTCGGATAGATCTTGGTCTTGCCATTCTCGTCCTTCAGGCGGTAGATCGCATAAAGAACCGAGAAGGCGGAATTGAGGCACAACTCATTGACCAGGTGATCGCTGGAGAAGGCCGCCGTACTAGGGTTGGCGGGGCGATGATCGAAGCTGTTGCGCCCCCCGATCAGCAGCAAGCAGAGGACAAGGGGAAAAACGACCAGGCGTTTGCCGATGCCCCACCGCTCCACCGGTACGGCAGTCGGCCGAAAGATCTTGCGAACGACGAAGATCATCACCGCCGTCAACAGCAGCGCGGACAGCAGCTGGATTCTGAAATCGCCCCAGATGGTCAGGGCAACTTCCTTCGGATGGTTGAGGTATTCGACAAAAATCCGGTTGGGGCGAAGATCGTATTGCAGGATAAAAGACGGGGTGCTCGCCTCCATGAAGACCATAAATATGATCCAGAAAGACAGCCAAACAGCGGATATTTTCTGAAAGAGCGATCTGCTGTACAAGCCCGCAGGAAACAGGAACAGTCCCAGAGCGATCGGCACCAGCAGATAGCAGATCAGGATCATGTCCATACGGATGCCGAAGCCGAGCACCTTCCAGAAACCGTCGACCGCCTCAACCCTCGGCCATTGCCAGATAACCAGACCCAGACGTGCTAGACTAAGCAGCAATGTGGCAACCACCAGAAATTTCAAAAGAGGACGCAGGGGGCCGGCTGCCTTTGCAATAGCAGTAAAAGAACTGTCAAACTTCTTGGCTATATTTTCGAAAAACACAATTTTCGGCATGATTATCTTCCCTCGAAAGAGACGTTAAAGGCGGACTGTTGGGATGTTTTCCAACAACAACTTTGAACGCACCAAAGCAAAGAGTGGTGAACTCTCGGAGGAAGGTACCAAATCAAGGTTGCCTCAAGATGACTGGGACATTACCATTTGGTCATCTTGATTCGAAACCAGCAAGCTGGTTTTCATCCATGGTTTCCGAATGGACGATGGGTTGCGCAGGAGGTTGGAAGAACTGTCGGAAAAATTCCGAATCTCCGTTTGTCAAGCTTGACCCCTTTTGCTTGTCAAGCTTGACCCCTTTTGCTTATGCTTTTGCTTCTACGGAGGGGTGTGGGAGATTCATTGAGGGAGTTTTAATCAGGGTTGAGGAATCACATATTTAAAAACAGCAAAATAGTGGCAGCCGCTCCCCGCCAGAACGAAAAGGTGCCAGATAGCATGATGAAAAAGGAGCTTTTTCCAGAAATAAAAGATCAGACCGAATGTATAAAAAAGTCCGCCGGCAAGGAGAAGATTGATCCCCGGGCTGGGGATCAGCTCCATGGCGGGTTTGATGGCAAATATCATCATCCAGCCCATGAAGAGGTAAATCAGCGGTCCCAGAATTTTAAAACGTTGGACGAAAAAGATTTTGAAGAAGACCCCCGCAAGGGTCAGAGTCCACAGTACGGTGAACAACGTCCAGCCCCAGTTTCCGCGCAGATAGACCAAGGTAAACGGGGTGTAGGTTCCCGCAATGAGTAGATATATGGTTGCATGATCAAGGATTCTGAAAAGCATCCCCCAACGTTGGTGAAATTTGAAAACATGATACAGGGTAAAGGCGGCGTAGGATATAACCAGGCTTGATCCATAGATGACACAACTCGTGAGATGCCACCCATTTCCATTCTGGGATGCCAGGGCGATCAAGGCGATCAGGCCGGGTATGCTCAGGAACCAGCCGATGGCCGAGGCGAATATATTGGCAAACATGGTCGGTTTGTAATAACGGGTTTCCATGGGTTAATCCCTTGATGGCGTCGCAAAAAGTCCGCCCTTCTGCGTTACGGCGTTTTTTCAGGACCTCGACATACTATATGTATGCCTTCGCCCCTGAAAAACCACCAAGCCTTGCAGGGCGAAATTTTTGCTTAGCCATCCTATGAGTTTTTGCGAGGGCATCATCCCTTGATGGCGTCGCAAAAAGTCCGCCCGGGGCGGTTCCGCGTCCCCTTCCGTATCCGCTGTTACTTGATTCGCACCACACCTACCTTGTTGACCCCGCTGCATGCGATAAAAAGGTCCCCTTGTGGTGTCGCCACTATGTGCCGCACGACCCTGCCAGTTGAAGGAATTTTCCAGGAGGCAAACTTCCCGGTCTGAGGATCAAACCGGACGATGGTGTTCGGCGTGGCACCCGATTCGCTGTACCACACCTTGCCGTCCGGCGTGGCGGCCATGCCGTAGGGGGCCGCGCTTTTGCCGGCCGGTGACAACCATTCGGTCACCTGTCCGCTTTTCGGATCGAGACGGCCAAGGTACCCGCGGGCGAAATCGGTATACCAGATCATATCGTCGCTGGTCACGGCGATGCGCCTCGGCCTTGCCCCTTCGGGTAGAAGATATTCGGTAATGGCCAGGGTGTCGGGATCGATGCGACCGATTTTGTTGGTACCCAGTTCGCAGAAGAAGGCCACCCCTTGTGCATTTACCACGATGCCGTAGGGCCGGGAACGGGGTGTGGGAGAAGACTTCAGATCTATTCTGCCGGTTGCGGGGTCGAGTCTCCCGATGAAATTTCCTTGCTGAACCGTGAACCAGAGCCTCCCCCTGGCATCGAAGATCAGGGTGTGGGGATCACCGGCCTTGGGGTCGGGCAGGGGGAATTTCTTTACCGTGCCGTTTTGCGGATCAAGTTTTCCGATATATCCCTTGGCATTTGCCGTAAACCAGATGTACCCCTGCCGGTCAGCTACCAGGCCGTGAGGCCTGGAGCCAGGGATGGGCAGTGGAAACTCGCGGATTTCGCCGGTGGCAGGATCGACTCGGCCAAGCAGATTTGCCCCCATGCCCGTGTACCAGAGGGCACCGTCCGTGGCCACGGCCGGATCGTGGGGGAATGTCCCGGTGGTGGGTAGATCCCACTCTTCGATCATTACCTCCGCCGCGGACAAAGCAAGGCAGGGCAGGCCGAGACCAAGAACCAGAACAATGAATAACAACAGCCGTTTCATAGGAGCAGCCCTTCTCATGATCGAAAAACTCAGCTCGAATGTTTTTTTTGATATTATACCCGATGATCTGCCTGGAAATGACAACCGAAAATTGACCACCAGTGATCACCGAATTTTGACCACCCCCCGGTTTTCTTGATATAGAGGCACCCAAAAGGGGGCGTGTCCACACATTTCATTTTGTAAAAAGTCTGGGAATCTGTCTGGCTCTCCATGAGCCGGCTGCAAATTCGGCTGTTTGGCCCATATTCGTTCTGCCCCTTCCTTCTCCTCATCTCCTCAGTTAAGCCACCGGTATTTTAGAGCTTTCGGGTGCTATTGAAAAAGGCTCAGGCCATTTCAGGCTTGAGCCTTTTTCCATTCGTTGAAACGAGAGACGGGATTCAAGCCAGGGCAGTTAGCCTCCCCAAGGCATCCCTGCGTACTCTTCGAACGCCATGTCATGATATTTCTTGAACAGACTTTCGTGATCGCGTTCCCAATTTGCCAGCTTTTCAAGGACCTGCTTTGCATCCCCTTCAGCTTTGGCGGCGGCCTTTTCATAAAATTCGGCAAAATCGCGCTCGATCAGGTAAGCCATGCGCAGGACGGGCAGATCCGGCACCATGGATTCCAGAACCGTTCTGTCAAGAATTTCGGAAGCCGCACGCTGTGAGAAGAAAAATTCTTCATCTTCAGGAACATTTTCCAAGCTGGGTGAACCCTTTTTTTCGATCTGGTCTATCTTGCTCTGAATAAAGTCGATGTGCTTCTGTTCCTCTGCAGCCAGATTCTTAAACGCACCAGTGGCTGCTCCATGACTCATGCGTTCAGCATTCTGCTCAAAAAAACGTTTTCCCTCAATTTCACGCTGCAGGGCATACTTGTAAATCTTCAGGATATCCATTGGTTCTCCCCTTTTAAAATGGCGTTGACACCACTGCCAGTTGGTTGACCTGGTGATTCCTCGGGTGCGAAATGGCTGCGGGACTAATGAGCCGTGAAAAGATAATAGTTGCAAAATCCCGGATGTCAATCCTGACACTCAGGCACATGAAAGGTCCGGTCGCGGTAGAACCCATCGGAGGATGCCGGTGACGGGGGCGGTATTTCGGAGCAAGGGCCCCTCCCTGGGAGGCAGAGGAAGTCCGCCACCTGCAAATCCTATGGTAGACATCGGATATCCCTTTTGATGATTCCCAAGCCTGAAGGGGCAGCCAAAATACCCGTTGCGAGAAACATGATGATCGAAGGTTGCCGAAGTTTTTGGTCAAGGATCCCCATGAGGGTTGCAAGGCTCAATATAGTGGCGATGTTTCACCAACAGCAGGAGTCTGGGGACGAATGACCGGGGAAGCCTGCTCATCGAAGGGATTGGTGCGCATGGCGAGAGAAAAGAGAAACGGGTAACTGTCCTTCATGTGGGATATGTATTCGAGCCATTGGCGGACGATTAAGGTATAAGCCCGCTTGATATCGCCGCCCAGGTGGTCACGGTCTGTTTCCGGCAAACCGAGGTATTCTTCCCGGTATTCCAACTCTTCTTTGAGATGCAAGACCGCAATGAGCAGGTCGGTGAAGGATTCGTGCTCCAACATATAGGGACTTTCAAGCAATCTGACCAGCAGTTGGCTTTGACGTTCCAGATGGCTTTTCAGGGTTGTTATGTCGATTCGCTGCATATCGACTTCAAAAAGGTGACCATCAAGTTGATTGCGGGCTTTTAGAAATTCCTGTTGGCTCCAGTCGTCCTTTACCGTCAAAACCTTCGCGAGATAAGCATAGTCCTTGTCCGCTTCTGAAAAAAAGCGCATCAGGCGTGTACCGGCTTCGCTGAAGAACAAACCAACGACCATCTGCAACTTCTGCAGGCGGACGGCGTTGTCGCGGCGACTGATAAAAATTTCGGTGGCATTAGCCAACAATCCGACGAAGGTTCCGACACCGGTGATAATGAGCACGATGGCCAATACTCTGCCGAGATCGGTGGCGGGAACGATGTCGCCATATCCGACTGTGGCGATGGTCACGATGGTGAAATAGGCGGCGGATGCAAGGGGAAGTCCTTCGACCAGCATGAATCCGAAAGTTCCGGTAACCATTACCAGTAGAAAGACAGATAGATAGACGATAAATCGCAGTTTTTCGGTTCTGGAGCTAGTCATGATGTGCGTTCCCGGTGGTTAACAAGCGGTTTCGTCGAATTTTTCCAGATGTTCGCGTTCAGCAAGGACTGTCGTGTCGGCCAGCCTGCTGTGAGCAGGCAGATGTCTCCTGCCGGCATCAAGGGAAGGGCTCCCAGGGCAGGTAGCAACAGGGTAGCGGCAACGAGGGCGAAAATCCAGACAAAGATCGGGGTAAATTCAGGGGATACCATACTCATTGGCACGCCGTCTTTCGTGGTGATGGCAGGCTACCTAATAAAAACCTGCAAAAAAGTGACAGGCGCTCCCCGTCCGAACGGAAAGCTTCCAGATGGTATGATTGATGCAGAAAATCGGGGTGGGGTGAATCCAAAATGCAAGTGCGCCACGTGAAGTCGCCCGGAACATTTGGACCTTCGGTCAGACGCTGACGTCTAACGTTGTTTTTCCTTTCACTCACAGGATAATCATTTTGGATAATTTAAACAAACATTCAAAAACACTTGTTTATTATTTACGAGGCATGTTTATCTTTACGCTATTTGCAGTACAGCTATCATTCATCAGTGGTTGCTCTATTCACAAAAAGACAACACCGCAACCAGGAAAAATCGAGTATAAAAAAATAGGAATAGCTTCATATTACTCTGATAAATTCAAATCCAGAAAAACTGCTAGCGGGGAGACCTTCGACAATAATTTAATGACGGCTTCTCACAAGACGTTACCCTTTGGTACTACTGTGTTAGTCACAAATTTAAATAATGGCAAATCTGTTAAGGTGAAAATTAATGACAGGGGTCCATTTATTAGAAGGAGAATTATTGACCTTACCAGGGCTGCATTTGCAAAAATTGAAAATCTGGACAAAGGTTTTACAAAAGTGGAAATAATGATTGTTGATTAATCATATAGGGGGCCCTATTTTCTTGGACATGGGGACTTTACCCCAAATCAGGGTCCAAGAAAGCCGGATCCCCTATACCTTCTCTTGCAATTCAATAGCGCCCCTGGCAAGCTCTCTCGCCAGAAAATGATACTATATAGAAAAAGCAATTCTTGGCCACATAGTCTGTTTACCCTGCTCGATGAGCAGTCATTGAGAGATGTCCTTCCCGTTTCTTTGTCTGGAATTCATCGGAAATACGCGCTCATTGCCGAAAGGAGAAGGAGATGTTCGAATATGCAGCGGTTGCAGGTGGTGGCATTCAAGGCTGGTGGACCGGACAGATGCTCCCTTTTTTGGACATGATCCGTGCTTCCTCCTACTTCTGGCCGGGGGTCATGGCGGCTTCCCTCATTTTTTTCCTGTCGATGAGGCAATTTATCAAATAGATCGGCTGGAAAGTTTTGCCGCCACTCGATATGTCCAGGTGTTTGGCCTCAGCCGGAAATATAGAATATCCCCGATAAGCAGCTGCACAAAAAAAAGCCCGCGGTCAGGTATCAGAACCGTGGGGTCGAATTGAGCCAATTGTCCGGGGAATATAACAGTTTTGTTAACTTGAGGTTTCTGCTGTGGGGGTTATGGTGAATCAGCTTTGTTTATAAGTCAGGCAGTCCGGTTCGCCGCCTTTCATACCGACGTGAATGTTGGAAGCGGTGCACTCGAAGTCTTTGTTGAAGCTGCAATCGGCTGTCTTGCAGGCCCCGACCCCGGCCGTCATGTCTTTAACGCCACCGTGGGCAGAGGATTTGAAAAAGGTGTCGCAAACGGGTTGATTGGGGTTGTCGCCGATGGTGATGGCCATGGCATGGCAGGCCTTCTCAGCGTTGTAGGCACAATCGGAGACGGAACAGTCCATTACTTTGGGCATTTTCATGGGCATGGTTGTCCTCCTTTGCCACTTGGACAGAAACCTCGTGTATCAGTCAATCTATCAGGAGCCGTTCTGCTGTCAAGGGAGGGGGAACATTAGTTTGCCTTTCCCGGGCAGGGGGTGCATTACAAAATCGGGCAAATCGTATATATTTACCAGAAATTGCGCATGATATGTCTTCAGGTTCAAACGAGGTGGTTGCCATGGGTTCAAACACGATCGACATCCGGGAAAATGTGCCGCTTGCCGCTTTGACAACGTTCGGTGTTGGCGGCCCGGCGCGGTATTTTGTTCAGGTTTCGAGTGAAAACGAAGCGGTGGCGGCCTTGGCCTTTGCCCGTGAAAGGGACCTTGATCACATCGCTCTGGGCGGCGGAAGCAACGTCCTGATCAGTGACGAAGGATTCTCGGGGCTCGTGATCCTGAACCGGATAAAGGGCTTGACCGTCGAAGAGGCGGACGGCAACGTGCTCGCCCATGTCGGCAGCGGCGAAGACTGGCAGGATTTTACGGATCTGTGTGTTGCGAGGGATTGGCAGGGGGTTGAATGTCTTGCGGGGATACCCGGAACGGTCGGTGCTTCCCCGATCCAGAATGTAGGCGCATACGGTCAGGAAGTGGCGCAGGTCATTTCGCGGGTGCGCTGCCTGAACACAGACACCGGCAAAGCGGTAACTTTCGATAATGAGACATGCGCATTTCGCTACCGGGAGAGCATTTTCAATACCGGGGAAGCCGGCAAATACCTGGTGCTTTGTGTCACCTTCAAGCTCAAAAGAGGTGGAGCGCCGGTGCTCAAATACCGGGAACTCGAAGCGTATCTTTCAGGCATCCCATCACCATCCCTGGCGGATGTCCGTGATGCCGTCATAGCGATCAGAGCCGGCAAGGGGGTTTTGATCCGGACCGGCTACGAATCATTCAAGAGCGCCGGGTCGTTCTTCAAAAATCCCATCGTCACCCAGGCGCAGTTCAAACACATCGAATCCCTTGTTGGCGGACACGCGGGTCCGACCAACTGGGCCTGGCCTATGCCGAACGGTGACGTCAAAATCTCCGCTGCCTGGCTGATCCAGCGCTCGGGATTCGACAGAGGCTATCGCAAGGGAGCTGTCGGCATCTCGCCTCACCACCCCCTGATCCTGATCAACGGTGCCGAGGCGTCGGCCCGGGAAATCGTCGACTTTGCCGCGGCAATGCAGCAGCGCATACTGGATCGCTTTGGTGTCCTCCTGAAACCCGAAGCCCGTCTCATCGGCTTCAGTTCTTCCCCGTTCAGCGCGTTGCCGTAAATGGTAAAGAGACGCCCGTTCTTACGTGCGGTTTCACGGCATGTTCCGGACTCTGTCGATTCTGTCGCTGGAAGAGGGGTGGGTAGCGAAAAATCCCCCGGCGCTGCTTCCAGCCGTCTGCTGTAACCAGGTTAGGGTATTGACCATCATCTGCTTGCCATTGGGATTGATTTTGCGAAGAAGTACTACTCCATGCCTGTCCGCCTCGTACTCCTCACTACGTCCGTAAGCCCGAATCACCAGATTCCCGGCAAGGGGGGTGAGTTGCCCGCTCCCCGGGAAAAACTGTTCGAGCAGAACCGTCGCGATATTCAAACCTGCTCCCAGGGTCTGGGCCTTGGAGACGTGGCCGAGATCGTCATGGGCAATCTCGTGGGCCAGGACCGATTGCAGGTGCTCGTCATTGGCCTTGCTCAGCAGCCCCGTTGTTACGATAAATTGGCCGCGGCCTGCACTCCCGGCATTTATCTGCGGGTCTTCCACCACGCTGACCTGGACCTGCCCCGATGATATCGGATTGTTCATCACATGCAGAAGGGGGGTCATGAGTCTCTGCAACCTCTCCACCTGCGCCGGATCGACTTTCCCTGCAGTGGATGTACCGGTCGGTTGAGGGGCGGAAGAAGGAGCTGAAGGGACTCCTCCAAGGCCAGCGCAGCCGGCAATGGAGACCAGGGAAAGGCTCACCAGAACAACCTTGATTGCAGCGAAGGTATTTTTCAATTGACCTCCTTATGCCTTTGTACCAGTAGTTGAATCATTTACAGGGACATCCTTGCAAGTGAAATGTTCTCATGGCGCATTGACGCCGAATCAGGTAATGGGGGAAACCATATACGACAGGTTCCTAGTAATTATAGCAATTTTAAAGTGGATGGCGTTGCAAAAAGTCTCCCCTACGGCGTTACGGCGGTTTTTCAGGACCTCGACATACTATATGTATGCCTTCGCCCCTGAAAAACCACCAAGCCTTTTTGCTTAGCCATCCCATGAATGTTTGCGAAGACAGGTCAGGGTACCGCGACAAGTTTTTGCAATACTTGCCAAATAGAGTCTCAATGGCCTACGATACCACCTACGGTGCCTTCCTCCCTGTCGGCGACGTCCGGCCAGTTGAGGACGGGAGCAGGTTCACCGCAGCATCCCAATCCGCACCGACGAAGGAATTGTTTTCCGTGAATATAAAGCAGCTGGGCTGGAACGCCCATTTTGAAAGCCACTTCGAATCCTGTCAGGGGCAGAATCTCGTCCCCGCGAGGGTGGTTCGTGCGGGGGGCGGTTTTTATTCCCTGCTGAACGCCGATGGCGAACAGACCGCCACTCTTGCCGGGCAACTGCGCCATACCTCTTCCCAGGATGCCCTTCCGGCCGTGGGGGATTGGGTGGCCATCGATTCGCCTGTGGAGGGGGGGATCCGCATCCATGCCGTCCTTCCCCGGCAAACCGCCCTGAAGCGGGCGACCGCCGGAAACCGCAAAGGTCTGGCCGAAAAGCCGGGGTGCCCCCAGGTGCTGGCGGCAAATGTGGACACCGCCATAATCGTCAGCGGGCTTGATAATGACTACAATCCAAGGCGCATCGAGCGCTACCTGACCCTGGTGTACGAAAGCGGTGCCGCTCCGGTCATTGTACTGAACAAGTCCGACCTCTGCCCCGAGACGCAAACGCTGCGTGCCGAAGTAGAGGCGATCGCCTTCGGGACCCCGGTCCTGGTTACCAACGCGCGCAGCGGCGAAGGCCTCGCCGAGCTGGCGCCCCATCTCGAGGCCGGCAGAACGTTGGTGCTGCTCGGATCTTCGGGCGCGGGTAAATCCACCCTGCTCAACCAGCTTGCCTGCGCCGACCATCAGCAGACCTCCGAGGTCAGCACTGCGGTCGGCAAGGGGACTCACACCACTACGCACCGGGAGCTGTTTCCCTTGCCCGGCGGTGCTCTGGTCATCGACACCCCGGGATTGCGCGAACTGCACCTGTGGGGGGAAAGCGAGGCGAGTCTGGAGAGTACCTTTCCCGAGATTGTCGCCCATGCAACGCAATGCCGCTTCAGCAACTGCCAGCATGAAAACGAACCGGACTGCGGCATCCGGCAAGCTCTGATCGAGGGGACGCTCGACGCCGCCCGGCTGGAAAGCTACCTGAAACAGCGAGCAGAACTCGCCTATGCCACTCAGCGCCATGAGTTAGCGACGCAGGTGGCTCAAAAGCGGAAAAGAAAAGCGATCCCCCGCGAAGCCAAGCGCTGGCGCCGGGAGCATGGCGACGGACAGTGAAGGATTAACTCCTGGGAGGCTAGCCCAGTCTGAACCCGTCGCCGGCGTACTGAATATTGGCGGCATCGGAGGCGCGCGGCGGGGAGACTGCGTGAACTCCACCGCATGTGGGGCAACTGCCTACATGGGTTTTCAATACAAAGGGGGCATTGCACCCCTGGCACATGGTGGCCAGGCCCCCACCGGGGATCGCCCGCCGCAGCAGGGCGCCGCCGTGGGCCTGTGCTACAAACTCCACCAATTCCCGACCTTCCGCATACGGTCCACCAGCCCCGTGTCCTTGTCCATCGCCACATCCACATCCTGACATATCGAATCCTCCTTTAAGTAAGGTGTTGTTTTCCGGTTTCGGCAAACATTACAACGCTTCACCGGGTAAGTCCCTGACATGGATCAAGGAAATGCATTTGGCAGGAGCGCCGAGGCGCGGGCAAAAAATGGTAATATGGTGTGGCGGCCACTTCTGTATGCTCGATCACTTTCAACCTTTTTGGAGGCGTCATGAAATTCACAGGTGTGAACCATCTGGCTATGGCTACCGGCGATATGGATGCAACCATTCGATTCTGGAGGGATTTATTGGGAATGCGCATGATCGCCGGGTTGGGCAAGCCGGGATTCAGGCATTATTTTTTCGAAATCTCCCCCCATGACATGATCGCATTTTTCGAGTGGCCGGATGTCGAAGCGGTGTCTCCCAAAGTGCATGGGGAGCCGGTGAAAGGGCCTTTTATCTTCGATCATGTTTCCTTCGGGGTCGAAAAAAGCGCAGACCTGTGGGCGCTCAAGGACAAGCTCGATGCGGCGGGGTTTCCCTGTACGGGGGTGAAGGATCACGGCTTTATCCATTCGGTCTATGCGCACGATCCCAACGGCATCCCTATCGAGTTCAGCTGGCCGGTGGATGGCATCGATGTGCGCAAAAAACCGATGATGGCCGATTCCGCTCCCGGCGCCGTGGCCAAAGAGGGTGCCGAGCCGGTGGCGGAGCGTTGGCCGGAGGTAACCAGGCCGACCAAAGAGAACGACAAGGAGATTGTGAAAGCCGCCGGCAGCGAACTCTATCATTGTTTGAAATCAGGGAACGAGGGGGATTAAACCTGACCGATGGGGATGCTGCAACCTGATGCAGCAGACCAGGAGAGAGCCATGCAAAAAGGCCCTTCCCCCCGGGGAAGAGCCTTTTTTCGATTTTAACCAGTTACTGCAGACACTGCAACAACCCCATGGCCCACTGGCACGCCCCGCAGGGTTCCGGCTGAGTGTAGCAGTCTTGCTCGAAGTCCTCCTCCTGCAGCAGATCGCAGGGGGCCACAGCACAATTGCAGCAGTAGGGATAGTCGAAGCTATGGACGTTCTCGCGGAAGCTGCGAAACGCCTCGTCGTTCCAGATATCCAGCAACGGCCGTTCGTTGAGCCGGCCGAAGACCTTGGGTTTGACCAGCCGATCCCAGTCGTTGATGAAGCAACGAAACTGATGCCAGAGGAAATAACATGGATGCACCGCGCCGTCCCAGGAAATAAAGGCTGCACCGTCTTCCACAAAGTTGCATTTTCGCTCGTAGCGGGGTACCGCCGCGGGCAGCTTCAGTTCGATGCCCAAACTCTTCGCCAGTTGCTCCGCCTGGGCAAATAGTGCCTGCATCTGTCCGGCATGCTCGGCACTGCGCTGCAACAGCCGCGGTACGTCGAGAAACACATCCTTGCGCCGCGCTTCGGCCCGCATCTGGTCGATCAGGTCCATCATCCTGGCCAGTTTGGGATCCAGGCCCGGCAGAAACCGCCCCATTTCCCAACGGGAATTATAATCGCGCACATCGAGCCCCAGGTCGGCGATCTTGTCCCTCCAGTGGTTGAAAATCTCCACAGCGGCGTCGGTGCAATTATCGTACGCGACCTGATCGACGTAGGCACCGTCGTAAGGCAACGCCTGGGTGACAATGACAAAATCGGCGCCCCGGGTCGCGACCCAACGCAGCGTGTCCAACAGTTGTTGCTTGTTTTCCTGCATCAGGACGAATTCAACGCCGACTTTCAGCCGGCTATCGGGCTGGCGCTTGCGGGCGGCGGCCAAAAAGGCAAAGGCCCGCTCCATGTCGCTGAGGTCCTCGCCTTCGCGCACCTTGCTGAAGGTGTCGGGCCTGACTCCGTCCACAGACAGGCACAGACGATCGAGACCGGATGCGACCAACTCCCGGGCCCAGCGTTCATCGAGCAGCAGGCCGTTGGACTGAAAGCCGATCCAGGATTGGTCCGGCATCGCCCGCCGGGCCCGGTGGATAAAATCGAGCAACAGGGGGTGCATCAGCGGCTCGCCGATACCGTTGAGCAGCAGGGCCTCGAGACGCGGAAAGACCGGTTCCAGGGCGCTAAAGATATCGTTGGCCATATCGCCATCGATCACCTTGCTGTCGGCCGCCTGCTTGACGCACATCGGACAGCGCAGGTTACAAAAGGTCGTGGTTTCAACAAACAGTTTGCTCGGATAATCCCTTAAAGGCGCCGGCAGGGCGTCTGTGGGATGCGAGGAGGGTTGCGGACTCATAAATGCTCCGAATCTGTTGGGGATAGATTTTGTCGTGATGTATCAATCGGAGCTCTTGCGGCGAGCCTCCATGAAAACAAACGGGCCAACCTAGCACAAAAACCGCGACCCGGACACCCCCCTATAGGATCGTTGAGCGTATACTTCGATTTCGATCCCGATTTCGATTTGGATTATAGAATTCTGGGGGACTGTCGGACTATCCTGTTCTGCGACAATTATGATGACCGGTTGAGTGTCTTCCAGATAGACATCCTCGATGTCCATTCAGCCATGCCTTCACTGTATCCCGCTTTTCGCCCCGCCAAACCATCCGCCATTCTGCTGTGGCCCGGTTATTTCGACCGCCGGTTGCAAGGCCGCCGACAGGTGATAGATTGCTGGAAGGCAGTCCGAACGCATTTGGCGGAGGACAATGGATCCTTTTCATGACCACTAGCGAAAGGAGACGTACGATGGCCGAGATCAGGTGGGAAAAAGAGTTAAGCGCTGCAAAGGAGCGGGCAAAGGCGGAGAAAAAGCCGATCTATCTCGATTTCTGGTTCGATGGGTGACTGGGCTGCATCGCCATGAATACGGGTCCGTATTCCAGCCAAGAGGTACAGAAGTACATTGAAGAGCGTTTCGTCCCGGTGAAGAGCCAATGTTTCTGGGACAAGCCGACCGACCTCATGAATCGGTTCGCCGTCAAGTGGACCCCCACCCTGCTGGTTCTCGACGCCGAGGGAGAGGAGCACCACCGGATGGTGGGGTATGTCCCCGACGAGGACCTTCTCGCCCACCTGGAGTTGGGATTGGGGAAGAGCGCCTTCGACCGGGACCGGCATGCCGAGGCGGAGGCCCATTTGCAGGCGGTGATCGACCGGCATCCGGAGACAGGAGCGGCTCCCGAGGCGGTCTTCCTGCACGGCGTGGCCGGCTACAGGAAGACCCATGACGCAAAGCCGTTGCGCCTGGCCTACGAAACCCTGTCGAAAAGGTACCCGCAGAGCGAGTGGGCGCGAAGGTCAAAGCCCTATGCGCAGATTCCTCTATGAGAAGGACTCTTCACTCCCCTCTTCGGCGCTCCGCTCCCCGACGATGGGGAAAAGGTGCCGTCTGTGGGATAGTTCTATAATCATCATTCAGCAAAATCCCCTCGGGCCTGGTGCCGGAGGGGATTTGCGTCTGATAACTCCTAAATTTCAAGACAGGAACCACCATAAAAAAAGGCGCTGCGCGTGAATATGGTTGGTGTTTTGAGCACCTCCTGAAATTTGGTAAACCTTGCATCGTTATCATTCCGTTACAGCTTTGTCCTGGGGATGGCATAGCGGTGGTCGCCCTGACTGAACTCCCAGCGACCATGCAAAAGCAATGTTTGTGTTGCTTTTGCAGAAAATCCTTACCGACCTCCAGGTAAGGCAACCCAAATGTTGCTTTCTGGGTGAGCTCTCGCCATTCTCAAAATAGCAACTTAATCGTTGCCTAACTGAAATAAAGAAGCTAGTATGTTTCTTGTGGCCAAAAAAGCAATACAGGAGTTTACAATGGCAGGTTCCCTGCTTCAGCAGCTCAAAAAAAGACGCTTAATGCTGGGACTCAAGCAACACGACATGATAATGCGCATCGGTGTATCCCGTCAGCAATACCAACGGTTGGAGTCCAAGGGCAATCCACGGCTAGACACTCTGGAGTTGATTGCCAAAGGCCTTAACAGCGAGCTGATGCTTATCCCCAAAGAAAAGGTGCGTGCCGTAGTAGATGTGCTTGAAAGTGTCGAGCCGGAACTGGCATCAGGGCAAAAACCATCAAAGCAGGAAAAGGATAATAAAAGGAAAAGCCTGTCTGACGACCCATGGCAGGATATCCTTGAGGATGATCTATGAACGATCGTGCCTCAGATGAAATCAAAGTACTAAGGTTGACTTTGCACGGAAGGTTAGTTGGCTGGAGTTTGCTCTATTCGGATCAAGTTACACCACGACTTTCCCCAGCCTATGACATCGTCACTACCAGCGTTTATATTGATAACGAAAGGCGCTACGCGCTCAACCTGGGAAAGACGAAGGAATGGTATGATGTCACTAATGGAAACTTTGAGGCGTGGGCCAAGCGAGCGGGTGTGCCATGGCGCGCTATGAAGCCACATCTTGATGACACCATGGAAAAAGCACGAAGTTTATGGCCAGAAAAATTAAAAGATCTGCCCATGAATGGTGAGCACAAGGATAGACTCCAGGCCCACTGGGCTAATCTGCATAAAGATTTTCGGATTTAACGTTTTCCTCACATCCGCCAGAGGTGGCCCCGATTTGCGAGGCTACATGAATGACCGGATCTGTTTAGGGTTTGATGAAACCCCTGAAAGTGGTTGCATAGCTGTTATAGGTATTGGCCAGAAAGGGGCTCGCATGATGGAATTATTACGTCAAGATCTCTCAGGCAATGACTACACGAAGCTCCATCTGTAACCTATGTATCTGAACTTTTTTGTTACCTATGTCCTTGACTCGGACACTCCTGCTAAAACCTCCTCGCCCGGCACCTCACCTCCCGCTTTCCCAGCCTCCGCCAAATACCCGGTACAGTTCGAGAGCCGCCTCCAGATGCGTCAGACGCAGCTGTACGATCTGATCCTGGGCCTGAAAAAGGCTGCGTTGGGCATCGAGCACATCGAGCATTTCTTCGGCCCCTTTGCGGTAACGCAGTTCCCCCAAGAGGAGGGTGCTGCGGGCCTGGGCGGCAATTTGTTCCTGAAATTCGGTCTGTTGGACGCTGTAGGCGGCATTGTTCAGGGCATCCTCCACTTCCTTCAGGGCGGTAAGGATCGCCTGGCGGTAATTTTCCACCAATTCGAGTTGTCGGGATTCGGCGATGGCGACCTGGTTTTTCAGGCGGCCGCCGTCAAACAATGTCTGGGCCAGGGCTGCGATAATGCCCAGGCTGGCGTGTAAGGGGATCGCGTTTCAGCACTTGACTCTTGTCAGAAGTTGAGACGCGCCCCCTGAGCTGTCCCCCAAACGAAATGGGCCCATACCGCGCAGTAGAAGAAACTCTGGATTTTCATCGCTTTATCCTCTCGGGCTGACCACAAGTAGCTCCATAAGAGCCTTGGCTGCGGCCGTCGACGAAGCGGGATTCTGCCCCGTGACGAGGCGGCCATCCGCGATCGCAAAGCTTTCCCAATCGGCCGCCTTCTCGAAAAGGCCGCCGAGTCTCTTCAGTTCATCCTCAACAAGAAAAGGCACGACATTGGTGAGGTCAACTGCCTCCTCTTCTCCGTTGGTGAAGCCAGTGACGCGCTTTCCCTTTACGATTGGAGCGCCCTTGTACATCACCCGATGGAGCACAGCCGGCCCATGGCAGACAGCAGCCACCGGCTTGCCGGAATTGTAGAAAGATTCAATCAAGGCGATGGAATCGGGGTTGTCGGCGAGGTCCCACATCGGACCGTGGCCACCCGGATAGAATATCGCATTGAAGTCCTCAGATTTCATATCGGACAATTGGAAGGTCCGGGACAATGCCTTTTGCGCCTCCGCGTCCTGTTTGAACCGTACCATCGCGGGAGTCTGATTCTCCGGCAAATCGCTCTTCGGATCGATCGGTGGTTGCCCCCCTTTCGGCGAGGCCAATGTCACATGCACACCAGAATCCTGGAATACATAGTAGGGCGCCGCGAATTCCTCCAGCCAAAAGCCGGTCTTGCGATCAGTGTTTCCCAATTGATCATGTGATGTCAGCACCATCAGTATTTTCATTGTTCGTTCTCCTTTGCTTTCGTATATGACTACGGAAAAACAAAGAGTCGTGTCACATCACCCAGTCCTTGTAATAGATCTGCGTGCCGTCTTTGGTCGTGATCCAAGGCATGGAATATTCTCCTCTTCTGTTCCCCACCATAAAGGTTGCTTGGCTCATCTGGCCGGAACGGAATCCCTTCCAGCGGGACGTATTGAGTGGGAAAACCAAAAATAAAGGCCGGCCACCTCTAAAGGATTTGACATCCTTCGGCAGCTCGGCCATCTTCGAAACTCGGAGATCCGTGGCTTTCTGTCCCTGCCTCTCGGCAGGTTTGGCTTTGTCGGGGTTAACGCTGTATTTGCATTTCACTATATCCCGATTCTCTGGCCGGTCAAGACTACCCTATTTCCGCGCAAAAAACTCACATTCTGGAACAACTTATAAGAACGGGCCCACTTTGAGGAACCGGGTGGGCCTTTTAAGTGTTTTGGATATGCTGAGAGATAGGAAAGGCCCGCAAGCCAGGTCTGGCAGGGTGGCCTGCCGCATTTCAAAATCAATTTTTGCTGTTAATTTAGACGCTTTGCCGACGCAGGAGAAGACTGCCTGATCAGGGATTCTCACAGGTAAAAGATCGCTCCGGCCGATGCCCTAACAAATTCCTATAAAAAGTCTTGCGCGCAAGATGCGACAATCGTATTACTAGCGTGAAAATTTTTCGGTGTCGATTTGCGTTTCCATCACCCCTTACCTTCGAGATCCAAAAAATGATTGAACCTTTTAAGATGGGTTACACGGTCTTGGGCGGACTCGGGATTTTCATCCTTGGAATGAAAATCCTGTCGGAAAGCCTGCAGATGCTTTCAGGAGGGCTGATCCGAAAGGCGATCTCTTCCGTCACCACCAATCGTATTTTGGCGGTGCTGGTCGGGCTGAGTGTTACCGCCTTCGTCCAATCCTCGTCCATTACCACGGTTATGGTCGTCGGCCTGACCAACGCTGGCCTGATGCAGCTAAGCCAGGCGATCGGGGTCATCCTTGGTGCCAACATCGGAACCACCATTACCGGCTGGATTCTTGCCGTCAATATCGGCAAGTACGGTCTGCTGCTGATCGGCCTCGGTATTTTCCCGATGCTCTTCGTGAAAAATGAGCGTATTTCGGGCATTTCCAAGGTTCTTGTCGCCCTGGGCATGATCTTTTTCGGTCTGGAGATCATGAGCGGGGCTTTCAAGCCGCTACGTGACGCCGAGGGTTTCAGGCACCTGATGCTCCTCCTCGATGCCCGGTCACTGCCGAGCCTTCTCGGCTGTGTCGCTATCGGATGCCTGATGACCATGGTTATCCAGAGCAGTTCGGCGATGCTCGGCATCACCATGGCCCTCGCCACGACCGGGGCCATACCTATGCAGACGGCCGTCGCCCTGGTCCTGGGGGAGAATATCGGCACGACCATCACTGCCCAGCTCGCTTCCCTCGGGGGTACTTTTACCGCGCGGCGGGCCGCCATGGCGCACAGCATGTTCAACGTCTTGGGAGTCCTCATCATCATCTCGATCTTTTCCCCCTTCATCGGCATGATCGAGACAATGGTCCCCGGCGCGGCCGATTACGTGAACAATGCAGGGAGCCGACCCTACATCGCTGCCCATATTGCCTTCGGTCACTCCTTTTTCAATATTGCGGCGACACTTATCATGCTGCCTTTTCTCCAGTATCTGGAAAGGGTGGTCGTCAAAGTCGTGCCGGAGACCGGAGGGGCGGGGGCAGGGCCGTTCAAGTATATTGGTCCGCCCGGCAGCATGCCGGTGGCCATGGGAGTTTCGATGGTCCACAAGGAACTCAAACGGATGCAGGGAGATGTCCAAGAAGCCCTGCATCTTGTCGGTGAGCTGCTGCAGCCGGAATTTAAGGGCCGGGAGCGTTTATACCAGAAGGTAAAGACGATCGAAGAAGAGACCGATATCGTGCAGAAAGAAATCACTACCTTCACCGTTTCATTGATGCAAGCCGGCCAAGCCGGCCTGGACCAGTCGGATCGGGCCTATGCCTACGTTCGCGCCGCCGACGAACTCGAATCGATTGCTGACTATGCGGTTTCGATCATCACCTATATGAAGCGGCTCGAAAAGAACGAACTCGATTTCAGCGAAGACGCCTGGAAGGACCTGAAAAGCTTCCACGCCAAGATTTTTGCTTTTTTCACCCTGGTGGAAAAGACCCTTCAGGGTGAAGCCAGCGATAGAACGAGCGCCGTGCGGGAGGAAGCCGGACGGCTCAACGAATTGGCCGACGATATTCGTGACTCCCACCTCGACCGAATGAAGGCCGGCTCTTGCGGCGCCTTGTCGGCTCTAATCTTTAGTGATATGGCAATTGCCCTCCGCAGGATCAAGAACCATACCGTCAATCTTCACGAGGCGCTATCGGTGGAAGTTCAATGAGACGAATTATTGCAGGAGCTGCCTTGGGGGGCGCTCCATGAATTTTCCCGCACTCCTTGCCGGATGATTTGAGAGAAATTGCAGAAAGTCTTTTAATCCCTATAATGCGAGAAAAGCCTCTGGTCCAGAGATCGAGGGTTTTTGGTGTCTGAAGCGGCGGGTGTCAAGGTAGTTGTCG
>DIWZ01000005.1 GCA_002435955.1 Pelobacter sp. UBA6093
GGATCCATCCAGGTGTTGAGCAGATTGACTGTCTCGCCCTTGCCGGCACCATCCAATCCGGTAAGCACGATGATGACCGGAAAATCCTTGTTCCGAACCAGTTCGAATTGCGCGTCGAGCAAGGCTTCCCGCAATCCGGGAACCTGCTGTTTATAGGTTTCCTTGCCGATTTGATGCCCCAGTTCCGCGGATTCAAACATGGATTCTCCGGCCTTTCGGCATTTATTTCCGTGACTGGCCCGGATAGTCGTAAAAAACCAAACGGCCCTGCCCTTCCGCTAGCTCGGACCAGGCGGCAATGTCCAGCTCGCTGCACACCACGCCACAGGTGGGGATCTGATCGATAGTAAAACTGTTGACCAAATTGTTCAGCTCCGTAAAACCCGGATTATGGCCCACCAGCATGACGTGATCGCAGGCTGCGTCGAGTTGGCGCAGCATGGTCAGCAAATCCTCGGCAGATGCCTCGTAAATGCCATCCAGCTGCCTGATTTTCTTTTTGCCGAAACCGATTTTTTTGGCCACCCTGCGGGCCGTTCCAACCGCCCGCCGGGCGGGGCTGGTCAAGAGAAGGTCCGGCACCAGCGCTTTTTCTGCCAGACGTTGTCCCATGCGGGAGGCCGCCTCCTTGCCGCCCCGGCTCAGGGGCCGTTCCAGATCCGCCAGAGGGCCATCCTTGCCTTTTGATTTGGCATGTCGAAGCAGTGTCAAAGTTTTCATAGGTGAAACATCTCCTTTACCATTTTGAATAGGGGTGCCGTACCAGGTTGGCGTTGTAGTAACGCGGATCCTGGGACACCTCTTCGCCAACCCAGGGAGGCGGCACTATGCTCTGCCCCTCCTCCCGCAATTCGACTTCCGCCAGCACCAACCCCTGGTTTTCCGCCAGAAATTCGTCCACCTCCCAAACCAGTCCGGCATGTTCGATACAATACCGGTATTTTTCAATCAGTGGTTTCAGGCAAAGACGCTCCAGCATCTCCATGGCATCCGCGACCGGGATCGGATATTCATACTCGGCCCGCGAAAGCCCCCTGGTTTGCCCCTTGACAGTCAGAAAAGCCGTTGCGCCCATCACCCGGATCCGCACGGTACAGCCTTTTTCTGCCGACAGATAGCCCTGGCGGTAAAGTTCCCGGGAGGCACCGGCCTTCCATGAATCATCGATCACCAGGAATTTACGTTCGATCTCGGTTGCCATGCCGTTCCTTTCAATGAATTGGCGGTTTTTGCAAAGCTTCCCGGGCCGGGGATCAGGACGGAAACAGGTCTTCGAACAGACGTCGATATTTGGCTTTGTGAAATTCGGCGAATTGCGCCTTGAAAGCCTTGCGAACCTGTTGCTGCTTGCGGTTAAGGCTCGCTACCAGCATGCCCATGGCAACCAGGGTCTCCGCCGGGGTTTCCTGTTCGGCGACCATCTGCTGACTCATTTCACGCAAGGCGGCGCTTTGCACTTCCAGGTCCTGAAAAGCCCCCAGGTTGTCCTGCAGCAGTTTCAAGCCTTTGATAAGCTTGGTGATTTTGGTGGGAGGATAGAGCGATTGAAAAAATTCCAGCAGGTAACGCAATTTCTTGCAACTTTTACGCAACCGGTGCAGATCGCTTGCCGGAGAGGCGCGGGTGATCCTTTTGCCCTGTTTGATCACCCGTCGATAAGCCTGGGCGATTTGTTCCCCGGCGACCTGGGACACGGGCCGCATGGCGTTGCCCAGGGTGGTTCTGGCCGGCAGGGGTGCCTGCAGGAAGATCCGCCACCTGTCCACAAGTTGCCGGTAGCGATGGGACCTGAGTGCCTTGGCGAGCCTGGCCTGCTCCTTTTGCTGCCGGGTTTGCAGAAATGTATGCAGCGGTTGCAGGTCGTCACGCACCTCGAGTGGTAATTCGGTCACGTAATCGTCATAATGCAAAAGATAAACATCCAGATCGCGAGTCGGCCCCGTAACCTGTCCCAGCCAGGCAAAACCGTCCCGAAACCGCATCAGTTTTTTGTTGGGGAAAATCTCCTTGATCTGCCCCAGCAGGCTGCGCGTGCGGCGCACCGCCACCCGGAAGTCGTGCAGGAATTCCGTATCGAGCGCAGCCACGGTCCCCGCCTCGTTGGCCTCGAGGATGTCAAGTTGCCCAAGCAGAATGGCCTTGGCCGCGGCATCCGTGCGCATTGCCCCATCAAGCTGCAGTCTGACCCGAGGGGGATCTCCGCCGGCCTTTTTCCCCAGAGCCGTCAAGGCCTCCTGCAAAAGACTATCCTCCGACGGAGTCAGCCCGAACCCTTCCTGCAGAATCTGCTCAACCTGCCTGGCCACGTCGCGATGTCCCTTGACTGGCAGCACCCGCAACCTTGACAACAACAGCTGCCGTTTGCGGACCCCGGTCGACTGCAGGGTGTTTTCAGAAAAACAAAGCTTTAAAAGGGGTTCCTGGTCATGGTTGACCACCCGCCAGGTCTGTTCCCGCACCAACAGTCGGGCGACCGGGAACAAGGCTCGCACCTCCAGGATGACTGCGAGTTTTTCCTGCAGGGGGCCTTCGGGAAAATCCCGGGCGAAGCGGACAGCGAGGTCGTCTTCCAGAACCAGCGAGCCTTCGACAGCCTCGGCCCCAGACAGGATGAAACAACATTCCCCCTCCACAAGCTCTTTTCTCAGGGTGCAGCCGGCGGCATGCAGTCGCCAGTCAAAGCTGTCAAAATACGTACAGGAACGACTTTGAGGCAATTCCTCGACCAGGGAAAACTGGCCGTCAAGCCCTGCTCGCAACGGCCCCGGATCCGCCTGGCCATTCATGACATATTCCCGGCTTTTTCCTGCCATACATCCCCTTTGCGACGCCGTCACTTTTTATCTTTCTTTTTCCCTTTGTCGGCGTCCTTTTTTTTGATTTTTTCAGGTTTGCAAATATGCTTCTTTTTTTCGCTCACCGCGCCGCATTTCTCGCACTTGAAGGCACCATCCTGCGGTTTGGATTCGGATTTGCCTTTCAGACAGGACCCCATGTTTAAACCTCGTCTGCAATGGGTTGTTTTTGACTATTCTGGTTAGTATAGTTGGAATAGACAAGGATTCAAGCAAAACGGGGCATGGGCTTCTCTTCCGGTTCACCGGCGATGTCGGCGAGCGAATCACACCGAAACGAAATCCTGACAAACGCGTGGCATTCTTATCGGAATTACTATTTTCCACTATCCGCGGAGCCCCCTGATGACACAACCCAATCAACGCCTGGCCGCCATCGATATCGGTACCAACTCCATACGTTGCGTGGTGGTGGAAGTGGATGCGGCGGGACGTTTCAAAACGCTGGATGACGAAAAAGCCACGGTCCGCCTCGGTGAGGGGCTCGCCGGCAGCGGCGAGATTTCGCCGCAGGCATGGCAACGTGCCGAGGAAGCCCTGCTGCGCATGAAGATGATTGCCTCAGGCTACGGCGCCCGGGCCATCGAAGCTGTGGCCACCAGCGCCGTGCGCAAGGCGCGCAACGGACAGGCTTTTGTTGACGCCATGGCAGCGTCTACCGGCATCGAGATCGTGGTGATCTCAGGTGACGAGGAAGCGGATCTGGCCCTTTTAAGCGCCCGCAACAATTTCGATCTGGAAAACCTGCGCTGTGCCCTGGTCGATATCGGCGGCGGTAGCCTGGAAATCATCGTTACCGCCGATGCCCTGATCGAAACCATTTGCTCTCTGGATCTGGGAACCCTGGTGCTGACGGAACGGTTTTTCAGTAAAGATCCTGTCCCGGAAAAGGATCTGAATGCTCTGCGCAAGCATGTCCGTTCAGCCCTGAAAAAAAATCTCGATGTGCAGGAGTTCGACGTCCAGTGCCTGATCGGCTCGGGTGGCACCATGACCACCATTGCCGGCATGGTCATGGCGATGCGCAATGAGCAGTACAGCTCATTGCACGGGTACGAAGTCCTGCGTTCCGAAGTCGTGCACCTGGTGGCGATGCTGAGACGCAAGACCCTCAAGGAGCGAAAAGCCGTGCAGGGCCTCAGTGCCGATCGGGCGGACATTATTCTGGCGGGGGTGGCGACGGTCGACGAAGTCATGCGCTACCTCGATGTCAATTTTCTCCGGGTCAACGCCCACGGCATTCGCCAGGGACTGATCCTGAAAAGCCTGGCGAAACATGGTCTGACGGCCCCGCAGCCTCAGGCCCAGAACGGCATGGCATCGGTTCTGGATTTTGCCCGCCACTGCCATGTCAACGAAAACCATGCCAACCAGGTTGCCATGCTGGCCCTGCGGATTTTCGACACCGTCAGCCCGCTCACCGATCTGGACGGCCGCAGCCGGCAATTGCTGGAAGCTGCAGCCATCCTGCACGATGTCGGTTATTTCATCAATTACGATAAGCATCACCAGCATTCCTATCACCTGATCCGCCATGCCAATCTGTTCGGGTTTTCTCCCCAGGAGAAGGAAATCGTCGCCAACCTGGCTCGCTATCACCGCAAAAAAACGCCCCGCAAAAAGCATGAAAACTTTGCCCGGCTACCCGCCGACGTTCAGCGGCAAGTCAAACAGCTGGCCGGTATCCTGCGCCTGGCCGACGGCCTGGACCGGCGGCGCAACCAAGCCGTAAAGTCCATGGAATGCCAACTGGCCGATGCACGGCTCAGCATCACGCTGCACTCCGACGAGGACCTTTCGGTGGAGCTGCACAGCGGAAAAATCCGTAGCGATCTACTGGGGGAGGCTTTCAGGTGCGACGTTTCGCTGCATATCCGGCGCACCCCGGCTGGACAGGAAGCGGTAACGCCCGGGTGACAGGCACCGGTGGCCAACCACGATCCGTTGGTACTCAGTACCTCCGGTTGTTAAGCCTGATGCCCTCGCAAAAACGCATAGGATGGCTAAGCAAAAATTTCGCCCTACAAGGCTTGGTGGTTTTTCAGGGGCGAAGGCATACATATAGTATGTCGAGGTCCTGAAAAAACGCCGTAACGCCGGAGGGCGGACTTTTTGCGACGCCATCAAGCCTGCCTGCTGACTGTTTCTTCATGCCGGAGGTGGTTGCGCCATGCTGACACGCGAAGGAGAAATCCGCCTGGCCGATGAGCGCAGCCTCTGCTACGCCGAATTCGGCACCGCCGACGGCAAGCCGGTCCTGTATTTCCACGGGCTGCCAGCTTCCCGGCTCGAGGCCCGGCTCACCCACGCAGCCGCCTGCCGCCTCGGGATCCGTATCCTGGCCCCCGATCGGCCAGGTTTCGGTCGCTCCGATTTCCAGCCGGGACGCGTTTTGGCCGACTGGCCGCAAGACGTCGCACAAATGGCCGACGCCCTGGGACTTGAACGCTTCGCCGTGCTGGGGGTTTCCGGTGGCGGCCCCTATGCCGTCGCCTGCGCCTGCCGGCTGCCGCAACGGCTGACCGCGGTTGGCCTGGTCGCCCCCCTGGGACCGGTGGCCCTGCCCGGACTGGACAACGTTATGAAGGGGCCGGCCCGCTTCAGTTTTCACCTGGCCAGACATCGGCCGCGCCTTGCCCACCTGCTCTATGCCGAACTGCTCGGCCGGCTGCTGCGCCGTCAGCCGCTGCTCGCCCTGCTGTTGCTGCAGGTGGCCACGCCCGACCGTCCGGTGGTACAGGGCGCCGAAACCAGGCAAATCCTGCGCCGCTCCATTCAGGAAGCCTTTCGCAACGGCGGGCAAGGAGCGGTGGCGGAACTGCGGCTGCTCGCCTCCGACTGGGGATTGGACCTGCGGCGGATCACCACTGCTGTGCACCTCTGGCATGGCGAACAAGACCGAACCGTGCCAGTGATCATGGGGCGCCACCTGGCCGCCGTAATTCCGCAATGTCAGGCCCGTTTCCTTCCTGAGGAGGGGCATTTCTCGCTGCCGGTCAACCATATGGAGGAGATTTTGCGAATCCTGGTCGAGGTTTAAGGAAACCGACAGCCGGGATTATTCCGCCAGACCGCACCAGCGAGCGAGAAACAGGGCATAGCTTTTGGCGACCTGCTGGATGCTGGCAAGGTTTACCCGTTCGTTGGCGGCATGGATGTTTTCCGCCACAGGGCCGTAGCAGGTCCCTCGCCCCTGTCCGAATTGATGAAAGGCCCGCAGATCCGTGGTGCAGGTCGAAACATAGCTCTCGGCGTCCCTGCCGGTCAAATCCCGGTGACAGGCGTTCAGCGTAGCCAGCACCGGGTGGTCGCGACCGATGGTATGCCCCTCGGAGCGAAATGCATAGAATTCCACCTGCGGAGGGTTGTCCGCCAGCCAGGCATCGGCCTGCGCAGCCTGCGCGACAGCGGCTTCGATGCGACGGCAGACCTGCAAATAAGAGGTGCCGGGAAAAAACGCCAGACGGCCGTGGAACTCGGCGGCGGCCGGCACGGTGGAAGGCCAGTCGCCGCCCCGGAAAATGCCGATGTTCAAGTTGAGGGGATGCCGGAGGTCCCGGTAGACCGCCGGTCGCGGCTCCGTATTCATGGCGGCTTCCAGGCTGCGCAGGGCCGCGATGACGGGCCAGCTTTTCTCGATGGCGTTGGTACTGGAGCCGGCCGCCAGCACATGGCTCGGCACCCCGCGCATGGTCACCTTGAACCACAGCACCCCGAGCTGCGCCGTGTACAAGGTAGCCCCGAAAGGCTCGGGGATGAGCACCGCCTCGGCATCATAACCGGCCTGCAGGCAGGCCAGCGCCCCGTTGCCGCAGCACTCCTCCTCGATCACCACCTCCACGATAACCGGCGCACGCAGGCCGAAGCCGGCCCGCTCCACGGCGTGCAGCGCATAGGTCATGGCCGCCACCCCCGCCTTCATATCCCCGGCACCGCGGCCGTACAGCCAACCTTCACGGCGGACCGGGTTGAAAGGGTCGGTATCCCAGAGCGCCAGCGGTTCAGGGCTGACCACGTCGAGATGGCCGTTGAACAACGCGCTGCGACCGCCGGCGGCATCCGCCGGACGTTTTGCCACCAGGTTGTAGCGTCCCTCGTAACGCCAGGGCACCGGCGCGAAACCGGGATGGTCTGCCAGCTTTTCAGGTTCGATCGGCACCCGCACCGGCGGCAGGCCCAGATCCCGCAACGCCTCCTCCATCACCCCCAGTGCGCCGGCCTCCTGCTCCAACACACTCGGCTGCCGCACCAGGCGTTCGGTCAGATCGATGATGTCGTCGGCCAGAGCGTCGACTGTAGCGATAATTTTCCGTTCGCGGACATCCATCATCCCTCCTTTGTCGGGGAAAAAGCCAAAATCCGATAGTCTCCCAGGATGGTTAAGTAGAGGGTATCTTTAACCGACTCAGAAGCGCGGGATTTCCCCTTCCGGATACAAAAACGACACCCCGGTCTTCTCGCGCACCTCGTCGAGGCTCGTTTCTCGCGCCAGCTCCCGCAGCATCAGCCCCTGCGGGGTGACGTCAAACACCGCCAGTTCGGTGATGATGGTTCTGACGCAGCCTTTGGCGGTCAGGGGCAGCGTGCACCGAGGCAGGATCTTGGGACTGCCGTCGCGGGTGGTATGCGCGGTGGTCACGATCAGCCGCCGCGCCTTCTGGGCCAGCTCCATGCCGCCGCCGATACCAGGGGTCATCTGGCCGGGAATGATCCAGTTGGCCAAATCACCGTTGGCCGATACCTGCAGGGTGCCGAGAAAGCTGACATCGACGCGCCCGCTGCGAATAATGGCGAAAGACACGGCACTATCGAAACAGGACGCACCGGCAGCCAGGGTCACGTAGTTGGCCCCGGCGTCGATGAGATTGCGGTCTTCGCCGCCACCACAACAGCGGGGACCGATGCCGAGGATGCCGTTTTCCGCCTGGATGAGAACCTCGCCCGGCTGCGGCAGATAGTCGGGAATCATGGTCGGGATGCCGATCCCCAGGTTGATGACCTGGCCCGGCTGCACCTCCAGGGCCGCACGCGCGGCGATTTTATGTTTATAGGACATGTTGCGGCAAGACTCCGTAATCCGGGGTGAGTTGATCCAGAACCACCACGTGATCGACAAATGCGCCGGGCAGATGCACCCCGTCTGGGTCCAGGGAACCGGTGGGAACCACCGCCTCGACTTCGACGATGACCCGGTCGGCGGCCATCGCCATCAAGGGGCAGAAGTTGCGCGCGCTACGAGCGAACACCAGATTGCCGGCCCGGTCGGCGGTGGCCGCATGAATCAACGCGATATCGGCCCGCAGAGCCGGCTCGAGAATCGCCTCGCGCCCCCCCACCGATATCAACTGCCGGCTTTCGCGAAGGATGGTATCGATGCCGATGTCGGTCAGAATCCCGAGCAGTCCGGCACCGCCGGCGCGGATCTTTTCCGCCAGGATTCCCTGGGGATAGAGCTGCACCTCGATTTCCCGGCGGTTCATCATCGTCACCGCCGTCGCATTAAGACCGATGTGGGAAGCGATCAGGGCACGTACCCGCCCAGCCTCCAGCAACCGGGAGATCCCCATCCCCGGTTCGTTGGCGTCATTTTTCACCAGGGTCAGATCCCGCACGCCTTGCTGCAGCAGATGATCGAGCAGCAAAAAAGGCGTGCCCGGTGCGCCGAAGCCGCCGACCATCACGGTGTGGCCGTCCCGCACCGCCGCCAGGGCCTCCTCGATGGGCAGAGTCTTGTCGATCATGGCACTCCTTTGCATCACCGAACACAATTCAGGGGAATTTGATTTCATCGCTATCGGGATCGATTGCTGAGCTTCCGGTTTCGATGGCAATCCCGATTTCGATTTGGATTATTTACCGTTTATATTCTCAGCCACCCCCCGGCAGTTTCGCCTGTGTGCGCGCCAGCGCGCGGTCCAGGCGCGCCAACAGTTCCTGGATTTCCTGGCGGGTAATGATCAGCGGCGGGGCGATCATGACGTGATCGCCTCGCAGACCGTTGATCGGCCGTCGCGGATAGACGATCAGGCCTTCATCGTAGGCCTCGTCGGTCAATAGATAGTGCACGTTACAGGCTGGCGGAAACGGTTCGCGGGTCTTGCGGTCCCGTACCAGCTCGATGGCCATGTGCAGCCCGCAGCCGCGCACCTGGCCGATGAACTCGTAGCGTTGTTTGAGGCGATCCAGGCCGCGTTTCAAGACTTGTCCCATGAGGGCGGAATTCTCCGACAGCCGGTTTTCGATGATCACGTCCAGCACTTCGAGCCCCACGGCGCAGCCCATGGGGTTGCCGGCCAGGGTATGTCCGTGGGCGAAACCGCCGTGTGCCAGCATCTCCTCCACATATTCGGTACGCGCGGCGATGCCCCCCAGCGGATAATAGCCGGAGGTCATGCCCTTGGACATGACCACGATGTCGGCATCGACGTTCCAGTGTTCGTAGGCGAACAGCTTGCCGGTGCGACCAAAGCCGGTCATCACTTCGTCGAGGATGAGAAAGATGCCGTACTTTTTGCAGATGTGCTGGATTACTTCGAAATATTTCGGATGGGGTACTGCCGCTCCGGTGCTGGCGCCGCCGATCGGTTCGGCGACGAAGCCGGCAATGCTGTCTGGTCCCTGCTCAAGTATGACCTTTTCCAGTTCCCAGGCGCATTCCAGGTTGCAAACCGGTTTTTTGTGATAGGGGCAGCGATAGCAGTAAGGCGCCTGAATCTTAGGAAAGGCCTGAATCATCGACCGGAAGGGGATTTCCAGGGGAGCATAGGTGGTCAGCGACAGCGCCCCCAGGGTCGAGCCGTGGTAGGAAGGTCGGCGGCTGATGAACTGCAGCCGCTGTTTCTGGCCACGGTTGAAAAAGTATTGACGGCACAGCTTGATGGCCGCCTCCACCGCTTCGGAACCGCTGGAGACGAAAAAAATTCGTTGCAGATGCGGCGCCAGGTGCTCCACCAAAGCCGCGGCGTAACGATGCGCCGGCTTGTTCTCGAACTGGGTGCGATAAGCGAACACCGCCTTGCGCGCCTGATCGGCAAGCCGGTTGGCAACCCGGTGGTTGCCGTGGCCGATGTTGCAGGTCACCGCACCGGAACTGCCATCGAGGTATTGCTTGCCGGTATGATCCCAGATATAGATGCCTTCGGCCCGTTCGATGAAGGGCAGTTGACGACGCGACTGGTAAAACAGGTAGTCGGTCCGGAAGCTCTCCAGGGTGGCCATCGGCACAGTTGTTTCGCTCATCTTCCTCCTTTATGCCTAGTGTCCTGTTTGGTTAATCGCGTCAATTAATTTTGCGGCATTTTGGTCGCTGTCAAGGCGCGCCGACGCAGGTCTAGCCAGCCCTAAACCGAGGAGGCGTAACGCAGACAGCGGCCAAAAGGACCAGAATTAGAAGACACGATTAACCGCACAGGGCACTAGCTCGGCAGGACCACCTGCAACGACTCGGCGATAATCTCTGCGGCCCGCTCCAACTGGGCGCCGGTCACCACCAGCGGCGGCAACAGACGCACCACGTTGCTGAAAATACCGGCGCCCAAGACCAGCAGACCGCGTTTGCGGCACTCCCCGATCATAGCGGCGGCCAGCTCCCTGGCGGGCTCGCGGGTGTGCGGATCGGCGACGAATTCCACCGCCACCATGGCTCCCAGGGAGCGGATATCCCCCATTTGCGGATAGTGCTGCTGCAGCTCTTGCAGCCTGCCGGTCAGCAGCTGGCCGATCCGCCGCGCGCACCCGCTCAGGTCTTCTTTCTCCAGGGCTTCGATGGTGGCCAGGGCCGCGGCGCAGGACACCGGATTGCCGCCGAAAGTCCCGCCGATACGGCCCGGGGTCGGTGCATCCATGATCTCGGCCTTGCCCACCACGGCGCTCAGCGGCAAACCCGAAGCGATGCCCTTGGCGAGGGTCAGCAGGTCGGGGGTAACGCCGAAATGCTCCGAGGCGAACATGCGACCGGTGCGGGCGAAACCGGTCTGCACCTCGTCGACAATGAGAACGATACCGTGCCGGTTGCAGATGGCCTGCAGGCCGGGCAGAAACTCCTTCGGCGGCACGATAAAGCCGCCCTCCCCCTGCACCGGTTCGATCACCATGGCGGCGATATGGGAAGGATCGGCCTCGGTAACGAAAAACCGTTCGAAATGCTCCAGGCAGGCCAGGCCGCACTGCGGATAGGTGGCACCGAACAGGCAGCGATAGCAGTAGGCCGAAGGCACCTTGTACACTTCCGGCGCGAAGGGTCCGAACTGGTGTTTGTAGGGTTTGACCTTGCTGGTCAGCGTCATGGTCAGCAGGGTGCGACCGTGAAACCCGGCCTCAAAAGCGATCACGCCCTGCCTGCCGGTAAAGGCGCGGGCAATTTTCACCGCATTTTCCACCGCTTCGGCGCCACTGTTGACGAACATGGCCTTTTTCGGGCCCTCGCCGGGAGTGATCCGCACCAGCTTTTCGGCCAGTTGTACGTAAGACTCGTAGCCCGCCACCATGAAACAGCTGTGCAGCAGTTTCCCCGCCTGCTCCCGGATCCGCTCCACCACCCCGTCCGGACAGTGACCTGCGTTCACCGCACCGATGCCACCGTAAAAATCGAGATAGATATTGCCGTCCACATCCCGGATGGCCGCACCGCGCGCACTTTCAATAAAAACCGTCGCCAGATTGGGAATCCCCCTGGCCACGTAACGGGCTTTTTGTTCCATCAATTTTTCGGTTGCGGCACCCGCTTGCGCATGAATTTTGGGTAATTCGTCGCCCTTCAGCATCGCCCTTTTCCATGGTTATAAAATAAAAACGCCTATATGTATAAACAACGATAAATAAAGTATTATTGTTGAGGTTGTCTGTATAAAAAAACTAGACCTTGCTAAAATACTATAAAAATCCAGTAACAGCTCTTTTATGCGAAGAATTTACAAGAAAAGCTGAATTGAACTTTAATAATTGAATGTTGCCCCATTCAAAAAAACCATAACAGAATGCTCCATCTCTTCAACCACATTTTTGAAAATGCTGTCATCTCCCTATATTCATGTCAGGGCTACCCGGCAGCAGAGACCGGCCTAGCCAGGCAGCCGGAACCAACTCAACCGCCTTGGGCGGGGCACTCCCACGCTAATTTTCCTGACAAGTCAGGGCTGATGGGTTTATAGAACAACGACAACTTCAGCTTCGCATTGAGCCAGTTCGATGCCTCGGACCATGACATTCCGCAGTAGACCAGGAATATCCATACACTGATATCGTGACATAGGAAGAAGATAATGAAGATTGTAAAATTACCCGAAACGTCCCTGTAGCAAAGTTCTGAATACTTTCAACTATGTTAAAATTTAACCTGAAGCACATTTTGCCCTTATGTTTATTTTGTAAAGTTAAAACAGCTGGCTTGAACATTAAGACATTATATCCATCCTGAGTTAACCAAGCCGGTGCGTTCGACAATTGCGGAATGAACGGTATATCCGACAGTTCCGGAAAGAATTAACCATGAGCAATAAGGCCCGAATAGTTGCCGCCCTTGGTGAGAGTCCGCTCCTCTTGCCGTCCCTTTTGAATGAGGCGCTCGCTGCCAACGACCGCGCGAAGTATCGCCTGACCCTCCTGCAGACAGCCAAATCCCATGCGGATTCCCCTGACGCGGCTTTCTCCGATCTGCACGCGGAACGACTGGCATGCGGCGTCGCGGATGCATCCTACGATGATGTCGTGGCAGAAAGCGTCAGGTGCGGACCGGACAACTATGCGATGCCTCACGCGCGCGCGCTCTGCTCGGCACTGCATGATGACCTGCTGGCGATGATCGCCCCGTTCGAAGCAGCGCAAAAACCGGAGGCAGATCTGTTCACTCAACGGTTGCAGGGAGTGTCCGGCGCGCCCTGGTGTGGCGAGGACGACACCGTTACCGGGACAGATATCGCGGCGCTGACTTCGGGGAACCCGGTCGGCGGCGACAGTCTGCATCTGCTTATCATGGAAATGCACAAAACATTGAACAGCCTACAGGCCGAGATCGCCACTGAGAGCGTTGACGGTGCGCTGACCTACGGGCTGCGGAGTGACGATCGAGCCTTGGTCGCTGCATTTATGAAAGGGCTTAACCGGACGCACGCCCTCAAATTCGAACATCCCGGCCTCGGCACCACCGCGACCAGGATCGATCGGAAGTTGATCATCCAGAATGATATCGGCACCACAGACGCACATGTGCTGGTAATCCATATCGAGGGAAATCGGGTGACGATGACCTACTCCGACAACCATCTTCTCCGCCTGCTTTTCTTCCAGGGGATGTTCGCCGACCGGGGCGTTGACTGGACGGATGTACGTTCCCTCACCGACCAGGCATTCGAAGGAGGGGTCTACCACCTCTGCGTCGGCACCTACCAGGCGCGGAACAAGGGAGACCTCAAGGACTATCTGTCGCACCTCGGCTCCCGCCTGGTCTTTATGATCGATTGGAACCGGGCCCGCAAACGTCTGCAGCGTCTTGTGCCGAAGAAGGATGCACTTGCCCTGCTGTCCTGGAGCGCGGAAAACGATATCGGTCACATGGCCTTCCTCAAGGCGGGAGGCGAGCGGATGATCTTCGATGCACTGCAGTTCGTGGCCGGCGGAACCCTGACCTATGGCGTCACGCTGGCCGAACTGCTCGGCAAGGATGCGGCGATAGCCTATCTTCGCTTCATCTTCAGGACCTGCGCCCGGGGTTTCCGCGACAAACGGCCGCTCGCCATGATCCACGATCAGGCCCGGGTGGAGCTATCCGGCTACTTCCGTAACGCCCAGCAGAACCTGCTGGATCTCGCCAGCAATCACGCCGCACTGGCCGTCGAGATCGCAACCAGGATCCGCGATGGGCTCCTGACCTCGTCCGGCTCCGAAACTCTCCCGAGCTTTGAGCAGCTCGGCCGACGCGCCAAGGAATGGGAGCACAAGGCCGACGAACTGGTGATTCGCGCCCGTGAGTTTGCCAAGCAATCGGAACAGGCGGATGCCATTCGTCAATTGCTCGAGGCTGCCGATGACATAACAGACGAGCTGGAGGAAGCGGTCTTCCATCTCACCCTGCTGAAACCGGAGGCGCTGGAGGAAGAAATTCGTCTGCCACTGGTCGCCCTGGCCCGCCTGCTCGTCGAGGGGACCCAGGAATACCTGAAAGCGATCGAGAACGCACGGGGAATCCACCGCAGCGGTTCACCGGACGACAGGCACGATTTCCTGGAGTCCATTCACCGCATCATCGTCATCGAACAAGAGAGCGATACGGTGGAACGCGCGGTGCGCAAAGCGCTACTGGTCGGAACCATGCTGGATTACCGGCAGACCCTGGTCATCGCCGAAAGCGCAAAGAAGCTGGAGTCAGCCGCCGATGCGCTGATGCATACCGGCATGATCCTGCGCGATCAGATACTCGGTCGGATTATGGAAAGTTAACCACATGAAACCTGACGGCATTTTCAATATCGCCCCCCAGGCTGCGGGCGCCGCAAAAGGCAACGTGGCTGCCATGGGGATGAAAGCCTTTGACTTGTCACGGATGGCGAGACTCGGGCTGCCCGTGCCACCCGCCTTTGTTTTGGGAACGGCCCATTGCCGACTGCGCAACCAGGATCCCGAACGCTACGGGAAAAATCTGCCCGCACTGCTGGAAGAGCAGCTGCATTGGCTCCAGTCCATCACGGGGCTCGGCTTCGGCGATACCCGCAAGCCGCTGCTGGTGTCCGTCCGCTCCGGCGCGCCGGTTTCGATGCCCGGCATGATGGATACGCTGCTCAATATCGGCCTTTGCGATACCACCGCCCGCGGCCTGCTGCGGATTACCGGCAATCCGCGACTGGTCTGGGATTCCTACCGCCGCCTCATCCAGAATTTCGCCGAAGTAGTCTTTTCAGCACCCCGGCAACCCTTCGCCGAGGCGCTCGATGCGATACTCACCCGCGAGTGGGTGGGCCGTTTGCAGGACCTGGACTATCTGAATCTGGCCGAACTCACCCAAACCTACCTGCGGCTGTACGACGAGCTGACCGGCAGGTCGTTCCCCCAGGACCCGTTTGACCAGCTCGAGCTCGCGGTGCAGGCGGTTCTTGCCTCGTGTACCTCGCACCGCGCTAAAGAGTACCGCCGCCTTTACGGGCTGACCGATGATCTGTGCACAGCAGCCACCATCCAGCAGATGGTGTTCGGCAATGCGGGAGGGACGTCGGGTGCTGGGGTCGGTTTCACCCGCGACCCGGATACCGGCGAAAACAGGCTGTACTTCGATTTCCTGTTCAACAGTCAGGGAGAAGATATCGTTTCCGGACGCACCATCGGCTCCGATGCACAGCGGCTGTTTTGGGCCCTGCCGGAAACCGAGCAGATATTGCTTGATATCTGTGCCGCGCTCGAGCAGGAGTACGGCGATGCCCAGGAGTTCGAATTCACCCTGCAGAACGGTATCCTCTACCTGCTGCAGACGCGGACTGCCAAGAGGACGCCATGGGCGGCGTTGCGGATTGCGGTGGAACAGGTCGGAGAGGGGATTATCGGGAAAAGCGATGCCCTTGCCCGTCTCAGTGGCCTTGTCCTGGGCGACATTCAGCGGCAACGGTTGTCCCTGGAGGAGAAACTGCCGCTGTGCCAAGGTCAGCCGGCGGGTATCGGCGTGGCCGCAGGTCCCCTCGCCCTCGACATGGAAGCCGCCCGACGTTTTTCCGAACAAGGGCGGCCGGGTGTGCTGGTTCGTGAAGAAATGGCCACGGCCGACATCGCCGAAATTGCCCTCTCCGCCGGAGTGCTGACGGCCCGGGGAAATCGCACGTCTCACGCGGCGGTAGTGGCACGGCAGCTCGGCAAGGCATGCATTACCGGTTGCAGCACTTTAGGGATCGATCCGGCACGCCGGGTAGTTAAGTTCGGTGATCGGTTCCTGACGGAAGGGGAATGGATTACCCTTGACTCCAACACAGGGCGGGTCTTCGCCGGCGAAGCATCAGTAGTTATCGACTATCCGATCCAATGGCTCGCTGAAGTCGAAAAATGGCGTCAATCGACGGATCATTAAAAAATTGATGCTCAACGCAGAAGCACGTAGATACAAATTCCAACCGAAATAACAGACAGCCCAAGCGAAACAAGTATCATGGCTTTATAGGCAGCGACCTGCTTGCGGCCTGCTTGTGCCGCGCTCTCAATATCCAGGATGGCTTGCTGGAGCTTATTTGCAAGCACTTGAATAGACTGTGCATTTTGTGTAGCGGCTGATTGAAGTTCTTCAATTTGCCTGGATACCACCGGATCTGATTTGGCTGTTTCCGGTTTGGATGTAAAGGCCGGAATTGCAGCCGCAGCAATCTGTGTCAGATACGGCATGACAGCTTTGATGATCGACAATACCTCTATTGCCATTGCTTACTTTCCTCCATTGCAGTTTCCGGGATGCCCAAGGTGGAGCCGGTCTACCAAAGGATTTAGCAGGTGGTGGGCATCCCCTCAGCCCTTCCCGGGGGCTGGCGAACATGCACAGTACCTTTGCCATCTGCTGTTCCTTTCCCGCGCAACACGACTGCCAGGTTGCTGACAATCTGCCTGAAAATGTTTCCAGCTAACAACAAGCCTATCGTACCCGCCTTTTCATGCAACCTTCCAGGCAACAAGGCTGACGCATCCCGGACAGCAGCCAAGCCTGCCATCAGCGAAAATTCCAAAAAGTATTAAGGCAGAGTTCCCGATAAACTACCCTGCCCGTTTGCTGTATAATACCTTGCAGGATCCTGGCGACAGGATCATCCCGCTTGCTTGGATTTTGTTTTGCCAGGGATTCGCGCGGAAGGCAATCCCTCGGCGGGAGGCAATTGAACCCAAGACGTACGTTGCATGAGGGCCCTCATGACCGGTGAAATGATTTTTGTCCTCGCCGTCACCTTTTTTGCCGTTCTTTTGTTCGCCTGGGAAAAACTGCCGGTTGACCTGGTATCGGTGATCATCATGGTGGCCCTGATTCTGAGCGGGGTGGTTACGCCCGGGGAGGGGATTTCCGGTTTCAGCCACCCGGCCACCGTAACCGTTACCGCCATGCTCATCCTGAGCGGCGGGCTCTACCACACCGGGGCGGTTAATTTTATCGGTGGAATCCTGACCCGCATTGGACGGCGCAACTTCTGGCTGGCGCTGCTGGTCCTGATGCTGACCGTAGGTTTCCTCTCGGCCTTCATCAACGATACCGCTGTTGTCGCAATCTTCCTCCCCATCGTCATGGGCCTCTCCCGCGACTTGAATGTCAGTCCCTCCAAACTTCTCATGCCCCTGTCCTTCGGCGCCCTGTTCGGCGGCGTCTGCACACTCATCGGTACTTCCACCAATATTCTGGTCAGCGCCATGGCCGTCAAGTACGGCGCCCCGGCCTTCGGGATGTTTGAGTTCACCAAATTCGGAGTCATCATTCTCGTCGCGGGCATCCTTTATATGGCTCTCATCGGGGTGCGGCTGATTCCGGAACGGGGCTTCGAAAAAGGCATGGCCCTGGAAGATGTGCGGCGGGACTATCTGGTCGAGGTCATGGTGGGATCAGACGCTGAATTTATCGGCGAGACCATCTCCCACACCCCCCTTGCCAAACTCGACGTCGAGGTCCAGGAGATCGTGCGAAGCGGTCAAAAGGTGCGATTGCCGGCTCGGGAAGTGGCCTTGCAGCCGGGTGATGTGCTGCGGGTGCGCTGCGATGTGGATCAGGTACGCAAGTTGAAGGAACTGGACGGGTATACCCTCCGCTCGGAGGCGACCTGGCACGACACCCTGGAAAAGGAAGGGACCTTGCTGGTGGAGGCGGTGATCGGACCCAATTCCAGGCTGGAGGGCCAGACCCTGAAAAACGCCCGGTTTCGCACCCTGGTGGGCGGCACCGTACATGGCATCCGGCACCGCGGCCGGTTGATGCGGACCCACCTGGAAGACATCGTTCTGTATCCCGGAGACGTGCTGCTGATCGAAGTGCCGAACCAATTTGTGGAACTCCTGCACGGATACCAGGCCTTCGTCATCATCTCCGAGGTGAATACCCCGGATTTCCGGCGTCAGAAAATTCCCGTGGCCCTGACCATCATCGTCGCGGTAGTCGCCAGCGCCGCCCTCGGGATAGTTCCGATTCTGGTCAGCGCCATTGCCGGCTCCGTGCTCATGGTCCTCACCGGCTGCCTGACCCTTGAGGAGGCCTATGGGGCGATCCAATGGAAGATCGTCTTCCTGCTCGGCGGGGTGCTGGCACTTGGCTTGGCCATGGAAAAAACCGGCACGGCTCTGTTCCTTGCCAACCAACTGGTCGCGACGGTCGGAACCTGGGGCCCGATGGCACTGATGTCGGCCTTCTACCTTATGACTTCGGTCACAACCGGGGTCATGTCAAACAACGCCACAGCGGCGTTGCTCATCCCCATCGCCATCGCCACCGCCGAGGCGATGGGGGTCGATTCACGGCCCTTCCTGATGGCCGTGACCTATGCGGCCTCAGCCTCCTTCATGACTCCGGTTGGCTATCAGTCCAACACCCTCATCTATGGGCCGGGACGCTACAAGTTTGCCGATTTCCTCAAGGTCGGAACCCCGCTGAACCTGATATTCTGGCTTCTGGCAACCTTCATGATCCCCATCTTCTGGCCGTTTAATCCGTGATGCAGGCCCATGCTCAGGGGCATTGGGGTGAGACTTTTTCATACGGGAAACGAGCAATTTCCCCTTGAGGTACATACCATGCGAAAAAGACTGTTGATTTATCTGCTGCTGGCCGCCGTTGTCCTGGCCGGCTGTGCCGTTAATCGGGTGACCCACCAAAAAGATCTGAATACAGTGCCGGAGAGTACCGAACTCGGCATCAGCCGTTAGGAGGCTGGAGGCGGCCCAGGCGTCGATCAACCGTCCGCGCTTGGAGGTGATCGTCCTCGATCGAAGCCGCCGGAATTTTACCAGTCGCTGGAGGTGTATGTCGCGCACCGGTTAGATGAACAGATTATTGTCCGAACGCTCCGAAGCCTCAAGGTAAGTGGCAACCCCGCCGAGCTGAACGCCGTCGATCAGCTCTTCCGCGCGAATCCCCATCAGGTCCATGGACATCTGGCAGGCCACGATATTCGCGCCCCCTTCGATTGCCATGGCCATCATCTCTTCCAGGGCGGGTACGTTCTTGTGTTTCATGAGGCCGCGGATCAGCTTGCCGCCGATCCCGCCCATGTTCATATTCGAAAGGGCGAGCTTTTGGCTGCCGCGCGGCATCATCCAGCCGAAGGCCTTTTCGATGAGGTTCTTGCCGAGACCGCCGACCTTTTCCGGCTTGCGCAGGGCATTCAGCCCCCAAAAGGTGAAAAACATCGTTACCTTGCGACCCATGGACAGGGCGCCATTGGCGATGATAAAGCTGGCGATGGTCTTGTCCAGGTCGCCGGAAAAGACGATAATGGTCTTGTCGTCGCCCTTCGACAGGGCGGTCGCCGGGGCTGCTGCGCCGCTTTTTTCAATGACCGCGGTGACGATCCCCTTTTGCACGCTGATCTCGCGCATGACATTACCGGTCGCCCGAGCCCAGGACGGGGCATCGGCGTAAAATCCGGGATCGCTGGCCGTGATCGAGATCGCCTCGCCCGGCTCGATGCGGTCCATCTCCTGCTTGAGCCGCATCACCGGACCGGGGCACTGCAGGCCACAGGCATTTACTTGCACGACTTTCGCTAAGCTTTCCCTTGCTGTCTGCATGTCGATGACTTTCCCCGGTTCCGTTGCGGGTGGAAGGAGCACCTTGCCGACTGAAGCCTGCGGCATTGTGGCCACATGCCAGGTTTCATAGCCCCCTGAAAGGTTGTAGTGGTTGGTGAATCCGTGTGCGTGCAGAACGCGCGCCGCGTTGTAGGCGATGAGCCCCACCCGGCAGAAAACGATTATCTTTTTATCCCGGGGGATCTCGCCGAGCCGTTCGCGGAGGTTTGCCTGCGGGATGTTGATGGCCCCCGGCATGCTGCCCGTGGAAAATTCCGCCGGGGTCCGCACGTCGAGTAGCAACTGCTCCGAGCTATCCGAGGTATCGACATCCTCCCAGGTGACCGTCCGGATCAGTCCGTCGAGGATGTTCTGGGCCACGAAGCCCGCCATGTTGACCGGGTCCTTGGCCGATGAATAGGGCGGCGCGTAGGCGTGCTCGATTTCCGCCAGATCGTCGACGGTCATGTGCCCCATGATGGCCGTGGCGATGACATCGATGCGCTTGTCCACCCCGTTATAGCCGGTTGCCTGGGCGCCCAGCACCCGTCGGCTTTCCGGTGAGAAGACCAGCTTGAGGCACATCTTCATGGCGCCGGGATAGTACTCGGCACTGTCGTTGGGATGGATGATCAGAGTACCGCAGGGAATATTTTTGGCTTTGCAAAGTTTCTCCGAAAGGCCGGTCATGCCCACGGTGAGATCGAAAACCTTGGCGATTGCGGTGCCCATGGTGCCGTTGTAGCTGCGGGGCTGTCTGCCAAGCATGTTACCGGCAACGATCCGGCCCTGTTTGTTAGCCGGTCCCGCCAGCGGTATCGCGGTTTGCTGGTTGGTCAGGGGATGCAGCACCTCGATGACGTCGCCGGCGGCAAAGATGTGCTCGTCGCTGGTCCGGAGATGGTCATCGACAATGATATGCCCCCGGGCGCCCAGCTCGATCCCGGAATCCGCAACAAAGCCGGTGTTCGGTTTCACGCCGATGGACAGCAGGACCAGATCCGCCTCCACCGACTTGCCGCTGGTCAGGCGGGCGATCACGCTGCCGTCGGTTCCCTGGTCGAATGCCGCAACGCCGTCCTCCAGCAGCAGTTCCACCTGCTGCATCGCCACTTCCCGGTGGACCATGGCAGCGATCTCATAGTCCACGACATTCATGGCCTGATTCGCCATTTCCACCACCGTGACGTGGATGCCCCGCGCATGGAGGTTTTCCGCCATCTCCAGGCCGATAAAACCCGCCCCTACCACCAAGGCCTTTTTCACCTTGCCGTCGTCCACCAGGGCGCGGATCCGGTCCGAATCCGGAATGGTCCAGAGGGTGTGAATCGCCGGATGATCGCACCCGGGAATCGTCGGCTTTATCGGCGAACCTCCAGGGGTGAGGAGCAGCTTATCGTAGGATTCGTCGTATTCGCGGCCCGTGGCCAGGTCTTTGACCCGGATCTGTTTCTCACCGGGTCGGATGGCCAGCACCTCGTTTCCGGTGCGTACCTCGATGTTGAACAGTTCCTTGAACCCTGCAGGGCTCTGCAGCAGCAGCCGTCCCCGCTCGGTGATCGCATCGCCGATGTAGTAAGGCAGGCCGCAGTTCGCATAAGAAACATAATCGCCTCTTTCGAACACGATGATTTCCGCCGTTTCGTCAAGTCGCTTGAGACGCGTTGCTGCCGACATGCCGGCGGCAACGCCGCCAACGATCAGATATTTTGCCATTTGATCCTCCGGGTGTGGAAATCGGAAATGGGGTGCAGACTCTGGTTGTCCTGGGTATATTACGGATGCAAATAAATAGTGTTTTTTGAATATATAGGAAGTTGAATATATGTCAACTACTTTTTGGGTGTGAGTGATGGGGGGCTTGAATTGCGTTCTAGTTTTCATCCGGAAGCCTGTCGAAAAACAGGCTGAATTTGCAGCCGCCTCATGGACAGGCCGACCGACTCCCGGCAGCAAGAAGATTGCCATTGAGGTGGGGAATGTGCTCGGACAATGACAAGACAAGCGTATTAAAAATCAGGACCGCCATTGCCTATCGTTTTTTTAAATACTTTCCATCCATCAAACCGAAATAATCAATTTGACCACACACTGTCTATTGCCTATATTCCAACGACGCTTTTTTCAGCCGTCTATCACTTCGTCAGGAGACCTTTGTGAAAAAACCCCTGTTGCTATTCACCCTTTGTTTGCTCGCATTCGCCCCGTCAGCCTGGGCTGGCAGCCATTCCGGCGCCGTCACCATGAATTTCGATCTTACCGCCCAAGCCAAGGACGAAACGGTACGCCTATGGATTCCCTACCCGGTAACCGACCGCGACCAGACCGTCGGCAACATCCGGATCAGCGGCGACTTTGCCGCCTCGGGGGTCTACACCGACAAGGTTAACGGCAACCCGGCTCTTTACGCCGAGTGGCCCAGAGGTGCCGCCAGCCGCAAGTTGGTCTTTTCCTTCACTGTCGATCGTCGGGAAATCATCCGCAGCGATCTCCCATCCACGGAAGCAGCCTGGAATCCGGCAGATTATGCCGAATTTCTCGCCCCCACCAGTCTTGGCCCGATCGACGGTGCGGTAAAGCAACTGGCCTCGGCCATCGTCAAAGGAAAGAACACCAATCTCGACAAAGCCAAGGCGATCTACGACTGGACGGTCGAAAACATGTACCGCGATCCGGACACCCGAGGCTGCGGCAAGGGTGATGTCTGCACCCTGCTCCTCGATCCCGGCGGCAAATGCACCGATATTTCCTCAGTATTCGTCGCCCTTTGTCGGGCGGCCGGGGTGCCGGCTCGTGAAATCTTCGGAGTGCGACTCGGCAAGCCCCCTGAACAGGATATCACCACATGGCAACACTGCTGGGCAGAGTTCTTTGTGCCCGGTGCCGGCTGGATCCCTGCCGACCCGGCCGATGTCCGCAAGGCCATGCTGGTCGAACAGCTGGATCTCGATTCGGACAAGATCCGTAAACTGCGCGACTATTTCTGGGGAGGGATCGACGCCTACCGCCTCAAGCTCGCTACCGGGCGGGACCTGGTGCTCAACCCGCTACAAGCCGGCGCGCCGCTCAATACCTTCGGCTATCCATATGCCGAGGTGGGTGGCAAGCCGCTGGATTTCTACGATCCGAATAGCTTTACCTATTCCCTGATCTACCGGGAGAAATAAAGCTGGTTTTCATCCGGAAACGGCTCGTTTCCCATATGAAAACTAGCCCGTGTCCATCCATAGTTTCCGGATGGACACAAGCTAAGTCGTTCGTCGGGTTACCCTGTCCGCATTATCCTGATTATCTTTGATACCCCCTGCTTATTATTTTGAAATGCCCCGGATGCCAATTCAGCCTCCGGGGCATTTATCCCCCCCACCCTTTGTGATGCAGGTCCACTCTCAGGATCCGTCAAAACCTGAAATCGCCGGATCGGACAGCACCTGATCCTGCAGGCAGGGCTCGGTTTCCTCTCCGGCGAACATCCTCATGGTCAGCGGTCGTTTTCCGGCTGCGCCGTCTCGACTTCGTACCAGTTTATCTTGCGCGTCATGTACATCACTATGGCGAGGATAACCAACAGCCCGACACTGCCCATGATAAGGGCATAATCCTCAAGCTGCAGAACGATAAACAGGTAGCCATACAGAATCGTCAGCAAACCGGCGATCGTAAGCGCAAACCTCGAATTGGACACGATGGCTTTCGCATATCCGGAAATAATGCCCGTCACAGCGAATGCGGACAGAATGTAAGCAAGATTGAAAGGCATGTGCTCGGACAATGACAGGACCAGCGTATAAAAAATCAGGATTGCCATCCCGACGAGGATGTATTGGATGGGATGCACTCTTCGCTTGTTGATGATTTCGGAAAAGAAGAACGCGGCAAATGTGAACACCAGGAACATGAGGGAATATTTGGCGAGCCGGGTCGATTTCTGGTAGACATCCGCTGTCAATATCAATTTTAGCCCAAAGGCCGATGGCGTGACCTTGTAATGGGAACCTTCCCAGAACTGCGGGAAGTTTCTGTTCAGGTGCAGGACCTTCCAGTTTGCGGCAAACCCGTCCTTCGTCACCTTGCGGGTAGCCGGCAGGAACGCGCCGTTAAAACTTGGCGAGGGCCAGCTTGAGGTCATCTTGACAGTATTGGTTTCGGCAACGGGGATAAGGCTCAACTGCTCGCTGCCATTCAGGTTCACCTCGAACGAAAAGCTGTTGGGTCCATTCGGCGCCAGCGGACCGACCAGCGTGCTGACACCGGCCTCGGCAAGATCGGTGGTCTTGAGTCCGGGGTTGGCATGATGAACGGCCCCGTTGAAGTTTATTTCGATCTTGTCCTGTATGCCGCGCATATCGCTTATGCCGAGCGACAATTGCGCCTTGTCCCAGAGGATGTTCTTGGGATCGATGTTCAACTGGCTCGTTGGCGGCACCTTGAAGTTCCCGCGGAACGTAAGCTTGATGTTGTAGAGAACCGCCTCAAATAAGCTTCGATAACGCACCTCGGGTTTCATCACCCCCGTCACGTCCAGGGTTTCAGGCAGGATATGCAGATAGTTCAGATTGGATTGCGTCCTGCCTTGATTGTCCTTGAAAAAGGTCCTGAAAGGGACGGTCATAAACGGCCCGGTGATCGTCTGGCTGCCTCCCCATTTATTGCTGATCTCCTGCACCACCGAGTCTCGTCGGGACTGCCGTTCGCGTATCAGCCCCTTTATCATTCCGGCCGGTATGAGCAACAGCAGGATCAGGAAACCCACGGAAAGTATCTTCAGCGTGATCGATCTCTTGATATAATTCGTGGTCTTTTTGACGACATCCTGATCGTTTACCATTGGGATCCTCCCCTTCTGCTACACTGCAGCCGAGCTGCCTGGTTAAGCATAAAAAACCGCCAACCAGATCGTTAAACCCTCTTTGTCCGTCCACAATACCTTATGCCTGGAATGTGCAGGGATATTGAGGTAATCGCCCTTGTTCAGGACAACTTCCCTGCCATCCTCAAAGAGAATCGACCCGGAACCATCCAGCACGATCACCCATTCGTTTTCATCCTGATCGTACCAGCCGACCTCGGGTGAGGAATGCCCTTTGGAAAGGATCCGTTCGATCCGCACATGTGGTGTCCGAACTATATCCTCAAATACTTCCGTTGAAACATCTGCAGGTAACGCGTCAAATATATTTCCTGTCATGTACTGCTCTCATTCCAGGTGGTGCCCCTTGAAGTTGAATCGACAATCTGTTGCTTCAGTTGTTTGACACAATCATGGAGAGATTATCGACCTGCTCGGTAACAGTAAATTCGTCCTCCAAGGCCTGTTCGGCCTCTTGCCGCGAAAGAGTGGTCATCTCGGTGTTTTCTGCTGTCATCAGGTATGCCTGATTGCCATTTTCATGAAAACCGAACATCAAGAATTGGTCACCAGTAGGCTGAACAAACACCTTGACCCCACTGCTCAAATGCCCACAGCTCTGACTGGAAAGCGCCTCTAAAGAAGCGGGATATTCAAAGTTGCTGGAAAAATAGGATTCAAAACAGCTGTGCATATTCTGCAGATCTGATTGCGCCGCAGAATCGAAAGCCTTGCTGCGATAACTGGCAAATTGGGGGATGGCGATAGCCGCGAGAATACCGATAAACGCCACCATAACCAAAGGAATGACGATGGCCAGAACCACTCCTGCTCCGCTTGTTGCAGGATAAAGTCGCCGCAGTTCTTCCTCAGGCTTGAGGGCATAAAGGATAAACTCCACCAGTGCGACCAGCCCAGGAATACCCGTCCAGAAAAACAATAGATACAACACCCCCTGGCCATATTTTTTCAAATAGAATTTGTGTCCGCCGAAACCACCGACAAAAAAGGTAAGCAGCAGAAGTGCAACTTTGTTGAGCGAAGAGCCACCGCTCCCGGCAACCCGCACGCCACAGTTGGGGCAGATCTCTGCCAGTTGGTGAATCTGTTTCCCACATGCGGTACAAAATTTGGTGTTTTGGTTCACTTCGTTCATGTCTTTCCTCCTAAAAAAAATGGAACATGGCAGGCTGCCCGTCTCTGTTGAAATTCAATGGCAGTTCATTGGGATATTGAAGGGAATGTTAAAACTTTTTTGGCGGATTGGCAACGGATGAGTAGCGGTACATGGATTTTTGTCGACTTTGAGGAAGTGCCTAAGGAGGCAAGCGGCCACCGAAAAATTACGGTGCCAGGACTTCTTTCATCATGACAGCCAGCTTGCGCAACGCATCGCCACCGTCGCCAACGAACGTTGAGCCATGCATGACGGCAAGACGCTGCGGCTCAAGATCTGCCAGGCGATGCAGGATGCCTTTGGTCTTCGCCGTATAGGGGAAGGAGTTCGCCAACGGACTCGCTTCGAAGCGAACAAGGGTTTCCTTTGTCCGCCCCAGGAGATCCTTATCCATCACAGGTTCGGCATTGCCGTTCTGGAGGAACAAATCGGAGCAAAAAAGCGTCTTGCCGGTTTCCTCGAAAAGCAGGCTGGCATCCCAACCATGGGGCACCTGGGGTGTTTCCAGAAAACGGAAGCGGTTTCGGCCAGTGACCAGAACTTCCCCCTCGGCCAGCACGTGTGCCCGATGGTCGGTGAAATCGTGGATGTTGATCGTGGCCCCGATAATGCCGCATATCGGTTTCGCTTGCGGGGCAATGTCGAGCCATGCGTTCAGCGAACCGCACTCGTCGGCCTCGAAGTGGCTGAATCCGATCCAGCGCAGGGTTGCAGGGTCGAGTATTTTCTCCACCGCATGACGTACCAGATCAAACATGCTCTTCATGCCGGTATGGAAAAGCAGCGGTTCGTCGTCCTGAACCAGGAATTGATTGAACTGGAGGTCGTACCTGGCGATATACGTCGAAATACGGAAAAGACCAGGAGCAATTTCGTCCACCTGTGTACGCATAACATCCTCCTTGCTACAGATACGATATCCGCAATAAATCCAAGAGAAAAAATTTAGTGCTTTGAAATAGGGTAACACCGGCGATGCCAAAGGCAAACCCTGGGAGCCTGTCCGACTATCCGGGCCGAAGCGAAGGTTGATGGCGGTGTTGGTCTCATAATGAGGTGAATCTTGAGATTGATCGTTACGAAGTTTCCGGCATTCCCCGACCATGTTTCGCGCGTTGCGTGCATATGTTTTGCGTGACTCATCCCTCGGACATGTTATTGATCTAATGGTCAGGGCTTGTTCGTGAGTACATCTGGGATATACTAAAGACATTCGCGAGAGACAGTGATATCCAACGAAAAGGAGGATAAAAATGGTCATTCAGGATGGTGATGTATTGGTCGGTAAAGCTGGTGAATATGACGTGGAATTAACAGTGACCAAAGTGTGCAAAGGTGAGGTTTGCTGGACCGAGTGCGACGCTGACTTGGTTTGCAATGGCGAACCGATGGTTCCTGTTTCATCTGGAGTCCCTCATACCCGCCGTTAGGACCACTAGAGGCGACATCGATCCCTACACAGGAGGTTTGTTTGTGGTTCTATCCTCCAGATATAAATTCAGGGGGGGCTGCCAGGGTCGTTTTCACGGCGTCACTCAAAAACAGCCACGGCATGATTTGCAGATTCCTTAAAAAGAAAAGGCCCGCCTGAAAAAGGGGCGGGTCTTTTTTATATTAATGAAGGTCCATAACTAATTTGGTGCCTGTGAAAATTCAGGTGAACACGGTGTAGTTTTCATATGAGGAAAGGGGCCGTTTCCGGATGAAAACTATTTATATGCCCCGCATCCGATGATGACATCGTCGATTCTCTGCACGTACGCCATTTTTGGCTCAACCGTCTTTGTTAAATAGTTCATCCATTTATAATCAACCCATCCCCCTTCTGGGCCAATCTTGATGAACTCACGTGCGAAATATTTTCCATCAGGGTCCTGGAAATTGGTGAAATCTTGGCCTACGAGTTTTGCATCACCTCCGTGCGCTATGATTGTCCCGTTTGGATCATAGACAAAAATATAAAGATCCCCTTTTACGAATTGTCCTTTCGGTTTACTGAATTCTGCCAGGGCTTTCTCCCTGCCGTTTGTCTTGTAAAAGGCGATTGCTTCCGCGACCAGTTCCTTTGCCTCTTCGGGAGTACCTGCGCCCCGGACCGAAGGTGTCAGGGCAAAAAGCAAAATGCCACATACGGCTGTTCCGAAAAGCTTTTTCATCAGAAATCTCCTCCCTGTTTTCTAACTGCGTTCGTTATGGCGAGCTGTTAGGCAGTGAAAAGTTGCTTCCTGTGCTGGCTGCCCCAGAGTGAAGAGGACCGAGGAGCGACAGGCAAGCCAGTCCGAATTGACGCGATTGATACGATATCTTTTCCTCAAAAACCCTCAAAAGTCGGTCCCGCTTCGAACCTGCGCTGCCAGTCGGGATAGTCGATCACGTAATTGTAGCCGCAGACCTGGGCAACCTTCCGTCCTTCGAGATGCTCGCGGATGCGGCGTCCGCCGGCGATGGTCCGCTCCAAGGAGCCAAACGGATTGAACTTCATGGCATCGCCTTCGAGAAAGACGTAATCGCAGATAAACAACGTCTCCTCGAAGATGAAGAAGGTGAATCCGGGGGTATGCCCGTCGACCTGAAAAGCCTGAATGCCGAGATGATTGAAATCCTGGGTGAAGGTTTCATCGAAACTGAAGGGACGGCAGATTTCATGGTTCGAATCGGCCTGGTGGATGTATACCCGGGCGTCAAAATGCTCCCGGTAGAGGTTGGAGGCGCCGAGAAAGTGGTGGTGGGTGAACAGGATGGTGTCGGCTTTCGGCAAGGAGGAATCGAAGGAGGAAGGGCAGTCGATCCAGCAGGCATTGCCTCCGGTTTCGATGCGGTAGGCGGCATGTTCGAAGCCGAGCGACGGCTGGGAATTGAGCCTGGTCACCTTTTCGTTGACCCGCGTACCCACTACCTTGAAGCGGGCTGAGCATTCCTCGGCGGTAATGAACCGATCCTTTTTTGCTCCGCAAAAAGGGCACGTATCTGGATGGAACCCGATCATGTTGAAACCGCAGACGAGGCAGACGTACTGTTCTTTTCTCATCGACATTCCTCCTCGTTTCATTTCGCTGAAGGAAACTTGCGGACAAGATAAAGCCTAGCAAAGATTGGGTGGACTGGGAGATGCCCATGGTGCCGCTTCAAGAATCCTCTTGACCGATCTTCTCTCCCGGGGCAGCGACTCGCTTCCGCAAGGCATGGGAGCAGAAACTGGCGGTGGGGCCGGCGCGAAAGGGATCGGTTATCGCCGTGGATTCTCGGCAACGTCACCGAGTTCGACCAGTACCTTTAGGAGGTCCTGCGCCAGCAGGCCCGCCAGTTCGTCGCGGGCCCTGATCTCCGCCATTGCGGGCTGGAGCGCCGAACTCTTGTACGACCATTGATGGGAACCGATCACATTGCCGCTGGCTGTTTCGAGCAAAGAGACTCGCAGGGTGCCGCGTACCCAGTTCCAGCCATCCCCGGCGGTGAATTTTTGGCTGTCGAGCTCGGCCCGAAGCAGGTATTCGGCCTGGGTCCCGCCGGCCAGATGTTTGATTCCGGCATTGCCGAGGGCGCCGGCCAGAAGATCACTGGTCCCGCCAAGTTCATCCTTGCCCACCGCAACTCCAATCTGCCAACGATCCAGCAGGGTTTCGAAGTCGCTCTTCAGTTCGGCCAGTGAATATTTCGGCGGCAGCCCAATGCCGGTTCCATCGACAATCCGCAGCATCTTTTGCGGATGGCGGCGCTGCAACTGGGCGTACAGGGCGTTGTAAGCGGCGCTGACCTTTTCCGGCAGGGCGTCATGACTGCGGGCACGGGCTATATTCTGCGCGGTCTCGGCGTCAAGGGCGGCAATCTCGGCACGCAGCCGGTTGCCGGCTTGCAGCCGGTCGAGTACGGCCAGAGCGTGGTAATCCCCCCCGTTCTCACCGCGCCAGGTCTGGACAATCTCCACGCCATTGACGATCTGACTGGTCTGCAACTGGATATCACGGCTGATGCTGGCCTGCAGTCCATCATTGGCGCTACTTCCCTGCAGCCATTGCAGGGAATCGCTGCTGCTTTCGCGCACCGTCACTTCGAACACCTTGGCCAGATCGGTACGCGCCCGGTCGCGGGCCACCCCCGCCGTCTCCCCCTGTCCACGCCCGTTCAGGTAGCGCGCGGCAGGATAATCAGCCGGTTCGGCGGTGAGCCAGTCGGGACTGACCGGGGCTTTGGCACAGCCGACACCCAGGACTAGCCCAATCAGGACAATCATCGTTTTCATCTAGTGCCTCCCCAGCAGAGAACCCTCTGCCACCTCGTGGCAGGAGATAAAGGTTTTTCGCCCGGAAACCAGGCGGGTAGCGGGATAAAAGAGTTTCCTTACCGGTCGACCGGCGGCATCAAGCAGCTCTACCTCGAGATCATACTCGCCCGGCGGCAACGCCACCCGCGCCAGCTGGATACTGGCCGGCAAAGACAACCAGCTGCGGGTATCGGCACGTTCGGTCAACAGGCCGGTAATGTTGATCAACAGGCCGGCGAGTTCGTTCTCCTTGCCCGCCTTGTTGCTCATCTGGTATTTGAGCATCGCCCGCGCCGTCGCCCGGGCCAGAATCGCCGGCTGATTGCGTTCGAGCTCTGCAATGGCCAGTTCCTCGATATTGGCAAAGGCCTCGGTCTGCACCTCCCGACCGCCGATTCGCAGCCGGGCCGTGGAAAAACTGGCCGGTCGCCGCAAATAGGCCGGCAGGGCAACCCGTACCAACAGGTTCCGTGACGGCACCGGCACCATGATCGCCTGCTCGATCTTCACCGGGGCCAGGCCGTTGTGAAAGATAAAGACCAACTCCCCATGGTCGCTCACTTGGTCGGCGCTCTGCCAGCTGTCGATGGCAAAGTCGTCTGCGTACTGGCGATTTTCCTCAATCAGCCCGACCGCTTCGCTGGCCCGCAGCAGGTCGTATTCCAGTTGCCGCGGCACATCCAGCGGATAACGATCACGGTGCTGCAGATAAGCCTGGTATGCGCTGCGATAGGCAATCATCGCATCGCTCCATTCGCCCCCAGCTTCGTAGATGAGGGCGGTCAGGTAGCGGGCAAAGGGGTTGTCGGCGAAGAGAGGCCCGACCTCTTTGTCCCCCAGTTCGCCCAGCAGCAGGTCAAGCTGAAGCGCCTCAACCCGGGCCTCGTCCAGCTGCCCGAGTTCCAAATAGTTCAAGGCCGAGTAGAGATTGAGCATCACCTGCTCGTAAGGGGCGCCGGCATAGCTGCACGTCCCATCGTTGATCATGAGGGCCGTCGTCTGTTCGCGCAGGCTCAAGGCGTTGAGCTCTTCGACCAATTTCTTGGCTTCGGCAAACTCCTGGCTGCTGGCGACGTACTCGCCGTTCATGCTCAACAGCATTCCGCGGTCCATCAGGTGGAGGAGTCGGTTGCGCTCGGGTGTTTTCGTTTTGGCCAGCAGTTCAAGCGCGCGCTCTTTGTCTTGCGCGGCAATTTCGGCGGCAATCGGCGCGAAGCTGTTGCTGTAGGAAGCGCAGCCGCACAACACAAGGAGCAGGACCAGGGTGAATCCGCGCACGGCGCAAACCATCCGATTAGGCCGGGTCATCCGCTTCAGTAACGCAGCTTGCTGCGCTGAACAAATTTCTTGATCTTCTTCTGTCCGAGCCAGACCTTGCGATTGTCAGCCAGGCTGATCAGGGTCAGATCGACCTGGTAGTAGCGTACCTGATCCTTGCTGGCGTGATCGATGATGGTGTTGATCTGCCCCTGGAGCATGAAATCGGCGCCGAGTTCCTGCCCCATCGCCTTGCGCGTCTCCTCGCGAGCATGCAGATCCTGGTCCTTGCGTTCGTCGCGAATCTCCCCGCGCTCAAAAGACGAGGCGACAAAATCGACCCGTCCCGAATTGACCATGGAGCGCTCCATATCGGCGACAAAGGTATTGAGATTAATATGCTCATGGCTCAGATTACGCACCGTCCCGACGATGACCGCCGGACGTTTGCCGGTTTCGGCACGGAAATTCCCGACCCAGGGGCGCTCCAGCATATCGGCGATCATCTCTTCGGAGACCAGCCGCGAATCGGTATCGTTCCAGGTGCCGCTCAGATCCACGACTTCATCCGGGGCGATGCGGTTGACCTTGGTGCTGCAGCCGGACATCAGGGTCGCAGCCAGCAGGATGGTGACCAGCAGGGAAATTTTGTAGATTTTCACTTGGTTCCCTCCAGCCGACGATCAAAAATAGTATCACCGTGGGCTTCGAGAAACTTCCCGAAGTCCTGATTCATCTCCTGGTTGGCGGCCACGATCCGCTTGACCTGTTCGAGATCGAGTTCGGCAATGGCATGGATGGTACCACTCTTCTTGTCCCGCCAGTGGCCGATGATCCTGGCGCCGCTCAGATTGGTTTGGGTCAGGCTTTCGATCTGGCGCGCAACCGATTGCTGCCCAGCCATCTCGCCGCCTGAGCCTGTGGCGTTCCCGTAATCACTGTTGACCACATCGAAGAACGACGAAAGCACCCTTGCCACCTCGGCGCGGGCACGGTTGTCGGCGGTGGAAACCTGCAACGATTCATCCCCCATCAACGGGGCCTGGCCCACCCCGTGGAACAACCTGCCCCCCTTGTCGTTGAGGATCTGGGACCCTTCGTTGACCCAGTTCGGCGCCCCCTTGATGCCAAGATCGCTCTCCACTCTGGTTTTACCGGCACATCCTGCCATTAGCAGAACAGCCAGACAGACAGCAAACAGTTTTTTCATGATTACAATGTCCTCCCCTAAAAAGTATCGATTCCACTGATGTTGAGAACCCAGTCGTAATTTTACCTTTCGATTCAGCCGTCAGTGTACTCAGGCAACATGCCGACATTGGAATAATACCACAAACACTCCTTCTTCCCGCCGCTACAACCTTAATCTTTGCCCCTCGAGAAGAGATGCTTTTTCACTTCCGGCGTTCAGACTACCCGGATTCCCGGCCGGGAATCCGCCACCGCCCGACCGATGATCGCTGCCGAAGCAATGCCGGCCCCCCGCAAATCCCGCAGCAGGGCCTCGGCCTGATCCTCGGCAACCGCCAGCAGCAAGCCGCCGGAGGTCTGGGGATCGAAGAGCAATTCCTCCTGTGCTGCCGAGAGCTTCACCGCCAGATCCAGTTTCCCGGTCACCAGCTTTCGGTTCGGTCCATTGCTGCCGGTGGTCTCTCCTTTTTCATACATCTTCAGGACGTTTGGATAAATGGGCAGAGCCGCATAGGCGAATTCGATCACCAGCCCGCTCCCCCGGGCCATCTCCAGGGTGTGCCCGGCCAGGGCGAAACCGGTGATGTCGGTGCAGGCATGGATATCGTACTTCAGGGCGATCTCCACCGCCGGTCCGTTGAGAAAAGCGACCTGCGGCAGCACCGGGTCGAGTTCCGCCCGCGGCAATCGGCCGGAGCGGCAGGCGTTGAAAAGCACGCCGGTTCCCAGGGGTTTGGTGAGAATCAGCACATCGCCCGGAAGGGCTCCGTGGTTGGCGAGAATCCGCTTTGGCGACACCAATCCGGTTACGGCCAGGCCGTAGACCGGTTCCTCGCTGTCGGTGGAGTGCCCCCCAGCCAGGCTGGCGCCGGCCTCGGTCACCTTTTCGTGTCCCCCCTTGAGGATTTCCCGCAGCACATCGGAGCCGAGTTTTTTCTCCGGGTACATCACCAGGTTCAGGGCGGTAATGGGCCGGCCGCCCATGGCGTAGATATCGGAGAGGGCGTTGGCGGCGGCAATGCGCCCGAACCAGATCGGTTCGTCCACCGGCGGGGTGATATAATCCACCGTCGAAACCACCGCCAGTTCATCGGTCAACCGATAGACCGCGGCATCATCACTCGATTCAAACCCGATCAGCAGGTTCGGGTCGGTCGGGGCCGGCAGCCCCTGCAGTGCGTCCGACAGGACCGTCGGACCGATTTTGGCCGCTCAGCCGCAGGTGCGGGCCAGGCCGGTGAGAGTTCTTTTCTTGCCGAAGAATTTCATTGCGCTCTCCACTTTCCGTTATGTCGAATAGGATGAAAACTGAACCGAGATTTTCAATCTGCGGCGGATAAGCTGCGAGGTGGTGTCGATGTAAAAGCCCAGGGTATAGATGCCGAGAATCCCCAAGATCGCCGATTCCTGCATCATAACCTCCCAGCGATAAAAGAGAAAGGCCAGAAACTGCCCGTACACCCGCGACAGCATCGACGGCCTCAGGGTTGGATGAACAGATAAGCGAGGATGTATCAATAGGAAAAGTGAACAGAATTGATAATACCGATACCCCCTTTTCATAATTTAAATTTCAAGTTGCAACATCCCCCTGCGTGTGGAAAGATTGATGGAAAGCGCCCACGAAACCATTCGTTGAAAAGGAAGACCGTGCCAGACAAAGCCCTTCTCATTCTTCTCGATGGCCTCGGCGATCGCGCCTATCAGGAACTCGATTGGCGAACCCCGTTGCAGGCGGCAAAGACCCCTTTTCTCGACCGGCTGGCGCGCGAAGGCGGCAACGGTATGTATCACGCCGCCGCCTTGGGTCAGGCCCTGCCCAGCGAAAACGCCCATTTCGCCATGTTCGGTTACCCGCCGGAAGATTTTCCCGGCCGCGGCGCCCTCGAAGCACTCGGAGCCGGAATAGCGCTGCAGCCGGGCGAGGTGGCCCTGCTCATTCACCTGGTCAGCCTGCATGCCGAAGGCGGTGTACTGATGCTCGACCAGGACACTCCCCGCCTTCATCCCGAAGAGGCCGGCGAATTCATCGCCGCCATCGCCGAATTCGAAACGGGCGGCGTGAGCGTGCGTTTCGAGCAGACCAAAGGCGCTTTCGGGGTGCTCATCCTGCGCGGTGAGGTGTCCCCCTTCGTCACCGACACCAACCTGATGAAGGAGGGCGTGCCGCTTCCCGACGTGCTGCCCTGGCATGCTCACGTCGACGATCCGGCGGCGCAGCATACGGCGACCGTGCTGAAGGCTTACCACTGCTGGGCCCATCGCCAATTGGCGCGACATCCCCTCAATGGTGTCCGCAAGCAAAAAGGCCTGGCGCCGATCAATGGCGTGGTCACCCAGCGCGCCGGCCGCCTCAAGCCGGTTGCCCCGTTCCGGGTGCAAAACGGCCTGCGCGGACTCTCCATCTCCTCCGGCATCATCTACTGGGGGCTGTCCCGCTTTCTTGGCCTCGACCTGCGCCAGGCAAGCGACTCCCAAAGCCCTGGCCGGGATCTTGCCGAGCGGCTGTGCCTGGCCCGGTCCGCGCTGAGCCAATACGAATTCATTCACGTCCACACCAAGGCGCCGGATGTGGCCGCCCATGCCAAGGATCCGCAGCAGAAAAAAAGGGTCATCGAGGAACTCGACGACGCCATCGCCCAAGAGCTCGGGCCGGTGCTCGCGGATCCGGCCGTTCTGGTGGTGGTGACCGCGGATCACTCGACCCCGAGCGGCGGACCGCTGGTGCATTCAGGGGAACCGGTGCCCCTGCTCTTCCGCGGCGCGGGCGTTCGCCGCGACGGCGTCGACCGGTTCGATGAAATCAGCGCGGCGGGCGGGGCGCTGGGCAGCGTGCGCGGCAGAGAGTTCATGTACCTGATGCTCAACTACCTGGAACGGGCCAAGCTGATGGGGATCATGGATACACCGGTCGATCAGCCCTACTGGCCGGGCGATTACCAACCCTTCCGGCTCGAGGAGGGCGAGTCGTGACCGCCTGTTACCAGACCGGAGTCATACACGGCCGATTCCAGGTCCTGCACAACGACCACCTGCGCTATCTTCTCGCCGGCAAGGCGCTGTGCGATCACCTGGTGGTCGGCATCACCAATCCCGATCCGACCCTGAGCCGGGACGAACAGGCCGACCCGAAGCGCAACAGCGTTCTGGCCAACCCTCTGACCTACTTCGAGCGCCTGATGCTGGTCCGGCGCAGTCTCGAGGAAGCGGGGATTAGCCCGTCGGAATTCTCCGTCGTACCTCTGCCGATCAACCTGCCCGAACTCTATCGCTACTACACGCCCGTCGAAGCGGTCTTCTTCCTGTCGATCTACGACGACTGGGGACGCAGGAAACTCGGTTATTTCCGGGAACTTGGACTGAAAACCCACGTTCTCTGGGAGGTGCACCCGGAAGAGAAGGGCCTCAGCGCCACAGAGGTTCGCAAGAGGATGATGGAAGGCAAGGCCTGGGAAGCCATGGTACCGGCCGGCGTCGCGGCCCTGTTGAAAGAATGGGGCATTCCCGCCCGGTTGCGGGATCTAGCCCGAAAAGAGGGGTAAGGCGATGCCCTGCCCTGCTCTGAAAATCTCTTCCCGGGGAAAAAGAAAGGGGGCCGCAAACTGCTAAATCCAATGGTAGCCCCCAAGGTTGCCTGTTCAAGTATCGGCATGTCTCTTCTACAAGGGTCAAGCAAGGACTTGACCCCCTTGCCTTTGCTCTTCACTAACAAGATTTGTTGGATTTCCAAGGTATGATTCTTGTAGTGTGATTCGATCCATGCTTCGATCCCCCCTGGCGAGCAGCGTCAAACGCCGGATTTGGGCATTCTCTCATCACCACCATCCGGGAGGAACTCTTGTGAAAAAGGTATTTGTAACCGGTGCCACCGGTTTGATCGGCGCAAGTCTGGTCCGGGAACTGCTGGCGGAAGGCTGCCACGTCAGGGCTCTTGTCAGGCGCGGGTCGGACCGGAAAAACCTGGCGGGGCTCGATATCGATCTTTGCGAGGGGGACCTGCTGGACAGGGGCTCCCTGGAAAAAGGGCTTGCCGGCTGCGACACGCTCTTTCATGCCGCGGCCGATTACCGCCTCTGGACCCGGGACCCCGAATCCATGTACGCCGTCAATGTGGGCGGAACCCGATCCATACTGGAAGCGGCCCTGAAAAAGGGCGTTTCCCGGGTCGTCTATACCAGCAGCGTCGGCACCCTCGGCAACCCCGGCAACGGCGAACCGGGAACAGAGGAAACCCCGGTCACTTTCTCCGAGATGGTTGGTCACTACAAGAAAAGCAAGTTTCTCGCGGAACGCGAAGCGGAAAGGTTTCTGGAGCACGGTCTGCCGCTGGTCATCGTCAATCCCTCGACCCCGGTGGGATGGCTCGATATCAAACCGACCCCCACCGGGAAAATCATTGTCGATTTTCTCAACCGCAAAATGCCCGCCTACCTCGATACCGGCCTGAACCTGATCGATGTGGAAGACTGCGCCAGGGGCCACGTCCTGGCGGCCAGACACGGCCGGATCGGCGAAAAATACATCCTGGGAAACGAAAACCTGACTCTGCTGGAGATCTTCTCGCACCTGGAGGAGATTTCGGGGCTGCCCGCGCCGCGAATAAAACTCCCCTACACCCCGGTTCTCCTGGCGGCGCATATCAACGAGGCGATCTCCCGCTTCACCGGAATAGCACCACTGATTCCCCTGGCGGGGGTTCGAATGGCGGGCAAACGGATGTTCTTCGATTCCTCCAAGGCCAAACGGGAGCTCGGACTCCCTCAGCAGTCGATTGAAAATGCCTTGAGCAAGGCGGTGGATTGGTTCCGCAACGAGGGATACGTGAGCCGCTTGAATTAGCAGTCCCCGTACTGTGCCCCGGCCTTTCTGTCCTATTTTTCAACGCTGGTAATTCTGGACGGGTCACAGCAAGGCGGAGCTCTTGAGGGGTAAGACGCCGTTTGGTTGCACCAGTGCCCCAATGAACGAGACGGCTGAGGCTGTAGAGGCATTGCGGCAGCCGGTCGCCGCCCTTACTCCGAAGGATCCCGGCTGATGTTTTCCAACAGAACGGCTCCAGACAGCAGCAGGCGGTAATCGATCAGACATTCGGCATCGGCCCGCTCGCGGATAACCCAGTCTTTGCTCTTCAATACCCTGTCGACCAGGCCACGAAACCCTTTTTGTTCCTTGCCCGGATTTTCCTCCAGGCGTTTTTCCCGCTCCATCCGGGCGACCAGGTTGCCATGCTCGATAATCTCGTAGCCGTCGGGACGGTGACCGAAAAAGGCGTCCCCCAGCCGAAACAACCAGAAGCGGGGATTGTACCTGGCCCGAAACCGGCCAACCTCTTTGGAGTTGGCGTCCCGGATGCGCCACTCCGTTTTGCCCAGCAGGCGCCTTTCAAGGGAGCCGTGCAGCACCCCCTGGCCGTCTTCGACGACCCAGGTGAAATTCATCAGGCGACGTTTCTGCCGCAGGATAAACTTGACGGCTTCCAAGTCGTTCAGGGGAACAAACTCAGTAGGCTTTGAGCACCACCGGCTGATATGGCACTGGCAGAAAGGAGCTTCGTCCCTGAAAAACCGATAGCTGCCGAGATAGCCCTTGGGCCTACCGCCCTCTTCTTGCCCGGTGATTCTCTGCATTCTGAATATCGGCATGGATGCTGATCCTTAAGGGAGATGAACCGGTCGAAGCGACAAACCGATAAATCATGCCTGCCCTATTCCGTGCCAACCTGCTGGACCGGTCGCTTTACTTCCGCCCCCTCTATGTTCTCTTGTTTGCTAGAAATGGCGGCTCTAAGGCGAATATATGGGGGCCCAATTTGCGTTATTCTTTATATAAATCAAACTTTATCCAAGTCCGACCTCAGCTATGAGCCCCTCAGAATTAAGGGGTCAAGTATCGGCATGACTCTTCTACAAGGGTCAAGCAAAGACTTTGTATCTAGTGCCCTGTGCGGTTAATCGTGTCTTCTAATTCTGGTCCTTTTGGCCGCTGTCTGCGTTACGCCTCCTCGGTTTAGGGCTGGCTAGACCTGCGTCGGCGCGCCTTGACAGCGACCAAAATGCCGCAAAATTAATTGACGCGATTAACCAAACAGGACACTAGACAACCCTGCTGTAAATACGAGCAAAGAACCGTCCTTGTCAAACTTTCTAATACTTATTGGGTGGAAACAGCCACTGTCTTGATGGGTCACAAAAGGGGGATACAGTGAAACCAGGAGGTAGACCCCAGCTATGAGCTCCCGACCAGGGAGAGCGACAAAGCGGCCGGCAGCGCACTGTATCACTGTCTGCGGTCGGGGTGCGAGAAGCCTCAACCTTGATGGCGTCGCAAAAAGTTCGCCCTTGTATGTTAGTTCCAAAGCAAATCAGAGTAAGGATTTTTGATTCCTGTCGAGGTAAGATGTCGACAAAAAGTTGCCGGGGAAGCCGTTCCCCCCTGAAAAACCACCAAGCCTTGTAGCACGAATTTTTTGCTTAGCCATCCCATGAGGTCAGAAAACCGGTCGGTTCATTTTTACGTCGGCGCGAGACCAGGCGCGCCGGAAGCGCTGTTCCATGTCGGCCGCTAAATCGTTTTTTCCCTGTGCCTTCAGAGACTGGGTCAGGCCGTACAAAGCCCAGGGATTCTCCGGATTCTTCTGCAGATCCGTACGGAAAACCGTCTCGGCTTCTTCCTTTCTGCCGAGATCGAGAAGGAGCGTTCCCAGGGATTGGCGAACCGGGTAGTACCAACTCGGCGGTTCGTCGAAAGCGAGTTTATCCTGCAGGACAACACCACGCTCGAAATGGGCGAGAGCCTGTTCCTTTGCGCCCCGGGCCGCGGCGATCTCGCCGGCGAGGACCTCGGAGGCGACCCCGAGCAGATCCGATACCTTGTTGAGATCCCAGATCTTCATTCCCGCCAAACTTGCGTCGGCCGCCAGGGATTTGAGCTTGACCAATTCAGTTTCGGCCGATCCGGTATCCCCCTTGCGGGTGAAAGCCATTCCACGGGCATAATGCCACAGGGCGCGGGGATACTTGAGATCGGCCAACGGGGCGGGCTCGACCAGGATTTCGTCCCAGTGCCCGAAACGCACCAGGGCGTAGTAGGGAGTGAGGTAAAAATGCTGCAGGGAGACCAGGCCGGGTTGGCGCATCATTTTCTGGTCGACCCCCGCCGAAAGGGTTCGTGCGACGGCGACGGCCTCCCTGGAGCGCCCTTCCATCAGGTAGCTGGCCAGCAGAAAGTGCAGGTTGTGCGGCATGTAGGCCAACTGGTAGAGCCCCTCGGTGTCGAAGGTGGCCTTGAGCACCTTGTCCACCCCGATCGCCTCCTCGTTGACCACGCTGCAATCATGATAGAGACCGGCAGCGTAATAGGCATGTCCGGCCATATGCACCAGGTGCCCGGCTGCGGGAACGAGGTTGCGGATGACGTCGGCGCTTTTTATCGTGGCTTCCGGGGTGGGGGAGTTCTCAAGCAGATGAATATAGAGATGGTGGCCGTGGGGGTGAAGGGGGTTCTCGGCTATCAGCTTCTCCAGAACGGTTCGGATTTCAGGGGTCCACGGCTGCGCCTGGTCATCTTCCGTCCAGTAGTTCCAAGGGTGCAGGTCCATCAGGGATTCGGCGAAGAGGGCAGCGACGTTCGGATCGTCCGAAAAGCGGCGGTAGACTTGCCGCATCGCATCGGCGAAGGCCTGGTCGAGGGATGAGCGATCGCCCGGCGCCTCTCGGGCGTAGCGGGTCGCCAGGGCATCAATCAGCGCCCGCTCTTTTGCCGACGCGTTTTTCGCCAGCGCCAGCGCTTTCTGGGCCAGGGCGTATGCGCGCGGCCCGTCCGCCGTATTCATCGGGGCATTGATGTTGGGGCCGAGCACGAAGGCGACGCCCCAGTAAGCCATGGCGGCGTTGGGATCGTGCCGGGCGGCCTCCAGGTAGGAGACTTCGGCGTCCGCATGGTCGAAGCCGTAGGTCAGGACCAGCCCCTGGTTAAAAAAATCCTGAGCCGCCCGACTGTCAGTTGTGATCGGAAATTGGAGATCGATGAGGCCATCAAGCAGGGTCACGCCCCGTGACGGGTCGGAGGAATGGTCGTGCTTCCCATGGGTTTCCTGCGCGAGGGCCGCCGTGAAGGCGAGAAGGACGATCAGCAGGGCGAAAACAAGCCAGGGGACCGGTTTGGGGGGAGTATTTTTTTCCATGACGCCATACCTTTCGGGCGTCGTCCCGGCGAGGTCTGCGTGTCAACCATGACGAACCAGGCGACGCACCTTTCGGGGGATGAGGGAACTCATGGCTATTTTTGTAGAATAATGCAGAAAACCGAGAATGCAATCGGAGGGTGTCCGCCACCTGCTAAATCCTATGGTAGCCCCCAATCATACCGTGATCGTCAAGGAAAACAGGGCGTCTCTCGATGCCTCTGACGATGACGTGCTGAAGCAAACCGGGGATATCTATGCGGGCATGTCTTGGCATGGCGTCAGAATATCAGAAAAGTGAAATTTTCAAGAGCATCCCCTCACCTACGTACATGCCGAAAATTCCGGATTTCGAGGTGCTGCGCCGCTCGCCAGACCCGAACGCCCTGCCTGTTCGCCCGCGATTCGGGGGATGAAAACGTGCTGGCCTGATGCTGGCAACTGCCGACTGGTACGCCACAATCCCTCCTTCAAGGATTTCTCTTTTCCCTCTTCTTTCTGCCACTTGTCCTGGGCAAATGGCCTTCCTCTGTATCGCTTTTGGTGGGGCTGCCAGGTACCCAGCCGTGAAAGGGTTCCCTGGCGCCGGCCTCTCTGGGCAACCGCCGGGTCTTGACGATCGAGACCAGGATGGAGCCGCCGATCAGCAGCGCGGTGACCAGCAGCGCCGCCTCGGTGGGGATGACATGGCCAAAGGCCGCGTTGATCAGCATCTTCGCCCCAACCACCATGAGCACCAGAGATAGGCCGTACTTGAGGTAGTGAAAGCGGTGGATGACGCCGACCAGAGCGAAGTAGAGGGCTCGCAATCCGAGGATGGCGAAGACGTTGGAGGTGTAGACGATGAAGGGATCGGTGGTGATGGCGAAAATGGCTGGAATGGAATCGAGGGCGAACACCACGTCCGTGACCTCGACCAGGATCAGTACCACCATCAGCGGCGTCAGGTAAAGCATTCCCTCCCGGCGGGTAAAGAACTTGTGCCCGTCATAGTCTTCCGTCACCCGGAAATGGCGGCGTATCAGCCGTACCAGGCGATTGCCTTCCATGTCCGGTTTCTGGTTAATGGTCGCCAGCATCTTGGCCCCGGTAAAGATGAGGAAGGAGCCGAAGACGTAGATCACCCAATGGAAAGCCTCGATGATTGTCGCCCCGGTCAGGATCAGGGCGGCACGCAGCACCAAGGCGCCCAGAATCCCCCAGAACAGGACCCGGTGCTGGTAGTAGGACGGAACCGAAAAATGGCTGAAGATCAGGACGAAGACGAAAATATTGTCGACGCTCAGGCTTTTCTCCAGCAGGTAGCCGGTGAAGAACTCGATCCCGGCGCCGCGTCCGAGAAAATGCATGATCCCCGCCCCGAAGATCAGCGCCAGGACGAAGTAGCCCAGGCTGAGCAGGAGGGCTTCGCGAATCCCCACCTCTTTGTCCCGGCGGTGCAGCAGCCCGAGATCGAGCGCCAGCAGAACAAGGACAAATAAATTGAAGCCGAGCCACATCCAGAGGGTGCTCACGAAAGGATCTCCTGTCTGAATCATTTTTTTCCGGTTGGTCAACCACGACCGTGGTATCCCCGGACCGACATGGGGCTGCATGGGGTCCGCCACCTGCTAAATCCTATGGTAGACCCCAGCTATGATCGAGAGGCATTGGCGAAAAAAGCGATTTTCAAACCTCGAAAGATTGCAGGGTTTTGGGGATCACCACATTGCCAAGTCCCAGTTCGGTACGAAGGCCATTGGCCAGGCTCTCGGATGAGTCTTCTTCGCCATGGACGATGAAGGTCTGGCGTGGTTTCTTGTTCATGGCCCGAACGAAACCCAGGAGTCCGTCCCGGTCGGCGTGTCCGGAAAAGCCGGTCAGGGTTTCCACCTTGGCCCGTACCTGGTGTTCTTCACCGTAAATGCGAACTGTCTTTTCCTGTTCCACCAACCGGCGGCCCAGGGTGTTCGGCGCCTGCCAACCGGTGATAAGTATGGTATTGCGCGGATCTTCGATGCGGTTTCTCAGGTGATGGAGGATACGCCCCCCTTCCAGCATGCCGCTTGCGCTGATGATAACGGCCGGGACTTTCAGCTTGTTGAGGGCCTTGGATTCCTCCACGGTCCGGGTGTAATGCAGGCGGCCGAAACCGAAAGCGTTGTTGTCGTCGTCCGTGAGCAGAAACTCGCGGATTTCGGCATCGTAAACCTCCGGATGGAGGCGGAAGATCTCTGTGGCCCGGGTGGCCAGGGGGCTGTCGACATAGATCGGCAGGTCGGGGATCCACCCTTCGCTGTGTAATTTGTGGAGGGTGTAGACAAGCTGCTGGGTCCGACCGACGGCAAAGGCCGGGATCAGAAGCGATCCGCCTCGGGAAGCGGTTTCATTGACGATGCGCTCCAATTCCTTTTCAGACTCGGGATATGGAGGATGCAACCGGTTGCCGTAGGTGCTCTCCATGATGAGGATATCGGCGCCATCGCTGATCGGGACGGGGTCGCGGATGATGGGGATACCCGGCCTTCCGATATCACCGCTGAACACGAGTCGCTGGTTCCTGCCGGTCTCCTGATCGTCGATGTCAAGGATGACGTGCGCACTGCCCAGCATGTGTCCGGCATCAACCAGGGTAAGATGAACCCCGGGAAACAGCTGATGACGCCGATTGTAGCTCAAGCCTACAAACTGCTTCATGCCATTGGCCACGTCTGCCTTGGTGTAGAGGGGCTCGAAGGGGCGCTGCCCCTTCTTTTTGCGGCGCCGGTTGACAAACTCCACATCCATTTCCTGGATAAAAGCACTGTCCATGAGCATGACGGCGCACAGGTCCCGGGTTGCCGACGTGCAGAAGATATCGCCGACAAAACCGTTCCTGACGAGACAGGGGATGCGGCCAGAGTGATCGATGTGTGCGTGGGAGAGAACCAGGCAATCGATGTCCTTGCCCTGGCAGAATTCACTGCGGTTCCGTTCAAATGATTCCTTTCTCTTCCCCTGAAACAAGCCGCAGTCGAGCATGATTTTTCTGCCATCGACCTCTAGAAGATGCTGAGAACCTGTGACGGTCTGAACGGCACCGTGGAAGGTAATTTTCATTTTCCCCCCTGCGAAGAAAAGCTGCCGGTACGCTTTAAACAGCCAATGGTCAAAAATTCTGTCAACCAGACCGGCCATGACCTTACCAATGATTCGCCGTTCAAAAAGCGTAGCACCCCAGTGATTTAATTCAAGACAAGCCAGTTTTCATCTGATCCCCCTGACGGAAAGACGCCCCAGCGAACAAACGATGCCCACCACCGAAAGGCCGCTGAAAAACAGCATATCGCTTCGCATGCTGGCCATGAAGGCGGGAATGGTCGCCTGCGAAATCGCCCTGCCGTCCATAAAGATGGAAAAACTGAGGGTGACGACCACCATGCTGAAGGTCATTCCCAAGGATCGCATGGTGCCGGTCAGGCCGGAGGCCACGCCGAGATAACGTCTGGGAAGGCAGCCCATGATGACGCTGGTGTTGGGGGTGGAAAAGAAGGCATAACCCAGGCCGAGCAGCAAGAGGGCAGCGACCACCACCGCTACCGGCGTGTCGGGACCGATGGTGGCGGCGAGCAGCAGGCCGAAGAAGCACAGGGTCATGCCCACCGTGGCCACCCTGGCGGCGGGAAAACGGTCCGCCAGCCGCCCGCCAACGGGAGCGAGCAGCATCTGCACCAGAGGCTGCAGCATCAGTATCAAGCCGGCATCCCGTGGGCTGAATCCTCTGACATATTGCAGATACAGACTCATGAAGAAGACCACGCCGAAGGTCGAACCGTAGTTGATGAAGGCCGCGGCGTTGCTCAGGGCAAAAATCCGGTTGCCGGTCAGCAGGCGGATATCCAGGACCGGATACCTACAACGCCGTTCAACCGCCGCAAACAACCCCAGACAGACTAGCCCGGCCGCCAGCGCGGCGACCGCCCAACCCCCTGAACCGAGACGCGAGCCGCCAAGGGTAATGCCGGCAACGGCCAGGGCATAGATCAAACTGCCCCGCCAGTCGAAAGGCTCCCCGGCTGCCTCGCACCATTCTGTACGCATCCGGGTCAGGGTCAACAGCCAGGACAGCAACCCCAGCAGCACGCCCGGCAGGAAAACCGCCCGCCAGCCGAAACTGCTCGTCAGCAGGCCGCCGATGGGCGGTCCGCAAGAGATGCCGGCGTAAACGGTAGCGATGGCGATGCCGAGCACCCGGCCCCGTTTTTCGGCGGGAAAGACGGAAACCACGATGGCCAGGCTGCTGGCATTGATCATGGCGGCGCCGATGCCCTGGAGGATACGCCAGCCGATGAGCACCTCGATGGTTGGAGACAGGGCGATGAGTGCTGTGGCGAGGGTAAATATAAAAATCCCCTGGATAAAAACCCGACGACGACCGTAGACATCGCCGAAACGGCCCATCGGCAATAAAAAAACCGCCACCGACAGGATGTAGACCGTTTCGATAAGGCCCACCTGAAGGGCGCTGGCCTGCAAGTCCCGGCCGATGGTCGGCAGCGCCACGGCCACCCCCGAGAGCATGAAGGGCATCAGAAACAGGGCCGAGCAGACCACGAACAGCACCGCAGCGGGTGAGATCTCGGACGATGCCCTCGTTCCTGTTATCGAGTTGTGATGCTTTTCCATAGCTCGTTTTCCTGATTTCAAGTCACGAATGGCGGCTGCAAATCCGAGATACAGAATAGCCCGCGCGAAACGAAATTCACCCTACCTGCGGACTGGTGCGCTGTCAATTCCATGAATTCGGATAGGAGACTGTCGGACTATACGGGCAGAAGCGAAAATTTGGATATTTGAGAACAGATTTTGAAATTTGCAGGTCTGACCATTTAGCAGGACGTGCTCATGATTAATCCAGCCCTGTCGAGGTTGACAGCACCCTTCAGATGAGCGATTCTCAATGGACCGGAACAATACCGACCTGCTTGCCGAGGTGCAAAAGCATGCCTTCTTTTCGGAAACAAAACCGGCTCAAACCGATCCTGCTCGCCCTGTTGCTCATGCTCCTGCTCGCAGGGCTCGGCTGGTTGGGGCTACGCACCATCGGCATCGTCACCGTGGAGCGGCACGAAGGTTATTTCGGGCCGGCCCTGTCACCGGACGGCCGCAGCGTCTGGTTTTTTCAGCGCAACGCCGGCGGCCTGGCGGTGGGGATGGCCTGGGAGCATTTCTCCCCGCCGGCCAGGGTCTTTCTGCGTCGGGACGAACTGGCTTTGTGCCGCTATGATCTGCGAAGCGGCCAGGTGGAAACCCTGCTGCGCTGGCCGTCAACGCCGCTGGTGGGCCAGAAGCTCCACCATTACCGTGGCCGCATCCTGGGGGTGCTGGGATCCCGGATCCGGGTTCAGAACGAAGGGCGGCTGGATTATGCCGCCAAAATGACCATAATTCGACAGCCGACCTCGCAGATCTGGAGCATCAGCGGGACCTGGTCCGAAGCTGACAGCACCATGCCATCCTGGACGGAAACCGATACCAGCCTGGCCGGCCTTAGCGATCCAATCGTCGTTGGCCCCCTGGAAGTGATGGCCGTGCGCGGCGAACAGGGATTCCCCGCCGCGATTCTGCTGCTCGACCACGACCGCCGCCAGGCCAAGGTGCTCATCCGCAACGCGGCGTACAGCCGCCTCTACCCGGAAGGGCCCCAATTCGAATCGTTGTTGGAGCTTTCCCGCAAACAGGAAGTGGATCGGCAAAACGAGATGCGGCAGACCCGCCAGGATCTGGTGGCGGCCTTCCGGGCCCAAGGGCTGAACGAAGGGGCCGCCCTGCTGGCTGCCGGCAAGGAGATGGCCCGGCTAGGCTGGTGGCCGACGTCGCCTGCGGTCACCGCCCGCGAGGTCTCCGCTTTTCCCGCCGGATTGCGGGTTTTCAAAATCGATCCTATGGAACTGCGGATCGGCCTCTTCCCGGATCTCGAAGAGGCCATGGCCCACCCGGGTGAACCGGTCGATCGAAGCGGCCGTTATCTGCGACACCGCGATTTTTCCACCAGCGAAGAACTCAACGCCTTTCTGGCTACCGAACCCGAGGGCTTCGGCCTGCAGGTCGGGGACCGCAAATGGCAGATGGTCCTCATCCCGGCCCGACCCGCCAGCCGCTGAAAACCAGGCCTTGCCGAACTCCAGGCACCTGTACAAGATCCTGCTGCAAACCTACGAAAACCCACCGGTGAACTTTGAAGATAATCTGGGGATAAAGGGGATCGGCCCGGCCACGCTCCGGTCTCTGGCACTCACTGCCGAGATCATCTTCGGCCCCCCCGCCTCCACCCGCGACCCGGCCCGCCCCTCCTTTGCTCCCGGCGGGAAGGACCGCATCCCCTACCCGATGAACCGGAAAGGACAGACCACTGACCCCAGGAGCCACACCCCCGTCATTAGAAGTTTATCTAATCCAGGGTGTCCGCCACCTGCTAAATCCTATGGTAGACCCCAGCTATCCGTCTCGCAATGCCACATTTATAAGCAGGAATTATGAAACTGTTATAATGCAAGGCCTGGCCCCAATTACCCAAATTACCTTTCAGCCGTTTCCATTTCCCGGGCATACTTTCCGTCGCGGGCAAGACCATTTAACATGCAGCGTTTCAAAAAAGTCTTTTGAGCAACAGCCAGATTCCCTTCCTGGCCTTTCCATGCCACAAGCACTGGTGCCTGCAGCGCTCGCCCATACGAAAAACTGACTTGCCACGGATGGGGGCCCATCATGTTTATGGCGTTCAGATGGTCAGTGGCATCTTCCGCGCTCTGCCCGCCGGAAAGGAATACGATTCCGGGAACAGCCGCCGGCACGTAGCGGGCCATGCAACGAATGGTGGCCTCGGCAACCCGCTGTACACTTTCCTGCCGCGTGCATTTCATACCGGCAATAATCATATTCGGTTTTAGCAACATACCTTCGAACAGCACGCGGTGGGCATCAAGCTCGGTGAACACTGCCTCGAGTACCCTGGATGTGGCAACTTCGCAGCGTTCGATGTCGTGAGCGCCATCCATTAGCACTTCCGGTTCCACGATCGGCACGATATCCAATTCCTGGCAGAGCGCGGCATAACGCGCCAAAGCGTGGGCATTCGCACGAATACAGAGCGATGCAGGAATATCGCACTCGTTGATCTCAATAACCGCCCGCCACTTCGCAAACTTCGCCCCCATTTGTTTGTACTCAACAAGCCGCTCGCGAAGGCCGTCCAGACCCTCGGTGATCTTCTCCCCAGGGTGCAGTGCCAGCGCCTTTGAGCCTTTGTCCACCTTGATCCCTGGTATTATACCCCGGCTCGACAGCAGCTCGGCGAAGGGCGTGCCGTCTTGAGTGGCTTGGCGCAGCGTTTCGTCAAAGAGAATGACACCACCGATATAGCGTTCGATCCCCTCGGTCGTAAAAAGGATTTCGCGGTATCGCCGGCGACTTTCTTCGGTGGACGCGACATTGATCGTATCGAACCGCTTTTTGATCGTAGGATTACTTTCATCCGCTGCCAGCACGCCCTTTTGTTTCGCGACAATGGCTTTTGCTATAGACCTGAGATTATCTTTGATCATTCGTAACCCCCTTTTCTTATTTAGTCTCTTCACACATAACGATTAAAATCAGCGGCGCAGATCGACGATTGACAGGAGGGTGGGTTAATTTTCAATTTCCAAATAGCCGGTTAGGTGGGTCAATTTTCGATTACCGTTGACACCGTGAATCAAGCAAAGACTTGGCCTCTTGCACTTTTATTTCATGGTCAAAATGGCGGCTCCAAGTCGAATATTGGGGGACTAATTTGCAATATTCTGATTTTAGTTCAAGACCTTAGCCAGGTTCGACCCCAGCTATGTCCGATTATCGCGACGAAGAAAACTTGATTCGTCTTTGGGAGAAGCTACTTTTCCCGACCGAAAGGCCAGGCCATCACTCCGCCTTCAAGTACCTTGACGTTGGTCCAGCCTTTGGCTTCGAGGAATCGTTGGGCTTCATAACCACGCAGAGAAATTTTACAGTAGCATACAATCTCCCGGTCCTTTTCCTGGGGCAGATCATGAAGGCGGTCGCGCAGCTCGCCGAGAGGAATCAGGGTTTCGCCGATGCCGACCCGCATCATCTCGAATTCCTCGGGGGTGCGCACATCGAGGATAAAAGAATCTGTATGCTTGTCCAGCCGGGATTTCAAATCGAGGGAAGAAATACCGTTCAGCCGGCCCTTCATCTTGTTCTCCAGCAGATGGGCCGAAGCGATGAAATGGTCGATGGGCAGGCTGAAAGGGGGCGCATAAGGCAAGTCGGCGTTTACCAGGTCATGGACTGTAAGTTTGCCGAGTATCGCCATGGCGGCGGTGGCGATCTGCTTGCTCACATCGCCGGGACCGACGCATTGTACGCCGAGAAGCTTGCCGGTCCGGCCGTCGGCCACCATTTTCGAGATCAGCAGCTTGGCCCCCATGAATTCCGGCTTGTCGAGACTGGCGTTAATCACCGTGACGATATTTTCGTAGCCTGCGGCTTTAGCTTTCGCTTCGGTAAGTCCCGTCGAGCCGGCCGAGAAATCGAACACCTTGCAGATTCCGGTATGAATCGTCCCGGGGAATTGCGCCGTATTGCCCAGCACCACATTTTCACCGGCCACCCGGCCTTGCAGATTGGCCAGATCGCCGAAAGGAGCGCGGGTTCGGGCACCGGTAATCAGATGGCTGATCTCGACGCAGTCGCCTACCGCATAAATGTCGGGGTCGGAGGTCTGCATAAACGGATTCACGTCGATTCCGCCGGTGACGCCGATCCTGATTCCGGCCTCTTTGGCCAAGCGGGTATTCGGCTGGACGCCAATGGCCAGAACCGCCAATTCGCAGGGCAGCTTCGTGCCGTTGGCCAGTTTAACGGCGGTCAACTTGCCGTTTTTGCCGAGAAATTCGGCTACTCCAATGTCGGTCAACACATTGGCGGCCTTGCTCTTGACATGGTTTTCCAGCACCTTGGCCAACTCCCAATCGAGAAACATCAGGATCTGCGGCAACAATTCCACGACAGTTATATCAATGCCGGACAATTGCAGCGCTTCACAGGTTTCGATGCCGATCAACCCGCCGCCGATAACCACCGCCTTGGTAATGCTTTTGTCATCGCGGATTTTGCGCAGGAAATCGGCATCCCGCATCGATTGGAGCGTCGTTACTCCTTCGAGATCGATGCCGGGCAGGGGTGGCTTCCGCGCCGTGGCCCCGGTGGCGATCACCAACTTGTCATAAGACACCTGATCGATTTCACCGGTCGCCAGGTCGCGGCAGGTCACAAGCCGCTTTTCCCGGTCGATAGCCGTTACCTCGGTGCCGGTCCGGGCGGTAATGCCTTTGGTGTGCAAGAAGAACTCGGGATCCCGCACTTCTCCATAAGGGGTGCTTAGCAACTGGTTGCGGTCGTTGAAGACCCCGCCGACAAAATAGGGATAACCACAGGACGCCATCGACAGTTCGGGTGCCATCTGGATGATGGTTACCTCGGCATTCTGGTCGAGACGCTTGGCCCTGGCCGCTGCTTTCGGACCGGCCGCCGAACCGCCGATCACGACAATCCGTTTGTGCTCTGGCATGGATTTAACCTCCTATTTAAATTAAGTGTTCGGGGTCTACCATAGTATTTAGCAGGTGGCGTCCGCCTCGAAATCGACGGCATAGCGAAGTTCGCGCAAGGGCCGCACCCGCTTGATGCTCTGCTGATAAAAGGGATGCGCCTTGTAGGCGTCCAGCGCCTCGTAGCTGTCGAACTCGCCGTAGACGATTACGTCGATTTCCTGGGACAGGCCGTCCCGCTTGGAGTTGCAGGCTACCTCGAAATGGCGGCTCCCGGGGATATCCTTGAGAATGCTAAGCCCCTCGAGGATCGTCTCGACGTCGGCGGGGTCCTTGGCACTGAACAAAACGATATGGCGAATCACGAACGTCGTCTCCTGGTTTTCAGACAGCGGCAGCTCCCATGCGGGAGGTCGAGATATGAGTTTACCCTTATTCTGATTCTTGAAAAGAGTCAAACAAAGACTTGCCCCCATGCCTGACACACAAGATTTTATATTTTTCAAGAACGTCCACTTGGACTCCCGATTCCCTTTATCCGAAAGGCACTTGCAATTCAACAGGGACTTCGGTTAGCATGAATTCTATTGTTTGGTGCGCAACCGTGGGAAGCCGGAGATGACGAAGATCTTTTCAATAGCAGCTGGAATCGTCCTTGTTGTAACCAGCGCGTTCGCCGCGGGCCCACATGTGCCGGCCGGCTATTCGCTGCCCCCCTCCCACTTCGCCGACGGCACGCGCACGACCGACCCGATGAGCGACTCCCCTCTTCGCCTTAAGGCCGACGGCGAGTTGGCCGCCGTTCAACTCGTAACCAAAAGCCCAATCACCCCCTACCTCGGCGTTAGCCGAAAGGTCGAGCCTGAGGAAGAAGGGTCCCCTTCGATCTACCGCGACTCCGAGAAAGACGCCTCCCCCCTTGAAGACTACCGCCTTGAGGCTGGATTTGGCTGCCTGCTTGACGACAACGCCAGCCTCAACGTCGGCTACCGCTTTGCCGAACCGACATCGGCTCTGGCGGATCCGGCCTCTGCCGCCCTCGAAGCAAGCGCCGACGACCTGCGCATCTCCTTCGACCTCAAACTTCCTTTCTGACCCCCTTCTTCGCCCCTTTCCCTTCATGCCCTCCGGCCACGACGGTCGGCTCCGTCTCGGCCAGCAACTGGGAAAGGCGGGAGAGGTATCTTAGCAATTTATATTTATCAAGAATGTCCCCTTGACGCCCGACGTCAGGCAGAAAAAGGTTTCCAGGCAGTCTGATGTTGTCTTTATTAATTCTCTGGACTTCCTGTTGGCTCTGCCCTACGATGCGGTCCAAATTGGATCAGGTCTCGTGCAGGAAAGTAAAAAGGTATGCAGGACCATTCTATTCCACGATACGGTTTTTCACGGACGGTCATCGCCTGGATCTGTTTATTCCTTGCGAGCAGTTCGTTTCTCGGTTCTGCCCTCCTCCCCGAGGGACCCGACCTGTCTGCCCGATGCGACATCGAATCCCCCGCTCCCTCCCCGGAGTGGGTAGCCACCACCGTACATAAATCCAGATCGGTACATTCTTTTTTCGATGGAAATTTTGTCGTCCCCTCGACGGGAACCCTTCTTTCCGTCCACAGGTTGTCGTATCGCCTCCCGGCCTGGGATGACGCCCCTTATCTCCTTCCGGCTGCGGCTTGGCCGTCTCCGTCTCTCCCCCGTCCTCCTCCTGCCGCATGATTCCGTTTTTTCGGCGTGCAATGATTCCATCTGCCGCCGGACAGCGGGGCCCTTAAGTACTTAATCCAGAGCGATAAATTAAACCAGAGGTCCGGTCTTCAAGGGCTTTCATCGCTGGCAGCCTTTGCCTATTCCCTTCTGGCGGATGGAATCGCCTCACGGTACCACTTTGTCTTCACCTTCCACTCTGAAAGCGACGAACTTACGTCGGCTTGGCATCTGCCTGGGAGCTCGTATGCAGATTATCAAATCCAATAGTAATTTTGATTTTATCGGCAAAAACCGCATAGCGGTCCTTCTTTCTCTTGTGATTATTTTAACTGGTTTCCTGTCTCTGGCGCTCAAGGGCGGGCCTCGATACGGCGTCGACTTTTCCGGCGGACTTCTGGTCCAGGTCCGCTTTTCTGCCCCGATCGAGCCCGATCGAATAAAAGATTTTTTATCTGGGCTGAAGATGGAATCCGTCACCGTCCAGCAGATTGGAGACAGTTCCAACGAATTCCTGATTCGGTCTCAATATGTCCAGGAAGAAATGGCTCGTTTCTCGGAAAAAATCGAACAGGTGCTGAAGGTTGGGTCCGGGGACGAAAATATCGAGATCCTTCGCAGTGAGATGGTCGGGCCGCAAGTCGGCAAGGATCTGCGGATCAAAGGAGTCAAGGCCCTTCTGTATGCCATAGCTGGTACGCTGATCTATATTTCCTGGCGGTTCGAGTACCGTTTCGGCATAGCGGCCGTGGTGGCACTTGCCCATGATGTCCTGGTCACACTGGGCTTCCTTTCAATCTTCGGGAAAGAGATTGATCTGACCGTCATTGCCGCGATGCTGGCGATCATCGGGTATTCTATTAACGACACCATCATAATTTTCGACCGGATCCGCGAAAACATCGGTCGTCATGCCGACGAAAGCCTTCCAATAATAGTTAATCGGAGCATTAACGAAACAATGTCTCGAACTATTTTGACTTCAGGCACCACTCTTCTTGTAGTCCTGTCTCTATTTTTTTTGGGAGGCGACGTCATTAATGGTTTTGCTTTTACGCTGCTGGTCGGGATCATTGCCGGAACCTATTCGAGCGTCTTTGTCGCCGGCGCCCTTATTCTGTTCTGGGAAAAACATCGCCCGATGGTGAGCAAACGTCCTGCTACCGAAGTTGGTTAATAATCGGAGGTAATAAATATGGCAGTCGCGTTTCTTGCAGTATTTTTCGGTCTTGCTCTGCTTGTCTGGAGCGCCGACCGGTTTGTCGACGGCTCCGCGGCAGCCGCCCGTCATTTTGGGATGCCGCCGTTACTGATCGGTATGGTCATCGTCGGCTTTGGAACCTCGGCTCCGGAAATGCTGGTATCTGCGCTCTCCGCAGTCCAGAACAACCCGGGCATCGCCCTTGGCAACGCCTATGGTTCCAACATCACGAATATCGCCCTGATTCTAGGGGTCACGGCGTTGATCAGTCCTATCGCCGTCCATTCGCAGGTTCTTCGCAAGGAGCTGCCCATCCTGAGCGCCATTACCGTCCTGGCCGGTTACCAGCTTTGGGATCGCGAACTCACCCGGACAGATGCCCTGGTGCTGTTGGGAGTATTTGCCGGTCTGATGGCCTGGACCATTTGGCAGGGATTGCGCAAAAAGGCGGACGCGCTGGGAACCGAAATGGAGCAGGAACTTGCAGGTCAGACGATGCCGATGGGAAGGGCGATCCTCTGGGTCGTCGTCGGTTTGCTCCTGCTGATTGCAAGCTCCCGAATCCTGGTCTGGGGAGCGGTGGCAATAGCCCGAAGCTTCGAGGTGAGCGACTTGATTATCGGCCTGACCATCGTAGCCGTCGGCACCTCTTTGCCGGAACTGGCCTCTTCGGTCATGGCCGCTCGCAAAGGGGAGCATGATATCGCTTTGGGGAACATCCTCGGATCCAACCTGTTCAACACCCTGGCAGTTGTTGGAATTGCCGGCATGCTCCGGCCCATGGCTGTGGCACCCGAGATCCTTTCCCGGGACATCTTGGTCATGGCCCTTCTCACTCTGGCGCTTTTCGCTATCGGTTACGGATTCAGGGGGCCCGGTCGGATCAACCGGTTCGAAGGAACAGCTCTTGTCCTCTGCTATATCGGCTATACGGCTTATTTGATTATCAGCGTTTTCAACTGAAAAGTTCTGCGACAGGTTGCCTCCGCTGTTTTTCCAGTCCGGGAATAAAAAAGGGGCTGCGCTTCACGGCGCAGCCCCTTTTTTAGTCGTCCCTGAAAAATTCGAATTTGGCTCTTAAATGGCCAAAAATTCATGCATGATCATGGGGATCAACAGGGGCAACTCTCCATTTCCGGCTGAGGCAAAACAAGGGCCTATCCAGCCATGTTAAAACAACCTCAATAGAAAAATAACAAGCAGCGTCCCTTCATATCCCCATCTCATGCTTTGCTCCCCTTATGCCTTGCTGCTCTGTTTATATTCACGTGCCTGCCGTTCGAAACGGTTGTCGAGGTAGGGATTGCGGCCTTGCAGCAGCTGGATGAGGCTTGATCCGCAATAGAGGGGGAGGAATAGTATGCCCCACCGTTCATACTGGCGAACATGAACCCGTTCATGTTCCCGGTGGACGGCCAGTGAGGCGTAGTTGTCCGCCAGGATGACGTGGCCGAAGGTTATGGCTGAAAATCTCAGACAGTGCGGCAGGCGGGATATCCAGGCGGCGATCCGGCCGCCGGCCACTTCCAGCGTTCCGGCGACGACCCGGACGGTTGCTCCGGACAGGAATACGGCCGGCACGAGCAGCAGTCCGATCAGCGAACAGGGCGAGGCCCAACCATAGCGAAGCAGTATGCGGATGCGGCGCCGAGCGGACATCAGAGCTGTCCTTCGCTGAAAGTATCCCATCCGCTCAGGTCACCGGCTTTGAACCCTTTGTAAAACCAGCGCTTGCGCTGCTTGGACGTCCCATGGGTAAAACTGTCCGGCACGACATAACCGCGCGCACTTTTCTGGATGCGGTCGTCGCCCACCGCACTGGCGGCGTTCAACGCCTCGTCGAGGTCACCCTCTTCCAGCAGTTTCATCCTTTCCGCATGATGGGACCACACCCCGGCGAGATAATCCGCCTGCAATTCGAGACGCACCAGGTAGCGGTTAAACTCCGTCTCGCTGACCCTGGAGCGGAGAGCCATCACCTTCTCATTGATGCCGAGCAGTGTCTGCACATGGTGGCCCACTTCGTGGGCAATGACGTACGCCATGGCAAAGTCGCCCGGCGCCTGGAATTTTTCCCGCAGTTCATCGTAAAAACTCAGGTCAATATAGAGTTTGTAATCAGCCGGGCAATAAAACGGCCCGGTAGCTGCGCCGGCTATTCCGCAGGCTGATTCAACCCCCTCGGAATAGAGCACCAGCTTCGGGTGCTGATAGATCTTGCCCTCCCGGCGGAACTGCTCCTCCCAAATGACCTCGGTATCCGCAAGCACCACCGAAACGAATTCCGCCAGTTCCTTTTCCGCCGCTGTTTCCTGGTACGACGAGGTCGTTTCCTGGCCGGCAGGCGGCGAGACATTCAGCACCTGCGACGGATCCCCGCCGAGAAAATATATCACCAGTGCAATCAGTATGGTTCCGATGCCGCCGCCCACAACTGCCTTGGGCATCCGGCCCCGGCGGTCCTCAACATTCGAGCTTTGTCGTCTTCCCTTCCAGAGCATGGCCGTCTCCTTATGGCTGGAGAAACGATACTTCTGTAAGTATACCAGCGCCTGATGGAACCGACCACAGCGAAACAGATCCTCGGCCTGGGTGAATTCAATTTGCAAGTGCACCACGAGCCATAGGCCAGATCATTTCATGGGGTGTCCAGTATCCGAGACATTTTCGTGGACGGTTGTTTAACCTTTTGACGGCCTCGGCAACTACGTCTTCATCAATTTTGCGAAAGTCGGTTCCCTTTGGGGAATATTGCCGCAGTAAGCCATTGCTCATACAGGCCCGGCAGGATGGTTCGCTGGGCCGTGGTTGCGGCTGACATCAACTACTCCCTGGGAAACGGCAGATAGCCTGTACGGGCGAGCAGCCAGCATGCCACGCCGTAGCCGAGTCCAAGCCCCGCGTACAGGCAGAGCACCCATACAAAGCCCAAGCGGGATGAAAGAGCGCCCACGATTGTACCCGCAACGAGGCAGGGCACCAAAGCTGCAGGAACGAAAGCAAACGAGCCGGGAGGGATCGTTGCTTTCGAACCGTTTTCCTTTGCGGCTGGGGAACGGCCCCCCTTCAGAACCAGCAGGACAAATCTTCGAAGGGCACCGGGGATGGCCGCCCCGGCCCAGGCCACAATGCCTAAGACAAATGCAGCCGGAAGGGTGAGGAAGCTGACAAACTCCGCCAACCCCGAGCCCGGCGCCAAAAGGCGCGACACCTGAATCCCCAGGTATCCCCCACCGAAAAAGAGCCCGAAGAAGATGGCTACGGTGAGCCAAGGGGAAGGAAGTTTATCGGGGCGCATAGATTCTCCGAAGTTGAAAAACGGGCTCGGGCAAGCCCGAGAGGAAGTATTTTTCCTGATCGATGACAGACATTGAAAACGCCAATTCTCTTATGCGTTTCTGCGCTGGAATTGCACAATTTCATGGGCATCCAGGTCTCTAACTCAGTGTAGTCCCCTTCACTTTCCCGAAGCACGAAACCCTCATCGCCTTTCTTTACTGTTCGGATCCGATCTTTGAACCCTAGCCCGGCCTTCACTCCATCGACAAAACTCTCATCGCCTACCGCCAAACTCTCAGACCAGCAGAAATCACGCGCCAGGGAAGTCCGGCAGACGGCTTCTTCAACCCAACGACGTTTTGCCGATAGAATCGCGTACCGATCGGCAGCTCCGAGCAATTCCTCTAAAGTTTCGAAATCGAGCAAATGATAGCGCTGCCTTTCCTGCATCAATTCGGCATACCCGCTCTCCGGCCAATCGGCAGGCTCATCAACCACCCCGGCGCGGATCATATTCAGATCGATGTACGTCAAACATCGAGCAAAATGGTCATCGGCAGCAACGGCCGTTGCATGATAGCGGTCCTCCCAGAAAGCCCCTTTGCGCTTTTTTCTCTGGTTGAATTCCTGTGCGACCCGCCCAGCCACCAATTGCATGCTTTTGGCAATCTCGTTACGCCCTCTATCTTTTACCAGCAGATGGACGTGCTATGTGGAGCTCAACATAAAAGGTGGTTGGAGGTAGTCATATAATTCAAAATACTGAGGCCATATTGCTTTTTGGCCTCCAAAAGCCAACGGATCCACGCCCTGCGGTCTACGCGAATTTTAGAAGAAAATCCTGCTTATGACATCGGTGAGTGATGTGCCAGATATGGCCCGGCAGAAAATAACGATTGGCTCTCGGCACCTCCCTCTCCTCCGTTTCATTTCATGGTCAAAATGGCGACTCTAAGCCGAATATTGGGGTCATATTTACAATATTCATTCTATAAATCAAAACCTTATCCAGGTCCGACCCCGACTATGTCCGGGATCGACTTACTAACCTGTACGAGATGCGTATTTTTCGTTGCGAAAACCCTTACTTGTTGTTAGTGTCTGCACTGAACCCCGAACACAAAGGAAAGTTAGTGTTCGGATTTTATTAAACTTTCATACTGGCCATGTTCGCCAGTATCGGATTCACTCTGACGAGAGAGCCACTGAACCTTTGGTTGGAGAAACTATCTTAGTCATCCATGAAAATTGATGCCCTATTTACTTAGCGATCTCTGCCTACAGTTTTTGAGGATGACAGAGTTTTTAGAGTTTAACGAAGGAGACAAGCTGTGAGAAAAGAAACGATTAATTTTCAGATTGTGTTGTTTCTGAGAGATAAGTTCAAAGATCACTTTGAGAGTTTGTCTTTGCATATTAAAGAAAAAATAGGTGATTCAGACAACACTCAGATACTTCCGATTCCAAGCGATGCTCCTAGCGAGATTCCTCGTCTAATTTTAAACTATAAAGATTTCTTTTTGAATATTTCTACCGACAGAATCAGTCTTGTAGCCAACAATTACTCTTCAATAAAGGTAATAATACCAAAGTTATTATCTCTATTTATAGAAGAAAAAGAGTTTGTAATAAATCGAATAGGTTTTATTAGAAATGACTTCATAGAGACAACCCTTGAATCAATAACAGAGTTGATAAAGGAAGATAAGTTTCCAAAGGAAAAATTAAAGGAAATTTCTATTAGAATAAACAACGAATTAGATATATTAAATTTCAGTTGCAACAACATTGAATCCCTTCAATTTTCCAGAGTTATAAAAACGGATAATACGGGTACTATTGAGAGGGATGGGATCTTAGCTCAAAGAGACCTAAATACTGTAGCAGAGAAAGATTACAAAATCGACTATGGCGCAGCAAGCAAATTGATCAATGAGTTTCAAGTCAAGGCTAGCACTTATTCACTGCTTGGAGGTTGAGGATATGAGTGCAGACACCCCCCCTTCCTCTGTCCCCAAATGGGTTACCGCTGCATTGAAGCAGATAAAAGAGAGTTCCACTTCTAGTAGTGGAATCCCCGAATCAGCAACAAGTGCAACTATATCGGCAGATGAGTCGCTCCCCAGGGTTCGACCTAATGCAAGTGAGCGTATCGAAAGTGATACGCTCAAAATGTATGTAAAGCTATCAACAGAAATGAGAAAAACAGAGCTGGAAATGGACATTATTAAGGCTCAACTTGAAAACTCGAGCCAAGAAATTGAAAGATCCAAGAGTGAGCTTAGAAAATTAAAAGAAGGGTTTACCAATGAATTAAAGGAACAAAGCAATAGAGGCCAAGAAACATTGGGCTTGTTTGCTGCACTATTAGCACTAATAGTAATCAATGTAAACATCATTAGTTCAGCGCAAAGTTTTTTATCTGCTATTTTACTTATAGTTTCGCTTACCTGTACTATGTCGATATTTGTTTCAATCCTCCATGTAATCACCTCTCACAATTCTGGCACAGAAATAAAGAGATCTCTTCTCCACAAAATATTCTTTGTCCCTGCCATTTTTCTTATTTTACTTGTCACAATTGGAATAATTTCATACGCTAAAGGCAAAGATTTATACATAATTGATGCCGCTAACCTCACTAACTCTGACAAGCAAAACACTTCACATTCAATAGCAGTTAAACCTGAGGAAGTTAAACCTGATGTAAAAACGGAGGGACGCTCTTAAATAACTGATAGCAACTCAAAAACGTTACCTGGGATCTATGTTAACCTCTTGGCTGGCTCATTGAGCCGTCGATGAAACAGTAATTTTAGAACGTTTTCCAATCCTTTCGGAGACCAGCGTGCGCCAATGTCGGCTCGACGGTTGAGTTCCCGCATCTCGCGCTCTAAGGGCGAGGTATCGATATAGGCAAAGGGCTCTTTGAGGTAGCTAAAGGCTTCATTGGCCGCATTTTTCAGATGGTTCGCTGTTGTGAACAACCCTATGCGGGCCAAGTTTTCTTGCCATTTTAGATAGCGCTCTTGCTGCTTGGGGTCGGACCAAGACAACCCATTGATAATCCAGACAAAACACCACAAAAACGGCTATCAATTGGTGTTACAGCTCGATTTTCGGGGTCCAAATTGACCTCATAGATTGCTGGCGATTCTCGGAGCACATAGGCATCGCCAGTCTCGGGCCTTGCTTCCTATGAGACCCACCGCCTCATCAAACCCAACCCCTGCCGGCACAAAAAAAAACCGCCAACCGGATCTACTTCGGCATGGCGGTTCTATTCATTTGGTATGGCTTCGGTTCTTCCCCGACATATCCCCTCCAAATTGCAATCCAAAAAGACACTCATAAATACGAGCAAAGAACCGTACTTGTCAAACTTTCTAATGTTTAATCGGGCCGAAACGGCCACTGTCTTGACGGGTCACAAAAGGGAGATACAGTGAAACCAGGAGGTAGACAGGAGCGGTTATTATGACCACCCAGACATCGATTTGTGGCATTCACCACGTCACTGCGATTACCGCCGATGCCCAGAAGAACCTCGATTTTTACTGCGGGGTGCTCGGTCTGCGGCTGGTGAAGAAGACGGTGAATTTCGACGACCCGGGGAGTTACCACTTGTACTACGGTGATGAGCTGGGCCGACCGGGTACGATATTGACATTTTTCGCCTGGCAGGGTGCCGGCCCCGGCCGCACCGGGCCGCCGCAGGTCACTGCCACCGCTTTTGCGGCGCCTGCGGCAGGGCTGGCATTCTGGACCGACCGGTTGAAGGAACGAGGGGTTGCGCCCCCTACCCTCGTCACCCGCTTTGGCGAACAGGTGCTGACCTTTACCGATGGAGACGGCTTGCGGCTGGAGATCGTGTTCTCGGCGCAGCCTGGCGGGCAACCTTGGCTATCCGGTCCGGTGCCGGCGGAATATGCCCTTCGCGGTCTGCATGGCGTGACCATGCTGGAGGAAGACTGCGAGGCCACCGGCCGATTTTTGCAGGGGGAGATGGGGTTTCAGGCCGAAGGGATCGAACAGAATCGGCGTCGTTACCGCGCCGGCGCCGGTGACGCGCTTGGCACGGTGGTGGATCTGTTGTGCGTAGCGAACGCGTCCGGTCCGCGCCTGGGGGCCGGCGTGGTTCACCATCTGGCGTTTCGCGCCGCCGACGATGGGCAGCAGGCGAGCTTGCGCGAACGTTTCGAAAGCCTTGGTTTCAAGCCTTCGGCCGTGATGGATCGCAACTATTTTCGCTCTATCTACCTGCCGGAACCGGGCGGGGTGCTGTTTGAATTCGCCACCGACGCGCCCGGATTTACGGTGGATCAGCCCGCCGAGCAGCTCGGCGCCAGGCTCATGCTGCCGCCCTGGCTGGAGGACCGGCGTGCGGAGATCGAATCCGCGCTTCCCTCTCTAAAAATTCCCAACTGAGAGATGGAACGCCACTGCGGCCGCGCAGGGTTAATGGGCCCGCTCCGGCAACAGCCGTTGGGCCAGTCGGTGCGCTGCCCACAACAGCAGCGGCGCCACGACCAGCCACACCAGCAGCCCGCGCAGGTTGACCTGCCAGAACAGTCGCGCGCACAGCAACGGATCGACCGCCAGGGTTTGTTGCAACCGGCTCAGCACCTCCTGCTGCCCGGGTGCCAGCAGGTACTGGCCAGTAGTGAAAAACGGGAACAACAGCGCGATCTGCAGCGGATACACGGCGTAGTTGGCGACCTGCACCGCCGCCACCGGCAGCCGCAACGCAACGGCCAACAGCAGGCACAGCAGGGTCGTGCCCCACACCAGCGGCGCCAGCCCCAGGGTCACCCCCAGCGCCAGGGCCCAAGCCAGGCGACGGCGAGAATGGCCGCCATGCAGCAGGCGGGCCAGCACCTCCCGCATGGCGGTGATTTTGCCCCGGGAAGACAACCCCCTATATGCGATCATGATGCACGAAAAACGTCATGCTGGCGCCGGTCACCTGGCTGCGGCCCATGCAGATGAATACCAGCAGCCACAAACCCTGCAGGCTCAGCAGCACCCCCGGATGCCACAAGCTGTCCAGCCCGGCGGCGATATCGGGCAGCGGTGCCTCGGCGCCGAACCAGGCCGCCATACCGATGGCGTAGGGCAGAATCAGCAGGCTGAGGATCTGATAGACGGAGAGCCGCCCGCTGCCGCGCCAATCGGCGCGCAGGGTTTCCGACCAGGCCCGCCAGCCCTGGGTCACCAGCGCGGCGACCAGAAACGCCGCGGCGAAGCGCCCCGCCAGGAACAGGCCGCTGGCCAGCAGCCCGGTACCGCAGTAGACCAACGCGGTGAGGGCCTGCACCGGCAGCACCGGTTCGCCCTCCAGCCCGTCGGCATAGGCGATCTTTTTGGTATCGCCGCAAAATTCGAAATGCCACCGCGAAAACAAGCGCCGCACCCACGGACGGCATTGGGCCAGCGGCTTGCCGTAGCAGCAGCCGAAGCTGATGCAGGCCAGACGCCCCAGCCCTTCGCCGAAGGCATAGCCTGCCGTCAGCGCCGCCAGAGTGGGCAGGATCGGCAGCGGCGCCCCTGCCCCTGCCGGCAGCAGCCGGTTGACAGCGGCGATGATCCAGGGCGCCAGCATGAAACCGACGAAGGCCGCCGCGCCGACGGAGAAGGTATGGGCCTTGCCTTCGATCAGTGCGGCGAGCCCCTTGGCCGCAGCCAGGCACACGATCAGCAGCGTCACCGCCAGCACCAGCACCGCCAGATGCGAAACCCCGATGCCACCGAGCAGGCTGAGGATCAGCGCCACCGCCGCAAGGCAGGCGGTGGCGGTCAGCAGGCCGTACCAGGTCAGGTTGTGCCCCTGCCAGGCGCCGCTGGCCGCATCGAAACGCGGCACGGTGGCGGCGAACTGCCAGTGCCGGTTCGGCAAACAACGGAAGCCCCAGCATAAAACCACGCCGGTAACCAGCGCCAGCAGCGAAAGAAAATAGAGATTCATCATCGTTGTATCCCTTCGTGATTCATGCATCCGCCGGCAGCGCGATGCGGGAGCGCACCTGCACATCGGTTTCCACCAGCGAACGACCGAAACCCTGTGAAAAACGACTCGACACATGGCAGCGCCCCTGATTGCGCAGCAGATCTTCGTCGAACCGTACCCGTCCGGCTTCAAAGATCAGCACGTCGGTGCTGCTGCCGGGCTTGAACAGACTTTTGGGGCGTCCGCGACCGACGCTCAGACCGGGGCGGACCGGTATCGGATCGGCGTAGCCATGATCGCTGTAGCACTGCACCACATCGCCGATCATCAATGCCACCACTTCGATCATGGCCACCAGACCGATGCCGGTGCCACCGGGCACGTCGGTATCGAACACCGTGACCACGCGTCTATTTTTGGAATAAGGAGTAACCGCCTGCACCACCGCGTGCGGATTGCAGCTGTGGAAAACGCCGTCCAGTTCGTAAAAATCGATCACCTGACCGCTAACCGGCGTGTGGTTGTAGTGGTATTTGTCGGGTGTCAGGCGAAAAATGGCGAAATCCCCATCGGCAAAAGCCTTTTGCCATTGGAGCCGATCACAGCCCAACAGTTCCTCGAATTCGAAGAACTTGCCTTTGAGAAACAGCTGGCAATCCTGCCGAAACGAACCGATCAGCATGCGCGCATCGGCCGGGGACAGGACCGCCCGCGGCTCGGACGGCACCGGTCGGCAATCCCAGTAACGGATCTTGCGCTCGAACACCTTGCGGGCGGTGTCCAGCTGTTCGAGGGAATCGAGACATTCCCGGAGATTGACCCCGGCCTCCTGCAGAAAGCGCCGGTTGCCCAACACCCGGCAGCCAAGGGCAAAGTCGTAGTTGAACAGAGCCAGGGCCGCCGAACAGCGGGAACCGGTAAAGGCGCGAAACAGCATCGGGGCATGTTCCCGCAGAGGATGGTAAAGAAACCGCACCAGGCGGTCGCCGAACAACTGTTCGGTGCGCACGGCGCCGGTTTCCCGGTCAACGTATTGATGGGGAGCCAGCATCGGCATGTTTCCCTTCGGTAGCATGCCGGTCGGCACGCTCGGTGTCATGGTGAACGGACAGCAGCAGCAAGTGGATAAGGCGACGCAAACCGTCGGCCGGCAAGGTTTCGTCCAGACAGTCGCGCCGCACCGTGCGCAAATAATCGGCGGCCGAGCCAACGCCCAGCAAGGCGCGCAGGGCCTGGCGCAGATCGGTATCGCGGGTGGCCGCGCATTCGAGCTGGGCCAGATCGGCCTCCAGGTCGCGCAGCCCTTCCTCCAGTTGGCGCCGCCGAAGAGGACCGCGATAGTAGCTTTCGGCAGCCCGGTTGAAATCCTGCGCCGGCACCGCCATGGGATCGACCGCCCCCAGTTCGGCGAGAATGCCGCTGGTCAGACGCCCGGCGGCGGAAAACGCTCCGGGCAATTCCAGACGCAGTCGCAGGTCACGCAGTAATTCCCCCAATCCCATGGCCTCCACCAGTTCGGCACCGTCCCCGGCGATCACCTCCAGCAGCGCGCGCTGGTAGGCTTCCACCGACACGCTCGAATAGCCGGGATAACGGCGACTGGCGCGCAGACCGTCGGTTTGCCGCAAGATGCGACGCAACAACCGGTTGCGGGTATTTTTGCGCACGAAAAAGGACGGGATGCCCAAGGCTGCGCCGAAAAACATCTGGCGTCGCTCGCTTTCGGTGACCGGGTCGTCCGGGATGTCACGGTGATCGTAGCTTCCCTGGGCCAGATATTTATAGGCCAGGGCAACGATCAACGTCTGCAGGCTGGCGGCCTGCCCCATGTCGCGGGAAAATTCCGGGAACAGGCTGTATTGGCGACCTTCGAAGCCGCAGAAGCCCATGGCATCGAACTGGCGTTGCTTGCAGGCCAGATACAGGGACATGCGCTCATCGAATATCCCCTGCGCCGCCAGATCGCGCTTAAGCTGCGGCTGGCTGTCGAGGCTCCCGTCCAGGGCCGGAGACCGAAAGGTACTCAGCAACCAGACCGGGTAGTCGACCAGACGCAAATCCGGAACAAAATCGCCTCGAAGCCGCAACATCCCGGCGGCCGCTCGATCCAGCCAGGGCGGACCGAACGGGGTCAACGAGCGGCCCAGCACCGACAGACTGGCCTTTTTGCGCCACTGCAGCCACAGCATGCGCAGATGGGTGTAATCGAGTTCATGGGCCAGAAAACCGAGGGCTTTTTCCGGATGAAAGTCAGCGAAACCGAGCCGGGCGGGCGCGGCGCTGTAAGTACCGACGAACAGCGGCAGAAAGTGTTCGACCAGCTTGATGACCAGATCGCCGAGGCGTTTTTCCTCGGCAGCGCCGAAGTCCTCCAGGCCGGCGCCGCGCAGGGCGCTCAAGCGGCAACTGCCGAGGGTGACATGCACGCCGTTATTGGCCAGGCTGGTGTTGGACAGGTTGGGCAGCACCACCAGGTTGTTGAGGATGATGCCGGCATCGCGCAGCTTGGCGACAGCATTGAGCTGGCTGCGCCCCAGTACTTCGTGGCACAGATGCATGTAGCGATGCTTGTCCTCGCCCCGGTCCCAGCCGGACAGGCAGGGACTCATGAACAGCTCGCGATACAGGGCATCGGGGATCAGATCGTTGAGCCGCCGCTGCCGCAGTGGTGGTTGCGGCGCGGCGTAGATCATGGCGCGTTGACCGTGGGCGGCCAGCTCGAATCGCTCATTGGCGTATTGCACCAGCAGATGGGTCAGGGCAAACCGCTTGGCCGACTCCCGCCCCAGCGCCTGCCCCATGCTACGATGGGGGGTCAGCGGCACGACGAAAAAGGAGAAGGTTTCCGGCGAGGTGTTGTCGTTGAGAAAATGCTCCAGCAGGCGCGTGCCGGTATTGCGTACCGCGGAGGGCAGCGGCTCCGGTCCACCGATAGCGTCGGCCAGCGCCAGCTTCACCAGGTAGCTGATCGGTACGCGCAGCTCTTCCCCCTGGCGGCCGGGCCGCACGAACCGCGCATGGTCGCTGCGCAGGCCGCTGTCGGGGCGCCGCTTGTCGACCAGCAGATCACGGCGAAACACCGCATCGGCCAAGCCATTGAGGGCCTGGCGCGGAAACCGCACCCAGCTGTTCTCCCAAATCTCGTCACGGTTGCCGTCGATCCAGTCACTCAAAGCATCGACCTGCTGGCGCGGGGCTTCGCCGGCGTGGGCCCGGCGTGCCATCTGCGCAAAAAAACTCGACTCCCGCACGCTGCAGGGCAAGTCAACCATGCTGGCGCAACCGACCACCGCAGCCTGCAGCTCCGCCTCGGCACCGGCGGTGACATCCTCGCCCACAAACGGCAGCGTGGCAAGCAGGCTTTCGGTACTGGAAGCGTCCACACCCATCCGGGCCAGCAGCTGGGCGGGTGGGAGGATGATCTTGTCCGGATTACTCCCGAAGGGAGACGGGCCTTCGACAAGCCTGAGATTGGAGATCTTTTGTGCAACGGACATCGGCGGCCCCTCCTGGCCCATGTGCTTGGAGACCCCAAGCACATACACTTTTCGTTGCCGGAGAATCTACCCTGGGGAAATTAGCGACGCGTTACGGGCGGGTTAATTTTTCGTGGAGGAGCAGTGCTGAGTGCTGAGTGCAAAATCTTAACATCAAGTTCGCCGGTCCCGGCCGGCAGCCGGGGTACTTTCTTTGCAAGGCCCCAAAGAAAGTACCCAAAGAAATGGCCTGTGGTACGGTTCACATTCATAGGTAAACACTATGGTTCAGGTACATGGGTAACACATTGTATCCTGAGGGCACTTTCTGAAGGAGGTGCCCATGCCCTGGGAAGAGGTGAAACCTATGGATCAAAAGTTGCTGTTTATCGCCGATACTATTCGCGAAGCGAGCACCTTTATAGACCTTTGCCGGCGTTATGGCATCAGCCGAAAAACCGGCTATAAGTGGGTGGCCCGCTACCGCGAACTGGGCCTTGAGGGATTGCAAGACCAATCCCGAAAGCCCCATCAGCATCCACTTAAAACACCTTTCACAGTGCGCGAGGCGATCATTGAGCTGCGAAACCGACGTGATCCCCCCGGGCCGAAAAAGATTCAGGTGCTTTTGGCCGGGAAGCATCCGGAGTGGGACATCCCCTCCAAAACAACCATTTACAACATTCTCAACGAGAATGGATTGATCCGGCCGCAAAGACGTCGCAAGCCGGTTCCTGCTTGTCAGCAGCCTTTTTCTCCTGTGAACGAACCGAACGATGTCTGGTCGGCCGACTTCAAAGGACAGTTCAAGGCTCAAGACGGCACCTGGTGCTACCCGCTCACGATCATGGATCACGAAGCCCGCTACCTTCTAGCCTGCCAAAGGCTAGCTGGAACGCAGCTTGAGCCCACTAAAAAGATCTTTGAAGCCCTTTTTCAGGAGTATGGGATGCCGTGGCGCATTCGCACTGACAACGGCGTGCCCTTTGCCTCTAATTCCCCCGGTGGGCTCACCCGCTTGTCGGTATGGTGGATTCGACTGGGCATTATGCCGGAACGTATCGACCGGGGGAAGCCACAGCAAAATGGCCGTCATGAGCGGATGCATAGAACCCTGAAGGCCGCCACCGCGATTCCGCCGGCGCAAACAGCTCAACTTCAACAGGAAGCGTTTGATGTCTTTCGCCATCAGTACAACAATGAGCGCCCCCATGAGAGTCTTGGCCAGGTCCCCCCGGCCTCGCGGTACAGTGCTTCGCCGCGGCAAATGCCTGAAAAGCTACCGGAACTTGAATACCCGGGACACTTTAGAATTGCTCTGGTGCACGACAACGGAATCATTCAACATCAGGGGCACCGTGTGTACATCGCCGGTCTGCTCAAAGGCGAGAAGGTCGGTGTCGAGGAGACCGCTGATGGTATCTACGATGTCTATTTCGGCCCGCTGTGGTTAGGGCGCTTCGAAATGCGAGCCACCAAAAAAACTCGTAATGACTACCTTAAGCTCCATGTGTAACCTATGTATTTGAACTTTTGTGTTACCTATGTCCTTGACTCGTTCACTGTTGCTGCCGCGACACCACTGGCGCGAAGGGGCTGTGCTCCTGCATCCTTTCGCTGCGTGGTTAGGAACGGCGGATCTTCGACCGCTCCACCTGCCACCAGGGGTGGTTCGCCACCGGTGAAGGAAGATGTTTGCAACACGGCCGCTGCTGGGAAAAGCACACCGACAACCCGGTCATCCGGTTTTGTTTTAGACTTTGTCCGTGCTTTTCACTCAACAACCCCTTGCTGCTCGTTTCGCATGAGGAATAACGGCTATCTCAAGCCATCAACGCACACAAGAGAAACAGCTCCAGGAAACCAGCGGCATGATGGTTCGGCACAACCGTTGTGAAATCCGCCACCCTTCGCGACCACATCGCCCCCCGCAGGGGAAGCCATTTTTTGCTTACTTTTTGTTGGCTTGGACAAAAAGTAAGGCGCCGGGCGGGGGCGCGTCCCCGCGGTCTTGAAGTACCGAGTATCGACTATCGAGTGCTGAGTGCTGAGTTCAAAAGCTTACAACTCCACCTTCACCGACCAGCTTCGGCCCACTCCCGCCGGATTTTCCGGCAATCAAATTACCACCCCCACCCTCCAGCTTGAAATTCCCCAACATACCGTGCAGTTCGTCGGCCCAGCCGGCCAGCTGTTCGGCAGCGGCAGCGGCTTCGGTGCTGCTGGAGGCATTCTGCTGGATAATGCGGTCAATACAGCCGGCTTCCTGGCTGATGTGGCCGATACGCTCGGCCTGCACATCGGAGGCTGCGGCGATTTCATCCACCAGTTCCTTGACCTGGGCCACACCCTGGCCGATTTCCAGCAGCGCCCGGTCGGTACCGGCCACCACCTCGGAACCAAGCTGCACCTTTTGCAGGGTATCCTGAATCATGCTGCCGGTCTCCTGGGCGGCACGGGCGCTGCGCGCCGCCAGATTGCGCACCTCCTCGGCCACCACGGCGAAGCCTTTGCCGTGGCTGCCGGCCCGTGCCGCTTCCACCGAAGCGTTGAGGGCCAGCAGATTGGTCTGGAAGGCGATCTCGTCGATCATCTTGATGACCCGCGCGATATCCTGGGTCGACTGGCGGATCTGGTCCATGGCGGTGACCATGTCGTGCATCTGCTGCTGCCCGCTGCCGGCGGCCCGGGCCAGCCGGTCGGTCAATCCGGTGGAGCGTACCGCGCGTTCGGCATTTTCGCGGGCCTGGCGGGCGGTTTCACCCAGGTTGCCGGTGATATCTTCCAGGGAAGACGCCTGCTGATGGGTGCCCTGGGATAGATCCTGGCTGGCGCGGGCGATCTCGGCGGCACCGGCAGCGACCTGGTCGCCGGCCTGCCGCATGCGGTGAATCAGACTCCCCAGGGCGGCATTGGCTTTTTGCTGCGGCTGGCGGATATGGCCATGGGCCTCAAAGGTGAAATCCCCGACCGCCAGCCGGTCAAACGCTTCCATCACCTCGTCGCGCATATGATCGGCAAACGTATCGAGAGCTTTGGCCATCTGCCCCAGTTCGTCCTGGCGGGTCAGACCGAGGCGACGATCGAGACGGCCGTTTTCGAGATCCAGGATCATGTCCACCGTCTGGTGCAGCGGACGGGTAATGCTGCGGGTGATGCTCCAGCCGGCCAAAGTCGCCAGCACCACGACCACCAGGGTGATGAGCAGGTTGCCGCGCTGCAGGTTTTCGAGTTTGCGCGACACGCTCTGTTCGCGGGAAAGCAGCAAGGCAGCTGATTCGCCGATGGAGGAGGCGTTGGCGTCGGTCAGGGCATTAAGTTGACTCTGCAGTTGACCAAGCGCATTGAGGGCCTGCTCGGAGGATTCCTTGACCTGATGGTTGAGCAACTCCACCACCTGGTGCTGCGCCTGCAGGACCTGGCCTTCCACAGCAAGAATCTGGTCGATATCGACGGACATGGATTTGATGGTACTCGGAAACTCGTCACGATACAGAATGCGGGCCGGTTCCCACTTGCTTTCCATGGTCAGGCCGGCCAGTTTGTAGGAGGCATCCCATAACCGGTTGTTGTCCTGGGCCGTCTTGGCCAGCGTGTCGGCCAGTACCGGGAACTCGCCGGCGAAACGCTCATAAACCGGCCCGGCGCGAAATTCCTCCAGCGGCGTATCGGCCAGCTCCTCATACAACAGTTCGCCAATGCTGCTTTTGATGAACAGCATATTGGCGACGTTGAGGGTCCAGTAAAGCTGGGTGCGCTTGAGGTCGTCGAGGGCTTCAGCCAGTCCGTCATGCCTCGGCCGCCAGGTTTCCCGTATCTGCGCATCGGTGCTGCGCAGGGCTTCGTCGGCCTGCCGCAAAGCCTCCACAGCCGGCTGCGTCTCGGGCAGGGCCTTGACCATTTCGGCCAGCACGTCGCCGGCTACCAGTTGCGACAGGGCGTCGGGTTGATCGGGGGAAAACAGTTCGGCCTGCGCAGCGTTATTGAGCACCGCGTCGCGCAGCCCGTTCAGGCGTGCCACCAGATCGGCCCGCGTCTCTTTGAGCTGCGCCGTCCAGATCTCCCGGGCGGTCGGTTCAAGCTTTACCAGGGAGGAAGCCCGCAGGGCGTCTCCAAGCTCCTTGTGGGCAAGACTCAGGTCCCGCGTCCCCCACCAGGTCATGGCAAACATCATCCCGACCAGCAGCAATACGGCAGCGAAGCCGCCCCCCAGGCGTTTTCCAATGGTTAACTGCATGTGTTTTCCCTCCGCTATACATCAATGAAAAAAAAGGTGCTTGCGCCATCAAACGCCCATGGCTCCCGGACGGCATTGGCAACACCATGACAGGTCAAAAAATCGTTGCGCCGCTGACAAACCAGCTATTCCAGGCCCAGGCGATGACACGCCCCAGCATGGTGCCGAGCAGTCCACCCACCAGCACATCGGTCGGATAATGGGCACCCAGGTAAACCCGGGACAGGCCGATCAGCACCGCGGAGGTCAGCAGCAGCGGCACCAGCGTCGGCACCAGGCTACCCAGGCTGCCGTACATGGCAAAGGCGGTCAGCGTATGGCCCGAGGGGAAAGAAAAACGATCCGGCGGCGGCAGCAGGCAGGACAGGTCGGACCAGCTTTCAAAGGGGCGCGGCCGGCGAATCAGGCGTTTGAGCAGGCTGAACAGTCCCACGGCGGCCATGGCTGCTGTGGCGGCTGCCGCCACGGCCAAACGCTCCGACACCCCGCCCAGCAGCAACAGCGTTATCCCGATGGCGCCCCATAGCGGGCCGTCCCCCAGGCGACTGACGAACTTGAAACTTGCCGTCAACCAGGGATAATCCCGCAACCAGCACAGGCGGCGCATCAGCCCGGCTTCCACGGGGGTGACATAGTGGGCGTACCCGGCGGAAAATCGCTTTTGAACGTAGGATTCGGACATGGCTCATCCTGTCTGTCAAAAGAGGGGAGTGCGGCAAGCCATCCATAGTGGCTTCGACAGAAAGGATAGTGGGCGGAAGTTTTGCGGCGGTTAACTATTGGTTAGAGTTCTATTGCGAGTATGATGGCAAGAAGAAAGACAGGAAGGTCGGGGAAATTCAGGGCAGGCCAGGATAAAAGCGCGCTTGCGGATACGTCATTGGCGGTCACAAGGCTTTCAGTACCGGAAACCCCTGCTGGCGCCGATCGACGAAAAGATTGCTGCCGGAGATCTTTTTGGCCTGCTGCTTCATTTCCACCGCCGCGGCGGAAATGGCATGGCAGGAGGAAAACGAACCGCTGTCGGAATACACCGCGCCGATGGACAGGCAGACAAGGGGGAAAAACTTCCGGCTGCCGTCACGGGATTCACTCCAGATACCTCCCTGCTGAAGATCGCCGGGATCATAGAATGCGCCGATCTCCTCATCGAACCGGCGCAACACTTCGGCGCAGCGCTGCTGCCAGTCGTCCGTGCACAATACCGCCAGGAAATCGTCACCGCCGATATGCCCGATAAAATCCCACCGACTATCGGCTTCTTCCTGCAGCAACCGCCCCAACAGGCAGATCACCTGGTCGCCACGTCGGTAACCATAGGTGTCGTTGAACGGCTTGAAATAATCCAGATCGCAATAGCAGGCGGCAAACGGGGTGCGATCAGCCAGCAGCTTATCCAGATGCTCGTTGATAAGGACATTACCCGGCAGCAAGGTCAGGGGGTTGGCATGCCGCGCATGGCTGATCTGCAGATCGGTAATTTCCCGCAACAGAGCCAGCAGGGTACCGGTGCCGACATATTCGCCGTTTTCAGTGATGATGAAATCGTCAAGGCAGGTGAACTCGCGCGAGCTGGTAATCAGCTGGCTGAGTTGTTCCAGGGGCTGATCCTTTTCGATGATGAGCGGCCGGGTCTCCATGAATTTGGATACCGGCATGCGCCCGTAAAGGTCGCGTCCATAGCGGCTGCCCAGCATGTTCATGAATTTGTAACGGGATACCAGCCCAACCGGAATATCCCCCTGCCCAACCACGGCCAGGGCCTGCACCGAAGGCATGTCGACGAACATGTCCGCCACCGCATGCACCGGGATTCCGGGCAGCACCGACGGCACCCTGCGAATCAGGCAGGCGACATTGCGCGTCCTTCCGCCGACCGCCGACCGCTGTTTACCTATGCCCAGAACTGCCTGGCCGAATTTGGCCTGATTCAGCTCGGGGTGCAAGGACGGCCTGGCGAAAAAATAGCCCTGCCCGAACGCCACACCCAGTTTGCTCACGGCACGAAATTCGGCTTCGGTTTCGATCCCTTCGGCAATGGTCTGACAGCCCAGCTCCGCGGCGATTTCCTGCATGGAACGGATGAACTGCACCTTGGTCGGATCGGAGTCGATATTCTGAATGAAATGGCGGTCGAACTTGACAAAATCGGGACGCAGCTCCGACCACAGGCGCAGACCGGCATACCCCGCCCCCAGATCATCGATGGCCACGGCGAACCCCATGCTGCGGTAGTGGGCAATGGCACGCCGCATCGGTTCAAAATCTTCAATGGGATAATGTTCGGTCAGTTCGATAACCACCTGGTCCGGGGTGAGGCCCAGTTCACCTAACACCCGACGGGTCATGCCGGATCGAAAATCAGCCTGCATCAACGTCTCCGGGCAGACATTGAGAAACAGCTTGCCGGGCAATTTCCGGGTGGCGAAATTCCCGATGTGTACTTCGCGACAAAGCCGATCCAATTCCCCCAACCGCTCGCAACGATCCGCAACCGACAGCAAGGCGGTCGGTGCATGCAGCGGACTGTCGGAGGGCCCGCGCATGAGCGCCTCATACCCGACAACAACGCCCGCCTTCAAGTCGATTATGGGCTGAAAAAGGGAGGTCAAACGACGGTTATCAAGAATATCCTTCAGAATTTTGGCCAGCATATGGGGATCGACCTCTTCCGTTTCGGACATCGGGGACAACAACTCGATACTGCTCACGAACCTGCTCCAGGATTTGATACCAGCACTGCGTTTCGGCATACTTGCGGGCCGCCCGGCCCATAGCTTGCCGCTGTTGTGCCATGATGGTCAGATGGGCCATGGCTCGTGCCAGAGCACCGGCGGTTCGATCTTCGATAACCAGGCCGGTTTCCCCGTGGCGAACGATGTCCCGGGGCCCGGCGACATCAAATCCGAGCACCGGCAACCCCGACGCCATCGCTTCCAGCATGACGTTGCCGAAAGTATCGGTCAGGGACGGAAACACGAAAAAATCGCCCGCGGCGTAACAGCGCGCCAGATCCTCGCCGCGGCGGTACCCGGCAAACACCACCCCCTCCGGAGCGGCTGCCTCCAGGGAGGCCCGCATCGGCCCGTCACCCACCAGCAGAAGACGGTCCGGCCCGTCGGAAGGGCGGTTTTGCCAGGCCTCCATGAGTAACGGCAGGTTCTTTTCAGGTGCCAGCCGGCCGACATGGACCGCTACCACTTCGTGCTCCCCGATGCCCAATTCACGGCGCACCGCGGCGCTGCGCCTGGCCGCATCGAACAGGCGGGTATCGACGCCCCGGCCCCAGACCTCGACACGTTCAAAGCCGCCCTGCAACAGCATGTCGCGGGTGGTCGGGGTGGGGCACAGGGTGGTAAGGGTGGCATTGTGGAACCAGCGCAGGTAACGCCAGGCCAGAGGCTCCAGGCTGCCGAGTTTGTAGGCGGAGAGATACTGGGGAAAGTTGGTGTGATAGGAACTCACCACCGGCAAGCCGAGCTGCCGGCAGGCGCGCAGAGCCGACCAGCCCAGGGGGCCTTCGGTGGCGATATGCACCACGTCCGGTGAAAAATTTCGCAGTTCACGCCGCAGATGGCGCGGCGCGACCAGCGGGAGTCGAATCTCGCGGTAAAACGGCAACTGCAACCCCCGCCAGGAGCAGCGCTCCAGACCCGGGGGGTCGGCCCAGGCCTCTTCGTAGGCCGGCACCATGAGCTGCACCTTGTCTCCGCATTCCAGGCAGTGCTCCGCCAGTCTCCCGAGGGTACGTGACACACCGTTGATCTGCGGCATGTAGGTTTCGGATACCAGGGTTATGCGTAGCGACATGATTGTTTCCATTTGAACTGTGTGGGCGTCAACCGACGAAGGACGAAATGCGATCCGTGGGTTCGACGGTCTCAACACCAATCGGCATCGACCACCGCTCCAAAACCCGTCTTGTCATGGCGCTTACCGTTGGGATGCATGCGCCGCTGCAGGGACGTGCATTGCCGATCAAGCCGTCGCACCTTGCGTTGCAGCCGCTGCAGTCGCCCTTCGCTGCGTCTGAGCTGCCATTGACGGGCAAGGTAACGCCATGCATCACCCAGCCATTGACTTACATTCCGATTCGCCATCGTGGGAAGGAGATTCATCATGCACACAGAGCCTCGCGGTGGCCACTGAGCAACCGCTGATAGGTGAAGAAGGCCGCTGCCCCTTCACGTCCCATGTAACGCTGGATGGTTTTCTGGTCGGTTTGCAGCAAGTCCACCAGGATCAACCCGTCCAACACATCGCTGAACTGCGGATCGAGATTGAAGGTCAGCAGCTTGCCGCCCAGGTTCAGATAATGCCGCAGCAGTACCGGGATCCCCTTCTGCTGCACCTCGATGTCGGCCACCAGGGGCGCGACCTGTTCCATGCTGCCGCAAAAGCTGCGCGCCAGTTCCCCGCTGCAGCCGCGGATACGCGCCTTGGCGTGAAACGGCACCCGCGGTTTCACCAGCCGCGACAGTTGCGGCAGGGGCATTTCGGCATGCAGGGTGCCGGCGATCAATTTACGCGACAGGTCGCTGTAATCGCGGGTGATACTGACCGGACCGAACAGCACCCGGTAGCGGGGATTTTTGACCACGAAGCGGCCGATCCCCTTCCACAGCAGCAACAGGGGTGAATAGCTTTTCTGATATTCGGGTCGCACAAAGGAACGCCCCAGCTCCAGTGCCGGGCCGATGGCGTCGAACATGCGGCGACGGTATTTGAAAAGGGTGTGGGTATACAGTCCCTGCTTGCCGAAGCGTTCCAGCAGTTTGTCGCAACAGCCGACCCGGTAGGCGCCAACCAGCTCATGCCGCTCGCTATGCCACAAAAACAGGTGCAGGTAATCCTGGTCGAAACGGTCCAGGTCAAAGGACCGCCCGGTGCCCTCCCCCACCGCCCTGAAGGTGATTTCCCGCAGCCGGCCGATCTCCAGCAAGAGATACGGGATCTGGCCGGCTTCGGCCTGCCACACCTGCAAAGGTCCGCTGTGCACCAGCAATTGACTCGGAGGCAACCGCGACACCTCGTCGGCCATCAGATCCGCATCTTGCGGTGGGATAACGTCTTCTGAAACAGCTCCTCCGGAGGGAGGCTGTGCCCCGCCGCTGGGAGTGGCCGCCCCCAGCAAATAGGTGCGCAGGCGCAGATAATCGATGCGCTCCCGGTCATCGGCGCATTCGGCCAACCGTGACCAGGGGACGGGCCGGCCGCCGCGCAAGCGGACCGTGCCGCCCTGGTGGTGCAGCAGCATGCGCCCCAGCAACAGGGTGCGCAGGCGCGGATGGATCAGACCGGCCGCCTGGAACAGCATGCCGTTGCGACCGGGGATATACACGGGAACCACGGGGGCCTGGCAATGGCGGATCAGCGCCCCCACCGACTCCTGCCAGAGAGGATCGGCCACTTCGCGACGGCGCAGTTGCAGATGCGAAACCTCCCCGGCCGGAAAGGTCAGCAGCAATCCGCCTTCGCGCACATGGCGGATGGCCTGGCGCAAAGGACCGATATTGACCCGCGTACCGGACGCACCGCTAAGGATATCCACCCCGATGAGGGCCTCGCGCAACGGAGGCAGCCGCTGCAGCAAACTGTTGGCCAGCACCTTGACATCCGGGCGGATGCGCCGCAATGCCTCGATCATGACCAGCCCCTCCACCGCGCCAAATGGATGGTTGGCCACCACGATGGCCGGCCCCTGCCGGGGGATATGATCGAGCCCTTCGCCCTCCAGTTCGCAGGTCACGTTCATCTGTTCGAGAACCACCCGACAGAACTCCTCGGGAGCATTTTCATCCGGCAATTGCCGATACATATCCCGGCATTGCCGCACTCCGAGCAGTTTCTCCAACGGATCGACCAGCAGGGTTCTGAACACACGGTTGTGTGCCAGGGGCCAGGGAATATCGAAAGGATCGTAATCTGTTTTGTCGCTCATTGCGCGTGCCTCCTGTGATGCGGTATCGAACAGTTGGAAGGCTAACTCAGCATGATTAGGGGAAGGTTACGGGGCGGTTAATTTTGCATGGTGGGATTGTTCCGGAATTCGTTTTCCGTCAACAAGGCTGACCTGATAGAATAATCCATAGGATGTGCTGAGGTACGAAGCGCATGGTTTGTAGTGTGGACTATTTCAAGGGGCATTCCAAGATTGCGGGGACGTGCCGTTTTAAGAGCAGGCTGCCGAAGGGGAAGCTTTTGCACTCAGCACTCAGCACTCAGCACTCAGCACTCAGCACTCGGCACTCGGCACTCGGCACTCGGTGCTCGGTGCTCGGTGCTCGGTGCTCGGTGCTTGGTGCTTGGTGCTTCAAGACCGCGGGGACGCGCCCCCGCCCGGCGCCTTACTTTTTGTCCAAGCCAACAAAAAGTAAGCAAAAAATGGCTTCCCCTGCGGGGGGCGATGGGGTCGCGGAGAGTGGCAGATTCCATGAAGATGGCGTCAATTTATCCTGCAGCCGGATTCTTGGAACTGTTTCTCCTGCGCGGAATACCGAACCGAGATGGCCGTTGTTCCCCTTGCGAGGCGGGCAGCAAGGTGTTGTTGAGTGGAAAGCGTAAGCCAAACCACAAGCCACATCTCAAGCAAAACCGGATGTAGGTGTTACCCGAGCCAGTAGCGCCGGTGCCGGCAACGGCTGTGCTGCGATCTGCGCGCACCATCTCTGCCGGCACATGCGCCGACCGCAGACGCGCCGACTGTCATTCGCAGCCAGGGTGCCTCGACGCAACCAACCTCGCGCCAGACATAACGGCGAAGCCAGGTTTCAGGCCATTTCTTTGGATACTTTCTTTGGGGCCTTGCAAAGAAAGTATCCCGGCTGCCGGCCGGGACCGGCGAAGTTAAGATTGTAAGCTTTTACACTCAGCACTCAGCACTCAGCACTCGGTGCTTGGTACTCGATACTCGATACTCGGTACTCAACCTTAACCCCCCTGCCTCCTGCAATATGAATCGAAAGGAACCATCCATGTGCCAGATGCTCGGCATGAACTGCAATGTACCCACCGATATCTGCTTTTCCTTTACCGGTTTCCGAAAACGCGGCGGCGCGACCGATGTGCATTCGGATGGCTGGGGAATTGCTTTTTTTGAGGGTAAGGGGGTACGGCTGTTTGTCGATCCGCAACCGTCAGCCAAATCGGCCGTTGCCGAACTGGTGCGCAGCTATCCGATCCATTCCCTGAATGTCGTCGCCCATATCCGCAAGGCCACCCAGGGGGTGACCAGTCTGGAGAACACCCACCCGTTCATGCGCGAGCTGTGGGGCCGCTACTGGCTGTTCGCTCACAACGGCAACCTGCCGCAATTCCAGCCACACCTCGACGGTAGTTTCACGCCGGTCGGCAATACCGACAGCGAACGGATTTTCTGCTGGCTGCTGCAGAGTTTGCGCCAGCGTTTCGGCAACACGCCACCGGAACGTACGGAACTTTTCAATGCCATCGGCGAGCTGACCCTGCCACTGGCGGCCACGGGGATTTTCAACTATCTGCTGTCCAACGGCGATTGTCTGGTGGCGCACTGTTCCACCGAATTGAGCTACATCATCCGCTGCGCACCGTTTGCCAGCGCGCATCTCAAGGACGAGGATATCAGCATCGATTTCAGCAAGGTTACAAACCCCGACGACCGGGTGGCGGTGATCGCGACCCTGCCCCTGACTGATAACGAGCCATGGGTCAACATGCGTCCGGGAACCCTGTGGATGTTTCACGATGGGGAAGTCATCGGCCAGCAGGACACAGTCCCCAGTCCGGTCAAGACAATGGCCGAATCGGTTGGAATGATGCAAGAATAAGACGGGGATAAAGATTGTAAGCTTTTGCACTCAGCACTCAGCACTCAGCACTCGGTACTCGGTACTCGGTACTCGGTACTCGGTACTCGGTACTCGGTACTCGGTACTTCAAGACCGCGGGGNNCGCGCCCCCGCCCGGCGCCTTACTTTTTGTCCAAGCCAACAAAAAGTAAGCAAAAAATGGCTTCCCCTGCGGGGGGCGATGTGGTCGCGAAGAGTGGCGGATTCCATGACGATGGCGTCAATTTATCCTGCAGCTGGATTCTTGCGGCTGTTGTACCTGCGCAGGTTCATCGTTAGGGGCAGCCGTTGTTCCTCTTGCGAGGCGAACAGCAAGGTGTTGTTGAGTGGAAAGCGTAAGCCAAACCACAAGCCACCTCTCAAGCAAATTTTGTTTGTCGGTGTACCCGAGCCAGCAGCGCCGGTGCCGGCAACGGCTGTGATGCGATCTGCGCACACCACCTCTGCCGGCACATGCGCCGACCGCAGACGCGCCGACACTTATTGGCAGCCAAGGTGCCCCGACGCAACCAACATCGCGCCAGACATAACGGCGAAGCCAGGTTTCAGGCCATTTCTTTGGGTACTTTCTTTGGGGCCTTGCAAAGAAAGTACCCCGGCTGCCGGCCGGGACCGGCGCACTTGACGTTAAGGTTACAGTTTTTTGCACAACCTTGCAAAACACGGCCCCCCAATAAACCTGTTGCAAATCGGTCGTACTTGCTTCATATACAGATGTTTTTTATTCGACATCTCCCCGATCGGCGGCGTGTCCGCACAAGGATACTTTATGAAGATGGAAATCGGCTGGCGCGAATGGCTGGCCCTGCCCGCGTTGGGGATCCCCGCCATCAAGGCTAAAGTGGATACCGGAGCACGCACCTCCGCCCTGCACGCCTTTTTTATCGATCCGTTTGTAAAAGAGGACCGGAACTACGTTCGTTTCGGGCTTCACCCCCTACAGCATCGCACCGACATCGAAAAGATCTGCGAAGCGCCGATCAAGGATCGCAGACTTGTGTCCGACAGCGGCGGACACAAGGAGTGGCGCTATATCATCGAGACCATAATTTCTTTCAAGGAATATCACTGGCCGATCGAAATCACCCTGACCAATCGCGAAACCATGCTGTTTCGCATGCTGTTGGGGAGGTCTGCCATGGCCAGCCGGTTCATGGTCGATCCTGCAGCATCGTATCTGGGGGGCCGTCATCAAGGCAAAATCTACAAGCAGGAAGGTTGGAAATGAAAATCGGTATTTTATCTCGTAATCCTGAGCTGTATTCAACCCGAAAGCTGTATGAAGCCGCCATCATACGTGGTCACCAGGCCAGGGTTATCGATCCGCTGCTGTGCTATATGACCATCGCCTCCGAGCGCCCGACCATTCACTACAAGGGCGACGAGTTGACCGGTTTTGACGCCATCATCCCTCGCATCGGCGCCTCCATCACCTTTTACGGAACGGCCGTGGTGCGGCAGTTCGAAATGATGAATGTCTACAGTGTCAACGAATCGGTCGCCATCAGCCGCTCCCGGGACAAACTGCGCAGCCTGCAGCTGCTGTCCCGCAAGGGAATCGGTCTGCCGGTGACCGGCTTTGCCCATTCGACGAAATATACCCGGGACCTGATCGACCGGGTCGGCGGCGCGCCGCTGGTGGTCAAATTGCTGGAAGGGACGCAAGGGATTGGCGTGGTGCTGGCCGAGACGCAAAAAGCCGCCGAAAGCGTCATCGAGGCGTTCAAGGGATTGAAGGAGCAGATCCTTGTGCAGGAATTCATTCACGAAGCCGGTGCTGCCGACATCCGCTGCCTGGTAGTGGGAGACAAGGTCGTTGCGGCCATGAAACGTCAGGGCGCTGAAGGCGAATTCCGCTCCAACATCCACCGCGGCGGCAAAGCATCATTGGTGCGGCTCTCACCGGAAGAGCGCGCCACCGCCGTGCGCGCGGCCCGCATCATGGGGCTCAACGTGGCCGGGGTGGACATCCTGCAGTCCCATCGCGGCCCCATCGTCATGGAGGTCAACTCCTCGCCGGGCCTCGAGGGCATCGAAACAGCCACCGGCAAAGACGTGGCCGACCGGATCATCCAGTTTATCGAGAAGCACACCAAGCCCGGCAAGACCAAGACCCGCGGCAAAGGTTGATGGGACCGCAAAATGTCGGACCTGCTTACTCCGGCGCATCGGCCGGCCCAATGTCTGTGGTGATATCGATTCGGCCCTGCCCCGTGCAGCTCAGGAGAGGGCGAAACCGGTCGCCTGAATGACCAGGAGATTGAGATGAAGGACAAAACACCTCCCATCCCTGCCGAACAGCTCGCCACCTTGCGCCAGCAGATCATGGATCTGCTGGCGCAACAGCCCATGACCGCCAAAGACATTTCCATGGCCATCGGCATCGGGGAAAAGCAGGTCTTCCCCCATCTGGAGCATATCCAGCAAAGCCTGCGCCGGCAGAACCGGTCCCTGCTCGTCACCCCAGCTGTCTGCAAACACTGCGGATTCACCTTCACAAAACGCGAACGCCTCAACAAACCGGGCAAATGCCCGGTATGCCGCGGCGAAGCCATCGAAGAACCGGTTTTTTCCCTGCCCTCCGACGGGTCATCCTTTCATATCTAACGCAACGGCTCGAACAGATACTCCAGGCCGTTGACCTTGATCTCGTGCACCGCCTGCAGCATGCGCCCCAGTTTTCCCGGCGGGAACCCCTGTCCGGCAAACCAGACGACGTACGGCTCGGGCAGATCGATCAGGCGGCTGCCTTTATATTTGCCGAAGGGCATACGCATCTCGGCCAGTTCCAGCAGTTGGGTGGAATCAAAAACAACAGGCTCCATGGGCAGGCTACTCCAGCTGCGCAAGCAAGGCGTTAAACAGCTCCAGGTTGCGGCATTTTTTAAGTTTTTCGATTATTTTTGCAAAAGCAGGATCATCTATAAGCTTGAGGATCTCGCGAATCTTCCCCAGCACCTGGGTATCCCCGCAGAACAGTCCAGCATAGCGGTCGGCCACCTCCCCCAGATAGCGGCGCAACAAAGCGGCCCGCTGCTGCCGGTTCGGTTTGGCGGACACGTTGCGCCTCAGTCGCTCAAACAGCAACGGATCGGCGATGGCGCCGCGACCCAGCATCAATCCGGCGACGCCGGTCTGATCGAGCAGCTGCCAACCGTCGGCGGCCCGGTGGATATCGCCGTTGGCGATGACCGGCAGGCAGGTCCGCTCGGCCACCGCCGCAGTGATGGCGTGGTCGGCTTGGCCGGCATAGCTCTGCGTCACCGTGCGGGGATGCAGAATCAAGAAATCGATGCCGGCATCCTCCAGCATGGGCAACAAAGAAAAAATCTGGCCGGGATCGTCGTAACCGGCCCGCAGCTTGACCGAAAAGGAGCCGATCACCACCTTGCGCAGCCCTGTCAGCATCGAAACCAGACGCTCCGGTTGCGCCAGCAAGTTGCCGCCGACCGATGCGCTGGTCATGCGCCCATGGGGACAACCGAGGTTCAGGTTGATGTGCCGGGCTCCGGCCTGCTGGGCAGCCTGGGCGGCGGTGGCCAGCGACGAGCCATCATGGCCGATGAGCTGCACAACCAGCGGCGCTGCCGCGGGGCTGCCGGCGGCCCATTGCCGCGCGGCAAACACCGGCATGCGCCCGGGTGCCACCCGTACGAATTCGGTAAACAACACGTCGGGACGGCCCAAACCGGCAAACACTTCGCGCAACGCGGCGTTGGTGAGACCCTGCATGGGCGCCAGCATCAGCGGTTTTTGGCCGTCAGACCATGGCAATCGTGCCCCAGACAGGCTTGGGTCGGGATGAAGCATGGGATCGTTCTCGATGAAAGAAGGCGAATTTAATAGCGGGCCGCCAGGAGGCTGTCGGACTATCCGGGCCGAAGCGNNTGCAGCCGGCGCATGGATAGTCCGACAGGCTCCCAGGTAGCAGCGGCCCGAAAAAGGCAGGATAACTGAAAAGGGGCCGGCAGTGCCAGCCCCTTTTCAGCTGAATCTTACGGTTTGGCGGCCATGGCGGCAATTTCCGCCTGGCGGGCAAAATCAATGGAATCGGCGAGGATGCGGGCCGCCTCCTGGGGGCTGTGAAAACCGGTGCTGTTTTCCGAGAAGATGTAATCCCAGCGCATCTGTGCGCGGCGATGCAGTTGCCGGGCCTGCGCCAACTGGGCGTCGGTGGCACCCGCCTGCTGCTGTTTCACGATGGCGTCGATGGCCGAGAGCAGGGCCGCCTCGCTTTTCCGCAGCAGTTCGGCGGTCTTGGTCTGGATCAGGATCACGCGTTCCTTCAGTTCCTTCTCGGGCAGGTTATGACAGCTCTGGCAGGATTGCTGGAGATTGTTCAGCGGACTGCGGATCCAGTGATCGGAAACCTTCACACTGCCCTGGCGGATGTAGGGCATGTGACAGTCGGCGCAAGCCACCCCGGAACGGGCATGGATGCCGGTGCCCCACAGCTCGAAGTCAGGGTGCTGCATCTTGAGCATCGGCGCTCCGGTTTCCTTGTGGGTCCAGTCGGTGAAGGCGTAAGCGTCATAGTGTTTTTCGGCGCCTTCAACGGTGCGACCCTGGCTCCAGGGGAAGGTCAGCAGCTTGTTTTCACCCTTGAAATAGTATTCCACGTGGCACTGGCCGCAGACATAGGAACGCATCTCCTGGCGGCTGGCCTTGGAAATATCCACTCCCTGCTCTTCCATAGCCTGAATAAAGGCGGGGCGGGTGATGCGCAGCTCCATGGTTTTGGGATTGTGGCAATCGGCGCAGGAGGTGCCGGTATGCAGCATCGGCCGCAACTCATCGTAGGGCATGCTGTTGAATTTCTCCCAGCCGAGCTCGGCGATGAGGCCGGGAGCTTCGGCGGCATGACAGTTGGCGCAGGCGCCGGGTTGCTTGAACTCGGTGGTGCGTTTGGTTTCCTTCTGATCGATGAGGGCGTAATAATGTCCCCGTTCCTCGTTGTAGTCGATGCTGAAGGCATATCCGGCCCACAGGCGTTTCGCGGCGGGGGTGCGCTCCAGTCGACTGTAGGGCTCGGATCCACCGTAGGCGGTGCTGCCGTAGTTGGTTTGCGTCTTGACGAAAGTGTCGTACTCAAACGGGAAATTCTTGCCCCACACCGCCGGATCGAGTTCTTTGTCGCTCATCTCGACTACTTTGAGGGGATACTGCAAGGCTTCCAGCTTACGTTGGCGGATATTCAGCAGCAACAGGGCAACCACCACACTGCCGACAACGGCGAGCACAAAAATGCTCACCGCCAGCCGCCCTGGAGTAAACAGGGATTTGAACGTCATGCTCGATTCCTTTCCTTATCTGCGAGTGCCATGTCCGACGTTGCCGTGGCAGTGCAGGCAGTCCACCTGTTGCCCTTTTGCATTGCTCACCATGCGGTCGATCACGGAACTATGGCAGCGCATGCAGTTGTCCATGGCAATCTGACGGTTGAAGGGGCGGATACGCAACGGATCCTGGATGTTACCAGTGGTGAAGGCCTGGCTGTGGTTCCAGCCGTTGATGGCCTTGACGGCATACTTGCCCAAGAGATTATGCGGGGTATGACAGCTGTTGCAGTTGGCAACGGCTTTGTGACTGCCGCGATTCCAGGCATCGAAAGTGTCGCGCATGATATGGCAATTGAGGCAGGCCTGCGGATCGTCGCGAAAGTATGACAGGCCGCGTGCGTAGATGAACGTCAGCCCGGTTAGACCGACCAGTATCCCCAGGGTCAGGGGCAGCAGCCACCGGAAAGCGTGGGGCAAGCGCCGTGGTGCGGACATCCAGGCATCCTTTCTTGAGGTAAAAAATATGCTGCCGATCGCGGAATTTCAGAATTCTAACCTTGCTTGACCTGCAATGCAAGCCTGCACTTGCAGTAAACCCCGAGGATATCTGGCATAAACAGAATTTTTTCTGAATATCGATTTTGCCTGTTGCCAATAGTCATATTTTTACATAGGGTATGACCCTATACTCTACAAGGAGAACATCATGAGTCTTTGCGGATCGGACCAGGACAAAGAACGCCTTCTCAAACGCCTGCATCGTATCGAGGGCCAGGTCAGGGGGCTATGCGGCATGATCGAAAAGGACCGGGACTGCATCGAAGTCTTGCGCCAGATTGCCTCGGCCACCATGGCCCTTAAGGGGGTCTGGCTGCAGGTCGTAGGCGATCACTTGCGCGGCTGTGTCAAACAGGCGGTCCTGGATGGTGACAACAGCGATCAGCTCATCGAGGAATTGACGGACCTGCTGCGAAAAGTACGCTGATCCAAGCCTTAGACTCAAGGAGGCCATCGTTCCATGCATGATATCGACCACCAGCAAGCCACTTGCTCCCATACTCACGGCATTCAAGCCGAGGAGCATGGCAACGAAAACAAAACCTTTCGCGTAGTCATTTTAACCCTCGGCACCATGCTGATCGAGGTGGCGGCGGGATACCTGACCGGGTCTATGGCCTTACTGGCGGACGGTTGGCACATGGGCACGCATGCCTTTGCCCTGGGCATTACCTGGCTGGCCTATATCCTGGCCAGAAAGCATGCCCATTCGCGGATCTTCAGTTTCGGTACGGGGAAATTCGGCATCCTGGCCGGCTATACCAGCGCCCTGTTCCTGTGTGTCGCCGCCGTATCCATGCTCTACCAATCGGTGGAACGCTTGCTGTTTCCCGTGACCATTGCCTTTAACGAAGCTATTGCCGTGGCCGTACTGGGTCTGATTGTCAACGCTGCCAGTATCGCTATCATGCACGGTCACGGGCATGACCACGGCCACTGCCACCAGCACGATCACAGTTTCAGGGCCGCCTACCTGCACGTCATCGCCGATGCCATGACCTCCGTACTGGCCATTGCCGCCCTGCTTACCGGCAAATATCTGGGTTGGGCCTTTCTCGACCCTGTCATGGGGATGGTCGGCGGCCTGCTGATACTGCGCTGGGCCTGGATACTGATCGGACAGACGGGGCGCATTCTACTGGACGGCAGGGCCCCGGACGAAATTTACGGTCAAATCCGCATGGCCCTTGAATCCGACAATGACAGCCGGGTGATCGACTTGCGGGTCTGGTATCTCGGTTCCCATGACCTGGCGGCAATGATCGCCGTGGAAAGCGGGGAAGCCCGCATCCCCGGTGACTACCGGCAGAGGCTTGAAAATATCCATGGACTGCACCATATTACGGTGGAGGTACATCCCCGTGACCGTGACAACCAAAGTGCGGTTTGATCTGCGATTTTATCCCAGGGAAATTTCATGGACGTCTTGACCCTCATCCTGCTCGTGGCAGGCTTTGTCCTCCTCATCGGCGGCGCCGAACTGCTGGTGCGCGGCGCCGCGCACCTGGCCTCAGATCTGGGGATCTCGCCGCTGGTGGTCGGCCTGACCGTCGTATCGTTCGGCACCAGCGCTCCGGAACTGGCAGTCAGCACCTTTTCCGCATGGAACGGTCAGGCCGGACTGGCGCTGGGCAATGTGGTGGGCAGCAATATCTGCAATATCCTGCTGATTCTCGGCGTCTCGGCGCTGGTAGCGCCCCTGGCGGTTGCGCGACAGGTCGTACGCCTGGAGGTACCAATCATGCTGGCAGCCTCCTTGCTGCTGATGCTGCTGAGTTTAAATAGCGGCCTGGAACGCTGGGAAGGGCTGCTGATGTTTGCCTGTGCCGTGGCGTATGTCAGCTGGACCATCATGCGCAGCCGCAAGGAAAACCGCGACGAGGCACCCCATTGTGATCTGCCCGCAGGTCCCCGACCCAGACGGCTGTGGCAGATCCTGCAGATTATGGCCGGGCTGGCCCTGCTCGGTTCTGGCTCGCACTGGCTGGTGGGCGGCGCCGTCAGCATCGCCACTTACTTCGGCGTCAGCGACATGGTCATCGGACTGACGGTGGTGGCCATCGGCACCTCGCTGCCCGAACTGGCCACCTCGGCGCTGGCCGCCCTGCGCGGTCAACGGGACATCGCCGTCGGCAATGTGATCGGCAGCAATATTTTCAACATCCTGTTGGTTCTGGGCCTGACAGCCAGCGTGGCACCGGTGGCCATCGCCATCCCGCAGCAGGCCATGATGGTCGACTTGCCCATCATGCTGGCAGCCAGCTTCGCCGCCCTGTCGATTTTTCTGACCGGACACCGCATCGATCGCTGGGAAGGAGGTCTGTTTTTCGGCTATTTCGTCGCCTACATCGTCTTTACCGTCCTCCACGCCCTGCGCCACCCGCACATGGATCTGTTTGTGCAGGCCATGACGTTTTTCTTCATCCCCCTGACCGCAATTACCCTGGTACTGTCCCTGTGGCGGGCCAGGCGCCAGCGTCGCACACCAACCTGATCCCCATCACTAGCGAATGAATTCAACCGGGCGATCCTTGCGATCGCCTTTTTTATTTCCTGCTTGTCCGCGTCCCGCCAGGTGATGGCACGCAAAGTGTCCCTGGGAATCTGTCGGAAATCCCGCCTGTAACCTGCTGAAATCATGGTTGCCCCCACAAAAAAATTGATGCAGATCAAAAAAACCGGTTGACAAGCCACGCCCTATATATTACCTATTTAGTCATCATTACCGAATTGGTCATAATTAAACGGAGGGGGAAGATCCATGATTACCAGGGAAGCCGATTACTGCATCCGCACCATTTTGTATCTCTCCCGCCCGGAGCATCGGCAGCAGCCGATGCCGGTGGAGGAACTGGCCCGGGAGATGGCTATCCCTTCCCCCTTTCTGCGCAAGATCCTGGCAAAACTCATCGATGCCGGAATGGTGGTCAGCCACCGGGGGCGCCACGGCGGTCTGACCCTGAATGGCGCACCCGAGCAGATCAGCCTGCTGGCCATCCTGCAACTGGCGGATGACAAGGGACTGTTGCTGAATCAATGCCTCGGCCACAACGGCTCCTGCACCCGTAAGGGGACCTGCACGGTGCACGGTGCCATGCAAAAACTGCAATCCGTGATGGAGAAGCATCTGCAATCCATCACTTTTGATCAACTTACCTGAGCTACTTAATCCATCAACCAAACACCATCAAAACCTGGAGGGAACCAATGTCACGCTGTAAATCCGCAGATACTCGCCTGTCAAACTACCTGGACACCAAAACCGACATCAACACCGCTTTTGACCGCTTCGCCGAACAGAAAGTGAAATGCGGCTTCGGCAAACTCGGCGTCTGTTGTCGACTCTGTTCCAACGGTCCCTGCCGCATCACCCCCGACTCCCCTAAAGGGGTCTGCGGCGCCACCGCCGACAGTATCGTGGCACGCAATTTCCTGCGCATGGTCGCCGCCGGCTCCGCCTGCTACCTGCATGTCTGCGAAGCCACCGCGAAACGTCTGAAATCGATCGGCGAAGGTGTTTCCCCCCTGCCGCTCCGCTCGAAACAATCCCTTGATGAACTGGCCGCCAAGTTCGGCATCGAAGCCGCTACCACAGAGGAAAAGGCTCGCCTGGTGGCCGACAAGGTGCTGGCCGACCTGTACAAACCGCGCGATGAAAAGATGGAACTGGTCGAATTCATGGCGCCCAAGGAACGCATCGACACCTGGAAGAAACTGGGTATCCTCCCCGGCGGCGCCAAGTCGGAAGTCTTCGACGCCCTCGTGAAAACCAGCACCAACCTCAATACCGATCCCGTCGATCAGATGCTGCACGTTCTCAATCTCGGCATCAGCACCGGCCTGTACGGTCTGGCCATGACCAACCTGATGAACGACGTCATCATGGGCGAACCGGTAATCCGCACCGCTTCCACCGGTTTCTCCGTCGCCGACCCCGACTACGTCAACATTGCCGTCAGCGGCCACAGCCACTCGGTGTTCGGCGGACTCATCGCCCTGCTGGAATCGGAAGCCGGCCAGGCCATCGGCCGCGAGGTGGGCGCCAAGGGCATCAAGCTGGTCGGCATGACCTGCGTCGGCCAGGACATGCAGTTGCGCGCCGGGGCCAGCGGTACCGACATCTTCTGCGGCCAGGCCGGCAACAATTTCACCCAGGAGGCGCTGCTCTCCACCGGCGCCATCGACATGGTGATCAGCGAGTTCAACTGTACCCTGTCCGGCATCGAGCCTATCGCCGCCAAACAGAACGTCAAGCTGATCTGTCTTGACGACGTGGCCAAGCAGACCACCGCCGAATTGCTGCCTGACGAACTCGGCAAAGAGATGGAGCTGGCCCGGCAATTGGCCAACATGGCCGCGCAGCAACATAAACAGCGCCGCGCCATCGACACCGGCGTGATCCTCGACATCCCCCAACACGGCTTCGGCGACGTGGTCACCGGCGTCAGCGAAAAATCCCTGGTGAAACTCCTGGGCGGCTCAGTACAACCCCTCATCGACCTGATCGCCAGCGGTCAGATCAAAGGGGTGGTCGGGGTGCTCGGCTGCTCCAACCTGGCCGAAGGCGGCCACGACGTGATGACCGTCAACCTGACCCGCGAACTGATCAAGCGCGACATCCTGGTGCTGTCGGCCGGTTGCACCACCGGCGGTCTGGCCAACGTCGGTCTTTGTTCACCGGGCGCCAAGGATCTTGCCGGTCCCGGTCTCAAAGCGGTGTGCGAAGCCCTCGGCATCCCTCCGGTGCTTAACTTCGGACCCTGCCTGAGCATCGGCCGCATCGAAATGGTGGCCCAGGCCCTGGCCAAGACCATGAACATCTCCATGCCGGAGCTGCCGGTGGTCATCAGCGCTCCTCAGTGGCTGGAAGAACAAGCCCTGGCGGACGGCGCCTTCGGCCTGGCCATGGGACTGACCCTGCATCTGGCCCAGATGCCGCCGGTAGCCGGTTCCCCCATCATCACCAAGCTGCTTACCGAGGATCTGCCCGCCATCACCGGCGGCCGGTTGTTCATCGAATCCGATCCGGTCAAAACCGCAGAGCAGATGGCCGCCATCATTGCCGGCAAACTCCAGGCGCTGGGGGTGGCCGTATGAGAAAAAAAACCATCGACGTTGCCAAATGCACTGGTTGCAAAAACTGTGAACTGGCTTGCATCGTCGCGCACAGCTCCAATGAAAACCTGCAGCAGGCTTACAAGGATGGCGGCATCGCCGCCATCCGCCCCCGCTGCAAGGTGGCCCAGACCGACGACGGCCAGAATTATCCCCGGCACTGTAAGCACTGTGAGGATCCGCAATGCGTGCGGGCCTGCATGAGCGGCGCCCTGAACAAAGGCGAAGACGGCTACGTGGTCTGCGATACCGAAACCTGTGTCGGCTGCTACATGTGCGTCATGAGCTGTGCCAGCGGCTCTGCCCGGCCTGCCACCAGCGGTCGGCGCATGGCACTTAAATGCGACGGCTGTGCATCGCGAAGCGACATGGCCTGCGTGGAGAACTGCCCGACCGGATGCTTGAGCGTTGCAGAAGCCGACCTGCAAGGAGACTGCGTGGAATATGTCAACCAGCCACAGCCAAGGGAGGGGAGCGTATGAAATATGTGATTATCGGCAACAGTGCGGCGGGCACCGCCGCGGCGGAAACGATTCGCCGGCAGGATCCGGTCGGTGAAATCATCATGCTCAGCCGGGATACGAGCTTTTATTCGCGCTGCCAGCTGCACCTGGTGGCTTCCGGGCAACGCTCACCACAGCAGGCCAATTTTTTGCCGGCCGACTGGGCACAGCGCCATGGTGTGGAACTCCAGCTGGGGCGAACGGTGAGCGAAATCGACATGGCAAGACGTCTGGTGATTTGCGATAACGGCGAACAATTCGGCTACAACCGCCTGCTGCTCACCACCGGTTCGCGCAGCGCCCTGCCCCCGATACCGGGCATGGAAGGTCCGGGTGTCTATGGTCTGCGTCACCTGGGCGATGCGGAACAACTGCTGCAGGCGTACCGGAGCAAACAGCACATTGTCATCATCGGCGCCGGACTGGTCGGTTGCGAACTGGCCGAAGCGCTGGTGGAGGTCGGGCACCCTTCGGTGAGCCTGGTGGAGATGTCGCCCTATCCGCTGCCCCTGCAACTGGAAGAGGTCACCGGCGGGCGGCTGGGCCAACTGATGCAGCAACACGGCATCGCCATGTACTGCGGAGACGGCGTGACGCAGGTGGAGCGAAACGCGGACGGTACACTGGCGGCGGTACTCCTGAAGTCTGGCAAACGGCTGCCTGCGGACCTGATCGTGGCCGCCGCCGGAGTGCGGGCCAATACCGAGTTACTCACCCGTCTCGGTGCCGAGTGCAATCGCGGCCTCGTCATCGACGAGCGTTGCCGCACCAGCCTGCCCGACATTTTTGCGGCCGGCGATGTTACCGAGTGTCGCGACATGACCCTCGACCGGGTGATGAGCAGCGCCATCTGGCCGGCGGCACGCAAACAGGGTCGAGTAGCCGGAACCAACATGGCCGGCGGCAAGGCCTCCCTGCAGGAACACACCGGACTGCGCGCTTCGGTGTCACTGTTCGGAACCAGCATGGTGTCGGTGGGGGCCGTATTCAGCCCCGCTCCCGAATGGCAAAAGCAGGTTTACGACTACACCGACAGCCGCGGCAGGCTGTGCAGCAAAGTCTGCTACAGTGACACGGCAGGGATACTGAAAGCAGCCATCCTCTGGGGTGACATCAGCCAGGCCGGTGTCTACGGCGAGGCCGTGGTCAAACAATGCATGCTGGGCGATCTGGCTCCCAGTGCCGTGCCCGACTATCTTCTCCAAGCTGTAGGCTGACCCACCGCTCCACAAGCTTACCTCCTCACTTGCTCTTTTGGGGCCGTCGATCCTTGCAGGTCGACGGCCCGATTTTTGCGCCGCCCCACGCTCAATAAAAAAGGCCGGCCCCTGAAAACCAGAGGCGGCCTTGAAATGATTGGGATAGGATAAAAAAATCGGGAAACTTGTCGGGAATACCGTTTATTACCGATACCTGGGATACTCTCTACATCCGGGCATTGTTGAACAGTCTCTGCCAAAGGTTATATATGGGGTTTGGGGATCCTTTTACTCCGCCCGTGCTGCCCGAGCAGATAATGGAGGCCAGCAGATTACGACGCATGACTTCTTTTTCCCAATTTTTCATGGCTTCTTTACCCGTCATCACTACACCTTTTCGTTTCTCGGTTCCGACCAAAGTTGTTTCCTTTATCAAACCATATTTCTCTACGTTTTCAACCGATCTTGGGGAGTTTTCTACAAAAGGTTTCTGCTCTTCAAACAGCAAAAAGGTCGAAAGGCAAGTCAAATCACTGGAGCCAAGTGCATAACCAGATAATAATTTATCGATTTATGGAGGGGTCTCATTCAGAGGGAAAGACTATGGTGTCGATAAAGACTCGCCATTGTTTCCAATAGGACGGACCACCGACATTGTAGGTATCGTTGTGACCAGCCCCGGGGATGAGATACAGAGTCTTTGGCTTCGGGGCCTGGGCGAAAAGCTGGTGGACCATCTTCGGAGGTACAATGTTGTCGCGCTCTCCTTGAAACAGGAGCAGGGGGCACCGCAGCCGGCCAATTTTCCCCAGGTTATCGTAGCGCGAGGAGAGCGCCCACCAACCAAACAGAGCATACGTTACCGGTTGGTGATGCCAGCCCATGCGGGCCACGGAGGTGAAGGCCGATTCCAGCACGAGACCGGCCGGTGCTTCCTCCAAAGCCAGTTGCAGGGCCACCGCCGCTCCCAATGAACGCCCGAAGTAGATCATTTGCTGCGGCGTCCATCCATTTTTCTTCAACCAGGCAAGCGCTCCGCGCATGTCGTTGTAACTGCCTGCTTCGGAAATCCGGCCCTCACTTTGCCCGTAGCCGCGATAATCGAAGATAAAAACCGTGACTCCGAGTCGATGAAAGTGGGCAAGGTTGTCGATACGGTGAGAGATATTGCCGGCGTTGCCATGGGCGAAAAGTACCAACGACTGCCCCGGCTCTCCCGGCACCATCCAGCCGTGCAGGCGCACGCCGTCGGCAGCGGAAAAATACACTTCCTCAAAAGTCAGGCCTGCCACTGCGGGGGTGGCGTGCAACATACGCTCGGGAAAGAAGATATATTTTCGATCCATGGCCTGGAAAGCATTCGCGCCGCTGGCGAACATCAGCAACGCGATGGTCAAGGTTACCCGTTGAAAGGAAGTCATGGCATCTCCCTGTCGGTGGCCGTTGATAGCAGTTTATCAGACATAGCGGTTCTCGCCCTGCAACATGTCGATCCGCCGACACCTTGCAGTTGCTACCATGAAACGCTTGAAGCTGCTCGGATCCAGAGGGCCGTAAGCCTCAAGCCTTGGCATTGCGGGGGCCTTGAGCATGTGCCGTTTTATCCAGCGCTGGCTTACCGCTCCGGTCCGGCGGGAGGGACCGCGGCCTCCGCCGTAAAGACCGCCAGGCTTCTCAGCACCTTCTTCATCTCCAGCAATACCTGCGGCAACAGCTCTTTCGCTTCCTGCAACCCCTGGATTTCGGCCACATCCTCCAATTTTTGCAGCAGCTTCACTGCGTTTTTGGCGCCGAAAATGCCGACTACCGACTTGAGGGAATGAGCAATCCATTCAAGCTGCTGAAAATCCTGCCGCTCAAGTGCCGCCTGCAGATTCTCCCGGGAGGCCGGGTAGTCGTTAGCGAACTGCCCGGCCAGATCGGCGAGCATACCCCGGTCGCCGTTCACGGCGCAAAGTGCATCGCTCAGATCGATGGCTGGAGCGCCTTCCCTGCCAGGCAGCAAGCGTTCCACCGCGGCATAGAGCACCTCGGCCCGCACCGGTTTGGGAATGTAATCATCCATCCCGGCATCCAGACATTCCTCCCGGTCACCCTTCATGGCATGCGCGGTGAGGCCGATAATGGGGATATGCCCTCCCAGTTCGTTCTCCTGTTCACGGATGCGTCTGGTCGCCTGAAACCCGTCCACTTCCGGCATCTGTACGTCCATCAGGATGAGATCGATCCCTCCTTGCCGCCAGACGGACACCGCCTCTGCGCCGTCGCCAGCGGTCCGCACCGTCCATCCCCGCTTTTCCAGCAGGGTACGGGCCAATACCTGGTTGATCCGGTTGTCCTCGACCAGCAGAATGCAAGTGGCGTCAGACGGGGGCGAGGAATGATCCGCGGGAGTCTGAGCAGTTTCCTGCTGGCAGAGCGCCTGCCGGCCGAATGTTTCCATGATGGAGTCGAACAGCCTCGACTGTTGGACCGGCTTGATCATGTAGGTGGCGATGCCGGCCTGTCGGCAGCGGGCGGCAGCGGCCGGTACATCTTCGGAGGTGAGCATCATAACCGTCATCTCCGGCAGAGTAGCGTCGCCCCGGATTTGTTCCGCTACGGCGAAACCATCCATTTCCGGCATCCGCTCGTCCAGCAGAAGCAGGCGAAAAGGCTCTCCCGCTGTGGCGGCCGAGCGTATCCGCTCGATCCCCTCCCGACCGCCGGCGACCGCAGTGGGTGCCATGCCCCAATTCGCCAGCATCTCGGTGAGGATGAACCGGTTAGTCTGGTTATCGTCGATAATCAGTACCCGCATCCCCGCCATGTCCGGCTGCGGGCTCATAGCCCGGGCAGGGGCCTGCTGCGGAGAAAGACCGAGGGAGAGAACAAAGGAGAAGGTGCTCCCTTCCCCCTCCACGCTTTCGGCCCTGATAGTCCCCCCCATCCCTTCCACGATCTGTCGGGAGATGGCGAGCCCCAGGCCGGTGCCGCCGAAATGACGGGCGGCCGAGCTGTCAACCTGGCTGAATTGCCGGAAAAGCAGGTCCATCTTGTCGGCGGGGATGCCGATGCCGCTGTCGCTGACCGCAAAACGCAGACGGCATTTCCCGGTAGACTCCACGGCCATGGCCTCGACCAGAACCATGATCTCCCCCCGTTCGGTGAACTTGACGGCATTGCCGATGAGGTTGATCAGCACCTGGCGCAGACGCCCTGCATCACCCATCAGGGTAACGGGAAGACTCGGGTCGAGGCGGCAAGTCAATTCCAATTTCTTCTGGTGAGCACGCACCGCCAGGGTATGCGCGGTCTTTTCCACCAGGTCGCGCAGGTCGAATTCGGCCGTCTCGAACTCCAGCAAACCGGCCTCGATCTTGGAGAAATCGAGAATGTCGTTGATCACTTTGAGCAAGGACTCGGCCGAGGATAGCACCATCTCCAGGTACTCGCGTTGGTGGCGGGAAAGACTGGTGTCGAGGGTCAACTCGGTCATGCCGATGATGCCGTTCATCGGGGTACGGATCTCATGGCTCATGTTAGCCAGGAATTCGCTCTTGGCGCGGTTGGCGTCTTCGGCAGCGGCCCTTGCCTCATTGAGAGCCTTCTCCACCCGCTTACGCTCGGTGATATCGAGGTTCATCCCCACCCACTTAAGGATTTTGCCCGCCGTGTCGTGGATCGGTGCGGCGCGGACATTCGTCCACCGCCATTCGCCGTTGGGGCCGCGAAGGCGGAATTCGGCATTGACGTTGTGACCGGTTGCGACCGCCTGGCCCCATTGACTCAGGGCGTCCTCGCGGTCATCGGGGTGGACGGCATCGACCCATCCGCTGCCCAGCCAATCTCCAACGCTCTGCCCGGTATAGGCCCGCCAACTCGGCGAGTCCGTTACCACCACTCCGTCGGCACCGGTTTCCCAAACCGCCTGCGACGCCGACTCCACCAGGGCACGGAACCGTTCCTCGCTCTCCCGCAAGGCGGCTTCGGCCTGTTTGCGTTCTGTTATGTCATGGACCATCCCTGTTGACCGGATGATCCCGCCGGCTGCGTCCCTGAAATGCTCGCATTTTTCATGGACGTAACGTATTTCCCCGGCAGGTTTTCGCACTATCCGGTGCTCGATTTCGTAGGTATCGCGGCCATCTCGCAACGAGCCTGCGTATGCTTCATCCACTGCCGAACGATCGTCCGGATGCACGGCGTCAAGGAATGCTTGGTAAGTGGCGCCGAACTCCTGCGGCTGAAGGCCGCATATCCGGTATACTTCGTCCGACCAAGTGAGGACATTATTGACAATGTCCAGTTCCCAACTGCCGAGATGGGCGATCTCCTGCGCCCGTTTAAGGCGCTCTTCACTTTCCCGCAACGCTTCCTCGGTCTGTTTGCGCTCGGAGATTTCGATCTGAAGTGCTCTATTGGCGTGTGTCAGCTCCATGGTTCGCTGTGCGACCCTCTCTTCATCTTTCTCACTGGCCTGGCTCAGCATGGCATTTGTCTCGGCCAACTCGCGAGTGCGTTTATTGACCAGCAGATGGAGCATCACCACCCAGAGACCAACAGCCACGGCAGCAGCCAGGACGATAATCCCGACGGGCAGAAGATATTTTTTCAACTTCCACCAGGGACCATCGGCGGTAAGCCACTTTTCGTAAATCTGATCGTACTGCCCGTTGGCCTTGATAATTAACAGGCCCTGATTCAGTTTTTCCAGCAGTTCCACATCGCCCTTTTTCACTGCGAAAGAAAAAACCCGCTTATAGTCCGGAATGGGCGGCCCCGCAATCACTCCCTTAAGGCCATGCTTCTGAATCGCCATCGTGCCGATCAGTTTCGAGCAGAGAAAAGCGTCGTATTTCCCGGTTGCAATGAGTGATAAGCCTTCCGGTATCGTATCGACAAGAATCAGCCGGCCCTGAAAACCATTCTCCAGCAATTCATGATGAGCGGCATCCGAGCGCATGACGATGATCTCCTTCCCCCTGGCGGCTTCGATGTTCGGCAAAGGAAAGTCTCCCTTGCGCAGGAAGAAGGCATCGAAGGTCTCTGTGTGGGGAAGGCTGAAATCGACCAGGCCGGTGCGTTCAGGCACTTTTGCCACGATTGGCAACACGTCGAGCCGACCCGCAGCAAGATCGTTCCAGACGGTGTCCCAGGAGTCGGTTGAAATCGTCAGGGACAAACCCATGACGTCGGCAACGGCATGGATCAGATCCACCGAATATCCCGCCGCAACGCCGCGATCATCAATGAACGCATACGGCGGAAATTCCAGCTCGCTCCCCACGTTGACTTTGGCTGGTTCGGTCGCCGCGTTGCCGGCGCTGACCGCCAACCGGGGAAAGATCGCGATAGCCAGCATGAACAGAAGCAGAAACGGGCCAACGGCGACTATTCCGGCACGAAGCCTGGCCAGGGGGGTGAACAGCGACAATCTTCGGCTCATCGGGCACTCCTCTTCTTTGGACGACAGCTCACCAGCCGTTCCGTTCAGGCCTGTGCATACTACCTTCAGTGCCTCATATATAACAAAAAGTTGACAAAAAATTGAGGATTTTCTGTGGACGGCATCGTGGTTAATCTGGATCGGAATAATCAATAATGACCAGAGGATGCGCCGGTACAGCCTTGGCTTGAGTGTTGAGCACCAGAACGCTACCGGATCCCAGCGAGTTTTTTTTGCGATTTGGTAGGCATTTGTGCTATTTAAAACCTTTTTGTGCTGGGAGTGAGTGAAATCCGGTTATGCAAAAACCAGATTAGCGGACCGATGGACCCGCCGGTGCTGCACATCCGGGCGCTTTTGGTCCAAATACGTGAATCGTTGTCGCCATCCTTGATTCACCTTGTCCAGCAGACATCCAAGCCTAAGCCCACCAATGGAGTAGCCTGATGAGCAAGATTAACCGAAACGCCCCCTGTCCTTGCGGCAGCGGACTGAAATTCAAGAAGTGCTGCCTTAAGCTGGAAGCATCTGACCCGTCCCGTCCCCTGGTGGAAGGTTTGCGTAAAGCCGAAGGAGAATTGTACAACATCCTTTTCAAGCAGGCTCAGCAGCAGTTGGGCCCCGAAGGCATCACCAAAGCCTGGCAGGCATTTTGCCAGAGCGAAGACGCCCCCCTCGACCCGCAGACCCAACCGGAGGCCAACACCTGTTTTTTGTCCTGGCTGCTGCTGCATTGGCAAGCCGGCTCGGAAGAAACGCTGGCAGCCCGCTATCGTCGCCGCATGGATCACCGACTGCCCATCCTGCAGCGACGTTTTATCGACGAAGCCTGCAGCCAGCCTTTCAGTTTCTTCGTCGTAACGGATATCAAACCTGGCATTTCAGTGACTCTGCGCGACCTTTTCTGGTCAAGAGAAATCGAAGTTTACGAGCAGAAAGCCTCGACCCTGCTGTCCCGGGGCAACATCCTTTACACCCAGGTTCTGCCGCTGGACAACGTCGCCATCTTTCTGGGCTGCGCCCCCTTCGCGATCCCCGATGCGTACCAGGTCCGCCTCATTGAAGTCCGTGACGCCATTGAGAAAAATCTCGGCAGCATCGATCGCGACACGCTGTTTTCCATGGCGGACCGGTTGCGCGCCTGTTATTTCGAGATCCGCAACGAGATGCAAACGATGGATGAGGAGCAGGCCCGGACGGATACCCCGGCACAGGCGGAGCAAGCCGCCGCTCCCGATACCAGCGACCGGTTCACTTTCACCCTGGACTGTAGCGTGCGCGAAGCCTTCGAGGCACTGCGAACCCTGAGCTGGAAACTGGATGACGATGAACTGCCCCCCGGCACCCGCCTGGATGATCAGGGACAGCCCTGCCATATGATTTTCCCCTGGCTTGAAAAGGGCAACCGCAAACCCTCAAAAGCCGAGAACCCGGAGTTGGGCCGCATCATTTTAGAAGGCAGCCAATTGACCATTGAGGTAGCGGATACGGAGCAGAAGGATGCCATGCTTCGCAAAATCAGCCGCCGACTGGGCAAACAGGCCACTTTGCAGGATGCTGCCGACTGAAAGGTGCAAACGACAGCAAAAAATAGCGGGCCTGCTTCGGCAGGCCCGTTCTGAGTCCGGCCAACGTATGCTCCGGCTCCGGAGATAGCCATTGACACACCCTGCCGCCACGTCCTATGTTGGCAGGAACATGATTCTCAAGGCGGGGTGAAAGTCCCCACCGGCGGTGATGTTGCCATGGTGCAAACAAGCCCGCAAGCGCCTGTCGCAAGACAGGGCCAGCAGACCCGGTTGGAATCCGGGGCCGACGGTTATAGTCCGGACGAGAGAGAATGCATCATTTGCGGGCCTGGTTGGCCTGCTCTCTCCGCCAGCAAGCTTCACTCCATCACGCCTTGGGATGTCAACACCATTTCAAGGAGCATCGTGATGTCTCAATCTCTGCTTGACCGTTTCGGAACACCTGTCGAACGTGTAAACAAAGCTATCGCCCGCCTGCGCCAGGGGCGCGGGGTATTGCTGGTCGACGATGAAAACCGTGAAAACGAAGGCGATTTAATCTTTCCCGCCGAAACCCTTACCCCGGCCCAGATGGCCATGATGATCCGGGAGTGCAGCGGCATTGTCTGCCTCTGCCTGACCGATGAAAAACTCATGCAGCTCGACCTGCCTCCCATGGTCGACAACAACACCAGCGCCAACCAGACGGCTTTCACCCTGTCCATCGAAGCTCGTCACGGCGTCACCACCGGGGTTTCGGCAGCGGACCGGGTCACCACCATCCGCACCGCCATCGCCGATCATTGCAAGCCCGAAGACCTGGCCCGCCCCGGACATGTTTTTCCCCTGCGCGCACGCCCCGGCGGGGTCCTGACCCGGCGCGGCCACACCGAAGGCACCGTCGATTTGATGCGTCTGGCAGGTTACAAACCGGCCGGCGTACTTTGCGAGCTCACCAACGAAGACGGTACCATGGCCCGCCTGCCCGAAATTGTCACCTTTGCCGAGCGACACTATTTCACCGTGCTCACCATCGAAGATCTGGTGCTTGCCACCGAACAACTCCTGGAAAAATCGGCCTGACGTGCATAAGCCGGGACAGGCAACTCCTGTCTGTCCCGGCTTATGCAACAAACACTTTATCATCCGCTCACACAACCCTAATCAGGTCAGATCATCCTGTGCCTGCCTTAAACGCGTACCTGCTCCGACTACAAGCGAGGCATGCGGTTGCGGCATCTCCAACAAGGGACCTCAGGTCCGCCCCATCCTGTGGCGCGCTGCCTTCACCTCCTGGCAGCGCGCCTTTTTTTACCTGAGTACCCCCTGTGCAAATGCACACTTTTGCAACGCAGCTTTTCCGCGGTAATTCTACGCTAAGCCACGTGGCCGTTCGGCGATCGGTGTTGTAGACTTCAAGCATCAACAACACGTTGATACGAACGGTTGGCAAACTACAAACCAACACCTCCATCTTTTGGCGCGTTGCCTCACCTCCTGAGCAGCGCGTCTTTTTTTACCTGAAAAGCCCCTGCAACCTATCCCCTGTGCAAAAGCACACTTTTGCAGCGCAGGTCCTCCGCGATAATTCTACGGTTAACCACGTGGTCGGTCGGCGATCGTTGTTGTAGACTCCCTACATCAACAACACGTTGATACGAACGGTTGGCTAATCACAAACCAACACCTCCATTATTTGGCGCGTTGCCTCACCTCCTGAGCAACGCGTCTTTTTTTTGTCCCAGGAGGCTGTCGGACTCCTAGGAGTCTGTCGGATTTGCCAAGACTGGCCACCGCCAGGATGGTGCCGAGTACGTTGCCGGGCTGTGCCGCAAATAGCCCCCGATGCATTCCCGTCCTGGTCCAATCTTTCCCCTTGTCTTCCTCCTCTGAAAATGCCGCTCATGCATGATCCCCTTTAAAATATCCACCATTCATGCCCTTGCTATTGAATTCTCCCGACCGCATCCCAAATCGGACCACAGTGATTTTGAATATGATGTTCAGTTTTTACTTGACAATAAAGGTCAGCCTTACTATCTTCCATGAAAATCGTTTTCAAATTCATACCAGGAGTTAACCATGAGCCTTTGCGAACTGCGTCACGGCCAGTATGCCACCATCGATAACATTGCCGATGAAAGCCTGCGCGTACAATTACTGCGTTTCGGCATTACCTGCGGCAGCAAAGTCCGTTGCCACTGCAAACTCCCCTTCGGACCCGTCGTCCTCAAGTTTGGCGCCCAGGAGATCGCTCTGGGTCGCGACATCGCACGCCAGGTGGGGATCCTTCCTGCTGCCTGTTGAACCCATGACCCATTGATATTTCGGAGGTTTGTTCCATGTCCCAATCCTGCTGCGGCGCCAATGCCTGTACAACATCGGGCCAACGAAAAATTGTTCTGGTCGGCAACCCGAACGTCGGCAAATCGATCTTTTTCAGTTCCTGGAGTGGCATTTATGCCGATGTTTCCAATTTCCCCGGCACCACTGTCGAGATAAGCTCCGGTAAAATCGGCGAGGATGTGCTGCTTGACACCCCCGGCGTATACGGGGTGTCGTCCTTTAATGACGAAGAACGGGTCGCACGCGATGTCATTCTGACCGCCGATGTGGCGGTCAACGTGGTCGATGCTACCCACCTGGAGCGCGACCTGTTCCTGACGTTGCAACTGGTGGACATGGGAATCCCCATGGTGGTGGCACTGAATTTTTGCGACGACGCGGAAAACCTCGGCATCCTCGTCGATGCGCGCAAGCTGGAGGATCAACTCGGCGTACCGGTCATTCGGACCGCAGCGGTCAAAAACCGCGGTCTCAAGGAAGTGTTCGCTGCCCTGCCCCTGGCCCGCCCGGGGTTGTGCCATCCCGAAGTGGATCAGGCGGTGACCAAGTTGCTCGACCGTATCGACACACGCCCCGAGGCACTGATGGTGCTCGAAGGCGACGCGGTTGTAGCCGAGCGACACGGCGTCGCACCGGAGAACGAACGCGAACGCGTGTATATGCTGCGTCGCCAACGTGCCAACGATATCGTCGCCGCTGCCGTCACCCGCCCGGAAAAATCGGCCCGCCTGCGTGATGTGCTGGGGCAGCTGTGCCTGCATCCGGCCAGTGGCCTGTTGATCCTGCTCGGGGTATTGTGGGGATGCTATCAACTCATCGGCGTCTGGGTGGCCGGCGACATTGTCGGCCTGACGGAAGAGACCATCATGCAGGGTCATTGGGAGCCGTGGATCCGCGGCCTGGTCGACCCTGTCGTCCCGGAAAGCTCGTTTTTCGGCCAGATCCTCATCGGCGAGTTCGGCGTGCTGACCATGACCATTACTTACCTGCTCGGCCTGTTGTTGCCGCTGGTAATCGGTTTTTATGTAGCGCTTTCGATCCTTGAGGATTCCGGCTATCTGCCGCGCCTGGCGACCTTTGTCGATCGCATGATGACCGCCATCGGCCTGAACGGTCGCGCCGTGATTCCAATGATTCTCGGTTTGGGCTGCGTGCAGCTGGGCACCATTACCACCCGGATTCTCGGCAGCAAACGCGAACGCTCCATTGCCACCGCGATTCTCAATTTCGTGATCCCTTGCAGCGCCCAGCTCGGTGTCATCGCCGGCATGCTGGCCGCAGTCGGCTTCTCCCTGAGCATGACTTATGTAGGCGTCATCTTCGCGTGTCTGGCGATCGTGGGAACGGTGCTCAACAAGGTTATGCCCGGCCAGAGCAGCGCCCTGCTCATCGATCTGCCTCCGATGCGCCTGCCGCGCCCCGATAACATCCTGCGTAAAACCGTAATCCGCTCTTTCTTCTTCATGAAGGAAGCCTACATCTGGTTTTTCGCCGGGTCCCTGGGTGTCTCCCTGCTGCAGGTCACCGGTGGCCTCAAAGCCTGGCAGAACCTGGTCGCGCCACTCACAGAAGGCTGGCTGCATCTGCCCAAGGAAGCCGCCACCGCCTTCGTCATGGGCATGGTACGACGTGACTTCGGCGCCGCCGGTCTGACCGACCTGGCCCTTGAGCCCTGGCAGGTAGTGGTCTCCCTGGTGGTCATCACCTTGTTCGTCCCCTGCATCGCCAGCCTGATGATTCTGTTCAAAGAGCGCGGCGTCAAGGAAGCCATGGCCGTTTGGCTCGGTGCGTGGGTGCTGGCTTTCAGCGTCGGCGGCATCCTTGCCCAGGTCGTCCTGTAAGGAGGCCGTTGATGAAATGGTTCGGCAAGGAAAAAACATCGGGTCACAACCCGGCAGTATGCCCTGGTTGCGGCTGCCCTCTGCAGGACCCCGCCTGGCGGCAATGCCCGCGCTGCCAGCGGGAACTGCCCGGCTGCGGGGGATGCGGCAATTGCAAAGGCCATTAACGCGTGTCACTTTTAATGTCTCATTATGAAGAGGAGGATTAACCCGATGCATCATCTGTCCCGCAAATTTTTCACTACGGCTCTGGCCGTCGCCCTGATTGCTTCGCCCATGGCAGTCATGGCCGCCCATCCTGGCGATGGCAACCCCGAAATCGAAAACCTCAAACGGCGCATCGAAGCACTGGAGGCCGAAAAAGCTGTGGCGGAGGCCGAGCAGGAGAAGAGTCCCCTTTCCTTGGGCAGCCTGGCCGACAAAATCGAACTGCACGGTCTGGTCGAACTGGAAGCTGCCTACAACAAACCCCGCGGCGGCGATGAAAGCAGCGACCTGGCACTGGCCACCGTAGAACTGGGCCTCGATATTCAAGCCACCGACTACCTGGGCGGGCATATCCTGCTGCTGTGGGAAGAAGGGGAAACCGAGCCGATTGATCTCGACGAAGCCGTGATCCGGCTGACCTACCCCCGCCCCCTGTGGGGCATGACAGCCGGCTTTACCGGCGGCAAGATGTACGTGCCCTTCGGCAAGTTCAACAGCTTCATGATCACCGACCCCCTCACCCTTGACCTGGGCGAGACCAACCAGAGCGCCGGAATGCTGACCCTGGAGGGCAACAAGTGGCTTCTTCAGGCTGGCGCCTTCAGCGGTGAAACCGACACCCGCGGCGACAATGACAACATCGACAGCTTTGTGGCAGCACTGGAAATCCAGCCGACGGAACAGCTCGGCTTCGGCATCTCGCTGATCAGCGACCTGGCGGAAAGCGACCTCGAACTGGTCGACGAGGATAATGCAGACCTGTTTTACACGAGCAGCGTCATGGGCGCCTCGGCCTGGCTTTCCTGGCAGTTCGGCCAGTTCGGGTTTGAAGCCGAATACCTGACCGCCCTGGATAACTTCGACCGGGCCCTGGTCGGCCTGACCGATCTGACCGGTCGCCGCCCCAGCGCCTGGAACCTGGAACTGGCCTGGATGCCCAACGATCGCTGGCAGATCGCCGGCCGCTTTGAACAAGCCGACGATTTCCAGGATGACGTAACCCGTTACGGCGGCACCGTCTCCTACGGCCTGTTCGAACATGCGGTGCTGGCCCTGGAATACCTGCACGGCGACGCCAAAGGACCGGAGGGCGATCCGGACCATACGGTCACTGCCCAGCTCGCCTTCGAGTTCTAACCCCCTTCCAATTTACCCCCCCAATGTTATGCACCCTTTTCGGGGCGGCCAATCGGCCGCCCTTTTTTTGCATTCTGGTTATGCACTCGGCTCCAGTGGCTTGTTTTACCCTTCGATCTTTTCACACTTTGTGTGCTTTCAGATTCCTGAGGCAAAAAAGCGCTGAACCTAAAAGCTTGAACCACGAAGATCACGAAGGACACGAAGGGGAAAACCAAGACAAGAGGATGCCGTAAGGGTTTGTTGTAAGTATTTCTTTGTGTCCTTCGTGGTAAAGCTTCCTATGGCCTCTTCGAACATGCGGGGCTGCCACTCGAATACCTGCACAGCGACGCCAAAGGCGGAGGGCACCCCTGACCCCATACCATCACCGTCCAACAGGCTTTCGAGTTCTGAAAAAGAATGGGAAACACCATCGCGTAGCATAAAAAAAGGCCGGGATAAACCCGGCCTTCCTGAACAACACTTCTTCCTGCCCTCCGCGATGCCGCGACCCGAAACTACTGAAACAGTCCCACGCCGCCAAGGGAATAGGCACGCCGGTTCGATGTGCCTTTGGTGTCCGGAATATGCAGTCGGCTACCGGTCCGAAGCGGGTCGGAAAACAGGAACGCATAGCCGGTTTTTTCATCGTAGGGAATCCCCACAGACCCGGCAAAGGAAAAACCGAGGATATCTCCAGCCTGGACCGCCATCGGCACTTCGAGATTAATCTGTCTCAAACCGGTGGCACCGACTTCAAGGGGCGCGGAAACCTGAACGACTTCCCACTGTTCTTTGATCAATCGTAAAACCAGCAGGCGCAACCGGCAGGGCACAATGAAATATCCCCTTACAGCCAGCAATGTGCCATTACCGGGTAATCGGTTGCCGCTGTCGACCAGGGTGAGATTTTCGCCGCCGCTATGCTGACGATTGACCAATTCCGCACCGATATAATCGAAAAAATCCTGCCGGAGGGAAAATTCCCGCAACATTTCCATTTGCGCCTGGGCAAAGCCGCGCATGGCCTTGCGCAACTGGTCCGCCTCTTCCACTCTTGCGCGTTTTTCCCTTTGCAACGTCCCGGAAACCCTTATCAGATCGGCCACCTTGTCATTCAGGACGGTTTTCTCGGAGGTCAGGGTGTCGATATCGCCATGTGCCAGGGTCAGTTTTTCCTGCAGGTGTCGATTCTCCTCCTGCAAAAGCCTCAGGCGATCGCCGGACCCTGCACAACCGCCCAACAAACCTGCCAGCACGAGAACTATCAAAATGTGGTGCATCAAAACCTCCATAATATATACGCATATCAGATTTCTAGGAATCTGTCGGACTATCCGGGCCAAGCAGCCGAATTTGCAGCCGGCGCATGGATAGTCCGACAGACTCCTCGTTACTTTAGCAAATCATGCCGGCAGGGGAAACCCGGAAGTCATTTATTTATTGCCATCCATGCTGCCTTGCCGCAAAGCCTGCTAAAATGAATAGGAAAATCGTCCCTGTCCGTGGAGCCTGCCAACATTATGAAAAAGGTGCACCTGCCGTTTACCATCCTGCCGCAACCGGACGAGGTTACCTGCGGCCCGACCTGCCTGCATGCCGTGTACCGCTATTTTGATCGCGAGCTCCCCCTGCAGCAGGTTATCCAGGAGGTGCCGATGCTGGAAGGAGGCGGAACCCTGGCCGTGCTGCTGGCCTGTCATGCCTTGCAGAACGGTTTTCGCGCCACGATTTACAGCTATAAGATGCAGCTGTTCGATCCGACCTGGCTGCTGCCCGGCGGGCCGGACCTGCGTGAACGGCTGCGGGCACAGATGTTGTACAAGGACAATCCCAAACTGCACACCGCGACTCAGGGGTATTTGCGTTTTTTAGATCTCGGCGGCCAGCTGCGGCTGGAAGATCTGACCCTGGATCTTATCCGGCGTTACGTCAAACACGGCCTGCCGATCATTACCGGTCTCAGTGCTACCTACCTGTACCGCACCCCGCGTGAATATGGTCCGAATAGCGATTATGACGATATACGCGGCGAACCATCCGGACATTTCGTCGTACTCTGCGGCTACAACCGGCAAAAACGCACCATCGCCGTCGCCGACCCGCTGTTACCTAACCCGGTAGCCGACCAGCCCATCTACGATATGCCCATCGAACGGGTGGTGTGCGCCATTTTGCTCGGCGTGCTGACCTACGATGCCAACCTGCTGATTATTCAGCCACGATTCGAACGGCATCACCATGGCTCTCGAAACCCTGATTGTTGTTGACGACCCGTGCGCCTGGCCGCTCAAGATTCCAGGCACCGAGCTGGTGACGGCGCGCCGCTACCTGACCGAACCGGTCTATCAGAACAGGCGACGGGTCAAGGTGTTCAACCTCTGTCACTCCTACCGCTACCAGAGCCTGGGCTACTACGTATCGCTGCTGGCGGAGGCGCGCGGCCATCACCCCCTGCCCGGCGTCACTGCCATCCAGGACCTCAAGTCGACCAGCATCATCCGCAGCGTATCGGATGAGCTGGACGAGCTGATCCAGAAAAGTCTGCGCCCCCTGCGATCCGGAGAATTCGTCCTCAGCATCTACCTGGGGCGCAATCTGGCAAAGCGCTACGACCGGCTCAGCCAGCAACTGTTCAGTCTGTTCCCTGCGCCGTTTCTGCGGGCATTTTTCGTGTACAGCGCCAAGCGGGCTGCATGGCAGATGCAGAACATCTTCCCCCTGGCGACAAGCGAAATCCCTCAAGAACATCGCGCGTTTGCCCTGGAGAAGGCAGCCGAATATTTCCAGGGTATCCGGCCGCGTCCGGCCAGGCGCAGTCGCGCTCGCTTCGACCTGGCGATCCTGACCAATCCCGACGAAGCGGAGCCGCCTTCCAATCCGCGGGCCCTGCGGTGTTTTATGCGCGCCGCCAAGGAAGTCGGCTTTGCTCCGGAACTGATCGGAAGGGAGGATTTCGGAAGGTTGGCCGAATTCGACGCGCTGTTTTTACGCGAAACCACCAACGTCAATCATCACACCTACCGGTTCGCCCGCCGCGCCACCGCCGAGGGACTGGCCGTAATCGACGCGCCCGATTCAATCCTCAAATGCACCAACAAGGTGTTCCTGGCGGAGCTGCTGCAACGACATCACATCGCCGTACCGGCCACCATGATCCTGCATCGCCCCACACCTGCACCGGTGCTGCAAACCCTTGGACTGCCCTGTATCCTGAAAAAACCGGACGGGTCTTTTTCCCAGGGGGTGGTGCGGGTGGATGAGGCGGAACATCTGCGCGGCCAGATCGCGCAGTTGCTCGCGCATTCCGACCTGGTCATTGCACAACAATATCTGCCAACCCCGTTTGACTGGCGTATCGGCATCTTCGACCGTCAGCCGCTGTATGCATGCCGTTACTACATGGCCGAGCAGCATTGGCAGATCCTGCGCCACGCCCCGGACGGCAAGTTGCTCGATGAGGGCGGATACGACACCCTGCCCATCGAGGAGGTGCCTGCGGTAGTGGTCGCCACGGCTCTCAAGGCGGCAAACCTCATCGGCGACGGCCTGTACGGTGTCGATCTCAAGCAGGTTGGTAAGCGAGTCTATGTCATCGAGATCAACGACAACCCCAGCATCGATGCCGGCGTGGAGGATATGGTGCTGAAGGAGGAGCTTTACCGGCGCATCATGCAGGGCATGATGCGCCGCGTGGAAATGCGCAAAGGGGTGTTCAAGGGATGAATCCAATGCAGCCACTGCACCTGTTCGAAGGCATCGGCGTTGAGCTTGAATACATGATCGTCGATCGCCAATCCCTGGCGGTGCAACCGGTCGCCGACCAGTTGCTGGCCGCGCAGGCCGGATACATCACCGACGAGGTAGTGGCGGGTTCCCTGCGCTGGTCCAACGAACTGGTCATGCATGTGGTCGAGTTGAAAACCAATGGCCCTGCGGCCGGCCTGCAGGGCCTGGCGAACGCTTTCCAGCAGGGTGTTACTGAGGTCAACCGCCGACTGGAGGCGCTGAACGGCCAGTTGATGCCGACCGCCATGCACCCCTGGATGGATCCCGTTCGCGACGGCCGGTTGTGGCCCCACGACAACAGTCTCATTTACCGGACCTACCATCGTATTTTCGACTGTCGCGGCCACGGCTGGGTCAACCTGCAAAGCTGCCACCTCAACCTGCCCTTCTACGGTGACGACGAATTCGGTCGCCTGCATGCCGCCATCCGCCTGTTGCTGCCGATCCTGCCGGCGCTGTCAGCCAGTTCACCCTGCATGGACGGGTGCCCGAGCGGTCTGCTCGACACCCGCCTGCAGGTCTACCGGGATAACCAGAAACGCATCCCGCTGATTACCGGACGAGTCATTCCCGAAGCGGTCTTCACTTGCGACGCCTACCAGGAGAGTATTCTTCAACCCCTTTACCGCGCCATTGCCAGCTTTGACCCGGAAGGCGTGCTGCAGGAGGAATGGCTCAATTCGCGGGGCGCCATTGCCCGCTTCGAGCGTAATACCATCGAGATCCGTACCCTGGATGTACAGGAAGCCCCCGTTGTCGACCTGGCCATAGCCGCCGCCGTGACAAGTGTTCTGAAAGCCCTGACAGCGCAGCGCTGGCAGCCACTGTCCAGCCAGCAGGACTGGCCGGTGGAACCGCTGGTTACCATCCTCGACGCCGCCATCCGGGACGGCGAACGGGCTTCCATCGATAACGACGCTTATCTGGCCATGTTCGGCCTCGACGGCTCCCGGGCCACCGCCGGCGAATTATGGCAGCATATCATCACGACCCTGGCCACGGAGCAGCCCGAAGAATTGACGCCGTTCATGACCATATTGAACACCATTCTGACCCATGGCCCCCTGGCGCGCCGGATCCTGCAAGCTCTCGGGCAGCAACCGGATCTCGACCGACTGGCAGGGGTTTACCGCACCCTGTGTCAGTGCCTGGCCGAGGGCAGGATGTTTTTGCCCCACCGTTGAAACACATGCTGGAATGAGGCGATTCACCTTGCCACCGCCCTTCAATCCGAGGATGCCGCCATGCCCCGCCCGTTAAAGATCTTTGTGAGTTGTGAACACGCCAGCAATCGCGTCCCGAAACCTTACCAGCATCTGTTTGCCGGCCGGGAAGCGGTCCTGGACAGCCACCGGGGCTACGATCTCGGCATTCTGCCGTTTGCCGAAATGTTGGCGGCAGAGTTCAATTCCCCACTGATTTCTGCCGACGTCACCCGACTCATCGTCGACCTCAACCGGTCCCTCGACAGTAAAAATCTGTTTTCCGAATTCACGCGCGTTCTGCCGCCCTCGGAAAAGGAGGAGATCATACGGCGCTACCATCAACCGTACTGGCGCGCCATCGAAAACATCGTGGCCGGGATGATTGCCTCGAATCAGCAGGTGCTGCACCTTTCCGTGCACAGCTTCACCCCCAGCCTCCACGGCAAAATCCGAAACGCCGACCTCGGGCTGCTCTACGATCCGGCGCGTCGGATTGAAAAAACCTGCTGTCTGCAATGGCAACAGGCGCTTGTCACAAGGCTGCCGAGCCTGCGCATTCGGCGCAACTACCCCTACCGGGGCAATGCCGACGCCCTGGTCACAGCGTTGCGCAAGCGGTTTGCGGCAGAAACCTACCTGGGCATCGAGCTGGAGATCAATCAGCGGATCCCCATCGAGAAGCAAACTTTGTGGGATACGATCCAGGAACAATTGCGGCTGTCCCTGCGTGGAGTTCATCAGTTTTTGGAACAATCGGAGTGAATTCAGCCAGATCCTTGGTACACTTGCAAAGTTGCCGAGCAAATCGCCAGAAAGTTGATCCCCGTCAACTTATAAAACGACGGTTCGAGTTATCCTGTCTCCAGATTCAGACACCGTCATGCCGCAACAGCGGCTTGCTCTAAACAACCTGATTCTCGCTGGATACATTCGAGGAGCATCAGGCAAAACTTCTTGCGTGGATAGCTGGACAGTTTACCGATCGGCACCACGCCACCGAAAAAGGGAGAAAAACTATGTATTGTCACCAATGCGAACAGGCGGCTAAAGGCGTAGCATGCACCACCATCGGAGTATGTGGCAAGCAACCGGATACGGCGGCTCTGCAGGACAACCTGGTGCAGGGTTTGCGCGGCGTGGCCTTCTATGCCCATGAAGCCCGCAAACAGGGCAAGAGCGACCCGCAAATCGACAAGTTCATGCTGGAGGGGCTGTTCGCCACGGTTACCAACGTCGACTTCGACTCGAAACACCTGGAAACGGTCATCGCCCGCTGTTATGAGATGGAAAAAAAGGCCATGGAGTTAGCCGGCATGTCGGCTGGTGGCCTGGGCAAACTCATCAAGGGAATATTCATGCCTGGTGCGTCTGCCGAGGCTAAAGACTGGAAGCCCACCGGCGACCTGGCCAAGCAGGGCGAAGCATACGGCATCGAACAGTTGCACACCGACCCGGACGTGCGCTCGGCCATCGAGATCCTGATCTACGGCCTCAAGGGCATGGCCGCCTATGCTCACCACGCCCTGATCCAGGGCAAAACCGACGATGAAGTATTCGCATTTTTTCACCGTTCCCTGGCCGCCACCTGCGACCCCAACCTGGGCCTGATGGACTTCGTCGGCCTGGCCATGGAATGCGGCAAGGTCAACCTGACCGTCATGGGCATGCTCAACCAGGGCCACATCGAGCACTACGGCAAGCCCGAACCGACCAAGGTCAACACCGGCACTCGTAAAGGTAAGGGGATCCTGGTCTCCGGTCATGACCTGAAAATGCTCGAGGAACTGCTCAAGCAAACCGAAGGCAAGGGCATCAACATCTACACCCACAGCGAGATGCTGCCGGCCCACGGCTATCCCGGCCTGAAAAAATACAAGCACCTTGCCGGCAACTTCGGCGGCGCATGGCAGGATCAGGCCAAGGAATTGCCCAACTTCTCCGGTGCCATCATCTTCAACACCAACTGCATCCAGAAGCCGTCCGATTCCTACAAGGACCGCCTGTTCACCTGGGACTGCACCGCTTGGCCGGGCGTCCGGCATCTTGAAGGCTGGGATTTCTCCGAGGTGATCGACAAGGCCCTGGCCTGCCCCGACCTGCCGGAAGCTCCGGGCAAGGAAATCCTGGTGGGCTTCGGCCATGACGCGGTGCTGGGCGTGGCCGACAAGGTCATCGAAGCGGTCAAGGCCGGCGCGGTCAGGCATTTCTTCCTCATCGGCGGCTGCGACGGCGCCAAACCGGGACGTAACTACTACACCGAGTTCGCCGAAAAAGTGCCCAAGGACTGCGTCATCCTGACCCTGGCCTGCGGCAAGTATCGCTTCAACAAGCTCGACTTCGGCGATATCGGCGGCATCCCTCGGTTGCTTGACGTCGGCCAGTGCAACGACGCCTACAGTGCCATCCAGATCGCTGTGGCCCTGGCCGGCGCCTTCGAGTGCGGGGTAAACGATCTGCCCCTGTCGATGGTCCTGTCCTGGTACGAGCAGAAGGCGGTGGTCATCCTGCTGACCCTGCTGCACCTGGGCATCAAGAACATCAAACTCGGTCCCAGCCTGCCGGCGTTCGTCACGCCGAACGTGCTGAACTACCTGGTGGAGAACTTCAACATCGCTCCGATCAGCACCCCTGACGCCGATCTCAAGGAAATCCTCGGCTGATCCGGGTTTAACACCGATTGTGTGCAAAAGGCGGCAGGGAAACCTGCCGCCTTTTTTTATGTCCTGCCGGCCAGCAGGGCAGCAAAACGACAGGCATCCTCCTGCATGTGTATGGTATTAAAAAAAACCACCCCCTGCTTGCGGCGGCAAAAACCCCTCAATTGCCTGAGCTCTTCATCGCTGTAGCGGTGGCGATATCCGGTCACCCCCTGCAACCGATAATAGATGGGACCGCGACTGAGCACCGGCTCGGCTAGAGGATCGGCGCAATGAACCAACCGGTTACGCCGGCAGACTTCCGCAATGAGCTTATGCGGCCATCCTTCCGGAGGGGCCCAGGCAAGAAAAAAACGCCCCCTGTCAATAGTATGAAAAAACTCATCCATGCGCAGAATGTGCTCGGTGGTTGGATCGAAACTCGGCGGACTTTGAAATAGAATGGCCCTGGCATGCAGCAGGCCGGCCAGCTCCCGCAAGGCCTGCCAGGCCGCCAGGACCTCATCGGTAACACGGAAACCGCCGCAGCGGTCAAGCGCCTGGGGCAGATAGCCCTCATCGAGAAAACGAAAACTGGGGCAGGACGGGTCGTGGGTGATAAGCTGCCATGCCTTGAGACTGAAATAAAATCCATCCGGCGCCTGCGCCCGCCATTTCGCCACCGTCTCGGGGCGAGGCAAACGATAGAACGTCTGCTGGATCTCCACCGCCGGCAACGCCTGAAAGTAAGCTTCTGGAGTACAGGCAAATCCGCAACAGCCGACCTTGACATCTGTGCGAAAAAACATCTTCCGGCCCCCTTGGAGCCTGTCGACAGACTCCTTGTTTCACGCATTCCAGCACGGGACGTAACCGCCATCCATCCCGTCAAATATTCCTGAATATATATTACCCTTTATAATGCGAATATTTTCAACTTCCATGCCTTGCCCATAGGCATAAACTCGCCTACCATTATTACTGGACAGTGGCTGACTCCCAAGCTTGCCCCCAGGGTATGGAAATCAGGCACCGCCTGCTTGCCGTTTTTTTGACGAACTTAATATTTTTCCATTTCGTCATTGAATACATGGACTGCTACTATCCCTGCAGGCTGTTACAAAAATCTTCCACTCCCTCAGTTTTGATCAAAGCGGCAGAAAACCGGCTGCTTTCCCTGAATAATTAACGCTCGCCCTTGATTTTCAAAGGATCTTGCATGCTAGCTGAAGGGCTCAAAATTCTGATCGTAGAAGATGAAGACGCCCATGCGGACGCCATTTGCCGAGCTTTCCATGCCGTCGCTGCTTCGGCAGACACAAGGATCGTCGGGACGTTGAGGCAATATCGCCTGGTCATGGCCACCGATCCGCCTGACCTGGTCTTGATGGATCTCAATCTTCCCGATGGCTGCGCCATAGATATTTTGCCCCAACCACCCATAGGCGGGCCATGTCCCTACATCATCATGACAGCCTTTGGAAATGAGGAAATGGCTGTCGCGGCTTTGAAAGCCGGCGCACTGGACTACATTGTAAAGTCGCCGGATACATTTGCGGGCATGCCCCAAAAAGTGGCCCGTACACTGCGGGAATGGAAATTGCTCAAAGAGAAACAGCAGGTTGAAGACGAGCTGAAAAAGAGCGAGGAAAAGTTCCGACAGCTCGCCGAAACGACCGAGGCGATTTTTTGGGAATACGACCTGGTCAACGACCGCTGGGACTATGTCGCGCCACAAGTAACCCGCATGCTGGGATATGCACCGGAGGAATGGACAAACTTTCAGTTCTGGACGGACCGCCTCCATGAGACGGATCGGGAATGGGTCCTACGCTATTGTATTAAGAAGAGGCAAACTGGAAAGACCCACACCTTTGACTATCGATTCCTGAAAAAAGACGGAGGCATGGTCTGGTTGCGGGATTTTGTCAGTGTGGAAATGGAGGGCGCTCATCCGATTCGCATGCGCGGTCTCATGATCGACATTACCGATCGCAAGAAGACAGAACTTGATTTGCAAAAACTTAGTCTGGCCGTTAAACAGAGTCCGGCAACAGTGGTTATTACGGATCTCCTGGGGGCCATCGAGTATGTCAATCCCAAATTCACCCGCATTACCGGGTACACCCTCGACGAGGTGCGTGGCCTGAATCCACGTATTTTGCAGTCGGGGAACATGCCTGCGGAAGTCTATCGATCCCTGTGGGAAACCATCTCCCAAGGCGAAGAATGGCACGGCGAGCTTGAGAACAAACGCAAGGACGGCAGTCTCTTCTGGGAACTGGCCTCCATATCCCCGGTGCGTGACCAGGCAGGGAACATCACCCATTTCATAGGGGTCAAGGAAGACATCACTGAACGTAAACGATACGAAGAGCGATTGCAATACATGGCTACCCACGATGAGTTGACCGGATTGGTCAACCGGACGCTGCTGCAGGACCGCCTGGCGCAATCGATGAGTTGCGCCCACCTCTCAGGTCGACATGTGGCCATACTGCTCCTCGATATTGATCGGTTCAAGATGATCAACGACAGCCTGGGGCATGATTTTGGGGACAAATTGTTGCGCGCCGTGGCGCAGCGCCTGTTGCAGGTCGTGCGTTCGGGAGACCTTGTAGCCCGGCTGGGAGGCGATGAATTTGTGGTTCTGCTCTCGGAGGTGGAGGAGGCTTCAACGGCAGGGCTGGTGGCAGGCAAGCTATTACAGAAACTGGCCTGGCCCTTCACCATCGATAATCGGGAGATCATCGTGACCGCCAGTATGGGAATCTGTCTTTCCTCCCCGGAAAATGCGGATGGCATCACCCTGATCCGCAACGCCGATATAGCCATGTACCGAGCAAAATCCGCCGGCAACAATTTCGCGTTTTATTCTCCCGAGATGAACAGCCAGATACTTGAGACCATGGAGCTGGAAAGCGCGCTGCGCCTGGCCCTTGAACGGGAAGAATTCTGTTTGCACTACCAGCCCAAGGTGGACCTGGCAAGCGCCCGCATCACCGGCTTTGAGGCCCTGATCCGCTGGAACCACCCTCAGCGCGGAATGGTCTCGCCGGTCGACTTTATCCCCCTTGCCGAAGAAACAGGCTTGATCGTGCCGATCGGAAGCTGGGTGCTGCTGGAGGCCTGTCGGCAGGCGAAAGCCTGGCAGGCACAGGGTCTGCCGCACCTGACTGTCGCTGTCAACCTCTCGGCAAGACAGTTCCGAAAGGGCGATCTGGCGCAGTCGGTCAGCGCCATCCTGGAACAAACCGGGCTGGACGCGCAGCTTTTGGATCTGGAGATTACCGAGAGCATGGTCATGGACGACTCCGATGGGGCGGAGCAGACCATGCACAATCTAAAACAGTTGGGAGTAAAACTGAGTCTGGATGATTTCGGCACCGGATATTCGAGCCTGAACTGTCTGCGCCGTTTCCCCGTCGACACCCTGAAAATCGATCGTTCATTTATCAACGACGTCGCCAGCGACCAAAGCTGCGCATCTGTTGCTACCAGCATCATCGCCATTGCCCACAACCTGAAACTCGACACGGTGGCCGAAGGCGTGGAGACCCGGGAACAGCTCGCCTTTCTTGCCGGTTGCGGCTGCGACGCCTACCAGGGCTTTGTTTTCAGCAAGCCCTTGCCGGCCGAACAGTTTGCCGATTTGTTCATTACGGAGGGAAAAGCAGCAGGCCAAAGTTCTTCTCCAATGTCCCCTTGACCCCCTGCCGGATCGGGACAACCTTCCGGCATCAAACGCAACGTGCAGGCAGGCAAATGCAACATGAGACCCCGATCAGGGATGTGAACAGGTGAGCTTCGCAGCAGATCAAAAATGCCCTGGACAGGGCCAGATAAAAGTCTTTTCCCTTACCGGATGGCTATGGCTCGCATGGTTCATGCTCATCGCCGCACCGCTTGTTTACCACCCCGAAACCGCTCAGGCAACAACCGCTGCTCCAGACGTGATCCAGGCGGCAAGCGAGTCCGCCTACCCCCCCTTCAGTATCGTTACGCAAGACAACCAGGCAGACGGCTTTTCCGTCGAGCTGTTGCGAGCTGCTCTCAAAGCGATGCACAAGGACGTTTCCTTCAAGGTGGGCACCTGGGCTGAAGTCAGACAGGATCTCGCGGAAGGCAGAGTGCAGGTGTTGCCCCTGGTCGGCCGGACCCCCGAGCGTGAGATGATCTACGATTTCACCTTTCCTTATCTCACCATGCACGGAACCATCCTGGTCCGCGATGACGAAACCCGCATCCGTTCCCTGGAAGACCTCAAGGGCAGGCAGGTAGCGGTCATGTCCGGCGACAATGCAGAGGAATTTCTGCAGCGCATGAACCTGGGAGCCGCAATCGTTCCAACGCCCTCCTTTGAGGACGCCATCCGTGAACTGGCGGCCGGCAAGCACGACGCGGTCATCATACAAAAACTTCTAGCGTTGCAATTGATGAAGCAACTGGAAGTGACCAATGTCAGAACCGTCGGCCCTCCCCTGGAGAAGTTTGTGCAATCGTTCTGTTTTGCCGTGCGCAAGGGCGACAGCGAACTCCTCAGGGTTCTCAACGAGGGCCTGTCCATCGTCTTCGCCGACGACACCTTCAACCGTTTGCGGGTCAAGTGGTTCGCCCCCATTGAAGCGATTGAACACAGCAGAAGCCGCATCGTTGTAGGTGGAGACAGCAATTATCCTCCCTACGAGTTCCTGGATAAAAATGGCCAGCCGGCCGGTTATAACGTCGACCTGACCCGTGCCATTGCCAAGCAGATGGGGATCGCGGTGGAGATCCGCCTCGGACCCTGGGGCGAGATCCGCAAGGGCCTGGAGAACAAGTCTATCGATATCATTCAAGGGATGTTTTACTCGGCGGAGCGGGATATCCTCTACAGTTTTTCTCCGGCTCATTCGGTCGTCAATCATGTCATCGTGGTCAAATCCGGCACAGATCCTCCCCAAAGCCTGTCGGATCTGTCCGGAAAATCGATCGTGGTCATGGCCGGCGACATCATGCATGACGCTGCCGTCAAACACGGCTATGCCGGGCAACTGGTTCTCGCCGAATCGCAAGAGGAGGCCCTTCGCCTGTTGGCCAAGGGTAACTATGACTGTGCGCTGGTGGCCAAAATACCGGCGCACTACTGGATCAACAAACACCGGTGGAAAAATCTCAGGGTTGCCGACTCGTCGATTCTATCGCCGGAATACTGCTATGCGTCTCCACACAACAAAGACGGGATACTCCCCCTCTTCTCCGAAGGTCTGGCCAACATCAAGAGTTCCGGCCAATACCGGGACATCTATTCCAGGTGGCTGGGTGTCTACGAAAAACCCCGTGTCGGATGGCGGGATGTTCTGAGATATTCCCTCTTCACGACAATTCCCATCTTCATATTGCTGATCGGGTCCATGCTCTGGTCGCGAGCCCTGCGCCGCCAGGTCGCCTTGCGAACCGCGGAACTGCAGACTGAAATCGTCCAACGCCAGCGGAAAGAGGCGGAGATCGAAGCCAAAAATGCGGAGCTTGAGCGGTTTACCTACACCGCATCGCATGACCTGAAAAGCCCGCTGGTCACGCTCAAGGCCTTTTTGGGTTTTTTTGAAAGAGATCTGGAGGCAGGCAATACGGAGAAAATTAAATCGGACATGCACTACATGCACACGGCTGTCGACAAGATGAGTGGTCTGCTCGCCGATCTGCTCGAGATATCGAGGGTCGGCCTGGCGGTGTGCAAGTCGGAAGCGGTTTCGTTCCGCGAGGTCGTCGATGAAGCGTTGTTGCTGGTGGCAGGAGCGATTAATGAAACAGGCGTGACGGTGACGGTCGTGGAGGACCCGGTGGTTCTCTTCGGTGATCGGACGCGGTTGGTGGAGATCTGGCAAAACCTGATCGACAACTCCATAAAATACAGGACCCCCCGGCAGCCCTCAATTATCGAGATTGGCGTGGATCTCTCTGCGGATGCCCCGGTCTTCTATGTCCGCGACAATGGGCTGGGCATCGATCCCCGCTTTCACGACAAGATCTTCGGCTTATTTAACCAGCTCAACCCCGACATCGAGGGATCCGGAGTAGGGTTGGCCCTGGTCAAGCGCATCGTGGAACTGCATAAAGGCACAATCTGGGTGGAGTCGGAGGGGGCAGGCCATGGCGCGTGCTTCCGTTTCACCCTTCCGGGGACCCAAAAAGGGCACAAACCAGGCAATTAAGAGTTCGGCTGTCGGCAGGTTCCCGGAGGAATACCCTGACTGTAAAGGATACATCTTTGAGCACCCTACCCCTGCGCCTGTTACTTTTCTGTTGTCTGCTCAGTGTTCTTGTGCAGAATCCTGCCTGGGCGGAATCGCCGCGTCTGATCCGAATCGGGGCTTTCAACTATTACCCCGGCATCTTCCAGGATACGGACGGTGCCGTTAAGGGGTTTTACGTCGATGCTCTGGCCGAAGTGGCCAAACGCGAAAACCTCCGCATCGAGTATGTATACGGATCCTGGGCCGAAGGGCTCGAACGTATCCGAACCGGTGAAATCGATCTGCTCACCAGCGTTGCCTATACCCCTGAACGGGCAAAGTATCTGGATTACGCCAAAACGCCATTGCTGACCGTATGGGGTGAACTGTACGTGCCCCTCGCATCGGAAATCGACAACATCACCAAGATGCAGGACAAAAAAGTCGCGGTAATGAAGCATGATTTTAACGGCCAGTCGTTTATCGAACTGGTGAAATCGTTCGGCATTACCTGCGAATTTGTCGAACTGGCCGGATTCGAGGAAGTCTTCGCGGCCGTTGCCGAAAAACGGGCCGACGCCGGGGTTGTTAACAACACGTTTGGGGGCCCCAAACATAAGGAGTACCAACTCAGATCAACCGGGGTTGTGTTCAATCCGTTTGATATTTATTTCGCCGTTGCCAAAAACAAAAATACCGATCTGCTGACCCTGCTGGACACTTATCTGACGAGGTGGCGGCATCAGGAAGATTCGGTTTACCTCAAGGCTCGGCAGCAGTGGGCTCACGGCACACCCGAAAAGGTGCATGTCATTCCCCACTGGCTGCTGCTGTGCTTCGCACTGCTTGGATTGCTGACGCTGCTGGCAACCGCCTTCATTATTCTGCTGCGCAGGCAGGTGGGGCGCAGCACCAAGGCTATTTTGCAACGTGAAGCCAGCTTGCGAGAGAGCACCGAGATGACCCGGTTGCTGCTCAATTCCACCGCGGAGGCGCTTTTCGGCCTCGATCTCGATGGCACCTGTACCTTTTGCAACACCGCATGCCTCAAGATTCTCGGTTACGACCGCGCGGAACAACTTGTCGGCAAAAACATGCATGAACTCATTCATTACGCCCGGGAGGACGGCTCCCTGCTTGAAGCCAGGGACTGCCTGATCCTGCAATCCCTCCACCAGGAAGCAGTCATCCATGTCGAGGATGAGGTGTTCTGGCGGGCGGATGGGACTTTTTTCCCCATCGAATATTGGGGCCACCCCATCCTTCGGGAAAACAAAATTCTTGGCTGGGTTGTGACCTTCGTGGATATCACCGAACGTAAACGACTGGAAGACAGCTATGTGTTTCTTTCGCAAAGTGGTTACCAGCACCCGGGCGAAAACTTTTTCGAAGCGCTGGTGCGCCATCTCGCCGAAAATCTGAACCTTGATTATGTCTGTATCTATCGACTCAAAGGAGATGGGCACCTCGCCCGGACTGTGGCGATCTACCATGATGGCCAGCTCAGAGACAATATCGAGTATTCCCTGGAGGGAATGCCCTGTGGTGAAATGGCAAGTCAGTCGATTCGTTGTTTTGCCGAAGGGGTGCGTCACCTGTTTCCACAAGCTTGTCTGCTTCAGGAACTGCAGGCCGTGAGTTATATGGGGGCCACCCTGTGGAGTTTTGATGGCCGACCGATCGGTCTGATCGCGGGTATTGGCCGCAACCGGCTGGCCAACGTGCAGCTGGCGGAATCCATCCTCAAACTGGTTTCGTTACGCGCGGCCAGCGAACTGGAACGCACCCAGGCAGCAGAAGAACTGCTGCAAAAAAATATTGAAATCGAACGTTTCACCTACGCGGTATCCCATGATCTGAAAAGCCCGCTGGTGACCATTAAAACCTTCCTCGGATATCTGCAACACGATCTTGCCGTCGGCAACAGCGAAACCATTGAAAAAGACATGGGATTTATGCGTGCCGCCACGGAAAAGATGACAAACCTGCTAGATGAACTGTTGCGAATGTCACGCGTGGGGCGAGTGATCAACCCGCCGGTACAGGTATCGTTTGACGCGTTGGTGGCAGAGGTTTTGGCAACCGTGGCGGGAGCGATCCAGCAGCGCGGGGTTGAGGTCCGGGTGACGAAGGGCGCCGTGATCCTGCATGGAGACAGGCCGCGGCTGGCGGAAATCTGGCAGAATCTGATCGACAACGCCGTCAAATACATGGGGAACCAGCCGGCGCCCCGCATTGAAATCGGTCTGGAAACTATGGGCAAGGAGCAGATCTTTTATGTGCGCGACAACGGCATGGGGATCGATCCCCGCCATGGCCATAAAATTTTCGGACTTTTTGACAAGCTGGATCCTTGCACGGAGGGAGCGGGGCTCGGCCTGGCTCTGGTGAAAAGGATCGTGGAACTTTATAAGGGCAGGATCTGGTTGGAATCGGAGGGGCATGGACTGGGCAGCTGCTTTCGATTTACCCTGCCCGAGGCGTTTAACCGACAAGGAGATGGTCAAGCATGAATGGCGAACCGATCGTTATTTTACTGGCCGAGGACGACCCGGCCCATGCCGAGATTGTGCGGCGAAACATGGAAAATTCCCGGATTGCAAACCGGTTGGAACATGTAACGGATGGTCAGCAAGCCCTCGATTACCTCTACCGACGCAACGGTTTCAGCGATCCCGCCAGATCGCCGCGGCCAGGGCTCATTCTGCTCGATCTGCGGATGCCCAAACTGGATGGCATCGAAGTGCTGAGTGCCGTCAAGTCCGACCCGGCCCTGGCCCGTATCCCGGTAGTAATCCTGACCACCTCGGCAGCCGAGATGGATATCGCCAAGGCTTATGACCATCACGCCAACAGCTATCTGGTCAAACCGGTCGATTTTTCCCAGTTTTCCGAGTTGCTGGAAACCCTTGGCTATTACTGGTTGGCCTGGAACCAGAAACCGTATTGAGAACCGCGGCAGGTGTCACCAGGTAAAAAACAAAGGGCGTGAAAAACCGGCCGAGCTACCGGATGGAAGGCTGTCTGCTGGTGGCAGGGAAACATCCTCGACCAACGTCCCCGCTGAGGATCGCCCCCTCTGCCTGGTAATGATCCCGCATCACAGCACGGATTTGGTCCTCGGGAAGAGGTCTTGAAAACAGGTAGCCCTGCCCGAAGTCGCACCCATAGTTGTGCAACTTGGCGAGTTGTGCCTGGCTTTCGATGCCTTCCGCAACCACTTGCATCCCCAGGCCGTGCGCCAGGGTCACGATGGTGCGGGCAATCTCCCCGTTGCCCGTTTCGAGTTCAGATATAAATGAACGGTCAATTTTCAACACATCGATAGGCAGTTGATGCAGGCGGCTTAATGATGAGTATCCGGTGCCAAAATCGTCCAGAAACATTCGAACCCCTAAAGCCTTGAGGGCAAACAGGTGTTCGACAAAATTCTTTTTGGCCACGGCCAGAACACCTTCGGTGATTTCCAGGCCGACGCAGCGGCTGTCTACGCCGGTCTCGATCAGGATTCGGGTCAACTCCGGCATGCCGTCCAGCAATCGGGCATGCATGCATGACAGATTCACGGAAACATGCAGTGGATTCCCCGGTGGAGAGAGCTCCTGCAAGCGAAGCAAGCACAGGCATGCTTCCCGAAATACCCAGGTATCGATTTCGGAAATAAATCCACCGCTTTCTGCCAGGGGAATAAATCGATCCGGCGGCAACATGCCAAGTTCCGGATGCGCCCATCGAACCAAAGCCTCAAGCCCCTGGATTTTTCCGGTATCCAATCCCACCACAGGTTGATAGTAAACTCGCAGTTCACCACGCGCGGCCGCTCCCCGTAATTCGTTCTGGAGGGTCAGGTGATCCCTGACATCGTCTCCCATCGATTGATCAAAAAGCGCTACGCAATTCCTGCCTGCCCGCTTGGCATGGTACATGGCCGTATCCGCATCCCGCACCAACTGCTCGAAATTGGAATAGCGATTGCCACAAACAGCGACGCCGATACTTGCGGAAAAATGCAACAGATGACCGTCCCAGGATACGGGTTCCTGCAAACTGGTCAAGAAATCTTCAGCCAATCGAAGAGCTTCGCCTTCATCCTTGAGAGGAGCGAGCAATACGGCGAACTCATCGCCCCCCAACCGTGCAATGGTATCCCCTTCCCTGAAAAAACTGCAAAGCCGCTCGGCCGCCAGCATGAGCAGTTCATCGCCTGCTCCATGCCCGAAACTGTCGTTGATCAGTTTGAAGTTGTCGATATCGATCAACAACATGGCAAATGCCGTATGAGGTTCCCTCTGCTGTTTCGCCATGGCGCCACCCACTTGCTGGAAAAACAAAGTGCGATTCGCCAACCCCGTCAGGGGATCGTGCAGTGCGTCCAGCCGCAATGCCTGTTGGGTTCTTTGCAAGGATTCCAAGGTCTCGTTGATGGTGACGGCGAGGCTTTCGAGCTCATCCCGGCCCTCAACCGGAAGCCGGACATTCAGGTCTCCGGCCTGACGAATCATGGCAACGGCTTTGTCCATGCGAGCAAGCCGCGCAAGAATGAGGCGATGCAAAAGAATCAGCAGCAGTACGATAAATATCACCCCTGCAGCCGCCAGATTCAACATCAGATAGTGCTGGCTGACTTTGCCCCGACGGAAAATCCACCGACTGGCATCCACCCGCAAAATGGCCACTCTGCGCCCCCGGGCATCGGATAAAAGGGCATAGCCGGCAATGGAATCCTCGCCCTCCACGCGAACCAAGGTCGGACTATCCAAAGATAGAGGTGCCAACAGGTCCGCGGACACCAGGGAAAGCGATAATCCCGCGACTCTGGCAGCCGACTGCAAGCGGTCTTCGGTAAGATAGCGCCCGACCAGCAGAGCGCCTCGACAAGGGCCTTCGCTCTCACTGGTAAGAATCGGCGCAGCTGTAACCAGCATGGGCCGCCCTTCTACCAGTATCACTCCGGTCACCGAGGAAGTATCTTCTTCAACATGGATAAATTGACGGTTTTTTCTGATATCGGACACACATGCATCGGATGGAGTGATAACAGTGTCTCCTTCGCCGTATTGGAAACCAGAGAGCAGGGAGCCGTCGCGGCGAAAATACAAAAACAGATCGACATCCAGGTGGGAGAATGTGGCGGCAGGCAGATTGGAGCGAACGTATTCGTGATTGCCATTTTCAATATAGGCATAGGTATCGTCCCAGTTGGCCCAATCCTGGGCATGGAGCGCCAATGCCGCCAAAAGACTGTTTACCGCTCTCTGACCCCGTTCAATCTGTTGTTCTGCCTCTTGGTACTCCAGCTTCGAAAAACCTTTCACAAGGATGGTGGAGGAAGCCAGATAGAGAGCCACAAACAGAATCGACAGGGTGGCGGCAACCACCAAAAAGGTACGCAACCGTAAACTCAACACTTGTCTCCCTTGATAAATCGAGCGTCTGCTGCAGTAACAGGGTCTTTCCGCGGCGTCCTACGCTCTTAGCAGATGGTCAGGCAAGTTTCCTGACTTTTGGTTTCATCATGCAAGAACGCATATGGGGCCAAACATGGGGCAAATTTGTGGGACACATGTGGGACTGCCCGGAAAAGGAAGGTCTCTCTTCAGCTCGTTAACGAAGCATGAGCCGGCCTATGGTGGCGCCAGACCAGCTGCCGAGGCAGGCCGCGAAACATGGCCGGATACCACCAGCGCGGCTGCAACCCCGGTTAGCATCCGAAAACAGCACCCTATGTAAGGAACGCCCCATGACCATCAAAAGCTTTTTATCCCACCAGCATTGCTGATATGCGAGGATCACGCCACCTTTTAAAGAAGACCCATTCCAAGTATCGGATTTACAAGACCCGGACTTGCCCAGCAGAATCTCTTTTGCGAAGGAGAATCGAACTTCTACCACATACTGTCTAGATCCATAAAAAAGAAAGGCCCACCCGTTATTTACGGATGGGCCATGCAGTCTATTTCAATAGAACCCGGTCTCAGTTATCCCGCGCACCTTATGCAAAGCAGGTGCAGGGCTCTGCAGGGTCGCAGGCATGGAGCCGGTCGAGATCCTCCTGCGTAGGCAGCTTGACCAGCAGCTCATCCCCCTCCACCTTCACCTTGAAGGTCTGGATCGAGTAGATCTCGTCGTTCAGCCCGCAGCCGTCCTGCAGTGAGAACGATTTTTTGTGCATCGGGCAGGTCACCTTGGGGATGCCGGCGGTGTCGCCGAGCAGCCCGCGGGACAGCACCATCTCCTGCTTGTGCGGACAGAGATTCTGGCAGGCGTACCACTCGTTGCGATGGGCGAAATGGAACACCGCGATCTGGTGGCGTCCGTATTGGAAGGTTGCGCCGCCGTCTTTGGGCACCAGTGCCGCGCTGCCCAGGTTCACCCAGTCGCGAGGACCTTCCAGCACTTCGGGCTCGATCTCAGGCATGCTGTACTCCTGCTGCCAGAGCTCCGGCTTGTCTTGACCGCGCACGGTGATCAGCTTTACGGGATCCTTGCCGTCGCCGTTGGCGAAGTGGCGGAATTTGGCCACCTGCTCCGGTTTGCCGACAGTGACCGCCCACTCGTCGTGCTGGGTATCGACAATCCGCTGCATGTCCGTCTCGAGCTCGGCGCAGATGCCGAGGGAATCCTCGATGATAACCTTTTTCAGCTTTTCTACCCCACCTTCGAGATTTTCCAGCCAGGTGGCGGTGCGCTCCAGCTTGTCGGCGGTACGCACATAGTACATCAGGTAGCGATCGATGTAGCGGATCGCCGTTTCGCGATCGATATCCTTGGCCAGCAGGTCGGCGTGGCGCGGGAAAGCTCCGCCATTGCCGCCGACGTAGAGATTCCAGCCGGCTTCGGTGGCGATCAGACCGAAGTCCTTGCAAATCGCCTCGGCACACTCGCGGGAGCACCCGGACACTGCCGCCTTGAGCTTATGCGGCGAGCGCATCCCCTTGTAGCGGTTCTCCAGTTGGATGGCGAAATCGACCGACGGCCCCATGCCCATGCGGCACCAGGAATCGCCGACGCAGCTTTTCACCATGCGCAGCCCCTTGGCGTAGGCGTGACCGGATTCCAGTCCGACTTCTCCCAGTTTGGCCCAGACCTTGGGCAGATCCTCAAGATGCACCCCGAACAGCGCCACGCGCTGGCTGCCTGTCAGCTTGGTGTACAAGTTGTATTCCTTGGCCACCTCGCCCATCACGATCAGCTGCTCCGGAGTGAGCTCGCCGCCCGGCGAGCGCGGGATCACCGAGTAGGTGCCGTTACGCTGGATGTTACCAAGGAAGCGGTCGTTGGTATCCTGCAGGTTGTCGTAGTCGAGGATGTAGTCGTTCCAGGTCGAGGCGAAGATCGAGGCGATCTGGGTCTTGCACACCGCGCAGCCATTGCCCTGGCCGTACTCGGTCAGCAGTTCGTCGAAGCTGCGGATCTGTTTGGTCTTGACGATATGCAGCAGATCTTGGCGGGAATAGCGGAAATGCTCGCACAGCGAATTATCCATTTCGATGCCGGCTTTGGCCAGTTCGTGCTTGAGCACCGCTTTCACCATGGGCAGACAGCCACCGCAGCCGGTGCCGGCCTTGGTGCACTTCTGGATCTCCTCCACGGTACGCAGTTCCTTCTCTTCGATGGCATCGCGGATGGTGCCGTAGGTGACGTTGCTGCAGGAGCAGATGATGTCTTCCTCCTCCAGCGAGTCGATGGCCAGTCCGGCGCCGCCACACCCCTTGACGATCAGCGACTGAGGCTGCTCCGGCAGAACCTTGTTGCCCTTGACGTAAAGGGACAGCATGCCGTAAGCCTCGGCATCCCCCACCAGGATCGCGCCGAGCAGCTTCTGCCCGGTGGGATCAATGACCATTTTCTTGTAGATGCCTGTGACGGTGTCGTGCACCTCCACCACCCGGTTGTCCGGGTTGTCGTCGAAGGGGTTGCCCAGCGAGGCCACGTCGAGACCGAGCAGTTTGAGCTTGGTGGACATGTCGAAGCCGGTGAATTCCTTCTCCTCCCCGTCCAGGCGGGCCGCGGCGACCCTCGCCATCTCGTAGCCGGGAGCCACCAGGCCGTAGATCATGCCTTCGAACAGGGCACATTCGCCGATGGCATAGATCGACGGGTCGCTGGTCTGCATGGCGCCGTTGACCACGATGCCGGCCCGCTGCCCCACCTCAAGGCCGCAGCTACGGGCCAGTTTGTCGTTGGGCACGATGCCGGCTGAAACCACCACCATCTCCACCGACAGGGTTTCGCGATCGCGGCAGCCGATGCCGGTGACCACATCGTCGCCCTCGATGCCGGTGGTCGCCACGCCGGTAAGCACCTCGATGCCGAGGCGCTGAATCGCTTCGGTGAGCACCGCCGCCCCCTTGTCGTCAAGCTGACGGGGCATGAGCCGGGGCGCCATTTCGATCACACTGGTGGTCAGCCCCAGGTCGAGACAGGCCTTGGCTGCTTCCAGACCCAGCAGACCGCCGCCGATCACGGCGACGTTGGATACGTTTTGGCTGTAGGCAGTGATCGCCTCCAGGTCTTCGATGGTGCGGTAGGCAAACACGCCGGCCCGGTCCATCCCCGGCATGGAGGGCATGAAGGCCGATGAGCCGGTGGCGAGAACCAGCCGATCGTAGGCCTGACTGCGCCCTGAAGCGGTGCGAATGGTACGGACCTCACGGTCGATAGCGACCACCGGGTCTCCGAGGCTCAGTTCGATGCCGTTGTCACGGTACCATGCCTCGTCCTGCAGGGTGAGGTCCACGGATTCCTCGGCAAACCAGGTGGAAAGTTGCACCCGATCGTAGGCCGGGCGTGGTTCCCCGCCGAACACAACCACCCGATTTGCCGCTACCAGCCCCTTTTCGATCAACTCTTCACAGAATCGGTGCCCCACCATGCCATTTCCGACAATTACGATATTTTCAGCCATAGTCGCTCCCTTTCGTTGTGCTCAGGTTTTGCGGTCAGATGATTCAAAACGATGTCCTTTCGGAGAATCGAAGGGACATTGCGGCAGGCATACTGCCGTGAACCGTGTTCTGAACCATGGATCGTTTCGTAGGTAAACATAACAGCAATGCGGAAATGAACTTTTGACGCGGATCAAGTTTTGGCGTTTCAGGAGGCAGATAATCGGCTTATGGAAACGCTGTTCCATTCGAGGCTGGACGGCAAGGCAATCCAGATAGGTGGGAATGGCGAAGGTTGAGGTGCGGGTGTAAAAAATCCGCTATAAATTGATCAGGAACAATGTATCCGCGATTCCATTGGGTTAGCTTCATTGCCAGAGCCGCGATCGGCATTTAACCGACTTCAACCAAATTCATCGATGGGGAAGAGTTCTGCCGACAAAATCGCATATCGGACATCCAGTCAGGCAGAGCCTGATTCTTCAAATTAGGGTGCAGAGCATGAGAAAACGACTTTTTCAAATTCCATCCAAAATGAGAGCTCCGCTGCGAGGTAGTCGGCCGCCAATGACGTTCACGTATGCACTGTGGAGCTTTGTCGGCGGCACCGTGGGCATCCTGGCGATTCACCTCATCACAACCATGGTGGAATTCCCCTTGTTGATCGGCTCTTTCGGCGCGTCGGCGGTACTGTTGTTCGGCGCCAACGATTCGCCCCTGACCCAGCCGCGCAATCTGGTCGGCGGTCATGTCCTTTCGGCCATCGTTGCCGTGATCATTGTCGCCACCATAGGATCGACCCCCTTCTCCATTGCCCTGGCGGTCGGCGTCTCCATTCTGGTCATGAACCTCACCCATTCGACCCACCCTCCGGGAGGTGCAACGGCTCTGATCGGCGTCCAGGCCGGGGCCAGCCTGAGCTATGTCTTTATTCCCGTGTTGACCGGCGCGCTGATTTTGCTGCTGGTCGCCCTGTTCACCAACAATCTGGTCTATCATCGTCGCTATCCCAAACACTGGTTTTAACCCGGGATCTCCGCCTACGAGAACAACTTCCCGGCGTAATAAGCCAGCCAGCAACCAGGCTTTTGCTTTTACGTCGTGGTCATTGAAGACAGGACCCTCTCAAAAACCATTGCTTTTGGCAGGTATCGAATCCCCCATGGGATAGCTGTTCTTGATTTTTTTCTGAATAAAACGGAAAAATTCTATCTTTATCCGGGCAACATGGTTCTGCAGCCAAATCTGATATATTGTTTGAAGAGAAAAACTGTTCGCTCATCGGTTGAGGGGAAGGCACATCCATTCAGGCTGCCTGCCTGTTCGACAACACCTTTCTCGTCATGGGCGATGCGCCGCGCAACTTGGTAGGCAATGGCTCCTCCTGCCATTTCGCCACCCTATGGAGACACACATGGAGACGCTTCTGCAACAGGCCAACCACATGGCCCCTGTATCCACTGAAGCACTGGCGCTCTATCTGTGCCAGGGCGAAAACATGCTGGAGCAGGTCAATAAAACCTTGCGGGGGCGTTCCGATCTCTCCAGGTTGCTGGGTGGGAACCCGGAACAGATGATGTTCGACAATCATCGATACCATTTCGATTTCATGGCCAACGTTTTTGAGTTTCAGGCCTATGATATGCTGGTACGCATGGTGCCATGGGTATATCGAGCCTATATCAATCACGGCTTCAGTGCCGATTATTTTGTCGTGGAGCTTGAGGCCTGGTTGACGGCTATCAATAATTTCATGGCGGAGGATGGCGACACCGTCGCCGGAGTTTACGACTTCCTGTTGAAAAACCACGGCAGGTTCGTCGACCTGGCTAGTCAGAAGACATGGGACGACATCGAATATCCACCCGGCGACGACACCGAAGGGGAACTTTTCTACCAGTATCTGCTGGCGGGAGACTTCAAGGAATGTTTTACTTTGGGGCGCAACCTGCTGGAAAGCTCCAGTTCATTGGAACATCTCTACCTTGATATCATCCAGCCGTCCATGTATCGAATTGGCCGAGACTGGGAGTCGGGTAGAATTTCCGTGGCCAAGGAGCATCTGGCATCGGCCATTGTTATGCGGTTACTGGCCACTATTTATCCCCTGCTGCAACCTCCTCCGGCAGATAAGGGTACGGTAGTGGTAACCGCAGCGCCCAATGAATTTCACGAAATCGGAGCTTGGATGGTGGCCAACACCCTGGAACTCGATGGCTGGAAAACGCTCTATCTGGGCGCCAACACTCCCCGCTCTGCCCTGTTGAGCCTGATTCGTTCGGAACAACCCAAAGTAATGGCGCTTTCCATTGCCATGCCCTTCAATCTACGACATGTCAAGTCGATCATTGACACGGTCAGGGGATTGCCACCCTCAGAGCGTCCTTGCACTCTGATCGGGGGCCAGGTTTTTCGCCTCAGCGACCGACTACAGGGAGCACTTGGCGCGGATGGTTATGCCGGCAATTGTGCCACGGCCAAAGATATGGTCAAAAAGTGGTGGGAAACTGCGCAATGAACCTGACTCATCTCATCCAAACCGAAGCCGGTCCATTTGGACAGCTTTGCAATGTCCTGCAGGATACTTTTATCATCCATCTCGATGATCAGGACAGGTTGCTCAGTTGGAATCGGACCTTTGCCAGACTCTTTCCCGGGACGATCGACCTCAAGGGCACGCGGCTCGATGAGCTATTGGTGGTGCCAAAGGAAGAAAGCGATGCGATACCGGCGTCAAAGGAACTGGCTCCTCAGGCCCATGTGCTGCGTCTCAAACATGCGAATCACTATTTTCGCTGTGTGGCGCTACCTGCCTCAGGCGGAACGCTGATGTGCGGCGAAAGGCTTCAGCATTCCGAAAATCAGGTTCTCAACTCCCTTTCGCAGCTGACCAATGAAATGGCCGGCATGAATATGCAACTGGTACAGAAACATCGCGAATTAAAGGCAGCGTATGGCAAAATCCAGCAGATCTCGCGCACCGATCCCCTGACCGAGTTGCCCAACCGCCGCTGTTTCATGGAGCGTTTCCAGGGGTTACTGGATTCGTCTGTACCGAGAGCGCAGTCGTTTGCTCTGGTGTTGTTCGATCTGGATCATTTCAAGCAGATCAATGATCAATTCGGGCACGACGCCGGCGACCAGGTACTGCGGAACTTTGCAGAGCTGTTGAAAAAGCATAGTCGCAAATCGGACCTGCCGGCTCGCTTCGGTGGGGAGGAGTTCATTGAACTGTTGCCGAACACCACTATCGAGGAGGCAAATGTTTTTGCCGAACGCATTCGTTCGGAACTGGCGGCCCAGAGGCTACTGGACAATGACCACCTTATTACGGTCAGCGCCGGAGTCTGCGGGTATACCTCCCACCTTTCCCGGGAAGAGCTGATTAAACAAGCCGATGTGGCGCTTTATGCCGCAAAAAATCTGGGCCGTAACCGCGTGATGGTTTTTTCTCCCCGGTTATAAAATTCATGATACGGGGGGCCGTCGGGCTTAAGGGAGCGTAGCGAGAAAATGTAACATCGCCATTGTATAAAAACAGCTTGCTAGATCCGGAAAAACGGATTAACCTTCCTCCTATGAAAAAGACAACGAACCTGTTCAAGGCTTTGGCTCACCAGACACGACTTCACATCCTTTGCCTGCTGCTCGAAGGAGAGGTATGTGTCTGCAATATTATGACGATCCTTGACCTGCCTCAATCGACGGTTTCCCGTCACCTGTCCATTTTGAAAAACGCCGGCCTGGTTGTAGACCGTCGGGACGGCACCTGGGTGCATTATTCTCTTACCAAGAGCCACAGCGCAATGGCGGACCAATTGCTGGAAATATTAGGGGAACATCTGCCTTATACCCGAGAGGGCGCCAGGGATCGACAAGAACTCTCAGAAGCATTGCAGAAAAAGAACTGCGCGTGATTTTTTAAATTTTATATCCGTGTTTTCGGATATATAAACAGGCTTCATGGATGTTTACTTCTCAAAAATCATCCGCCGCATACCTCTTCGTGCATCTCTCCCGGAAGGCTCCTGGTGGTCAGCAGGCGAGATGAAGTCAACCGGAAGTAAGGAGAAACAATGAATCCCCCTGATGATCAAAAAAAACAGACCGCGCAACAAATTCTCCGCGACGTCATGAGATTGTGTGCCGATTGTGACACCTGTCGCACCATGATGGAGGAAGACTGCGCTTTTTTCATCGAACTCTATCGACTCTGGGATCAGGAACATGAAGATGGGGTTCCCATCACCGAGGCGCAACTGCGCTACCTGGCCGAACTCTGTACCCTCTGCGGCCTGTGCCCATGCCAGAAGATCCCCATGGACGTGGTGGAGGCCAAAACCCGCTACATCGAACAGGAGGGGATGCCTCTGGCGACCCGCCTGCTCAACGATGTCCCGCGTATGGCCCGATTGTGCGGAGCGTTTCCCCAACTGACCAAAGCCCTGCAGTCGAACAGCCTCCTCGGTCCGCTGCTGCGCAAAGCGACCCGNNTCGACAAGCGGCGGGCAGGCGATCATCAGGTCGCCTACTTCGCCGGTTGCACCGCCGGCTATTTATTCCCTCAGATCGGACGCAGCGTGGTGGAGATCATGCAGCGCAATGGGGCGACGGTGTACGTTCCGCCGCAGCAGTGTTGCGGCATGCCCTTTCTTGTAGAGGGGGATCGAAACCGTACCCTGCAGTTGGCCAACACCAACATGGAACGACTGCTCGAAACGGTTCGCACCGGCGCCGACCTTGTCTACTCCTGCCCCACCTGCGGATTTTTCCTGAAAAAACTCCTTAAGGAAAGGGCTTATTATTCGGATGCGTACCAGAAATCGGTCCATGCCGCCGAAAACGAATTGAAGGTTCCCGCCCCCGAAAAAGGCGAGAATCAATTCTGGCACCTGAAAAAATCGATGTATTACGACCGCCTGAAGGACGACGGATATTTCTCTTCCATCGATCCCATGGCCCGGATCCATCTTGCCGATCAGCTTTTTGACTTCGGCGTCTACCTGGCCCGCCTCCATGCAGAAGGACGGCTTGCCACCGACTTTTCCTCTGTGCCCGAGCACATGGCCTATTTTGCCCCCTGCCACCTGCGGGAGCAAAAGATGGGACGACCCTACCTCGATCTGCTGAAACTGGTTCCCGGCCTGGACATCGAACCGGTCGGCAGCGATTACGACTGTTGCGGCATGGGCGGGGTGTTCGGCTACAAGGAGCATTTTCACCAGAAGTCCCTCGATCTGGGAGAGCCGCTGATGGAAAAGATCCGTGCCCGCAATCCGCAGGCCATTGTCACCGACTGCATGAGTTGCCGGCTGCAGTTCAATCACTGTCTGCCCTATCCTGTTTACCATCCGGTCGAGGTCCTGGCCAGGGCTTATACGGTCGACTCTGCCCGAAAAGATCGCCAGGGATGAAATCCAGGCTCAGGTTTCTCCAGTCCGTTCTTACTTCTATAATCTGACTATTCGGGTATTAAACTCTTTAGGGAGCATGATAGATGGGCAACCAAAACAAGGGGGTTCTGGAAACAGAGGCCGTATCCCGAAAAAACTTTCTCAGCAACCATCTCGGCATCAAAATCGGCCTGTTCCTGATTGCATGGTTCATGCTCTACCGCCAGCTATTGCCCCTGTCGCGGTTTCTCACCTATGACCTCATCGGGCTGCAACCTGATTCACACCTTGGCTCAGCGGTGGAATTCTTCCTCTACGACACCCCCAAGGTGTTGATGCTGCTGGTGCTGGTGGTGTTCGGTGTCGGGATGTTGCGCAGTTTCATCACCCCGGAGCTGACCCGCAAAATCCTCGCCGGACGCAGGGAAAGCACCGGCAATGTGCTGGCCGCCCTGCTCGGGGTGGTGACACCCTTTTGCTCCTGTTCCGCGGTCCCCCTGTTTATCGGCTTTGTGACTGCCGGCATCCCGCTGGGCGTAACCTTCTCCTTCCTCATTTCGGCCCCCATGGTCAATGAAATCGCCCTGGTGCTGCTGTTCGGTCTGCTCGGTTGGAAGGTCGCCACCCTGTATTTCGTTACCGGGATCGTCATCGCCACCGTGGCCGGCTGGACCATCGGCCGCTTGAAACTCGAGAACCATGTGGAAGACTGGGTGAGGGAGATGCAGGTCACCCAGTCGGCCATGCCCGACGACACCCTGTCTTGGGAGGAACGGACCCGTTTCGGTATCGACGCGGTACGGGATATCGTCGGCAGGGTATGGGTCTTCGTGGTCATCGGCATCCTGGCCGGAGCGGCCATCCACGGCTTTGTACCGGAAAATTTCATGGCCGGCATCATGGGCAAAAGCGCTTGGTGGTCGGTGCCCGTCTCAGTGTTGATCGGCATTCCCATGTATACCAACGCAGCCGGCATGATTCCGGTGGTCGAGGCGCTGCTGGGCAAAGGCGCAGCCCTGGGTACCGTCCTGGCCTTCATGATGAGCGTTATCGCCCTATCCTTTCCGGAGGTGGTCATACTGCGCAAGGTGCTCAAGCCAAGGCTTATTGCAACTTTTATCGGAGTGGTCGGAGCGGGTATTCTGCTCGTCGGCTACCTGTTTAATCTTGTCATCTGAACCCAAAAGGAGTCTTGTACAACTTCCCCGCTGATTATAGGCTGGCTGGGGAAAACATCGGGCAAAGTCTCATTCGACGATGACCTTAAACGATTATTTTGCGCGTGATTCTTACTCTTAACCAGGGAGGCTCTTATGAAATTCGTGCTTTTATTGCAAAAATACAGCCTATGCTTCGGTTTGGTCACACTTTTCGGAATGGCTCTTCAACCCCATACATACGCCGCTCAGGCAGTTCCTGCAAACGTCCCTCAAAAAGCAAGCATCTCCCCGCAACAGGTTAAAACCGTGGTTTATTACTTCCACGGCAACATGCGCTGCTCTTCCTGTAAAAAGATCGAAGCCTACACCAAAGAGGCCATCCAATCCGGATTTTCCGAGGCCTTGAACAACGGCACCCTGGAATTGAAAGTAGTCAACGTGGAAGAGCCCGGCAATGACCATTACGTGCAGGATTTCCAGCTTTACACCCGTTCGGTGGTACTGGAAAGGCGTTCGGGGGGCAAGCCGAACCAGTGGAAAAACCTTGACCGGGTCTGGAGTCTGACCCGCAACAAAGCCGCCTTTATGGAATATGTTCAGGAACAAACCCTGGCCATGATGAAAGGCCAAAAGGCATGAATGAGTTTGCCCTGGCCATCGCCTCGGCGTTTTGGTTTGGCATGCTAACCTCCATCAGCCCCTGCCCCCTGGCCACAAACATCGCCGCCATTTCCTTCGTAGGGCGACGGGTGGACAGCCCGCGGCAGGTTTTTGCCGCCGGCCTGCTCTACACCTCCGGCCGCAGCCTGGCCTACCTGGCTCTGGCCAGCCTGCTGGTATCCAGCATGCTTTCTGCACCACTGCTTGCCCATGCCCTGCAGAAATATATGAACCGCGCCCTGGGGCCGATTCTGATCCTGGTGGGTCTGGTTTTGCTGGAGGTTATTTCCTTTAATCTGCCTGGGAGCGGCTTTGGTGACAGAGTTCAAAAAAAAGCTGAGTCGATGGGCGTGTGGGGCGCCGGTCTGCTCGGGATTCTGTTTGCTCTGTCCTTCTGTCCCACTTCGGCAGCGCTATTTTTCGGCAGTCTTCTGCCCCTGGCCCTGCACCAGGGCTCCGGCGTGATGCTGCCGGGAGTCTACGGCCTCGCCACCGGCCTGCCCGTGTTGCTGTTTGCCGTGTTGATTGCCCTCGGAGCCAACAAGGTCGGACAGGCCTTCAACCGTATCCAGGCGTTCGAGCGCTGGGCCAGGAGGATAACCGGCGCGTTATTTGTTCTCATCGGGGTATATTACTGCCTGGCGACTTTCTGGGGTATCTCACTGTGACCTTGTCAAAATAAGGGATCAGGGCGCCATGACCCTTCCCCTTACAAACAAACCATCTTGCAATCCCCACGCGCAGTCTTCTCAAATTTTACAA
>DIWZ01000003.1 GCA_002435955.1 Pelobacter sp. UBA6093
GACATGGGTACCTCGTCTGGGGCAAGGCGGCCGCTCAGCGGCCGGTGGCTGTTCCGGCGACGCGGGCGCAGCCGATGGCGCCGTTGTGCTGGGGCTGGGCGGGGATGACAATGCTGGCCGGGCTGAATGCACGCAGCAGAGCGACAAAGGCGCCGTTTTTGGCCACGCCGCCGGTGAGCACGATAGTGTCCTGGGCAAAACGGGCCAGCATCGGCGCGACCCGCTTGATCAGGGTCTGGTTGACGCCGGCGCACAAGGCTTCAAGAGGGTGTCCCTCGATAATTTTACCGATCAGCTCGCTTTCACCGAAGATGCCGCAGGTGGCATCCAGGTAAACGGGATTGGCATGATGGCGGGCCAGTTCTTCCAGGGAGATGTCCAGCACTTTGGCCATGTTTTCCAGATAACGGCCCGAAGAGGCGGCGCACTTGTCGTTCATGAGGAAGTCGACCAGGATGCCGTCTTCCAGTCGGGCTACCTTGCTGTCCTGGCCGCCGAGATCCAGCAGGGTGAAGGTTTCCAGCCCAGTCTGAAACCGCGCGCCGGCAATATGCGCCTGGATCTCCGGGATAACCTTGGCGCCGGCCAGGTTGATGGAGTTGCGCCCGTAACCGGTGGCGGTCAGCGGCGTAGCCTGCCATTGTTCCATGGTCAGCAGCCCCAGGTCCTCGTAAGCCAGCAGCAGCCGATCATCGTGACGGCTGGCGTAACGCTTGTAAAAGGGGATGGTGTCGAAGCTTTCCAGCCGGGCGATGGTGTTGCCGTCGAGGACGGCAAACTTGACCTGACGGCTGCCAAGATCGATGCCGATGCCGGTCATGGGCGCCTCGCTTTGATCATTTCGACGAACCCTTCCAGGCGGATGCGGGTGCGTGCATCGAGCGGGCCGGGGCGGTCCCCCTCAAGGGTCAGGATGGGGAGGTGACGCAGGCGGCGGCGCACGATAAGGTCTTCGATCTGGCGAAAGCAGAACGATTGAACGTAGTGGATGACGCCGTCGATGCGGCGCCGGGCAATTTCCTTTTCAATATCGTCCAGGCGTACGAACACGTCGTAAGGATAGGTGTAGCGCTGGTATTGTTCGACCAGGGAGGTGACTTCGTACGGCATGGAAAACTGCCTTTGGGTTTCGTTGAACACCACGCGCCCGCCGAGTTCCTCCACCACCGCATAGAGATCGGTGAAAATCGGCGGTACTCCGATATAGGCCAGGCGTAGCCCGTCAGGCAGCGGCGCGCGTTGCTGCACGTCGTCCAGAAAGGCATCGGCCTGTTCCGCGAAGGTGTGCGGATCCCCGTTCATGTCCGAGGTGCAGACCTGCCAGTAGTGGTTTTCCGCACCGGTGACGCGATTTTCTTCCCAGCTCAGGCGGTCGATTTCATGGACCCGGGCACGGATCGCATTAAGCTGCTGCCAGGTTCGATGGGCCTGTGCCGGAGTGACACCGAAATGGGCTGTCAGTTTGTCGATCTCATGCTCCAGGCTGGTCCGGGACCTGTCGTAGGGGTAAGCGAAGGGGATGGTGGTGATGCCCTGCAGTTGCAGAACTTCCATCAAGGCCTTGGTGTTGGAACAATCCCCTTCGGTGACGGCGATGATTTCGCGGATACCGTGGCGCAGGGCGGCACTGTAAAGCCCCTTGATCCAGCCGCAGCAATTGCGCGGAAAGCCGGCCATTTCCGCCTCATCGATCAGCATCTGGCAGGCGGGATCGGTGATGAAGATATTGTTCAGGTCGACGGGACGTTTGCCTGCCGCGACCACGATTTCGAGGGGGATAGTAGTGGTGAATCCGACCATATTAGGAATGCTTTGATAAGTCGTTAGTCCTGTCTGATGAACAGGTAGTAGATGAATACGAAGACCAGGATGACGCCGCCACCCGCGAAAACCAGAACCGGTTCGCTGCCGACGTTGGCGATGGCCGGTTTTTTCTGCAGGGTGTAATCGATGACGCAGGCGTATGCCACCGTTGTCAGCAGTATGAACAGCAGTGCCTGTCGTTTGAGGATAATGGCCACCAGGCAGATGATGCCGAGCACGGTCAAAAACCAGGGGTTGTAAATCAGGTCGCCAAGATTAGCGTCACGCAGTCTGGCCATGACGTGCTCGGTGCGTAGCGGCTCTAAATATTCCCTGGCTGATGAAAGGTCCATGGGCGGTCATCCTTTCCCTGGGCAACCACGACCGTCACGGTCAAAAAAAGCGAATATTCAATATACCAGAGGCAATGCCTAATCCAAAGCTTAAAATAGCGATGCGTCTTGACTTTACGATTGGGTTGAACCTAGTATACCCATTTTTGGATATAGTCTCGCGGAGAGGGGAAAAGAGTTGCCGGATCGGGCTATTGGAGTGTTTGATTCAGGGGTTGGCGGGCTAACGGTTCTCAAGGAAATCCAACGTCTGTTGCCGGGAGAAGAGCTTCTCTACCTCGGCGATACGGCTCGGGTGCCCTACGGTACCAAAAGCCCCGCGACGGTGAGGCGTTACGCCATGGAAGCGGCCGCGTTTCTGACCCGGCGCAAGGTCAAGATGCTGGTTGTCGCCTGCAATACCGCTTCCTCGGTCGCGTTGCTCGAACTGGAAAACTGTTTCAGATTGCCGGTCATCGGTGTTATCGAACCCGGCGCAAGGCGGGCCGTGTCGGTGACGCGCACCGGCTGTATCGGCGTGATAGGTACCGAAGGCACCATCAAAAGCGGTGCTTATACCCTGGCCATCAAACAATTGGCCCCCGATGCCGATGTGGTCGGGGTGCCCTGCCCCCTGTTCGTGCCGCTGGTGGAGGAAGGGTGGCTCGATCACCCCGTAACCCGCCTTGCAGCCGAGGAATATCTCAAACCGTTGCGCAAGCATGGCATCGATACCCTGGTGCTCGGCTGTACCCATTATCCGCTGCTCAAAGATGTTTTGCAGCAGGTTCTGGGACCGGAAGTCATCCTGATCGATTCGGCTGAAGAAACCGCTCTTGCCGTAGCTTCCCGGTTACAGGGGCAGTGTCATCTACGCCCCGTCAGGCAGGCGGCTCCTCCGCAGTTCTTTGTTACCGATGTGCCCGAGCGCTTTCAGCGGGTCGGGGGCGAATTCCTCGGCGACCTCCTGATCGGGGTGGAGCAGGTCTCTATCGATTGAGGCAGCGCGCCCGGTGTTGTCAGAGGCTAGGAGGCTGTCGGACTATCCANNTTCTCAAACATCCAAATTTTCGCTTCGACCCGGATAGTCCGACAGCCTCCTAGCCCGCCCCTGGAGCAAACAGACATGAACAGATCTTTCAGTCGGTACCTGGTTCCGATTCTGATTCTTATGCTGCTGCTGGCGGCCGGTTGGTTCGCCTACCGCGCCATGCAGCGAGTGGCGAAGGTGGGCCAGGATGCGACCGAGGTGACGGTAGCGTTGCCGCAACGAGAAGTGATCCTTTATTTTGGCAGCCAGGACGGATTCAGCCTGGTTGCCGAAGCCCGCGAAGTGCCGGATGGCGAAGAAGGGCAACTGGTGAAGGAAATCATCCAGTCCCTGAGCCTCGGCCCGCACTCCAGGCTGATCCCGATTCTGCCACCGGGGCCCCGGCTTCTCGGCTACACCGAGCAGGACGGAATCGCAACCCTCGATTTCAGCAGCGAACTGGTTGCCGCTCATCCGGGAGGGAGCATGTCGGAGTTGCTGACGGTATACGGACTGGTCAATACCCTGGCCGTCAATTTTCCTCATATCCGCAAGGTGCGCATTCTGATTGACGGACAGCCGGTGGAAACCCTCAAGGGGCATGTCGACCTGCGCCAGCCGATTGCCGCCGATTTTCGTTTTACCCGCCCGTCCGCCGAGGATGCGGCATCGACCCTACAGGAGAATCCATAGCATGGCCGACTTCATCGCCGCAATCAAGGAACGCGTACTGGTGCTGGACGGCGCCATGGGCACCATGCTGCAGGAGCGCGGACTCAAAGCCGGTGGTTGTCCGGAAGAGATGAACCTGACAGCCCCGCAGGTGGTGGAGGCTGTGCATCGCGAGTATGCCGAGGCTGGCGCCGATATTATCGTCACCAACAGTTTTGGTGGCAGTCGCTTGAAACTGTCGCATTACGGCCTGGAAGGGCAGGTGCATCAAATCAACGTCCGTTCCGTCGAACTGGCCCGTCGCGCCGCCGGGCCGAGTTGTTTTGTCGCCGCATCCATCGGACCTACAGGACGATTTCTGCGACCGGTGGGGGATGCTGATTTCGATGAAATGGTGGAGGTGTTTGGCGAGCAGGTGCGTGCATTTGCCGAGGCCGGCGCCGACCTGATCACCATGGAAACCTTTCTGGATATCGCCGAACTGCGGGCGGCGGTGATTGCCTGCCGCGAATTTTCCAGCCTTCCGGTCATGGCCCTGATGACCTTCGAAAATGAAGGGCGCAGCGTGCTTGGCACCTCCCCGGAAGCGGCAGCCGTAACCCTTGAGGCGCTTGGCGTGGCGGTGGTCGGAACCAACTGCGGGCTTGGCGTGGAGGGGGTTTATCAGATGCTGGCGCGTATGCGCAAGGTCTGCTCGATTCCCCTGATCGCCCAGCCCAATGCCGGCCTGCCCCAGCTTATCGATGGTCAGACCGTTTTCAATGCCACGCCGGAAGATATGGTGGTTTATCATCAGCGCTTGCTGGATATCGGCGTACGGGTCATCGGCGGATGTTGCGGTACCACCCCGGCACACATCCGGGCCATGCAACAGGCACTGCGGGGATTGCCGCAGGGCTGGACTCCGCCGGCGCGGCGCTGCCTGCTGTCCAGTCGTACCGAGGTGGCCGAAATCGGCGGACAGGCAGCCTGTGCCATCATTGGTGAACGTATTAACCCCACCGGACGCAAAGCCTATGCCCAGGAATTGCGTGAAGGTAAAACCGCTTATATCCGGCGTGAGGCCCAGGCCCAGGTGGCGGCAGGTGCCCATCTGCTGGATGTCAATTGTGGCGCGCCCGGCGTCGACGAACCGGCATCGCTGGAGCGTGCCGTGCTGGCCGCCGCAGGCGTGATCCAGGTGCCCCTGGTGCTCGATTCTTCCGATCCGGCAGCCTTGGAGCGTGGCCTGAAAGTGGCCGATGGCAAGGTACTGATCAATTCCGTGTCGGGGGAGCAGAAGAGTCTGCAGGGGATTTTACCCCTGGCCAAAAAATACGGCGCCGCGGTCATCGCCCTGGCTCTGGACGGCGCGGGAATCCCCGAGACTGCCGAGGAACGGCTGGCGGTGGCGAGGCGCATTCGCGATGCGGCCATGGCTGTCGGCATGGCGCCTGAGGACATCATCGTCGATTGCCTGACTCTGACCGTTTCGGCCGAGCAGAAGCGGGCCATGGAAACCATCCGCACCCTGCGGCTGGTCCGCGACGAACTCGGGCTGGCGACGGCGTTGGGTGTCAGCAATATTTCTTTCGGTCTGCCGTGCCGGCCGGTTCTGTCCTCGGTGTTTTTTGCCATGGCCCTGGAGGCCGGTTTGTCGGCTGCCATTATCAATCCCCTGGAAGAACGCATGATGGATGCCTATCGGGCGGCCATGGTGCTGCTCGGCAAGGATGTGCGTGCCGAAAGTTATATCGCCGCCTATTCCGATATCGTGACCGCACCGGCGGCAACGGATTCGACTGCCGCACCGGCGGGCATCCGCGAGCGGTTGGCCGCGGCCATTATCGAGGGGGACAAGGACGGCGTGATCGCCCTGGTCGAGCAGGCCCTGGGTGAAGGGCTGGATACGGCCACGATCAGCAACGAAGGGTTGCTCCCAGGTTTGGAGGAAGTAGGGCGGCGTTTCGGTGCTAACCGCATCTTCCTGCCGCAGGTCATGCAGTCGGCGGAAACCATGCAAACCGCTTTCGCTCGCCTCAAGCAGGAGATGCAGGGCGGATCCTTTGCCTCACTGGGGCGGATTCTGATGGCGACCGTCGAAGGGGATATTCACGATATCGGCAAGAATATCGTCTGTACCCTGCTGGAAAACCACGGTTTCGAAGTTATCGATCTGGGCAAAAACGTTTCTGCCGATCGCATTGTGGAACAAGCCGTCACGCTCGAAGTCGATGCGGTGGGGCTGTCGGCCCTGATGACCACCACCATCGAGCAGATGCGCGTGACTGTCAACCGTCTGCGCGAAGCCGGCATCAAGGTCTTCACCATGGTCGGCGGCGCGGTGGTCACCCAGGAATATGCCGATGAAATCGGTGCCGATATGTACGCCGCCGATGCCCTGGAGGCGGTGGCTAAAGCAAAAAAACTGCTGGCGGCAGAACGCTGACCAGACTTCGAGGCTATTGCACCGAAACACCGGCTGTGATAACTATAGGCGTCCGTTTTCCCAGAACGGGCGGTACGCGAGGAACCCATGGTAGGCGGATATAATCATAATTTTCGATACAAAGGGCGCGTGTTTCACGTCCAGACCGAGGACGGTGGTGCCAAAAATCCCCAGATTGTGACCCTGCTGTACGAGGGAGGCACGATCCTGGCTTCCTGCAAGACCTCCTATGCCGATCTGCTGGGTAACGAATCCCTGCGGGAGCAGGTCGAGCAGCGCATGAAAATCCAGCACAAAGAGATGCTGCGACGTCTGCGGGACGGGGAACTGGATGCCAAAGCCGGTTTTGCCATAGCCTCCGACTCGCAACCCGACGCCCCCTCATGCACTCCTTCCGGCGCTTCAGGGATTTCAAGCCAAAATCAACAAGTGGACGTTTCCGCGGCCGATGCTGTGCCGCCGGAGGCTGGCTCCCTGGACGAACTGGTGTTCGCCTATCTGGCCGGCAACGACCCTCGCTATAAAAAATCGTAATCGCCTGCCCGTCGGTGGCGCTGGTCGCTACCTGGACCTGCGTTGCAGGACGGGTCTGATTTTTTCAGGAAAGGAAAAGAAGTAACGATGTTGAGCGAACAAAAAGTCCAGGAACTCGAGCAGACTGCTCGGGAGTTGCGGGTGGACATTCTCAAAATGCTGCACCGGTCCCAATCGGGACATACCGGAGGCAGTCTGTCGGCCATCGATATCATGGCCGTTCTTTTTTTTCATCAGATGAAACACGATGCCACCTGTCCTGACTGGTCGGAGCGTGACCGTTTCGTTTTGTCCAAAGGGCATGCGGCTCCGGCCCTTTATGCCTGCCTGGCACGTGCCGGCTACTTCCCCAAGGAAGATCTCGCGACTCTGCGGCAGCTCGGCAGCCATCTGCAGGGTCACCCTGACATGCGCAAGACTCCCGGTGTTGAGGTATGCACCGGCTCCCTCGGTCAGGGGTTGTCCCAAGCTGTAGGCCTGGCGCTGGCGAACCGGGTGGCCGGCCGCCGTTCGCGGGTTTTTGCTCTGCTGGGTGACGGCGAGTTGCAGGAAGGGCAGATCTGGGAAGCTGTCATGAGTGCCGCGCATTATCAGCTTTCCGATTTGTGTATCGTGGTCGATTGCAACGGTCTGCAAATCGACGGGTTCACCGCGGATGTGATGAATGTCGGGCCGGTTGCGGCTAAATTCGCCGCCTTCAACCTGCATGTCATTGAAGCCGACGGGCACGACATCGACTCTCTGGGGCAGGCCTTTGCCTCCGCCGAGGTGTCAGACCGACCTGCCGTGATTGTTGCCAGGACCGTCAAGGGCAAAGGTGTGTCGATTTTTGAAAATAAAGCCAAATACCATGGCCTGGCGCCGAGTGACGAAGAACTGCAGGTGTCCCTGCAGGTTCTGGGAGCGCTTTAGACCGGGGTTTGCGTGAAACCTCATGCAAAAACCTGGCTGAGGTTATGCTGCTACCGATACGATGCCCGCTGATGGCCGCGGGATTGCTAAACAGAAAGCGAATAACGCAATGATTGCAACCAGAGATGCATACGGCAAGGCTCTGTTGGAGCTGGGCCGTCAGAATCCTAAAATCGTCGCACTGGATGCCGACCTGTCCGGCTCGACCAAGACTGCCCAGTTCGGCAAGGAATTCCCCGAACGGTTTTTCAATGCCGGTATCGCCGAGGCCAACATGGTCGGCATGGCTGCCGGCTTGGCTGCCGGCGGCATGATCCCCTTTGCCTCGACCTTCGCGGTATTTGCCGCCGGGCGGGCTTTTGAACAGATTCGCCAGTCGTTGGCGTATCCGCGCATGAATGTCAAGGTGGTCGCTACCCATGGCGGCATCACCGTCGGCGAAGATGGCGGTTCCCATCAGTCGATAGAAGATCTTGCCATCATGCGGTCCCTGCCCAACATGACCGTGCTGTGCCCGGCCGACGGTCCCGAAACAGCAGCCGCCATTCGTGCCGCCGCGGCATTTGAAGGCCCTGTTTATATTCGCTTGGGGCGCGGCAAGGTGCCGGTGGTGTTTACCGAGGATTGCAGTTTCGAGATCGGTCGGGGCGTGACTCTCCGGGAGGGCAAAGATGTCACCCTGATAGGGACCGGCCTGATGACAGCCATGGCACTGCAAGCGGCCGAGGAACTGGCCGGTAAAGGTATTGACGCGCGGGTGTTGCACCTCGGCAGCATCAAGCCCCTGGATGAGGAACTGGTGCTGAAGGCTGCCCGGGAAACCGGCGCCATCGTTACCGCTGAAGAACATTCGGTGATTGGCGGTCTTGGTGGTGCGGTATGCGAGGCACTGGCCGAAGGTTGCCCGACTCCGGTTGAACGGATCGGTATGCGTGACGTGTTCGGCCAGTCCGGTCCCGCCGAAAAGCTGCTGGAATATTACGGACTGACGGCCGACAAGCTGGTAGAGGCTGCTGAACGCGTGCTGCAGCGCAAAATCCGATAACTCAGTATCCATCCGGAGTTTCCGGATGGATACCAACTCATTGAGCCGCATGCCAAGACGGGAAAACCTGTGAAACACCACGCGAATATCCTGATTGTCGATGCCGATCAGGCTCTCGGCCAGGCGTTGGAACAGATGCTCAGCAGTCGGGGGCATACTGTCAAACGTACCTGCTTCGGGCAGGCCGCTTTAGATATCCTGGCGAGCGAAACGCCGGAGTTGATGATTCTCGATCTTCAACTGCCCGATGTCGATGGCTGGCAAGTACTGGAACAGGCCGGTGCCCTTGGCGATGCCTGCCCGGTGGTGGTTTCCACCGCTCTGGAGCTGCCGGAACATGCCGTCACCGCAATACTTGACGGTCCCGGCGACTACCTGCGCAAGCCGGCTTCTGCCGAGGAACTGAGCGTGGTAGTGCAGCGCACCCTGGAAACCAGCCGCCTGCGCAAGGAAGTGGCCTGCCTGCGCAACCAGAAAAGCGAACGCTTCGGCCAGCCCTCCATCATCGCCAGCAGTCGAGAGATGCGGCAGGTGCTGGAGATGGTCGAGAAGGTTGCCGGCAGCGATGCCTCCACAGTCTTCATCCAGGGGGAAAGCGGCACCGGCAAGGAACTGGTGGCGCGGGCGATTCATTATCAGAGCGCCCGTGCCGAGCAGCCGTTCATGGCTATCAACTGTGCCGCCGTGCCACAGACCCTGCTCGAAAGCGAGTTGATGGGCCACGAAAAAGGTGCCTTCACCGACGCCAAGAACCTTAAAAAGGGTCTGTTTGAACTGGCCGATGGCGGCACCGTATTTCTCGATGAAATCGGCGATATGGATCCGGCCATGCAGGCCAAACTGCTGCGCGTGCTGGAAGAACGTACCTTCCGGCGGGTTGGCGGTACCCGCGACATAACCGTTGATGTGCGCATCCTTTCGGCAACCAACCGGGATCTGCGCAAGGCCATGGAAGACAAATCCTTCCGGCCTGATCTGTACTACCGCATCGGCGTCATCCCCATCCAACTGCCGCCGCTGCGCGAGCGTCGTGACGATATCCTGCCCCTGGCCGAGTTTTTTATCAGCCAGTTCAACCGCGAATTTCATAAAAATGTTCAGGGCATTTCCCGTATGGCGCAGAAGATTCTGCTTGAATACGCGTGGCCCGGCAATATCCGCGAGCTGCGCAACGTCATCGAACGCTCCATCATCCTCGAATGCGAAGACCAGTTGCTGGTCGAAAACCTGCCCCGCGAACTGGTGGCCCAATCGGTGGGCGACAATATCGGTCCCCTCAATTTTCAACTCCCCGCCGAAGGGGTCAATATCGAGGATATCGAGCGCGAACTCATCCGGCAGTCCCTGGAAATGGCCAAAGGCAATCAGACCCAGGCGGCCAAGTTGCTGCACCTGGGGATAGACGCTTTTCGTTACCGAATGAAGAAATTCGACTTTATGTGAGAAGCAGTCATTGGTGATTCGTGATTGGTGAAACGGCGCTGGCGGAATGCAGCGCCGTTCCTCTATCTGACCGGTGTCAGCGATCTCAGCCCTCAGCCCTCAGCCCTCAGCCCTCAGCACTCAGCACTCAGCACTCAGCACTCAGCACTAGGTCCTCAACACTATGTCAACGCCTCGGCGATGGTGCGACAGAATGCCGGCAGGTCGCCGGGCATGCGCGAAGTGATCAGGTTGCCGTCGCGCACCACTTCCTTGTCGACATAATGTGCGCCGGCATTGATCAGATCGTCGCGAATAGCGAAATAGCAGGTCAGGGTACGGCCTTCGACGATGCGTGCCGAGGCCAGCAACCAGGTGCCGTGGCAGATGGCCGCCACGATTTTATTGGCCTGATGGGCCTGCAGCACCAGATCTATCATGGTGTCGAAGCGCCGCATGCGATCCGGGGCATAACCTCCCGGAATGATCATGGCGTCGAACCGGTCGCCGCGCACCGCGTCCATCGATACGTCGGCATCCACCGGGTAGCCGTGTTTGGAGCTGTAACCTTTTTTTTCCGGGCCGATCACCGTAACCTCTGCGCCAGCCTCGCGAAACCGTAGAACTGGGTACCACAGTTCCAGATCCTCGTACAGATCTTCCACCAATACCCCAATGTGTTTGTTTTTCAGTGACATGTCGTGTCCTCCTCGCTGGGCAACAGCAGGGTCATGCCGTCATAGGCGATAGACGCCTGAATACCCAGCTTGCTTGCGTTGCTTTGCAGTTGGTGAGCGACCCGATTTTCATCGGCGATGATTTCCTTACCGCAGTGGCTGACCAGCATGCGCGGTACCCTTTGCTGAGCGCACCAGCGCAACTGATCAAACAGGGGTGCATGCCCATAAAGCATACCATCCTCGATACGCAGCAGCGAATTGCGATGCGAAGCGCCGTCGCCGCTGTAAATCTGCACGTCCGATAATGCGTGGCGCTGCTCAGGGATGGCGGCCACCTTCAGCAGGCTCTGGCGGGCATGGCGGGCGTTACGGTGTTCGATGTAACTGAGTGTGCCGTGAAAAGTCAGTTTCATGGCCTGTAGCGTGTCATGTATGCATCCACCGCCACTTTGCGTGCGGTATTGCGTGAGCTCATATAGCGGATTTTGCCAAATACCGGCCGTTGTGGTCCCCAGGCCCGGTCAAAGCGCCCCAGCACCCAGCCTATGCCGCTGTACGAATTGGGGTCGCAACCATCCAGGGCATAGCGATCGTTGAGTTCGAGCATGATGGCCATGGCCTGTTGCGGGGCGGGGCTCCACTGCAGGATCTTTTTTCCCCACAGCATGCGCAGGTAGTTGTGCAGCCGCCCCTCCCTGATCAGTTGCATTTGCGCTGCGTTCCAAAGCGGATCGTGGGTCTGTCCGGTCTCCAGTTGCTGCAGGCTGTACAGGTAGGGGCGCGGATCGGCAGCGTGCTCGAGCAGGGTGGTCTGTGCCCATGCCGGCAGGCTTTCGAAACGATCGTAATCGTCGCGTCTGGCGCAGAACAGGTAGCCCAGTTCGCGCCAGGTGATCAGCTGATCGAGAAACGCCTCGGCATCCTGCCTCACCCCCCACCAGCCGCTGCGCTGGCCCCGCGTCTCAAGGGACAGATTCGATGGATGCCAGCCTTCCAGGTCCAGCAGGCGTTGCACGATTTCGTGGCTCGATATATGTCCCCAGCGCAAATAGGGCGACAGGCCGCTGGTGACATCCTGCTGCGGTTCGTTGCGGCGGGAGTGATAGAGGTCGAGATGTTCGCGCAAAAACACCTGCAGGACATTACGGGCGGCGACAGATCCCCCTCTGGTTGCAACCGGTCCGGTGTCTTGCCCGATGGGGAGCAAGCGAAGGCCGTTACGGCTTCCCGTGAGAAGATCGTGATCGGCTGCCGGCCAGCGTTTATGAATGCGCTCTGGCAATGCGGGCACAGAGATGAGCGAAGCGTTGGCCAGCGGGTCCGCAAGCAGCATGTGCAGCAAGTGCGGTAGCAGGTTGCGTTGCAAAAAACGCCGCAGACTGTAGGCCGTGGTGAACTCTCGGTCGGCGGCTTGCAGAGGCAATATACCGTTGCTGTCGACGCGCTCCAGCAGGATCGGCAGCCGATCGGCCAGTTGCTGCGTAGCTCTGACCGATTCGCGCAGCGGGTGCAGGTCGCTGACCACCAGGCAGGCCTGCTCTCCGAGGGCTGTCAGCAACTTGGCGATTTCGCCCGACTCACGTTCGACGAATGGGTAGTAGTCGGCTGACCGGTGGGCCATGCCGCGGGCGTTGTCCGCCATGCCGTCGAGGGCGAAATGGTGATGGCGCAGGTTGGCATGGGGGCGGTCGCAGGGCAGGGTTTCCACCACCAGCAACGGGCGTTGTAGTTTCTCGGCCCATGCCACGGCTCGCTGTAGGGCGAAGTTCCAACCGAGACGGCGCGCGGCATTCATCCAGTAGAGGATATACCGACCGTCACTGCGCGCAGGGTGGTGGTTGCAAACCTCGATACGTATGTCGGTAACCGGCATGGACAAGTCTCCATGGCTAAAGGTGAGGTGATCCCGGATTTGCCAGAGCATGGAAAAGATAGCTCAGAAATATACGTTTTATCTCAATCCTCAGTACTCAGCACTCGGACTTGTCACAATACCACCCACCACAACCATCCGGCGGTCACCGCCAGGCTCAGCAGGGTCACCGGCACCCCAACCCGGGCATGTTCGCGCCAGCCCAGAGATACGCCCAGTCGGGCGGCCTGATCGACCACGATAATATTGGCGATGCTGCCGATGACCAGCAGGTTGCCAGCCAGGGTGCTGGCAAGGGCCAGCAGCGGCCCTGCGGCAGGATGTTTGGCGGCGGGAAGCAGCAACATGACCGCCGGCACGTTGGACACCAGATTGGACAGCACCGCCGCCAGTCCGAACAGCCAGCCCGGTCGGGTGATATCGATGCCGCAGGCAGCCAACGCATCCAGGCTGCGGGCGGGCAGGTCACCGGCAGCCAGCGCCTGGTGAACGACAAACAGCCCCATGAATAATAATAATAATTGCCAGTCTACCAGATTCAACAACTGGCGGGAGGCGGTTCGGCGGCTGGTCAGCAGTAGCGCGGCGGCCGCCAGTGCCACCAGTTCGCGAGGCCAGGAGGCGAACAGGAATGCGCCGGTGATCATCAACAGGATTATCAGTCCCTTGACCGTTTGCCAGGCGTCAAATACTTTGACAGGCGCCACATCCGGGGTAACCACGAGTATCCATCGGTGGTGGTAAGCCCGGGCAATGACCAGCCAGGAAATTGCCAGACCGGCCAGTACCGGTATGATCGCCACCCCGAGGTAGTCGACAAAAGACAGTTGCAGCGTCTGGCCGATGAGGATGTTCTGCGGGTTGCCGATGAGGGTGGCGGCCGAACCGATGTTGGCGGCGCAGACCAGCCCCAGCAAAAATGGAATGGGGTTAAGCTTCCTCCGGGCGCAACCCTCAACCAGCATCGGCGCCATGGCCAGGCAGACGATGTCGTTGACGAGCAGCGCCGACAGCAGTGCGCTGATGCAGATCAAAAGGGCCAGCAATGCGCCGGGAGTGAGTTTCGCTGAAGCCAGCCGGCGGGTCAGGCAGCTGTAAAAGCCCCCCAGTCGCAACTGTGCCGACAGGATCATCAGGCCGAACAACAGTGCCATGGTCGGCAGGTCGATGGCGGCCCAGGCGGTGGTCAGGTCGAGCCGTCCGCCCACCACCATCAGCAGGGCACCGAGCAGCGCGATGCCGGTGCGGTCCAGCGCCAGTCCTGGCAGCCGACCGAGAAACATGCCGAGATAGACCAGCAAAAAAATCAGCGTGACAAAATGATCCATAACTGGTCCCGGCAGTTGGGCTCTTTCACAGCCAGCGTTTCCGTTTGAAAAAGATGAACATGACAGTGGCGATGATGAGCATCGCCAGCCAGAGCACGGGGTAGCTCCAGCGCCAGTGCAGTTCCGGCATGTATTCGAAATTCATGCCATAGATGCCGGCAACGAAGGTCAGCGGGATGAACACCGTGGCGATGATGGTCAGCACTTTCATAACTTCGTTCATGCGGTTGCCGATGCTCGATATATACAGGTCCAGCAGGCCGGACAACACGTCCCGTAAGGTTTCCACCGTGTCGATGATCTGGATGGTGTGATCGTACACGTCGCGCAGGAAAATGCCGGTTGTATCCGCAATCAAGGGAGATTCTGCACGCTGCAAGCCGGATATCAGTTCGCGCAGGGGCCACACCGCCTTGCGCAGCAGGATCATCTCGCGTTTGAAATGGTGGATGCGGGACTGCGTATCCGGGCTCGGGCGATTGATGATATCCTCCTCCAGACACTCAATCTCCTCGCCGAGATTTTCCAGGATGGCAAAATAGCTGTCCACCACCGCGTCTAGCAGCACGTAGGCCAGATAGTCCGAGGCCATTCTGCGCAGCCGTCCCTTATTGTTGCGCAAGCGCTGGCGCACGCCGTCAAATACATCCCCTTTTTGTTCCTGGAAAGACAGCACATAACCCCGCCCCAGGATCAGACATACCTGTTCCGTGGTGACGGTCGCGGTCGCGCCGTCGAAACGCGGCATTTTCAATACCATGAAAAGATAGTCGTCGAAATTCTCCACCTTCGGCCGGTGGGTGGTGTTGACGATGTCTTCGAGCACCAGCGGATGGAGTCCAAAATCGCTGCCGATTGTTTCCAGGCTGTCCAGTTGGTGGACGCCATCGAGATTGATCCAGCTGATGGTGGGACTGTCACGGAAAGGTCGGCAATGCTCCGCCGCGGCAAGTTCACGTTCCTGCAAATGCTCGCAGGTGTAATCGATCAGGCTTATATGTACCGGTTCGGCCCGCTCCTTGCCGATATGCACCATGGTACCGGGGGACTTGCCGGCTTTGTGGGAAGTCTTATGCAACAGTTTTCTTAACACGATCCTCTGTTGTTGGCGGCTTTTTTTTGCAGGCATTGTTTCTCCTTGGGAGGGCTTGGCGAGAGCTGGCTGGCTGTTAGAATCTAACTTATGTCCAGCCGGAAACTATGGCTGGACACAGTGCAGTTTTCATACGGGAAACGAGCAATTTTTCCCAAGATCAAGGAAATCAAGCGCTTGCACGGAGGCGTAGATGTCTACGCCGCACACGCAAGCGTGCGGATTGACGCCGAGATTGGGGAAAAGGGCCGTTTCCGGATGAAAACTAACCTAATCAGAGCCGTTTGACCTCAGATATCTTATCATGGGAACGTTTTACCAGCAGGAGCTTGTTTATGGAAAAAATCCATCTTGGCATCAGTGCCTGCCTGCTCGGGCAGAACGTTCGTTACGATGGCGGGCACCAGCTCGATCGGTTTTTGCGCGATACTCTGGGGCGGTTTGTGGAATTTGTGCCGGTTTGTCCCGAGGTGGAGATGGGGCTGCCTATCCCCCGCGAAACTCTGCGCCTGGTCGGTGATCCGGAAGCGCCGAGACTGGTTTTTTCCAGGAGCAACGAGGATGTCACCGAGCGCATGACCGCCTGGGCCCAAAAGCGCCTGTCCGCGCTTGAAACGGAGGCTCTGTGCGGATTCATTTTCAAAGGCCGTTCGCCCAGTAGCGGCATGGCGCGGGTGAAGCTCTATGACCGTTTCGGGGTCCCGGCCAAGACCGGAGTCGGTCTGTTCGCCCGCCTGTTCATGGAACATTTCCCCCTGTTGCCGGTGGAGGAGGATGGTCGCCTGCATGACCCGCGGCTGCGCGAAAACTTTATCGAGGCGATCTTTACCTTCCGACGCTGGCGAGACCTTTTAGCCGCGGGGGCTACTGCTGCGGCGCTGGTCGCCTTTCACGCCCGGCACAAACTGCTGTTCATGTCTCACAGTGTGGAACTGGCCCGACAGATGGGCCGGTTGACATCCCGGGCGGGGGAGCTGTCGCATGGTCGGCTGCTGGAAGACTACCAGCGACTGCTTATGCAGACTGTGCGCACCCTGTCCACTCCCGCCAAGCACAGCAATGTATTGCAACATGCCCTCGGGTATTTCAAACGACAACTGACCGAGGATGAAAAGCGCGAAATGTTGCAACTTGTCGAGCAGTACCGTTACGGCAACGTACCCCTTGCGGTACCGTTGACGCTGCTCAATCATTACGTGCGCAAGTATCAGCCTCCCTGGCTCGACGAACAGGTCTACCTGTGCCCTCACCCGATCGAGCTGCACTTGCGCAGTGGTTTGTAAGCTTTTTCATAAGATGGACCTGCATCCGGGGTCCGGCTGGCCAATCGGTACTCCATGGGCCAGCGAAGAGGTGACATTTCACGGAGAACATTAAGTGGGCAGCGGGTACCAGTGAGGGTGCTAGTTTCAAACGAGCTCAGCAATCGATGGATTGTATTGACTAAACAGCAGCATCGATGGTGGATTTGAGGTCAAGCGGTTTGACGGGTTTGGTGAAAATCGCCAAGGGATTCAGGGCGTTGGCACGCTCGTACAGTTCCCCGGAAGAATATCCAGTGATGAAAATAATGCGATGATGTCCGCTTTCCATCATTTTTCGGGCAGCTTCAATGCCATCCATGTCGCCAGTCAGGCTGATGTCCATCAATACGACATCCGGGTTTTCTCTGGCCAGGCTCTGGAGGGCTTTTTCCCCCGTGGCTACCGGCTTACAGGTAACGTACCCCATGCTTTGTAGTGCGCCGGTCATGGCCAGAGCCGTAATGGCTTCATCCTCGACCAGGAGGATTTTGATCCTGGATTGGTTTTTTTTCTCGTATTTCAAAACTCTAACTTCCCTGGAGTCTGCGAATAAACGATTTTTGATTGTTCTGCTCTCTGTGGGCCTTCGGTTTTATCGGTGAACGACCGGTGTATAATGACTGGTAATAGTGTATACCGTTATATGTTTGGTCTTCAAGTATCGTGTTCCATCCATGGCGTTAACCACCGCTAAAAATGCATCGATGACTGATATAATGCCAGTCTCCTGGGAGGGTTTTTAATTGATTCCATGTCAGAGAATCAAATAGACTGAAATACGGATGCTTGCGAGCCATCGAGCAGGTGTCGCAAGTTAAAAAACTTCCTCTATTTTTAATTGAAAATAATAAGATAATTATATTTTCGGGTCAAAGAATTTTTGCTGGCACAGTGGCCGGCTTAGCGTGGAGCGTGCATGAACACAATCTTGACTATTGAAGGGGTCGGTCATGACCTGGAAGCCCTTCGAGATCTTCTTCGTGAACACGGCTATGCCGTGGGCACTGTGTCTGAAAGCGCCGGGTCGGTCGAACAGGTGCTGCGTGCATTCGATCAACGCTTGCGCAATATTTTTGAACATGCCCCCCTGGGTATATTTCGCTCCACCCTGGATGGCAAGCTACTTACCGCTAACCCGACTTTTGCACGTATGTTCAAGTACGATTCTCCAGAACAACTGATGGAGATTGTCAATTCTACCGGCCTCGGCGATACGATTTACAGCAATGCCGGTCAACGTCTGAAGGTGCTCTCCGCGATTCAGGCATCAGATAAATGGCAGGTTTATGAGGGGCCCTTTCGCTGCAAGGATGGCAGTTTCATCGAGTGTTGCATGCGACTTCGCAAAGCTCCGGATGCGCAGACGGAGATCGAAGGATTCATCGAGGATATCTCGGAACGCAAGCGTGCCGAGAGGCTGTTGCGTTTTACCCAGTACGTGGTGGACAATACCGCCGACCAGGCGTTCTGGCTGACCGAGGATGCCAGGGTATTTTATGTCAACGCCGCCGCCTGCCGTGCCCTCGGCTACACCCGCGATGAACTTATCGGCATGTCCATCCACGACTTCGATCCGTGCTTTTCTGCCGAAGAGTTTCCCCAGGGGTGGGAAAAACTGCGGGCAGGCGGTTCGCGGACCTTGGAAACCTGCCATCGTACCAAAGACGGCAGGGTCTATCCGGTCGAAGTGCGCGTGAATTACGTGAAGTTTGACGGCAAGGAATATCACTGTACCTTTGTTACTGATATTTCCGAGCGCAAAGCAGTTGAAGATATTCTGCGCCAGAGTGAAAAACGGCATCGTCAGTTGATGGAGTTGCTTCCCATTGCCGCCTTTACCACCGATGCCGAGGGGCGGATCACTTTTTTTAACCGCAATGCCGTCGCGCTCTGGGGGCGGGAACCGGAATTGAACAGGGATCGTTGGTGTGGCGCCTACCGTCTGTGGTATCCCGACGGACGACCGATGCCATTCGATGATTGTCCCATGGCCCTGACCCTGAAGCATGGCAAGCGCTACCAGGGGCAGGAAATGCTCATCGAAAGTGTATCCGGTGGCTACTCCCATGTGGTCGTCTATCCCGAACCTCTCTATGATCCCAAAGGGAAGCTGCTGGGAGCCCTCAACCTGTTGGTGGATATCACTCGTCGCAAACAGGTTGAAAAACAACTCCTGCAGTCCAATCTGGTGGTGGAAAACAGTCCTGTGATCCTGTTTCGCTGGAAGGCCGAACCCGGCTGGCCGGTGGACCTGGTGTCCAAAAATATCACACAGTTCGGATACAGCCCCGAAGAATTCCTCAGTGGCGCCCTTGCTTTTTTTTCCATTATTCACCCCGGTGACCGGGAGCGGGTGGCGCGGGAAGTCGAAGTTTACACTGCACGGGGCGTTGATCGGTTTCAACAGGAGTACCGAATCCTCGGCAAGGGGGGCAAGGTCTGCTGGGTCAGCGATCAGACCATTGTCGAACGCAACGGCGAGGGACAGGTAACCCATTATCAGGGCATTGTCCTCGATATTACCGAGCGCAAACAGGCAGAGGAGCGCATCAAGGCGTCCCTGGCCGAAAAGGAGGTGCTGCTCAAGGAGATTCATCATCGGGTGAAGAATAACCTTCAGGTGGTGTCGAGTCTGCTGTATCTTCAATCCCAGAAATTGCAGGATCCCGAAGCAAGGTCGCTTTTCGTCGAAAGCCAGAACCGCATCTGTTCCATGGCTCTGGCTCACGAGCAACTCTATCAATCGCAAAACCTCGCCGACGTCAGTCTTACCCATTACGTTAAAAACCTGGTGTCGCATGTGCAGCAGGCCTATATGACCCCGGAGACACCCCTGGAATGCCGCGTTGTCATCGACGATATCAAGCTCGATATCGAAAAAGTGGTTCCCTGCGGCCTGCTAATTACCGAATTGCTTTCCAACGCAATAAGGCACGCCTTCCCCGACGGGCGTTGCGGTACCATAGAAGTCACGATTACCAAACATGACGGGCAGGTGATGCTGTCGGTTGCTGATGATGGCGTCGGTCTGCCTGAAAATCTGGATTATCGCGAAGCTCAGACATTGGGGCTGCAGTTGATTTCCGCACTGGTGGAGCAGCTTGATGGGAGTTTGTCGGTAAAAAGCGGGGTGGGTACCAGGTTCACGATTGCCTTTTCCGGGTAGAGCGGCACCTCGAAAAACCGATGACAGGGCAAGTCGCCAAAAGGAGCGCATTGTCGGTGAAAGCGAAGCTGTTGATCGTTGAAGATGAAGCGTTCATCGCGCTGGAAATCAAAACCCGCCTCCAGAAGATGGGGTACGAGGTGTGCGGCATGGTTTCGCGCGGCGAGGATGCCATTCTGCAGGCGGCGGCCATGCGGCCGGACCTGGTGCTCATGGATATTTGTCTGAAAGGTGCAATGAGCGGTGTCGATGCCGCTGCGATAATCCGTGAAAAAAACCGGATACCGGTAGTTTATCTCACCTCCCATGCCGATGAGGAAACCCTGGAGCGGGCTAAACGGACCGATCCCTATGGCTTTTTGCTCAAACCGTTTCAGGAAAAGGATTTGCGCATCGGCATCGAAATAGCGTTGCACAAACACGCCATGGAACGACAACTGCTGGAAAGTGAAGAGAAGTTCCGGCTGGTAACCGAAAGTATCGACGATGTTTTCTGGCTCAGCAGCCCCGATTTCAAGGAGCTTCTTTATATCAGTCCTGCTTATGAAAAAGTCTGGGGCCGCAGGCGGGAGGATCTGTGTCGCGACCCGCAGTCGTTTCTGGACAGCGTGCACCCGGCGGATCGCGGTGCCGTTCGCTCCCTTTTGGAACATCCCCCCTTTGAAAGCCTGCAACTCGAATACCGTATCGTTAAGCCCGACGGCTCCATAACCTGGGTCCGGGATCGCCGATTCCCGGTTTTGGATAAGCAGGGGCAGCCGTATCGCCTGGCGGGGGTGGCGACGGATATTTCCGCGCAAAAGGAGGCCGAACTGCAGTTGCTGGTACTCAACCGGAAACTGCAGCAGCAGGCCACCCATGATGTTCTTACCGGCTTGCCTAACCGGCGGCTGCTGATAGACCGTCTCGATCAGGCTTTGGCCCATGCCAGACGCAATGGCGGGCACCTCGCTCTGCTGTTCATCGATCTCGACGGGTTCAAGGATATCAATGATCGCCTTGGTCATACCGCAGGTGACGAGGTGCTGGAAATCATCGGCCAACGACTTAAACACCTACTGCGCTCCGCCGATACTGCCGCGCGTCTGGGGGGGGACGAATTCGGTCTTGTCCTGTCGAATATCAGCGACAGACAAGACGCCCGGCTGGTGGCGAAAAAGGTGCTGGAGGCCATATTCACGCCCTTTATGATCCGGGAGGAGCGCTGCTATATCAGTGCCTCCATCGGTATCAGCCTTTACCCGGAACATGGGGCATCGACGGATGAACTCATCAGTCGCGCCGACGCGGCCATGTACAAGGTCAAACGTTCGGGTAAAGGTTCCTTCGGTTTTTACTCCGAATAATCCCTTTTTGGTTAAAGGGAAAACAGGTTGCCCCTTCCGTTGCCCTTGATCCTTCAAAAAAATCCCCGGCACCGAACAAAAACAGCCAATCCGCTTTTGTTACCGAAAAATTGCGGCATACTTCTACTTTAAAAGTTTGTTTTTGATGCGGACCCGATAGGTTCATCAGCATGAAAACCAGCCAGCAAGGGGGAGTCGCCGTGTCCGAAAAAAAACAACTGCGCATCGCAACCCGCAACTCAGGTTTCATCAATCCGGAAAAGATCGACGACTATATTGCCGTCGGTGGCTACCAGGCTTTAGGACGCTGTCTGGTCGATATGACGCCGCAGCAGGTCATCGACGAAATGACCCTCAGCGGGTTGCGCGGACGTGGCGGCGCGGGATTTCCCACCGGGGTCAAATGGGGCTTTGCCGCCAAATATCCGGCGGATGTCAAGTACATCATCTGCAACGCCGATGAGGGCGACCCCGGGGCCTTTATGGACCGTGCCGTCCTCGAAGGCGATCCGCATACCGTTATCGAAGGCATGCTCATTGCCGGTTACGCCGTCGGTGCCCGACATGGCGCCGTTTATATCCGAGCCGAATACCCTCTGGCCATCAAACGCCTGCGCATTGCCATCGAGCAGGCTCAAGACTACGGGCTGCTCGGGGACAACATCCTCGGCAGCGAATTCTCCTTCGACATCGAGCTTAAATACGGCGCCGGAGCGTTTGTTTGCGGCGAGGAAACCGCCCTGATCCGCTCCATCGAAGGCAATCGTGGCGAGCCCTATACCAAACCGCCGTTCCCCGCCGAATCCGGCTATTGGAACAAGCCGACCATCGTCAACAACGTCGAGACACTGGCCAACGTCCCGGCCATCTTGATGAAAGGTCCCGAATGGTTCAGCAGTATCGGATCGGCCACGGCCAAGGGAACCAAGGTTTTCTCCCTGGTTGGCAAGATTACCAACGTCGGCCTTATCGAAGTACCCATGGGTATCACCCTTAAGGAGGTTATCTTCGACATCGGCGGCGGGTGCCCCGACGGCAAGAAGTTCAAGGCGGTGCAGACCGGCGGGCCGTCAGGCGGAGTCCTGACCTATAAAGATCTCGATGCGCCCATCGATTACGAAAGTCTCGCGGAGCGCGAATCGATCATGGGGTCCGGCGGCATGATCGTCATGGACGAGGATGCCTGCATGGTGGCCATTGCCAAGTTTTTTCTCGAATTCACCATGGAGGAAAGCTGCGGTAAATGTACCCCCTGCCGTATCGGCTCCAAGCGGTTGTGGGAGATGCTCGACAAAATCACTATCGGGCAGGCTACAGAACAGGATCTGGAGACCCTCGTCACTCTGGCGAGGACCATCAAGGATACCGCCCTGTGCGGCCTTGGCCAGACCATGCCCAACCCCATACTGTCCACAGTGCGGGTGTTCCGTGATGAATATCTTGCCCATATCATCGAGAAACGCTGCCCGGCAGGTGTCTGCACGCACCTTTTGCAGTACGTTATCCTGAAGGAAAAATGTGTCGGGTGCACTCTTTGCGCCAAGATTTGCCCGGTAAAGTGCATCAGCGGCGCGCCGAAAGAACTGCATGTCATCGATCAGAGCAAGTGCATCAAGTGCGGTGCCTGCCTGGAAAAATGCAAGTTCGATGCGATCATTACCAAGTGACCGTCTCTTGCTCCTGTTTGCGGCAGGCGCGGGGAGACTGACAGGCCATGGTCGGCGAAAAAACTATGTGCGATAAAAAGAAGTTTAATAGAGCCGAATCGTTGCGGCTGACCCCCATTAATCGCCTGGCTGCCATCAAGCTCAAAGTTGCCGGTCTGGAGGAGCAGCCTTCGGTGCTGCCCGTGTTCCAGCTTATGTCCTGGGGACTGGCCGACTGCGCGTGTCTGGCCCACGAGGATACTGCCGATGAGCTGATGCAATTGGTGTGGCAACCCGATCAGCGGGCTGCCCTCGATTACCTGCTTACCAATGTGCCCGGTGGTGCTATAGCATTCCAGCGCAAGTTGTTGCATATGCCCCCACGTGCCGCCGCCTGGGCGTTGCTCGGCGTCTTTGATCTGCGCTTGAAGGCTGATCCCCATAAACCGTACCCCTGAGAACAGGCCGCCCCTGCAGGGAAACGACGCAGGAGAGTTCATGCTCATGAAGCAATTCCGCAGGACCATGTTTCGGGGGCTGATGGCGGTGCTGCCCGTCGTCCTGACTTTCTATATCCTCTACTGGCTGGTGCGTTCCGCCGAGACCGTCCTTGGTTCCGTTCTAGCTCTGTTGTTGCCGGACGGTTGGTATGTGCCCGGCATGGGGCTGGTGGCCGGACTGGTTGTTACCTTTCTGTTCGGCATGGCCATGAATGCCTTTCTGGTGCGCAAAATTCTCGGTGTCAGTGAAACGCTGATGAATCGGATCCCCCTGGTCAAGATCCTTTACGGAGCCGTCAAGGATTTTATCGGTTTTTTTGCGACCAAACGCGAGTCGCAGTTTAGCCAGGTGGTCACTATCGATCTGGAATTCGGCGGTATGCCCATGCGCATGCTTGGCTTCGTTACCTGCAGTGACTTCAGCAACCTTCCCGCTGGAATAGGTACGCCTGATGAAGTTGCCGTATACCTTCCCTTGAGTTACCAGATCGGCGGCTACACGGTTATCGTTCCGCGCGCCCGTATCAAGCCGGTGGAGATATCCATCCACCGGGCCATGGGCTTTGTTGTTACCGGGGGACTCACCGCGGATAAAGGTCCTGCAGGTTCAGCGGGCAGAGCAGGCGGCCAGGTTCCAAATCCGTCCGGAACGGCATGACGCAGACACAAGCGTATCTGCAACCACGGCGCGGGCGCTCCTTTCCATCCCCAGGACCTGTTCTCCAAAAGATCGTAGCTCCTGCGTCACTTATTGTTTGGAAATGGTTGCAGCCGAGGGGGGAGGATGGGCCGCTCGCATGGGTTAAAAAGGCGAGAGAGTAAAGGGCAGGTTCAGGGCTTTGGCCACGGCTTGATTATGCAACCGACCCTGGTGGAGGCTAAGCCCTTTGGCCAGGGCCTGGTCTTCGCGTAAAGCTTGTTGCAGTCCTTTGGTGGCGAGGTTGCGGATATACGCCAGGGTGCTGTTGGTCAAGGCAAAGGTGCTGGTGCGGCTGACGGCGCCGGGCATGTTGGCCACGCCGTAGTGTAAAACCCCGTGTACTTCACGCACGGGATCATCGTGGCAAGTAGGGCGGATCGTCTCCACGCAGCCGCCCTGGTCCACGGCCAGATCGACAATTACGCTGCCCGGTTCCATTTGTTTGACCAGCGCTTCCGACACCAGGTGCGGTGCTCTGGCTCCGGGGATCAATACCGCCCCGATAACCAGGTCCGCACGAAAAACCTCCTCCTCGATATTCTGTGCGTTCGACATCAGCGTGTGGATATGATTGCCGTAGTGGTCGTCGAGGGCTGCCAGGCGTGCCGGTTCAATGTCGAGCACCGTGACATCGGCGCCCATGCCAACGGCGATGCGCACCGCATTACTGCCCCCGGTCCCGGCTCCCAGCACCACCACGCGCCCGGGACGTACCCCGGGAGCACCCGCGAGCAGCACACCTTTGCCGCCATGCTCTTTTTGCAGGAACTGAGCGCCGATCTGTACCGCCATGCGCCCCGCAACTTCGCTCATGGGTTGCAGCAGGGGCAGGCTGCGATCGGTCAGTTGGATAGTTTCGTAAGCAAGGGCGGTCACCTGTCTGTCGAGCAGGGCCGCGGTCAATTCCGGAGAGGCGGCCAAGTGTAAAAAGGTAAACAAAAGCTGGCCCGGGCGCAGCAGATCGTATTCCACGGGGAGTGGCTCCTTGACCTTGATGATCAAGTCCGCTGCCGCGTAAATCTGGTCGGCGGTTTGCGTCATGTCGGCACCGGCCTGACGATACTGCTCATCGCTCAAGCCACTGCCCAGTCCTGCACCGTTTTCCACCATTACAAGGTGCCCGGCTTCGGTAAGATCCCGTACACCTGCCGGAGTCATGGCCACCCGGTATTCATGGGTCTTGATCTCTTTGGGAATTCCGATAATCATGGTTCGATCTTACTCCCAGACTTGAGAAAAAGGGCCGGCGCGTGATGCGTCGGCCCTTTGCGATCAGGCTTTATTCTTCCGGGCGCGCCTTGACCAGGTGCAGGTACTTGATGAAGGCCGCATCCACCGTGGAACCGATTTCATCCACAACGTTGGACGGCACGGCTGAGTCCAGGGAAAGAATGACCATGGCTTCTCCCCGTTTTTCCTGACGGCCGAGATTCATGGCGGCGATATTGATGTCGTGTTCGCCCATCACCCGGCCAATCTTGCCGATCATGCCCGGCTGGTCCTTGTAAGTGATAAGCATCATGTGTTCTTCCGGAGCAAAATCGACCTGGCAGTCACGCAGGCGCACAATGCGCGGTTGACCTTCGAAATGAGTGCCGACGATGGTACGTCGCATGCCGGGTCCTTCAATGTCGATGGTTACGGTGTTGGCGAACGCCGCCGGATCGGGGTTTTTGATTTCCTCGACGGTGATGCCCATGTTTTCGGCAATGAGGGAGGCGTTGACCATGTTGACGTCCTGCTCGACCTTGTTGTCCAGCAGGGCGGCCAGGCCGCATACTGTAATGGGCGTGCAGCAGTAATTGGCCACGTTGCCCTGGTAGGTAAAGGTGATTTTGTTGAGGTTGGAATCGGCGAGTTGGGCGACAAAGTCGGCCATGATATTCACCAGGCGCAAAAACGGGCGCATCTGCCCCATCAGGGAGCTGTCGAAGCGCGGTATGTTGGCGGCGTATTCCATGGGCTGTTCGTTGGCGAACCGCACGATATCCTTGGCAACGTCGATGGATACGTTGATCTGGGCCTCGGCGCTGGAGGCGCCCAGGTGAGGAACGGCCAGCATGCGTTCGTGGGCGACGAGCTGCTTGATGTGGTCGCTCTTGGGCGGTTCCTCGGTCCACACGTCGACACAGGCCATACCGACCTTGCCGTTTTCCAGGGCCGCCAGCAGCGCCGGTTCGTTGATGATGCCGCCGCGGGCGGTGTTGACCAGGATCACGCCATCCTTCATCTGTTCAAACTCAGCGGTATCGATGAGGTTGCGGGTTTCGTCGTTGAGAGGCACATGCAGGGAAATGACATCGGAGGTTTTGATCAGTTCCTCAAAGGATACAAGCCTCACGCCGAGATCCTGAACCCGCTTTTCGGAGATATACGGGTCGCAGCCGATGACCTCGCAACCAAACGCCTTCAGGCGGGTAACCACCCCGCCGCCGATCTTGTTGAGGCCAATGACGCCGGCAACCTTGTCTTTGATCTCCATGGCCTTGATGGAACGGTTCCATTCCCCGCTCTTGATACTGTTGTCGGCCTTCACAAGTTTGCGGCAGGCAGCCAGGATAAGCGCCATGGCGTGTTCGATGACGCTGTTGATATTGCCGAAAGGTGCGTTGCAGACAATGATCCCTTTTTCGCTGGCCGCTTTGAGATCGACGTTATCCAGTCCGACTCCTGCCCTGGCGACGACTTTGAGATTTTTACCGGCCTCAAGCAGTTCACGATCCGCCTTGGTCGCACTGCGAATCACCAGTGCATCATAGTTGCCAATGATGTTAAGCAATTCTTCCCGGGTAAGGTCGGTTTTGACGTCCAGCTCGATGAGGGGTTCCTTTTCAATGATCAATAGCCCCTCTTTGGCAAGTTTTTCCGCAACCAGAATTTTCATTATCGCTCCTTTGCGTTCAAGCAACTGTCTGACCAGTGGGCGAAGGGGACATGCATGGGATGTCCGGAGGGCGTGCCCCGGGGTCGGGTAAGGGTTTGAGATACGGGCAACCCGCAGGCGCAATGGCTGCCCGTTTTCAGGAATCGAAAAGCCTTGTCATAATATAAAACGCGGATAATTTTTGCCAGTAAATTTGTCTATTTTAGAAACGTTTAAAAAAATGCTGGAAAAATAAGACAACATTCACTATGATGCCGGCCAGTTTGATTAAGGTTGTCTAAACCCTGGAGGTGCAGGATTATGAAAATACGTCGTTTCTTGTCTTTGTTGCTCCTTGCTATTTTTGTCATCGGGTTTGGCGGCGGTTTCCACGAGTTTGACAGCAAGACTCTCCGGCAAGGGGTTCTGTCGAGTTGCTTTCGGAGGGACAGTGTCGCCTGGGGGCAGGAGCTGTGGCGCTCTGACGGCAGTTCCGAAGGGACGATGCTGGTCCGTGATATTAAACCCGGCAGGGAATCGGGCCGGCCTTACCAGCTCAGGCAGGCGAATCAGCAGCTGTATTTCGGTGCCGACGACGGGCGCCATGGATTTGAATTGTGGCGTTCCGATGGCAGTGCCAGCGGCACCCGGATGGTAGCGGACATCAATCCCGGGCCAGCCGGTTCGTTCCCTGTGGGCATCGCCATCCTGGGGGAGATGGTCTGCTTCGGTGCGGATGACGGCAGCAGCGGCCGCGAGTTGTGGTGCTCGGCAGGGACCAGGCAGGATACGCGCATGATCATGGATATCTATCCCGGGACCAAGGGCTCCAATCCCAAGTATTTCACCAAGGTGGGTAACCTGCTGCTGTTCGAGGCCGATGACGGCATCCATGGCAGGGAACTATGGCGTACCGACGGTACCCAGGAGGGGACCATGCTGGTCTACGATATCAATGCGGGCAGGGATAATGCCTGGCCTTCCAATTTTTCCGTGATCAAGGGACTGCTGTTGTTTCGCGCTACCGATAGCAGGCACGGGCGCGAATTATGGCGCAGCGACGGAACGCCGGAGGGAACCTACATGGTGAAGGATCTCAACGACGGAAGGGCCGATGCCTTTTGAGAATTTGAGGGGAGGGTTAAAGGCAAACAAAAAGGGACCTGCATTTCTGCAAGTCCCTTGTTTAATTGGTAGCGGGGACAGGATTTGAACCTGTGACCTTCGGGTTATGAGCCCGACGAGCTACCGAGCTGCTCCACCCCGCGTCAGTGAAGTGAGAAGATACACAATCGTTCGAGGATTGTCAACCCGCAGTTGCGGAAAATTTTACAATCGGGGTTTTTTGTTCGGTTGCCGCCATGACGCAGTGCTGCTAGAATGATTCCGTCATCCATCAAAAAGGACGCAACCGTTGAGTAAATCCTCTTCCAAACAAACCTTTAATCGCCTTTGTGCCCGTTGTCTGCGAGATTGCCGGCAATCCGAAGGCACCCTTTTAATCAGTTGCCCCCGTTTCATGCCCCGTCCCTTCAAAGTCAAGGATTACCGTTTCGATCAGCTCGATCTGTTTGGGCTTCCCCGCAAATAACCCCGGGTGTTTTTTTTCCCCGATCGGCGGGACTCCTTCAAGCGGTAAGCCGATCAAGGAAATCCGTGATGAAATGGGTAAACTTTTCCGGTTCGACCAGGAACGAGTCGTGTCCATGGTCGGATTCGATCATATGGTATTCAACCGGCTTTTCCAGTTTGTGCAGGATCTCGACGATATCTGTCGCTTCCTTCGGCGGATACAGCCAGTCGGAGGAAAAGGTAAACCATAATGAAGGGCACTGGATGCGTTTCAAAGCCTCTTCCCGGCTTTCGAAATTCCAGGCCACATCATACAGATCCAGGGCCTTGGCCAGGTAAAGAAAAGCGTTGGTGTCAAAGCGATCGATGAAGGAACGGCCATTGTATTCGAGATAACGTTCGACCTCGAACTGGCCGAAGAAATCGAACATGCCGTCACGGGCGGAGAATCGCCGTCCGAATTTGAGGTGCATGGAAGCGTTGGACAAAAAAGAAATGTGCCCGATGGCACGGCCGAGGGCCAGGCCGTCTGCCGGAGGGTGCTCGGGTCTATAGTTGCCCTTTTTCCACATGGGGTCGTTGAAAATCGCCTGGCGTGCCAGAGCGTTGAGCGCGATAGCCATGGGCGATGTGCGTCCGGTGCCGGCAATGGGGATAATGGAACGAACCCGTTCGGGATACAGAACCCCCCATTCGAGGGCCTGCATGGCACCCATGCTGCCGCCGATGACGGTCAGCAGGCGTTGCAGTCCGAGGTGGTCGATGAGACGTTTCTGGGCGCGGACCATGTCGCGCACCATGATGACCGGAAAGCTCAGGTGGTAAGGACGCCCGGTGCGAGGATTGATGCTGGTCGGTCCGGTGGACCCGCAGCAAGAGCCGATGACGTTGCTGCAGACGACGAAGTAGCGGTTCGTGTCGAGGACTTTACCGGGCCCGATCATGTCGTCCCACCAACCGGGTTTGCGGTCTTCGGAAGTATGTCGGCCGGCGGCATGGGCATCGCCGGTCCAGGCGTGGGTTACCAGGATGGCATTGGAGCGGTCGGCGTTGAGTTCCCCGTAGGTCTCATAGGCCAGCGTAATAGGGGCGGCGAGCAGGCGGCCGCTTTCCAGGCGCAGGTCGCCCTCGAAGTCGATATGCCGTGTTTTGACGATGCCTACGGAGTTCTCCAAGATCAACAAGCCTTCCCGTCCATGTAAAACGGCCCTTCCCGGAGATTGGGAGGGGCCGTGAGGATTGCTTATGATCCTGCTGCATGCGGCTCCATCCTCATCTCTCCCCTGTCTCTGGGGTAGGAATTAGCACCTGACATCCGCGCCGGCAGACCGGTTGCTGTGGTTTCACAGGGCCTATCCCTCCACCACTCTCGATAAAGACAGTATAGTTTGGTGTCCATCCGGAAACTATGGATGAAAACTACCTATATGTTGCGAAAACTCTAAAGGAGCCACCGGTAAATGTCAATCTTTCTCTCTTGTAGGTCGCAAGCGGCCTGATGGCCTGCGGCGTGCTCGGTCAGCCGCTCCGAAAAGAAGAACATCGCTGAATATAGGGGTGGCTATGGCTGCGATTCAGGGCTTTCAAGGCTGTTGACAAGCAGAGAGACCGGGTTTTTGCAGCTCTTTCCCATTTCACAAAGCTGTGCAAAGCTGTACCGGTTCAGGACCTGCAGCAATTGCGCTCGCGCCTCATGCCAGACCTGATTGACCGGACAGTACAATTCCCGTTCGCAATGGGTTTCATCTGCCAGGCACAAATTCAGATACAGGGGGCCTTCTTCGGCTTTGATGACGTCGAGCAGGGTAATGTCTGCAGGATCTTTCATCAGATAAAACCCGCCACCGACTCCACGGTGGGAGCCTACGATGCCCAGCTTGATAAGTGGTTGGAGAATTTTGGTGAGAAAGGCCGGGGTAATGTCCTGCTCCCTGCAGATATCTTTCTTCAACACGAGTTCGCCGCGCGGTTTGCTGGCCATGAACAGCACGGCTCGTATGGCGTATTCAGTTGCTCTGGTAATGATCACATCGATATCCTTGAAATGATGACTCTGAAGGTTATGAATACTCTGTTCCAGTCCCGATTGTCAATGGACAATTCTCCATAACTGGAGAATTGTCTGCAGTGTTGGGGCTGGCCCATCGTGTCGCGCTTAAAATTGCCGGTCAGGCGCCGCTGTGCCCAAGTACGGCGGCTACGGCCTCGGCCATGCGTTTGTAACCGGCGGCGTTGGGATGGATGAGGTCGCTTTTCAGCGCGTTATCGCGCAGAATCCCGGTCATTACCTCATTCTCCAGGGGGATCTGGTAACGATCGGCGATGTCCTTGTAAAAGCCGGCAGGTTTAGGCAGCAGGCCCGGTTGCGGTACGCTCAACATGACCACCTGGGCACCGCTTGCGTGGATCATTTCGATCATGGCGGTCAGGTGTGCGGCGGTTGTCTGGTGTGCTATGCGACGCAGCAGGTCGTTGCCGCCGTGGCACAGTATCACCAGATCGGGACGGTAGCGCTGCAGCAGGCCCGGCAGCCGTTTTAGTCCTTCGGCGCTGATTTCTCCCGGTACGCCGGCATTGATGGTCTGCCATCCGGTCATTTGCTGCAGTACGGCCGGGTAACTGGCAACCCGCGGTGCGCCGTTACCGGCGGTGAGACTGTCGCCAAAAGCCAGTATGACGGCATGGGCCGGCAGTGGTTGCAGGCGTGGGATGCGATCGCGGCATCCTGTCGTCGCCGCCACGAGCAGCACGGCCATCAATGCAAAAATGCAGCCCGACTTTCTCAATCGTTCACTCATGGCCTGCCTCGTTTTTATGCTGAAAGTCTTCGTACGCATCCGCCCCGACACAGTTTGACGGCACCGGCGTTAAGCCGCATGCCGTTTTAATTTATCGGCCGGGCCCACTGGCTTGTCAAGTGTCGGTTTCTTGCGGGGCTTTCCTAAATGTGTCGGATCTGGCATAATCCAGTTTTTGTACGATGCAGCAATCAGGAAGTGAGAATTCCCCATGGCTTTGTTAAGTATACAGAATGTCAGTCTCGCATTTGGCGGACCGACTTTATTTGAAGATATCAGTCTACATGTCGAGCGCGGCGATCGCATCGGGCTGCTGGGGCGCAACGGTTGCGGTAAATCGACCCTGCTGCGCCTGATTGCCGGAGAACTGCAACCGGACAGCGGCGCCGTGGTATGTCGTCAGGGTCTGCGGATTGCCAGCCTGCCGCAGGATGTGCCCGCGAATTTGAACGGCACCGTCTATGAAGAGGTGCTGTGTGGCCTCGGACCCGCCGGACAGGAACTGTTGCGCTATCACCGTCTTGGCCGGCAGGTGCGGGACGGTGATGACGGGCAGTTGCCGGCATTGCTGGAATGTCAGCACGCGCTGGAGGCCTCCGGCGCCTGGCCGCTGGAGCAGTTGGTGGTGCAGGTGCTGTCCCATCTGCGCCTCGATGGCGAAACCCCGGTGTCCGAACTTTCCGGCGGAATTAAACGCCGGGTGTTGTTGGCCCGTGCCCTGGTAGGGGAGCCGGATGTGCTGCTGCTGGACGAGCCCACCAATCATCTGGATATCGATACCATCGACTGGCTGGAACATTTTTTGCGGCGCTCGTCGTTGACCTTGCTGTTCGTCACCCATGACCGTGAATTTCTCAAGGCCCTGGCGACCCGTACGGTCGAACTCGATCGTGGCAGGCTGTTCGACTTTGCCTGCGATTATGAGACGTTTCTGCGTCGTCGGGAAGAAGCGCTGCATGCCGAGGAACAGGAATGGCAGCGTTTCGACCGCAAGCTGGCCCAGGAGGAAGTCTGGATCCGCCAGGGGATCAAGGCGCGTCGCACCCGCAATATGGGGCGGGTCGGCGAATTGCAACGCATGCGGGCGGAACGGCTGCAGCGTCGCCAGCGCCTCGGCACCTCGCGCCTGCAACTGCAGGAGGCCGGCCGCAGCGGCAAGCTGGTGGCGGAGCTGGAAGATGTCTGTTTCGGCTATGACGATAAACCGGTGATCAGGGATCTGTCGACTACCATTATTCGAGGCGACCGCGTCGGGATCATCGGGCCCAATGGCGCCGGCAAGTCGACCCTGCTCAAGCTGATTCTCGGGCAACTCGTTCCCCAGCAGGGCCGGGCACGTCTCGGCACCAATCTGGAAATTCTCTATTTCGATCAGTTGCGCGAGCAGCTCGATCCGGATGCCACGGTGCAGCAGAATCTGTCCGGCGATCAGGATACCGTTCTGGTGGGCGGCACGGCTCGGCATGTCTACGGTTATCTGCAGGATTTCCTGTTTACCCCGGATCGGGCTCGCACGCCGGTGCGTATCCTGTCCGGCGGTGAGCGTCATCGCCTGCTGCTGGCGAAATTGTTCACCCGCGAGGCCAATGTGCTGGTCATGGACGAACCGACCAACGATCTCGATCTGGAGACTTTGGAATTGCTGGAGGAACTGCTGGCCGAGTTCACCGGCACGGTGCTGCTGGTCAGCCATGACCGGGCGTTTCTCGATCGGGTGGTGACCGGAACCCTGGTGTACGAGGGAGACGGGCGGTTTACCGATTATGTCGGAGGTTACCAGGACTGGCTGCGGCAGCGCCCTGTCCCGGAGTCGGAGCCGACCATGATCAAGCCGGCCAAGGCCAAGCCGGAGCGTGCCCGGCCGCGCAAGTTGACCTTCAAGGAACGCCAGGAACTCGAAACGTTGCCGGCGAACATCGATGCGTTGGAAAATGAACAGGCCGCCCTGCATGAAAAACTGGCCGATCCGGCTTTTTATCGGGAACAGGGCGATGCCGTGGCCGTGGTGCGCGAACGCATGGCAAGCCTTGAGGAAGAACTGGCCTGCTGTTTTGCCCGTTGGGAGGAGCTGGAGGCGCTCGCTGAGTGAAGGAAGGCGCAGCCCTGCAGGATAAAATAACCGAACCCGCTTGATATGCCCAGGAGGAGATGATGGTGCCTGCCGTGTTGCTGGCGATTTACGTAGTGATGTTTGCCGTACTCGGAATCGCCCCCTACGACCGTGCCGTATGGCTGGCGGAAAACCTGCCGATCGTGGCCATCGTACTGCTGCTGGTGGTGACCTGGCGGCGCTTTCGGTTTTCCGATGGCGCGTATCTGCTGATGGCCTGTCTGGTGTTCCTGCATACCGTCGGCGGTCATTTCACCTTCGAGCGGGTGCCCTTCGACTGGGTGACGGAGCTGTTCGGATTTCAGCGCAACCATTACGATCGCATGGCCCATTTTACCGTCGGTTTTTATGCCTATCCCTGCGCCGAGTTGCTGTTGCGCCAGCGGCTGGTCTCCTCCCGGCTGGTGCTGCTGCTGTTCCCGGTGTTTTTTATCGTAACGGTGGCGGCCGGCTACGAGTTGTTCGAGTGGCAATATGCCGTGCATGCCGACCCAAGCGCCGGGATCGCCGTGCTCGGTTCCCAGGGGGACATCTGGGATGCCCAGAAGGACATGCTGGCCGATACGCTCGGGGCCCTTTTCGCTACCGGACTGTTTGCGGTGCTTTACCGCCGACCGCTGGCGGTGTTGGCGGGTAGTGCGAAACGCTCCGTGCCCCGGAATGGGTCTTGCTGATCGGCCGGTGGCATCAGTTGTAGCGCCGGAGTCGGTCCGGTCCCGCGCTTCAACGGGTCCGGGGTTCCGGTTGCCCTGGGCGGAACAGCTGCTTGGTTTGAACCTTGCCGTTGACGAATTGCACGGAAATCTCTGTCTCCTTATGCCGCCAGGTGGCTGCCGTGCCGGAGAACAGGCCAAGATCGATGCTGGTCGTCTCTGTCGGTTCGCCGAGCAGTGCGATAACCTCGGCTTCGGACATGCCGGTCTCGATGCGGGTGAAATTTTCCTGGTTAACCGGCGAGTGGCAGGCGGTAACTGTCAGTAACAGGCAGACCGCCAGCAGTGCGTGCCGGCAGGATCGGAATGGAATATTCATGTCGTGACCTCGCGAAAATGGGATGCTTGCGGTTGATTGCCCAGGTAGCCCGTGTGGTCAACCTCACGAGACATCAGCATAAATGGTTTTATATTTTCGAGCAAGCAACCCTTGCCACCAAGGTGTAGCCCCTATGACAATGGATATCACCACGCCGGCCTTGCTGTTTCCGGCCATATCGCTATTGCTGCTGGCTTATACCAACCGATTTCTGGCTCTGGCCAGCGTCATCCGGGCCTTGGCCGGGCGTCTTGCGGAAAGCGAGGATGTGCAGGTTCGCCTGCAAATTCATAACCTGCGGGTGCGCATCAGCCTTATCAAGTGGATGCAGGGCTTCGGCATCGTGAGCATTCTGCTGTGCATGGTCTCCATGTTTTGCCTGTTTGTCGGGCAGGAGTCCTGGGCCCGCATCAGTTTCGGCATCAGCATGATATTGATGGTCGTGTCGCTGGGGATCAGCATCTGGGAAACGCTGTTGTCGGGCGAAGCCCTCAAGTACGAGTTGCGCCGTTGCGAAATGCTGGCGGCAGAGCGCGCCGCGGCTCATCAGGGTCATCCATCATAAGTATCGTTTTGTGTGCCAGGGTTCCATACTGGCTGAAAAGGGGGCAGGGTGCAGATGTTTTTGAACAGGTGTGCCGAAGTCGAGGAAACTCTCGCTCAAATTTATACCGCCCTGGCGGCCAAGCAAGCGGCCGAGCAGGAGCTTAAGCATATCTGGATGGCCATGGCTGATGATGAGGGCGAGCACGCCCGGGAAATCCTGCTGGCCTTGCGTATGCTGAAAGAGGACATCCTCGTCGGCGAGCAAATTCCCGAGGCTGACGTAAGGCAGCTCCTCACCCGGGCCCGTGACTTGCTGGCCAAGGTTCGCCAGCCCGGTCTATCAATACAGGACGCGTTGCGTTTGTCCCTGCATCTTGAAGAAGACTTTCGCCGGGTGCATGTGTTGTGCGCAGTGAGCTTCGCCGATGCGGGCATGCGCAAGGTTTTCGAACGCCTCGGGCAGGCGGACCAGGACCATGTCGCTCGGCTTACCGACTATTGTCGAAGGTTTGCCGCCCGAGCAAAGGACCAAGGCGAGGTTGCGGCGACGATCTGACCGGATGCGGGGTTGGTTGGCATCCTTTTTATCGTCTTTTCAGATCCGACGAGCGTGATGTTGCGCTTTCGCTCCCGATAGCGATTTCGATTTCGATTTCGATTTCGATTGTTTCGCCCATGTTTCCGTTCGTACGGCGGCAGGGTCCGGTAAATCCCAGCAAGGAGCAGATAAATGAATCAAAACCCTCCCATGCAACGTTTCATCAGCGCTTCGCACTATGTCCTCGACGATGAACTGGCCAAAATTGTCAATGTATCGATGGCCCTGGAGCTGCCCCTGTTGCTCAAGGGGGAACCCGGAACCGGTAAAACCCGTCTGGCCCACGCCATCGCCGAGAGTCTGCGCATGCCTCTGATCATTCTCAATGTCAAGTCGAGCATGAAACTGGTCGAGGCGCTTTACCAGTACGATACCCTGACCCGTCTCAACGACAGCCGCTTCGCCGATTCCAGCCGCGATGTCAGCTGCATCGAGGATTACATCCGCATGGGCAAAATCGGCCAGGCGTTCACCGCCCAGCAGCGGGTAGTGTTGCTCATCGACGAGATCGACAAAGCCGATACCGATTTTCAGGACGACATGCTCGATGTGCTCGATCAGATGCAGTTCGACATTATGGAAATCGACAAGACCGTGACCGCCCGCCATCGCCCGGTGGTGATCATTACCTCCAACGCCAAAAAAGATCTGTCCGATCCGTTTCTCGGCCGGTGTAATTTCCATCACATCGCTTTCCCGGAGCCGGACATGATGAAGTGCATCGTCGCGGTGCATTTCCCCGATCTCGATCAGCGTCTGTTGGAGGCATGCCTGGCCGCTTTCTATCGATTGCGGGGTCTGGAGGGGGTGGAGAAAAAGCCGGCTACCCGCGAACTTCTCAACTGGCTGCGCGCCCTGCTTGCCGATCCGGAGGTTGACGCGACGACGCTGGCACAGGGAGACCTGCCGTATCTCGGCATCCTGTTTAAAAAAACCGCCGATCTTGAGGCGGCGCAAACCCACGCGCTGGCCTGATAAGGGGGTTGAGGTGTTTTTGCCCTTTTTTTACGGATTGCGCGGGCGCGGGATCATGGTGGCCCCGACGGCCTTTTTACGCCTGCAACGTGCATTGAGCATGGGCCTGGTGCAGTCGCTGGATGACCTCTATACCGTGGCGCGCACCGTGCTGGTTAAAAGCGAGCGGGATTTCGATACTTACGATCAGCTGTTTGCCGAACACTTTGGTGACGCAGCGCAGGCCGAAGCCCGCATAGGCGATCTTGATCAGGCGATTCGCGATCAGATTCAAAAATGGCTGGAAAAACCGAAGAAAACAGATCGTTCGATAGAGCCCGGTGCCGAGCAACTGGAGCGACTCAGCCCGGAAGAGCTGGAACAATATCTGTTCGATCGCCTGGAGGATCAGAAGGAGGAGCATCACGGCGGCCGCAAGTGGATCGGTACCGGCGGTGTTTCGCCGGTCGGTCATTCAGGCCATCGCCCCGGCGGCATGCGCATCGGCGGCATCTCCCGCAATCGTTCGGCCATGCAGGTCGCCCTGGAGCGGCGCTATCGCGATTATTCCCGTGGCGCCCCGCTGACCAGGGCCCAGATCGGCGAAGCGCTCCAGCGTCTGCGGCACCTGGCGCCGGCCGGACCGTGCGATGCGTTGAACATCGAACGGACCATCTGCCAGACCATGCGCAACGGTGGCGAGATCGAACTGGTCTTCGATCGGCGGCTGGCCGATCGCCTCAAGGTGATTCTGCTTATCGATAACGGCGGCTGGTCCATGGAGACCCACGTGCCGATGGTTCAGACCCTGTTCAACCATGCACGCGCCCAGTTTCAGAATCTGGATATCCACTATTTCCATAACACCATCCACGAGCGGGTCTGGAACGATCCCGAGCGGATGCGTACCCCCATCCCGTTTACGCAGCTGTTGACGCGCGATCCCCAGAGTCGTCTGATTATCGTTGGCGATGCCAGCATGGCACCCGAGGAGCTGTTGCATGCCGGTCCTTCCTACACCACGCGCCGTATCGCCAGGCAGCCAAGCATCGAGCGCCTTGAAGCCCTGGCCAAGACCTACCGCCATGCGGTCTGGCTCAATCCGCTCAGCCCATCGCTGTGGCCCTACGGGCAAACCATCAATCGTATCCGGCAGACCTTCCCCATGTTCAATCTGAGCCTCGATGGCCTTGAGCAGGCCGTTTCGCACCTGATGCATTCCTGACCCCGGCTGTTTTGCTGTCACCGGGGACGAAATGGGGCTTCAACTTGTGGCATGCCACAAGAGTGTGGCGCTTCATCCGGGCATTGTCATGTCTATGACCACGGGAACATGGCGGTCTGGCGGCCCTGGGCCCGGTGTTTCTGCTGTGAATTTTTTTTTATCTAATCATTCCAGGTGTTTCCGATATGTTAATGACAAAAAATAGGAAATTCTTGGAAGATGGCATTGCCTTTGCGATGTATACATCTGTCCGGGATAAGGGCAACCCGATATTATTCATTGTTGTCACATAAAATTCAGTACGGGACAGGAAGAAAGGACACTATTCTATGCAATTCAAGTCGGTGCAAATGAAGATTGCCATGATTGCCGGGCTTTGCCTGCTTTCGGCAGTGGCGGTCCTGGTGGTTTACGGACTGTTCTCCGCCAGAAGTACGCAAAACATGGTCTCCGCGCAGGTTTCCTCCCTGCAGAAAGAGACCAGTATGGAGAGTCTGCAAAACCTCGCGGGTGAACAGGCCGGCAAGGTTCAGGAGCAGTTTGATCTGGCGCTGAATGCAGCACGAACCATGGCCCACACCTTTGAGGTAAGCAAGGATGGCAAGGGGACTCTGCAGATCGGCCGTGACCAGCTCAACGCCGTGCTGCTGAATGTTTTGAAGCACAATGAAAGCTTCAACGGCACCTATTCCTGCTGGGAGCCGAATGCCATCGATGGCCGTGATGAGGCGTTCCGTGTTGACCGGGATGGCAACAATGCGGTTACCGGACGTTTTACCCCCTATTGGACTCGGGATGCCGGGGGCACTATCGCCGTGCAACCTCTGGTCGAATACGATACCTACGATAAGCATCCCAACGGTGTGCTCAAGGGCGGCTGGTATATCACACCGCGCGAAAAGAATCTGGAAAGCGTGCTCGGTCCTCTGCCTTACATCGTGCAGGGTAAGCAGGTATGGCTGGTCACCATGTCGGTCCCCATTGTGGCCAACGGCAAGTTCTATGGTGTCGCCGGTGCCGACTACAACCTCGATTTTGTTCAGGAAATCGCACGCAAAGTGGATGGAGCCCTGTTCGGTGGTGAGGGAAAAGTGTCCATCATTGCCGATAATGGCCTGCTGGTAGCACAAAGCGAAAACGCGGGCCTGATCGGCGGTCACTTCAACCAGGTGATGGCCAAAGGCTGGGAAGACGTCTTTAAGTCCATCCAGTCCGGCGAGGCGCTGGTGCGAACCAACGATGAAACCGGCATGGTTGAAACCGTTGCGCCTATCCAACTCGGCAATACCGGCAAGCCCTGGGCAGTCATGATTCAGGTGCCTGAAAAGGTGATTCTGGCCAAGGCCGTGGCTCTCGACAGCCAGTTGACCGAACGCGGCCGGAGCAGTGCCTTTTGGCAGATCATTGCCGGGGTGGCGGTTATCTCCCTGGCGGTGTTTCTGCTTTGGCTGGCCGCCGGTGGCATCGCCCGTCCCATTCGTCGCGCCGCGGATCTGGCCGATACCATCCGTTCCGGTGATTTCTCGCAGCGGCTTGCCTTGAATCAGCAGGATGAGGTTGGTCAGTTGGCAACAGCCCTGAACCAGATGGCGGACAGCCTCGAAAGCGCCGCCCAGGTCGCCGAAGCGATCGCCGACGGAAATCTCAATGTCGAAATCAAACTGGCCTCCGACAAGGACCAGTTGGGTCGCGCCCTGCGCAACATGACCCAGAATCTGAACGACGTTCTGAACCAGGTCCAGACTGCCGGCGAGCAGATCGCTTCGGGATCCGGTCAGATTGCCGACGCCAGCCAGTCCCTGTCGCAGAGCACTACCGAGGCTGCGGCTTCCATGGAAGAGATCAATGCCTCCATGACCCAGATGGCCTCCCAGACCAAGCTCAATGCCGACAATGCCGAGCAGGCCAACTCTCTGGCCGACAGTGCTCGCCAGGGTGCAGCCGAGGGCGCTAAAATGATGGAGGAGATGGTTTCCGCCATGCGCGAAATCAATGCCTCCAGTGAGGATATCTCCAAAATTATCAAGGTCATCGACGAGATCGCCTTCCAGACCAATCTGCTTGCGCTGAATGCGGCTGTCGAGGCAGCCCGGGCCGGACAGCACGGCAAAGGCTTCGCCGTTGTCGCCGAGGAAGTCCGTACCCTGGCGGCACGCAGTGCCACCGCAGCCAAGGAGACGGCCGAGCTGATCGAAAATTCGGTGGGCAAGACCCGCAACGGTACCAGCATCGCCGACAAGACTGCGGGTGCACTTAAGGAAATTGTCAGCGGCGCCACCAAGGTGTCCGATCTGGTGGGTGAAATCGCCATGGCCTCCAACGAACAGGCGCTTGGTTTTTCCCAGGTCAATCAGGGCCTGAACCAGATCGACGGCGTGACCCAGCAGAATACCGCCAATGCCGAAGAAAGCGCCGCGGCTGCCGAAGAGCTTTCCGGGCAGGCCATGCAGCTGCAACACCTGTTGAACCGTTTTACCCTCAAGGGGCGCACCGCGTCGACCACCGCAAGGGTTGCCGGACGTTCTCAGCTGTCGCTGCCGGAAGCCTGAGGCGGATAGCTTGAAGGGAGCATGATCCGTCCGGCGTAGATCTGCGCTGCAAACGAAAAAGTAAAAGAAAGGGGAGCCGGCGGCTCCCCTTTCTTTTTGCTGCAAACTCAGCTGCCACCGTCTGTTTGGGGCGGAGCCATGTGCTTGCGCCGCAATTCCTCCAGGGCCTGGTCATTTTTGCCCAGTTTTTCCAACTGCATGCCACGCAGGATGTGCGTGGCCTTGGTGAACTGGATGTTTGCATATTCCACCACCTGAATGTGGTTGCCCCAGGGGTCCAGGAAGTCCAGACCACGACCGGGAAGTATCTCGGCGCCAAGTTTTTCCAGTGCCTTGCGGATCGGCTCGCGATGGTCCACCACCAGACCAAAGTGGCGATGGCTGTCGGGGGGCTGGGTACGCCCTTCCGACAGGGCCAGAAACTGATCCCCCATGTCGATAAAGGCCATGCCCGGAGCGCGGCCGCGCAGGGTGAAATCGAAAATGGCGACGTAAAACTCCAGGGCCGCATCGATACTGCCTACTTCCAGGGCGACATGATTAATGCCGACCATACGGGGTTTGCTGTCGGTAGTGTTCATGGCTGCTCCTTTTTGGAGGATGCCGAACGATTCACGAGCCGGCTGCAAAATCGGACCGGCGTGTCCGACAGCCCCCTGATATCTGAGGTGGCGTAAGGCTGGCATAAGCAATTGTATCTAGTTTTATCCCCCCTTTCGCTTGGAAAAGGAATTTCCCGGCAACCAGTTGCACCAACTGTAGGTCGCTGATCGGGATTCTGGATGCCCCCTTTCCACCTTCCGCACATCGAAATTTAATCGAGATTTCACTCGCACGGAACAAATCCCCGCTGAAATAGCGCACAGGACGCCGGTTCAATCTCTTGCAGGCCCCAAAAGGTCCTGCAACGGACGTCCTGTATATTTTCGGAGCAGCGGGATCCGTGAAAACACTATTTTTTGCCGTCAATCAAAGTCAATACAGGTACTTTCGCTTTTTGTCCGCCCAATCACGGGGTGAGTCCGGAGTGCTCTATGCCCGTCGCAGCTGGATCCTTTCGTGGGGCGCGCTAAAGGCTTTGGATCTCACCGTGTTCCCGCCCATCATCGAGCGCAAGCTGATCGAACTGATGGCAAGAGGGCGCGCTCGCAGCTCCTGGAGTCGTGCCTGCTACCGATGGCTGTTTTACCTGATGGGGATCGCCGCTTACCTGCGCTACTGGCAACCCATCGAAGAATCCGGCGCGGCCGTGCTGGCGGTGTGGAACGGCAGTTTTTTCCGCCAGGCCATCGCCTGCGCCATTGCCGAAAAGCTTGCGCTTCGCTGCGAATTTTTTGAAAACGGTCTTCTGCCCGGCACCACCACCCTGGATGGCAAGGGTGTCAATTTCGCCAATTCCGTGCCTCGGGATCCGGCCTTTTACGCGGCGCGACCCCCCGCCGGGGCTGTGCCCCGGGAGTTGGTGCCGCGAGCCGCCCGTTACCCTTCCAAATTCGCCCTCAAAGCAACCCCGCTCCCCTCAAGATATGTTTTCGTCGCCTTCCAGCTCGACCACGACACCCAGATAACCCACTTTTCGCCCTGGATACGGAATATGGAGCATCTGTTTGCCGTGGTCACGGCGGTCTTTGCCCAGGAATCCCCCGGGTTTGATCTGGTTTTTAAGGAACACCCCAGCGCCATCAAAGATTACCCCGCCATCTATCGGCTCATCGAGCGCAGCCCCGCCTGCACCTGCTGAACCAGGTGGCGACCCAGGCCCTGATCGAGAACGCCGCCGCGGTGATCGTCGTCAATTCCACCGTCGGTCTAGAGGCTCTGCTCCATGGCAAAAAGGTCATCGTGCTCGGCCAGGCCTTTTACGCCCTGGAAGGGATCGCGCGCCAGGCCGGCAGCCGCGACCAACTGGCCGCTCTGGTCCGCAGCATCGACGGCTGGCAGGTCGATCGCGGACTCATCGAACGTTTTCTTGCGTATCTCCAATACGAGTATGCCATTCCCGGCAGTTGGAAAGCCCCTCACGTTCAACACGCTGCAGCGGTTGAAGAAAGGTTAGGTGTTTATCATGGCCAGAACGCCCGCAATTTTCATGGTGTCAACCCCCCTGCATCTGTATAACGCCCTGGCGATTGCGCTGAAATATCGGGATCGTTGGGAATCCCACCTGTGGTTCATCGATCAGAAAGATCAGCACAATCCGTATTACCACGTCCTCAGGGAGTGGAAAGAGCATCCCTTCGCCGGGATCGAATATTTTATCACCAACCTGCCCGGCACTGCCGCCAAGATCAAGGCGCGCAAAAGCGCCTTCGATCGGATCGACGAACGGCTGGCCGAGATCCGTCCCCAGGAACTGCTGGTCGGCAACGACCGGCGCATTGAATTCGTGTTTGCCGTCAATCACGCGTGCCGGCGCCTGGGCTTTCCGGTGCGCGGCTCGCTCATCGATGACGGGGTATATTCCTATGTTGATCAACGCAGCAAATGGTACCAGGACACCGCGGCGGAGCGGTTGATGAAAAAGATGGTCTACGGATCCTGGTACGAGCGTACCCCGTCTATCGGTGCCAGCCCGTTTATCGACCGGGCCTTTGTGGCTTTTCCCGAGTTCGTCAACAGAGCTCTGCGACGGGTGACGGTGGAAGGGATAGACCTGGAGCTCTACCGTTCCGCGGAGATCCAGACCTATTCCACGATGATGCTGGAGAGCGGCTATATCGACCGACAGATGCTGCCCTGTTTCGACCTGGTATTGACCCTGCCCCACGAATCTTTGATGCACCGCTTCCCGGGCTTTAAGGATAGTGTCCGGCGGATTGTCGACAACGTTCGCTACGGCGGCAAGCGGGTCGGGATCAAGTACCATCCCCGGCAGAAGGATGACGATCCGTTGCAGCTGGTTTCGCAACAGGATCAGCTCATTCCGCGGGCGGTGGCCTTTGAAATCCTGCTGCCGTTGCTCGGCAGGCCGTTGATCATTGGCGATGTGTCCACCGTGTTGCTCACGGCACGCTGGATGCGTCCGGATCTGCACGTGGTAGCGTTAAAAAACGAGCGGGATTCCAGGCAGCGCAAGATGTCCGGTATTCTGGCTCATCTGGGAGTTAACGTTACCCGGGATTTTGACGAGATCCTTTCTTTGATGCCTGCCTGAAAAGAGGTGAAACGTGTTTGGCAAGCTTTGGGCGTATTATCGACACAGCTTTAATCCCGGAAACTTCCGACTGGTCATGGCTCTGTTGGTGAAAAACGAAGCCGACATCATTGCGGCCAATATTCACATCCATGCGGCCCTGGGGGTGGATGCTTTCGTTGTCATGGACCACGGGTCCAGCGACGGCACCCGTGACCTGCTGACGACGTTGGCCGGGGAGTTCGAGCTGCACATCATCGATCAGCGCGAAGCTCTTTACCGGCAAAGCGCGTGGATGACCCAACTGGCGGAGTATGCCCGGGATCAGATGGCTGCCGACTGGGTCATTTGCAACGATGCCGACGAATTCTGGTTGCCGCAGCAGGGTGAAAATCTGAAGGAACAGCTGGGCTTCAAGGGGACTTATGTGACTTGTCGGAGGTTCAACATGCTGCTTGACCGCAGCGCTCTGCAGGCCGGATACCAGTTCCATGACAGCCGGTTGAGGGTCGATAACCCCATCTTTTACGGCAATGAAAACCTGCACAGGGAGGCGGTGACTATTGTCCTGTCCAAGATCGGTCCGAAAGTGATCGTCAATCCCCATGGTCTGTTCAAGATCAAGGGCGGCAATCATCGGGCCCGGCATTTGGCGAATTGGCTCGAATACCACAAGCCGTATGATCGTATCAAAACCTTCGGCGGCATAGCGGTGTACCATTATTCCATGCGTGGCTTCGAGCAGTTTGAACGGAATGTCAGGCAGCGTAGCCTGCAGTTGGACAGCGACCCTCAAGTGCGCATGGGCAACCATTACCGGCGCTGGGCCGAGCTTTATCGTCAAGGCGGGCTTGCGGATGAATACGGCAGATTCATCCTTGCGGGGGAAGAGTTGCGGGTGCTGCAAAAATTCGGGGTGGTGACGGAGGATGACTTCCCATGCCGCATGATCAAACAGGCGCTGGGGCGGCAAACGGTCCGGCCGCGAAAAATCGCCTGAAACCTGATTTCCTGGTGTACAAACCCCGTTGTCCTTACCCAGGCTGTCGGCCCGTCAGGCAAGGCGGACCGCACCCGTTCAGCATGCCCTCTGGGGATGCCGGGCGGATGCGGTCCGTCTTGGAGGTCGAAGAAGGCAGGACGGTTATTTGACCGTTTCCTCAGGGTAGGCGTTGATGCTGTGAATGGCAAGGTCGGGACCGGAAAATTCCTGCTCTGCGGTCAGGCGTATGCCGAAGATTTTGCGGATAATGCCGTAGATGACGAACCCGTTGAGCAGGGCATAAAGAACGGCCAGCAGGCTGCCGCCCAGTTGTGACAAGAAGGTTACGCCCCCCATGCCGCCGAACAGCGGTTGCCCGAAAATCCCTGCGGCAATGCCTCCCCAGGTGCCGATGATACCATGCAGCGGCCAAACCCCAAGCACGTCGTCAATTTTCAGTTTTTCCTGCTCCCACTTGAAGCCGTAGACAAAGATCAGCGAGCCGAAGCCACCCATGAAAAAGGCGGCCAGTGGATGCACGATATCCGAGCCCGCACAGATGGCAATCAAGCCGGCCAGCGCGCCGTTGTGCAAAAAACCGGGGTCGTTGCGCCCTGCAATCAACGCGAACAGTACCCCGCCGACCAGAGCCATGAGCGAGTTGACCGCGACCAGACCGGAAATACCGGTGACCTGCTGAGCGCTCATGACATTGAATCCGAACCAGCCGACCGCCAGAATCCAGCTGCCCAGGGCCAGAAAAGGTATATTACTGACCGGAATGGCATGGCTTCCGCCGTGCAGGTAGCGCCCCTGGCGCGCTCCCAGCAGCAGCACCGCCGGCAATGCCAGCCAGCCACCCATGGAGTGAACCACCACGCTGCCGGCAAAATCGTGGAACGGGGCGCCGCCCCAGGTCTGGAAGAACGATTGCAGCCATTCACTGTGCTGACCCCAGATCAGGGATTCGAACAAGGGATAGGTCAGACCGACGAAGATGGCGCCTGCCAGGACCTGGGGATAGAAGCGCGCACGTTCCGCAATCCCCCCGGAAATGATGGCCGGGATGCAGGCGGCGAAGCAAAGCAGAAAGAAAAACCGTACCAGTTCGAAACCCTGGGTGGCACCGAGCAGGGTTTCCGCCGAATAAAGGAAGTGGACGCCGTAAGCGAGCGGGTAGCCGATGAGAAAATAAATGATGGTGGATACTGCCCAGTCAGTAAGGATTTTGGAAAAAGCGTTAACCTGACTTTTGGTGGTGACGGTGCCGACTTCCAGAAAAGCAAATCCGGCATGCATGGCAAACACCATCACCGCTCCCAGCATGAGAAAAAGCACATTGCTGCCGTTCAGCAGCCCGTTGACTGTTGCTTCCATGGTTTAAATCTCCCTTGATTTAACATAGTGTGTGGCGCCGTTGCCACAAATGCAAAGCAACACCATCTGGCAACAGTTATGCCAAAAACAAAAAACATATAATAACAGCATGTTATATCGAATCTGGGTATTTGGTGGACAGAAAATGCATAATAATTATGCGCGCGTGCCTGGAATGTCGGCACATTGATGATAAAAACTGGTCGGGGAGCGCAAAGTTGGAAAACTTTTACAAAAATACGGCTGTATTCGCGCTTTTCAGGGAGTATTTTTCATGAAAAGGCCATCTGGCGGCTGTCCGGATGAACAAAAAACAGGCAGGCGCAAAAAAGCCGCTTCGGGTGGAAGCGGCTTTCAAGATGTGCCATGCGGTGCTGGTGCCGGTGTGGAAAGAGTGCGGCATCAGTTCTTTTCTTTATGACCTTTGGGCAATGCCATGAAATATTCGCGATTAAGCTGAGCGATGAATTTGACACTGATACCCTTCGGGCAAGCTGCCTCACAATCATAGTGATTGCTGCAGTTGCCAAAACCCTCTTCCAACATGGCGTCGGTCATGGTGCAGACCCGGCGTGCCGCTTCGGCCCTGCCCTGGGGAAGTTTAGCCAGTTGGCCGACCTTGGACGCTACGAACAGCATGGCCGAGCCGTTGGGGCAGGCCGCCACGCAGGCCCCGCAACCGATGCACTCGGCGGCGTCCATGGCGGTTTCGGCATCGTCCTTTGGTATCAGAATGGTGTTGGCGTCGGGTACGCCGCCGGTTTTGACCGATACGAAACCGCCGGCCTGCATCAGCCGGTCCATGGCGCTGCGGTCGACGACAAGATCCCTGATGACCGGAAACGCCCGCGAACGCCAAGGCTCGATATAGATTTCATCGCCGTCCTTGAATTGGCGCATGTGCAGTTGACAGACGGTGGTCCTGGCCTGGGGGCCGTGCGGATCGCCGTTGATGACCTGCGAGCAGGTGCCGCAGATTCCTTCCCGGCAGTCATGGTCGAAGGCAATCGGTTCAATCCCTTGCTTGATCAGCCCCTCGTTGACAACGTCCAGCATTTCCAGAAAAGACATGTCGGAGCTGATGTCGGTTGCCTTGTAGGTTGTCAGTCTGCCTTTATCCTTGGGGCCTTTCTGCCGCCAGACGTGCAGTGTCAGGTCCATCACTTGTAACTCCTTACGGCCAGTTCAATATTCTCGAAGGTCAGCGGTTCCTTATGCAGCACCGGGGTCTGGTCCGCGCCTTTGTACTGCCAGGCGGCGACATAGGCGAAATCGGCGTCGTTACGCAGGGCCTCACCGTCCGGGGTCTGGTGCTCGACGCGGAAATGGCCTCCGCACGATTCCTCGCGGTTGAGGGCATCGCGCGCCAACAGTTCGCCGAACTCCAGAAAGTCAGCGATTCTGCCGGCTTTTTCGAGCTCCTGGTTGAGCTGCTGGGCGCTGCCCGGGATGCGGACATTCTGCCAGAACTCGTCGCGAAGCTCGGGGATGCGCTTGAGAGCCTCGGTGAGACGGGTTGCGCTGCGGGCCATACCGACCTGTTCCCACATGATGTCGCCGAGTTCGCGGTGAAACTCGCTGGCGGTTTTGCGGCCGTTGATGGAAAGCAACCGGTCGGTTTGCTGCGCGACCTGTTGGCGCGACTGCCGAAAGGCTTCGTGAGTGTCTTCGATCGTGCCCGGGGTGGTGCGTGCCAGGTAGTCTGCGATGGTGTAGGGGATGACGAAGTAGCCGTCGGCCAGTCCCTGCATAAGGGCGCTGGCCCCCAGGCGGTTGGCGCCATGATCAGAGAAGTTGGCTTCGCCGAGTACGAACAGGCCGTCGACATTGCTCTGCAGGTTGTAGTCCACCCATAGCCCGCCCATGCTGTAGTGGGGAGCAGGATAGATGCGCATCGGCTGCCGGTAGGCATTTTCGTCGGTGATACGCTCATACATCTCGAACAGGTTGCCATAACGGGCGCGAATCGCATCCTCGCCAAGCCGTTCGATAGAATCTCCGAAGTCGAGATACACGCCGCGTCCACCGGGCCCGACACCGTAACCGGCGTCGCAGACTTCCTTGGCGGCACGCGAAGCGATGTCGCGGGGCGCCAGGTTGCCGAAGCTGGGATATTTGCGCTCCAGATAGTAGTCTCGCTCGGTTTCGGGAATATCCTGGGGTAAACGCGTATCGCCAGACTTTTTGGGAACCCAGATGCGACCGTCGTTGCGTAACGACTCCGACATCAGGGTCAGCTTGGACTGGTGGTCGCCGCTGACCGGGATGCACGTCGGATGGATCTGGGTGTAACAGGGGTTGGCAAACAATGCGCCTTTTTTATGGGCCCGCCAGGCCGCGGTCACGCTGCATCCCATGGCATTGGTCGATAGGTTGAAGACGTTGACGTAGCCGCCGGTGGCCAGGATGACCGCATCGGCAGCGTGGCATCGGATTTCCCCCGTGGTAAGGTCGCGCACGGTGATGCCCCTGGCCTGGCCGTCCACCAGGACCAGATCCAGCATTTCGGTGCGGGGGAAAGCTTTCACGGAGCCTGCCGCAATCTGGCATGACAGCGCCTGGTAAGCGCCGAGCAGCAATTGCTGCCCCGTTTGGCCACGAGCAAAAAAGGTGCGGGAAACCTGTGCGCCGCCAAACGAGCGATTTTCCAGGTAGCCGGCATAGTCGCGGGCGAAGGGCACGCCCTGAGCCACGCATTGATCGATGATGGCGTTACTGATCTGGGCCAATCGGTAGACATTGGCTTCGCGGGCCCGGAAGTCACCGCCCTTTATGGTATCGTAGAACAGGCGATAGATGCTGTCGCCATCGTTCGGATAGTTTTTGGCAGCGTTGATACCGCCCTGGGCGGCGATGGAGTGGGCGCGACGGGGGCTGTCCTGATAACAGAACGCCTCCACCCTGTATCCGAGTTCGCCGAGGGTTGCTGCCGCCGAAGCCCCGGCCAAGCCAGTGCCGACGACGATGATTTTGAATTTGCGCTTATTGGCCGGGGTGACCAGTTTGAGTGTCTGGCGATGAGTGTCCCATTTGTTCGCCAGGGGGCCGGATGGGCATTTGCCGTCGAGTATCACAGTAAACTCCCTACTTTATTACAAGGCCAAGGAAAATCAGTGCCGGAATGGATACGTAGCCCGCTGCCAGAATGACTGCAATAATGCGACTCATTCGTCCCATCCAGGGCAGGGTGACTTCGTTGTTCATGCCCATGGTCTGAAATAGACTGGCAAAACCGTGACTGATATGAAAGAACAGCACGACCATGGCAACCACATAGGCCAGGGCGTAGCCCACTTGCCTGAAACTGTCGACAATCATGCGGTAAACATTGACCACGCCGCCGTCAAGCATTTCAATTTGCGGCCCTATGGCACGGAAAGTGAAATGCAAAAGGTGGAAGACGATGAAGGTCGCCAGTATCAGGCCGCTGTAGATCATGGTGCGGCCCGCAAGGGTGCTGCGCAGGTGTTTTTTGCGTATGTAGGCCACCGGGCGCGCTCTGCGACTTTCCAGCGTCAGGGTGATGCCGAAAAGCACGTGCAGGGCCGCGGCGCCGATCAGGCCGAGTCGAAAAATCCATAAAATCGGTCCCAGTTGATGCAACTGCCTGGCGTAGGCATTAATGCCCTCCGGGCCAAGGTAGATGGAGAGGTTGCCGAGCAAGTGAGCGACAACGAAGCCAAACAGGATAATACCCGTGGCGGCCATAAACAGTTTGCGCCCTACGGCACTGCGAATAACATGTTTCAAAGGCATGGTACAAATATCCTCTGATAGCGGGTTAAGCCGGTATGTGCAGCGATAACATAGCCCCCATCCTCAACACCCTGCGCCAGATGAGCCAACCATCGCAGCAGGGACCTGGTCGGTTGCACGACCCGAAGAAGAAAAAATATGATAACGACCTTGATGTACCGGATCGAAGAATCACTCTGACTGTAAGGGGAGGCCGACACGAAAGACGCCCGCCGCGGTTCGAAAGGTCATGGCATGCGCCATATAGGCGACGCCGAACTATCAAGTGGCGAGGCAGGCTGTATACTAATAGCCTTGGGCCGAAAATGCAAAAAAAATATCCTGGCCTTGTCTTCTTGGCTTCGCCCCGGCCGGATTCATGCCGCAGGAGTGGCGTTTACGGGATATGTTGGGTAATTGAAATGGGTGTGTAATTTTGAAAAATCTGTGCTAATATGTGCAGCTTGAATTAAAAATAGCCCAGTATAATGAGAAATGATTTCAGTGTCGGGCTAAAGGACAGGCGGTTGCATAGATGGCAATCAGCAGCTACGGCAGCCAGGCCGCTGTTTTCGGGGGGATTGTGCCGGTATGATGTGGATGGTCCATGCAGTTGGACAATTTTTTCAGAAGGTGGGTGGAGCCTTTCTGCTCTATCTCGAGCAGGCCGGGCGCATGGGGATTTTCCTGGCAGCCTGCCTGTTCAGCGTGGTACGTCCGCCATACAAGCTCGGTCCCATTATCCGGCAGTTGCATTTCATAGGTGCCCGATCCACCTTCGTCATACTGTTTACCGGGTCCTTTACCGGCATGGTACTGGCGTTACAAGGTTATTATACGCTGCGAAAGTTCGGTTCCGAAGGATTGCTCGGGGCAGCCGTAGCCTTGAGCCTGCTCAGGGAACTGGGGCCGGTTATCGCGGCCCTCATGGTGGTCGGGCGCGCCGGTTCCGCTATTTGTGCCGAGATCGGCATTATGCGCAATTCCGAGCAGATCGATGCGCTCGAATGCATGGCCATTGATCCCTACAAATATCTCATGGCGCCCAAATTCGTTGCGGGGATCTTGTCCATGCCCCTGCTGACGGCTATTTTCGATATGGCCGGGATTCTCGGCGGATATCTGGTCGGTGTTACCATGCTGGGGGTAAACAAAGGCGCTTATTTTCAGCAGATGTATTCAAGCGTCGTCTGGAACGATGTTGAAATGGGGTTGGTCAAATCGCTGGTGTTCGGACTATTGATCATCTGGATCAGCGCTGCCAAAGGGTATTTTCTGCACCTCGAGCGTTCCGGCGGTTTTGGTGCTGAAGGGGTGAGTCGGGTTACTACCGATGCGGTTGTGTTGTCGTCCGTAGCCATTCTGGTCTGGGACTACCTGTTAAGTGCCATCATGTTGTAATCCTGCCGCCAGGGTTAGCTGTCTAAAAAGCGATGTGCGGTTCTTGACCGCTGAACGCCAGGATTGACAGGGGCAATTCCATGAATCAACAAAATAGCAAGATTGCCATAGAACTAATCGATGTTGAGCGTTCCTTCGGCCAGCAGCAGGTGCTTAAAAAGGTGAACCTGGTGGTGCGTGAGGGGACCACCACGGTTATTGTCGGGCCCAGCGGTCAAGGGAAAAGCGTTATACTCAAACACATGCTCGGGTTGTTGAAACCCGACAGCGGCCAGGTGCTCGTGGACGGGAAGGATTTGTCCCGCATGAACAAGCGACAGATGAAAGAGGTCCGCAAGGACTTCGGTGTTCTGTTTCAGAATGTCGCCCTGTTTGATTCCATGACCGTGTTCGACAACATAGCCCTGCCGCTGCGCGAACGTACCGACACCAGCGAGCCTGAGATTCGCAATAATGTCGAGGAAAAACTTGAACTTATGGATCTTGTGGGTATGGAAGACAAATATCCCGCGCAACTCAGTGGCGGTATGAAAAAGCGTGTCGGGCTTGCCAGGGCACTGGTTATGAATCCACGCATCGTATTTTTTGACGAACCCACTACCGGGTTGGACGTCAGCATGAGTAATGAGATATACAGACTGTTTTACCGGACCCAGGCAAAGCTGAAATATTCGGCTGTTATCGTCAGTCACGACGTACCTAAAATTTTCAAGCTGGCCGACTACGTGGCACTTATCCACGATGGGAAAATTCTCGGAAACATGCCTCCTGAGCAGTTTCAGCTTGCCGATAATCCTGTTATTCGGGCCTTTGTCGAGGAGACCATGGGGCCGATCTATTCCAGCGAAAGGGAGGAACGGTTTTTTTATGAAAAGGTTTAACGTTGAGATGGCTGTCGGAGTTTTCCTGGTGGCTGGTTTCATCTGTTTCGCCTATCTTTCCGTCAAACTCGGCAATGTCAATCTGTTCGGCGACAAGACCTATTCCGTTCGTGCGCGATTTGGGTCCGTTTCCGGACTCAAGGAAGGGGCTGTTGTCGAGTTGGCAGGCGTCAAAATCGGGACTGTATCACGTGTCTCCCTCGATCCTGACAAATACGAGGCGGTGGTAGGCATGGATATCGACGTCAAGGTGAAACTTCAGGAGGACAGTATCGCCTCGATTCGTACCTCTGGTATCATTGGGGATAAATACGTCGATGTTTCACCCGGCGGGCTTGAGGATTTTATCCAGCCTGGTGGCGAGATCTATGAGACCGAGTCCGCTGTGAATATTGAAAAACTGATCAGTAAATATATCTTCGAGAAAAAATAAAGACGGGAGGAGGATTTCATGAGACGCTTTATAGTGTTTGCGCTCTTGGTGATGCTCACCGGACTGCTCACGTCCGGGCATGCTCTGGCAGTCGAAGATTCGTTGTCCGTAACCGAGGATCCGGCGGTGGAGTCAAGTAGCGCAGACCTGGGCGAAAATTCCGTTGTCGTGGAGGACTCCGCAGGGGAGTTGGGGGAGGTAGAGGCCGCGTCTGATGCCATCGTCGGCGAGGAGGATTTTACCGACGAGGAGGATTTCACTAACGGAGATATCGAAACGCTCACGGTTTTCGATCCCATCGAGCCGTTTAACCGGGGTATGTTCTGGTTTAACGACAAACTATATTTTTACCTTTTCAAGCCCATCGCCCGAGGTTACCGGGTGGTGCCCGAACCGGCGCGCGAGTCGGTCTCGAATTTCTTCTCCAATCTGGGTACGCCCGTACGGTTCGCCAATTCCCTGCTCCAACTGAAAATAGGGGATGCGGGTTCTGAACTGGGGCGTTTGATCATCAATTCGACATTGGGTATCGGTGGTCTTTTCGATCCGGCCAAGGCCTGGTTCGATCTCGGCAGGAAGGAAGAAGATTTCGGTCAGACCCTCGGAAACTACGGTGTCGGTTCAGGATTTTATATCGTGTGGCCGCTTCTCGGTCCCTCCAATACTCGCGACTCGGTCGGAATGGTCGGTGATTTTTTCCTTGATCCTTTGCATTATATCGACATGAAGCCCGTAGAGCGGGTCGGCTTGGTCGGTTTGGATAAAGAAACGGATCTTTCGCTTGATAAGGATACTTACGAAGGCATCAAGCAGGATGCCCTTGACCCCTATTTGTTCGTCCGGAATGCCTATGAGCAGTACCGTGACGGAAAGATCAAGAAATAAGGAGTTCGGCAATGAAAATCAGGAAGTATCTAATGTTTATCCTGATGTTTGCAATATTCGGATGGGTGAACCCGGCTATGGCCGTTCCCAGTCCGACGGCACAGCTTCGGGTTACCCTCGACAAGATCGTTGAAGTTTTGCGCAACAAAGAGCTTTCCCAGGATGCCATTCTCGACCAGGTGAACGTGATGGTGCGTGACAAGTTCGATTTCGAGGCCATGTCGCAGCGAACCTTGGGTATTCACTGGCGAAATGCCACCCCCAAGCAAAGGGCACGTTTCATCGAACTTTTTTCACAGTTGTTGGAGGATACCTACCGCATTCGAATTCGTAATTATACCTATCAGAACGAACGTGTTGAGTATGTCGGCGAAACGGTGCAGGGCACCAGGGGGCAGGTCGACACCATCGTGGTTGCCAACAAAGATATACCGGTAAGCTACCGGGTGCGTCTCAAGGGCAAAGAATGGCTGGTCTATGATGTGATTGTCGAGGAAGTAAGCCTGGTCAATAACTATCGCAGCAGTTATAACGAAATCGTCCGTAAGGAGGGTTTTGATGGCCTTCTCACGCGTCTTGAAGAAAAAATCCGTGAGTTGGATGCGGCCAAAAAGGCCGCTAAGGGTTCTGCGAAAAAGCAGGGAGTGTGAGCACCATGAATGCAGATCGTTCCGCCTCCGGGACGGAGGGTATGACGGCCGACTTGCGGACATGCCTTGAAGGTCTGCATATATTCAGCGAAACGGAAGTAACTTGCCTGTTGCCTTATTTAAAGGATTGCGATGTCGGCGCGGGGCAAACTCTCTGGCAAGAAGGGCAGTCTGGGCATTACCTTGCCCTGATCCTGTCCGGATATCTCGAAGCAAAAAAAGATACGGAATTTCCGGGTAAGCAGGTTGTCGTAGCCGTATTCGGTCCTGGAGCCGTTATCGGGGAGCTGTCTTTCATGGATCAGAGTCCGCGGGCTGTCAGTATTGTCGCCCTGGAGGATGCCCGGTTGGCTGTGATCGGAAAAGAGGCTTTCGAGAAACTTCTCGCCGAGCACCCCGCCGTGGGCATGAAGGTTTATCGAACTATCCTGCTGGCACTTGCCAGCCGCCTGAAAAAGTCTTACGAGCGTTTGGCGTCCATATTTTGACGAAGCGATGTTGAATAAAGAGGCCGGGTTCCAAAGGGATCCGGCCTCTTTCTATTCTGGGGACCCCTTCAAGGGGAGTGAAGCTGAAAATGGACAGGCACCAGGACCGTATCAGGCCTGGGTACGCCGTGGCGGCTGGCGGGGCGAAAACGCCATCCGGATACCTGCTGGATGGCTGTGTCGTCGAGAATCCCATAGCCGGATGACTGTTCGATGTCCGCGGAAACCACCCGTCCGCTTTCCGATACGGAAACGTGCAGCAGGACTTCCCCCTGCCATCCCCTGCGGCGCGCGATGCGTGGGTAGGGCATGGCGGGGTTGTCGCCGTAACCTAGGGGGGTGGCGCGCAGCATGCCCTGGCCTGTGGCGGCGCCGGATATTCCGCTGCTTGGAATCCCACCGATGTTATCCGATGTTCTTTCAGGTATGCCTCCTGGCTGATCACTGAAAATCCCTGATGTGTTGATTGAAAGGTCGCTTTCGGTGGGGCCTTCGCTGTTACTTGTATGGACAGGTGTCGGCATGGGCGTCGATTTTGATGTGTCCGGATCGTCTGAAGGCGTTGCAGTCGTTTTGGATAATTCTGTGAGTAAGGGCTGAGAGTAAGATTTTACCAACGATCGGGTGTGTGTTTTGCTCGTTATTGTTACTGTGGCAAAGGCTGGCGGGTTTTTTTTTGCCGATTGTTTTGGTGCCGGCCGGTCAACGAGTGTTTGGGGCGACGCGGGGGTGATCGGAGCCTCACCGGCAGATCCTCCTGTGGGACGCAGATTTATCGCGACGTAGGAAGGTTGTACGACCTTCCAGGAAGGTGGTAGTGGCCAAAGGACAAGCGTTGCGACATGAATCCCCAGAGAAAGGATCAACCACAGGCCGAAGGTTTCATGCGGAGTGGGCATGGTTGGCAATAGCCTTCTGTTTTGTTCATGGCAGGATCTGTAAAAAAAATTCCTCTTTGTGCCCAAGCTGGAGGGAGCACGAAGAGGAGCATGGTCCCCAGCATCTGCACACCATAAGTCCGATGTGCCCACAACAGTGACGACCGCTTCAGCTCATCTTCCCATAAGCCCGGGGAAGATGATGTGGGATGTTCGAAACGGCAGGTTGACTGGCTTGCGGATCGTTCTCGGAACCGCCTTGCCAGCATGAGAGCCAGTGGCATGTTGGTTCCTCGTTCTCGCTTGCAGTGGCGGGCCAGGGGGGATTCATATCCTGCTTCCCGGTTAGGCCCGAAAGCGCCGTCGAACGTATTCTATTAAATTGACCGGAATGTATCCGGTTGCAAAGTTGGTTCGGGGGTAAGTGGGAAAAATTAACCACCGCCGACCTTGGGAAATAGCGACAGGGTCTGCCCATCCATCATGACGTGGTCGGGTAGCACATGCCGGCCGTTGATAAGCGCAACACCGAGTTCCGGGCCGTTGATGTCGAGGGCTGTCAATATGTCGCCAACGGTGGACGCCTCCGGGTAGTCCTGATCGGCTACCTTAAAGCGATTGTCACGAAATCCTGCAAAAAGTTTAACAGTAATTTTCATGGGGCACCTGTTTGTCGATCTGCAAATATAGGGAACAATGGTTTCTGGCAATAACTTCTAAAAAATGGACCAGTTAAAAAGAATGGGCACCCCATTGGGGTGCCCACTGGTATTGCATATCAAACGAATTTTAGAAATTCCAAACTTCGTCGATTTCAGCAGGGGTGAAATCCCATACAGCATTGTGAGGAGCTACCGGCTCGAGCTCAAAGAACTCGGGCAGGCGGTCGTCTTCATTGCTGAAACCGGCTGCGGTGTTGAATGCTTTTTCCATTTTCAGGATCTTGGAGCCCATGCCGACGAAATCGTCAACGCTCATTTCGACGCCGAAGCGGGCAGAGATCATGTCCACCAGTGCGGGCAGCACTTCGGGGATATCCAGAGCCGGGAAGGCTACGAAGATACACATACCGGTGCTGTCAACTGCGGTGGTAGCGATCTGCAGGTTGCGGGACAGATCGACCTGGCCCTCTTTGGTCAGGGGATCGATGAAACCGCCGACTTTGAGGATGTTGGTAGCGATGGTGTAACCGGCAGTGTGGTCGGCACCCTGGGTGGAGGTAGCGTAGGTGATGCCGATACCTTTGACCGAACGGGGGTCATAAGCAGGGATACCCTGGTTTTTGACAACCGGAACGCGGGTCAGGCCGAAAGCCGTGCCAACGGAACCGGTACCGTTACCGAGAATACGGCCAATGGGGGTGCACTTGCCGATTTCTTCGTTCATGACGCGCAGGGTTTCTTTGCCGTCACCCCAAGGAATGACACCGGCTTCCATGGCGACAGCGATCAGAACGGCGCCTTCGATGGAGTCGATACCGATGTTGTCCATGGCGTTGTCGATGCGGGCGCAGTCGTCCAGGTTTTCGATCATGCAGTTGATGCCAAGGCCCCAAACGGTTTCGTATTCGAAGCCGGAGGTGATGTAAACGCCTGCCTCGTCAACGTATTCCTGGGAGCATTGGATGATGCAACCGGCATGGCAGCCATGCTTGGTTTTGCCGCCGCGAGCGGCGATGGTGTCGTGCATGGTTTCGCCGGACACTTTGTCATGATGGTCGCACTGGCCGTATTTGAAGTTTTTGGTCGGCAGGCCGCCGGCTTCGTTCAGGATGTTGATCAGAACGTTGGTGCCGTAGATGGGCAGACCTTCGCCGGTAACGGGGTGATCGAGCATGCCCTTGGCAAATACTTTGGCAGCGGCACGGAATTTTTCGGCATCGACGATTTCAACTTTGCCGGCGCCGGTAGCGTCAGTGGTGATGCACTTGATTTTCTTGGAGCCCATAACGGCGCCGAGGCCGCCACGACCGTGGGAGCGGATCTTCTGGTCGGGGTCTTTTACCGAGATGTTGGCGGCAGCAAGACGATTTTCGCCGGGGATACCGATGGTCATGACGCCGATTTTTTCGTCATACTTGGCATTCATGGCGTCGATGACGTCGAAGTTCTGCTTGCCGACCAGCTCGGAAGCGTCTTCGAAGGTTACGCCGTCCATGGTGACATGGAGGCGGTACCACTTGTCGTCCTTAGGCATGCCTTCGATGATCATGGCTTTGATGCCCATTTTGGCGAATTGCTGAGCGCTGGTACCACCGGAGTTGGATTCCTTGATGGTGCCGGTCAGCGGGCTCTTGGCGCCAGCGGACATACGGCCGGAGTTGGCAGCCGGGGTACCGGACAGCTGGCCGGGAGCGAATACCAGTTTGTTGTTGGGGCCGAGGGGGTGACACATCGGGGGTACTTCAGAGGCCACGATGGTGGAGGTCAGGGCACGACCACCCAAGGTTTTGTACTCAGCGGGGACTTGCTCGACTTTGCAGGTCAGATCGGTCATGTTAACGCGGAAAATCTTATCCATTCTGTACTTCCTCCCAATCTTTTACTATCTGGAATGGTTCCGGGTAAAATCTCCTTTCCAAAAAGGGAGGCGCCACTGTTTCCAGCGGAACCCGTAGGCCTGTCGCCATAAGGACCTTCCCAGTAGGCAGCGAGGCTCGGAGATTGGTAGTTTTGCGTCAATCGCTGATGCATATATCAATGAGCTTTTCAGAGTTGACAACTTATAGCACAAAATAGAACGAAAGTTCAATATCGGATGGCGTATACTTTTGTGTGCTGTCGATATTTTTTTTTTAAAATATGCAACTATTTGGAAATACAGGAAAACCTATTTATAAAGCGCCTTGCAAACAGCGTGGTTTTTTGCACAGAATATGTGTTCTGAGCATTTTCAACACCTAGGAGCCTGTCGGACTATCCATGCGCCGGCTGCANNATAGCTACGGCTATGAACCTTCAAACGAGCCAAAATCTGTTCACAAACATCCAGATTTTCGCTTCGGCCCTGGATAGTCCGACAGGTTCCCAGGCCATCACAAAAGCAGAAAAGGTATGTAAAAAAACAGACTGCCGAGCAGAAAGAACGGGGCGAGATCAAATGGAGCGCGTCGTGGCGGGAGGTCGAAGGGAGATGCCATAGTTGTTGTGATTCCTTGCATAAGCTTTTCCGCGACTTTTCCCGGGTGCTCGTCGCCGAGAAAGAAATAGGCACCGCCGGTCGCTGCCGCTATGTCCTGAAGGGGTTGCTGGTCGAGCCGTGTTCTTAGCGGGATATCCTGACTGTCCAGGTAAAAACCATCGATGGAGGTTGAGCCCTTCCTGCGGATGGGGATAAAGGCTTCATGGGGATGCCCGACTCCGACGGTAAATACGGGGATTGCGGCTCCGGTTTTCCGGGAAAGGCTCTGCAGAATCGCCGATCGGTTGTTTTCGGTGTCTTCGCCGTCGGTAATGAGGATTACAGCGCGCGCAGGAATCTCAGCCTGGCTTTCGAGCATCATCATACCGCTGTCGAGTGCTGCCAGCAGATTGCTGCCCGACTCAGTCAGGTCGCCAAGGTTGGTGTGGGCCACCATGTATCGCAGAAATCCGCTGTCACGCGTCGGGGAGACGACTTCGATACCGTTACGCGCGAAAAAGAACAGGCCGGCTTTCTGCCCATCCAGACGTTCGAGGATGCTCAGAGCCAATCGCTGCGCGGCATTCAGTCGGTTGGAAAGGGGCTCGGTATGGTCCCCGGGTTGTCGATGCAGAATCACATCCTCCGCCAGCATCGATTTGCTGACGTCGATGCCGATTGCCAGAACCAGGTTTTCGTTAAGGTTTCCCGCGCGCATAACAGTTATGCTGGGTCCTGTCAAAGCGATCACCAGGCTTGCCAACCCGAGCAGCGGCAGCAGGCATCGGCCGGTCAGACGCCAGGTCGGGCTGCTGCCCGTGTCCGCCCTGAAGCGTTTTCGCCAACGGTTTAGAACGCGTTCGGTGGACAGAACGCGCCAACCGATGGGAATGAGCAGTAAAAGCAGCCAGAACATCTGCGGCGAAGTGAAATGCATGACAGATTCCTATTTCTCGACCCGGGTTTCCAGAGGAACTCCAGGTGCGAAACCGGCCACGTCGGGGATGAAAGCTTCGAGTTGTTCCTGAACATCTGTCATGTTTTCCTGAGGGATTTCGCTCAGGCCGAGGCGCCGGTATTCACCGAGACCGACAATGAGTTCCATGTTCCAGCGAGGCAGGGACCGCTCCAGAGAAGAACTGGGGATCTGGTCGACAAGATCGATGGAAATTTTGTAGTCGTCCACAGCATCGGACAGGAATTTTGCCGCCTTGCGACCGTCCTGTTCAAAAGTGAGTACGCTGTAAGCCAGCATCACCGACACATTCGCTTTGAGATTGTGCAACTTCCACCCCAACGAGGCGGGTAATTGCCTGCTGCCTTCGAGGGTTGCGGTGCAGCTGTCGCGCAGAGCCAGCAACTGCGCATGGAAGGTCTGTAACCTCTGCTGCTGCACGACAGCCAGATAGCGGTTGTTCAGGGCTGCGGTGATCTGCTTGAAATCATCGACGGCGGACTGCCACGCATGCCACAGCCGGGCATACTCGGCTTCCGGAAGATTCAGGTCCAGTTTTTTCGCCTCGTCGGTGATCCCCTCCAGTTCGGAAATCGCGGACTGACGGTCGCTTATCCGGGATATGCTGGTCATGCGCGCATTGATATGCTGCATGACCGTGCGTTGTTGCCAACTGTGCAGGTAGCCGATGGCACCGACGATCAGCAGAACCATGCCTGTCAATCCGACAGCGCCCAGGCTGATAGCGGCGGCACGTTTGTTTCGCAGAAGGGTGTCTGTGAGGGTAGGCATGATATATTCCTCGAAGTCGTTGCAAGACGATAAGGGTTGTTTCAAAGTTTTCGCAGCCGCGGCAGGCTGCGCAGAAGCAGGTGCAGCACCATGAGGCCGAAGCCTAGAAGCGCCAGCACCTGTCGGGTCCAGCGGGGTTGCAGGGTGATGCGGGTCAGGTTGCGATTGGTTTCCAGAATGTCGATCTCCCGGTAGACTTCTTCGACCTGTTCCCGGTCCAGACCGCGGGATGTAACGAAAATACGTCCGACAGCAGGCTCACCGACCGTCGGTTGCATGGCTCTTTCCACCGCTTCGTCCACCTCGCCCCCCACCGAAATTATATAGAACCGGACCCCGACCGCTTTCATCAGGGTGATGATGTTGACCAGGTTCGGCAAAGCGCCGCTGCGCACGTGGGCGCGTTGGGTCGGTTCGATACGACCGTCGGTGAAGAGGATAACGGCCATGCCGGTGCCAAGCGCCGCGGTGCGGATTTTCTGGGGAATATCGAGCAAGGTACCAGGTTCGCCGAGCAGAAATTCGCGCATACCGGCTATTTGTTCCACGCTCAGGCGATTTTCCTCCGGCAGCATGGAAAAAAACGCCGAAAGGGATAACCAGACCGCTTCGGAGGCGTTGGTGCCACCACCGGCTCCCAGTTCCCGGTAGATACGCGAGTGATTTTTGCTGCGCACCAGATCGAGTTTGGCCTTGAGCAGGTTTTTGTCAAAAGTCAGTGGAGCCAGCAGCTTGGCATAACTGGAAAACGCCACCAGGCCGATGTAATCATCATCGCGGCGCATATCGATAAAGGCATGGATGCCGTCCAGAGCCAGATCGCCCAGGGTCTGGTCCGAGGACTGGCTGACCGGGCGTTTCATGGAACCGGACAGGTCGAGGGCGAGAAACAGCCATTTCGATTCGATGAATTCCTCCACCGTTTCTTTCGAATAACCGGGATTGGCCAGACTCAGCACCAGACATGCATACACCAGGGTGAAAAAAATACCGTTGTAATGACGCTTCCAGAATCCCGGCCGCAGCGCGGCCATTTCCGGGATGATGGCCGGGTATGACAGTTTGCGCCGTGTGCGCCGTCGCAGCACCAGGAAAAACGGCGCCGCTAACAGCAGCAGCAGGGCCAGGGGAAATTGCAGTTCAAAACCAGGCATCGACACCATCCGGCGGCAGAGAAGGTTCAGTGTTTTTCGGCAGAATCCGGTCGCGCATCCGTAAACGCCCGCAACGTTTCGATAAGCCGGGCGGCCTTGCCGGACAACTCGGTCGGAATGGCTGCCGGGTCACCCTTCGCCAGGACGTGATCGATGATGGACAGCACCTCCGCGGCGGATGAGCGGCATGTGTCGGGCAGCCCTGCTTCGATGCGACGCAAGAAGGCGGCATGACTGCCTCCCCGTTTATCTTCATCCAGCCCGACGAATTCGGCCAGGTAGTTCTTCAAGGCGATGCCAAGTGCGGCCAGTTCCGTCAACCCCGGATGTTGCTGTACGATCTGAACGGCTGCGATTGCCGCAGCATGTCTGCGGGGCAGGGCGTTGTTTTGCGGTTGAACGGCCTGCTGGCGACGGCTGCGCCAGAGAATCGCCGCCGCTGCGCCGGCCAGGCCGATGAGAGCCAAACCGATCAGCATCAGCAGGGCATAGCGGCGTTTTGCCCCTGTGGTTGCGATGAGGTCCATGACCGGCATGGGGCCGGGCTCGCCGGTCTGCAGGTCAAAACCTTCCTGGGTTTCGGGGATCATCGCGGCGATGCGCACCGGCCTTTCACCGGTTTTGATGAGCTGCACCCTACTTTCAGGTGCGTGGCTGTCGGTATAATAGACCGGAATCCCGGGGATGCTGTATTCGCCGGTGGCATAGATCTTCATCTGTCCGGTGATGCGAATGGGGCTGCGGTTCAGGTCGACGGCGCTTAACGGGACATCGTAATGGATGTCGTACAAATTATGGAAAATACCCACCGGTTTTAAATTGAGGTTGGCAATGGTGCTCGATTCAATTTTTACCTGGTCGGTGAATCGCAGTTCAAAGGTAAAGGGGATGGCGGTGCCGGGCATGGCACCGTTGATGGCCAGCTCGAACCGCACGCTGACAGGCGGCACCAGAGGCATCAGCGCCGGCCAGGCTTGCGCCACGCGGATGTCTTCGGCCAGCAGGTTGGCGCTTTGCCAGACATTTTGCCGACAGGGGTCGATGGTGACCTTTTGATGGTTGGAGGGCGATACATCATCGGCTTCAACGGCACCGACGGCTTGCAGAAGTGCCTGTCTCTGCCGGATGCCGGCAGCGGTTTTCCAGGTGATTTCGATGCGTTCCAGGGGGGCATATAGTTGATGCGCGATTTTCCAGGCCGGATGCGCATACTTGACCCGTGGATCCTGCTGCAACCGGTCCATCAGGGCCTGAAAAACCTCCGCGGGCATATCCCGGTGCAGCCGGTAGGCTGCCATGAAGGGGGCCAGGTCCGGCTCGTGGAGAAAGTGACTGAAGTATTCGCCATACTGTTGGTTGAAAGACTCGAAGGATGGGAGCTGAATGTTGCCAACCCCCATCGAATAGGTATCAGATGTCCCTGGCGGAAAAATGTCGGTGGGTGGCTCAGCAACGCTGTCTGCCCCGTCCGGCGAGAGATCGTCGACTGCTTCCGTCGGAAACGTGTCGATTTGCCTGGTCCCGGCCATCAATCGCACCACAAGCCATTCAAGGTTCGGTTCGGGTACGATTCGCTGGCCGTTTTTACCGTAGAACCAAACATCCTCCTGATAGCCGGACCAGAGGCGATCAAAGCAGGCGATGCGTTCCGCATCAAGGGGGTTCAAGGCGGTTTCTGAAGAGGCCCCGGGCGCCGGCAATGCTTCGGCGGGAACTCCCGTTGTCGCCGCTTCCTGATCGTTTAATCCCTGGGCTGCCAGGGGCGGAGCGGCAAGCAACAGAAATCCAACCACCACCAGGACAAACAGCCCCGCCGGCACAAGGAAATCAAGGCGTTTTGCAGATGCATGGGATGCAGTGTGAAGATGCTGTTTCATGGACTTTCCCTTGGGATAAACAGTGTCAAGTCAGACTCTGGCTGCCAGGCGCCGGGCGAACAGGGTATTGACGCGAGCCTGGATATCCGTAGCGTCGACCGGCAACACCGCCGAATCGATGCCGACTCCGGACAGGACCCGCACGGTACGTTCCCGCTCCCGACGCAGCAGGGCATTGAATTTCTGAAAATCGGACAGATCCAGGGCCATCTGGTGGCCCGATTCCACATCCATGAGTGTAAACAGGCCGCCATCGATATCGGTGAGCTGGTATTCGACGTCATCCAGTACATGCAGGGCAACCATTTCATGGGCAGGGAAACGACGGTCCGCGGCATCCATCAGATTTTTCAGACTGCCGAGGTCCGTGTGAAAATCCGAAATGATTACCCCCAGGCAGGAGGATAGCCGCTTCATGGCGTAATCCAGGGCCGGCGCCAGACAGGTCTGCCGGCTTTTGACGGCCGGGGCTTGCTGCAAGGCGTTGACGATGCGATGAAACTGTCGCGGCGCGGCACTCGGCGGAAGCCAGGTCAGCACCTTGTCGGCGAACAGCAGCAAGCCGCAGGGATTGTTGCTGCGCAAGGCGGCATGGGCCAGGGAGACGGCCAGATCCCGGGTCATGGCGAACTTGTTGCCGAAGTGCATGGAGCAGCTCACATCGCAGATCAGCAGCAGGTTGTAGGCGCTGTCCCTGAGAAACTCCCGCACATGCAATTCGCCGCTGCGTGCGCACGCTTTCCAGTCGATCCGGCTCCAGCTGTCTCCTGGCAGATATTTTCGCAACCCCCAGAACTCGTAACCAGTGCCCCGGTCAAACCCGGCCCAGTCGCCCGCCATGTCGTTGCGTGGCGGGTGTTTGAGCAGGATATTAAAACGATAGGGTGGTTTCATGGCTCAGTGGTGCTCCCGCAGGTTGTCCGCAGCATAAGGGACAACCGAACTCACGATGTCCTGCAGCAGATCGACGGCATGGATCCCTTCCAGAATGGCCGCGTCGCTGAGGATCAGGCGATGCCCGAGGACCTGGGCGGCACAGGTCTCGACATCCTCAAAGGCCACGTAGTCGCGTCCGCGCAAAAAGGCGAACCCCTTACAATAGGCGATAAGATGCTCCCCGGCGCGCGGTGAGACCCCCACTGAGACGTAGTTGCGTATCGTCGGTGGCGCTTCATCTGCCTGGGGGCGGGTGCGCAGACAGATTTCGAGAATATAGGCGACCACTGCCGGTGAGACGGTAACGTGATGGGCCACATGCTGCTGCATGGCCACCACCTCATCCGGTTGCAACAGGCACGGTACGGCTTTTTGAAGCTCCTCGAAATTGGTGCTCTTTTTCCTGAGCAGTTGTTCCTCGAATGCCCTGGGGGGGTAGGTCACGGTGACCTTGGCGATAAACCGGTCGAGTTGCGCCTCCGACAGGGGGTAGGTGCCGAGTTGCTCCACCGGGTTCATGGTCGCCAGTACCATGAACAATTCGGGTAGCCGGTACTGGTCGCGGTCGATGCTGACGCGTTTTTCCTGCATCGCCTCGAGCAGCGCCGACTGCACCTTGGGCGCTGCTCGGTTGATTTCGTCAGCCAGCAGGATGTTGCAGAACACCGGTCCCTGGTGGAAGGTGAAGGCGCCGGTAGCCTGGTTGAAAACGGTGGTGCCGGTGATGTCGCTGGGCAGCTTGTCCGGCGTGAATTGAATGCGTTTGAATACCCCGCCGATGGTGCGGGCAAAAGTCCCGACCGTAAGGCTTTTCGCCAGCCCCGGCACCCCTTCCAGCAGGATATGGCCTCGGGACAACAACGTGCAGATAATGGCTTCGATCATCCCCTGCTGGCCGATGATGATTTTGCCGATCTCCTCCTCGACCTGTTGAATCCGGGCGCGAAGCGTCTCCGCGGAAGTTGGTTGTGTGGTTGAGGAGGTGTTGTTGGCGGTAGGATTCATGACGGTGCAGCCTCCGGCAATAACGGGCGCCGATCAAACGGTACCCGGCGAATCAGATTCAGAAAAACACGAATTTGCGGCGATCACGGATGATCAGATAGAGAAAAAACGGGCCGCCGAGCAGCGCGGTCAAAACTCCGATGCGCAATCCGCCGCTGCCCCAGACGCGCACCACGCAGTCCGAATAGACCACCAGCGACCCCCCCAGCATACCGGCGGCGGGGATCAGCACACGGTTGTCCGATCCGACAAAACTTCGCATGATGTGCGGTGATATCAGGCCTACAAACCCGATGGCGCCGGAGACGGCAATGGCGCCGCCGGTCAGCAATGCGGAGAAAAACAGCAGCATATTGCGGGACCAGGTCACATTGACCCCCAGATTGGCGGCGATCTCTTCGCTGAGCATGATGATGTTGAGGTCGCGGGCGTACAGCATCGACCACAAGGTGCCGATCAGGGTGATGATCAGCACGATGTGCACATGCTGCCAACTGCGGTTTGTCAGGTCGCCCATCAGCCAGCCGACGATCTGACGGGCCATTTCGAACTGATCGGTGGACAGCACGATGACCAGCGAGGTCAGGGCGCTGAAAATGGCATTGAAGGCGATGCCGGCCAGCAGCAGGGTATAGCGCGAGGTAAGTCCGCCGCTGGTGGCGATGCCCAGCACGATCAGCATCGACAGGAACGCGAAAAGCACCGCGAAGGACGGCACCGCGTAGATACTGGTGGCCGCAAACCCGGCATAGATGGCGGTCACGGCACCCAGCGCCGCGCCGGAACTGGTGCCGATGATGCCCGGACTGGCCATGGGGTTCTTAAAGATACCCTGCATGATGGTGCCTGCGGCGCCCAGCGCAAACCCCACCAGTGCCCCGGTCAGGGTGCGGGGTACCCGGCCCAGCCAGACGATGGCCTCCAGGGCCGGATCGCTCGGCATATCCATGTGCAGGATCTTGGCTGCCAGGATGCGGCCGATATCCTGCAGGCCGATGTCCCACGGACCGATACGGACCGACAGAAACATGCCGACCAGCAGCAGGGCCAGTGCCGCGGAACAGGCCGCGATACGGGTGATGAAGAAATACCGGCGATCAGAACGACGATTCATATAGCAAGCCCGCCAGGTAGTTGATGCTGGCGATCAGATATTGCGAAGAACTCAGCAAGTAGACGGTCGGCATCTTGCGGATATTCCGCTGTTTTACCGCCTTGGCCGTGGCCAGGATCTGCTGGCTGTAAAGTTGCCGGTCGAACGTGCTTTCCTCCGGCACGATGATGACATCCGGGTTCCATTGCAGCAGGGTTTCGTAATCGATCTGCTTGAAACTGCGGATCCCCTTGGCCGCGGCAATGTTGGTCACGCCCAAAGCCCGACACATGCTGTCAAACGTCGTGCCCGCACCCGCCACGTAAGCCATGTTGTCGTAATACAGCACTGTTGGCGGCTTGTGTGCGGGCCCGCGTCGCTGATGCACCGTCGTCTGGATGGCGCGCAGCTTTTCGTTCATGACGGTAACCAGTCGCTGGGCCGAGGGTTCCTCTCCGGTCAACCGTCCGGCCAGCAGGATCTGGTCCTTGATGGAGTCGAGATCGTCGAAGAAGCCGAACTGCGCCATGGGAACCCGGGCGGTGCTCAACTGATGCAGGAAATTTTCGTTGGAAAAAAACGAGGCCATGACCAGGTCGGGCCGATAGCCGATGACGATTTCCGCATCGTCGGTGCCGTAAGTCGGCAAGTTGGCGGGCAGCAGCGGCGCCAAAAACGAGAACTGTCGATCCTTCGAGCTTTTGTGCACGGCGAGCAGGCGCTCATGGGGCACGATGGCCCAGAGGATTTCGGTCAACCCCGTGGAGTGAGCGATGATGCGCCGCGGCTGGCGGGGAAGGGTGATGCTGCGCTCTTCCTCATGGATCCGGTCGGACACGAAATCGTAACGCACAAAGCGGTAGGTGACGCTACGGGGGAAGCTTTTTCCCGGGTTAGGTGCAGGCTGACGGGTATTGCTCAACGCGCCCATCAGCGCATCCATTTCCAGGGGAAACTTGCGGGCGCCGCGACCATTGTCCGCCGCCGCGCTGGCACCACACAGCAACATCGTCAGCAGTACGGAGCCCAAAGCCCCTACGAGGGCACGCTTAACGATAAAACAATAGCGAAACGCCATGTTCGGTTGCGATTTCCTCCACGCCGACATGAAAAACCTCCTTGATGCGTTGTTTGGCAAAGCCTTCTTCAGCCATGCCGTGGTAATGGACACGGCCCTGCTGCAGCAGGGTCACGGTGTCGCAATAACGCCGGGCCAGATCGAGATCGTGGATGCTGATGACGATGGTTTTGCCCGCATCGCGCAGGTTGGTCAACAGTTCCATGATATCGAGCTTGTGCAGAATATCCAGGGCGCTGGTCGGTTCGTCGAGCAGAATGATCGGTGCCTCGGTGGCCAGCGCCCGGGCCAGGCTGACCAGTTGCGCCTCGCCGCCCGACAACTCGTTGACAAGCCGGTTGCGGAAGATGTCGGTGCCGGTGACCGCCAGGGCCTGGTCGATGATGTCCATATCCCTCTGGCGCAGCCACTGCAGCCGTTTCAGGTGCGGATGGCGCCCCATGGCGACGAAGTCGGACACCAGAATGGAAAAATCGAGGCGCGTATCCTGCTGCACCATGGTCACCATCTGGCTGAGGACCTTGCGGGGGATGCGGCGATAATCCCGTCCCTCGAACAATACCCGCCCGCCCTGCGGCACCCAGATGCGGCAGATGTTGCGCAGCAAGGTACTCTTGCCGGAACCGTTGGGTCCGATAAGTCCATGGATGGCTCCGGCGGCAAATCGGCAGCTGATGTCTTTAAGAATGGCATGGCCGCCGATGCCAAAATCGAGCTTGTCAATCTGCAGGATCGGTTGATCGGTCATTCTTCCTCATGTCCCCGGTTTTGCAGCGTCAGTTTCCAGGCCAGCGGCAGGCTGAATTTGGACACGGCGGTCAGCAGTGTGCCGCACAGCACGATGCCCCACATCACGGTGTGGCCCAGCCGGTCCTGGAACAGGCCGGTGGTCAGCGTCGTGCCCCATAACAGCGTCAGACCGAGGAACAGTTGGATATTCTGGCTCATGGCATGAATACCCCAGAAATTCTCGGAAATCCTGCTCAACCGGCCATTGCGCAATTTGATCTCGATGAGCTTGAACCAGATGCGCCCTTCCGCCACCTGGGCCGAACCGTCACAGATGTGATGCAGCAGGTACAGGGCAATGAGAACGTAACGCCCTGCAACCATGTCGCCGAACAGCCCGGTGAACAAGGGCGGGTAGCACAACACCAGCAATAGCGCCCCCAACGCCTGTCCGCCGCCCACCAGGGCCATGGCGCGCACCAGGCCCCGTACCTGGGTGTTGGTATCCGGAAAGCTTTCCAGATAATCGACAAACGAAGAAACCTTGACGTTGCTGATAAAGGTAATGCCCGGGTAAAAGTATTTGGTCAACACGCCGAGAATCGCCGCCACCCTGAATTCGGTCTGGGCCATGGAGAACATGGTGTAGAGCACCGCCCCTTCAAGAATGCTCTTGCCCAAAGTGTACAACAGGTTGCCGATCTCGCCATAGCGATAATAAGGACTTAGCCCCATGGCCTGGAACCAGAGGGCGGTTTTATGCACAACATCAAGCCACAGAGGACGGGGTGCGGGGCGTGGGGCGGTGATGGCGGTTTTCAGGGCGGTCTCGGACATGGTCGTATCCCGGTAGCTTTTGGCGGTAAGCCGGGCCGCGTGATCGCGGCCCGAGCTGGAATGCTGCAGAGTCCGGCACTTCGACCGAATGCGGGCCGAAATGCTGATGGAGGAAAGGGGGAAAGTTGGCCCGGGGTTGACTCCCGGGCCGCCGACAGGGACTTACATTTCGGTCAGCAGTTTAACCGTCTGACGAGCTGCTTCGGCAGGCAGCAGACCGGTGTCGGAAATACCGGACAGAACCCTGGCCTGGTCATGGTCGACAGAGCCGGCTTTGGCCCAGGTGCCCGGAGCCACCTTGGCCAGGTAGGCGGAGAAAGCATGATGGCCGCTGCCCGGGCGTTCACCGATGAGGTGAACGATGGCCTTGGGCTTGCTGCCGGCTTTGCTGTACAGCACTTCGCCGGCCTTGTAGCCGGCGCGGACCCGGCCGCCGGTCACGACGATGTTCTTTTCGGACAGGGTCAGGCCGGCTTTTTTGCACTGTTTTTTGAGTTCGCTCAGATAAGGCATCAGGTGCCCTGCGTCCATGATCGCCTTGGCGTTGAGGCCGTCGGAAATGACCACCTGCACATCGGGGGCATTGTTGCCCCAGGAGGCAGACAGTTTGTCCAGGGTGGCAACCGCCGAGGCCGCCAGTTCTTCTCCGGTGGACGGTGCGGAAATGTAGTTTTCGCGATCGTGAGACTGACTCCTGATGCTCACGGCGTTGGGGATGGAGCCGATGAATTCAGGGGTAAATTCCGCCCACAGACTGATTTTGGCATCATCGTACAGGTCGTGAATGCGTTTGTTGGTTACAGGTTCCAGGTCCCAGATGTTTTCGCCGTAGCCCACGGCCAGGTCGACACCGCGGTTACGTACGTTGGCAATGGATTTCTTGCCTTCAGCATAGATTTCCTTGAAGGAACGCTTGTCGCCTTTGGCCTGACGGAACTTGTAGTAAACCCAGGCCGGATCGCCGAAATGCTTGGTGGGCCTGCCTTCGGCGTCGATGATTTCGATTTTCTTGAAGAAGTCCCACATGGCGTCGTTGACTTTAAAGCCGAACTTTTCGCGCAGGCGCACATGGTCCTGAAAACCGGTGGTCAGGTAGCTGAGCATCGGGTCGTTACGGGTGGGCAGGGCCATCAGATAGGCCGGGTTGGCCGGGGCGATCTGATCCTGACACCACTGGAGATCGTCGAGGGTGACGGGCATGTGCAGGGTCGAGCAAATATCCAGCCCTAGCACCAGGCCGTGCAGTTTGCCCATGACGATGTCTTCCAGACAGCAACGTACCAACTGTTCGCGGGTCTTGAAAACTTCCGGGCCGATGAAGCCGGCGACATCGTTGACGTGCAGCCAGACCTGGTCTGCGGGCACGCCCTTGGCCTTGGCGATTTCCTGCTGCAGAGCGCGGGCGAAACCGTATTTGCGGGATTCGTGCACCACCATGTCGAAGCCGTGGCCGTGGCCGTTGGTGAAGTCGGCGCCTTGGCCGGTTTCAAAATAGAGGCCGTAGGGACCTTTACGCATTTTGGCGTAATCGAGCATTTTCTGGATAGTAAGGTCGAAGGTCTTGTTGGCGCTCTCGGTGCCGGCGAGGCTCTGGAACCAGATGGCGGTGGAGCCGGGCTCTTCCTTTTCAGCGGCGGCCTGGCCGTCGATGTGGGAAAGAACGCACCAGGGTACGGTATCTTCCAGTTTAAAGGCGGTGACGATTTCCTTCAAAGCGTTTTCGACCCGCAGGGTAGCTTCGAGCTGACTGTCGACCGGATTGGTGCCGATGACGATGTCGCCGACGCCATAGGCAAAGCCGTTAAAGGTCTGCCACTGGATGTCTTCTTTGTTGTCGGTGGGCGAATTAGGCTGAATGCGGGCGCTCAGGTAACCTTTGGCACCGATTTTGGAACCGGGCAGGGTGTTGAATATCTTCTGGCCCACGCGGATCAGCTCATCGTTGGACATCAGTTTGACCACCGAACCGATCACGTCGCTGTGCAGGCCGCCCATGATAGCCTTGATGTCCGCTTCGGGTTTGGTGAGCAGAAAGTTTTTCAGCTCGCCCATGGTCATGTTTTTAACTTTGTTGTACTTGGTTTTGTCAGTGGTCTTGCGGATCAAGGTGTCCTGGCCATCCACAAACAGCGAGTTGTCGTGGAGGGATTTGATCCTGGTGTTGGCCAGCAATTTGCGCGCGTTTTCGCGGGAGGCTTCGGTGCCTGCCGCAACCCCAATAGATGCGTCGCCTTCTTTAAACGCATTGGCGGCGCCGATGATCTGCTGATAGTAGGTGTGGTCGAATTTGCCCTTGGTGCGAGTTACGTACTGGATCACGTCTTCACCGGGTTTGACACTTCCGATGGTGACGGCTCCGGCCATGCCGGCCAGAAAAGTCATGACCAGCGCACCGGTGATGCCTGCCGCGAGTTTCCCCTTGTGTAACATTCGATTACCTCCGTCTTGTTTGATGGGGGGTACGATCCGATCCGCGGCCAACGCCGCGGCTGGAGCATGGTGTTGGTAAAGCGTGGGAGATGATGTTATCCCCCACGCCACTTATTGCCGCAGCTGCTTTGCTGCTTCCCACATGTCGTTGAAGGCCTGCTCGGTTTCGGCGCTGAGAACCCGCCACAGGGCTACGGTTTTGAAGTAGGCTGCATCGCCTACGTGAAACATGGCTTTCTCCTCGGCGTTGAGGATGTTGCCGGTGTCGGCCATGACAGGTGAAACACCTTGAGATTTGACCACGTCGGCCTGACGTGCGGGATCAAGGGAGAAATTGATCCACTCCTCGGCCAGGGTTTTGGTCATGTCCTTGGCGCCGGCGCCGATGTACCAGCAATCGATCCAGGCTGTGCCGCCTTCGGCGGGGGTTGCCAGGCGCCAGTTGCCGCCCTTGAGGTTGGCCTGTTGGGCAGCGAAGCCCCAGGTGGTGGCCAGGGACAGTTCGGGAAACTCATCCGGATTGGCGGCGCCGTCCCACAGGCTCCTGGCGTTTTTGGCCAGTGCGTTGAGTTTTTCCTGAACCTTGGCGCGGTCGAGCTTGTTGATGTCGAAGATATCCTCGTAGCCGTAGCCCAGGGCCAGCGCCGAAATCCAGACATTGACCTTGGGGAAGTTGTTGTTGATGGTGTACTGGCCGGCATACCGGGGATCCCACAGCACGTTCCAGCTGGCCGGTGCCTCCGCTACCTTGTCGCGGTTATAGGCCAGCCCGTAGGGGCCGCAGTTGTACGGCACGCCGTAGCGCACGCCGTTGTAAAAAGGCGTCTGGTCGCTGCGAAACACCTCCATCATCTTCGTCAGGTTGGGGATGTTGTTCACGTCCACCGGCTGCAGGTATTGCCGGCCTTCCTGGTAGGAAAAGAAACGCGGGATCTTGGGCAGCTCGATCGGCGGCGAGATCAGGTCCGCAGTGTTGTCCCTGACCGCCTGAAAGAACTCGTCCTGGTCGGTGGGGTTGAAAATCTCGACGTTGACATCGACGTTGTATTTGTCTTTGATTAATTTCTGAAAATCCGCGACATAGGGTTTGGCATAGCCGCTCCAGCAGGTGATGCGCAAGGTTTCCGTTTGAACCTCTGTCTTTTTGGTGCAGGCGGGGGCCAACAGCAGGGCGCCCGCGGCCACCACGGCCGCGGTTGCGGAAGCAGCTCCCCACAAAGTTTTCTTCATGATGTTCCTCCTGACATGCGTCGGTTTCAGGAAAGGGTGTGGTGCGGTCCATACGCCAAAAGCCAAAAATTCCGGGTTGCTTTTGTGGCTTTTTGCGGAAGCGGGGCGAGATAATCCGCTGCTCGCCCCGCCAGTTATGTCGGGTTATGGACACCAGGTTTTCCGATGACCCTTAGAAGGTAAAGGTCAGGTTAAGAGCCGCAACGGTTTCGGTGTCGATAGCATCCTTGGCGGCACTACTGATCGGCGAAGAAAAAATGAAGATCGGGCTGATGGTCAACTGGTCGGTCAGGGCACAATCGAGGCTGGTGCTCAGTTCATAGTTATGCCAACCGGCGTAGTCGCCCACGGTGCCGTCGGCGTGCTGGTTGTAGGAGACCAGGGCGCCGAGATTCAGAGCGATGTTGGGCGCCCACTGGCTGAGGTCGAAGCTGTGACTTACGTCAAAGCTGTAGAACAGGCCATCTTCCTCTGCAGCGTCCCAGTCCCAGGAGATTTTCAGCGTCGGGGCCAACAGGGTGTTGAGGGTGGCGGTGGCAAACAGTTCGTTGGTATCTTCGGAGACGCCGAATTGTTCGTTGTCGAGGGAATACCAGATATTCCCGACGGTCATCGAGACCAGCTCGCTGGCATCGAAAGCATAGGTCAGAATAATATCCGTTTCGTTAAGTTCGCCGGAGTCGAAGCCGCCACCGCTCGACAACTGCCAGTTGTGCCAGGTGCTGAGGGTCCAACCACCGGCGGTCAGATCGATGCCGCCCTGAAGGGTCGGGCGGGAGCCACTCAGGTTGAATCCACGCCACAGGTACTTGTCCCAGATGCCGACATAGGTATCGCCTTCAACCTCGATCTTCGCCTGGGCCTGGCTGACAAATCCGGCGGCCAGAATAAAGACGCAGACCAACAACACACTCCACTTTTTCATAGGTATTTACCTCCATGGGGGGATGAAAAAGGGACGGGAGTACTGTCGGGCCACCCGGAGAACTCCCGTCCCATGAATGCATATGCCAGGACTCGACCCCGAAGGCAGGGCCGGAGGTCGTTTGTGTATTGAATGAAGGTGCTGTCGTCGCTGCAGGCATGGCAGAATTGCAGCATAAAGAGATGATGAAACAGCGAGGTGACTGGATGGGCAGGAAGCGGTGGAGACCAGAAATTGCTGGAGGAAAACGAACCTTGCAGAAGATGGCGCCAGCCAGTGTTTCTGGCCATCGCCTTTAAGTCTTGTGTCCTGTTCGCCGCCATCCTGGTCATGATATGCCGTGTCTGGATAGGAGTTGGCCGGGCCCCCTTGAAAATGTTCTTTGGACAGCCCATGCTTTCGTTACAGAACAAATTTTTACGGGGTGCCGATAAACGATTCCATCACCGTACTGGGGATAAAATACCTTACCAGGGGCATGCAGGAGTATCCCCCAACGGAGGGGAATTTCACTCACCAATTGGGGGGATTTCGACAGGTTGCAAGAACAGGTAGGGGGGATCTCGAGGGTTTGGCAGGGTTACCGGGTCGGAATGGATAGGGCCTCGGTCAGGGCGTCGAGCAGCGCCGCAATATCATGAAAACGTGGGCCCGTGCCGGAGACGTCGGGGCGGCGTACGGCGATGACTAGACACTGTTCCATGCGGGCCGCCTGTAGTTTTGCCGGTACTCCGCCGGCCTGGCCGCTGTCCTTGGTGACCAGCACGCCGATGGCGTGCTGACGGATATGCATGCAGTTGCTCTCGAGGGAAAACGGCCCCTGGCCCCAGATGACTTCCTCGGGGGCGAGTCCGGCCTGTTCCACGGCCTCGCGGGATTCGGCATGCGGCAGAACCCTCGCCCGCAGGCGGACCCCGGTCCGGCGGGCCTGGGCAACATAGGGTGCCAGGTAACGCGAACCGGTGGTCAGCAGCACCGGGCGGCCGTCGGCGCAGGCCAGGGTGGCGGCTTGTTCGTGATCGTCGGCCCAGGTGACGGCATAGCCGGCAAAATCGGTGGCTGGTCGCTCCCAGCGCAGATAGGGAATGTGGAGCGCGGCTGCGGCCTGTTGCGCCTGGGCCTGTGCCTGATTGGCGTAAGGATGGGCGGCATCGACCATGACCCGTACACTGTATCGGTGCATCAATTCGATCATGGCCGCGGCATCGAGACGACCATGACGACGCTGCAGACGCGGATGTTCCGGGAGGGTCAACGCTGCGTCCGTGGCCGTCGACACCAGTACCGGATGCCCGGTTTCCAGCAGGGCGCTGGCCAGCGGGGCCGTTTCGCTGGTACCCCCGAGCAGCAATATCATAGTTGGTAGCCTCGCGGCGTGATCATCCGCTCGCCAAGATGGAGAGAGGTGCTGTTGCCGATAATGACCGTGCTGCGCATACCGACCTCAGCCGTCAGCAGATTACCGAGGGTCGTTAATTCGATGCGTTCGTCCGCCTCGCCGATGGCGGTGACGATGCCGACCGGGGTAGATTCGTTGCGATGCGTCAGCATGATGGCAACTGCCTCTTCCAGTTGTCGAACGCGCTTTTTGCTGCGCGGATTGTAAAGGGCCACCACCAGGTCGGCGCCGGCCAACGCCACCAGGCGGGTGCGGATGGACTCCCAGGGCACCAGCAGATCGCTCAGGCTGATGCAGGCATAATCGAGCATCAGCGGGGCGCCAAGTCGCGCCGCCGCCGAATTGGCCGCCGAGATGCCCGGCACGATTTCGATGGGCACGTCAAAGCCTTCGGCAGCCGCCATCTCCAGGGCTAGGCCGGCCATGCCGTAAACCCCGGGATCCCCCGATGACACCAGCGCCACCACGGCTCCCCGCGTCGCACGCTGCAACGCAGCTCGGCAGCGCTCGGTTTCCTGCATCATGCCCGAAGCGATGAGTTCCTTGCCGGCAGTCAGGTCGGCGATGTGCTCCAGATACAGATGGTAGCCGGCGACTACCTGGCTGTCGGCTATGACCTGCTCGGCGCGGCGGGTGCGGTCGAGGCGGTTGCCGGGTCCGATGCCGACCACGAACAGTTTTCCCGGGCAATGGCCACGGTGACACTCTTGATGATGGTTTTCGGTAGTATTAATTGGGTCCTCCTTCCTGCCAGCAGGGCGACCGGTTCGGCCACCGCCGGCAAGGCAACTTTATCTTCAACAAAAGTGGAATGAGCAAACAGGCGGCCGCAGGCACGGATTTCGGCCCCGGCAATCAGCCGCAAAGGGATAGCGAGTTGTTCGGCAGCTTGCAGCAGACCCGTTTCGTCAGCCTTGAGGTCGGCCGAGGCCAGCAGGCGCACCTCCTGCGGACGATGCCCGACTAGGGCCAACGCCTCGGTGATGGCGGCGATAATGGTTTCAGCCGGGGTGCCGCGGCGGCAACCAACGCCGACGATGAGATCCTTGGCCGCTTCCGAGGTGGTGGTGATGACCGGTTCAGCCTCCAGGAGGTTGGCGATGCGCAGGGTGAGAGGGTTGGCGCCGCCTTCGTGGCCGCACAGCAGACTGATAGCCCAACGACCCAGCACATCGATCACCACCACCGCCGGATCCTTGAGCTTGTGCTCGACCAGCGGTGCGATGGCCCTCACCACCACCCCACTCGGCATGATATAGACCAATCCCCGGCATCGGCCGAACACCTCGCGGGTCAGATCGGCCACCTTGGTGAAACGGCGTACCTCCGGTGCTTCTGCCACCGATTCATGCACATAGATCTCGGCGTCGCTGAAATGCGGGGCCAGCCTGCGGGCGATGGATAGCCCCTCGGCGGACAGAGAGATCAGCGCGATGCTCATGAGGACCGGCCCTGGCGGAATTCATGGGTGAATCCGGCGTCGTACAGCTTGGAGGCCGGGATGTCCCGCGACAGCGCCCAGCCCACCACAATCATGGCCGTCTTGGTAATGCCGGCGGTTTCGGCCTGAGCGCCGATGTCCGCCAGGGTGCCGCGCAACACCAGCTGGTCGGGCCAGGACGCATGGTAGACCACCGCCACCGGGCACTGGCTGCCGTAGGGATCGACCAGGGTCGAGGCGACTTCGGCGATTTTGTGGGCTGACAAAAAGATACACAGGGTGGCGTTGCTTTTGGCCAGCTTCAGCAGGTCCTGGTCTTCCGGCATCGGGGTGCGGCCGGCGGTGCGGGTCAGGATGATGGTCTGGGAGATCTCCGGGGCGGTCAGTTCGGTACACAGGGCGGCAGCCGCCGCCTGAAAGGAACTCACCCCGGGCACCACCTCGTAGCCGATGCCGAAGCGGTCGAGTTCGTTCATCTGCTCGCGGATCGCGCCGTAGATGGACGGATCGCCGGAGTGCAGGCGTACCACATCCAGGTCGCGCTGCTGGGCAGCCTGAAACACCACCGTGATCTCATCCAGACTCATAAGGGCCGAGTCGTAGCGCTCCGCATCGGCGGGCAGGTGCTCGAGAACCGCGGGGTTAATCAGCGAGCCGGCGTAGATGCAGATCGGGCAGCCGCTTAGCAGGCGTTTTGCCTTGAGGGTGAGGAGCTCCGGGTCGCCGGGGCCGGCGCCGATGAAGTAGACTTTCATATAGTTATCTCCTTGCGGTCTGTCATGGTTACGGGCACCGCGGTTGAGTTTATGTGAAAAACAGTTTGGTGTTTTTTTTCTTACCACGAAGGACACGAAGATCACGAAGAGAGGCATAAAACAAAAAGGTTGATGTTGTTAAAACTTAAATTATCGACCTTTGTTTTCCTTCGTGTCCTTCGTGATCTTCGTGGTGAAAATGTCTTGTCCGCTCGGTACCTCTTCCCGGAAAATGCCAGCCCGTAGGATGTGCTGAAGAACGAAGCGCATCGATCTTGGCTGCCGCGACACAAGTCTCCGCGCCATCAAGTTTTCAGCCCTCCAACACCTCGGGGCGCACCAGCAGCACCACCGTGCGCGAGCTTGCCTCCAACCCGATCAACGCATCGGCCTTCACTTCCGTCACCCTTTCGCCGGGCAGGGTCAGATCCTCGCAAACCAGGATACGGCGCGGTGCGAGTCGCACGGCCAACTCACCGATCCAGTGCAGGGCGGCGGACGATCCCGTCAGTATCGCAATCTTGCCAACCGGTGCGAGTTCCCGGGTATCGATGTCCGGCAGCGCGCCGTGGGCACTTAATATCCGGGCATCCATCCAGTCGAGGCCGGCGGCGGCGAAAGCGGCCTGCACGGAACTGACCGCGGGGATGATGCGGCACCGGGCACGGCCGAAATGGCATACCACCGGACTGGCCAGGCTGTGCAGGCCTGGGTCGCCTGTGACCAGCACCACCATGGGTGTCTGTCCCAGCCGGGTTTCCATGACTTGCAGGGCGGCATTGATATCGGCTCCCACGGCAATCCTTTCGCCTTTAGCATCCGGGAAGAGCGCCAACAGGCGATTCGCGCCGATCAAAAGCTCAGCCTGATCCACCGCATGCCGGGCGGCGTCCGTCAGGTATGCGGGGCCGCCGGGGCCGCAACCGACGATGGTGATGGGTCTGTCTGTTACAACCATGGGGTCAGATCTCCGCTGGAGCCAAGCTGGTCGCCGGCCAGGTTGATGAGTACGATGGCTAACGATGCGCGATATCCGAGGCGATGGCCGATGGCGACCTGAATGCTACGCGCCAGGGCATCGCCGAGGGATTTTTGGTGTTCGGTGGTCAGGTCGGCAAACACCCCTTCCACGGTGGTCGCTTCGGCAACCGGCTGTTTCAGGACCCGTCTTGCAAGTTCCCTTACCGATGGAACCGGACTGACCGAGCGGCTCGAGTGGGTGTCCCAGTGGCCCAGTGGCAACTTGGCCAGTTTGCCGGGATGTCCCAGTACCAGCAGACCCTGGATGTGTCGGCGCGATGCCAAGTCGATCATGCTGCCCCATTCGTTGCCGGCCTCTACCACCTGCTCGGCGGTCAATTGGAAATGCCGGCGTGCCGCCCGTTCGCCGATATGCCCCGGCACCAGAACCGGATGGCGCACGCCTGAGGCCAGGGCCACGTTGTAGGCGCATTCCATGGTCTTGCGTACCGCTTCGAGGCTGAACGGCCGCACCCTGCCGGTGGTACCGAGCACCGAGATGCCGCCGACGATGCCGAGGCGGGGGTTGAAGGTGCGGGCGGCCAGTTCCGTACCGTCGGGGATGGCGATGGTGATGCGCAGCCCGCGGTCGGTCACCTCGCGCACCGCCGCTTCGATCATTCGGCGCGGGCCGGGATTGATGGCGGGCTCGCCGGGGGGCAGAGCCAGTCCCGGTTTGGTGACGATTCCGACTCCTTCTCCGGCGCAAAACCGCAGGTCGCCTTCATCCCAACTCAGGCGCGCGATGATCAGGGCGCCATCGGTGACATCGGGATCGTCGCCGGCATTTTTGCACACCGCTGCTTCAGCGCCGTCATGCAGGGCGCGGACATACACCAGCGGCAACGAAACGTGCGAGCCGTCCGGCAAGGGGATGGTAACTGCCACGCCGACCGGATATCCGCACAGCAGGCCGGCCGCTGCCTTGGCCGCTGCCGCCGCGCAGGCACCGGTAGTATAGCCCCCCTGCAAACCGCCCATGGTCAGGCAACCTCCACGACCTGGGGGGGCTGCTCCCAGGACCGGCGGCCCACGCGGACGATGACCGTCGACATGTATCCGTGACTGTTGTCGGCCAGGGCTTCACGGAAATCACGGAAGATCGCCTCCCGCCCGTTTTGCTCCACGTAGCAGGCCAAGCGGGCCCGGTCGAGCAACTGGCGTTGTTCAAGCAGGGCCCCAAGCTGACGAAGGCGCGGTCCAACCTTGTAAAGCACCAGGGTTTCACAGCTCTCAAGGGCGCGCGCGACTTCTTCCATGTCGGTGGCAGGCATCATGGTCATGCGGTCTTCCTGCAGGGTCAGAGGCTCGCCGAGCAGGGCGGCGGATGCCTGAAAAGCACTGATGCCCGGTACCACATGAATGTGTTGCGGGGGCAACAGTTCAGCCAGACTTTCGATCAGGTAGGCGCTGGTGCTGTAGATCATCGGATCGCCGATGGTGACCTGCACCACAGCCAACCCGGCAGCGGCCCGCGCCGCAACTTCTGCTGCAACTTCCGCCCAGCAAGCCCGCGTCTGGGCCGAATCGCGCTTCATGGGGTAAATGTGCTCGATAACTTCCTGATCACCGATCAGGTCGCGGATGGTGAGCAGGGCCAGACTCTCCTCAGCCAGCTCCGAACGCGGCACAATCACCGTGTCGGCACTTTCGATCAGTGCCGCAGCTCGCAGCGTGATCAGGTCGGGAGCTCCGGGGCCGACGCCGACCGCGTAGAAGTGGCCGGGTTGACAGTTTTTCACTTTTATTTTCATGTGCTTACTCCTTAAGAAAAATTCCGGGCACTTATCGGATGGCAATCTGATATCTGAAATTGTGGACTTTTAAGCTCAACCCCGACTTCAAGACCGCGGGGACGCGCCCCCGCCCGGCGCCTTACTTTTTGTCCAAGCCAACAAAAAGTAAGCAAAAAATGGCTTCCCCTGCGGGGGGCATGAGGTCGCGAAGGGTGTCGGATTCCACGACGGTGGCGTCGATCCGTCCTGCAGCTGAATTCTTACGACTGTTTCCCCTGCGCGGGTTGCTGACTTGAGATGACCGTTGTTCCTCTTGCAAAACGGGCAGCAAGGTGTTGTTGAGTGAAAAGATTAAATAAAACCTTTAGCAAAACCAGATTGTCGATGTGCTCTTTGCAGCAGCGCCGGTGTTGCCAACAGCTTCCTTCACTGGTGGCGAACTATCCCTGATCGCAAGAGGAGCGGACGAAGACGCGCCCCCACACCTTACCAAACCATCACCATCACCCAAGTGCAAAACAGCACGAAACAGACGCGCAACACCTGCGCGCTGAACGCCATCACCGTGCCGGGCCGGGCACCAAGAGTGGCCAGGTAGGTCGGCAGAGCGTGTCGCAGGGTGCGGATCGGCGCGGTGATGACCGAACCGAGCAGGATGACGGTGACGGCCTGTTTGATGGTCAGGCTGCCTGCATCGACGAAGTTGGCCGCAGCGATGGCGCCGTTATACATATTCACCGCCTGGGCGGGAATGATGGCCACCGCCTGTGGGGGCAAAAAGGCCGGTTTGAATACGCCCGGCAGCCAGATTGCCAGACCCTCGAAAACCTTGAGATGTTCCAACAGCGCCATGGCCAAGAAGGTCGGTACCACGTACAGCAGCAGCCGCCGGATGGTGCGCCGCGAACGCTGCCAGACCCGTTTCCAGAAGTCCCTGCTGGCAAATGCCGGCCGTGCCGGGGATCTGCCGCCCTCGACAACTGTCCGACCCGGGATATTGAAACTGTCCCGATTTTCATTCCAGCGCTGGCTCAGCCAGCTTGAAACCATCAATACCAGTACGACTTCCAGCCCGATGGCGGCCAGTCTGACCCCGAACAGCGCGCCGGTGGCCATCCAGCCGAAGGCGAAGCCCAGCGGCACGACGAAGGATGGCAGGTGGGCGAACAACGAGATGCAGGATACCACCAGCACCGAGGTGTACAGATGACGATTGTTCAGGGCGCCTTCGTCCCGGTAGGAGACCAGCATGCTGTTGGCCACCGCGCCAGATTGAAAAGCCATGATGAAGGCCGGAGCTGCTGCCTTCGGCAGGCGCCCCAGGCGAATCAGCGGCCAGGCCAGCACCGACAGTACGCTGATCCAGCCGGCCACCTCCAACACCTGGCCGATGAGGATGCCGATCGTGATAATGATCGCCAGTTCCGTCAACAACACGGCTTTTTGCGGCCAGAAAGGAAGCGTGCGCTTCCAGCTTTTGTAGGCCGAAGGTCGACTCCGCTCCTGTTGGCGCGCCTGTTCCAGAGCGCGGCCGCGGTCCCCTTCGGCGCGAATATTGCCAGGTTTTGACGTGGATATCTCGCGGGCGGTCTGATGTTCCGCAGCCGCAACCGGGGAGGCAGGGCCCAGCGATCCCAACCCGAGAAACAGCAAGACCAGCAGCATTAAAACAGCGCGTTGCATCACTTCACCCTTCTGCGGCCTGCAAGGCGGTCCTGGCCGTATCGAGATGCCGGAAGAATATCTCAAGCACGGCGGTATTGTAGCCCAACGGCCGGGCGCAACTCGCACTGGGGGCGCCTATGAGGCTTTTCCATGAATCGGGGTCGTCACCCAGCACATCGTTTTCGATATGATCGCCGGCCACCAGCATCAGCGGTACGAAATGAACCCCTCCGGCAGCTTTGGCTTGTTGCTGTGCTCGTGGCAGTCGTGTCAGGCCGGGTTCGCCCTCCACGCTGCAGGTGACGGCACTGTCGTATCGCGATTCGATGACAGCGGCAAACTCCAGCAGGGCCTGGTTGTATTGCGAGTGTTTGCTGTTGCCATGGGTTACGAAAACCGTAGGCCGATCCGCGGCGATGTCATCGCTTACCGCTTCGGCCACGGCTCGGATATCTGCCGGGGTCGCCATCAGCGGTTGCCCGTAAGCTACCTGCAATGTACCGGTCGGGATCCGGGCGATCTCCGCGTCCTTCTCGCCCGGCACGATCATCAGCGATTGCAGCACCGCCTGTTTGTGCCCCTGTGTCTGCACTTCCGCAAGAGTTTCCGGCAGGTTCCGCACCATTACCCCACGCTGACGCAGGCGATCGACCACGGTCTGGGAGGTAAAGGCCAGGAAGATGTCATGGTGCGGATAGCGTTGGCGGGCCGCCTGTTCGATGACGCCGAACACTTCCCGGCCCTTGTCCGAGGTGGTGCCGAAGGCGACCAGCACGATAGCCGGCGGTTTTTGGTTCATGGTTGCATCCTTTTGGGTGGTGGCTGCGGGATTCCCTGCCGAGCAGGCGGTCAGGGCGGCCAGCAGCAGCCAGGTGGTGATTTTGGATATATGGGGCATGTAGTTGTTCTCTCCTGGGTTGAGAGTTGTAAGTCTTTCGAAACCTCAACTTCAAGTTTGCCGGTCCCGGCCGGCAGCCGGGAT
>DIWZ01000027.1 GCA_002435955.1 Pelobacter sp. UBA6093
CCCGCTCGCTGCTCTCGCTAGAGACACAAAGAGCACGGAGGATCAGTCGACCAACACCTTGATCTGCACAAACGGTTGCAGAATGCCACTGAGTGCCTGCAGGGAAGGCAGGATTTCCTGGATGGCCAGGTTCCACGATCCTACCCCGCCACGTGGCACATACAGTACATCCCCTTCCATGAGGGGAAATGGCTGCGCTTCGCCCTTGAGAATTTTTGTCAAATCGATGACGAGCAACTCACCGCGGGTCGGCGAAAGGGAACGGATGATCCTCACATGGGTCAGGCGTGCGCTCCCCTCATTCAAATCGGCGCTGGAAAGTGCTTGAGTGAGGAACAGCCGTCCGTTGGGCATCACGACGGGACCGGCTTTCTTGACAGCACCGAACACAAAGACATTCTGGTTTCTGTCGTCCGGCACGAAGATGACATCGTTGGCCGCCAACCAGGTGTTTTGAGACTGGTCGCCTTCCTGCAGCAAGCGGTATATGTCGACCGGAATGGTCTTGCCGTTGCGGATGATGCGCGCCGAGCGGAGATTGGCGATATCCTTGAGACCGTTACCAAGGGCGAGTCCTTCCATGAGGGAATAGGAACGGTCCATGTAGTAGGTACCGGGCGCGTTGAACTGCCCCAGCAGGTAGAGAGGTTTGCTGCGATAATCGGAAATTTCCACCACGACCCAAGGGTCCTTGAGGTAGGTGCGAACCGCCTCCTGAATACGCGCGGTAGCCTCGCCGATGGTCATGCCATCAACGGATACGCTGCCGGCAAGGGGCAGATGAACCTTGCCGAGACCGTCGACCCGACTGCCGGTTACTTTATTGCTGCCACCAACAAAGATTCCGGGGCTGCTGAGCTCGGGATGGCCCTTGACATTGACATACAGAATATCGTTGGGTCCGAGGCGGTATTCCGGTTCGGGCTGAACCGCATCCTCCCCCAGGGAAACTTCAACGGACTCTCTTTCCACGACCGCCGAAGATCTCTCACTGTAGACTGGCTTGATGGTCCCGGGTTCGAGATCGGTATACCTGGTACAACCAGAGGTTAAAAGCAGGCAGAGCAGAAAGCCGATGCTGGCATAAAAGCACATGTTACGGTTCATGGTCCCTCTTGGAATATTATTGAATCAAATCCAGGTCACGACCGGCACCCCTGGGGCGGCATTCAAACGGTCGCATATTCAGAAAATATTAGAAGATTGTGAAACTCGGTTTTGCCACGGCAACTCTACACCAAACCACTCTCAAAAGGCAATCGAGGAAACCCTCATCCATGAGTTTTTTCCAAGTTTTATTTCGTTTGTGGGCCGGGCCGCCCATGCCGCTTGAGCCATCCTATGAGTTTTTGCGAAGGCACCTTTCAATATAATTGTCAAAAACTCCACGACGGACAAAATAATGACGTCAATCCTGCGGCACCTCTTCCCCATAAGTGCGGCCTTTCCATGCCCCGCCGGCCCCGCGCAAAAAGCGCAACGCCGAATCGACGGTCATCAAGGTATAAACGCCCGCCGCCAGGGGCAAAAGAAGGGCTGTGCTGCTGCCTTGCTCATACCATCGGACCATGGGGTGGAAGGTGCGCACCATGACAAGCCACCCGCACAAGCCGGCACATACGGTCAACCATCCGGCCATGGTATTCTGATGCAAGATCAGGGCCCACCCTCCGGCAAAAACACAAACCGGCGGCAGTAAAAAAATCAGCAGCATGCCGAAAACCGTACCGAGCAACAGTATCCAGGAATGGTGCAGCTGTACGAAAGCTGTGCGTACGACCATGCGCCAGACGGTGGCAAGGTCAGCGCAAGGACGCATGCTGATGACCTCTCGGGTAAATCCGAGCCAGATCCTGCCGCCATTTTGACGACCGCGATGTTTGATAAGCAGCCCGAGGGAACAGTCGTCGATCAGGGCACCGGCGATAGCAGCCAGACCGCCGGCATGCTCCAATGCCTGACGCCGCAGCAGTATGCAGCCACCGGCCGCGCCGGCGACCCTGCTGCGGGCATCGCTGACCTGTTTGAAGGGGTAAAGCATGGCAAAAAAATAGACAAAAGCGGGGACCAGCAAACGGCTCCAGAACCCCGTCGCCTGCAGTTGCGCCATAAGGGAGACGAGATCGAAATCGCCATGCAGGGACTGGCTCACCAGGCGAGCAAGGCTATGCCTTTCGTGGGCAATATCCGCATCGGTAAAAAGCACCAGGGGAGCGGGCTCAGCGCCGGAGGCCAACAGCCCTTGCTGCAACGCCCACAGTTTGCCGGTCCACCCCTGCGGCCTCGGCGCAGCGGCGACCAGCACCAGCCGCTGGCCGTAAGCTGATTCACAGGCCAGGCTGCGCGCCACAGCGGAGGTACCGTCCTGGCTGTGATCATCCACCAGAAAAACCCTGAGAAGTCCGGCATAATCCTGTCCGAGGATGGTTGGCAAGGCATGCGGGAGAATATCGGCTTCGTCGCGGGCCGGGATAATAATATCCACCGCCGGCCAGGTCGCGGATTGCCCGGGTTGAGGCAGAACCGGCTCCACACGCCAGAATCCGCCATGCCACAGCCACAGGACAATCCATATCAGCAGCGCCAATGCGCCGGCACATGCCAGGATAAACAATGAAAACTCCTTTGAAAACCAGTGACTGGAAAAAACGGCCAATCCTATCCGGAGACAAGGGGTTCTGGCTTGGTGCCTGTCGGTGAGAAACCTTTTAAACCCTGAATAGAACGCGGATAACGTCTGATGCACGCGGATCTTCGCGGATTAAACCCTTAAATCAAAACCGTCATATCGAACATAGATAACGGCGGATGCACACAGATGACTGCAAAATCTCTCAATCGGTTTTCACCACCCGCTCGCTGCTCTCGCTGAAGGACACGAAGAGCACGAAGGGAAAACATTAACGCTTTTGTGTGAATCACACCCAGGGTCTTGGTTTTGATCTTCTCGGTGT
>DIWZ01000030.1:0-674 GCA_002435955.1 Pelobacter sp. UBA6093
TGATGGAGGCAAACAGCGGGCGGATACGCCGTACCACCGCCGCCAGCAGCTCGTTGTTCACCGCCCGCGCCTCGCCGGTCAGCAGCTGCACATGGCGAAAACCGCGCCGGCGCAGAATGCGGGCCTCGGTTTCGACCTCGTCGAGGCTCAGGGTGCGGCGCGGTAGCTGGTTGGTAGCGTTGAAGCCGCAGTACAGGCAGCCGTTGCTGCATTCGTTGGAGATATACAGGGGCGCATACAGCTGGATGGTCTTGCCGAATCGCTGCTGGGTCAAACGGTGGGCCTTTTGCGCCAGCGGCTCCAGGTAGTCGCGGGCCGCCGGAGACAGCAGCGCCATGAAGTCGGCGCTGCGTAGATGCTCCGCCGCCAGCGCCCGCTGCACGTCGGCCGCGCGGCAGGCGCCGATCCGCTCGGCCAGTTCCGCGCGATCATAACGGTTGAATGCGCTTAAGAAGTTCACGACTCGTCCCTCAGAAATCCGGTCAGGGGGCTGGAGGCCTCGGCGCGTTGCTGCTGCGCCGGCAGCCCCGCCAGGTAGGCGCGCCGGCCCGCTTCGACCCCGAGGCGAAACGCATAGGCCATGCCGGCCGGATCGGGGGTGACGGCCAGGGCGGTATTCACCAGCACCGCATCGGCGCCCATCTCCATGGCCTCGGCGGCATGGGACGGCGCGC
>DIWZ01000030.1:831-109379 GCA_002435955.1 Pelobacter sp. UBA6093
CGGCGGCCCGCGCCAGCCGCGCCAGTCGCACGGCTTCCTCGGCGTTGCGGGCGCCGCTGGTGTTGGGCAGCAGCAGGTATTTGTCGCGGTCGATATGCGCCAGCAGATCGTCGTCCGGCCGCTCGATGTCGACCCGGCGCAAAGCGACGGTGACGATCTGCGAGCCGGAGGCGGCCAGGGCCTCGGCCATCAGGGCGTTGGAAGCGAACTTTCCGGTCCCGACCATCAGGCGGGAGGAAAAGGTGCGGCCGGCAATGACGAGTTTATCCATGAGTGCAACCTTTAGTCAAAGCGACGGGGTTTCAGCCTCCGCCGACGAATTGGACGATTTCCAGGCGGTCGCCGTCGCTCAGCGCGGTGGCGGCAAAGCGATCCTGCGGCACGATGACGCCGTTGTGCTCGATGGCCACCCGCGCCGGGTCGAGATTGAGATGCTGCAGCAGCTCCAGGAGGCTGGACAGGGCTGCCGACGCCTGGGACTTGCCGTTAACGGTCACGAAAGACATGTGCCCACCCTCAACCTTTACTTTCGCAGGAGGCGCCATCCCGCAGGCTGCGAGTGATTTTCATGGAGCAAAAATCGGGTCCGCACATGGTGCAATACTGTTCCTTGTCTTCGGCATCCTCCGGCAGCAGCGCCTTGCGGATGCCCATGGCGCGCTCCGGATCGAGGCCCAGGGCGAACTGGTCCTGCCAGCGGAACTCGTAGCGTGCCTTGGACAGCGCATTATCCCGCGCCTGGGCACCGGGATGTCCCTTGGCCAGGTCGGCGGCATGCGCGGCGATCTTGTGCGCCACGATCCCTTCGCGGACATCGTTTTTATCCGGCAACCCCAGATGCTCCTTGGGCGTGACGTAGCAGAGCATGGCGGTGCCGCACCAGGCCATCATGGCGCCGCCGATGGCCGAGGTGATGTGATCGTAGCCAGGCGCAACATCGGTCACCAGAGGGCCGAGAGTGTAAAACGGCGCGCCATGGCAATACTTGAGTTGCAGGTCCATATTCTCCTGAATCAGATGCAGGGGCACATGGCCGGGGCCTTCGATCATTACCTGCACATCGTGCCTCCAGGCGATTTCCGTCAGTTCGCCAAGGGTTTTGAGTTCCGCTATCTGCGCCTCGTCATTGGCATCAAAGATCGACCCCGGCCGCAGGCCATCCCCCAGCGAGAAGGTAACATCGTAGGCCTTGGCGATTTCGCAGATATCCTCGAAATGGGTATAAAGGAAGCTTTCCTTGCCATGGGCCTGGCACCACTTGGTCATGATGGAACCGCCCCGCGAAACGATGCCGGTAAGGCGCTGCTGCGCGGCCTGCAGCAGATTGGCGCGCACCCCGGCATGGATGGTAAAGTAATCGACCCCCTGCTCGGCCTGTTCGATGAGGGTGTCGCGGAAGATCTCCCAGCTCAGCGCTTCGGCCTTGCCACCGACCTTTTCCAGCGCCTGGTAAAGCGGTACCGTACCGATGGGCACCGGGCTGTTGCGGATGATCCATTCGCGGGTTTCGTGGATATCGGCACCGGTGGATAGATCCATTACCGTGTCGCCCCCCCAGCGAATCGCCCATATCATCTTTTCCACCTCCTCGTCGATGGAGGAGGACAGCGCCGAATTGCCGATATTGGCGTTGATCTTGACCAGGAAATTACGCCCGATGATCATCGGTTCGCTTTCGGGATGATTGATGTTGCAGGGGATGACGGCCCGACCGGCGGCCACCTCGGCCCGCACGAATTCCGGCGTGATGATGTCCGGAATCACCGCGCCGCGTCCGTCCCCCGGATGCTGTTTCTTCAGCAGTTCGGGCAGGGTCTCGCGACGCTGGTTTTCCCGGATGGCGATAAACTCCATCTCCGGAGTGATAATCCCCTGGCGAGCGTAATGCATTTGGCTGACATTGCAGCCACTGCGAGCCCGGCGCGGCAGCCGGGTCTCGGGGAAATAGTGCCCGCTTTCGACACGTTGCGCCAACCGCTGCCGACCATACTCCGAACTCAGGGCCGACAACAGCTCACTGTCACCACACTCTTCAATCCAGCCTGCCCGCATGGGCGGCAGACCGGCGCGTATATCGACCGTAGCGCCTGGGTCGGTAAACGGCCCCGAGGTATCGTACAGATAAATTTTCAAAAGTTCGGAGTCCGCCCCTTCCGGGGTTCCCGTTTTCTGTACGATTTCCTTCATGGGCACACGGATATCGGCACGCGAACCGGTGACGTAAACCTTGCGCGTGCCGATCGTCCCGGCCTTTCCGGAGGCTATAGCGGAATCCGTGCCCGTCGTCTCATGGAACTTTCTCATCATAATTTCCCCAATGGTTATTCCCGACCACAGCCGGAACGTCTTAAACATGCAGGGCGATCTTGCCAGGCCCGGATAACTTCTCCCAGACAGGAAGCACCGGTTATCACTGCCAAGCTGCTCGAGACAATACTTGCGCAAAAAACACGCCACTCCCTAGCCTTATGGACAACAGGGGACATTTCCGGCCAGTGCCCGCACCTTTCAATGCACTGAGTGAGACCTCACAAGTACCTGTATTGCTGTGTTTTTAGCATTCTCCACAGGCAAGAAAGGCCTTTTTTTAGCTCTGTACGGATAAACCCAAAAAAGGTCGTTCTCCCATAAATACCCATCCAACCACTTAACCTGCTACCTAAAATAACCCGTAGTCTTTAAGAAATTGAAACACCTGTCTCAGCCCGGATTTTAATACTCCTTGCTTTGTTCCGCGCAATAACCACGGCTGCCTTTTCCAAGCCCCATCAAAAAAAGAAGGGCAGCCGAAAAGCTGCCCTTCCTGACAATGACTTTCGCCACTATCTGTCTATTGAATCAACCGGATATACATTTGCGATGCTATTTCCCGGGGCCTTCCTCCGGGGTATCGAATTCAAATCCGCACTTGGGACATTTGACTCGCCCATAGGAAATACCGGAGACCCCTTCCTTACTAAGATCCTCTGTCGCCTTTTGCACGGGAGCATCAAATGCGAATCCGCATTTGGCGCATTTGACACGCCCATAGGTTATGCCGGAGGCGCCTTCTTCACTGAGATCCTGTACAGCTTTAACTTCCGGAGTGGCAAACTCAAATCCGCAGGCTGGACATTTCACCCGTCCGTATGAGATTCCGGATGCCCCCTCTTTGGCAAGATCCCCATTGGGACCGTACATGTTACAGCCGCCAAACACCAAAACCAGAAATGAGATAACCAATAAAGATCCAAGGTGCCTCATGTCATTTATCCTTTCTTCGTGGCTGGATCGTTAAAAAGAGCGATTCATACGGAGGTTTTTATCCCTGAGCTTACCCATACAAGCCAGAACCTGCACTCCCGACGACCCCGTCCCGACAATGTTTCTCGAATTTCATTTTGAGACATTTGTATCGCCATCGGTGCAACCCTCGATTCAGCGCTTATTGGGGGGAATGATTACGTATTTTTCCATCTTTCGATACATGGTCGCCCGGCTTATGCCAATCTCTTTTACGGCCCTGGCAACCTGCCATTTATGCTTCGTAAGGGAATCGAGAATGACCTGTCGTTCAGCCTGCTCCATGGCGTTCAGACCGTCGACAGCGTCGACCGTTTCATCCGTTATCGAAGGTGATGCCGCCGCTGCACCGGATTGGGCTGAAACAGCTGCGGGTGGTCTGGACAAAGGTGCGGCGCCATGCTGGACGGTTTCCCGTCCCTGGGTAACTTCGACCGGCAGGTCGGCACAGGTAATGACGCCATTGTCGCAAACCGCCAGAGCGTAACGCAGGGCATTACGCAACTGCCGGATGTTGCCGGGCCATGCAAATTCCGACAGGATCTGCATGGCGTTGTCATCTATGGTCAATTTTTCGGGACCGGACTCCGCCTCGATGATCAGCACATCGCTGATCAGGCGAGAGATGTCGGATCGCTGCCGCAACGGAGGCAACTCAAAGGAAATGCCATTGAGGCGATAATACAGATCCTCCCGGAATTCGCCGCCAGCCACCATTTCCAATATATTGCGGTGGGTGGCGCAGATCACGTGCAGATCCACCGGAATCGGCGTCTCGCCCCCCAATGGGGTCACTTCGCGTTCCGCCAGCACCCGCAGCAATCTTGGCTGCAGACTCGCAGGCATGTCGCCGATTTCATCGAGAAACAGGGTGCCGCCATCCGATTGCAGGATCTTGCCCCGCATCCCCTTGCTGCGCGCCCCGGTAAAGGCGCCGTCTTTATAACCGAACAGTTCGCTCTCTATCAGCGATTCGGGAATCGCTGCGCAGTTTACCGCCACAAACGGTTTGTCCGCACGCCGACTGGCATGATGAATCGCCTGGGCGAACATCTCCTTGCCGGTGCCGGTCTCGCCGTTGAGAAGGATGGGTATGGGTTTGTTCATGACGCGCTTGATGCGCTCCACACTTTCATTGAGCCGACGGTCCGAACCGGCCAAATAATCGAGAGTCAAAGGCTCGCCAGGGCGCGGAATTTGTCGTTTAGCGGGCGCTGCTTCGGTAACACGACTGACAGGTTTGACGGAGATGGCCTGCGGACATCGTAGCGAGGTGAACATCTGAAGCCCCGCCCGCTGCGTACGAATGGGCAGAACCAGACTGGAACGAGAGGAGATTTCCAGCAACTTGTCAAAATCGACATCGAACACTTCACCCACCGAGCGCCCGACCAGATTACCACCGCCCGCCTCACGCCCCAGCGCACGCCGCGCGACCCGGTCCACGGCCAGGATCGTGCCGTTGCCATCCAGGGCCATAAGGCATTCGCTCGACACCTCGGCCAGTTCCCGTTCAAAACTTAGCCTCAAAACCCATTGGTCTTCAAACTGGCTGAGAAAATACGCGGACTCGATCATACGCGCGGATTGCATGACGAGTTGCAGGGCAAGATGCTGGCTGTCTTTGGAATCGGGAGAATGCAGCGCGGAGACATCGATCAGCCCCATGGCTTTGCCGCCGGGGCCGATGATCGGAGCGCAGGAACAGGTCAGGTTGGCGTTTTTGGCTCGGAAGTGGTCACCCTTATGAACCGTCAGAGGCACCTGTTCGACCAGGGAGGTACCGACCCCGCAGGTTCCTTCCTGGTGTTCGTTCCACACCGCTCCAAGAAAAAGACCGGATTCTTTCCACTGCCGGGAATATCGTTCGTCCCCCTGCCAATCCACCGTCACGCCGTTGGCATCACACAGCAGGGTGGAATAGCCGAGATCCGCCACCTGGCGATGCAGGTGCTGAACCCCGGCCTTGGCGATGCGTAAAAAGCGTTCGATGGGCTGGGTGTAGTCCCGCAACTCGGCAGAAGTCAGCACTTGAACCGGGTTGGGCTGACTCGGATCGATACCGTAGTGCTGCAGGCTTCGCTCCCAGGACATGACAATAGGAGTGTCGACTTTTACGCTGTCATTTCCTCTGTTGCCGGAAACACAGGAGAATATCCGCTGGATATGCCTGTTGAAATCCTTTTCAGGCATCCTTTCCACCTCATGAATAATCATTTACGGGAAAACAGCCTTCAAAAACCCTGTCTTGTTTACAACGGCACTCATCATAACAAACTCCTCTCTCACCCGCAACTTTGCTCGCGATGATGGTACTAAAATGTAATGCTATATTTAATTGCCCATACCCAACTATATGGCCTTTCAATTCATACAGCTTGGCCTCAAATATAAAACAAATTAATTACCCTGACGGGATCACTTGATGACTATCCATTTTTCAAAGTATTATTCAACTTTAACGATAAAACTCAATCGCTCGACCGCAATTATCATGACCGTTCAAGTTTGGCAGGTTAAGGGACCCGGCCCCAACCACCAATCAGTTCATAATGATACCGCCATCGATCATGACGGATTGCCCGGTCATGTAATCAGCATCAGATGAGGCCAGATACGACACGAAATTGGCCACATCTTCCGGGACGGAGACCCGTCCGGCGGTAATAAGTCCGGTATATTGCTTGAGGGTTTCACCCTTGGCGTTGCCAAGATATGGACCCATTTTTTCATCGATGAGTTCCCACATTTTGGTGCCGACAATTCCCGGACAATAGGCGTTGACCTGGATGTTGTATTTGCCCAATTCCTTGGCCAGCGCCTGGGTAAGCCCCCTTACCGCAAATTTGGTGGCGCTGTAGCCACCCAGAAAGGCAAATCCGTCGAACGCCGCGATGCTGGCGCAATTGATGATCTTTCCGTAATTTTGTTTCATCATCTGATGCGCGGCAGCCTTGTCCGCGAGGAATACCCCTTTGGTATTGACGGCAAAAATCCGGTCCCACTCCTCGGCCGTGGTTTCCGTCATCAGCTTGATGTTTGCGATCCCGGCATTGGCTACCATGATATCGAGTTTGCCATAATCAGCGACAGCCCTGGCCACCAGGGCAGTGACATCCTCTTCCCTGGTTACATCACAGGTCATCACCGTCGCCTTTACGCCCAAGGCTTCAATGTCAGCTTTGGTCTGATTCATATCATCAACGAGCACATCACCGATGATGACATCCGCACCGTCACGGGCTAACCGCAGTGCAATGCCTCGGCCGATACCGCGGCTGCCGCCGGTGACGATTGCAATCTTCCCTGACAACTTTTTATCCGCCATCCTGAGTACTCCTTCCCATATCCGGGTTTTAGTGGGCACCTTGTCTGGTTGTTAAAAAAGACCGTCGCCGCTCTTGCCGTCCAAACCGGGATGGGCATCAAAGCGCACCGCCCCGACTGCGGCTTTCCCCTGCACTGCCCGGGCAACGCGACCGGTGCCGACGTGGCCGAAACCACCGCACAGTTCAATGGCGGACACCCCTTCGGCAACCAGCCTTACAGCCGCTTTTTCCGCACTGGAATAATCCGGTACCCCAACGACGATCAATTCAACCTCAGGCGTTGTCACCACGCTCCGATCCCTTTCTGCATCGGCGCCAGGTGCCACGAACATAAACGCAGCCTTCAAAGCCATATCATGCCTTTCCTTTCATCGGTTTAAAGGGAGAGGGGATCTGCCTGCCCTCTACCCTTCATATACGTGCAGCAGGATGATGGATAAACCTCGCCCGGAGGATTACCAGGCGAGGATTACCATTATCGTTACTTCACCGGAGGACGAACCAGGATCTTGATATGGGCATCCTTGTTATTGACCAATTCTTCAAATCCACCGCCAACGATGTCAGCCAGTTCGATCTTGCCGGTGATCATGGGTTCGGTTTTGATCGCGCCACTTGCCAGCAGAGCGGAAACACCCTTGAAATCTTCGAGAGTATAGGCCAGGGTGCCGATAACCTTCTTGTCGGTGGCGCTCAGGCTGAAGAAGTTGAAGGCGCTGGGCTCTTCGAAGATTCCGACGATAACGGCACGACCGTTGTTACGGATCGCGTCGATGGCCAGGGGGCCGGTGAATTTGTTGCCGATACATTCAAAGGACACGTCGGCGCCGGAACCGCCGGTCATTTTCTTGATTTCCGCGATAACGTCGCACTCTTTGGGATCGAGAATGACGTCGGCGCCGCATTCCTTGGCCAGCTTTTTACGCGCGGCGGACATCTCGACCACGATGACCTTGCCCGCACCGGCGGCCTTGGCGCACATCAGGGTGCCCAGACCGATGGTACCGGCACCGAACACCACGGCGGTTTCGCCCAGAATGGTACCGGCCAGACGTACGGCTTTGAAACCGGTGGCCAGAGGCTCGATAAGCGCTGCAGCTTCGTCACTGAATCCCTGGGGCAGAACGTACACGATATTGGAGGGAACGTTGACGTATTCGGCAAAGGCCCCGTCGGCCATCAGGCCGGTGAAGGCCAGTTTTTCGCAAACGTTGTAACGTCCTTCGCGGCAGGTGATACAGGTGCCGCAGTGTTGACAGGCATCCGGCGCGACCAGGTCGCCAACCCGCACATTGGTGACGTCTTTGCCAACGGCCACGACAGTTCCGGAAAACTCATGGCCCAGAATGGTCTTGCCGCTGTGACCGGTGAGAGGATGGGCTTCGGTAGGTATGAAAATCGGACCGGCAAGGTATTCATGCAGGTCGGACCCGCAAATGCCGCACCAATGCACCTTGATCTGCACTTCGTCCGGCTTCGGAGCCACCGGGACGGTAACGTCTTCAACGCGGATGTCTTTTTTGCCGTGCCACACTGCTGCCTTCATCGTTTGAGCCATTTTTTTATTCCTTTCGGCGTTAATTAGCGCACCAGCGCTATGTGTAATAGAAATCCCTTATTGAAACAGGGCTACCCGACCAGCTTGATTCCACCGTTGTTTAACCATGTGCCATGAACTTACAATTATCCGCGCGACACTCATCCCTGCAAGGAAGGTCCACTTCAATAAGTGAGACACCTCGCTTACGCTTTTTTCCTGATCCCGTAAGACCCGAAATAGACCACAAAAATCAGCAGGATAAGGTTCAGAAGGTCGACCCAGGTCAAAGGGTCGCCGCCGAATCCGGGGACGATGGCCGCTTCGTGCAGGACATCCATGGCAAACCATCTCATGTACACGACAAATGCGGCGATTCCCAGTCCCCAGGTGATGACGAATCTCGCAACACGGTTCATTGCCGGGCTCAAGGAAGTAGGTGCGTTACCGCAGCACAGTGCCCAGAGAAGCAACACATGTACAATCCATACGCCAAGCTGAGCGGGCCAGAGGTTGATGGCCGAACCGATTATGGCCAGGGCATCGTGCGGGATAAGCACGTTTTTAAGTAGGGCCAGTAACACGAAGTAGAGAACGGTGCCCAGCACGAAGTTACCGAAAAACGCGGCAAGTGCAACTTTGGCGCGGGAGCCGAAATAGCGGTACGGCCAGAGATCGAGGATCAGGACAGTGGTCAGCCAGACGGTAATTACCGAGTAAAACCAGCCGACTGCGGTGGGCAAGGACATGAGAACCCTGTCCGGGGCGGTCCAGCTTGCCATGGAGGGGTATACCAGAAGCATGTAGCCGACAACCGTCAAACAGAAACCGGTGGCAATCTGGGCGAAACCGACCATCGGCTGCTTGAGTCCTGCATCGGTCCAGGGCCAGCCATCCATACTGTTGGCCACGACACCGAATCCGTAAAACCCTATCAGCACAATCAGACCGGCTGCCCCGTGTCCGGCGAAATTGACCGGACTGAAGGCGGGGTCAAGCTGACCATACCCGAAAATAAGCAGCATCGGAATGGCAAAACCGAGCCCCAGCGTCACCAGGGTAGTGACAATCCCCCCCATGGGTTGGCTGAGTTTGCTGAATCCGTGCATGCCACAGTTGAAACCGATAAAAACTACCGCCAGGATCGACCAGAACAGATACGCGCCGAAAGGTTGCGGGTAGAACTTCCAGACTGCATGTTGCGGGTCGGCAAACAGTAGCCAGACCCCGAAGCTGATAACTTGAATAATGATGAAACTTGCAATGGCGAAACCGACCGCTCCTAGCTGCAAGCCGAAAGGCCTGGATTCGATAAGGTTTTTTTCGCAAACTGCCTCAGTTGAGTTTGGCATACGAACTCCTCTCCATGGTATACGCTACGCTAATTTGGATTGATCGCATTACCAGACGTAGGCGAACTTGAAGTAAACACCGTCGGTCTTGGTCACATTCCGTGCATCCACCGCGTGGGTGTAGCGGGTGGTCATCGAGATATTCGGCGAAAAATGGATCATAAGGCCGGCACCAACCGCCATTTCATCGAAGCTGGCAATGGTCTCACCGGTGGTTTTATTCTTGCCGGAATCAGCGGTGTTGTAATCCCAGGCGAAAAACGGTTCAAACATTGTGGTCAAGCGATATCCGAGACGCAGGTTGGCGTGGTATATAGTGCCGATTTCCTTTTTTACGCCGTCATTCTTAAAATCCGATGAGGCAATCAAACCGGCATTACCATCGATATTGACCTTTCCAAGCTGCCAATCCCAGAAAACGCTGGTGAGATTCCTCCAGGCGTGATTGGAAAGCTCGTCATCCCCGATGGGAACCTGTAAAAAGCTCTGAATACCGATGGTGCTGTTTTCACTGGGCTTGAACCAGGCGGCAGGACCGGTAATGGTATCACCCAGACCGGTAACACTGTCGTCATCGAACTCGACATACACCTCCGGCTGAATGACTTCATAAGCAAGCCCGATGTTCGGCAGGGCATCGAGAGTAAAAAAACGCACATATTTGGACATGCCGACAAAGGTATCGCTGTCGGAATCGTCAACGATACCGGACCCCTTGCTGTTGTCATTCCAGAATGCGTATTGAACAAAAACGTTGAACGACTCGTAGTTGACCGGCAAGGCATATTCATGTGGTCCGATAACAGCCAGACCGATGTCCGATGCCATTGCCCTGGACGATACCCCCGCCACCATGGCAATAACCGCTATCGCAACAGCAATGCCGGAAACCCTCTTCACAAACCGATTAATCATATGACCCCCATTTGATAAACAGATTTTCGAATATTCACCAAGCCTCGACTTCTACCCAAAACAACACTCCACTAAACCGCACGTAGTTGTATTTCCCGTCCCCCCTTTCTATCCTGGCGATGCAACCTCCTTTGTACCCGGTTATGGTCAATGTCTCCCGGGGCCGTGTCACCAGCTTGATCTGAATCGTGCTCTCTTTGCCCGGACAGCCAGAATTGCTTTCAAACGTCTTTCTATTGACATCCAGTCTTATGGCAATCCTCATACCAAACCGGGATTCCGTATACCAATCCCGAAAGAATCTCTTAAACATCTGTTTTATCTAAAATTTTTCGCGAAAAATTCTCAACCGACGCCGTTCCGCGACATTCGTTTCAGCAAGGTTTGATTTCATCTGATTTTTTTTGAGGCGAGTGTTCAGGAGTGAGACATTCGTCCATGCGGTACCTGTGTCTCACGGAGGAAACGTATCTAACGACTACGCATGCCTGAAGGGGGCGGGATTTTGAAATGCTATTTTACATGCAACACTGAACATGCCAGGAATGAATGCGGAGGCTTTTACGATTTGTACTGTCGCAAGAAAAAAAGGGGAATTGAATGAACGATTATTTACAGGAGCCGCTTCCCCGGCAGGATCATGGTGCCGGCGGGCCGTCCTCAAAACTTACGCAAGGACCTCAGCAAGCGTTGCAGACGCGCTCGTTCGGATGGCTGCAACACCCTATCGCGATAGATTGCGGCGGAGTAAATGGCGGCAAACTCCTTGCAGCGGGCGTCGCCGGTTTGGTCAGCCAGCGTTTTCAGGCCCAAATTGGACGGCACATTTTTCATCCCGAAGCGCACTTCGATCAATCGCAGAAAATTTTGTACCAGTCGTTTTTCCACAGACACGGTCAGCCGACGTTGCAACCAGATGACGACCAGCAGACCGGCAACCACGACCAGCAGCGCACCGGCAAGCCGGAACATACTGCTGACGGCGGACACGCCACGTAAGGTGAATCCGGCGCCTTTCGCCAGTTCCAGCTGTTTAGCAAGATCGTAGGAGATAACCACCCGAGTCCAGTAATAATCGGCGGCATCAAGCAGACGCCTGTGCCAGTCAGGAGCACTACCGCGACCGACCAGGGAGGCGCTGTTCGCATTAACGGCCAGATGGCTCGGATCAATCCGCCGCCAGACATTGTCGACCAGGGCCTCGACCCAGACATGCGCCATATCCTCGGTAATACTGTAGTAACCGGCCAGTTCATTGCGACTTCCACCATGGTAACCACCGACCAGGCGTGCCGGCACCCCCTCCAGACGCAGAAGCAAGGCGAACGAGCTGGCAAAGAACTCGCAATAACCACGTTTTTTGTCAAACAGGAATTCCTCCAGGGGCCGTTCGGGTCCGGGCAGATCACTGGTGGCATAGACCAGTTGCTGGCGGCGAAAAAATGCCTCGGTCCTTGCAATCTTATCGGCTGCCGAATCGGACGGGGTCACCAGGGCAGCGGCGGTGTCGCGCAATCGCTGTGATATGGATGGAGGTAGTTGCAGATAAAAATCATGGTCTGCCCGTTGCGCTATCCTGGAGGCACCGAGCCGGGCAACGCTTTGGTAGCTGACCCGATGCTTGCGGGAGGTACGCTGCACATGGACCAGATCGGCACTGCTGCGAACCCACGCGCCGCCAACCTGTTCCGTCGGGTCAAGGGTAAACAGAAATCCGTCGGTACGCGCTTCGGGATAGATGATCTGGGTCAACGGTCTCCCGCCAGATAAACGCAACCCTTCTTGTTCCGGCGGCGTTCGCCGCCGCCAGCTACCACCCTCGACGACGTTCAGCACGATGCCGCGCCAGTACAGATCCTCGAGCCCCAACAATTCACTTTCAACGCGAAACACCAGGGCGCGGGATGCCGCATTACGTGCAAAGACACCGGGGCGTACATGTTCGCTGAAGCCGCTTTTCGCGCTCGGGCCGGGATTGAGAAAATTCCAAAGGGGGTACTGGGTTCGCGGCAGGATGCCAAAAAAAACCATCATCAGGAGCAGGGAGCCGACCGGCAACATCAGGCTCACGGTAAATAACGGCCGAAGGCTGCCCGTCGGCAAACACAACTGTGGATCGCTGGCATGAAACGTGAGAAAAATCAGCCCCAAAGTGGCACTCACCACCAGCAGAACCAAAACCGGAAAAAACAGCGGGCTGAGCGTCAACAACGATGAACCGGCCAGGGCAAAGATAGCCAGAACGAAAATCTGCAGATAGTTCCTCGGCTGTTTTTCGGTGATCAGCCGGATGGCCAGCAGCAGCACCAGAAAGTTAACCGCCGGTTCGACGACATGGGTCAAATTCAGACGCAGACCATAGAAAGCAAAAACAAACACCGAAAGCAAGGTGGCCGTTATCCGACCGCAAAGGTAACGCTGACGCCGGTCGCAGACCAGGCCAGTGACCATCGCTGCCGGAAAAGCGACTTGCGCCGGCAGCTCAAGATAAGCGTACAGAGGCAAAACCCCAAACAGGCAGGCGGCATAGGTGAACCCATCAAGCAGAGTGCGTATCGCGATCATAACGAGCCAAAGCGCCGAGCAGGCGCAGTTGATGCGGTCGGCCGGAATTCGCCGCAATGCGGCCGCTGCCCAGTTGCAAACCGACACTGCGACCACTTCGCATCAGGGTTTTAATCAGCCAGCAGGCGGCACTGAGTCGTTCTTCCAGATTACGGCCGGGCAGCTTAAGCGGATCGATGACAAGCGGCGGAGCAACCAGCGAGGACAATTCCTTGACCTTGAGCCGGTCATGACGAGCGGAGGCCTTCCAGTGGATCAATTTCAAGGGTTCGCCGCCACTATAGTCGTTGATGCGGGTCAGATCTCCTTCGTAGCCTTTGTCCCGGGCCAGGTCTCCCAAGGTGATACCCGCCGCGGCAGCCGCCTGCAGCCCTATCGGCAAAGGTCGGGGAAAGACCAGGATCCCCCTGTCCAGATGAAAGGCCAGCGAACGGACGAAAAAATTGATGGGAAAGGTGGAGTTTATTCGCAGTTCCCCTAATTTCCGGACGCCCCGTCCGCGAAAGGTCACAGCAACAGCCAGTTGCACGTTGCCCCCGCCGACCAGCAAGGGGCAGCGGACCCGGCCTCCTTGCAGCTGCAACGCCAGCAGGCAAGCGGGCAGCCAACGCTGCCGATTGTACAGACGAACCATGATCAGGGTTTCCACCCCGTCGTAAATCTCTTCCGGCAAATGCACATCGAATTGAAGGCGGGCCAGGTTATTGCGACCCAGCCATCCCGACACAGCCATGAAGCCGAGAAGGGCTGAAACAAGCAGATACATGAGATTGTTGCCGGTATTGACGGCGCCGAAACCGAGCAGCAAGGTCAGCAGGATATACAGTCCCCCGGCCCGGGTGAGCTTCAGGCGCGGGGAACCGGCAAGCTGTCGACGATCGATTGCATCACCTCCGTTTTGGCCAGGGTTTCATGTTCCGGACGCGGAGCTAACCGGTGCGCACCGACCGGCACCGCCACCAGTTGAACATCCTCCGGGATGACAAAATCGCGATCGTCCAAATAGGCTGCGGCGCGTGCGGCGGCGGCCAGGTTAAGGGCGCCACGGGTCGACAATCCGGAGATCAGATACGGATGCTGGCGGGTCGCCGCCACCAACGAAAAGATGTAGTCAACCAGCTTGTCACCAAGCTGCACCTCGCGCACCGACTGGCGGGCCGTCAGCAGGTCCTCGCTGGACACCAGTGGCTTCAGGTCGCGGATCCGGTCGTGGATGCCACCGCTGCGAATGATCTCCTTTTCGAGTTGCTCTGGCGGATAACCTACCCCGGTCACAAGCAGAAACCGGTCGAGCTGCGATTCCGGAAGGGGAAAGGTGCCAATCTGTTCGACAGGGTTCTGGGTGGCAATGACCAGAAAGGGATCAGGCAACGGATAGGTGGTGCCTTCCACAGTCACGCGCCGCTCCTCCATGGCCTCGAGCATGGCACTCTGGGTCTTGGGCATGGCGCGGTTAACTTCATCGGCCAACAGGATGTTGTTGAAGATCGGCCCCTTGATAAAACGAAACCGGCCGCTGTCTCGTTCGTAGACGGACAACCCGGTAATGTCCGAGGGCAGCAGGTCGCTGGTGCACTGTATGCGACCGAAGGACAATCCGAGAACCGACGACAGCGCCAGCGCCAGAGTGGTCTTGCCCAGCCCCGGTAAATCTTCCAGCAGCACATGCCCGCCGGCCAGAAGAGCGATAAAGGTCAGGCGCAGTGCCCGTTGTTTTCCCTGCAATATTTCACTGTCGAGGGTTTCAAGGACCTGGCGGATGGGGCAGACATGGACTGGGGGCATGGTTATCGTCACCTGGGCTGATCATAGAGAAACAGAATATAGTGGTCAGTATAACCCAACCGGGCAGAAAACCAAAAAGGGTCCTGATCGGTGCGATGGGAGGAAAAATAAAACAAGCCCGTCCGGATGCTGGACGGGCTTGATATCAGGAACCTTCCGGGACGACAAAAACATCTCCGGATTTACTCAGGGAAATCGGGTTAACGGCCTTTTTTGGGGCTGCGTTTTCCGGCCGATTGAAATTTCTTGGCGGGCTTGCCCTGGCGCCTCTCGGCGGGGTTGCCCATCGGCCGCCGACGGGGCGGTTTGTCGTGTCGGGACTCTCGTCCGCCACCGGCATCAAGGCTGAGCTGGAGTTGCTGGCCGCAAACCCAGACCTTCTGCAGATGCCGAAAAATTGCCGGCGATATATTTTCTGGCAAATCGACCAGGCTGTAATCGTGGCTGATCTTTATCTGACCGATATCGCGACTGTTGATCTTGGCTTCGTTGGCGATAGCGCCGACGATATGCCCCGGCACCACCCCGTGAATACGCCCGACCTCGATACGATACCGCCGCAGCCCCTCATCGGAAGAACCGCGGGGGGCGGCACTAAAACGCTCTTCCCTTTCCGGCTCCACATCGTCCAGGCCATCGTCCTCGAGCATAAGCGGTCGATCCTGTTGCAGCAGATAGGCCAGGGCAGCCGCAATTTTCCTCGGCTCGGCATTATATTCCTGCTGGCAACTGTCGATAAGCTGTTCAAAGAAATCAAGATCACGGTCCTGCATGGCCCCAACAATCTGCTCCTTGAAAAGGCCGACACGCCGCTCGGTAATATCCTGCCGGGTCGGCAATTTCATCGGGGCGATCTTCTGGCGCGTGGCCTGCTCGATGGCAGCCAGCATACGCCGCTCCCGCGGGGCCACGAACAAAATGGCCGTCCCTTCACGCCCCGCCCGGCCGGTTCGGCCGATGCGATGGATGTACGACTCGGTATCGTAGGGGATATCGTAGTTGACCACATGACTGATTCGTTGCACATCCAGTCCGCGCGCCGCCACATCGGTAGCAACCACGATGTCGAGGCTGCCGTTTTTGAGCCGCTCGACAGCTTTCTCGCGCAGCGCCTGCGTCATGTCGCCATTCAGGGCTGCACTGGAAAAACCGCGCGCCTCGAGTTTTTCGGCCAACTCCACGGTAGCGATTTTGGTGCGCACGAAAATGAGCATGGCATCGATGTCTTCGGCTTCCAGAATCCTGGTGAGGGCATCGAGCTTGGCCAGCCCCTTGACCTGCCAGAACCGTTGCGTAATGGTCTCGACAGTGGAAGTTTTGGCCTGAATGCGCACCTCGACGGGATCGCGCAGATGCCGACGGGCGATTTTCAGGACCTCGTTGGGCATGGTGGCGGAAAACAGCGCTGTCTGTCGCGTCGCCGGGGTGTGATCGAGGATCTGTTCAACATCATCGATAAAACCCATCTTGAGCATTTCATCCGCCTCGTCCACCACCACGGCGGACAAACGGTCCAGCTTCAGCGTACCGCGCCGCAGGTGATCCTGAATCCGCCCGGGGGTCCCGACCACCACATGGGTACCGCGCTCCAACTGGCGCAACTGCTGCCCCATGTTCTGACCGCCATATACCGGCAGCACATGAAAACCCTTGAGATGCCGCGCATAGGTCTGCATCGCTTCCGCAACCTGCAGGGCCAGCTCCCGGGTTGGGGCGAGCACCAGAATCTGCGGATGCCTCTGAGATAAATCGAGGCGGCTCAGTAACGGCAGGGCAAAAGCGGCAGTCTTGCCGGTACCGGTCTGCGCCTGGCCGAGAAGGTCTCTCCCGGCCAGCAACGGAGGGATGCTGCGTGCCTGAATCGGCGAAGGGGTTTCATAACCGATCTCGTCTATGACCCGGATGATTTCAGGTGCAAGGGACAGCTCGGAAAAACTTATAAACGTTTCTTCATTCATGGATAACCTGCTTGGAAAAAGCTCGGAAGGCTTGAAAACAGCGAGCGACGTGACCGCTGATCTCAGAAAGCGGCGCACCCGCCACCTGACATCAACAATCCTGCAGATTACCGCATATCGCCAAAAAGAACCAGCATTTTCAGCACTTGAAGTGGGAAATCAGCACGAATCATCGCAACAGGCAGGATTCAGCCAAATCGGTAGATACAGCGGCCGTCGCGGAAGAGCTCCACTGGTCCATCTTCCGAGACCTTGACTACCGGGCCGAAATGGGAGGCAGCCGTTGCGGCGGTAGTACGGCCACCGCCGGCGACAAGTTCGCCGACCCGGGAAGTATCGACGATCACACCGGCATCGAGCAGTTCCCCCTTGCCGTTGATCACTGTCATCCCGTCGGACGAAAGAATGCGGCTGAGCTCCCCGGACCGCTTAAGTGTACCGATTTTTGTGCCGCGCACATGTCGGATTAACGCGCGACTGAGAGGATCCCGACCGCCTACGGACCCCATGCGCAAGGACTCAAAACCGGTCTGGTCTTCGGCGATCAATACCACCGTGCCATGACGGGCCTTGGAGAGAGCATATATCGACCAGACGAGGTAATCGATGGAGCGTTTTTCAAGTTTGCCGGCCAGAAACTCATGCATGATATCCGGGTCATAGATTCCCCAGTAGCCTTTGCGCCAGAGAAGCAACTTGTCGCTGTCAAGAACGATTTCAACCTCCGATGCCTTATTGACATAGATGGCGAAAGCACCGCGACCAGCGCGAGATAAAAGCGAAACGGTTTCCCGATTTGAAAGCTGCTCAATGTTGTCGCTGGGTCCGGGTGCACTCGTGCGAATAGTCCCCTTCACGTTCATACGAATGTCACAGACAAACAATGCCCGGTAACCATCGACAAATCGATACGAGAGCGGATTGCGGAAAAAATCGCCGGAAATTCGACGCCGGTCGTCGCCAAGATCGAGCCAGTCATAGCGGGTTTTTTCCAGGGACGTCAGGAATTCTTCAAGCTGGGTCCGGTAAATGAGAAAACCGGTCGTGGCCGGAGACCCTTCATAACGCTGATAAGAAAGATTTTTAAGCAACTGGATCAGGCTCTGAGTCGGCCAGAAAACCCCTTTACGATCGCCACGGATGTAGCGCGCCACGGCGATATCGGTAAGCGACGTCAACAGGGCGGTTCGAAAATGGCCAGCGTAGCCTTGGGCCGAAAATCCGGCGAACAAGCCTTCAAATGCGGTGAACAACTCGGTGATGAAAGCTTTCTCTGTTACTGTGAATGCCAGTTCCTTTCGGCGAGCGCGGAACAGATAGGCAATCCCGTCGATCTCCAACCGGACAACCATCTCCTGCCGATCCTCCATCTCCGGTGTCGGATCCCCCTTATCAAGTTCACTGAACATGACCCGGGCACCACCGAGAAAGGCGCTCAAACTGCTTTCAATGGCTATGAAGACTGATTTAGGCATGCTTCCAGATTGCCTTATCGTCTTTGATGGTTCAAGCAGAAACTAGGACGAGAGGCCCCGATCTGCTGTTTACTGAGGCATTGCCCCCCTTGTTTTGTCTCAGCCGAAATCTCAAGACAGGCACAGTCGGTTATCATCGGGGAAACGAACAGGAGGAAGACACGCAGCGTAGAAAACGATGGTGAGATTTTTATATTGGAGGGCAGCATCCGTGCAGCACGATAGCATTTACATAAAAACAAAGGGCCTGACCGTTTCCGGTCAAGCCCTTTGTTTTTACTGGCGGAGGGGGTGGGATTCGAACCCACGGTACCTTGCGGTACAACAGATTTCGAGTCTGTCACCTTCGACCTCTCGGACACCCCTCCGTACTTGCTTTGCTGTATTTATTCTCCAGGATTTTCCTGGTTGTTTTCGATGGTCCGTTGCTTGCGGCGTTTTTTTTCAGCCCGCAGCTGCCGGAAAAAACTGCTCAGCATGTCGCTGCATTGTTGCCCGAGAACCCCTTCGGTGACCGCGACCCGATGGTTGAAGCGCTCATCCTGCGAGAAATCGTAGATGGAGCCGACCGCTCCGACCCGGGGATCACGGCACCCGTACACCAACGTTGGAACCCGGGCCAGGATGATGGCCCCCATGCACATGACGCAGGGCTCCAGGGTTACGTACAGCGTGCAGTCGATCAGGCGCCAGGAGCCCAGTGCTGCGGCAGCCTGACGGATGGCGATCATCTCGGCGTGGGTGGTGGGATCGTTACTGGTTTCCCGCAGGTTATGACCCCGGCCGATAATTTCGCCGTCCTTAACGACAACAGCCCCGACAGGAACCTCACCCAGCCTTGCGGCGGTTGAGGCCTCCACCAGGGCCTCTTGCATATAGCCCCTGTCTTGCATGTCTCCAAGATCTGCGGGGTCGGTATTTTTAAAATGGCGCGCCACGAGAGATTCGAACTCCCGGCCTTCTGATCCGTAGTCAGACGCTCTATCCAGCTGAGCTAGTGGCGCGTGTTCAAGAGGTGTACTTATCGCCGATTTGACCTTGTTTGTCAACGCTTTTTTTACCGAACCGGCAGTGTTTTTTTGCCAGAATAAAATGGCGGAGAGGGAGGGATTCGAACCCTCGGTACGGGTTTACCCCGTACACTCGCTTAGCAGGCGAGCGCCTTCAGCCGACTCGGCCACCTCTCCGTTTTGCTATTCGATTACGCTTTATTGTTCGGTCGCAGCGACAGGTTACCCAGAGCGACGTTCTTACTAATGTATATTTGGCGGAGGAGGTAGGATTCGAACCCACGGTGCTTTCGCACAACGGTTTTCAAGACCGCCGCCTTAAACCACTCGGCCACTCCTCCGTGGATTCAGTCCTGATCCTATCCGGTAATTCTTTCCATGCCGCCCATGTAGGGGCGTAGCACCTCGGGAATCACCACCGAGCCATCCTGTTGCTGGTAATTTTCCAGTATCGCTACCAATGTGCGACCTACGGCCAACCCGGAACCGTTCAGGGTATGCACCAGCTCCGGCTTGCCCTTTTCTTCGCGACGGAAGCGAATCGCGGCCCGACGGGCCTGGAAGTCGCGAAAGTTGGAGCAGGAAGATATCTCCCGATACGTCTGCTGGCCCGGCAACCACACTTCGATATCGAAGGTGCGCGCTGCCGAAAAACCGATATCGCCGGTACACAAATCGACCACCCGATAGGGCAGCTTCAGACGCCGCAATACTTCCTCGGCATTGTCCAACAAATTAAGCAGTTCCTGATCCGAATCCTCGGGGCGCGCAAACTTGACCAGCTCAACCTTGTTGAACTGATGCTGGCGAATCAACCCTCTGGTATCGCGACCATGCGACCCGGCCTCTTTGCGGAAGCATGGGGTGTAAGCCGTATAACATACGGGCAGGTCGCCATCCGCCAGAATTTCGTCGCGGTGGATGTTGGTCACCGGCACTTCGGCGGTCGGAATCAGGAAAAAATCCGGATCGTCCAGATGAAAAAGATCGCTCTCAAACTTGGGGAGTTGTCCCGTCCCCGTCATGGAGTCCCTGTTTACCATAAAGGGCGGAAGAATTTCAACATATTTGTGCTCATCCGTGTGCAGGTCGAGCATGAAATTGATCAGAGCCCGCTCCAGCCTGGCTCCCGCGCCCTTGTACAGGGCAAAGCGGGCACCGGTCAGCTTGCCGGCCCGCTCGAAATCGAGAATGCCGAGACGTTCGCCGATATCCCAGTGGGCTTGCGGTTCGAAAGCGAACTCGGGCAGCTGCCCCCAGCGTTTGACCTCGACATTGTCGTCTTCGGAAGTGCCCGCTGGACAATCCTCGTGCGGCAGATTGGGCAAGGTCATCAGCAGGTTGCGCAAATCGGTCTCGACCTGTTTCAGTTCATCGTCCAGATCCTTAATGCGCGCGGAAACTTCCTTCATGCGGGCGATTTCACCCTGCACCTGACTTTTGTCCCTGGTCTTGCCGATCAGTGCCGAAACCTGATTCTTTTCTGCCTTGAGGGACTCGGTTTCACCCAGCAGATTGCGCCTCCGGGCATCCAGGTCCGAAAAGGCGGACAGATCGACGGCACCACCCCGGGTCGCCAGTCGCCTTTCGGCTTCCGCGAAATTTTCACGCACGAATTTAAGATCCAGCATGGAACTCTCCCGTTCTGGGTATGTGGGTGACTCGACAAGGGCCTATTTATCTAGCACTTATCATCCGATCCGTCAACCGGATTTGCACCGCGCGAGCCATTGACCCACCAGTCGCTGTCCCCATCGAACCACCAGCGGGTCGAATCGGTGGTCCAGATATCCTCGGCCAGCCTAAGGGCCAGTTCGGTTTTAAGGCGTCGCACGGCAAAGGGATACCATTCGTCGGCATAACGGTTGCCGAGATCCTTGTACTCCTTCAGCGCCAGAATCATTTCCAGCTGGTCGGCATCGTGGGCCAGCCGCGATTCACGGGTCTCGCGACCGGCATATTCGGCCATGGTCTGTCGGTACTCGTCGCCGAATGGCAGGGTGGCGGCCAGATCGTCGACGGCGCGCTGTTCATCGGCCTTCACGTACTTTTTATTTACATAGTTGAGATCGCCAAGTCGCGCCTCGGGGATATCGTGGAACAGACATAACTGCAGCACCCGTCCGACATCGGCCTGGCCGTCGAGCCGCGCCAGGGTAAAGCCGATCACGGCGGTACGAAACGAATGCTCCGCCACCGATTCAGCCCCCGAGCCGAGAAACTGAAAGCCGGTGCGGGGGGTACGTTTGAGCATGCCGACTTCAAAAAAGAAATGTGCCAGATTTTTCATGCTGTTCCTTGTTGAAATGCACCGACAGGGGATCGATCAGGCCATGGCGTCTTGTTAGGAGCCGTTGACAGAGCGTGGCCGGTTGTCTATTCTCAATCCAAACTGCCGACAAAATCGTGTTTTGCCGGCAATCCGAATTGGACATTCGTTATACCTGTAATGGAGAAATTTTTATGACCGCGACCAGGATTGAAAAGGATTCCATGGGCACCATGGAAGTCCCCGCTTCAGCACTCTACGGTGCCCAGACCGCACGGGCCCTGGCGAATTTCCCCATCTCCGGACTGCGCTTCTCGCGTCCCTTCATCCACGCCCTGGGCCTGATCAAGCGCTACGCCGCCCAGGCCAACCTGGAACTGGGCATGCTCGATGAGCAACGCGCTGCGGCCATCATCCAGGCGGCCGAAGAAGTGATGAGCGGAGCTCTGGACGAGCACTTCGTGCTGGACATTTTCCAGACCGGCTCGGGCACCAGCACCAACATGAACGCCAATGAAGTCATTGCCAACCGCGCCGCCCAGATACTGGGCAAGGCGGTCGGCTCGCGAGCGGTGCATCCCAACGATCACGTCAACCTCGGGCAGTCGAGCAACGACGTTATCCCCACCGCCATGCATATCGCCGCAGCTCTGGAAATCCGCAATACCCTGGTCAAGGCGCTGTTCGCCATGCAGGAAACCCTCGGCGAAAAGGCCCTGGCTTTCAACGACATTATCAAGATCGGCCGCACCCACCTGCAGGATGCCACGCCGGTACGCCTCGGGCAGGTGTTCTCAGGCTACGCCCGGCAACTGGCGCTGGCCATTCGCGGCATCGAACGTGCCCAGGACGACTTGCTGGAGCTGGCACTGGGCGGCACCGCCGTCGGCACCGGGCTGAATGCGCATCCGCAGTTTGCCACCCGCGTCATCGCCGCCATCAGCGACAAGACCGGTCTGGCTTTCCGCGAAGCCAGCAATCATTTCGAAGCCCAGGCGTCCAAGGATGCCGTGGTAGCAGCCAGCGGCGCCCTCAAACGGACCGCGTGTGCGCTGTTCAAGATCGCCAACGACATCCGCCTGCTCGGCAGCGGCCCGCGCTGCGGCATCGGCGAGTTGCTGCTGCCGCCGGTGCAGCCGGGCAGTTCCATCATGCCAGGCAAGGTCAATCCGGTCATGGCCGAAAGTCTCATGCAGGTATGCAGCCAGGTGATCGGTAACGACGCCGCCATCACTCTTGGCGGACTGTCCGGCAATTTCGAACTGAATGTGATGATGCCGGTCATGACTCACAACCTGCAGCAATCGATTGCCTTGCTGGCCAATGCTTCCACCCAGTTCACCTTACGTTGCCTGCAGGGGTTGGAAGCCGATCGTGCGCGTTGCGAATCGCTGGTGGAGCAGAGCCTGGCCATGTGTACCGCCCTGGCACCGGTGGTCGGTTACGATCAGGCGGCGGATATCGCCAAGCAGGCCTTTGCCACCGGCCGCACGGTGCGCGAAGTGGCCCTGGAGCAGAAGGTGTTGCCGGCAGCGGAGCTGACGCGCATCCTGGACCCACGCCCCATGACCGAGCCCGGTATCCCGGGCAAGACCCGCTAACCACCCCCGGTAAATCCTCCTGACGACGGCCGGGGTTCATGCCCCGGCCGTTGGTTCCCTTCAGATTCTCAAGCCTGCGCCAACGCGCGCACCACCTCTTCACCCAGTACTTCGCGCTGCCAGTTTTTCAGAATCCCCAGTTCTGTCAGTTGCTGCAGGTTGGACGGACAAGCCCGGGCCATCCCTTCGAGCTGGGCGTTGTTGACCAGCACGCCGGAATCCATGACCAAGCGTTCCGCCACAGCGCTACGCAGGTTTTTGAGCACCTTCATGCGGTCCTCCACGGCGGGATCGCGCTCGCGCCGCTCGCCACGCGGATACACTGGCCATTGTTCCTTCGGCAACGCTATGCCTTTGCGCACCGCCCCAAGCAGGGCACGTCCGTAGCGATCGGCCAGTCGTGGCGAAAAACCCTCGACGCCGCTGGTTTCGCCGAGACTACCAGGCATGATCCGGGCCAGGTCGAGCAGGGTTTTGTTGCCGACGATTTTAAACGGAGGGCGATCCCTGCGACAGGCTTCCTCGTCGCGCCATTGCAGCAATTGATCGAGCACCGCCAGCTGTTTACGTTCCAGCAGGGCGGCTCCCTTGACGCGCAAAAACGCCGGCCCGTTGTTTTCCGACGGCCGCACCTGTTCAAGCAGTGCAAATTCCTCCTCTGCCCAACTCAGACGCCCCATGTCCCGCAACCGCTGTTCGAGCATTTCCGCCAGTTGGTGGAGGTGACAGGTATCCTCCATGGCGTAGCGAACCATGCCCTCCTCCAGCGGGCGCATCGACCAGTCGGCCCGCTGGTACTTTTTATCGAGGGTGACATTCATGTACTTGCCAAGCACATCGGCCAGACCGACACGCTCCTCCCCCAGCATCTGGCAGGCGATCATGGTATCGAAAAGACCACGGATCTCCATGCCGAAATCGCGGTACAGGCACCGGATATCGTAATCGGCGGCATGAAAAATCTTGCGAATGGCCGGGTCGGCCAGCACCGGTGCAAGGGGGGAAAGATCCTTCGCAGCCAAGGGATCGACAAGCACCGTACGGCCCGGGGTGGATATCTGGATCAGGCAGACCTTATCCCGGTAGGAATGCAGGGAATCAGCCTCGAGGTCGACGGCAATGATGCGTTCGGCGCGCAACTCCTGCGCCAGCTCGGCCACGGAAGCGTCGTCAACCAGGATAGGGGGTAAAGACATGGGTTCTCCTTGGTTCTATATGAATAAGTAGGATCTATCGACAACTCAACCCTGCCTCAAAGTCAAGGCGAGGGCTTTTTTATGGGAGCCGTGCAGTGGCCATTCGGCCAGTTCCGGCAGCGACAACCAGCGTCGTTCTTCCTCGGCGACCCGTCCGGCAGCAGTTCCCTGGCAGGCAAACAAAAACAGTTCCACGCGAAAGTGACTGTAGGCATGGCGGACCGTGCCCACCGGCTCCAGAGTGCAGGACAGCCCCTCTTCGATCAGCAGCGCGCGGGCCGCAGCCGCCGGTTCGCCGTCCTCGGGGACTGTTGTGGCGGGGAATTCCCACAGACCGCCAAGCATCCCGGCCAGCGGACGCTTGCGCACCAGGTAGCGCCCATGATGATGCATCAGCAACGCCACCTGGCGCACCAGCGGCACGCTTTTGCGTACCCCGCGCTGCGGCAACTGCTCCTGCAATCCCTGCCAGAAAGCCTGGCACAACGCCGACAAGGGGCAAGCCGCACAATCGGGTCGGCGCGGCGTGCAGACCGTGGCCCCCAGATCCATGATCGCCTGGGCGTAATCGTGGGCCCGGTTCTCCGGCGTCAGCATTTCGGCCAGCTGCCAGAGGCGCTTTTCCACCTCCCGCGAACGGGGGGCTCCGGATACGGCCAGCAATCGGCACAGCACCCGCCGCACGTTGCCATCCAGGATGGGACCTTTCCGGTCAAACGCGATGGAGACGATGGCGCCGGCGGTGGAACGGCCGATGCCTGGCAAAGCCATGATGACGTCAAGCTGGTCGGGAAACCGCCCCTGGTGCTCCGACATCACCCGGCAGGCCGCTTCGTGCAGAAAACGGGCACGCCGGTAATATCCGAGCCCTGCCCAGAGTTCAAACACCTGGTCCAGGGAAGCGGCAGCCAACGCGGCAATACTCGGAAACGCGGCCAGAAACCGCTCGTAATACGGAATCACTGCCGTAACGCCGGTCTGCTGCAGCATGATTTCCGACAACCAGATGCGGTACGGATCGCGGGTGCGACGCCACGGCAGGTCGCGTCCGTTTCGTCCGTACCAGGCCAGCAGACGCCCACTCATATCTTCGGCAGGCCAGGGCAGCGGTTGCATTAGCTGTCCGCTCAACCGATCTCAACCAGCGCGGCCAGGGTTTTTTCCATCTCTTCGCGGGTGCCTACGGAGATGCGCAGCCCGTGAGCCAGCACCGGATCGCTGAAATAGCGCACCAGTATGCGACGTTCGAACAACGCCTCGTAGACCCGCTTGCCGTTGCGATCCGGCGGCGACGCAAACACGAAATTGCCATGGGAAGGGATCACCTCCCAGCCCAGCACCCGCAGCTCGGCGCTGAACCAATCGCGCGTTTCCCGGATTCTGGCGACGCACTGCTGGAAATATTCCTGATCCGCCAGCGCCGCCACACAGGCGGCCTGCGCCAGACGGTCGAGGTTGTAGTGATCGCGGATCTTGTTCAGGGCGGCGATCACTTCCGGGCGGGCGATGGCCAGCCCCAGGCGCATGCCGGCCAGCGAGTAGCTTTTGGAAAAAGTGCGTGTCACCACCACATTGGGCAAGCGCCGCACCAACTCCAGGGAATTCTCCCTGGCAAAATCTGCATAGGCTTCATCCACCACCAGCATGCCATCGACCCGGCTGGCCAAATCCTCGATGAATTCCTGCGGATAGCAGAATCCCAAAGGTGCATTGGGATTGGTCAGAAAAAACAGTTTGCCGGCATAGCGCTCGGGAAAGTCCTTCAGCGCCCACCCCTCGTCGAGCAGGAAGGTCCTGACCTTGGCGCCCTGCACCTCGGCCAGGGTGCTGTAATAAGAATAGGAAGGATGGACATAGGCGATCTCCTCCCCTTCCCCGGCAAAAGCACGGATCAGGTTATTGAGTACCTCATCCGAGCCGTTGGCCATGATGACCCAATCGGGATCGAAACCATATAGCCGCCCCGCCTCCTCGCAGCCGGCCCGGCTGGCGGCGTCAGGATACTTGCGCAGATCGTCGCCCACCTCGGCGAGGATCGCCTCGATAACCCGCGGTGAGGGGGGATAGGGGTTCTCATTGGTATTGAGCTTGACATAGCTGTGCGCGTCGCGCGGCTGAAAACCAGGCACGTAACCGGCCATTTCGGCAATATTTCTGCGCATCGGGATCATGATGTCTCCGGCATGAAAAAGTTGGTAACTTAATTTGACAGCCTAAAGGAAATTGCAGGCCGGTGCAAGGTTGGTTTAGTCAGTTGTCAGTTGTCAGTTGTCAGCACTCTGCACTCAGCACTCCCGCCTTAAGAGTATTCTTCCAGAATTGCATACCCCGTCGTCCGCCGCGCAGGCACAAAACCAGCCTCATGCACCAGCGCCAGCAGTTCTTCACGGTCAAGCCGGAAGGTGGCGCCGGCGGCGGCTACCACATTTTCTTCGAGCATGGTGCCGCCCAGATCGTTGGCGCCGAAAAACAACGCCACCTGGGCCAGCGTGCCGCCCTGGGTGACCCAGCTGGCCTGAATATTGGGGATATTGTGCAACATCAGCCGCGATACGGCCAGCACCCGCAGATAGTCGGTACCGGTGGCCTCTTCGCCGCCAAGCTCGGTGTTGCCCGGTTGGTAGGACCAGGGGATGAATGCGCTGAAACCGCCGCTGCGCTGCTGCAGGGCCCGCACCCGCAGCAGGTGAGTAACGATATCCTCGCAGGTTTCGCCTGCGCCGAACATCATGGTCGCGGTGCCGGGCATGCCCAGCCGATGGGCGCTCTCCATGACTTCGACCCATCTGCGCCAGCCGATCTTATCCGGCGAAATGCGCCGGCGCACCCGGTCGACCAGGATCTCCGCACCGCCGCCGGGCAGCGACGCCAGGCCAGCCGCCTGCAGACGCCGCAGACACGTTTCGATGGACAAATCGGACTGCGCGGCCAGATGAATGATCTCCGCCGGAGACAGGGAATGGATCTGTACGCCGGGAAACTGTCGACGCAGAGCGCCGAACAGCTGTTCGAACCATTCGATGCGCAACTCGGGGTGCAGCCCACCCTGCAACAGCAGCTGGGTGCCGCCGCAAGCATCGAGTTCGGCGACCTTGGCGAGGATCTGCTCATGGGACAGCAGGTAGGCGTCGGCAGCGCCCGGCTGCCGGTAAAAGGCGCAAAAACGGCAGCCGGTCCGGCAGACGTTGGTGTAATTGACGTTGCGGTCGACCACAAACGTCACCCGCCCCTGGGGATGCAGACGCCGGCGTACCCCATCGGCCAACCGGCCCAGGGCCAGCAGATCAACCTCCCGCATTAAAAACAGGGCGTCCTGGCGGTTAAGGGCGCGGCCTTCGTCGAGTTTCCGGGCGATGGTTTTCAGCATTTCTCCCCCTCCCGGTCAAGTTTCCGATACAGGCTGTCGCGTTCCACCGGCGTGCGATCGGCCTTGCGGATCAGGCGCATCAAACCCTCGCGGCTCAGCGCCTGCGGGGAAACAGCCCCGGCCTGGTGGCCGATCTGTTCCTCCACCACCGTACCGTCCAGGTCGTTGACGCCGAACGCCAGCGCCACCTGCGCCAGCTTGACGCCGAGCATCACCCAGTAAGCCTTGATATGGGGGATATTGTCGAGGAACAGGCGAGCGACCGCCAGGGTTTTGAGGATATCCACCCCGCCGGGACCGCGCAGGCCCTCCAGGCGGGTGGCGACATGCTGGAACGGCAGCGCGACAAACGCCTGGAAGCCGCCTGTTTCATCCTGCAGCGCCCGCAGGCGCGTCAGATGCTCGATGCGTTCGGCCGGCGTTTCCAGATGACCGAACAGCATGGTGGCATTGGAACGCAGTCCGGCAGCATGCACCGCGCGCATCACCTCAAGCCAGCGTGTACCGGAAATCTTTTCCGGGCAGAGCTGCACGCGGGCGCGCTCGGCAAAGATCTCCGCGCCGCCGCCGGGCAGTGACTGCAAACCAGCCGCCTGCAAACGAGCGATGACCGTCTCCAGCGGCAACGCGTTGATGGTGGCAAAATGCGCCAGCTCCACGGCGGTAAACGCTTTGATATGCAGCGCCGGACCAGCATGGCGGATGGTATCCACCAGCTGCTCGTAAAACTCCAGCGGCAGATGAGGGTGCAGGCCGCCCACCACATGCACCTCGCTGGCACCGGCCGCAGCCGCCTCGGACGCCCGGGCGGCGACTTCATCCAGGGTCAGGGTATAACCGCCCGTTGCCCCTTCGTCGCGCCGGAAGGCGCAGAAAGCGCAGTTGTTCACGCACAGATTGGTGTAGTTGATGTGACGGTTGACGTTGAAATAAACCGTGTCGCCGTGCAGTCGGCGGTTGGCCAGGGCAGCCAGTTCACCGACCGCCAGCAAATCCGGATACCCCAACAGAAAACCGGCTTCGGCCTCGCTCAGGCGCACGCCGGCTTCGACTTTGGCGGCTATCTCGGGCAGGGATATCATAATGCGTCATCCCCCCAGCGCTGGAACAGTTTGTGCTCGATACCGAGCCCGTCGAGCACCTTGCCGACCATGAAATCGATGAGATCCGCCATGCTTTGGGGCTGTTGGTAAAAGGCCGGCATGGCCGGTACGATACGCGCCCCGGCGCGCGCCAGGCGCAGCAGATTCTCCAGGTGAATGATCGACAACGGCGTTTCCCGCGGCACCAGCAGCAACGGCCGGTTTTCCTTCAACATGACATCCGCCGCCCGTTCGATGAGATTGCCGCTGACGCCGGCCGCCAGGCGTCCCGCCGTGCCCATGGAACAGGGCATGACCACCATCGCTTCCGGCGCGGCGGAACCGCTGGCCGGCGGCGCACACATGTCGTTTTCGTCAAAGTGGGACAGAGTTTCGCCGCAATGGAAATGCCGCCGCATTGCTTCCAATCGCTGGTCGACAGCACCTTGCCAGTCCAGACCGGTTTCATGCGCCAGCACCTGACGACCGGCACGACTCAGCAGCAGGGTCACCTGGCGCTGCGCACCCAACAGCGCCTCGACCAGCCGCAGGCCGTACACCGCGCCGGAAGCACCGGTCATGGCCACAAGGATATGTTGCATGGAAAATTCCCTTCTCCGGTTATTTGTCTCCGGTTGCGTCACTCGGCAACCGTTCCGAAAAATTCAAAGGTAGGATGTGCTGAGGAACCAAGCGCATCGATCATGGTAATCTCCACATCTCCGGTCAAAGCCTGCTTGTCGGTGTACCCGAGCCAGCAGCGCCGGTGCGGGCAACAGTTGTGCTGCGATCTGCGCGCACCACCTCTGCCGGCCGGGACCGGCGATCTTGATGTTCAGGGTTTGAACTCAGCACTCAGCACTCGATACTCGGTACTTCAAGACCGCGGGGTCGCGCCCCCGCCCGGCGCCTTACTTTTTGTCCAAGCCAACAAAAAGTAAGCAAAAAGTGGCTTCCCCTGCGGGGGGCGATGTGGTCGCGATGGGTGGCCGATTCCACGACGGTGGCGTTAATCCGTCCAGCCGCTGGATTCATGCAGCTGTTTCTCCTGCGCCGGTTACTGAACCGAGATGGCCGTTATTCCTCTTGCGAAACGGGCAGCAAGGTGTTGTTGAGTGGAAAGCGTAACCCAAACCACAAGCCACATCTCAAGCAATATCGGGTGTAGGTGTTACCCGAGCCAGCAGCGCCGGTGCCGGCAACAGCTGCGCTGCGATGATCGCGAACTACCCCTGCCGGCACATGCGCCGACCGCAGACGCGCCGACTGTCATTGGCAGCCAAGGTGCCCCGACGCAACCAACATCGCACCAGACATAACGGCGAAGCCAGGTTTCAGGCCATTTCTTTGGGTACTTTCTTTGGGGCCTTGCAAAGAAAGTATCCCGGCTGCCGGCCGGGACCGGCGAACTTGATGTTCAGGTTTTGAACTCAGCCCCTAACCCCAAATCAAAACATCCACCAACGCAAAAACAAACAATAACACGCTGATCAAACCATTCATGGTGAAAAAAGCCTGGTTAAGACGACTCAGGTCGTCGGGCCGCACCAGACGATGCTCCCAGGCCAGCAGCCCGGCCGTCACCAGCACCCCACTCAGGAAAATTCCGCCCAGCCCGCCGCCAAAGGCCACGATCAACAACAACAGCACCATCAGTGCGTGCAGCAGCCGCGCCAGCTGCAAAGCCCGGCGTGCCCCCAGGCGCACCGGCAACGAATGCAGTCCTGCCTGCCGGTCGTGACTTTCGTCCTGCAAAGCGTAAAGGATATCGAACCCCGCCACCCACAGCAGCACCGCAAACCCCAACACCACTACCGGCCAGCGCACGTCACCGCGCAAGGCAATCCAGGCGCCAACCGGGGCCGCCCCCAGGCACGCGCCCAGCACCACATGGGAAAGATAGGTAAAACGCTTGCAGAACGGATAAAGGACGAACATCGCCACGACCAGCGGCGCCAGCGCCAGGCATAACGGATTGAGCATCCCGGCCGCCAGCAACAAGGCGGAAAACGACACCAGAACCAGCAGCCAGGCTGCCCGCAGCGATACCTTGCCGCTGGGGATATGCCGTTCGCTGGTGCGGGGGTTCTGGCTATCGAGCCTGGCATCGATGATGCGGTTGAGCCCCATGGCGCCGGAACGGGCACCAACCATGGCCAGGCCGATCCAGCCCAACTGGGCCGGCGTCGGCCAGCTACCGCTGGCCTGTACCGCCAGCAGCGCTCCCAGCAGCGCGAAGGGAAATGCGAATATCGAATGGGAAAAAGCGATCATATCCAACAGGGACCGCAGGTAATTCAACCTGATTTTGAGAGTTTGCACGTTTGCCCTCCGGACAGAAACCATGGACCGGGGAACCAACGGCTCCCGGCTTTCGCAGGAGCGGATTATAACCTGTCAGTGGGGGAAAGGCAAAGGTCCGAGTGCTGAGGTCCGAGTGCTGAGTGCTGAGTGCTGAGTGCCGATTGCCGATTGCCGATTGCCGATTGCCGATTGCCGATTGCCGATTGCCGATTGCCGATTGCCGATTGCCGATTGCCGATTGCCGATTGCCGAGACTAATCAATGACCAATGGACAACGGACAAATCTACTCCTCATCAGGATCAGGAAAACAGATGGAGTAATCGCTGCATTCGCCGCAATTAGGGGATTTGCACATCATCCCGCCACCCAACTCGCAGACCTGCTTGAAAAGATAGCGTTTCCAGCGCATGTTCTGGCTGTTGGCCGCCGCCAGAGACGGCAGGAGACGGCGGATGGCGGCACTCAACTGAGGGCGTTCGAACAGCCCCATGGCAACCCATAGATGCCCCGGATGGGCGGTGCGGGCTGCGATCATGCGGGCCAGATGGAGAGAGGCGGCACTGAAAGTGTCGTCGGTTTTGGGCGGCACATGGCTTAACAATATCTGCAGGACTTCTTCGTTGTAAGCGGGGGGCGGCGCCTGGCCGGGATTTCCCGGGATCAGAAGCAGTTCATGGCTGCCGGCCGGGAACCAGGTCCGCAGCACCTCCAGCAATTCATCGGCCTCCAGTCCGAGGGCCGCGGCGGTATCGTAAGGTTCATCGGCGGCCACCGTCAGCAGGCAGGCAAACAGGTGGCGATCTTCCTCCAACGCACCAGCAGGAGCGGCGCTGTCCATCAATGCTCGGTAGACCGGGTTGTCGGGTTTCACGCGAGGGCCATGCCCTTCGTCACGGGGACGATAGTCAGCCTGCACGGTTTGCGCATTGCCGCTGGCGCTGACCAGGGCCGCATGCAGGGCCGCCGCCGCCAGATGGGCACAGTAGCTGCGTTCCGTCGGCAACCCACCGAGCAGGGCATCCACCTGCACGGCATCGATAGCCATAGCCTCCTCAAGGGAACGGTTTGACGCCAGCTCCGCTGCCGCCGCACAGGCCGCCATGGAATAGCCGCAACCGAACACCTGGTAACCGATCCCGGTGATGCGCGATGCATGCGTGTTGACTGTGAAGCGTACCGCGATACGGGTTCCGGCCTCGCCATGGGCCATGCCGACCTCCCCCGTACCAGCGGGATCGGTCAGCTCACCGCAACGTCGCATGTCCGTGGCCCAGCGGCGTATGATTTCGGAATAAACGGGCATGTTGCTTTCCTTCCGGGATCGGCGAAGTTGACATTAAGGTTTTGAACTCAGCACTCAGCACTCAGCACTCAGCACTTCAAGACCGCGGGGTCGCGCCCCCGCCCGGCGCCTTACTTTTTGTCCAAGCCAACAAAAAGTAAGCAAAAAATGGCATCCCCTGCGGGGGGCGATGTGGTCGCGAAGGGTGGCGGATTTCACTAGGATGGTGTCAATCCGTCCTGTCGCTGGATTCATGCAGCTGTTTCTCTTATGTGCGTTGATTGCTTGAGATAGCCGTTGTTCCTCTTGCGGGACGGGCAGCAAGGTGTTGTTGAGTGGAAAGCGTAAGCCAAACCACAATCCACCTCCTGTGTAAGACCAAAGCCTGCTTGTCGATGTACCCGAGCCAGCAGCGCCGGTGCCGGCAACGGCTGTACTGCGATGGTCGCGAACCACCTCTGCCGGCACATGCGCCGACCGCAGACGCGCCGACTGTCATTGGCAGCCAAGGTGCCCCGACGCAACCAACCTCGCACCAGACATAACGGCGAAGCCAGGTTTCAGGCCATTTCTTTGGATACTTTCTTTGGGGCCTTGCAAAGAAAGTATCCCGGCTGCCGGCCGGGACCGGCGAACTGGAAGTTAATGTTTTGCCCTCACCCCTCACCCCTCAGCACTCACCCCTCAGCACTCAGCACTCGGCACTCGGCACCGTGAGAGTTCATCCGCCCCGCTTCGGCGGCATTGGCCGCCTCACACAAAAAATACGCCCCACCTTCATACAGCAAGTCATTTTTCAACTGGTTGCCAACCACCTCCCAGCAGGGGAAACCTCGCAGCACCAGGGCCTTACCGAACCGGTGGGCAAGAGTTTCGGTGTGGACATTGCCGATGACGAGATCGTATTCAGCCTGCAGTTTTTCGGCGTCCTCGAGATCGCCGACCATCACCCTGGCCGCCTCGATGCTGTCGAGTTGCGGCGAATCCACCGTCGACAGGGCAAGCCCGATGCGGGCGCCTACCTCTGACAGGGCCTGGCAGGCACCTGCTATGAAATCCGGTTCTCCGGCCACCATCACGCGGGTCTGTCCCAGCGCAAAGTGGCTGTCCAGCATGACATCCTGCAAGCGCTTGCGCCACCGCACTATGCCCAGGGGCGGCAGCTTTGCACCGGTTACAGCGAGCAATTTTTCCACCAGCGTATCGGTCGCTGCCAACCCCTGCACATGATCGAGGTGGATATGCTGCATGCCGGGGTTCTTTTTCAGCAGAGCCTCCGCACTGAATTGCATCGAAGCACCGATGGAAATCACCGTGCCGGCATCGCCCAGACAGAAGATCTCCTCCACGCTGACGCCGCCGCTGCTCAAGGTGCTCTGCTTCTCACCCAGGTGACCGTCCAGCGAAGTGGAGAGATCCGGCAACGCCACCACCTCCAAGCCAAACATAGCTATGAAATCCTTGAGTTTTTCCACCTCTATCGGCTGCATGGAAACATGCGGCAACAACACCACTTTATCGGTCCGGACCTCCGAGCGGACTTCGACCAGCTGCTCGATGATGGCCTTGACCGTTTTACCCCAGCCGCTCTCCATCCCACCTTCATAGTCGGCGGTATTCACATAAACGATGGGGAAGTTGACCTGCTTGGCGGCGCCGCGAATATCATCCCCTTTGGTTTCGGTCAGGCCGGTGGTGTGCAGGCCGATAAGACTCGGAGTGACTTTTTTGGTGATGTTTTGCACCGCTTCCACGATGCTGCTGTCGCCGCCGTCGAGAATGGCGGTGACGTCGGTGACCGCTGTGGTCTGAATGGCGATCGGCTCGCAGAAATGCCGGGTGAAAAACACCTTGCTGAACGAGGTGCACCCCATACCGCCATGCATCAGCGGCATGCAGCGATCGACACCAAGAAATGCCAGCACCGCGCCCATGGGCTGCGACAACCGGATGGGATTGACCTGCAGCGGTTTTTCCGTCCTGTGGCTTACTTCTCCCACGGTGCCCTCCTTGCGACGTTTTTAAATACCGGATTTTCCAAAGCGTTCTTCAAATCTTCGGCAAGATTGAGCAAGCCGGCGTAACCGCCGTAACTCTTCTTCTTCTCCTGGTTGACATCGGCAAACGCGATCCTCTTCTTGATCGCCGTGTACAGGCTGCGTCCGCCAGCCAGCAGCAGATCGGCGCCGGTTTCGTCGATGATTTTGGCCTGCTGCGCTCCCGGATTGGTCATCAGCACCCCTTTATCCCCCAGGTATTGGCGGGCCTTTTCCTTGTCGACCTCGGTAGCTTTTTTCACGGAAGTCGCCACCACCTCGATCCCCAGATCCTGCAGGGCCGAGGCGATGGACCATGACTTGTTGCCACCGGTATTCAACACCGCCTTCTTGCCGCGGAATATCTCTTTGTAAGGGATGAGCTGCTGCTCCAACCTGGCTTCCTCGCGAGCGATGAGCTGCCGGGTGCGGCCGATCAGGTCCGCATTGCCCAGCGCCTCGGCAATGGCCAGGATCCCGGCACTGGTGTCGCGTTTGCCGTAAAAGGACACCGAGACATAGGGGATGCCGTATTGTTCCTGCATCTTGCGCGGCATGGAGATCAATGATTTGGCGCACACCAGCACGTTGAGCTTGGCGCGATGGGCGGTGCGGATGCTGGCCACCCGGCCGTCGCCACTCAGGGTGGACAGTACCCGGATGCCGAGTTCTTCGAGCAGCGGGGTGTATTGCCACATATCCCCGGTGACGTTGTATTCGCCGATCAGATTGATATCGAAAGGGGTGGTTACTTCCGGCTCCAGCGTGCCGATCAGGTTGGTCAGCACTGCTTCACCGGCCAGACGACTGCCGAGGTTCTTGCTGCCGACAAACCCGGGGGCGTGCACCGGCACCATGGGAATGCCATGGTCCTGCTGCGCCTGGCGGCAGACGGCATCGATATCGTCGCCGATCATGGCCGTCACGCAGGTGCTGTAGACAAACACTGCCTGGGGAGCGTAGTGCTCAACGATATAGTCGATGGATGCCCGCAATTTCTCTTCCCCGCCGAACACCACGTCGTTGATGGAGATGCCGGTGGTGAAACCCATCTGCGTCAGGTCGCGCCCCGGCCAACTGGTCCGGGTCAGGCGGGTTTCCCAGGAGGCACCGACGCAGGTCATGGGTCCATGTACCAAGTGAGCCGCATCGGCGTACGGGAACAGCGAGATCTGCGCTCCTTCAAACGCGCAACCGCCGGTGGTGGCGCCGGGCACCGTGGCATTGCAGCCAGACGTTTTGGTCTTATTATGGGCGCAGCCACTCTCGTCGAGCAATTCGCGGATTTTCGGTTTATTTGCCAAGGCCTGATTCCTTTGTGTGACAGGGGGAGTAAGCCCGGAGGAGAAGCGGAGCAGGGTTTACGGGGATATATATAGCAAAACCCCTGCCATCCCATAAAATCATGTTATTTCGGCATGTTACAATTCTTGCAAAATTGAGTTGGAGAAAAAAAAGGAAGTTGTGCCTGTTTTTTATGCAGTAATTGGAGGGGTTTCGTGTGTTTGATGCGCAGGAGGGAAATCACTGGCCATGATCGATGCGCTTCGTTCCTCAGCACATCCTATGGTTATTGCCTACGGTGGCGGTTCGCCGCCGGCGTGGAAACAACCGGCGGCGATCCAGGCGAAAGACTGAGCACTATGAACGTTTTCTGGGCTTGAACAGATGTGAAAACAGCGACAACCGATCTTCGCGGATGCTGCGCAGGCAGGCCTCATCGCCAGACTCACACTGAAGATGATTCCCCTTGGCGAAGCCGATGCGCTGCGACAGGTAAATACCGGAATGGCCGCTGAACAGGTAGGCGAAAAAACAGGCCGTGGCAAAATAGATCAGATACTGGGAACCGAACAGTTCCACCCCCATGATGGTACAGGCCAACGGCGTATTGGTGGCACCGGCAAATACCGCGATAAATCCTATGCCGGCCAGCAGGTCGACCGGCACGCCGAGCACCCCCGCCAGTGCTGCGCCGAGAGTGGCACCGACGAAAAACAGCGGCGTCACCTCGCCCCCCTTGAAACCGCTCGACAGGGTAATAGCGGTCAAGAGCAGCTTCCAGAACCAGCTCCAGGGGGTCGCTCCGCCCGTGAAGGCATTGACAATGGAGACCCCCTCGCCGGTAGCGGTGGTTACGCCGATTCCGAGATAGTCGCGGGTGCCGAGCATCCAGGTGATACCAAGCACCAACGCCGCACCAACTACCGGCCGTAGCCAGTAGACTTTGATCAGTTGCTTGAACAGCCGCTGAAGGGTATGGGTAATCTCAGCAAAGAAAAAACCCGCCAGCCCGAAAGCCACCGACGCCAGAATGATCTTGCCCGCCAGCAGCGGATCGATGATGAAGTCCGGCATTACAACCTGCATGGCTGCGTTGCCGATGTGATACTTGGTATGGCCGATGCCCCAGGCGGTACAGAAAAAATCCCCCATGATGCTGGCCATGAGACAGGGGATCAGGGCATTGTAGCGCATACTGCCCATCGCCAATACCTCCAGCGCGAAAACCGCGCCGGTCAGCGGGGTACCGAAAACCGCGCCGAAACCGGCCGCCACCCCGGCAGACAGCAGGATGCGGGTATCCCCCTCATTGAGTTTGAAGGGGCGGACAAATACCTGGGCGATACTGCCGCCCATCTGTACTGCGGTTCCTTCGCGGCCGGCCGAGCCGCCGAACAGGTGGGTCACGACAGTACTGACCAGCACCAGCGGCGTCATGCGCTTGGGGATGCCGCCACCGGGCTGGTGAATCTGCTCCATCACCAGGTTATTGCCCCCTTCGGCATTTTTGCCGTAGCGGGCATAGCTCACCACGATGGCGATACCGGCCAGCGGCAGCAAATAGACCAGCCACGGATATTCCCAGCGCAGCTCCGTCGCTTCGTGCAGCAACCATAAAAACAGCGCCACGCCAGAGCCCACCAGCGCGGCCATCGGCAGCGTCATGACGAACCAGCGCGCCACGTATCTTCCCAGGGACAAATGCTCCCTGACATCCCAACGAATCGGCATAACGAATTTCCCCCTCATATACATTGAATAGATTCAGCGCTATTGCCAGTCACGAACGCTCCCGGAACGGGCAATGCCTGCGTCAATTTAACGCCGCTGCGAAAATAATTGCAAGATTTTAGAGGGAGACACTAAACAATGCACACAGAATCGCCCGGCTGATCTGGCAGACCGGCCGGGCGAAATTGATGTGATGGCTGTTTTGCGGCGGGATGAAGCCGGCAGTCTACAGCCGTTAACGCCCGCGCTGCCTTCCATCGAAACGGCCTTGCCCTTGTCGCATGCTGTCCTGGCGAGGCCGACCCCCATCCCTGATTACCTGGCGGCTTCCACGGTCCTGGGAAGAGAAAGGGGCACGTTGGTAGGTCTGAGGCATCCTCCGCTCGATATTCGTCCCGAGCTGTCTTGGTTGCCGCTGCTGTGACTGGATCTGATTGCGCTGGAACTGGCGCTGCCGCTCGACATTCACCGCGGGTTGGCTGCGGTGCATCTGCCGATTCCGGTCCGCATCGCGCTGGAACTGCCGCTGCCGCTCGACATTCACCGCGGGTTGGCTGCGGTGCACCTGCCGATTCCGGTCCGCATCGCGCTGCAACTGGCGTTGACGCTCGAAATTATTCACAGCGGGTTGGCTGCGGTGCACCTGCACCTGCCTATTCCGATCGCGCTGGAACTGTTGCTGGCGATAATCGTAACGCTCACGATTGATCGGCCTGGCAGCGTCACGGGTGCGGTATTCATAGCGTTCGCGATGGACCGGTGGCCGCACAACATGTCGATAATGCACCGGGGGACGATAAAACCAGCGATGATGGGAGAAAATCCGCGGTCCCACATAAATCCGTGACCGCACATGCACCGGGTGACGATAGCGGAAACTCCGGCCGTCAAGATAGTAGGCTCCGTAATGCACGTGCCCGCTACGGTAAATGTAACTGAAGCTGAGGAAGATATTGTAGGGATAATAGAAACTCGACGGATAATAATAATACCTGTCGGGGTAGACGTAATAATGCCGTTCCGGCGGACTATAAACATAGACGTTGGTCGTCGTTGCCGGTGCAACCGTCTCCTGCTCGTCGGTCATGATCTGCCATGAGCCGTCCGGTTGACGGCAGGCGGTGCCGTAACCCTGCTCTTCCTTCCCGCCGATAACGATGGTGGTGATGAATTCACGACACGGCAGTCCCGCTTCGCTGGTGTAGGTTTTCATCGGCACCACCGCCCCGGAATGCCCGGTATCGGGGTTCATCCAGTTGGAAACCTCGTTGCTCGGATTGTACTCCAAAGCGTATTGCAAAGTGTCCGCCATGGCCAGCTGTTCCGGCTCATCGAGGGTATCGTAAGGCTGCGCGAAGACCTGCCCCGCCCCGCACAGGGTCGTCATCATTACCGCGAATGCCAGTGCCATCCATCTCATGGGCTGCCTCCCTGCAGGTGCCGGCAATAAGCATGCTGTCCGTGCAAGCTGCGTATTCCCCCATTATCCGCCACGTAAACGCCACCGGCTCCCGGACGAATCTTCAGGGGGAGTTGGGTTCACCGGGTTCTTTTAAAGTTTAGACGAAAGTCGGAGCAAACGGTTTACAAAGAGATGGTGAAACAGGGATCAATAACCGACAAGATAGAAGAAAGGGAACAACACTTGGCACTCGGCACTCAACCTTACGGTTTATAATACATCAACTTCCGCGCCCAGGGCGCCACCGCCGCCTCCAGTTTTCGGCACTCCGCCACCGTCAGAGGCGTCTCAAGGCAGGCGGCGATATTCTGCTCCAGCTGCAACGGATCGTCGCAGCCGATGACCATGGTCGATACGCTCTGCCCCAGGGCATAGCGCAACCACGGGGCGGGGGTCTGCAGACCGGGCAGCTGCAGGCCGAAACCGCGACACAGCACCTTCATGCCGACGATGCCCATGCCGCGAGCCTCCGCTTCGGGCAGCACCGTTGCGGGGAAGCTGGCCCAGGCCGGTTCGGCCGGATTGACCGGCATCAGTACCGTGTCGAAATCGTACAGATCGAAAGCCTGCAGCAGGATGTCGGGGTTTTCATGGCCGGTCACGCCGACAAACCGCACCTTGCCTTCCCGTTTGGCCCGGTCGAACGCTTCGATGGCCCCGCCCGGGCCAAAGATCAATTCCAGATCCCGCTGCGTGCGGACATCGTGCACCTGCCACAGATCCAGCCACCCGGTGCGCATTTTATCCAAGGTTTCCTGCAATTGTGCCCAGGCCCCCCCGGCGGTTCGGTCATGGGCCTTGCTGGCCAGAAAGATCTCCTTGCGCCGTTCGCCGAGGGCCAGTCCGTAATAGGACTCGCTGCCCGCATAAGCGCGGGCCGACTCCATGTAAGTGATCCCCCGATCCAGGGCCCGCGCAATCAGATCCCGGGCTTCCTGCACACGATCGAAGCTACGCAACACACCCTCGCCACCCAGACCGATACAGGTCACTTCCACGCCGGTTTTACCGAGAACGCGTTTGGGGATCATGGCGCCACCTCCTTGATCTATTCATTGTACAAGAGGTTAACCTGCAGGGCATGCCCCTTGCGGAAAAATCAGCCAGGTGCCACGGAAGGGGATCCGCAAGATCTATTCATTTGGAAGCGGTTTGTCCCGATGGGCAAATCCCAGGGTGGTAATTCCCGCCTTCAGATCTTTGAGCGCTGCATCGATAAGGGATTGCACCGCAACCTGATCGGAGCCGGTGGCGGTCACAAAAATATCCAGCTCCGCCATTTCGCCCGGCCGCGTAGCCAGAGATTTGATGTACACGCCGGGATGGGCAGGCACCACCCGGCTGAGTACCGGCTCCAACAACGATTCGTCGTTGCAGCATACTGTCAGGGTGTGCAGGGCCGAAAGCCCCCCTTCAAAGGTCTCCAGAAGAAACGGCTGCATGGAGCTGGCGAAGATCCCCTTCAGTTCCGGCGGCACCCCTGGCAGACTGATGATGGTCGTCTCGCCGACCTGCAGCAGCACACCGGGAGCGGTTCCGACCGGATTGACCAGGGTGCGGGCCCCTTGAGGCAGCCAGGCCATCTTTTCCCGCGCAGGGGTCAGTCCCCCTATCTCCAGGATGCCCCGGGCATGCAGATCATCGTAGCTCTGGCGAATCATTTGCCGTGCCTGTTCGTGCAGCCGCAGCGGCACGCCGGCGCCTTTGGCCACCGCCGCCAGGGTCAGATCGTCGGCCGTCGGGCCCAGGCCGCCGGCGGTGACAATCACCCGCGTCCCACGGGTCAGGGCCGCCTGCAATGCCTCGGCAACAATATCCAGATCGTCGCCAAGGACCGTACCGCGCACCACCAGCCCACCCAGGAGGGTGATCTCCCGGCATAACCAGTGGGTATTTGTATCCTGGATTTCGCCGTTGAGGATTTCATTGCCGATAATGAAGATTTCCACGGAAACCGGTTCAGCCATCGTTGACTCCTGCAGCGTTGATTGTGCGCCATGATCGGAAACCACCGATCGGATCCTGAAATAACAGTCGGGGATTAATTCGTGTCTATCTGGAAACTATGGATGGACACGGTGTAGTTTTCATATGGGAAACGAGCAATNNGTAGATGTCTACGCCGCACACGCCAGCGTGCGGATTGACGCAGAGATTGGGGAAAAGGGCCGTTTCCGGATGAAAACTAATTCAGCGTTCATAATGGTCGCTATCGAATGTAACCAGCTTGCGCCCCGGCAGGATCCGCTGCTCTCGATCATTCATCCAGGCCACAATATCGTTCAGTTTGAAGGGCTTGTCGAAAACCCGGCAACCAAGCCGCTTGGCCTGCGCCAGCTCCTGTTCACTCCAGGTACCGGAAAGAACCGCTTTGTTGCCGATAATCCCCTTGCAGCCCCGTTGCATCTGCCGTTCCACGAACTCGATGCCCGTCATGCCTGGCATCCGGTTGTCGGTCAACAAAAAATCGCCACAGGCCTGGTCCTGGGGGCAGGTGCATTGCGGACCGGCATACAGCGGGCAGGCCGTCGGGTCGGATAGGCTGATCACCTCATAGCCTTTTTGTTTCAGCAACAATTCCAGCAAAGCCCGGCACCCGGGATCGTCATCGATAATGATGACTCTGGCTTTAGGTTGCATGGCACTTCTCCTGGCAAAGCAAATACGGATAAAAACGTATAGTATAACGTATCAGGTTTTCGACGCTTTTCATAGGCACCGTTACCGCCCGACAGTTTTACCTGGTCCGATCCCGAAAATTCAGCAGGAGCTGATAAACTGGAATGCAGATCAGACAAACAGGGAGGATCACCGATGAAAGAAGCGATGCTCTACGATAAGATTTCCGGTAACCGGGTGCGCTGCCGGCTGTGCGCCCATCGCTGCAACATCGCCGACGGGCACAAGGGGCTCTGTCAGGTACGGGAAAACCGTGACGGGACGCTCTACACCCTGGTCTACGGCCGCACCATCTGCGAATCCGTCGACCCGATTGAAAAAAAGCCGCTGTTCCACTTTTACCCCGGTTCCCGGGCCTTTTCCATCGCCACGCCGGGCTGCAACTTTCGCTGCGCATGGTGCCAGAATGCGGAAATATCCCAGATGCCGCGCGAAACACACCTCATCAGCGGGCATCCGGTTACCCCCGAGCAGGTCGTCGCCGAAGCGCAGCGGACCGGCTGCCGCTCCATCGCCTACACCTACACCGAGCCGACTATTTTTTTCGAATACTCCCACGACATCGCCCTACTGGCCCAGGCCGCCGGACTGGCCAACGTCTACGTTACCAACGGCTACATGACCCCCGAGATGCTCGACATCGCCCACCCCTGGCTGGATGCCGCCAACGTCGACCTGAAGGCCTTTCGGGATGAAACCTACCGCCGTCACATCGGCGCGCGGCTGCAACCGGTACTCGACAGCCTGAAAAAGATGAAGGCCCTCGGCATCTGGCTGGAGGTGACCACCCTGATCATTCCTGATCTCAACGACGACCCGGCGGAGGTCAAGGACCTGGCGGAATTCATCAGCCGGGAACTGGGGACCGACACCCCCTGGCACATCAGCCGCTTCTTCCCCCACTACCAGATGCGTCATGTCCCCCCCACCCCTGTCACTACCCTGCACTGGGCGGAAGAGATCGGCCGCGCGGCGGGGCTGCGCCATATCTACCTGGGCAACGTGGCGGAAGAGACCGACACCACCTGCCCCGGCTGCGACCGGATACTGATCCGGCGCCTCGGTTTCAATGTTGTGGAGAATAGTGTGTTATCGAACGGACGCTGCCCCGACTGCAGTGAAATCATAGCGGGGGTCGGCATGTCCGGATCGGCATGATGCGGCCGACCATAACCTGCAGCCGGCGCATGGATAGTCCGACAGCCTCCTGGTAGACTGGAACCCTATGTTTTTAATGCCTAAATTCTTATTCATGGCCACCCCCGGGGCACCCCTGTTCCGCAACAAGCAAGGACGCGGGACCATCGACCTGCTTCAGATTCTGTGCCTGTGGTTCTGGACATGTCTCTGGTTATTTGCCCTGACCATGTCCGTCTGCCTGATTCTGGGCTGGACCTCGGGGGATCGTCTGCTGCTGGTGCGGTTGACCCGTTACCTGCTGCCGTGGGTATTGTTATCCCTGCTGGCCGGACTGATCCCGGCGGTCCTGTTCCGGCGTGTCTGGCTGGCGCTGGCGCTGACCGGACCAGCACTGGTCATAGCCTTCAGCTACCTGCCGGTGTTTCTGCCCAACCATGCCCCGCCCCCCGGGGACCGAGTGCTGCTCAAGGTAATGAGTTTTAACGTCTGGTCGGAAAACCAGTCCCTGCTGCAGGTCGCACAACTAATTCGGGAAAAAGCTCCCGATATCCTGATGTTGCAGGAAATCACTTCGGGACAAATCAGGGAATTGACCCTTGCTTTGGAGAAGTCGCCCGACGGCACCCGCGCGGGATGGAATGTTGCCTACGCGCCACAGGTGCTGCAGGCGGTAGTCAGTCGCTACCCCGTGACGCCACTGAGGAGCAGTTTAAAGATTGCCAAGGTGCAGGCGGTGCGGGTTGCGACCCCCGCCGGAGAAGTGACCGTGTTCAATGTGCATCCCCGACGGGGCAATTGGAAAGGCCGGCATCGGCAATTGGCGACCTTGCTGCAGGAGGATGTGCTGACCGCTCCGGGTCCGGTCATTCTCGGCGGGGATTTCAATACCACCGACAAAAGCCAGACGTACCGAATGCTCTCCCGGCATCTGCACAATGCCCACTGGGAGGCCGGTCGGGGATTTGGCTTTACCTATCCAGCCTACCAGCACGCGTGGAATGAGTTCCTTCCGGCCTGGCCCCTGGTTCGCATCGATCATATTTTCTACAGCCAGGATTTTTTCGCCGTCACCGCCGAAACATTAAAGGAGCCCTGCGGCTCCGATCATCTGCCCGTGATGGCCAGTCTTGCGCTGAAAGAAAAACCGAAAAGGTAAGGCGCTTCGACCGACAGCGGCACGGTAACAAGCCATAGCGGCAGACCAGCAAACTGGCACAGAGGCCGGCTATTTCACATCTCCCCTCCGCCCACCCAGACCCTCCAAAACTTGCCTTGCCCCTGCCCCATACTATAGACTTTATAATAAAACAACGAATCCCCCTTACGCTTCTGGAGGCCTATGACATCCCGCGCCACCGAAAATCCAACCAGCCTGGGCTGGAATTTTGATAACAGTTATGCCCGACTACCGGATTGCTTGTACGCCTGCCTGAATCCCACACCGGTTCGTGCGCCACGGATGGCGGTCTTCAACCGCCCTCTCGCCGACGCCCTGGGTTTAAACACCAACGCCCTGGCCGGCGACGAAGGGGTTGCCATCTTCGCCGGCAACAGAATTCCCGAAGGTGCCAAGCCCATCGCCCAGGCCTATGCCGGGCATCAGTTCGGACATTTCACCATGCTGGGTGACGGCCGGGCCCATCTGCTGGGTGAACACATCACCCCCACCGGTGAGCGCTTTGACATCCAGCTCAAAGGATCGGGCCAAACGCCGTTTTCACGCGGCGGCGACGGACGTGCAGCCCTGGGCCCCATGCTCCGGGAATACATCATCAGCGAGGCGATGCAGGCGCTTGGCATCCCGACCACCCGCAGCCTCGCGGTGGTGACCACCGGCGCGCCCGTGTACCGTGAAACCCAGCTTCCGGGCGCGATCCTTACGCGTGTGGCGGCCAGCCACATCCGCGTCGGCACTTTCGAATACCTCGCGGCACAAGGGAATCGAGAGGGCATCCGAACCCTGGCTGTGTATACCATCCGCCGCCATTTCCCTGAGTTGCTGCAGACCGACAATCCTTTTCTTTCACTCCTGCAGGCCGTACTGGAGCGGCAGGCGTCGCTGGTAGCCAAGTGGCTGCATGTCGGTTTTATCCACGGCGTGATGAACACCGACAACATGGCCCTGTGCGGTGAAAGCATCGATTACGGCCCTTGCGCGTTCATGGACAGGTACGACCCGGCCACGGTATTCAGCTCCATCGATCAATACGGTCGCTATGCCTATGGCAAACAGCCTGCTATAGCACATTGGAATTTGACCCGGTTGGCAGAAACACTGCTACCGCTGCTGCATGACCAGGAGGAAAAAGCTGCCGAACTCGCCAACCAGGTCATAGGTTCGTTTCCGGAGGTATTCCGGAGTTTCTGGCTTTCCGGCATGCGGGCCAAGCTGGGACTCTTCACGGAAGAGGCTCATGATGCGTCACTGCTGCAGGATTTTTTGACGTGTCTGGAAAAAAGCCGTGCGGACTATACCAACACTCTGCGCGACCTGGCGCTGGAAACCCTGCCTGATGCACCGATCTTCCGCGATCCAGGGTTCATACAATGGTACGGGCGCTGGCAGTCCCGACTGGCACGGCAAGCGGAGGCCATGGAGGCATCCCGCACGCTTATGCGTGCCCACAACCCCGCGGTCATTCCGCGCAACCATCGGGTCGAAGAAGCATTGGAAGCCGCAGAGATGCGGAGAGATTTCACGGTGCTGGAGCGGCTGCTTGAGGTCTTGTCCAGGCCCTATGATGACCAGCCCGAGGATGCCGGCTATCGCCGGCCGCCGGCCCCTTCGGAGCAGCCCTACAAGACCTTCTGCGGAACCTGATGCAGCCGCGGCGGGGTTTCGGTCAGGCTTCCCCAGCCCCGGCCCACCCCAGGGAACGCTCCACCGCCTGCCGCCAGCGCGCATACAGGGCTTCCCGCTGTGCCGGCGTCATTTTCGGCTCGAAGCGCCGGGCCATCCGCCACCTGTCCGCCAGTTCTTCCCGGCTCGGCCAGAACCCGACCGCCAGACCGGCCAGGCAGGCGGCGCCCAGAGCCGTTGTCTCGGTGATGACGGGAACTTCCACCGGTACGCCGAGCAGGTCGGCCTGAAACTGCATGAGGAAATGATTGGCCACTGCCCCGCCGTCGGCACGCAATTCCCGCAGTTGAATGCCCGATTCGCGACTCATGGCCTCGACCACGTCACGGGTCTGATAGGCGATACTCTCCAGGGCCGCCCGGGCCAAGTGAGCCCGGCCGGTACCACGGGTCAGACCGATGATGAGACCCCGGGCGTAAGGGTCCCAATGGGGGGCGCCCAACCCGGTCAGCGCCGGCACGAAATAGACATCGTCGTTGCCGTCCAGCGACGCGGCCAGTTGCTCGCTGTCGGCGGCGCCGGCGATGAGCCCCAGGCCGTCCCGCAGCCACTGAATCGCCGCGCCGGTGATAAAGATCGACCCTTCCAGGGCATATTCCACCGGTTCATCGCCGATCCGCCAGGCGATGGTGGTCAGCAGCCGCTGCCGGCTGGCAACCGGTTGGCGGCCGATATTCATCAGCAGGAAGGAGCCGGTGCCGTAGGTGTTCTTGGCCAGCCCCCGGCGATAGCAAGCCTGGCCGAACAGCGCGGCCTGCTGGTCCCCGGCGATGCCGGCGATCGGCACCCGGTGGCCGAAAAACACCTGCGGATCGGTCTCACCGTAGACGCAGGATGACGGCTTGACGGCCGGCAGCATGTGGCGGGGGATATCGAGCCGCGCCAGGATGTCGTCGTCCCAGTCGAGTCGGTGGATATTGTACAGCAGCGTGCGGGAGGCGTTGGAATAGTCGGTAACGTGGCAGCGGCCGCCGGTCAGCTTCCACACCAGCCAGCTGTCAACGGTGCCGAAGGCGATCTCCCCGGCAGCGACCCTGGAACGCAGGCCGTCGATATTTTCGAGCAGCCAGTGTACCTTGGTGGCGGAAAAATAGGGATCGATGAGCAGCCCGGTCTTCTGCTGCCAGAGAGGCTCCAGCCCTTCCTGCTTGAGCGCGTCGCACAGCCGGGCGGTGCGACGGTCCTGCCAGACCACGGCCGGCGCGACAGGCATGCCGCTACGACGATCCCACAACAGGGCGGTCTCCCGCTGATTGGCGATACCGATGGCACGCACCTCCTGCGGAGCGGCGCCCGCCTGTTGCAGCGCCTCCGTCACCACCTTGAGGGTTACTGTCCAGAGCTCCTCGGGATCGTGCTCCACCCAGCCCGGCCGCGGATAATACTGGGGGAATTCCGCTCCGGCCCGCCCGCATACCTCCCCGGCACCGTCGAAGACCAGCACCGTCGAGCCCGTCGTTCCCTGGTCAATAGCCAGTATATAGCCCTCATTCATAACGACCTCTCAACCGGGATGGTATCCTCGTCCAGGCGGTTTATCCTGTCGCTGCCGTATGGCCGCCGGGCACTCAGTTGACCGTTACTGTCCTAAGTATAGCCGAACTTGCATAAGTTAACGGGTCGTCCGGTCATGCCCAAATCGCCCAACCGGACAGGAGCGCAAGGCTGATGAGGACCACCGCCCATTCGGTCCGCCGGAGCAGGCGCATCTTCGGGTGGCGCGGGAGGGTGTAACCCAGGAAGAAGAGCGCGATCAGCGGCAGCGCCGGCAGAAACACGTTGAAGCCATGCGCCACAAGCAGGGCAAAAGCAAGTCCGGCCCCCGCCGCCGGAAACCAGGGGGCAACGCCTCGACCACCCGTCATTTCACCAAGCCCGCGCCCCAGAAGATTGTCGTCGAGGCTGAATTTATGCGCCGCAGCGATCAAAAAGGCCAGGATGACGACGTCTGCCGCACCGAAAACCGGCAACAGGTGGTCGACACCGGGCACAGCGATTTTCACCAGCAAAAAATCGGACCAGGGGACGGTTCCCGCCCGTCCATCACGATAAAAGATGTCTAGCCCTTCGATCATATGTTTGCTGGGACCTGCGAACACGCTCAGCAGGTCTGCCGCCGACATCACGATGCACACCGGGACCAGTTCCGAAGGCCTGCTGAGGCCGGAGACCAGGAAGTTGCCCAGAAGCAGGGCCAAAACCACCAAGTTGGCCGACGCCAGGACAAAAAACACCTCCCGGTAGATTTCCGTATGGCGAAGCAGCAGAACCAGGCCGACTCCCAAGGCGAGGGAGCCCAGCACCATGATCCGGCGCAAGCCGGGAAAGCGGGTAAAAAATGGTTCCTGGTACAGGGTGAAGAAAGCGCAGGTGCTCGAGAGAACAACAATGAAAACCAGGGCGGATAGAGGGATGAGCAGTCCTGCGACTGTCGCCCCGGCAAACGTTACCGGGCCTGCAGCCAGAAGGCCCAGCGGCACCAGCGAAAAAAGCATGAAAACGGCCCCGGCCGGCAGGAATGCACGGGCAGGGATCGGCTGGACAGAAGCAGGAGTCATTGCATTATCCTGGGCAGAGGGGTCTCTCCGCACAGGATATCAGATATCTTCATCCACGCCCACTATTGCTTCCCGGTGCAGCGCAACTAGGAGTCTGTCGGACTATCCGGGCCGAAGCGAAAATTTGGATGTTTGAGAACAGATTTTAGCTCGTTTGAAGGTTCNNAACAGCCGAATTTGCAGCCGGCGCATGGATAGGCCGACAGCCTCCTAGCCTGAGTGGAAACCTTTAAATTTTGACCTCGCCGGTCCCGGCAGACATATCGACAAAAAAGCGACTGTCCCCATAGGGGAAGCCGCTTTTTTGCTTCATCCCGCATGTCTGAAGCTATCTGGCGCAATGCTCTTCCGCTTAGAATTCCGCCGTCCAGAGACCGTGCAGGTTGCAGTATTCACGAACGATCAGGGTAGATGCCGGCATACAGAGCTCCGCCTCGGGATGATCCCCGCCACCACAGACCAGGGCTTTGGTCACACCCTTGGAACCGGAAAGGCAGAATTTTCCTTCCGGCGGATCGCCGGGCTTCAGGTGCTGGCGATAGACCTTGCCTCCGATCTGCAGTTCGATCCATTCGATATGGTGTTTTTCCTCCATCGGATGGGGCTCGCTGCCAACCTTCACTTTGAAACCGGTCAGGGTTTTTTCAATGATCGGCACATGTTTTTCCTTCGACGCATCCACGGTATTCTCGACCATCATGATCATGGGCTGGCCGCAGCAGACCAGCTCGCCGGTGCCGCCGCGGGTGACTTCGACAACGTTGTCGCAGGCGCTGCATTTGTAGATTTCCAGTTGTCTCGGCATTACATCCTCCTTTGTGGTTGAATTTTGAATGCCAATGCATCGAGAAAGGGAATATTTCCACATCCTCGTTACTCGGCTCGAATAATCGCAAATGAAGTACGCAAACTTGCTTCCGCGGCCCTTTCGATCCCCACAGATCCCAAACAGCGGTCTTCGTTAAAAGATTAACGCAAAGCGAGCTCATCTCAACCATCAATCTTCTGATTTGCCACATCGATACTCCGGGAATCTGTCGGACTATCCGGGTCGAAGCAAAAATTTGGATGTTTGAGAACAGATTTTACCTCATGCCCATCTGGAAACCATGGATGGACATGAGGTAGTTTTCATATGGGAAACGAGCTGAAAAATGCCGGTTACAGGTTGGTTTAGCAGGTGGAAGTCAACCTAGTACCCTGTAACCCATAGGCTTTCGAGGGATTGCGTAGGGCTTGACGTGTCAGTAAGGCGCGATTTCTTCTGCCTAGCCGTAGCTAAGCAGCTGAAATCGGAACGTAGCTGACGCGGCAAAGAACAAGCAAGGTGCGAAAGATTATGGGTTACAGGGTACTAGATGTGGCCATCGTTGTGGCAGTGGGAAAGCGGGAGAAGCTATCCCCTGAAAAAGGATCAAGGGGTGCTCCGCCATCTGCTGATCCAGATGGTCGGCCCCACGCACAAACTTGACAACTTGCGCGCGCGAAAGGGGGCGCGTCAACATGCTTCATTTTGTAGAGAGAGTAGACGCGCCCCCCATTTTCGCACGGTTGCGGGCTGAAGCTCATACCGGACCGGGGAGCAGAAGCATCAGAGTCCCAGATCGGAAAGGCCCGGATGGTCTTCGGGGCGCGGCCCGAGGGGCCAATGAAATTTACGGTCAGCCTCGGCTATGGGCAGATCGTTGATGCTGGCAAAACGACGACGCATCAGGCCGTGTTCGTCAAATTCCCAGTTTTCATTGCCATAGGCGCGAAACCAGGTACCGGCATCGTCGTGCCATTCATAGGCAAAACGCACGGCTATGCGAGCTCCATCAAAGGCCCAAAGCTCCTTAATCAACCGATAATCGAGTTCTTTGGCCCACTTGCGCTTGAGAAATTGTTTGATTTCCTCGCGACCGGTGACAAACTCGCTACGGTTGCGCCAGACGCTGTCAACGCTATAGGCGAGAGAGACCTTTTCGGGGTCGCGCATGTTCCACGCATTTTCTGCACCCCGCACTTTCTGCATAGCGGTTTCACGAGTGAAAGGAGGCAATGGCGGTCTGCTATTCTGGTCGGTTGTCATGGGATGCTCCTCTGATGATGCTACGATTGAGTGAAAGTGACCATCGGCACCTGCTCCATACTTTACCAAACCTGGTCGACAAAATCCCCGGCGCCGGATTACAGGCGGTATTTCTCAGGGTTCTTTTTGAATTCGCCGACGCAATACTGGCAGCAGAGATTGACGGTCTGGCCATCATGCTTGATGGTCAGTTTTTCCTTATCATCCATCTTTTCTCCGGTTACCGGACAAATGGTATTGCCGGAAGCTTCCTGCCCACTGACCTCCTCATGATGGGTCATGGCCTCGTGCCCAAGATCCTTATGCCCCTCTTCGTGATGATGACTTGCAGCCCAGCTGGCGGAGGCAAAAAGGCCCCCGGCACCGATGACCCCCGCCATCAACAAAACAACTACCTTCTTTTTATGCATTCCTGATCTCCTTTGCAGAGTATACCTGCCACTGGCTACCGACGCGACGTCCTCGTGCCTGTTGCCCGGCCATTGCCGACAATCGCCGAATCGCTCAACTGCTGCCACGGACAGCGCGCCAAATGAAAACGATGATAGTTTATGCAGTAGGTTATGGCTGGTCAAGAGGATTTTGAATTTCGTATTCATTTTCATGGCAACCAAGGCATGCAGCCTCCTAGCCAAGTTTTTTCGGTGGGAATTGGGGGCTTGGTTTGGTCCACTCCTGAATCATCCTGGCCGAAAAACCGTGCTATGATTTTACAGGAGGATTTGCGGAATGGGCCTCCCGTTGAACCAGCTTTACTGAATAAAGGAAGACGAGATGTTCTGGCATTTATTAGGTCTGTTGAAGGGAATCGGCTTCAAAGATGTCCTGGATATTGCCATAGCCTCCATCCTGCTGTGGCTGGGGATCGACGCTCTGCGCCGGAGCCGGATGCGGGTCGCCGGTCTGGCGCTGCTGGCCTTCGGCGCCCTGTTTCTGGTCGCCAAGCAACTTGAGATGAAGCTGACAGAGTGGATCCTGCAGGGTCTGGCGGCCATCATCGTCCTCATCGTGATCATCGTGTTCCAAAACGAAATCCGCCAGCTTCTGGAACGCCTCCCTGGACGGTTGGGCGGCAAGCGAACGCCCCCGCTATCCTGGGCAATCCCCGAGATCCTCTGCGAAGGGCTCAGCACCTTGTCCAAAGCTCGCCGGGGCGCGTTGATCGTGCTGCCTGCCAGGGACCCACTGGATTGGTTCACCACTGAAGGCGTTCCTTTGAACGGGCAGTTAACTTTGCCCCTGCTGTTGAGCATCTTCGACCCCAATTCCCCGGGTCACGATGGCGCCCTCATCGTGGAGGGTTCCCGGGTCGAGCGCTTCGGGGTGCACCTGCCTCTTACGCAGGATCACGACCAGTTGCAGGGCCGGGGCACGCGCCATGCCGCAGCCCTCGGACTGGCGGAGAAAACCGATGCCCTGATCCTGGTGGTTTCGGAGGAAACCGGAAAAGTGTCCGCTGCCCAGAACGGGACGCTGCGCCCGCTCCTGCGCCTGAAGGACCTGCAGGAGACGATCACAGAATTTTTCGAGGAACATGGGGACCCCTGGATGAGGAAGCCGGCCTCGGCCAAAATTTTCCGCAAGAGCTCGCTTGAAGGGATTATGGCCGTGTTCCTGGCCTTGGGCCTGTGGCTGCTCCTGGTCCCAGGATCGGAAATCGACACTCTTGTCCATCGGGTGCCGCTCACAGTGGAAAACGTCCCCGCCGATTTCACCCTCAAGGAGGTGGTACCTGCCGAGGTCACGATCACGCTCTCAGGGCCCAGGCGCAATCTATTCCTCTTCGACCCGGCAAAGTTGACCATACCCGTCGATGCGACCCTGACCCGGTTCGGTCGGCAGACCTTTTCCCTCACACCGTCCTCGATTTTACTACCGAGAGACCTTGAGGTGACCGATATCCAGCCCTCACAGATCAAGGTCTTCGTAGAAGGGAAATGAACGGGGTTCAAGACTGATTCTATCGATGAGAAGGATTTTTCGGTGTTAGCTATCAGCAACCCATTGTAATTCCTGACGACCTGCTCCGGAGTCAGCGTTGCGGCCCCACTCCACTTACCCCTGGCCTGTATATGTGGATTTTCCCCGACCCTGCAACATTTCCCTTGGTTGTACTTATCATGGATGTCCCCACCCCATTCGCAAGCCAGTCCATTGCATACGGCTCACAAGCCGGACAAACGCCATGCGATATGCCAGAGATACCACGGCCAAATTTCCTGCCGTACGGTGTCTTGCAAAACATGCAAACGCTGATCAACATGACTATCCCCCCAACCCTCCATGGGTGACTCTGCCGGAGATTCGGAGGGGGAATCTCCGTGCAGGTCAATCAGCCCTTCTTTGAGCAACCGGAAAGAAAAGCCCAAATGGCAGATTTGTTTTTCATTTGCGCAACCCCTTATGCGATGCTAATGTCCACAGATATAAAATTCAGGTCCACAGCTCAATACATTGCGAACTTTCGCGGCGCCCGGCCATGGATGTTTGGCCAACAACCGCCCTTGTCGGCAGGATTGATGAGTCCTTCAATGAAACATGCCCACACCCCGCAAAGGGCGTGCTGCGACAATGCGAATGAAGTAGTTTTCATCCGAAAACGGCTCTTTTCCCCAATCTCGGCGTCAATCCGCACGCTTGCGTGTGGGGCGTAGACATCTACGCCTCCGTGCAAGCGCTTGATTTCCTGGGAGCCTGTCGACGGTCTCCTAGATAGCATGGGGAAATTCCAACGTTCACAGAAACATTAAAACGTTTTCGTTTTGCTGTCAAACGAAAAAATACATTTTTGTGGAGATATAAATTTGTCTTTAGCGGACCGAGTCAAACTATTGATTGATTCCAACAACTTGTCCGTTACTGCGGCGGCAAAAAAATGTGGAATCCCTCAACCGAGATTAAACGATATTGTTTTAGGAAGGACCAGCAACCCCCGGTCTGCAACTGTGAGCAGGATTGCCCAAGGCTTTGGAGTTACTGAAGGGTGGCTTCTTACGGGGCAATGTGATATTTCGGACAAGGCCGAGTGGGGAAAGACCGACTACATCGGAGCCGATCTGGCCAATACCATCGTCAAAGAGATTTCCACAAAATACGAAGGCAAAGCCATCGACCTAAACGGCGAAGAACTCATGGCTGTGCAGATGCTCCGCGATCTCTCAGAGCACGACCGGCAAAAGATCATTCAATTGCTGAAGATGGCCTGGACTGCCGGAAAGGTGCCTTAAAACCGCAATTTCGACCCCGAAAAGGGACTTATAAGGTTGTTTTTGGCGGGAAATTTCAAGGATCTCGTTGGAAAATCAAAGAGTTCCTCAAGTCCGCCCCCGGACACGTTACCATTTAGGCATCACATCCAGACCACCTGCCCGGCAACGCTCACCCCGCTTGCCGTCATCTCTCGCATGGCGGCCTCAACCGGCGAAAATCCGCCGAACTGCTCCGCATTCAGATAGTTGCTGGTCCGGGCGCCGCACAGGCTGAGGTCCACCACCACCTCAAGGCTTTCCCGGGGAAAGGCGTTGCGGGTCGCCACGGCGGAGACGCGCAGGCAGCTGTTCAGGGTGCACCCACCCATGACCAGGGTACGGATGCCACCCTCGATCAGAGCTTCGAGCCATTCGTTATAACCATTGCTTTCGGGCATGAAGAGATTATTGCTCGGCTTGATGAAATACAGCTGGTCCTCATCCAGAATGGCGTCCAGCTTGTCGTCCCAGCCGTAACTTTCCGCAGAGAACGGGCATCGGCTGAACATCACCTCGACACGTCCGTAGACCGTCTCCAGCAGGCGCGCGCAGTTGTCGAAGGCCAATTGGATCGGCATCACCTCCATGTCGCCGACAGGACCGAGCCGCCACATCCATTCCCCGGTAGTAAAGGCACGTTGGGGATCGATGATAAGAAGCGCCGTTTCACCGGAACGGACAGAGTAGCTCGGTACGGCTGACCGTTTCAGTGCTTCGGCGAAATCGCCGGCCCGCTCGCTGCTCACGATCTCCCGCAGCAGCCTGTCAGTCCCATCCGAACCGGTTCCTCCCCAGAGGACCCGGTCACCAGGTGATTTCACTGCCTCATTCCGGACCCGACCACTTACGTCTGACGGCCGCCTCCCCAGGGGGCCCCGCAGCAGGACCCGGCCGAAGACACCTTGAGGGTCATGGGTCGCCTCCTCCAGACAGGCGGCGAACGATTCCCGATCCAGGGGGGAGCGGAGGGTCAAAAAGTCCAGCAGGGCATAGAGGTGAGCCTGCTGCCAATGCCAGCCGAGTTCCACGGCCGCACGGAACAGCTCCTCCCTGGTAAGTCTGCCGTCCCGATCCCGGTCCAGCGCATCGAACAGTTCGAAAAATTCGCTCATTCCTTCTCCGGTGGCGAGCACAAGGGAGGCCATGATTTGTGTAGCGGCGGCATGAGCACCTCCTGGGTCCGAGTCTCAGGTTGGTGGCTGCAATACATTGGTCATTCGAGGGGATCGGCCGGCCCGAGACATTTCAAATTGTGGCAGAGGCGATGGGACTCGAAAACCGTCAAGATATCAATTGAATCCGCCCTAACCCGATAAACAATTCGGTAATTCGCGTCAATCAGTTCACGCAAACTGCTTTTGGGCACCTCTGGAACTGCCATAAACGTTTGAATTCATTTATATCATCCAGGCTTCGACGGGAAAAGAAAATCCTGCCATTTGAACCTTCAAAAACCGTACTTAGTCAGCAATTCAATGTCCCCAATGGGTTCGGGGCGGATCGACGATCAGCGGTAAACTTCGTCATGACTGCCGATATCGAGAAACACGATCTCCTGGTGGGAGATGATCAGTGTCAGAGTGATGCGGTAGCTGTAGATTATGCTGACAGCATGGCAACCCGTGAGCTTGCCGGTCAGTGGATGGAGCTTCAGGTGGGGTTGAAAGAGATCTTGCTGCAAGTCGGACAGCGCCTGGGCCAGATGTGGTTTCAGGTCCGGATGTTTGCGCAGAAACTTACGCGCCTGACGCAGAAACTGCTGTGGGGTAACAAGGGTAAACATCAGGCCGGCTCGTCGGCATCGAGCGCCTTAAGCAATTCCTCGGCGCTGGCAAATTTCTCCACCCGACCAGCCTTGACGTCCTCCAGCGCCGTCCGGACTCGCGCCAGATACACCTCCTGCGCATCGGCCATCAGTTCCTGATAGCGCGCCTCGGAGAGAACCACATATTGCAGCTGGTTGTTCCGGATAACGTGGACATCGCCTTTGTCGATAACTTCATCCACCGCGGCAATCCCCCGCCGCTTGAGTTCCTGTGCAGAGATGGTGTTCATTCAGCACTCCTTTTAGTACTTGATCAAGTACCAAAATCATACGCTTGTCGGACCTAAAACACAACCCCTCGACACCCACCAGAAATCATCCTTACGTCACGGCTCTTTCTTCCTGACTCCAGCTGCTATACTGGAACTCATCGGCACCAGTCGCCGCCAAGAAATCTTTTATGGGAGGAACTATTGATGCAAACAATCCTTATCCTGTTGCTGGCAGCCAGCGTTTTGGGTTTATCCGGCTGCGGACACCATCATCATGCCAGCCGTATGGACAATGCCGCGGAACGGGTTACCTCCGCTGACTGGTCGAAGCAGGAAACCGTCACGGTCACCATGAGCGACTTCGCCTACGCACCGGAAACCCTGGTTTTCCATGAGGGGGTCCCCACCAGACTGGTGATCGAAAACCGGGGGAGCCAGAAGCACTACTTCACCGCCGAAGACTTCTTTCGCGCCATCGCCACCCGCAAAGTCCAGTCCAACACCGACGGTGAAATCAAGGCCCCTTATTTTACCGCCATCGAAGTCTACCCCGGCCGCTCCCTGGACCTCTATTTCGTTCCGATAACCCGGGGGACTTATCCGTTGCACTGCACCATCACCGGGCATGCCGAACTCGGGATGAAGGGAGAAATCCGGATCGAATAATGGAGAGGTAGTGCCAACTTTGAAACCTGACCCTCACCCCTCCACAAGAAATTCGATGGGAAATCAATGACTTCCTTAGATTAAACACCGATCACCCTATCTTGCGGATGGCCGATCTACAAACGGTTCCGCGCATTTCGTACAGGAGCCAGCAGATTCCGGGACAACTTCCTTGAAGAAGAATACACCCATAAAAATAAAAACAGCGCTGCCCACCAGGACATGCAGAGGATATTTCCAGAAATAGACGTCAGGCACCAAAGCTGGCAGCAGAGCGACGGCCGCGACCGGCGGAAAGGATGCTTCGAAGGAACGATACAGGCAGAAGACCGTACCAAGAGCCAGCCCGGAGAACAGCCACAGAGGCCCATGCAGAATCTCGGTAACCAGATAAAACCACAGCGCTCCCGAGCCAGCCGCAAGGAACAGCAGCAGCACAACTTTGACGGGGGTACGTCTCAGCGGGTGATCCCCCCTGGAAAGTTCCACGAAGGCGACGATCAGGGGCGGGGCTATCATGAACAGTAAGCCCGAATGCAAAGCAACCGCCGATATGATCAAAACCCCGGTAAAAACCTTGCCCCAATAAAAAAGCCCGGATAGAAAACCGATTTCCTTTTCGGGAAGATCAAAACCGGGAGAATCCATCAAACTCCGCTCTCCGCTGAACTTTTCCAGGCAGATTTTGCCAAGCACAATAATCGCCATCAAGATGCCGACGGAAAGAGGATACAACCAGCTGGTGGCATGGGTGATGATCGCCAGAATGGCGGCGGAGATGGAGGGAAAAACCTCGGAACGCAACAGCTTTAATTGCAGAACCACGAGAATAAAGGCACTGCCGATAAGAAAAATGGTCGGAAGGGGAACATAGCGTAACAGCAAAACCCCGGTCAGCGCGGCCAAAGTCGGCGACAGCCAGACGGCCAGCCAACTTCCCCGCCAGGGCGGTTTCTCCATGATCCAGAACCCTAAAGCAAGGGCAGCGATTTCAGGAAATAGGATTTCCTTTTCCGCATAAAGATCCACCAGGGCGAACAGAACCATGATCAGCGCCATGGTGATGATTTGTGTCCAAGTCTTCAACAACAACTCAGAGTTCCTTTCCTTCTCGATATCAGTTTTACCGGGACCTTTTACAAACTCCTTAACCTTACCCCCGGGATGAAAAGGTGTAAAGTGCTGACCCCCTTTCACTTAAAGACCCGGGATTTCCTGAATGCCCGTAATTTTCCCTTCGAAAAAGGGTTTTTAATTCACCACTCCTACGGGGCCGTTAGTCATTTCCGTCAAATTAACCGAAAATCTCGCCAAACTTTTGACCTGAATCCCGGCCAGGAAGATCAGCCATCAAGTATGGCGTGGAAAGATCTGCCCCTCCTCCCTCTGATCAATGCCCTTCCTGGCAAGACTCAATCGCCAATATTTTCAACAGCTTTCATACTAGTGGCTTCGAATAATCCCCCCCCCCTGTTTATGCAGGGGTTACGGCACGCTCCTTGATATTTAGATGGAAGTGAACAAGTGGCAGGAATGATGCCGGTTTGTGTAATTCAATTTTTATCAGAAAGGGACAAGTATGGCGGTTTTTCTCAGGAAAGTTTGGAGGGTTTGTGGATCCGGGGGGCTCTTGGCGGGACTTGTATTGGGTAGCGCGTCTTTAGCGTTGTCTGCCGATATCGTCAGGAATGAAACTGTGAACCCGGGAGATAATTTTTATGGGATCGATGCGTCTTTGGCCGTTTCGCCCTTCGTCAATAACGATAACTATTCGCTCACCGCAATCAGCGATAATTCCGGAACGTACAGCGACGTCGACTTTGATGCCGTCGGCATCTTTTCCAGCACGGCCGTAGCCATCGAGAACTTCGGCAATATCAGCTTGATGGCCACGGGAGGAACGGCCAACAATAGTGGTGCAGGCAGTGCGCTGGCTGATCCCGACGTCTTGGGCATCTGGTCCCAGGGGTCCATTACCAACGCCGGCAACCTCGCGATTACCGGCATCGGAGGAACCGCAACGGCCGTTGACTTTGCCGATAGCGGTATCGATGTCTTTGGCATTTACTCGTCCGCCTCCGTCGTCAACACCGGGGACATCTCAGCGACCGGACAGGGGGGCGTCTCTTCTTCTCAAACCTCGTATCCGGATAACGAGGCGCAGGTTTCCGGCATTTCCGCCATTGGCGATGTCGCCAACAGCGGAGCCATCACCACTTACGCCGCAGGGGGAACGGGCACCTCCCTTTCGGGCGACGATACCTATGCCTTCGGCCAGGCGTTTGGAATCAATGCCGGCGGTGGCGTGACCAACAGCGGCACCCTCTCCGTAACGGCACAGGGCGGATACTTCAACCAACAGGGATATGGCAGCTCTGAAGGATTTGCAAAAGGCATTGACGCCGGCGGCGATGTTTCCAATACAGGAGCCATCAACGTAACCTCCACTGGCGGTACCGCCATCAGCAGCGCCGATATCGCCCATGCCGAGGCCTGGGCCCACGGTATCGAATCCGACGGCGCCGTGGCCAACAGTGGCGCCATCACGGTTACCGCTCAGGGAGGAACCTCCAACGGAGCGGCTTCCTGGATCCTCGGCGATGCTGTTGCCAGCGTCGTGGGAATTAATGCGGACGGTGATGTCGCCAACAACGGTTCGATTATCGTTACGGCCACCGGCGGAACGGCGACTGCGCCCTCTTCCGAGCCCTTTGCCCTCGCCATCGGCGTGCTATCGGACAGCAACATTACCAACACCGGCAACATCACCACTACCGCCACCTACGGCAACGGCACCGGGTTTGATACTTTCTCTTCCAGCTTGGGCGCTGCCCATGCCGCCGCCGCAGGCATCATTGCGACCAGCGGCAATGTGAACAACAGCGGCGACATCACCGTAACCGCCATTGCACCGGAAACTTACGACACCGCGGCTGTAGGCATCCTCTTTCTTGCCAGCGGCACGCTGACCAGCACCGGCGTCATCCAGGCTTCCGCCGACAGAGCCTATGAAGTCGCGGTGATGGCGGGCACCGTAACCCTGGGCGAGGCCTACAACATCAACCTGGATGGCGACCCGACCGTCGGCTCCCTGTTCGTGAACGACGGCGCCACTCTGGTTCTCAACGGGACCGCTTTGAGCGTGTCCTCGGTGGGGGGAAGCTTTTCCCCGAACATCGAATACCGAATCTTCGAGACCGAAGGCGGCACGGGCGTCGTAAGCGGCGAATTCGGTGAAGTAACCGCGCTCAATCCAAACATGGCAGTGCTTTATAACAACCAGTCCACCGTCGAAAGTGTGGACGACACCGTATCCCTCTCCTTCCAACCCGTCGCTTCACCCCGGCTGGAAGCGACGGACCTGCTTCGGCATACCATTAACCTGACCTCCGACCTCGTCGGGCAGCGCCTCGTCACCGGCTTTCTGCAGCCTCGCCTGACCGCAGGCGCCCCCCGGATGTACGCCGCCGCCCAAACAGTGGTCAACGACGGCGGAAGGCAGAGCGGGTCGGATTACACCGGCGGTTTTTTCTTCACGCCCTACTACGCCAACGTCGACAAGGACTCCGACCCGGTCGGGTATGATGCCGATCTGGTCGGCTTCGTAACCGGCCTCGAGCGTCGGGCTAAAGGCAACCTGTACGGATTTCACCTTGGGTTCAACCATGCCGGAGTCGACTTCACCGGCAATGGTTTCAGCAACAACCAGGAAGATCAGGAACTGCTCTCCGCCGGGATGCACCTGATGGGCAGCCGGAACGACTGGACCTGGCGCGGCCAATTGACCGGATTCTACGGGTGGCACGATTACGACGGTATGACCGGCCCTACGTTTGAGCTGCGCGAGAGCGCCGACTACGACAGCCACGGCGTCCGAGCCGCCTTGCTGGCAGGACGCGCTTTCAAGCGCGGCGGCCAGATCCTGCTGCCGGAAGCGGGGCTGGAGTACCTGTGGCTGCACAGCGAAAGCTTTACCACCGATGCCGACAACCCGGGCTGGAACGTTCACAACGATTCCATCGAGGAGCACCAGGGCAGCGCCATTGCGTCTCTGCGCTGGCTGACCCGCCTGCAGGCCGGGGACATGGAGGTGACCCCCTCTGTGGCAGCCGGGATACGTTATCTGTTGACCGACGACGAGCTTGACGCCCACCAGTCGGTGGCCGACAGTGCCCCGGTGACGGTAAAGGCAGACCAGGACGATGTGATCGGCACCGTTTCCGCCTCGGTACTACTTAGCAAAGAGCAACTCGCTACCGAACTGGCCTACGCCGGTGAATTCGGTGATGAAACCACCATGCACGCCGCCTGGTTGCGGTTCCATTGCCTGTACTGAGAAAACAAAAGGGGTGAGACAAGCTGTACCGGCTGGTCTCACCCCTTTACAAATCCGATAACCCTCAAGGGGTCGCATCAACACCTTTCCAGATGAAATGTGTAGATGCGATCCCTTTTTGTTGCCAGGAAGACTATAGAATGTCCCCTTTGCCTTAACGGGATTCCCCACGCACGGGGAACCGAATAAAATCTTAAAAAACCAATTTTACCCCCGAAAAGCCTGTTTTAAGCTCAAAATCGACACTATTTTCATTGTTTTATTTTTAGATTCGGCAACTTAGGCTGGTCCGACCCCGGCGACCGACCCTCTTGAGTAAAGGGGATAACGCGGTTAGAATATTCAGGCAACCCGCCGCGTCCAAAAAGACTTCTTCCCGTGCCGCCCAGTGCCGCCAACCTTTGCAAATCAACCGACAGGTTGACGAAAGGAGTGGGTCATGAAAGGAACGAAATCGCCACCGGGTTTCCAGGAAATGCTGTCCTTTCCCCTCGTCGAAGCCCTGCTTGGGCGGCGCTCCCGGCGTTTCTTCCGGGGAGCCGAAATCCCCGACGGCGTATTAGCCTTCAAGTCGCGCCGCAAGGAACTGCCCCTGACCGAACTGGAAAAAATGCTGGTAGTGTCGGCCTGCGGCGGCAACACCTCTTGGCATCACCTCATCTACCGGGCGGCTCGCTATGCCCCCCACCTTTCCAATTACGCTGGAGCGGCGGGCGGACGAACCTTCCCCTCGGCCGCCGGTTTCCACACCAGCCAGACCTTTTTCACCGACGACGACGGCGTCTACCTGTTGGAGATGCGCGACGCGCCGGCCTTCGCCGACCGGGCGGCGGACGGCTCTCTGGACCCGGAGGCCTTCCTCGCCAACGTCCGCCAGCGGGTGCGCAAGATCGGGGACGGGCGCCTGAAGCTCCCTTCCGAGGTGCCCTTCACCGAGCCCCACAACACCTGGGTGTTCAATAAGCCGTCGACCCTGGTGGTGATCCCCGTCGGCGATCTGTCGCAGCACGTGCTGCTCAACATCTGCTACATGCTGCAGAACGGCCTGGTCCTGTTCGACGACGTCCACAAGCGGCCCATCCCGGGCATCGAGCGGTTCCGGGACATCGTGAACGTGGCCAACGTCTGGCCCGTCACCTTCGTCGAGCAGTGGTCCCTGTCCGAACTGACCGTCGAACTGGGGGCCAGTTGCTACCCCGGCACCCTGATGCTGCAGGCCATGGGCCTGGGAGGCTGGATGTTCAACGGAGTCGACCCCTTCGCCATGCTGGGCGCCAGCGGCGACCCAGAAGCCCCCGGCCTGGGGTTCCGCTACGACACCGACGAACGCTGGCCCTACCCGAACCCTACCGGTCTGGAAGGGGTGATGGAAGGTTATTGCCCTCCCCATCACCCCGACATGCGGGCCGCCGTGGAGGCGCTCTGCCAACGCAAGTTCGGCCCCGGAGGCCCCTTCCACCCCGACACCCCCGGCCCCTGGAAAGACAGCCGCAAGGTACGCTCCGCCGCCCGGGCGCATGACGAACGCTTCAAGGAGTGCGTGGCCTTCCAGGCCCAATACCTGTACGACACCTTCGGTAAATTCCCCGCCACGGTCCCAGCCATGTTCCTCATCATGTACCTCCAGGCTCATCATCTGGATCTGGATTTCTACGACGAGTTTTACGAGCCCGGCGCCTATCTCAAGACCCACGCCGCGCACATGGAGAGGTGGCATCCGGAAGGATCGGACTGAAAAGGATGGATGGCTTTCATTATTAAATTGTTTGACAGGAAGACTATAGAATGTCCCCCTTGACTACCCGGATCGAATAATGGAGAGGTAATGCCAACTTTGAAACCATGTATCTAGACAACCCTGCTATTCTCAGTGGAAGCTGGACCAAGGGAACCTTCATGAGTAATCCGGGCAGGAGCCTTCGGACTTGGGGCTAAGTTAGGCTAGCAACTCGATAGTGAGCGGATCGGCTTTTCCGCCAAAATACTTGTCCAGAATTTTGTGGAATACCGAATCCGGGCTTGAAACATGGGCAAAAAGGGTTGCGCATGAATGCAGTTTCATATCGTCGGGTTTGCCGAATATTTCCGTCGCCGTTCGATCTTCTACGGCCAGAGCGGCTTCGCACACGGCGATCAATCTCGGCCCCAGTACTTCGTGGGACAGATAGGCACGTGCTTCTTCGACACCTGTGATTCCATAAAACTGCGCAGTTGAACTGCGCCCCAAACCGCGGAGTTGCGGAAAGATATACCACATCCAGTGGGATCGCTTTTTCCCCTGCGTCACTTCCGACAAAGCCGTGTCATAGGAATTTTCTTGAGCCGAGACGAATCGGTCAAGGTTGAATCGATCGCCCCGATCTTTGGGTGTTCCGGATGATGTTGGGTTCATTCGACAGTTTCTCCTGGCATTCGCGTCTACCGACCGCTGAGCTGCATTGACCTATGCCCACTTCTCGCCCAGCTTGTCGAGCCCGGCCTCTTTCAGGTCTTGCTGATTCATAACAACATGAAACTCGACGGCTGCATTAAAGGTAAGGAACCAAGGTTCGGCGAGGGTGGGAACCTTTGAAGCATTCTCCAACTCAACGACCATGACCACGGTCCTTTGACCGTTAGTCTCCGTAAAGTACACAGCTTCGGGTCTTGCTTCGTCAAAAATGGCTTTCGTTTTTGATTCGGCGGTACCGTCACGGACGGCAGCATTAAACGTCTCGTTTGGCAGTCGGATTATCATCAAAATTCGCATGATTGCGCCTCCTCTGGTTTTGTCAGGAACCTCTCTCAGCAAGGCCGAGCGGCCCGGCTTGTGCGGGACCATTTTCCAAAACCTTTGCCCTACAGAATATCATCATTCCCGCGAAATGCAGGTTTCGAGAATTGGGCAGGAATCGGGCTTTGCGAGAGCGGAGCGTTTGTACCCTTGAATGATGGTGAGGATTTTCTATACTTTTCTGGTTGAAGGATTTTGTCCGGCAAACAGCGAGAAGAGGGGTGGGAATGCTGGGGGTGTCATCCGGGGGACGGGCGACCTAACGAGGGAGAAAAAATCATGACAGACAACGGAACCCGCGCATTTGAAAAGTTGCGACTCAATCAGCGGCAGGCCAAACCGCGCACTCGCGGCGTGACCGAGATCCGCGGACCCTATTACTCGGTCATGGGCAAACGCTACCTGCAGGATGTGCTGGAGACCATGGGGACTTACGTCGATGCCCTCAAGTTCGCCGGCGGTTCCTTCAGTCTCATGCCGCGCGCAGCGGTCAAGGATCTGCTTGATCTATGTCACCAGCATGAGGTGGTGATCTCCACCGGCGGCTTCATCGAACATGTCCTCACGCAGGGGCCCGAGGCGGTCGACTACTACATCCGCGAATGCAAGAATCTCGGTTTCGATATCGTCGAAATTTCCACCGGGTTCATCACGATTCCCACCGACGACTGGCTGCGCCTGGTGGAGAAGGTGCAGAAGGCGGGCCTCAAGGCCAAGCCGGAGGTCGGCATCCAGTTCGGCGCCGGCGGGGCGAGCACTGCCGAAGCTCTCGAGGCCGAAGGGGCCATCGACCCGGAATGGGCCATCCAGCAAGCCCAACGCTTCATCGATGCCGGGGCCTACATGATCATGATCGAGTCCGAGGGGATCACCGAAAGCGTCAAACAGTGGCGCACGGAAATCCCGGCCAAAATCGTCAACAAACTCGGGCTGGATAAGGTCATGTTCGAGGCGGCGGATCCGGACGTCTTCGCCTGGTACGTCAAGAACTACGGTCCCGAGGTCAACCTCTTCGTCGACCACAGCCAGATCGTCCAGCTTGAATGCCTGCGCTCCGGACTGTGGGGAACCAGCAGTTTGTGGGGAAGGGTGCTCACTTACAAGGAGTAGTCAACATGCGGAGACTTGAGGATAAGCAGTCAACGATGACGATTTGACGCCGCATGTGACAAAAGAACCTTAAACATCCTTAAACCCAAAAAATATCTTAAACCTGCAATTTTGACCCCGAAAAGTGGCTTATAAGCCTGTTTTTAGCCTGGATTTCCAAGGATTTCGTTGAAAAATCAAGGACTTCCTTTGGTCCGACCCGGTCACCGCTGGCTCCGGTCTCCCACACTCTTGTCGTACGCAATATGCTCACTCGGCTAATGCGACTTCGTCGGCTGGTTTTACCGTGTCAACTTGAACCATGGTCCCATTCTCTGGGGAAAAGTAGAACAACGTCCAGCCCGCGGCAGATTTGAAGGGTTGCTCATTGGAATAAATCTGCAATTCCCCCTGCGGTGATACGCTGCCGAGCAACAACCAGTCTTTGCCGAGCTCACCAAGTCGGCTTTTCAGTCGGTCAAGATCAAAATCCTTGCTCAGGCGGGTTGTCTGCACCGTCCAGCCGTCACTCAGGCGTTGCTGCAGAGTGTAATAATCCGTTGGCGGTTCAAAGGCGAAATAGCCGCGCTGCTGCAAAGTCAGCCGTTTTTGTTCCTGGCCTGACTCATGGTGGGGCGCCAGCTGGAAGGTGCGATGGTGGCCGAATTCATGCCCCTGTGCTTTGCAGACCAGGGCGTTGTAATAATGATTATCGGTAGCGCACAGCAGAAAGCTCAGATGTTCATCCTCCAGTTCATGCTCGGCATGTTCAGAGAGGATCTCGCCGTAATAGACCTTGATACCATCCATACGGATCGGTTTTAGGCGCTGATAAGATCCATCGGTCACAACCACGTCCACCTCAAGATTTTTCAGTGTCTGCGCCAGGGCCAGCGTCCAGGGGGAGGCGCCTACGATCAGCAGACCGTTTTCTTCTTCTGCCGCCAGAGACATTTTTCGCGCCAGGGGCCCCAGGGTGACTCCATGCGCCAGCACGGTCACAATAATGATCAGAAAGACAATCGGCAGCAGCGCCTCTGCGTCCTGATAGCCAGCCGCGACCAGCGCCGGACCGAAAATTCCGGCCGTGGCCGCCGCCACGATGCCGCGCGGCGCGATCCACGCCAGCAGGAGCTTGTCCTTCCCCCGCATGGGGGCACCCAGGGTTGCCAGGGCGATGGTCAGCGGACGCACCAGCAGCAGAACGGCCAGCACAAAAGCAGCCACCCGCCAGTTCAGCAATTCCAGCTGACTGACCTTGAGTTGGGAAGGGATGACAATGAACAGTACCGACAGCAGCACGATGGTGAGATTTTCCTTGAATTGGCGCAGCGGCTCGCGCTCGACCAGCTTCATGTTGCCGATGACCAGGCCCATCACCGTGACGGTCAGTAGTCCGGCCTCATGCTGCACCAGGTTGCTGGCCCAGTAAACAGCCAGCACCAGTACCATCAACAGTGGTGCCTTGAGGTAAGCGGGGACCGCGCCGCGCCGGTAGAGCCAGCCAGTGAGCCAGCCTCCCAGGCCGCCAAGCAGGGCTGCCACGCCGATTGCCGCCCCAACGCCCATGAGCGCCTGTGTCCAACCGCTCCCGGCGAGGGTGAAGTATTGAAAAGTAAGCACTGCCAGCAAAACGCCTACCGGGTCGTTGACAATACCTTCCCATTTCAGCAGTGAGGCAGAGTCCTTGTTCAGGCGCGCCTGGCGCAGCAGAGGCAGAATCACGGTCGGTCCGGTGACCACCAGAATGGCGCCCAATACCCAGGATACCGGCCAGCTCAGCCCGGCAAGCAGATGGGCAGCCAGGGTCCCGAAAATCCAAGCCAGCGGCGGGCCGAGAATCGTCAGGCGGCCGACACCATGACCGACGCGCCGGATTTCGCCAAGCTTCAGATCCATGCCGCCTTCGAATAGGATAATGGCGACTCCCAGGCCGATGAGCTCCGTCAGTTCGGTCTGGGATAACCCTAGTTCGATGATCCCGCTCACAGGACCCAGCAAAAGGCCCGAAGTGATCAGGACGACAATCGCCGGGAGATGAATTCGCCAGGCGAGCCATTGGCTGGCAAGCCCGGCGCTCAGCATGATCAGCAAAAGGGTGGCGATGTGCATGGGGCCTCCAGCTTTAAATCCTCATAAAAAATACCCAAGGAAGTGATTTCGGGTTCGCATTATTGTCAATTGCGTTAAGCCAGGTTTTTCCTGCGCATTGCGAATATCTACATTAAAGGTGTTAAGGGTGTTGGCTAATTTTACCCGGAATGAATCGGGTTTTTAAGAATATCTCTGAAACAGCAACAAGAACAGCGGATACTTCCGTTGAACATTGATTCAGGAAAATGTATTGGCATCTGGGGTCGGACCTGGATAAGAGGTTGAATTATTTTGCCACGGCGAACCAAAGAAAATCCTGGCTGCAAAGGCCTTTGCAGTTTCCAGCGCAATCCATTTTGTGGCAGGGAAAGACCTGATTGCGGGGGCGCCAAGGTGCATGAGACAAAAGGTCCTCTTAAACCCGCAATTTTGACCCCAAAAAGGGGTTTATAAGCCTTTTTTTTGGCTGTAATTTTCAAGGATTTCGCTGGAATTTCAAGGAGTTCAACAGGTCCGACCCCGGACACCGGTGCTTTTTGGTTGACAGAAAGACTATAGAATCCCCCCTCATAGGTTCCTCAAGTTGACAAGCCCTGTGGTAGTGATAAGGTTCTAAAATATAGGGTTTTAGTGAGCTATCTTCGTTTTTGAGGACACACCGTGTATTTCCTGATTCCAAGGCATATCGCTTCGAAAGGGGCGGTGGGTGGCCTTACAAAATAAAGGAAAGGAGAAAGCAACGTGAAACAGCGGATTATCATCACAACATTGGTCTTAATGACCGGGTTTTTCGTTGCAGGCCAGGTGCTGGGCGCCGGCGAATATGGGCGCGAAACGGGCTCCAAGGACTACGGGGCGATGATGGAAGAATCCAAACAGCCAGGGGTGGCAGCCCATGAGCTGGACAGCTGCCAGGTCAGCAGAATACAAAACATTCTGAAGGACAAAGGGTTCGATGCGGGGCCGTCTGACGGCATTCTCGGTCCCAGGACCAGCCAGGCTCTTCGCGGCTTCCAGGAATCCGGGGGGCTGGCGGTGACCGGAAAACCCGACAAGGAAACCCTCCGGGCTCTTGCTCCCGATGTCGGAACGCAGGAGTATTTCGGGCTCTCTCCGGAATTCGACGAGAGAGGATTATTAGAGGAACAGCCCCTCGAGCAGATGAAGACTCCCGAAAAGAAAGAGAAGAGAGTTTACAAAGATATTGAGAGAATGTTTTACTATTGACCCCATTGACCGCCACGACACCTCCTCCTTCGTCGACCGGTTCATGCGGTGATCCCGGGCATGGCTCCGCGCCCTCTGTTCCCCTCTCTAGATGTGCTCTTTACACAGCCGTTCCGTTTGCCAACGACGGCTGTTTTTTTGTATCTCAATCAAGATGCCCTCGCAAAAACTCATGGGATGGCTACGCAAAAATTTCGCCCTACTGGAAAATCAAGGGGTTCATTTGGTACGACCCCGCAGACCAATTCACCCCGGCCAGGACTTATCAATTTAGTTATTTAAGAGCGTCCCTCATTCCACGCGTTTATCCTTCAAAATCGCGGTAGAGACGATGGGACTCGAAAACCGTCAAGATCTCTATCGAATCTGCCCTAACCCGATAAACGATTCGGTAATTTGCCTCAACCAGTTCACGCAAACTGCTTTTGGGCACCTCTGGAACTTGGCGACCGGCTAAGGGGTGGTCTTGAAGAATATCTGTCCGAGTAATCAGGTTTTCCACCAGGAGAACCGCAGCAACTGGGTCGTCCTGCGCAATAAAATCTTCGATCTCGGCCAGGCAAGCCAACGCATGCTCTGTCCAGAGAATGGTCATCGAGAGCGCCTCTGCTCACGGGCCGAGGCTAGTCTCGCCTTCAACTCCTCTGTGTCCATAACGCGCCCGTTCTGTGAATCATCGAGACCCGCCGTCAATGATTCGATGAACCGCCACTGCTCCCTGATCTGGTCATATTCACCAGGGGAAATCAGCACAGCCGCAGGCCGCCCATTTTGAGTGATCACAACGGGGCCGTCCAATTGTTTCAGGTACCGGGATGCATGGGCCTTGAACTCACCAAGCGGAACCACACCCTCGGAAATACGAATATCTTTCATAAAGAACCTCTCTTCCTGGCGTTTCTTCTAAAAACATACCCGTATTTTGACCCGAATTCAGGTTTGTTTTCAAGTGAAATTTTAGAGAGACACTTTTGAATAGTCTGGAATTTAACCCCAGGCCTACCTTCAATAGGACTTGCGGAGTGCTCCGGGCGTTTCATAGAGTTGCTCTTTGTCGCCGTTTATGGCGGGGCAAGACCTGAACCCGGTGGCCTGACCGGTGACAAAAGAACCTCTTAAACCCGCAATTTTGCCCCCAAAAAGGGGCTTGTAAGCCTGTTTTTGGCGGGAAATTTTAATGATTTCGCTGGAAAAACAAGGACATACTTTGGTCCGACCACGCCGACCAATTCACCCCGGCCAGAACTTATCAATTTAGTTATTTAAGAGCGTCCCTCATTCCACAGCGCGGCTTCACCATCACGGGCAGCCGCTCGACCAGATAGCGCAGGATTTCAAAGGAGGCGCTGCCCGAGCCGATGATCATCGCCGCCCGCAATACGGTCACCGGCACCGGCCCCCCGGCAAGAATCGCCGCCACCTCGTCGCGGGATCGCAAATGCTGACTCATGCCGACGTTCATTTCGCCGAGCCCGCTCAGGTAGATGATCCGCGCGATCTCGCATGCGGCAGCCACTTCAACCATGTTGCGGGCCGCGCGCCGGTCGGTTTCGGCGAAATTGGCGACATCCGGGGCCATGGAGTGAATCAGGTAGTAGACAGCCCGACAGCCCTCAGCAGCCACACGGAGGGATTCCCGATCGAGCATATCCCCCCGCACCACCTCCAGGCAGGGATGATCCGACCAGGGGCGGTTGCGAAGCTTGGCGGGAGTGCGGACAAAGGCCCGCACCCGGTAGCCGGCCTCCAGCAGGCGCGGCACCAGACGACCTCCGATGTAACCCGTGGCCCCGGCGACCAGCACCGGACTTTTCCTGAATGATTGCGGCATATGGCTTCTCCGCTTGTAAGTTTATCAGCAAGTGCCCGACCCTGCCCTTAAAGTCGTTGCTTCCACACCCACCTTTCTGACGCCAGGTAATTCATCGCAGTTGAGCTGATCAGAAGATGATGGTAGTTTTCCCTGATAGTGGCGCAGAAAAATCTGCAGGAGCCGAACACAGCACGAAGGAGGAAGTCATGAAAGTCGTAGCGTTTAACGGCAGCCCGAACAGGGAAGGAAACACCTGGCATGCGATAAGGATGGTGACAGCCGAACTCGAAAAGGACGGGATCGAAACCGAAATCGTCCATGTCGGCTTAAAAACCGTCAGAGGTTGTACCGCCTGTTACCATTGCGTAAAAAACAAAAATGAACAATGCGTGCTGCCTGGGGACGAGGTCAATGAATGGATTCAGAAGATGAAGCAGGCGGACGGGATCATTCTCGGCTCTCCGGTATATTTCTCCGCCATTGCCGGAACCATGAAATCGTTTCTGGATCGCGCGTTCTTCGTGACTGGTGTCAATGACGGCATGCTCCGCCACAAGGTGGGGGCAGCGGTGGTGGCCGTGCGTCGTTCCGGCGGCTTGCCGGCGTTTGATCAATTGAACAACTTCCTGAACTATGCCGAGATGCTGATTCCCGCTTCAAATTATTGGAACGTCATCCATGGCCGGACTCCGGGGGAAGTGATTCAGGACATCGAGGGAGAACAGATCATGCGGGTCCTGGGCAAGAACATGGCCTGGATGATGAAGCTGGTTGAACATGGCAAAGGGGCCATTATCCCACCGGAGCGGGAGCATAAAACGTTCTTCAGCTTTATCCACTGAACAACCGCTCCCGCATGGCAATCATCTCAAAAGACAATGATTGACGGGGATTATCAGATATCTGCCTGAAGGGCACGCTCGCTGCGGCATTGTCGACGAAAAAGCCTGCGGCATCGAGTCGCAAAATCATCCCGTTACAACTGTCCCGAGATGGCATCAGGCATTTTCTTGATCTGAATCAGTTAACTCCCGACCAGCACGTGCTACAAATGCCGAAATCAAAAAAAACAACCCTTTATTTAGAGGATTCGGTATGGCTGGATGCGCATGCGGCGGAGCACAGGGAAACGGGGCCGGCGGACCTTTCGCCGAAGGTCGGGAACTGGTGGAATTCGTGGCACAAGCTCATGGCGGGGCCTTGCGGCAGCGGGAGATTCCAAATGGCGGTCTCGCCACCTTCTGCCAGGGGTGCAGCGCCCCCTTTGTATTGACCACCTTCGTCGGCCATTGTCCAATGTGCGGCGGAATCCACGCGGTTTCGCCGCCAAGGGCTTCCGATGCGGCCAACATACAATATGCTGGCGAAGAATTCAGGCTGGATTAACGCCAAAAACGGCGTGAATGAGTTGGTCCCGCATGTTAGCGATCTCTTCGGAAAACCGGGACATGGAAAACCGGGCCCGATTTATCTAGACTTCATTAAGGAAAAATAGATCTGTCCCGGTTTTTCCTGCACAGGTAGACCCTCCTCGCCGATGGCGCAGGGACGATTATGGCCGGGTGATCCTTTCTGGCATTATCCGATTAAGGAACCACGCAGGTATCCTAGACCTGAGGACACCGTTCAGCAGCGGGTTGCGTATGGAGGTAGTTTGCCAGAAGATCGGTTACCTGGACGAATTTCGCATGCTCCTTAACCATGTGGCTGACGAGCTTGCCGAACTCCTTCTTCAATATGACAGCCCGGTCAGCGCGGGGTTCAATATCAGCGATGTGACCAGCGCCAATGAAGCCGGGTTGCTATTTCAGCTTCGCCATATCATGGCGCCGGAGAACTTGCCCTGCTCTCTCGATGAAATTCTGGGCCGGTTTCATGCCAGGCTTTATTCCCGCCATGGTATTGTGAATCTGGAGGAGGTTGAGGAGCCTGATATTGAATCCCTGACGAGCGAGCTTGATGTTACCAGTCTTCACTCGGGCGGACCACTACGACGGTTTTTCGGCGGGTATACCCCACGCAGCATCCCGATCATAGAGCGATACGAGACGACGGATACCCCAGAGAACCGTTACATCAAATATTTCCTTGAAGAAGTACTTCTGCTGAGCACACGCCTGCGTGACCGCTTGGGCGCGGCAGGTAAACTTGCATCTGCAAGGGAGGCAGCCGGGTGGGTTGACCAAACGGAGGAGCTGCTTTCTAAACGAGTGTGGAAGGATGTGGGGCAGTTTCGGCAATTCCCATCGAACTCCCAGATATTGCAAAAGGGGCGAGGCTACCGCGACATCCTCAAGTATGACCTATCCCTAGGCATGGGGCTGGAACTTCCCTGGAAGCGGGCAGGGGAGCTAGCCGAAGGTACCTTCGGCGATTTGCGTCCGGTAAACGAGCTTTATGAATACTGGTGCTTTTTTATCCTGCGCCGTGCACTGGTGGACGTGTGCATGAAGGAGATAACTGGCCGAGGCACTTTTGTCCAGGTTTCGGTTGATGGGTTGCGCGTATCGCTTCAAAAGGGGCGCCGAAGCAAAACAAACTTTCTATACAAAGAAACGTCGGATATGCGGGTTGAGGTCAACCTTTTCTATAACCGCCGATTCAAGCGTCCAAAAAGGTCCATGATGTCTTGGCAGGGTAGCTATACCTCCAATTTCGATCCGGATTACAGCATCGAGGTGGTCCTTACTGGTGAGGACGGCCTTCGTCGTCACTGGCTTCACTTCGACGCGAAATACCGACTCGAACGCACTGATATCAACCAAATGTTCGATGGCCAGCCGGCGCTCTCACCCTCCGACGACGAGACTGATGGAGGAGCCTACGAAAAGGAACTGAACCGCATGCACAAACAGGACGACCTTTTCAAGATGCATACTTATCGCGATGGTATTCTTGGCAGTCGTGGTGCATATGTCATCTACCCGGGTGATGATGTTCAGATCGTTTTCGATGGGAAGCGGAAGAACCTTTTTGTCCGCCACCCTTCGGCCTTCGGAGGAGAACCAGCTTACATGGTGCCGAGTGTAGGCGCATTTAGCTTAATTCCAGGCAAAATATCTCTTCAGTATCCAGTGCTCTCGATTTTTATCCGTGATACTCTCGAGTCGTTATCCTCTGTAAGCCATTATACAGAAGAGGCTGGACCATTCTAAACATTGACGTTATCTGTCAGGTCAGGATGTCATGAGGGACCTGCCACCTAAGTAGAATATATTTGAATGGCGAAAACCACAGGACGCACAGGGGCCACAGTACTGATGTTTGGTAGATTGAAGGGAATGGGGATTCATGGAAGCCCTGAGCATTGTAGCTAAACTCCTGGCTGTCCTCGGAAGTATATTCGCGTCTACAAGACCATGTCCGAGTTGGGCCCGCGCCGCCGTGCAGGACTCCGGGAAGACTTCTCCTTTCTCGAAAACTTCGTCAAAATGGTTTCCGGCAATCCTCCCCCGCATAATGTACTTATAGAGAAAGGCTATCTCGCTTTTTCCGGCCGGCAGCTTGCGGCCCGCGAGATCCATTTTCTTCTTGATTTCGACTATCCCTCGCAGGCGTTAAAAACCTATGCAATAGGTCGGGAGTTCGTAGAGATCTCTTTAACTGGCTCCCCAAGAATCGAGTTTAGGGGTCAATACCGGAAAGAGCGAGCTCGCACCTGGTATAAAAGAAGGCAGACTTGTTGGTATTTTCTTTTTGCCTTATTGGCACTTTTGCCATTGTTTTTTATCGGTAATCTGATCGCTGGGATGGGGAGTGGGGCGCTTATAGTTGTTGCCGCATTTTTTCTCGCGTTTGGGACATTGGCAATTAACAGTCTGTTCGACTGGGGGCGAATGATCGGAGCGGAGTGTCTGATGAATGGCGAGTTCGGTGAAGTTAACGTTAACGAGGTCATCGAGCCTGCCGCCAGCATGGTTTGCGCGACAAATGGGTAGTGAAATCTTGGTTGGGTTTACCCTAGCATCGGGACGCATAACCATACATTAGAATATTTGACAGGCAAGGTTCTTTGCCGGTATTTATGAACAAGTTTTATTTTAATGCCGGAGGGGACATGCTGGGGAATAATCAAACCACTGCCAATAAACTAGAGCCGCCTGCCTGAGAAGATCCGGAGGGCGGCTCTTTCTTTTTGGGCGGGGTGAATATGGTGAAATCAGAAACGTGCCCTCGTAAGCTTCCCTGTCAAGTTGACAGTTGCAAAGTAGAGTTCTGGCTGTTTCGTAAGCTTCCCCAAACGGTAGACATAGCAAAAGTAGAGTTTTCTGGCACACTACGACAGGGAAGCTTACGTAACCTTGGTCCGCTGCAACTTGGTAACTTGGAAGCTTGCCCCCGACCACACAATTTGCTCCAATACAAAGGAATAAGGATGAAAATAGAATTTAACAGAATCGCGAAAGGTGCAATTTTTTGCGAAGAGTTTAGTAACTTTACCCAAAATAACTTTGTCACGTTTGGGCCAAATCGCATCTGTATAATTTATGGTCCAAATGGTACCGGAAAAACTAGCCTAGCAAAGGTCTTGGATCAAGACAAAGGATCAGAATACACACTCTCAATAGACGGAAAGATATTTACTGAAAAAGAATCAAAGTTTGCGCATGTAATATCCGACCAAAATGATCGAAATATAATTCAAGGAAGCACCGAAGATTTTATCCTTGGCGATAACATCAAGCGTGAATATGAGCTCAAGCGAAAAATTGAAGCTGGCTTTAAGAGTCTATTCGAAGAGGTGCTGATACCATGCCTAAAGAAGAAATTTGGCATATCGGTTAAAACATCACAATTTGATACACTATTTGCTGATAAGACTCTATTGGAGTTCATCTCTGACTTAGCAAATATTAAATCTAAAGGTAAGAACATTGATCGTGAAAAATTTTTATCTCACATAGAAAGTTTAAATATTCAAGAAATAGCTCCGTATGAAGAAATAAAGTTCAATTTTTTTGTTGAAGATTACAAGAAAAAAGACTCGGCGATCAAAATATTTTTGGGGCAGATATTTTCGCTAGACGCAGAAGAAAGAGCACTTCTTAAATTAGACGAAAACGATGAGGCCGTAAGAATTCTTCAAAAATTTAGTTATTTAAGTGAGTGTATAATCTGTGACCATAAGATTGACCGTGACAAAGTTCTAATGTCGAAGCAAGCCGAGAAAAATGCCACTTTAGAATCCTTGAGCGAAAAGACAAAAAAAATCATTGAAGGTATTGTCGGCAAACTACCATATGAAGACCCTTTCGGAATTGCCGAATCTCTGAGAACATCGCTGCGAAACAATAATATTAAATCAATTGATGATATTAAGAAAGAAATTGCATTATATCTGGAGATATTTCCTTCTCTGGTAAATAATTATTTCGTTGAATCATTGAAAGATATTTGCATATCTGGAGACTTTAAAGAATACAGTGGGCTTACAAAAGAAAAACCTCAATTCGAAAATGAAGATATAATATTTATAGAAAAGTTTTTGAACGATTGTCTCGATAGAAAGATTACGCTGGCGCGTGATGAAGACAATAATCTTAAGTTATTGCTCGGTGATGATGAATTCTTGAATTGTGATAGAAAGAAGCTGTCCTTAAGCAACGGAGAACAGAATTTTTTGTCACTAGCATTCGAGCTATTAAAGTCACAGAAAGTCGAAAAGGAAATCATCGTTCTCGATGATCCAATATCTAGTTTCGACTCCATATATAAGAATAAAATTGCATTTGCAATATTAAAACTACTTTCAGAAAAAAAATCGATTATATTGACACACAACACAGAATTGATAAAGCTTCTTGAGCATCAACAGAAAAGTTGTTTTAATCTTTACTATTTGAACAACACAAAGGGTGAAGAAAACGGTTTTATAAATATAAACAAAAATGAGGTTGAAGTACTTTTATACATTCATAAATTTCTTGAACTACTTCGAACTGGAATTAAAGACGAAATAAATGATGAGCTAATTTTTTTAATTTCTGTAGCACCGTTTCTGCGCGGTTGCTGTCAAGTATTCAACTTGCCAACACAAAAAAACCTACTAACAAAAGTAATGCATGGGTACGAAACTGAAAAAGTGGATCTTACAGAGATTTACAATACCGTAATCGGGCCGGGGGTAATAAAAAATAAACACATAGTATCCGCAGAGGATATTACTAACTTGGATATTGATAATTGTATTGCGATATCGCCGGACAAATATCCTCTACTCCACAAGACTATGAACCATACATTTGCTTATTTATACCTTCGCCTAAATGTTGAGAAGGTTTTAGTGTCAAAATATTCCATTGACACTACTAAGCATGACATGCTCACCAATATTATCACAAACTCATTTAGGGGCGCTGATTCAGAAGCAATCCATAATAGAGTTTTCTTCTTATCTCGAAAAACACTGCTAAACGAATTTAACCACTTTGAAATTGATATGAACATATTCCAGCCAGCAATTGATATTACAAATCAGGCCTTAATAAAAGAAAAAGAACTAATAATGACAAAGTTGTCAAACTTGTGATATTTTATAAATGAAACGGGTTGACCTGGTAAGACAATGAAGCTGACGCGGAATATCTTTATATTTCCCGAATGATTCTGTGGTGTTCGTAGGGTATGTTGCCAACGCTAATCACTGTCGTTGAAGATCGCAAAAATTCTGCATTAATCACGATCTGCAGATTCATTTTAGATGTTTTACTATCAGGGCTCTAAGCATCCAGTGATTTATGGGTGCTGATGAAAAGTGGAAAAGGGGTCATGGAAAAGGGGTCAAGTCTTTGCTTGACTCAACTTTGATGGAACAAGTCCTCCAAGTTGCAGCGACCCAAGAGAACGCATTCTATATGCTCACGAGCCACATAGGGTCGGTGGTTAACTTGGTCCGCCCCATGGCGTCAAGGCCAAAGCATCTTGCTGAGGTCAAAGCATCTTTTCCTTGAAACTAGGAAAAGCATGAAACACTTTCCCAAATTCCTAATATACCCCCGACTCAAACCGTCTACCCTTCACCTCTCTGTACTCGCCATTCAATGCTCATCGGCGCACTCCCCTTGCGACTCTTATAAGTCACTGATCCATAATAGGTAAAAGGCGCGGCCTTTCCTCCAGCCAACTTACCCTCACGTACAAAAAGGTGGACAGCGATCCCCATTTTCTTGTGCTCAATCAACTCTTTGCCCCGCTTGCTCTCTGGGGTCGTGCTGTTCTGGCTCTGCCAGTGAAAAGTCGTTTCGTCCACCCAATAATCGTGATAGCGGTGTTCCTCGCTCTTTCCTTGCTTGTTTAGCGTAACTAGCAACACATGGGCGTGCTGATCATTGAGCACTACATGACCAGAATGCCAATTTCCTGGGTTGAATTCTAAGCCAAAGAGAGCCGGGATTTCCTCGCGCATAAACGCCTGCCCCAAAGCCAATTCAAGGGGATTCAGAACTTCTTTGAAACGCGCAAAGGTACGCATGTCATCATCAGCGACCAGATCTTCAAAATCAGGATTGGTGGCGCGAAGTACGTAGCGCCCGGGGCTAGGCTTTGTGACCAGTCGCAGCAGATACTGGTTGTCACCGGAGTCCTGACGTTCAATCGCCATGATGTCCCCAGTAATTTGACCTGCGCTTACCGGCGTAATCCGCTCCAACAGTAGATAGTCGCCATCCTGAATAGGCCTCTTTCCCCCATTCATCGAATTACCCGAAGCGCACGCTATGAAGTGACGGGCCGGGTCGAGCTTTCCGTGCCCAGGCCCCAGGCTGCGATATTCTTCAGCATCGGCATTCCCGGTCTTGAAGTGGCCGCAGGCGATTTTGATGTTTGGGAAAAAGGGGAGATCGACCTTGTCAGGGTTGGGGCGCAGCGGTACGACATTATTGACTTGTGTCGGTTCGCGTCGTGCTTCGTATGAAGCGAAACGGTAATCGACCAATTCCTGAAGCAACACCGATAAGGCCCCCCACTCTTCGGCGTCCACTTTGAAACGAGGGGTGAATTTGCCGTCCGCAATCTGAAACAAAGCCTGTGCCTTTGCAGAGCGGTTGCCGCCTACCCAGGCATTGACGGGATTGCTTTCCCAATAGCGTTGCCATTGAGCGGGGTTCAAGGATTCGATGTTTTGAAGGTCTTCTCTGATATCGAGGAGCAACGATCTTCTTCGCTGAAAAATCGCCAAAGACTGCAGAGCCAAAAGTTCCAAGGTGGGGTGCTTGATCAGCCCCTCATGCTCCAGCAATGCTTCGAGTAAGACCATCTTGAAACACTTGGTCATGGCAGTGATTTCGACCTCGCGAAAGAGCTTCGCATGGCGATCGCCACAGCGCTTTTCCTCGGGCCCAAGATCCCCCATGGAATCAACGAAGGAAAACCAGCCACCATGCTGTCTTCTCATTTGGCTTAGCGAAGCGCCCGCACGGTAAAACTCGGCAAGGGTCGGCCGTCGGCCCAGCGTTTCACGCAACGCCTCGTATTCCTTTTGGACTCCGTCGCTATCGAGATCTTTTAGGAATGCGATCAGTTCGAGATCGTAATTGACGAAGCAACCTTCGGGAAGGTCAAGCCGGTTCTCTTCGACCCGGCGGGCAAACTCTGCCAGCGCCTTGTAAGTAGCCCCGGCATTAAAGAGCGCCTGATGTTTGTGGAAAAAGCTGTGGTGGTTGCCGATGAAATCGAGGATCACCAAATGCTCTTTGGGCGGTGCGGTGCGAAGACCCCGGCCAAGCTGCTGCAGAAAAAGTATTTTGGACTCGGTGGGGCGCAATAACAGGACCGTATCAATACACGGTAAGTCCACCCCCTCGTTGAACAGGTCAACCGAGAAAATAACCTGCAACCGACCATCAGCCAATTGCTCAAGCGCCTCGCCTCGGGCCATGTCAGAGCCGGCGTAAACCGCCTCGGCCTTGACGCCCAGTTGGCGAAAATGCTTTGCCATAAAATCGGCATGGCGAATCGATACGCAAAAGGCCAGGGTGCGCTGTTGGGCGCGAAACTTCCACTCCTTAAAGGCATGGCGGGCACGCGCTAAGGTTGCCAATTTGTTCGAGAGCAGTTCCGGATCGAATCTACCGCTACGCCAAGGGATTTCGCGGTAGTTCACGGCTTCGTCGAAGATGCCGAAATAATGAAAAGGCACCAGCAAACCACTGCTGACGCCCATGAAAAGATCGCGGCTGAACACCAGATTGTCGTCGCAGAGAGAAAGAATATCGGACTGGTCGGTTCGGTCCGGCGTCGCCGTCAGGCCGAGAAGAAAGCGCGGTTCGAAATGGCCAAGCAAGTGCCGATAGGTGGGAGCGGAAGCGTGATGAAACTCATCGACCACCACGTAGTCGAAATGCCGAGGGGGAAACAGACTGAGATGTTCGAGTTTGCCCAGGGTTTGTACCGAGGCGCAAAGAATATCGACTTCTTGGTCTTTGACTTGCCCGGTATAAAAACCGACTCGGGCGTGGGGTCGAATGCGAAGAAAGGTGGTTTCCGCCTGAAAAAGAATTTCCTCCCGATGGGCGACAAACAGCACCCGCTTTGCATTTATCTGCTGACTGTCAAAAGCCGCCAGCCAGGTTTTGCCGAGTCCGGTGGCCATGACCACCAGCCCCCGTCGATAGCCTTCGGCGCGTGTTTTGACCAAGGCCAACAGGGCTTCCTCCTGAATAGGGTTCGGGTCGGGCGGCGGCTCATGTTCGTTGCTGCCAGGGGCGACGGCCATGGGGGAGATTCTGCGCCGCCGTTCGTAGGCCTCGATCCAGAGATGAGACAGAGGTACGGCACGGGGATCAGCAAAGAGTTCTTCAAATCGACTGCGGATTTCGACAAAGCCGGAATGCTCAGGCGACTCTTCCGGGCTTGATGGCTCGATGCGATAGTTCCACTCCAAGCCATCCTGCAAGGCCTGGCGGCTGATATTGCTGGAGCCGACATAGGCCACTCCCTGAGTGACTCTCCCCTCCTGCCGAACAAAAATATAGGCTTTCATATGAAAGCTGGAACCGGCCGACTCGTACACACGGACTTGCGCACCGCGTTCTTGCAGGAGCATAAGGCTACGCAATGCCTCGGGATCTGTCACATCGAGATAGTCGCTGGTGATGATTCTAAGGCGAGCAGGAGGTCGCGGACTTTCGTCGGAAGGGTCGAGGGCTTCTTTTAAATCGGCGAACAACAATCGCAATCCGGTTGCCTTGGTAAAGGCGACTGCCATGTCGATTTCGGTCGCGTGTTGAATACCATCAAGCAAGGAAGGCAAAAAGGAGGAGTCCTGCCCTCCCGTGATGAGCCTATTGCGCACCGAGTGCTTCCGCCGCACCATGGCATTTAGCCATCTATCGGTTCGCCCTGGCCTTTGATCCGTGGTCTGCCAAAAATCGATTTTTTCGATATGGTTGAGATTCCCCAGCAGGCCGCGCAATGCATTCTCGTTTAGATCAGTAAAGTGCCGGCCATCCTTTTTTCGTTCGCCCTGCCCCTCCTTGAAACTCAGATAAAGGGTGCCGCCTGGTTTCAACGCTGCCCAAAGGCGAACCAGCGCTGCGGGTATCTCGCAGAGAGGGAGGTGCAGCAAACTGGCACAGGCCCAGATGCCGTCATAAAATGCGATTTCGTCGATATCAGCGAAAGTGCGCACCGCAACGGGCTGACCCAGATACTCACTGGCCAAAGCAGCCAATTCGTGCGAAGCATCAAAAGCGGCGACGCGATAGCCGTAATCTTTAAAGGCTTTGGCATCGCGACCGGAGCCGCAACCCGCATCGAGAAGAGTCCCGCCATCCGGAATCTCTCGCAGAAATCGGCGATGGAGAGTGGACATATCCACCCCCACGGTGTCCTCAAAGAATCCTGCAGCGTTACGGTTATAAAACTCTATGGTGTTTTCCATTAAAACCCCGAGGACCCTTTACTTAACCCACTGCACCACCAACCCCATCACTTGCCGATAGATATGCCGCGATGACCGGCAAGTCGGCCTCAGCCCAGTCGAGGGTATGCAGCTCACTTGGAGACAGCCAGCTTATGGCGGAGTGTTCGTGGAGAATAATTTCGCCTGACTCAATGGAGCAGATGAAAGGATAAAGTGTTACCTTGAGTGCTGGGTATTGGTGGGTACTGGATGGCAGGCTTTCCTCCACGCGTATGCGAATGCCCATCTCTTCAAGAATTTCACGTCTTAGGCATTCCTCCGGCGTCTCCCCCGAATCGATCTTGCCGCCCGGAAACTCCCATTTTAACGGCATATTCATGTCGGCACTTCGTTGTGCGGCAAGGATAAGACCGTCTCGTTCGATGATGGCGCAGGTAACGTGAAGATGCTTCATCAAATAAATACCTAATCATCAAAAGGTCATGCATTCCGGGGTCGAAACCAAGCCAACCAGTTGAAATCAAAAGATAACCACTCCAGAAATGGTCATTTTCGTGTGCTATGGGATGAATTTTAACCTCAAAATCAGACCCATAATTTACCTCTGGCGAAACCGGAAACATATTCCTTAGTTTGCAATCTCCACAACCATCCGACACTTCGGAAACGCCGAACACGCCCAAAACCACTTGCCAGCATTCGGTCCTTTCTTGGCCAATCGTTTCACCATCGGAGAACTGCAGGCCGAACAGATAAGCGCTACCTGCTCGTTTGCTGGATCTTGCGATACTCCAACAACCACATTTTCTTCAGTGCGGATCTCATCGACCAGCCCTGCCGGCACTGCCACCGATGCCTGCTCCTCTTGAACGACACCCGACAAGGCCACCGGCTCAGATGCCTCTGAGCCCAGAGAAAAAACCTCCCCCAGCTTCGCCGTGAGCTCCTGCACCGAATACGCCTTGCAGGCTACAAAATGCACGATGGGAATGCCTGCGGTGCTCAGAGCCTTGTCGACAAACCCGTCCCGGTCAGCCCGATCCTTGCGCCGATGGGAGGCATCGTCCAACTCCACTACTCCCGCTACGGCCAGGGTGTCCGGCTGGCAGAGGACAAAGTCGACGTGTTTCTGGTGAATGCGATTCCAGGCGCCGGTGCGTTGACTGCGTGTGAGATCTTTTTCCGGCTGGAGCAGATCCCCCAGGCGGACTTTGCCCATAACGCGGTATTGCCCGGCAACCGCCTGTTCCAATACCCCGAAGAAGGACCGTTCCGCCGGGCTGAACAGTTCCGGTCGGGCTTCATAGGTCACTTCTTCCGATGGATCCTCGGTCTGCCTCTTCCAAAGCGCAGCTATCACCGCCAAAACCGCGAACGTAGCCAGCAAAAAAAGTAGACTGCTCATAGATCCCCCAAAACAAAAACCACCCTTGCCTTACCGGCGCCGAGCGGTTTTTTTAAAGCTTTTCGCGTATTCCCCGAACAATCATTTCATCCTCCGAACAACATAAATACCAGAGGTAATTCAACTTCATAAAATTCTGTTCAAAGTAACGCCTGGCCTTCCTTGGGTCAACAATTCTAATGATGTTAAACCTTCGGTTGTCCGTGGTCCGTGGTCCGTGGTCCGTGGTCCGTGGTCCGTGGTCGGTGGTCAGCAGCTCATCAAAGAGACTGGCGTAATCGGTCAACTTCTTCTTTTAACACAGGCAATTCCAACCGCACGGCGTCCCAGACAATCCTTGAATCGATGCCAAAATACTCATGGACAATGAAGTTTCTAAAGTCCTTGATCAGTCGCCACTCGATAGAAGGCACCCGGCTTTTAACCCCATCGGGAATATTGGAAATGGCCTCGCCGATGACGATAAATTCCCGAATCGTTGCAGAGTAGGTTTTTCGATCAGCGGCAAAAGATTCATAATCCAGACCGGCTGTAAAGTCTTCGATCGCGGCAATGGACTCTTTGATGTCATCTATGTACAAGCGTATATCACGCTTATACATAGCGGATATCCTTGAGGAGGGACTCTTTGATCAACGGCTTGAGGCTGGCTTCGGTTGCCAGATCGATGGGACCCTGGAGATTGTCCTGAAGGAAATGGAGCAAACCGAAAAAACTGCGGAATGTATTGTCACTTTGGAGGGTTACAACGATATCGATGTCGCTGTCGACGTTGGCTTCGTCGCGAGCGTAGCTTCCCACCAACCCCAGCCGGGTCACCCCGAAACGCGCTCTCAGTTCGCCTTTGTGTTCCCGGAGGAAGGCCAGAATCTGTTCTGAATTCTTTATCTGCATGTGCATCCTCCAGCATCTAATGGATTCTTTATTATTCTGGCATGGATTCAGGACCTTGTAAATAGGCGGTCGGATCGGGCAAAAAACAGGGGAAGAGCGTTGCCGCCCTTCCCCCTTTTCGGTTCAGTTTTTGTTCTTTTTGCCCTTGCCGTTGCCATGTCCCTGGCCCTGGCCACGATCGTTCTCTTGGGGATAATGGGGTTTGCCCTTGTAATGATGCTTATCTTTTTTGTAGCGGGCATATTCCATATCCCTTGCATGGGTAATATCGCGGTAGCGTTTTTTGGCCAGCCCGGGCGGAAGATGTTTGGGGCCTACGCCCTGCCAGGGACCGTTATAACTCGAACCACGGTACCAGCGATTATCCTTGAGGACATAATAACTGCCACTGACAAAAAACATGTCGTAGGGCACCCCCACGGCGACGTGAAAGCCTAGCTCGGCCGGAGCGAGGAACATTGGTCGTTCACGCACGACAAACGGCGGATCGGGATGGCTACCGATGTGCAGATCGAGATTGAATCCTACATCGGAAGCCTGAGCAGAGGGCGCGCCCACCAGTGCAGCGGCAAGCAAGAGAAGAACGATTCGTTTCATGTCTGGTACTCCTTAGGCAATAAACTCATTTCAATCAGCATTATTTATGCCATCACCGGCAAGCGGGGTTCTGGCCGGTGATCTTGTCTGTAAAGACGATATCCCCCGCAAAAGGTTTACCTGGAACTATATTAATATTCGCTTATCCCGGGTAAGATTTCGCAGGCAGACTTTTCCCATCATGCGTAACGACCCTGCAACCGCCTGCTTCAAGACTCCAAAAAAAAGGAGCGTTCGGAGCCTGTCGGACAGAATTATTCCTGCCCGGCCTCACAGGTCCCTTCTTCCGATGGATCCTCAGTCTGTTTCTTCAAAAGCGCAGATATCACTGCCAGGACAGCGACCATTGCCAGCAAAAAAAGATGGCTGCTCATACATTCTCCAAAACGAAAATCACCCGAGGCAACATAACTTTAATTGATATTTATCGAATTGGCGCCAGAGTCGGCTTTTTGTCAAGAACTCTAATGATGTTGAGTTGTCAGTTGTCAGTTGTTGGTGATTGGGAGTTAACGTGATGCTGGTGGAGTGCAGTTGAAGCGAAGCGACCGGCGGGCATACAGGCGGAAAAGAGGAGGAAGTGGGTCTTTTCCAACCGCCCGCCGGTCGCTTTGCATGGGTTCTGCCCCCCGGGGGTGGGGGCCGATCCCGGTTTCAATCCCACAGGTTCCTACCCCGCAGGCAAAAAGTCGATGGGATACAGGATGGTCGTCTTCGGCACGCCCTCCTTCGGCCCGAAGTTGAAGCGTTTGACGCGCTCGACAATCTGGGCGACCAGTTCCGGTGAAGCTAGATCGGTGGATTCCGCTTTACACATGGAAACATCCCCTCCCGGTTCGATGGTAAGCCGCAGCAGCAGCTTGCCGCGCAGGGTCGGATCCTCGCGCAGTTTGCGGTTGTAGATCCGGTAGAGGGTCGCCTTGTAGCGGTCGAACACGATCTGGATTTCCTCGTCGGTGCGGCCGGGGCCGGGGCCGTCGCTCAAGGGGCGTCCCGCTTCTTCGGTCAGACCAGCCACAGTGCTTTTGACCTTGCCGCCCCCCCCGTAACCATTGCCGCTGCCGTCGCCATAACCGGTGCCGTTGCCGGAACCGCGGCCGCCGCCTTTGCCGAAACCGATGCCGCCGCCGCTGCCACCGTTGCCCAGGTTGCGGCTGACGCCGAAATTGCTGATTCCGCCACTGCCGCCGCTCAGGGCCTGGCTCGCCACCAGCGAACGATGGGCGACGGCCTGTCCGTCCACCTGCTTGGAGTTTTTGTTCAGTCGGGCCTCGGTGCCGAGTCTGGCCACCGGGACTTCGTCCATCAGGTCGTCAAAGCTGCCTTTGAAAGCCAGCACTCCGGTGGAACGGGCTTTCTGCCTGGCGTCGGGCGAGCCGCCTCCCCCGCCAGGGCTGGGCTTGGCTTTGGCCACTTTGGTGCCGCCCGCCGGCTCGGTTTTTTCTGACTTGGCGGCTTTCGCCGATTTGTCGGGTTTCGGCGCATCGGCCTTGGCCACCTCCTGCTTGCGCCGTGGTTGCGGCTCCGGTCTGGGCGGCTCTTTCTTGACCAGCATGGCCAGACGCTCCGGGATTTCCACCACCATCGCGACGCGATCGGGGATCGGGACGTTTATGCGAGGGATCACGATACCGAAGAGCAGGCACCAGAACAGCGAAATCAGCAAGGTCCGACGAAACAGCCGCTCGCTTTCGCTCACAGTGGTCCAGGGCATGACCATGGAGCTATGGGGGACCGGGGAGATCTCCCGCTCGATGGTGAATTCTTCCTGACGCCGCTCTTCCCGGATATAGGCGTCGTGGACTTCTTCAAACAGATAGTCCAGCTGCTCCTGACGCTCATCGATCTGCTGCTTGAGGGCCTGCTGTCGTTCCTGCACGCCCCGGATCAGACCTTCGAAGCGGGTCACCTGTTCCCGAGCGCGTTGCTGATGGCCGTCGACGGCATCGATTTGTGCCACCCCCGTCCAGAACATCGCGCCCGCGCCCAATGCGCCCAGCTTGTCGAGGGCGTCGCAGACCTCCCGCAGGGCGTCGAAGCGCTGCTTGTCGGCGGAAAAGGTGTCCAGTTCCGCCTCTACTACCCGCAGATCGCCTTCGAGCACCGCGACCTTGGCCCGGGCTTCCTCGATCTGCGCGTTCAGGGGCTCCAGCTCCTGTGCTAATAAGGATGTGTCCACAGAATCTACCTTAGGTTTTCGAGGCTTTCTGGGTAACCGCGAGGGAAATCCTGCTGTATCCAGAATCCGTGCAGGTTGACATTATTTTCTTCAGCGCCTTGAACGGGATGCTCTTGTCGGCCAGGATGGTGATCTCATGGCTGGCAATGGCCGCCTTGGTGCTGATACCGATAATGTTGCGTTCGAGCTGTTCCAGCCGCTCGGCAATCGCCGCGATGCGTTCCTGTTTGGCGTCCAGCAGTTCGGCGGTGCTGATCACCGCTTCTCCCTGCATCAGGACCGCTTCGGTGCCGACCAGGATCACCAGGGTTTCCCGCGGCTTGGTCTCGACCACGGAATTGGGCAGATCGATCATCTTGGGTGCGGTCACCACCTCGCTGGAGGATGAGTTGGCCAGCAGGAAGAACACCAGAATGGTGAACACATCCATCAGCGCGGTCAGATTCAGGGCCGGCGCTTTCTTCCTGCTGCGTTCCATGCGTCTGATGCGTCGGTTGGTCCTCATGGCGCGTCTCCAATGGATATGTTGGGGAAGAGTGCTGTTTTCCCGATCTCGCCGCTGGCTTCATCCGTAATTTCAGCTTCCCGCAGGGTATCCATGACGCGAATCAGATAGTCGTATTCGATATCCGGTTCCATCAGCACCGTGGCGTCGGTTTTCTCCGGGTAACTGCTTTTCAGACGCAGCAACATTTCGGTCAGCTGCTCCAGGTCGTATTCCCCGTCCTTTTTCGGCATTGCCGCTACCACGCTGTTGCCGTTGCCAAGCTCCAGCCCCGCTTTGCGCACGATGACCTCGATGGCAAGGTTCGGCTGCGTCAGCTGCGAACCACCGGCCGCGGTCGGCACGCTCAGTTCCAGGATCGTCACCCGCGAGAAAACCGCGCTGATGAGCAAAAAGGGTACGAGCACCACCATCAGGTTCATGAAGGTTGTGATATCCAGGTCGGGTGTTTCTTTGGTCCGACTTCTGTAATGATGTCGTCTGCGCATGATCAGCCTGTCGGGTATTGGCGCTTGGAGAAATTGGAGATGCTGTTAAGAGCCTTGACCGATGCCATCTCCAGGCTGTCGATGATCTGTCCGGTGGTGGAGGTCAACTTGGCATGGATCAGCATCAGTGGAATCGCGGCCATCAAACCGAACGCGGTGGTGTTCATGGCCACCGAGATACTGGCCGACAGCAGGTCGGCTTTTTCCGCGGGATTGGCGTTGGCCACCGCGGTGAAGGCGTCGATCAGACCCATGATGGTGCCGAGCAATCCCAGCAGGGTGGCGATGTTGGAGAGCAGGCTGATGTAGGGGGTGCGCTTTTCCAGCTGCGGGATGATCTCCATCATGCTCTCTTCCATGGCGATCTCGATGTCTTCACGCCGCCGCACCGCCCCCTGGCGCGCCAGCCCCATGCCCAGCATCTGCGAGATAGTGGATTTGTCCTTGTTGACCAGGTCCCGCGCCTTGTCGAACTCCCCTTTCTGCAGCACGCCTTGCACCTTGCCCCACATCTTGCGGTTGTTTTCGCGGGTGCGGGTTAACTGCACCCAACGCTCAACGGCGATAGACATGCCGATGGTAAACACGATCAGAATGGGATACATGAATAGCCCACCCTTCTGGAAAAACCCTACAATCGAATAAATGCCCATTTTTCTTCCTCCACTTACTGAAGTTGATTGGTTGGCCGGGTCCGCTGCCCGGCTGGTTGTTGTTGTAAAGAATCCGGTTATCCACCTAGGAGGCTGTCGGACTATCCNNCCATATTTCAGCTCCTTTTCGGCCCATAGCTACGGCTATGAACCTTCAAACGAGCTAAAATCTGTTCTCAAACATCCAAATTTTCGCTTCGGCCCGGATAGTCCGACAGTCTCCTGGGTCCAGTAAATCCAAATCGAAATCGCTATCGAAATCGGGATCGGAATGAGTCTCTGCTCACCTTGAGCCAAGGGCATAATCCGACAAGTTGCTTCGATGCACCGCGACCTACGGAACCGTCGTCATATTTCTCGTGCAGACTTCGTAAAAATCCAGTTGCCGCATAAAGACCTCCCGGTCCACCGGAACTTCCCCGTCGCTCACCATCATGCTCAAACCGGCCTCGGTGCCGAGTTCGGAGCTTTTCCACGGGACGATATAAAGGGATTTCGGAGCTTCGTCGTTGCCGACGATGGACATCCCCGAAAGTTCCTTGGGTCCTGAGGGTGCGGCGGGTTGGTTCGACTTCGGGTCATCCTGGGCCATGGCCATGACGGCCGACAGCAGCACCAGACACAGACTGAAAAGCAACTTGCGATACATGTTCTCCTCCTTGTTGGAGCGACGCTCAAGGCCTACTGGGCTCCCGCACGCAGGCTCAGGTCGGCAATCCACACCTTGACTTCTTCATCCTCGGGACTGGCCTCGCTGTATAGCCTGTAATGCTCAAGGGCACCGGCCTGGTCATTGAGATACAGTTCGCAGAGAATCCCGAGATTTTTGTGCAGTGGCAGATATTCCGGAAACTGCGTAAGCGCCTGTTCGTAGACCGTTCGGGCCTCGGCAAAGCGGCCGCTCTGGCGCAGCAGCAAGCCATATTCATTGCTTGCCACCGGATGCCCGGGGACCAATGCCAGCGCCGTTTTCAGATGTTTTTCTGCCAGTTCCGATTTCCCGGTATGCCGATAGGCCATGGCGATATCGATATAAGGCGCCGTGACCCCCGGCGCGGAGGCGACGACCGGTTCCAGCAGCGCGATGGCCTCGGCGTCACGCCCGCTTTTCAGCAGGGCGACGGCCTGCTGGAAGCGGCTGCGGTCCTCGGCCGACATATCCGCCTGCTCGCTGATCCGGAAACCTTCGCGCCCGCCATCGAAGCGGTTCACGGCCGGCCCGGACGCAGTGGCGACGGCCGGCCCGGACGCAGTGGCGACGGCTGTTTGGGCCACGGGCTCCGGTTCGACCTTGCCGATCGTGGCACAACCGGCCACCACCGACAGCATGCACAGCAGGCCGACAAGCCCGATGCGGATTCGCCGCGCGGCCCGCCACATCATTTTTCCGTATATCTTCCGCATCCCTTTGTCCCTTGTCGAATGAAGCCTGTTAGGCGCGTTACGGGTTGGTTGAAGCCGCTGCCGGTGCGGCGGGGGCCGGTTGATCCACGACGGCTGCGGGAAACGCCCCCTGGCTGGCCTGTACCTCGCCCGGATCCTGCGGCCCGCCTGCGACCTCTTTTTCGCCCGGCAGCGCTTGCGCAACCGGCTCCGACTCAGGCGGCACGGGCCGAAAGATCTCGAAGCTGTAGCCATCGAGGGAAGCGAGGATCGCGCTCTGCTGCTCGGTCCTGGCATAGCGCGCCGGCACGAACCCGGCCAGTTTCTGCAGACTTTTCTCGACCCACTCGTTGTAGATCCCCCGGGCAATGAGCTGGAGATTGCTTTCGTGCACGGAGATGGCCTTCTCCTCGAAGGGATAGGCCTGTTCCTCGAGGGCCAGTTCATACTCTTCAAGCTCCTCGGGGTACAAACCTCGGGGAATTTTAAGTTTTTTTCCTGCAACGAGAAGGTTTGATTTATTTAAATTGTTGGCGTTGAGAAGTCTCCTGATATCGCATTTGGATCGCTTGGCGATTTTGGTGAGGTTGTCGCCAGGTTGGATCGTGTAGTAATCAAATGTCAGCTCAGGACGTGCCGAGGCCATCAGGGCCTTGCTGAAGTGGGCGTATATTTCGGCCAAATAGAATGTGGCCGCCGCGGTATGCTCTTCCGACTCGTATTCTATGAGACTGTTGAAGCGTTTGATGGCTTCTTTCATCATGCTCTTCTTTTTTTGCAAATTTTCCTCTAACGGCTTCACCAGCTTGATCGCCAGGAACGTTTCATACGTGTTTTCAGCCAGCACCAGCGCGGCATTTCCGGCCAGATAGCGCGTCCGTTCGGTCCGCCCTTTCCCGGCGGCATCGAGGGCGACAATCTGCCTGAGCTGCTCGAGATAACCGCTGCGATCCCCATTCGCCTTGAGGATGTCGGCGATCTTGTTTCGGGTTTCCAGATTCAACTCGACCGGATCGGGGAAGTTGGCGACGTAGCGCCGATAGACTTTAAGCGCCTGGGCCTGGTTGTCGGCTTCGACGTACAGCTCGGCGGCAACTTGCAGCGCCTCCTGCCGGATCGCATCGTCATCCGACTCGGTTTCGATCCGTTCGTATTCGGCAGCGGCCTGCGCCGCTTTGCCGTTCTGCCGGTAGACGAAGGCGATCTTCTTGGTCACTTCAGGCTGCAATTCGTGGCCGGGGAAGCTGTTGCGGAAGCCCGCCAGCGCGGTGGCCGCCGCGCCCCAGTCCTTGAGCTGAATCAGGGCGGTGGCGGCATCGTACTCGGCGGTCGGCCGGATCCTGGAGGTCGGCGCCATGCGCCCCACCCTCAGGAAGTGATCCGCCGCGACCCGGTAATCCTCGGCGGCATTCGCCGCTTCACCCTGCTTGTAAATGGCGGCCGCCAGGTTGTCGACCAGGTCGCCGCGGGATTTGTCGCTTGCCGGCAGCTTGGCCAATACCTTGCCATAGGCCTGTTCGGCGTCGCTGTAATGCTGCATTTCGTAGGACGCATGGCCGACCACCAGCCAGGCGGCAGACGCAATGTCCTGCTCGGCCGCCGGGAAGGTTTCGATGAGCTTGTGGGCCGCCGCCAGAGCTGGTGCGTAGTCCTTCATGGCGTACAGGTCATCCGCGGCGGCGCCCAGAACGATGGCCGCCTTCTCATGCTCCGGGAAGGTGTCGGCGAACTTCAGCGAACTGGCCACCACCTCGCGCTTGACCGGTTCTTGCTGTTTGGCGGGGACGGAGGCAAGATGCTCGCGACGGGCGAAAACCGCCGCATAGCCGGCCATGGCGGATTGCTCGTGGCGCGGGTATTCGTAGGCGATCTTTTCGTATTCCACCGCCGCCTCGGCGAAGGAGCGGTTTTCCAGCAGCAGGTCCGCCAGCTGCATGTTGATGGCCGGCGATTCCTTCTGCTCCGGGAAGGAGGCGAGATATTCCCGGTACCAGTGCAGCGCCTCGGCGAAATTGGCCGGTTTCTCTTCGCGAAGCTTCGGATTCTGATACTGGGCGTGGTAGTGGTTCGCCAGGTCGTGCAGATTGGTTTTCAGGTAACCGAGCACCTCCGGATAGTCGCCCTGTTCGAAATGCCGCCAGTATTCGGATGTGAGGCCGTAGTGGGTGGCAAAAGCCTTTTTCGAGTCGATGACCAGGGTGGGAAAGCCACCGGCCATGTTGACCTCGATGGCACGCATGTCGAAATGCGGCGCCATCTTGTGAAACGGATTGCGCTCGACAAAGGCGCTGTAGGTGGCGGTGGCGTCGGCGTAGCGGCGCTTGTCGAAATAGTATTCGCCCAGATTGCCGTAGACGCGGTCTTCGTAAGGGCGTCGGCCCTGGCGGGCGAAGAAATCCACCACCACATCGGCGCCGCCGAGGTAGGAAAAACTCAGGCTGATGACGCGAAAGGTGTCTTCCATCCGCTTGCGTTCGGGCTCGTCCCCGGTCTGCTCGAAGTCGTAACCGACCGACACCTGGTGATCCAGCAGGGCCACGAATTTATCCAGGCCTTCCTCGTATAGTTCCTGTTTGTAGAAGGTCCAGCCCATTTTATACAGGGCCAGGGGGTAAAAGGAGGAGGCGACGCCGGTATTCACGATGGACTTGTAGGCGTCTTCGGCGTCCAGGTACTTGCGGCGGGTAAAGAAATATTCGGCACGCCGGAATTGCACTTCGTCGAGGTAGCGGGATTTCGGATAGGTGCGCACCAGACGGTCCATGACCTCCATGGCCTCGTCGATCCGCCCCAGTTCCTCGTAGGCGCGCGACATCTGGTACAACACCTGGTCGTTGCGGTCGTACAGCGGGTACTCGTCCAGCAGTTTTCGGTAAAGTGCGATGGCCTCCAGGGCCCCCGCCCGGTCCAGGTCATCGGTGCCCGGTGCCGGTTCATGGGTCGCGCCGATGGTGGCGCTCACGGTTGCGCCATCGGTGGCGCGTTGCTCGAAATCGGCCTCTGACTCCCTTGGCGCCGCCATCGGCGCCGGTGCGGCCTGCGCGACCGCCGCAGGACGCGTGGTCTGCGGCGCGGGCAGTGCCGTCGACGGCCGGGAAGTCGGTTCGTTCTGGCCGGTGATGACACCGTATTCCCTTTCGACCTTCAGGTCGGCCAGTCGCCGAATGGCCTCGGGCGCCAGGAGGGAATCGGGGGTTTCCTGCAGAAACTGCTGGTAACTTGCCATCGCCTTCTCGAGCCCGCCGACGATGTTCTCTTCCTTGATTTCGATCTGCCGGTTGCGCAACTGGGCAATCGTTCCCCGCTCGTCCAGCGAAGAGCAGGCAACCAGCGCCAGGGACGTCCCAAGTATGAAAAGTCGCATACGGATCATTGATCCACCTTTTTCAGGCCTTGTGCCCGGGTTGCGCGATCGTAACTGTCCGCCAGGGCGAAACGAGCCTTGATCTGGTATTCCGCCAGCCGATCGCGGCGGTTGGAGAGTTCATTTATGGCCATAACTTCCAGGATATGCCCCTGCCTTGCCATCAAGGTCGCCACGGTGTCCCGGGCCTCGCCGATCCGGCTCCGCTGACGGCGGATCGTTTCGTCGTAACCCTGGTAGCTCTGCGTGGCGGCCTGGCGAACCCGCACGAAAGCGGCGTATTGCTGTTGCAAGGCTTCGATATGCAGGTTCAGATCGTGCAGATGGCGGTAAGCTTCGGTCAGGCGCCGGTCATAATCGGTGTGGATGTTATAGTTCAACACCCCTTGCAGACGCCTGATGCGGGCCTCGGACTCCCCGTCGGTCAACTGGCCCAGGTCGATCCGGACCATTTGTTCCTTGAAGATGCGTTCTTCGGCGGTGGCCAGATGTTCCGGCCGCGGTGCCGTCAGCATCGCATGCAGACGCTTTTTGACATGGTCGCGCTGTTCCAGGCGCAGGCGCATCCGCGAATCGAGCCGGCGAAACTGCCGGTCGATTTCAGGCAACAACGGCTCGTAATAGGCCCGGCGCAGGCCGATGAGTTCCTCGAAGGCATCCAGATCCCCTTCCCAACCCGCCATTTTTTTGCGTAAGCCCTCCAGGTCCAGGTAGTTCTTCAGCGACTCCTGGAAATCGTGGGAGGCCATCAGGTCGAGCAGGTAATAGGTTTCGGGGGTTTCCGGCAGCTCGCGCAGCTTGACCACCCAGTTGGCATCCTGTTTCAGTTCTTCCCGTACCAGGGCCTGGAGAAATCTGCCCTCGCGGATACTGCCGATGGAAGCATCGAGCTTGTCGACCTCCGAGCCGAACGCCTGCAGGGCCCGACCGTACAAAAGCGCCGCCTTGCTGTACACGCCCAGCTTGGCATAGGCATAGGGAACGGCGAGCAGGGCTTCCTGCACGGCGGAATCGGTGATCTCCCGCTCGGACAGGATACTCCAGGGCACCAGCGCTCTTTCGAAGCGCCCCTGGAAGGCATCCGCCCATCCCGAACCGAGTAGCGCCCGGTTGGAGAAGGGACCACTGAGACGCACCCGGTCGAGCACTTCCTTGGCGCCGTCGTAACGGTCTTCCTTCAGCAGCTTTTCACCGAGCACCAGGTTCGATTTGTCCTTGATGGCCAGGGTGGCGGGGACATTGGTTTCGATCCGGCCGCTGCGATCGAGAAACTGGCGCCCCTCCAGCTCGTGTCCGTCCCTCATCAGGGCGAGGCCGAGATTGTAGCCGGCAAAACCTTCATAGTCTTTGACTCCCTGCAGCTCCCGCAGGATGGGTGTGGCATCGGCGTCGCGGCCGTTGGCCATCAACGTCAGCGCCCGCAGGAAGGCCAGGTCTCCGAGCAGCTCGGCCGGCACCGCGCCGTTGACCCGCTCCACAGTGTGCAGGGCCTGCACCGGCTGGTGCTTGCGGAAGTAGAGCCGCGCCAGGCGGAAAATGGCGGTGTTTCGTACCGGTTCCTCGACGTTCCCCTCGATGACTGCAGTAATGGCGCGACCGGCCCGCTGGTGCATCCGGTAGGCCAGCTCGAAATCCCCCACGGCGAATTCGGCCTGATCGATGTGCTGGAACAGGGAGTCGCGTTGCGGTTCGTCAAGCCCGTGAAACTGCCAAAGTTCGGTGTCCAGGCGGGCGATGGCGTCGAACCAGTCCCCCTGAAAGGCGTCATACAGGGCCTCTCCGTAAAAGAGGTCCTTAAGCTCCCTCGGCGCGGTCGTGCAGGCCATCTCCTTCGGCTGTGGAGAAGGGTCGGAACCGGCCGCCATCGCGGAGGAAGCGAACAGCAGGGTTGTCAGTAACACAAGAAACCTGATCATAAATGTCTCGCAAAAAGGCACTTTCAGTTGCCAGGGGGAAAACCGTTTAAAAACTCGTCATTCGTCATTTGTCATTCGTCATTTGTTTGCGCTCTTGCAGAAAAGCCAGTGACCAATGACTAGTGACCAACGACCAACGACCAATGACATCACCCTACCAATCCTTGAAGCCGAGAGCCTTTTCGGCCAGGGTGACTTCAACGATCTTCGGACCGACAGCTTTGCTGACCGTGAAATTCTCGGTCATGAGGAAATCCGCCCCGCCCTTGGACTTGCCGATGAAGGTCACCTGCAGGTCGTGGTCACCGGTGGTGACATTGCCGGTATAAAGCCGCTGCACCCCGCCGTTGCGCAGGGCTTCGAGCTCCTTGAAGGTGTACAGATGATCGGCCACCGGCTTGCCGGCGAGCTGAAGCTTGACCGCATCGAGACGAAACTGTTCGCCCTCGGCCAGAGATATGAACACCGCCACCTGGGTATCGGACGGGTAGAGCAGCTTCTCTTCGAGCTGGTACAGCTGCGCCGCAATCCCGAGCACGTCGCCCTTGATATCCTGAACCTGTTCATCCAGGCCTTTCATCTGCTCCTTCGAGATGTCTTCCGCATAAGCGGAGAAACTCAAGACCAGCACCGCCATCGTAAACGCGAAATATCCCCAGACTTTCCTCATGTTTCACCTTCCGCTAAGCAGTTGTNNCCGATCAGGTAGATGAACAGCCCCTCCCGGTCGTGATCGAACTCGGTCAGCTCCTCAGAGAATCCGCTGAAGTTGTAGCCGGCCCCCAGCTTGATGGAATTGCCGAGGTGCCAGTCGGCGTGCAGCACGCACAGACTGTCGTCGCTGCCGGATAGCGCCGGGGGTTCCAGATACGGGCTCCCTGCGCCCTGGCCATATGCGTACGTTTTTCCCGCGCCCCACTGCTGCGCCCGGTCATGCAGGATGTCGACCGTGACGACGTGAATCGGCTGATTCAGCCCGGCAGCGGAGAACGTGCCGCTCACCCGCTCGTCTGCGAGGGCATTGCAGGGGTAGAGCAGCGGCTCCTTCAGGAGGGTTTCCGCATAAGCGGAGCAGCTCAGGATCAGTACCGCCATTGTGAGCGTGAAACAGGTCCAGGCTTTTTTCATGATCTCCACCTTCCACTGAGCTTTGTTTNNTACATCTTTCCGATCAGGTTGATGAAAAGCCCCTTATGATCGTAATTCAGATCGGTCAGATCGTCGGAAAACTTGCTGAAGTTGTAGCCGGCTCCCAGTTTGATGTGTTTGCCGAAGTGCCGATAGAGACCGATCAGCGCCCCGCTGAGCTGGTCTTTGGCGTCGGGCAGATCGAGCATGCGAGCTTCCAGCAACGCATCCCAGCGATGCAGGAAGTGCCAGTCGGCCCGCAGCACATACAGATGGGCCCGGCTGCTGAAAAACTCCGGATCCTCCCGGTCCTGGCTCACCTCGCCCTTGCGATAGGCGACCTTCCCCCCTACGGTCCAGCGCGGCGTCAGGTCATACATGGCATCGAGGGCGAAGATGTGGCTGCGCTGAATGAAGTCGGCGTTGACGGAGGTGCCGCTCACCTGGTCGACGGCCGGCACATTGTAGAAATAGGTGTACTTGAGCAGAGCATTGAGACGGTCGTGGTTGACGGGACGGTAGGCGAAGCCCAGCACCCCTTCGGTGTAGTTGCCGTCGAAGAACTGGCCCTGCGAACTCTCGCTGGACGCATAATTGAATTTGCCGAGCAGCCGCCAGTCCGGGAACACCTGGTACTTGAGACTGTTTTTGAACAGCCAGGTGGTGCGGTTGACGGTGCTGGCATCGATCTGCTCCGCATCGTCCACCCGGTATTCCACGCCACTGGCCAACTTCAGGGTCTCAAAACCGTAGCCGACTCTCACTCCGGCGGCCCTGCGCTCGAGCTCGGCCCCCGTCTGATGATCCTTGAGGGTACCGACGTCGAGATTGGCGCCGAAATTGAGCCGATCCGTGGGCGCAAGATCCACGCCGGTGGAGTGCACCAGCCCCGTCGGCACGTCGCCATGGGTATAGCGCTCTTCGAGGAACAGGCTGGCGCTGTCCGAATAGCGGGTACGGAAACCGGAGGTCATGTTCCCCTTGCGGGCTCGCACGCCGTTGTCGGTACGCTCGTTCTCCAGGGCGTAATTGAGATACAGGGTGGTCCGGTCGGAGTACAGGTACTCGGTGCCGAGACGGGCGCCCGCCCCTTGATCACCCTGGGAGACCTCCCCATCGAGCTTGAACCGGTCGGTCACGCGATAGCTGCCGCCGGCCCCGATGCGGGCATTGTCCTCGCGATTGCCGGTGGTCATGACGGACTGCTGGAGGAAACCGTAGCTGCTCCAGCGGGCCTGGGAATCGTACAGCAGCCGGGCCACCAGATCGGTGCGGTCGCCCTCTTCCTGGGTCGAGGGGACCACCACCGAGTTATCCTCGCGGCTGTCGCGGCGCACCCCCGAACTGAGGGTCCAGCGTTCAGCGATGCGGTAATCGATATCCAGCTCGCTGGCTTCGGTCTCCAGCCCCTGGTCCTGGATCTGGAAGTCGGTCTTGAATCGCAGATTCAGCCGCTCGAACAGGGGCAGCACCGCGCTACCGCCGTAGCGGGTAAGGTGCCGTTCGGTCGTCAGACCCGGTGCCGCGTAGCCCGCCCCGAACTCTTCCAGGTAGAGGGTGAAGCGGCCCTTGGCAGTGGCGAAGAAATCCTGCAGGTCGACGCTGGAATCGATACGGTAGGCCTGGTTTTGCGCGGTTTCGTCCGCAGCGACTGAGGTGAGGGTATAGCCGCCGTCGACGGAAGTCGTGGTGGTCGCGCCCGCACCTTCGCTGCTGCCGGCCTCCAACGTGATCCAGGAACCTGCCGACTTGCGCAGGGTCAGATCCGCACCGTACAGGTTGCTCTCGCTGCCCTCCGCATCTTCGTGGTTGGCGGTCAGTCCGATCTTGACATGGTCGTTGAGCCAGTAATGAACCCGGCCGCCGACCGCCATAGTATCGAGTTCATCAACGCCGGGGGTGAATTCATAGCGGGCCACCAGGAAGGCTGGATTGCCACCGGTTGAGTCGCTCTGGACCAGCAGGCTGTCGTCGGCGGTCGAAGCCAGCGGCTGTGACAGCAGGATGCGGCCCTGCAGGTAATCGATATCGTAGTCGAGCACCGGGGTCAGGTTCTTGACCCCCAGTACGATGCCGGAGTCTTTGTCGCGAATTTCGATGCGCAGGCGCTCGGACCCCTCCAGGATATCCTGCCGGCGCAAGTAATAGAGTGAGCCACCGGTGCCCCGCAATTCGTCGCGTCCGGCCAGGGTTCCCGGATCGGCAGCGAAACCGTCCGCCAGAAAGCGCTGCTCGCCGAAGCTGGTGGTATCGCGGGTCTGGTAATGCAGATTGCCGCCGTACAGCCCGCGGTCCACGTGAGCCAGGTAGGTATCGGTATAGGCGATCTTGAAATTGCCCCAGAGGCCGTAGTTCTGCTCTTTTTGCAAGCGCAGATAGAATTTGCCGTTGGTCGGCGCGTCCTCGACGACGGTACCGTCGTCGCCGAAGGTCGGGTAGTGGCGATCCGGATCCATGCGCCGAAACAGCGATTCGGGCGACTTGTCCAGGAAATTACTGAAAATCTCGTCTAGCGGTCCTTCGTGGGTATCGGCGCTGGCCGTCAGTCCCCAGTCCTCACCGAACTTGCCCTTGGTGTAGAAGGCCAGGCGCCCATCGATACCGGTACTCTCACTGTAGTGCTCATTGTCCGGAGCGACCAGCTCGGCCGGTCCGCTGGTGCGGTTGGCGGACAGGGTCAGATCGGCGATCCCCACGGTAAACCAGTCGCTCTTTTTCAGTTCCAGGTCGCGCAGGTACAACTGACCGCTGCCCCCTTCGTCGAGCACTGCGACCTCGACGGAGTGCATGCCGTCAGGCAGAATTTCCTCGGCGATGAACCGCCCCTTTGCGTCCACCGGCACGGCATGGCCGGCCAGCCACACATTGAAACCGGCGGGAATGGCGCTGCCAAAAGCCTGCACCATGCCGCCATGCAGGGGGATATTCCTGCTGGCCAGGCGGCTCTCGCCGTATCCGGCCAGCAGTTCCACCTCGGGATTTGCCTCGGCAATAACCGGATCGATGCGGTCGGCCACCCACAGGGGCTGGGCGGCGGTCTCGTCGAAATGTCCGGTCTTGTCGTATACCCGCACCAGGTAGGTCAACTCGCGCATCGGCGCGGATGGGGGTTCGAAGTCGGGTTGCCATTGCGCCAGACCGTCATCGTTGAGCTCGATGACCGCCAGGGGCACATCGCGCACCGATTGTTCCTTGTCGAAAATCCTCACTTCGGCCCGCTGAATGAAGCTGCGGTAGTTGGCATACAGACGGAAACGCACCAGGTTTTCGGCAAATTCCGTATCCGCCAGGTCCTGGTGAGCGATGCTGCGCGGCCAGGCGGTCACGTTGAGCCGCGGCTGCAGCTGCAGGTTGTCGTGTTTGAATTGGATGCGGGCGTTTTCCAGGGCCACGTCGGTGCAGCGCTGCACATCGGAGCTGCATTTGCCCGGATCGTCGAGGGGCGCGCCGTCGACGGTGATGCGCATCAGATTCAGCGCATAGGGATTGGCCAGCTGCACTTCGCGGGTTATGGGGGTGATTTCCACCCCGTCGTAATCGTCGAGGGGCACCAGTTCGTCGTAAACAACCTGGACCTGGACCCGCGAGATATCCGACTCGATGAAACCGGCGTTGACCACGTCGTCGGACTGGACATAACCCCGCCCTTCGAACTCCGCCCGCTCCAGCGGCAGTCCCATCCCCTGGCAGACGACCCCCATGGCGCGACGGGCGCGGGCCGTGGACAAACCGACGTCGTCGCCGTAAACCGCGGCGGTGCGCCGGTCGAGGCGTTCGTTGCGGGTATAGCCAACAAACCGCAGGCGTACATTGTCCTTGCCGGCGATCTCGTTCATGGCGCGATGAAGGCGCTCGCCACATCCGGCGGGCAGCACCGGCTTGCCGTTTTCGAACAGGATCGGCGCGACGGGACCCTCGGACGGTTCATAGACGCGGGTGACGATTTGGCCGCCGGAGGTATCGGGGCACATCTGCGGTTCGTCGGGCAACTCCTGCAGCGGGTCGTCGTACCAGAACTCAACCTCGACCCGCCGGTTCAGCGTCCGGCCCTGCTGGGTATCGTTGGACGCCACCGGCTGCGCGGCTCCCCGCCCCTCGCAGGCGACGGCGGGATTCGGTAACGCCAGGTTTTCCTGGACGGCGAGCAACACCCGCCGGGCCACCGCCTTGGAAAAGCCGAGCTGATCGCCGTAGATGCGCTCTTCCCGCCCCTGCAGGGGGAGGTTGTCGCTATGCGCAGTGAATTTGACGGTGAGGTTCTGCTTGCCCTGCAGATTTTTCATCGCCTGCCGGACCTGCCGCAGAAAAGGTTCGGATACCTCGAGCATGTCCTGATTGTAATGCAGGGGTACGACCAGGTTGCGGATCCGGGCGCGATGGGCATGACCGTCCAGGTAACGCATCTTGCAGACGGTTTCGGTGCGACAAACCTGGACGCGATGCACCTCCTGAGGGATGACCACTTCCTTCTCGACCTGTTTTTCGCTGATTTCGTCGTACCAGACCTGCACCGCCACCCGCCGGTTGAGTCGTCGCCCGGCCTCGGTCGCGTTGCTGGCGACCGGCTGGCTGTCCCCCATGCCTTCATAGGAGATCGCCTCGGGCGGCAGGCCGAGAGCCTGCTGGAAGTATTCGGCGGTAGTACCGGCCCGTTCGCGAGACAGGCCGAGGTTGTCGCCGTACACCTTCTGCAGGGCGGGGGTCAGCGACATGGGATCGGCATGGCCGACAAAGTGGAGCCGCACATTGTCGCGACCGCGCATGTCGTGCAGCACCTTGCGCAGGCGCCCGAGATAGTCTTCGGGAATCTCCGCTTTGCCCAGGGGGAAGAGGATCGGCGGAACCAGGTTGTCGAGCTTGATCGTCTTGACCTCCTGCTCCATGACCTGGCGGGTTTCGATGCGATCGCCCTGGGCCTCTTCGAAGAGGGAGGGATCCTGGAGCCAGGAAGTGAGCGGCTTGTCGGCATCAAGATGCATTTCGGCATCTTCGCCGGCAGCAGTCGTTTCCCGGACCCCCGTCGGATCGGTAAAGGTTTCCATGAAGGAGAAAACCCCGGCCTGCGCCGCTGAGGCAAGAACCATGCAAACAAGGAATATGGCGATACTACGTTTCAGCATTGAGTCCATCTACGTGATAAGAGGTCTTGCCATCGGTTTCCATGCGGAAACCATCCAAACACCAGTTGCACGCGAACATGCGTAATCAAACCACTGCTTTCACCACCCGCGCCGACTCTCTGTCAGCGTTGCGGCGGACCGCCGCGACGCCAGAAGATCTCCGTTTCGATATCCAGCCGGTAATCACTGGCCGAGTGATTCCACTCTTCGGCGATCACGGCCTTAAGTTCCTCGAGACGTTCCTCGACCAGAGCTTCGGATTCGATATCTGCCAGGTACGACAGGCGCAGCACGGCCGGCGATTTCCAGAGTTCTTCCAGCAATTGGCCGACCTTCGGCTGCCACTGCGGGCGCAGATCGGTGGTTCCGGGCTCGAAGGCGCCGTCGGCGATATCGATGCGCACCACCCGGTGGATAGTCGCGCCGAAGTTGAAGCGCAGCATCTTGCCTCGGGTGGCGCGCTGCACCCGCGGGTTTTCGGTGGTCAGACGATAGCCGGTCGGCAGGCTGCGTTCGTCCAGCTTGAGGATGAAGTTGCTGCCCCGATTCTGGTCCGGCACCGTCGCACAGGTGATATGGAAACGCCCGAATTCGTCGGTGGTGGCGATCAGGCCGCGGGCCGTCACCACCCGGGCGCCGGACAGGCCGCTCTCGCCGTCCTCCTGCCAACCGTTGAGATTGCGGTCGTCGAACACCTTGCCGATGACATCGGTGCAATCGAAGTCGGGATCGGGAACCACTTGCACGGTGGCGGTTGCCACCCCCGAAACCGCAGTGCCCAGGGCGCTGTTGAGCGCCTGCGCCCGGTTGACGTATTCGCCTTCGGAAACGCCGGAACCGACCACCAGCAGGAACTTCAGGCTCAGGCTCTCGTTGGTCTGCAACTGGAGATTATCCCAGGTCAGCTCCCGGCCGTTGATCCGCGGTTCAAGGGCGGCGCCCTCCAGGCGGGCGGAGCCGGCCACGTATTTGAAGCCCGCCGGGAAGCGGTCGAGAATGCTGAGGTCGGACAGCGGCACGCCGAACACGTTGGTCACGGTGATGGTGTAGGGCACCAGCTCACCCCGGGTCACATTGATCAGGGACGAGGTCTTGGTGATGGCCACGGCGCCGTCCAGTACCGGATCGATGGGAATGGAGTTGTTGAAGATCTGGCTCTGGCCCGGCATGCTGGCGCTGTCCAGCAGGAGGTGCAGTTGATAGCGGGTGCCGGCGGTACGGGGCAGGACCGTGGTCGACGGGACCGTGGTCCAGGTCGTCGCTTCGCAGTAGTCGGCGGTGGCCGGCACCGCATCGTCGCCGTTGCCGGGACAGGCCGGTACCGAGAAGGGCGCGGTACTCTCGTCACTGTCCGGGGGGATGACCTGGGAGCGGGCGCCCAGGTAGCCGCTGGCCGGCGGCGTCACCTCGATGAGATAGGCACCGCCCGCCGGACAGGCACCATCACTGAAGTTCAGGTCGAACTTGTAGAAGCCGTCCGCCGCGGTGAGCTGGTTCTGCTGAACCGGATCGTCGAAGCACTGGCCCGGCAGCGCCGCCCCGGTGACCGCGTTCACCAACGCCAGGGAGGCGCCGGCGATCGGTACGCGGACAATGGAGTTGTACACCGTGCCGTTGGGCCAGATCGGCAGGTTCAGATTCGACAGGTTGCCGCCGGCGGAGACGGTGATTTCGCTGATGCGCTGCGGTCCGTTGGTGAAGGCCGAGGCGGCGGTACCGAGCGAGGGGGTGTTGGGTCCGGCCCCGGCCGCGCTGAAGCGCAGTTCATACAGTTCCGTCGTCCCCTCGTTGGCCGCCAGCCCGGAGAACCGATAAGTGCCGTCGCCGCCGGTCAGCGTCGAGGCGAGCCATTGATCGTTGCGGTACAGCTCGACGGTCCAGCCCTCCAGGGACCGCTCACCGCCGTCGTTAACCTTGTTCAGGTTGGCATCGTGCCAGACACTGCCGTTCAGGGCGGCGCTGCCCGGAGTGCCGCCGACAGCGAGGCTAACGTCGGCCGAGGCGGTCTGCGCCGGATTGTTCCAGCGGACTACGCCGGTATTGGTGATGGTCGTGCCGAAGGCCACCGCTGGATCGATCCCAACCCGGAACCGAACCACGGCCCCTGCGCCGGGCGAAAGAACGCCGTACTGGGCGGCATAGTCGGCGGTGAGCACCGACCCGGCATAGGTTACTCCAGCGGTGGAGCCGTTCAGGCGGCCCGAGCCGGCTACGTAGGACACCTGTCCGGCCAACGGACCCAGGTCGTCGGTCACCACTACGTTGGTGGCAGGCAGACTGCCGATGTTGGTTACCCGGATCACGTACTCGAGCTGCCTGCCCGGTTCCGCCCCGCCGCCGCCGACCACGAACACTTCTTTGAGAATATTCAACTGCTGGGCGTCACCCACCACCACCTCGGTAGGCTGATCACCGTTGGAATCGATGCCGTCGGCATCGGTCGGCTCGTCCAGCAATCCATTACCGCTCACCGTGCCCTGGTTGGAAACAATGGTGCCCGTGGGAACTCCGGCGTTCACCCGGACATCGAAGATGACCGTCGCCGTCGAACCGGGAGGCAGGGTGCCGTTGCCGGGGCCGGGCAGCGGCGGCGTCAAGTCGGCAGAGCTCACGTCAATGCCCGAGACCAGGGGCGAGACGCCACCATCCGGCTGGCCTACCGGAAGACCGTTCAATTGGACGGAGTCGGCGACATAGGTGGTATTCCCGGGAACCGCGTCGTTGAACACCACGCCGGTGGCCGGTGCGGTTCCCACATTGGTAATGGCGATGGTGTAGCGGAGGACGTCGCCGGGATCGACAATGCCGGCCGAGCCGTTGTCGACCAGGATTTGCACCGTCTTGTGTGCGTCAACCAAAGGCACCTTACCCACCACATCCACGGTCGGATCATTCAGAATCGGCGTATCCGGATCGTCAGACGGTTCTTCGGGAGCCGGGCCGCTGCCAGCGCCGTCGGCGGTGACGAAGCCCTGGTTGGAGATGATCGTACCAGCGACCACATTGCCGTTGATCACCACATCGAAGGTAACCGTCGCCACATTGGCGGTCGTGGCCGTGGCATCGGCGCGCATCGCACCAGGCGTCGCATTCTCCGGCGCCCGGATCAGCAGCCCGTTCTGCAGCGGCGAGATGCCCGCCGAAGGATCGGCCATCGGGCTGCCGTTCAGAGTCGTGCTGTTGGCCACATAGCTGGTATTGGCGGGAATCTGATCCTGCAGCTGGGTATTGACGGCGTTTTCGTTGCCGATGTTTTTCACGGTGATGGAGTAGCGCAGTGTGTCGCCGGCCATCAATTCGGCGGGATCGCCGGTGAGGTCCCGGGACCTCTTCCAGACCTCGAAGGCGGGGGTGGATCGGATCAGGGTGGAGGTTTCGTTACTCGTCGCGGAAGACAGGTGGTCCCCGGTCAGCCGTGCCCTGTTCAGCACGGCGGTACCGCTCTGGATCACCGGGGCGAGTTGCGCCTCGAATTCGATGGTCACCGCATCTCCGGCCTGCCCCTGGGCAGCCAGAGTCAGGTTGCGAATATCGACAATCCCGGTACCGTTGGCACCGCCCGCGGCATTGGTGTTGGTGGTATCGACGCCCGCATCGGAGACGCTGAGCAGTTGCAAGCTGCCGGGAACGAAGTACATGGCCAGTTCGTCCACCAGCGAGGCATTGTTCAAGGGAGCAATGCTCTGATTGGTGAGGACCAGGGTGTAACGGAGGATGTCGCCGGGCTCGGCGTTCGCCCCAGGATTCTCTCCGGTCGTCGCATTGACCACAGACTTCACGAGTACAACCGCGAGTGCGGCCGTCGTCGTGGTGGTCGCCGGACCGGTGAAGTAGTCGTTCTCCGCCGGTGTGCCGGTGCCGGTGCGTTCGAAGGCGTTGTCGCCGTCCAGTCCGGTCCACCGGGCCATGGCGCTGTTGGTCAGATCCTGTCCCGGCTGCACCCCGGCCAGGACCGCCACGTCATAGGTCACGGTGACTACGGTGCCCTCGACGATGTCGATGGCGGCGGAGGCCGGGTTCCAGGTCAGGGTCTGGGCGGTGGTGCTGCCATCCCCCGTTACCGCCGGATCGGTGATGGTGTTGGCGGTGCCGTCTACCCTGGCCGTGCCCGTCTGATAGGCCAGGCCCGGGCTCAGGCTGTCTTCGATCAGCAGTTCAAAAGCATCGGAAAAATTATCCCCCGCCGCCCCGCCACCGGCGGTGAAGCTCAGGCTGTAGCGCAGGATATCCCCGACATTCGGCGGCGCCCCCGGATTGGTCAGGTTGGCCACGGTCTTGGCGATGGCCACTGACGGCTCGACGATGATCAGCGGGGCACTGGTGGACGAGGTATCCAGCCCACCGGGCATGCCGGTATATATATAAGATGCGGTGTTGGTGACGCTGACGCCGGCATTGGCCTGGTCGTTGTTGGCCACCCGCGCCCTCAGGGTGATGATCACCTGCTCGCCGGCCGGAATCCGTGCAACCACCAGATTCACCTGCCCCGGCGCCACGCTGTTGTCGGTCAGGGTTACCGCCGCGCCGTCGTTGTCCACCGCAGTGGCGCCGATATACTCCAGTGCGCCGTGCAGGGGGTCGGTCACCTCCACGTTGTCGAGGGCCTTGTTCATCGGTACGGCCGGCACTTTGATTTGGTAGACGACCTCTTCCCCGATGGTCGCTTCTCCGCTCGCCGGCAACTGCAGGGTCTTCGACAGCGATTCAACGTTCAACAGGTTGGTCATCCATACTTGCGCCGTGTCGGCCAAGGCATAGACACGGCCCGACTCGGCAAGCGGCAGGGACCGGTACTCGGGAAGGCGGGCCTGGTTGCTCCAGGTCGTCGACACGGTAAGATCGGTGTGGAAACCGAGGTTGTAATCGACCGTGACGCATTCGCCCGGATTCACCGGGGCGCTGTCCTGCAACGCAATGCGCAGCTCGCCGCCGCGCCCGGGCAGGGTGAGGATGTAATCGATGCCCGCGTTCAAGATGGTGCCGCCGATTTTCACCACCGGCGGGTTGGTCGCCAGATCGCTCTCGTCAAACGCCGGCGCCAGTTGATCGGTGATCACTACGCCATAGGCGGGCGCCAGGCCGTCGTTGCAGGAGGACAGCTGGAAGTTCATTACATCGGTGGCGATGTTGACCTGGTACGGATCGGCCACGGTTCCGCTACCGGCGCGGCCGCTGCCCAGATCGACCTTGCTGATCGCCTGCATCTGCGGCTGACGTACGTCGATAGTTTCTGTGGCCGTCAAACGATCGGGATAGGTCGCAGGATCGCCGCCGGTGTAAAAAAGCTGCGCCAGATTGTCGCGCAGGATTCTGGTATCCTCGGCAACCCCCACCGGCGGGGCATCGGTGACCACCTTGGCGACATATTGAATCACCAGGGCATCGAGCGGCGTTCCGTCGTTACTCGGCTGGTTGCTGATATCACCAAACTCCCAGCGCAGGGTGCCGGTAGCGCCGGCGACCGGCTGGGCCGCCAGGGTGTAACCGAAGTTGGCGCCGCCATTGATGGTGAAGCTTTCCAGGGCCATGCCTTCCGGCAGCGCATCCTCGACCGCAACGTTGCGTGTGACGTATTCCCGCAGATTCAGCGTCAATTCGTAAGTTACTGTGTCGCCGACGCGAACGACGGGATCACCGGTGCTGGCTGGGGTCTCGGCGTAAGCGTCCCCGGTCACCGCTTTGGCGATGGAGGTGTTATCGAGAGTGGTGACGCTAGCCGTGGCCGGGCCGAAACAATAGGCGTTGAGCGGATCGGAGGCCGGGCAGTCGGCGCCGGTGCGCTCCGCCGCTTGTCCGCCGTCAAGCGAGGTCCAGTCCACATAGACGCTGTTGACGATGTCCGCGCCGGAGACCGAATCCACGGTCACCTGGTAGGTCAGCACCAGCGACTGCCCCGCGGGGATGTCGAGGGTCAGGTCGCCGTTGTTCTGGCCCCAGGTGAAGGAACCGTCGGGAAGCAGGGTTGGATTGGCGACGAAATTCGCAACTTCGGCGCCATTGATCCTGGCGGTGGCGGAATCGGGGACCGGAGTGAGCTCATCCGGCAGGGCGTCGGCGACGCTGAGATCGAAGGCGGTAGAGTCCCCGCTATTGAGTATGGTGACCACGTATTCGAGGACGTCGCCTGCGGCGGCCGGTTCGATCAGCGATTTGCCCGCCGGCGAGACAAAGTTCACCGCCTTGGTGGCGGTCAGCTCCGGCTCGACCACCGTCATGTTGCCGGTGCTGCCCGCGCCGCCGATCGTCCGCGTGGAGTGGTCGCCGTTGGTCCGGTTATATGTATAGGAGGCGCTGTTGTTGAAGGTCAGGCCGGCCTGGTTGGCCAGGGTATTCAGCAGCTCGACGGTTATCTCGATCACCAGCTGTCCGTTGGCGGGGATGGTGATGCCGGTGATCGCATCCTCGATCACCAGATTGGTATCGCTGCCGCTGGCATTGGAGAGCGCCCAGGTGCCGCCGGACACCACGGAGGCGCTGACAAAGCGCAGGTCGGCACTGGAGGCGGACAGATCGTCCAGAACCCGGACATCATACAGAGGCAGGTCGAGCGGGGCCGCAGGCACGGTGATGCGGTATCTGAACTGCTCGCCGATGGTGGCGGTTGCCTGGGTATTCGCCTTGGCCAGGGGGCCGGGGGTCTGGATGACCACCGTGGTGGGATCCGCCGGCTCGCCGGGCGGCGCAATACCGTTGACGTAGGGGTCGTCGCTTTCGGCGGTGTGTTCGGTAGCGGCGAGGGTCGCCTGATTGGATACCAGGGTATTGCTGACCAGAGTAGGAAGCAGGTTGACTTCGAACTCGATCACCAGTTCGCTGCCGACCGCCACCGACAGCGAATTGCCGCCATCACCGGTGATCTGCAGCAGACCGCTGGCGGCATCGAAACTGTAAGCGACTCCCGCGGGCAGAGGCGTCACCATGGCGAAGCTGTTGAGATCGAAACGGGCCAGGTCCAGTTGGTCGCCGATCGTGATCCCCTCGATCGTCTGGTCGACGTTGAAGAGGCGCAACCGGTAGCGCAGGCGGTCCCCCGGAGCGGCCGTGGCGGCCGGGTTCGCTCCGCTGGTCAGGTTCTGGACCGTCTTCTGAAAGTAGTAGCCGGACAGGGCGGTGGTGACGGTATGGCTGTCCTGATGATCGAGGATGGCCGGGGTACCGTCGGTAAGGGTCCTGGTGTATGGGCGGCCGGTACTACCGGCGGCGGTGTACCATGCGGTAGCACCGGCGACATTGGTCAGCTCGATGCCGTCGCCAGAGGTGTCGGCGTCCAGCTCGGCCTGGTAGGTGATGATCAGGTGCTGGTCGGAGGCGATTTTGGCCTTCTCCGTCAGCAAGTCGAAACGCAGCTGGCAGCCGCTGAAGCTCACCGTGTAATCGGTGCCCGGGGTCAGGTTGGAAACCAGGGTGCCATCTGCCCCAAGGATTTGGGCAATGACGGTGGCAGACGGGTCGGTGTCGCACATCCCGGCGTCGGCGCCGTCGGGGAACTGGTCGACGATGACAGCGTTCCAGGCGTCGCTGCCGCCGACGTTCTGTACGTCGATGGTGTAGGTCGCCGGCACCGCCAGGTTTAGGGCCGTCTCATTGCTCGTCTTGGTGACGACGAGATTGGGCTCGGCGATGGTCATCGGCTGCGAGATCCCCCACTCGCCCGGAAGAGGCTCATAGAATACGCCGTCGATCAATCGCCCGAACTCCCACTTGGCGGTATTGGTAAACTGCAGCCCTGCCACGTTCGCCGGCGTATCCCCGAGGACAACCGTGATTTCAATGACCATCTGATTTTGGGCCGGAATCACGAATCCTGGGTCAAATTTAAAGGTGAGCAGACCGGCATCGTTGGTGAAGCTATGCGGCACCGCAGCGCCGCCGTCCTGCCAGTAGGCGACGTGGCTCACATAGTTGAGATCCACGCCCGTTGCCTTGAGGTCGTCCGTGATCGTGATACCGTGCAGGTCGTTGAGCGACCCGCTGCTGCTGATGACTGTGCCCGTCGCCGGGTCAAACAGAACCGGGATCGTTAGGCTATAGGTGAAGGGAACGCCGATGGTGGCGGCCGTCTGTCCCGGAGGATTCTGCTTGTCAATTTTCTCCACGGGGATCAGAAGGTTCTGGCAACCCTCCTGGATCTTGGTTGACGAACCGTTGGTAAACCAGATCTTGTGTTCGTGCGTCGCGTTGCACGACATGTTGCCGGTATGCACCACGTTGTCGAAGACCACCAGCCATCGTTCCTCGTTCCCGCCAGGCTGGGTATAGAAGCTGAAGTTGGTGTCCAGTATGTTTGGCCAGGGAAAGTTCCTGATCGTGCAATTCTGATCGATCTGGATCTGGTCAGGAGCAGAAACAACATTTCCGTCAATCACACCGAAGTACGGGGCTTCGGAGCAATTGACCGCCAGCGCGGCGGAGGCCGCACTCAGCAACAGGATAAAAGCGCAAAAAAGACCTTTGTTCAAAGTCGTCCATATTTGAGATATGCGATAACAAGGCTGCATGGTCAGTTGATCATTCCTTGTGAAGTATTATTCAGTGCCGGAATACTCATATTTCGTTACGAAATATGAAAAAAAACGCCCAATCTTCGACCGAAGATGAGCGCTATTGGATAAACGTCCGTTGCCGGGGCCAATAAGCGAG
>DIWZ01000030.1:109396-172762 GCA_002435955.1 Pelobacter sp. UBA6093
TGGCTTTGCCTTTTCGGAGATCATTTTGTTGCTGTTAACGCCAAGCGTCGTCTGGAAAACCAGCTGAAGGAACTCTCCTGGCACATAACATAAAAAAAACGCCCGATCTTCGGCCGAAGATGAGCGCTTTTTGGATAAACCTCCGTTGCCGGGGCCAATAAGCGAGNNTGGCTTTGCCTTTTCGGAGATCATTACCATTGCAATTTACGTTATCCCATTGAGCAAAGATTGTTCCAGACGTTGTTATGACTTCGTCATTTTTTCCGGTTCTACCTATACTAAACAGTTAAGTCCCATGCGATACTCAGTTTTTCTGATAGAATAAATTTTTCTTATCATTTAATTCAGCGACGGCTAAATATTTGCCACAACCGCCCCCTAATTGATCCTCCTGGAGGTAAAAACCAATAATCACCATGGTTTGTCGATACCTAAGTTTTTCTTGAACTCGAAGAAAGAGTTGAATGTCAAATCATATAGTCCACTTCTCACCAACCGTTTACATCAACGGACGGTGACGCATCATGTCCTTGCAGTCAGCCATTTACCGCAAATACAAACAGTGTGACACTAACCGTCACTTGATTTAGTTATTTTCCGAAATTCTTATATTTCTCTTACAGGATTGTCTGAAATATAGGAATGCAGCATGCAAAACCACTGGATAAGGAACGTATTGAATGGCTGAATCGCACGATCATTCAATAGCTTCCTGCAATTGGCAACTGATTGTTATGCAGTTTGTTGCTGTATTTAAATGATATGTAGATTAATTTATTATCTGTCGTTTATTGGAGATTGGCAGCTCGAGAAATGATAAATCGCAACATTGAAAGGATTCCTCCCTGACCGTCTCCGCATGGCTCATCCGCTCAAGCACTTCGCCACCTCCCGAAAATAAGCGTCAAGGTCGCCATCCACAAAGTGACGGTGGTGCGACGGCGGCAGCAGCACTGTCCCGCGATTGACGATTACGGTGGTGGCTTGAGTCTGATACGGGAGGAACGAGGCCGGGGTGACCTGAAGGGAGGAGCCGAGCACCAGCAGCAAGTCGCACCCTGCCACCAGCTGCTCCGCCGCCGGGAAATAGTCGACCATCTCGCCGAAAAACACGATGTCGGGCTTGAGCACGTCGTTGCAGGCGGGGCACAGGGCCAGTGGGGGTGTGGGGCTGGTGGCCATGGCCTGCTCCCACCAGGCGTAGGTGAGGTCTGCGTACCGTTTTCCGCAGCCCGTGCAGGTAGCGGAGCGATAGGAGCCGTGCAATTCGATGACCTTCCGGCTGCCGGCCAGTTGGTGCAGGATGTCGATATTCTGCGTGATCACCCCGGTCAGACATCCCGCCTGCTCCAGTTCGGCCAGCCAGCGATGGGTGAAGGTCGGCTGTATGTCTTTCACCGTGTCGACGAAATCCCGCGAGAATTCGTAAAAATACCCGGGGCTGCGCCGAAACCAGCCGATCTCGAAGACCTTCTCGGGATCGTAGCGCCGGGTCACATACAACCCTTGCGGCCCCCGGAAATCCGGGATGCCCGCCGCCGTGGAGATGCCGGCACCGGACAGGGCAACAGCCGAGCGGGCCTGGCGGATCAATTCGGCGCAACGCGCCGGTTCAAGTGATGGGGATTTTTGCATCGACGGCACCCCTCTCATTCACAACCTTGACTCACGCGAAGCCGCGAAGACGCGAAATCCCGATTCATAAACAAACCTCAGAGACCCAGGACCAAACCGACCATGGATACAATTCCCGCAAGGCCTTCAACGTTCCGCATAGCCCCTCCTTCGCGTTCTTCGCGGCTTCGCGTGAGACATAACTAACAATTTCTCCTCAACATAGATCCACGACGAAGGGGAAGTCAACCGAAACGGTCATGAATTGCGAAGTATGGAGCATCCTCAAGGGGCTGGTCATTTATTTCGAATAAAGTTCGACGATCAGCCGTTCCTCGAAAACCGGGGTGGTCATCTCTGCCCGCACCGGCAGGGTCTTGAACACGCCACGGTAATGGTCGCGGTCGATCTCGATCCATGAGGGGTACCCCCGGCGCGCGGCGGCTGCCAGGTTTTCGTTGATACGCGGCAGTTTACGGCTTTTCTCCCGCAACTCGATAACGTCGCCCGGGCGCAGCTGGCTGGAGGGGATGTTGAGCTTATGCCCGTTGACCAAGAAGTGTCCGTGACTGACGAGTTGGCGGGCTTCGGCGTGGGTGGACCCGAAACCGAGGCGATAGACGAGACTGTCGAGACGCCTCTCAAGAAGGATCAGCAGGTTTTCTCCGGTGACCCCTTTCATCCGATCGGCCTGTTCGAACAGGCTACGGAACTGCTTCTCCCGCAGCCCGTAGGCCTGGCGCATCTGCTGCTTCTCCCGCAGCTGCTTGTTGTACTCGGTCTCCTTGCCCCGCCGCGTCCCGTGCTGCCCCGGCGGGTAGTCGCGGCGCTGGATGCCGCATTTACCGGAAAGCGACCTGTCCCCTTTCAGGTACAGGCATTGGCCGGCCCGACGACACAGTCGGCAGCTCGGCCCCGTATAACGTCCCATCATGGACCTCCTTCCATCCGGGTTAAACTATCAGATTACTTGATTATTTTACTCCCCTTTACGGAAAAAACCTACCCCGGCAAGACATCTGATCCTGCGGGATGTACGCACAGACCGCTGGCAATCCCAAGCGGCCTACGACCGATTGAAGAGCAGGCTTCACCAAAACAGGGGACATATAAATGGTTGTCGGTTTTCTCTGAATATTCTGTGACCTTGGCGAGGGAAGAGAGCGGATGGTGACTATGAGTAGTTGATCCGGCGGTTGGGGTTTTTGGCCAAGGGAGTCATCCCCTGTATCCCTGTGAAAATGTTCTTTTGCCACGGGCAGGCTTCTGCGAAACGGACAAAAAAACAGGGGGAGAGCGTTGCCGCCCTCCCCCCGTGCTGAATCAATCTCTATATTTTTTCCCCTTGCCGTTACCACGTCCGTGCCGGCGATCATCGTCATGGTCATCGGCATAATAGCCTCTGCCCTTGTAATGATGCTTATCCTTTTTGTAGCGGACATATTCTACGTCCCGAACATGGATGATGTCAGCGTAGCGCCTTTTGGCCAGGCCGGGGGGCAGGTGCTTGCGCCTGACACCCTGCCAGGGGCCGTTATAGCTATGGCTGCGGTACCAGCGATCACCTCTGCAGACATAGTAGTCGCCATGAACCATGAACATGTCGTAAGGCACCCCTACGGCGACATGAAAGTCGAGTTCGGCGGGAGCGAGAAACACTGGTCGTTGATGCACCACAATCGGTGGCTCGGGATGGTTGCCGATGTGCATGTCGAGATTGAACCCGACATTGGCTGCCTGGGCAGCGGGGGCGCCCAGCAGGGCAGCGGCCAGCAAGAGAAAAACGAATCGTTTCATGTCTGCTACTCCTTGGTCAATACAGTGAGATAAACAACTTCTTTTAATCAGCATGATCCATGCCATCGCCAGCCAGCGGGGTTCTGGTCGGTGATTTTGTATGTAAAGACGTTATCTCTGGCAATAGGTTTACCTGGAGTTGCAGAATTTTATTATTCGCCGAACCCCGGTTCGGATTTCTCTACGGGTGTAAAGGCGAAATTTCTAGTTCAAATTCAAGTTCGCCGGTCCCGGCCGGCAGCCGGGTTACTTTCTTTGCAAGGCCCCTAAGAAAGTAACCAAAGAAATGGCCTAAAATCTGGCTTCGCCGTTATGTCTGGCGCGAGGTTGGTTGCGTCGGGGCACTATGGCTGCCAATGACAGTCGGCGCGTCTGCGGTCGGCGCATGTGCCGGCAGAGGTGTTTCTCGCAGATCGCAGCACAGCTGTTGCCGGCACCGGCGCTGCTGGCTCGGGTACACCTACCCCCGGTTTTGCTTGAGATGTGGCTTGTGGTTTGGGTTACGCTTTCCACCCAACAACACCTTGCTGCCCGCCTCGCAATAAGCACAACGGCTGTCCCTAACGATGAACTTGCGCAAGAGAAACAGTTCAGGGAAACCAGCGGCAGGACGGATCGGCGCCATCGTCGTGGAATCCGCCATCCTTCGCGACCACATCGCCCCCCGCAGGGGAAGCCACTTTTTGCTTACTTTTTGTTGGCTTGGACAAAAAGTAAGGCGCCGGGCGGGGGCGCGACCCCGCGGTCTTGAAGTACCGAGGGCTGAGTGCTGAGTGCCGAGTGCCGAGTGCCGAATGTTAAAGTTTACAATCTTAACTTCGCCGGTCCCCCACCAACATCCCACCCTAATCCGTCGCCATGAACCGACAGCGGTGACAGTTCAGGGTCGTATGAAATGCAACCACAGCATTGCCACCAGCGCGGCATAGCAAAGAAAAGTAGCCAGCAGCGAACCGGACCAGAACTTGAAGGCGGTGCCGAAGGTCGACTTGAGACGTGGCACCAGCCCCCCTTTGAGGTCGATGGACCAGAGCTCGTCGAGCAAAAGATGGCCCAGCCCGGCCGCCAGTGCCACCAGGCCGGCGGCCAGGGACAAAGCTGGGCCGAACGGTCGGGTCGCCTGCATGCTGAGAAGGGCCCACAGGCCGACAAAGGGCACGCTGTGCATGATGCCACGATGCACGGTAAGTCGGGTAAAAATGACAAACAGCAGTGTTACCAGACCGAAGGCCACACCGGCACGAACGGCGATCTCGGCCTGCGGCAGCCCCTGGTTCAGACAATCGCTCAGCACCGTGCCGACAACAGCCAGGCCGACACCGGCCTTGAGGATCATCAGTGGCCGGCTGGTATCGCTGTCGAGATCGGGAGCCAGCCCGGCTGCGATTCCGCAGGCCAGCAGCAAAGGTTGTTGGGCATGCGGAATGCTGCCGACCATGGCGGTGGTGCCGGCCAGCAGGACGGCCATGGCGATGCCGGCGGCGGAGTGGGTTTTATGTCCGGCCATGAGGATATCCTTGCTCTTGAATCCTGTATTAAAAGTAAATCCACGCAGTTGAAAAATGAAAAACTCAATCTCACGCTCGTTCACCTTGCTCGCTATAACCGCAAAGGAGGGCAATACCGGTATTCTTAGCGACTTTTCGGCTTGAGCGATTGAAAGGGGCGGGCGTGAGATGCTTTTCAATGCTTGTGGGAAAGGTCGAACCCCGCGTGGGAGATTCTTATCAATCGGGAGGTTGCAAAGGAAAGACCAAAAGTGGAATCTAATCCGGGTGCCCGGGCTTGTTTTGTTGCTCCCAACGCTCCTGCGTATAGGTCTGGTAGACAACTTCCCCCTTGCACTGCCGGCACACCACGTTGCGCCTTCGGCGTTCGGCGGGGGCGCTCCAGCAGCCGTTGCGACAACTGACGATGTAGCGCGGCGGCGCAAAGCGCAGCTCATGGCAGCGCTGGCCGCTGCTGCCAAGCTCGATGGCTTTGGCTTTCCATACGGTGTCGTGGTTATGGCGCGGACCAACCAGGGCGTGAGCGATTTCGTGCAGCAGGGTGTCGAGGATTTCAGCCTCGGGGGCGTTGCGCGCCAGGTGGCGGGACAGAGTGATGGTTTTACGGTCGTTCTGGCAACTGCCGGCGCGGCGGGTGGCATCGTCGAAGGCGAAGCGCCAGTCCTTCAGGCCATGGCGCTTTAGAAGTCCCACGCCCTGTGCCTCGATAGCGGCCAGCAGCAAGGTATCATCTGACGCCTCGTCAGGTTTTGCCGCGCCAGTGGCGTCGCGCACCAGCAGTTCATAGGGCACCCGGTACTCGTCGCCATGCTCGCTCACCACCAGCGCACGTCGGGGATTGAGCCGCGCAATGCGGCCGATGACGGTTTGCGCCCGGAAACGGAACCTGACCCGGTCCTCGACGTTGAACCGCACGGCGTCGGCACCGGTCACCGGCAGTTCGACGGTCGGCGGCGGCACGACCGGCGGGGCGGCGCACAGCGGCAGCAGCCGGTCGCGGCTGACCTGATAACTGCGACGGTCATCGCCAAGGATAAACACCTGGTGACGGTCGGCGCGCGCCACGATGCCGGTCAGCTCGCGGCCCTGATGAAAAAAGCGCACCGGTTCGCCGATTTTGGCAGACAGCTTGCCTGGTCTGATCATGGGCTGACTCCGGGGATGCGGGACGGAAACGCCCTGAAGTCTGCCAGAAGGCTCACATTTTGGCAAGTGCCAAGGTCCCTTCGCGCAACTCCACGATCCGCTACCGGGCTCAGGGAACCTTGTTCGGTGGTTGCGCATCCGGCTCGCCGACGATGCAGAAACCACTGTCGTGAATGCCTTGATCCTCGGCAAGATAGATGCCTTCCAGGATCCGGTGGAAATTGCGGGCGATGATATGGCGCTTGAGCTTGAGGGTTGGGGTGACTTCGTTGCCCTCACTGGAAAAATCCCTTGAAATCAGGATGAAGCGCTTGATGCGGCTGAAGGAGGGCAAACCAGCTTGCAGGGCGTCGACATGCTCCCGCACCATTTCCAGAATGTGTGGATGGGTAACCAGGTCGCAGTGGTTGAGGAAATCGATCTTGTTCTGCCTGGCGAAGCTCTCCAAAATTTCGAAGTTGGGTACCAGCAGGGCAGTGAGATACGGCTTGCCGTCGCCGTAAATCAGCGCGTTGGAGAACAGACGGTCGCTTTTGAAGCGATTTTCCAGATTTTGCGGGGCGATCTTCTTGCCGCCGGCGGTTACGATGAGATCCTTTTTGCGGTCGGTGATGCTCAAAAAGCCGTCCCTGTCCAGCTCGCCGATGTCGCCGGTCTTGAGCCAGCCGTCCTGCAGAGCTTCGGCGGTCGCCTCCGGGTTTTTCCAGTAGCCCTGAAAAATGCTCGGGCCGCGCAGCAGGATCTCCCCGTCTTCGGCAATACGGACCCGGGTCCCCGGCAACACCTTGCCGACGGTGCCGAGCCGCAGCTGCTCGGCGGTGTTAACGGCGATGCCGGCCGCGGTTTCGGTGAGACCATAGCCTTCGTAGATCGGGATGCCGGCGGCGAGAAAGAACTCGGCGACGTTGCCCATCAGCGGGGCGCCGCCCGAAACGAAAAACCGCATGCGGCCACCGAGTCGTTCACGCAGTCGGACAAACACGGCCTTGTGTGCCAAAGCCATGGAATAGCGCAACCAGGGACTCGGCTCTGCATTGCGCTGGCGGGTTTCGGCAAAGGCCCGGCCGATCTTGAGGGCACCGAAAAAAACCTGTTTTTTCAGCCAGCTGCCGGACATGACCTGTTCCATGATGCGGGCGTACATCTTCTCGAACAGCCGCGGCACGCCGATGACCAGCATCGGACAAGCTTCGCCCAGGTTCAGGGGCACGGTATCGATACTTTCGGCGTAGGCGATGATCGCCCGCTGGCACAGCATCAGATAGTAGCCGTCGATCCGCTCGAAGACATGAGACAGGGGCAGGAAGGACAGACAGACGTCGCCGGGACCGATATCGAAGGCCGTCGCCGCCGCCCGAATGGCGCCGAGGATGTTGTCGTGGGTGAGGATCACGCCCTTGGGCGGCCCGGTGGTGCCCGAGGTGTAGACCAGAGTGGCAATGTCCGAAGCTTGACCACGGGCCAGGGTTTTTTGCAGTTTTTTATGGTGGCTGTCGTGGGCCCGGGCGAGAAACTCGGAAACTTCCGTAAAGCGCGGATGCTCCAACCGGCCCTCCAACAGCACCACCTGTTCCAGCTTGGGCAATTCCCCCAGATGTGCGACCAGCTCACCGGCGGTCACGAGGGAGGCAAGAATCAGCACGCGACTGCCTGAATCTCGCAGGATATGCAGAAGATTCTCCAGCCCCTCGGTCTGATAGAGAGGCACCGTCACCCCCTGGGCGGCCATGATGCCCAGGTCGGCATAAACCCAGCGCGGGCTGTTGGGGGCCATGATCGCCACCCGCTCACCCGGTTTCAGGTCAAAGGCCAGCAAGGCCGCAGCGTAGCGGCGGATTTCTCCGGCCATCAGTTTCCAGGGGATATCCAGGTAGTGGCCCTGGACTTTGTAGCGTAGCGCGGGGCGCCCCGGATCCCGTTGGGCAAGATCGAGAATCTTGCGCGGCAGAGTTTCGCTTGCAGCGACTTCTATGGGCATGGTGCGGATCCCTCCATCGATGTTGCCGACAGCCCCGTCCGAAATGCGCGAGGCTCAGATTCTTTCAAAAATACCGGCGGCGCCCATACCGCCACCGATACACATGGTTACCAGGCCGTAGCGGGTCTGGCTGCGAGCCATTTCAGCCAGCAGGGTGGCGGTGAGTTTGGCTCCGGTGCAGCCCAGCGGGTGTCCCAGGGCAATGGCGCCGCCGTTAACGTTGACCCGCTGCTCATCGAGTCCCAGAGTCCGGATCACCGCCAGGGCCTGGCCGGCGAAAGCTTCGTTGAGTTCGACCAGCCCGACTTCGCCAAGGCTCAGGCCGGCCCGCTTAAGGGCGGCGGGGACGGCTTCCACCGGGCCGAGGCCCATGATTTCCGGTGCCAGGCCCCGTGCGGCGAACGAAACAAAACGGGCCTGGGGTTGCAAGCCGAGGCTTTTCAGAAAATCTTCGGAAACCACCAACGTCGCCGCAGCGCCGTCGGTCATCTGAGAGGCGTTGCCCGCTGTGACCGTCCCGTCACGCTTGAACACCGGTTTGAGACGCGCCAGGGCCTCCGGGCTGGTTTCGGGGCGGATGCCCTCGTCCTCGCCGGCGATGGAGGCGGCGCATGTCGGCCGCCCCTCCACCAGGCGGCATTGGTCCACGTCCACCGGCACGATTTCGCCTTTAAACCGGCCCTCGGCCTGGGCCCGGGCCGCCTTGTGATGGCTGGCACTGGCGAATGCATCCTGGTCGGCACGGGAGATACCGTGTCGCTCCACCACCAACTCGGCGGTAATGCCCATGGCGGCGTAGGTTTCCGGCCATTCGGCAATCAGTCGCGGATTGGCACTGTATTTGTGGCCACCCATGGGCACCATGGACATGGATTCGGTACCGCCGGCGATGATGCAGTCGGCACAACCGGCCATGATCCGTTCGGCCGCCAGAGCGATGGCCTGCAGCCCCGAAGAGCAGAACCGGTTGATGGTCATGGCCGGTACTTCTACCGGCAGACCGGCCCGCAGCGCGGCGATTCTCGCCACGTTCATGCCCTGCTCCGCCTCGGGAAAAGCACAGCCGAAAATGACGTCGTCGATGCGTGCCGGATCGATGGCGGTACGCGCCAGTACGGCACGAATGACCGTTGCCGCCAGGTCGTCCGGACGCACGCCGCGCAACTGGCCGCGCGGTGCCTTGCCGCCGGGGGTACGCAGGGCGCTGAGGATATAGGCGGTTTTCATAGTGACCTCCGCTATCTGCTGATTGGTTTTCGCACCACCAGGATACTGCGTTCATGGTGAAACAAGTTTTTTCCCCTTGCCTGAACCCATAGAATCAATGGCTTACCGGCTTTCTCACCACGAAGGTCACGAAGTCCACGAAGAAAAGATTCAACCTAACCGCTTTTTCTTATAAAAACACAAGATCCTGTGTTTCAGTTTCCCTTCGTGTTCTTCGTGTTCTTCGTGGTGGAACAGTTTTTTTCCCTTTACCTGAACCGAGGCGATCAATTGCGCAGCGGCTTGCCGGTGGCGAGCATGTGCTTGATGCGTTCGTGGGTGCGGGCTTCTCCGCACAGCCGCAAAAAGTTCTCCCGCTCCAGTTGCAGCAGGTAATCCTCGGTAATCGGGGTGCCGGCCGGCACATCGCCGCCGCACAGCACTTCGGCGATGAGGCCACCGATGAATGCGTCGTACTCACTGATGAAGCCTCCCATGCGCAGATTCCACAAGTGGCTTTTCATGGTCGCCGCCAGGTCGCGTCCCGGAGCCGGCCGTGTACCCCCGGCCAGGCTCGGCCGATAGGTGGCGGCCAGGGACAGGGCCTGACGCTTGGCGTCGCCGAGCAGGCAGGAGAGGTTCATGTTCACCGCGTCGCCGCAGCGCAGGTAGCCGAGGGCGAAGAGTTCGTCCGCCGACTTGGAGACCGTGGCCATGCCGATGTTTTCAAAGGCCTTGAGCAGATAGGGCCCCGAATCGGTCTGGTAGCGGTCGGCCAGGGCCAGAGCCCGCCAGGCCAACTCTTTGGTGCCGCCACCGGCCGGCAGCAGACCGACGCCAACTTCCACCAGCCCCATGTAGGTTTCGGCATGAGCGGTCACCGCATCGGCATGCATCACGAACTCGCAGCCGCCGCCCAGAGTGAGCTGGAAGGGAGCGGCGACCACCGGAATCCGCGCATACTTGAGGGCCATGGTCGCGGCCTGGAAGTTTTGCAGCATCCCGTCGATGGCGTCGTACTGTTGCTGCTGCATGGCGCCGACCAGCAGTGCGAGGTTGGCCCCGGCGGAAAACAGGGAGCCCTGATTGCCGATCACCAGCGCCACCCCCTCCGCTTCGGCCCGCTGCACCGCCCGGCGGGTCAGATCCAGCAACTCGGGTCCGATGGTGTTCTTCTTGCCGTGAAACTCCAGGCACAACACCCCGTCGCCGAGATCGAGCAGTGAGCCGTCGGCGATGGTCTCGATCACCCCGCCGCCTTGCTTGAGCAGATCCAGGCGGAGTTCCCCGTCCGCTGCGTGCAGTTGACGGTATTGCCCCGCAACCAGGTCCCAGGCACATTCCCGGCCAGCTTCGATTTTGTAGAAAGCCGGCACCTGAGGCAGGGCTGTCGGCACCGTCACACCGTCCTGTTCGGCCCGGCGCACGAAATTATCCACCCCGATGGCATCCAACATGGCAAAGGGACCGATCTCCCAATGGAAGCCCCAGCACATGGCCTGGTCCACAGCCTCGATATGGTCTGCAATCTCGGGGATGCGCCGCACCGCATAGAGCAGCGTGTCGCGCAGGTGTTGCCAGGCGAAGCGGGCGGCAGGGTCGTCAGCCTCGATCAGCGCGGCCAGGCGTCGGCCGGGATCGGCAATCCCCTTGACCGCAGCCAGGCTGGGGAAGTCCGGTTTTTCCAGCGGACGATAGTCCCCGGCAGCCGGATCGAAGACCAGCTGCCGGCCCTCCTTGTCCCGGCGATAAAAGCCGCCACCGGCCTTGTCGCCGAGCCGCCCCTGTGCGACCAACTGTTCCAGAAAGGCGGGGATCTGATAGACCTCGCGCTCCTCGTCGGCAATTAGCATTTGCCGGGTATGGCGCGCCACCTGCACCAGGGTGTCCAGCCCCACCAGATCGGCAGTGCGGTAGATAGCGCTTTTTGGCCGTCCCATGGCCGCTCCGGCTACCGCGTCGACGTCGGCGAAGGACAGGCCGAGATCCTGCATGTGTCGCATGGCGTTGAACATGGCATAGACGCCGATGCGGTTGGCGACGAAATTGGGGGTATCCTTGCCCTCCACAATGCCCTTGCCCAGCCGGAGGCGCGCGAACTCGCCCAGTTCGGCGAGCAGCCGCGGGTCGGTAAAGGGGGTGGGAATCAGTTCGAGCAAGCGCATATAGCGCGGCGGATTAAAAAAATGGGTACCCAGAAAGCGGGGCCGGAGATCCTCGGCCAGGGTGTCGGCCAGAGCCGTCACCGGCAGGCCGCTGGTGTTGGTGGAAAGGATGGCCGCCGACGACAGATGAGGGGTCAGCCGAGCAAACAGTTCCTGTTTGGCCCGGGGATGCTCGACAATGGCTTCGATCACCCAATCACAATCGATCAGCCGGTGCAGGTCATCTTCCACGTTGCCCGGCGTCACTCGCCGCGCCGCCTCGGGAGTGAAAAAGGCTGCCGGATGGGCGGCCAGGGCTTTTTCCAAACCCTGACGCGCCAGCCGGTTGCGCACGCTGGGACTTTCCAGGGTCAGATCCTGCCGCTGCTCCTCATCGGTCAGGCTTTCCGGAACCCGGTCCAGCAGCAGCACCTCCAGCCCGGCATTGGCCAGGTGGGCGGCGATGGCGGCGCCCATGACCCCGGCCCCGACCACCGCAGTTCGACGGATTTTTCGCATGGTGCCCTCCCTTGGTTTGAGCCGGATGCGGCATCCAAAGACCGCCTCCATGGCTCTTGTCCTAAGTGGTCAGTGGTCAGTGGTCAGTGGTTCCTCAGCCCTCAGCCCTCATCACTCATCACTTGAGTTTTCCCCTTCCAGGCACTGACAATGTTATCTTCCAGCCAGGCGAGCTCCCCGGTAAGGATTTTTTTTGCCAGGGGGCGCAGATGGCCGTCGTCGTTGCAGTACAGGCCCTGACGCAGTTGCCGTAGCCGGCGGCGTGCCTGGCGGCAGAAAAGATCGGCCAGTTCAATACCGCCAGGTTCGTCGCCATCGAACCCGCCGGGCACAGAGGCCCTGGCGATGACCGCGGTCATGGCGAAGAGTTCGGCGCCGGAATCGACCAGCCGCCCCAGCACCAGTTGCCTTCTCTGCAGCCCCTGGCGATGGCGAATCAGCATGTGAAACAGATCGCGCGCCAGGCGCCGGGCGGCGCGTTGCACATACCGCAGGTGTCCACGCAAGGGGGCGACGACGTCCGCATCCGCCGGCGTGCCGAAAGACGGCAACCACAGGCGCGGATACCAGCCGGCATAAAACTTGGCCGCCCCCAGCACATCGATGCGTTGCGAGGTCGGCGAGACGCCGGCGACCTTCATGTGGGGATCGAGGGCTTCCCTGGCGATGAACAACCGCATGATTTCACTGGTGCCTTCTATGATCATGTTGATGCGGGCATCGCGTAGCAGGCGCTCCATGGGCATCGGTTTTTCACCTCGGGCCGCGAGGGAATCAGCGGTTTCGTAGCCACGGCCGCCGCGGATCTGCATCCCGGCGTCCACCGTGCGCCACAACGCTTCGCTGCAGAACATTTTGGCCATGGCCGCTTCCAGACGGATATCCGTTACCGCCCGGTCGGCCATGGCCGAGGTCAGCCAGGTCAGACTCTCCACCGCATACAGATCAGTGGCCATGGCGGTCAGTTTGGCGGCCACCGCTTCATGCCGGCCCACCGGCACCCCCCACTGCACGCGCTCATTGGCCCAGTCGCGGCACATGGCCAGGGTCTGCTTCATGGCCCCGCCACAGGCGGCCGGCAGGGTCAGGCGGCCGGTGTTGAGGGTACGCAAAGCCAGGGCCAGCCCCCGCCCGACGCCCTGCAGGATGTTCTCTTTGGGCACCCGCACCTGGTCGAATTTGAGCAGGCCGTTCTGAATGCCTTTCAGCCCCATGAAGTCGCAGCGATGCTCCGTCGTCAACCCGGGGCTGTCGCCTTCGACGATGAAGGCCGTGATTTCGGGACGCTCCGCCGCCGGATCGTTGGTCCGAGCCATGACGATGAGCAGTTCGGCGATGGGGCCGTTGGTCGTCCACAGCTTCTGGCCGCTGATCAGATAGGCCGCACCGTCATCGACAGGTGTCGCCAGGGTAGACATTTGAGAAGGATCCGAACCGACGTCCGGTTCGGTGAGGGCAAAAGCGCTGATTGCGCCCGCCGCCAGGCGCGGCAGATATTTTTGTTTCTGCTCCTCGGTACCGAACAGCTTCAGGGGTTGGGGGACACCAATGCTCTGATGCGCCGAGAGCAGCACGGCGGTAGAGGCGCAATGGCTGGCCACCAGCTGGATGATGCGATTGTAGTTGATCTGGGACAGCCCCAGGCCGCCGTACTCCTGCGGCAGCTTAATACCGAACAGGCCCAGGTTGCGCAGGCCCTCGATAACCGTGAAGGGGACCTCCTTTTCCCGGTCGATACGGTCGGCATCGACCTGCTCGATGAGAAAGGTTTTCAGGCGGGCCAAAATCTGGTCGCCGGCCAGTTGGTCGGCTTCCTCCTGGAGAGGAAAAGGCAGCACCAGCTCGGTACGCAGCCGGCCAAGAAACAACTCGCCGATAAAACTCGGCTGACGCCACACCGTTTCGCGGGCCGCCTCAGCCGCCTCCAGAGCTCTCTTCTCGTCATGGGAACCATGCTTCATAAATTCGCCTTCCGGTTCAGGGACGCGCCAAAACCACCGACGCAACATGTTTGAATCTTTATTGATGCTTTTGCAATAATTTCGTCCTGCAAATCTTGGTGGCTTTTCAGGGACGAAGGCATACATAGTTCATGCCAAGATCCTGAAAAAACGCCGCAACGCCGTAGAGCGGATTTTTTGAGACGCCATCTTTTTTTTAATTATTGTCACTATATACACCCTTGTCAAATAACCCGGGGCCCCGGCGACGACTGCAGAAGGAGGAGAGAGCGCCTCACCCTTCCCCTTGTTGTGAACTTGCGTCCATGAAAGTATGGGGGTATCTTGTAGGCGTTGTCCACGGGATTATCCTGCGACATGCCGGTGCCGACATGCCGGCTTTTGAAATTCACACCAACGGGCGTAAAGTGGGTAACCCCGTTTTTTTCCCGGGAAGAAGCCATGAATCACTTTTTTCGATTACTGTGGATGTTGCTTAGACTCTGGTTCGTGCCACAATCAACAGGAGGCCTGACGGATCACTTCCGGCGCCCCTTCCGGGTCCTGCCGACCGACTGCGACGTCAATTTCCATCTGACCAACGGCCGCTATTTCAGCCTGCTGGATGTGGCCCGCATCGAGCATCTGGCCCGCAAGAAACTGCTGGTGCCGCTGCTGCGGCGGCGCTGGATGCCGGTACTCAATGCGACGGAAATCACCTTTATCCGCCCCATCCCGCCGCTGCGCAAATTCGACATTGTCACCCGCATCGTCACCTGGGATGACAAATATCTCTATCTTGAACAGCGCTTCGAGAGCCTCGGCACCCTGCATGCCGTTTCCCTGGCGCGAGCCGCTTTTGTCTGCCGGCGCGAGTTGGTGCCACCGGCCATGGTGGTGGCACTGGCCGGTTATACCGGAGAAGCCCCGCCTCGTTCCGATATCGTGGCGGGCTGGCATGCCCTGCTCAAGGACAAGAAGGGCCATTTTACCGCAGATGCTGTACTCACACGACTGTAGCCACCACTTCACAAGGAGGAATGACCGAATGAAACAGCTTGAACAGGGCAGTTGGAGTCCTTACCTTGCGGGGGCGCTGACGGGCGTGGTCAGCGTACTCTCGGTGTGGGTCAGCGGCAAGTATTTTGGCGCCTCGACCTCATTCGTCCGAACCGCGGGCATGATCGAACAACTGTTTGCGCCCGAGCGGGTTGCGAAAATGGACTATTTCATCAAGGAAGCGCCCGTTGTCGAATGGCAGTGGATGTTTGTCGTCGGCATTTTTGTCGGCGCGCTGATTGCGGCGCTGACCTCCGGCTCCTTCCGCCTGCAGGCGGTACCGGATATGTGGGCCGCACAATTCGGCGCCAACAGCACCGGCAAGCGGGCGGGCGTCGCCTTTATCGGCGGCCTTATCCTGATGTTCGGCGCCCGCTTGGCAGGCGGCTGCCCCAGCGGACACGGTTTGAGCGGCACCATGCAACTGTCCGTCAGCGGCTATATTGCGCTGATCTGCTTTTTTACCGGCGGCATGTTCGTGGCGCGACAGCTATACAAGGGAGGTGCCAAACCATGAACATCCTCGTCATCGGCCTGATTACCGGAGTTCTGTTCGGGTTTTTGCTGCAGAAGGCGCGCGTACTGCGGTATGACAAACAACTCGGTGCCTTGCGCCTGCAGGATATGACCATCGTCAAGTTCATGCTGTCCGCCGTGATCGTCGGCATGATCGGCCTCCATCTGCTGTCGGATCTGGGCCTGATCGCCCTGAGCATCAAAGGCGCGGTGCTCGGCGCCAACGTCATCGGCGGCCTGATCTTCGGCATCGGCTGGGGGCTGGTCGGCTACTGCCCCGGCACCTCACTGGGAGCTCTGGGCGAAGGGCGTTGGGACGCCCTGTGGGGAATTCTGGGCATGCTGGTGGGCGCGGGGCTGTATGCCGAGACCTACCCCTTCATGAAACGGACGCTGCTGACCTGGGGCGATCTGGGCAAGATCACCCTCGCCGATGTGACCGGCATCCATCACTGGATCATCATTACCCTGCTGGCGATCGGGACGCTGGGGTTGTTTCGCTGGTTTGAGAAAAAAGGGCTGTAAGCAGGCACTCGGCACTCGGCACTCGGCACTCGGTACTACAAGACCGCGGGGTCGCGCCCCCGCCCGGCGCCTTACTTNNNGCCGATCCGTCCTGCCGCTGGTTTCTTTGGGCTGTCCCTCCTGCGCGAATTGATTGCTTAAGATAGCCGTTGTTCCTCTTGCGAGACGGGCGTCCAAGGTGTTGTTGAGTGAAAAGCCTAGGAAAAACCGGGTTGGCGGTGTGCCCTTTCCAGCAGCGACGGTGTTGCAAACATATTCCTTCACCGGTGGCGAACCGCCCCCGGTAGCAAATGGAGCGGCCGAAGACGCACCGTTGCAAGATCGCAGGGGGGGCATGCAGGGCCCCAGCTCTTCGCGCCAGTGGTGTCGGCGCCAGCCAAGGCCATTTCTTTGGATACTTCCTTTGGGGCCTTGCAAAGAAAGTATNNCCCGGCTGCCGGCCGGGACCGGCGATCTTGATGTTAAGATTTTGCACTCAGCACTCAGCCCTCAGCCCTCTGCCCGAAAACTCACCTCCCGCTGTTTCTCACCTTGGCGCCCAGCGCGTCGGTCAGCCGTTTCAGAGCCGGCGAATGATCGCTCGGATCGAGATGCACGTCGATGATAGTCGGCGCAGTGGTGTTGGCCACAGCTGCCGTGAGAGCCTGATCGAAATCCTGTTCGGTAAAGACTTCGAACCCCTTCCCGGCGCCGATCACTTCCGGCAAGCGGCTGAAACGCCACAGGGGGATATCGTTGAAACCGCCGTCGGTCATGGGTCGCTCGGTGCCGTAGCCGCAGTTGTTGAGCACCACCACGATGGGCGACAGGCCGAAGCGGGCGGCTGTGGAGACCTCCATGCCGGTCATCTGGAAGGCACCGTCGCCTACCAGTACCAGGGGGCGCAGGTCGGGGCGGGCCAACTGGGCGCCGATGGCGCCGGGTACCGCAAAGCCCATGGAAGTATAGTAGGCCGGCGATAGAAACGCGGCTGGGTGGCGGATGGTCAGGTCGGTGGCGGCAAACATGGCTTCCCCGGGGTCTGCCAGCAGCACCATATGGTCGCCGATGAAGGATTCCAGGTATTCAAACAGGCGGCCGATGGTCAGGGGGGTATCCTGAGCTTCGAAAGGTTTCGGCGCGGCTGACGGCTGGCTGGCGACAGGAGTGAACTGCGGCAGATCCAGGGCGAGCAGACCGGACAGAAAATCGTCGAGAAAAACTTCGGGATACTGGTGAAAGGCGATGGAACTGCCTTCGCTGGTAACAGAAATGGTCTGGGCCTGGTTCAGTTTGGCGGTGAAAATCCCAAGATTAACATCGGTCATGAAGGTACCGAGCATCAACAGGCAATCGCTTTCTTCCACGATCTGCCGGGTCTGGTCCCGGCCGACAGCGCCTTCGTACACGCCGAGGAACAGCGGGTGATCCTCCGACATGGTCGACTTGCTCAAAGGCGTGCAGGCAAAGGGGATACCAGTGGTTTCCGCGAATTGCAGCAACGGCTTCTGCAGACCGAAACGCTGCACTTCAATACCGGCGATGATGACCGGACGCCGGGCGTTTCCGAGCCTGTGGGCAGCCTCGGCAAGGGCTTCCCGCAGGGCCTCGGGATCGCTGCCAAGCGCCGGGGCCAACGGGTTGTGCGTGCAACTGCATACCGAGCCGGTCAGGTCGCGGGGCAACTCGATATACACCGGCCGCTTGTAACGGACCGCAGCAGCCAGTACCCGATCGATCTCGCAGCAGGCATTCTCGACATCGATCAGATCGGTTGAGGCCACGGTGAGATGCCGGAAGATGTTGAGCTGGGTATCGAAATCGCGCACCTTATGGTGCAGCAGGGGATTACGATGGCGTTCGTTCAGGCCCGGGGCGCCGCTGATCACCACCAGCGGCGATTTTTCAGCATACGCCTGGGCGGTGGTGTTGGCAATTTTAAGCCCACCGACGCAATAGGTAATGCAGACCACGCCGAGGCCGCGCAAACGGGCATAGGCATCGGCCGCAAAACCGGCGCCCTGCTCATCGCAGGTGTTGATCACCTGCAGAGGGCTGTTTTCAAGCTGCTGAAAAAACTGCAGCACATAATCGCCGGGGACGCCGAAGACGTGTCCGACGCCGTAGTCGATCAAGCGATTTATGAGATACTCACTAACCATTCCAGGTTGTTTCATAATACCTCCTTTGAATTATTACCCCATGCCTTATCGTACCAGATTTTGGGCGGACAGCGTGCATTGCTCCATGGCCTCTTGCAGCATTTCGGCCTGACGCGCCGCCATGGTTTTATCCAGCTCCCGCGGCAGCCGAATCGGCTCGCTGATCACCAGTCCGACCCGGGTAAACGGCAGGGGCAGCAACAGGCGATCCCAACGGCGGTTGAGCTGCCAGGCATGGCGAGCCGCCACCCCGACCAGTTGTACGGAAAGACCGAAGTGCGTCGCCAGGCTTACCAGCGACGGTTTAATGCGATAACAGGGTCCCAATGGACCGTCTGCAGCGGTGCCCCAGACGGTATGCTCATCCAGAACCTGGCGTAACTCCGCCAGAAACTGACGCCCCACTTCATCGGGCAGCGCCATGGCAGCGTATCCGAATCTCTGGCTGATCTGTACAATGACCTGGCCGCGCAGGGAATTGTTGGTCAGAATGCAGGCCGGCCTGCCGCGCAACAAGGCAAACAACGGCAGATAGCAGCCATGCCAGAACAACACCAGGGTAGGTTGTCCGTCAGAGATGCAGGCATCAAGATGCTCCACTCCGACAAGACGCTTGCGCCACGTCAGGCACCACAACCTCAACAAGAAAGCGCCGATGGCACCCAACAGGCGGGCCTGCCAGGGGCAGGGTTCGGAGCGACAGGGGGTCACTCGTTGCCTTCCCGTGGTTGCAATCCTGGTTCCGCACGCAGAGCTTCCGCCAGGGCGTGGCTGATGTTGTGTAGAATTTTCCATTCTTCTTCCAGGCGTTTGAGGGTTGTCGTCCATCGTTTGTGATCAGGCAGGGATTTGTGATGCCCGGCTTGCAGGCGAGCATAGAGATCGAGCATGCGCGTCGCGCTGCGGGACATACTGAACTCCGCAGCTGTTGCCAGGGCGCCTTGTTGCAGGCGCTGACGCTCTGCCGGAGGCAGCTCCAGCAGCCAGTTCAAGGCGTCCACAAACAGCGCTGTGTTTTCCACAGCCAGCAGCCGACCGTTGTGTCCGTCCCGCACGATGTCATTCACCCCGGAGGCCGCCACTGCGATCACCGGCGTGCCCGCCGCCATGGCCTCTGCCAGCACCATGCCCTGAGTTTCGCTTTGCGAGGCAAATACAAAACCATCCATGGCTCGATATGCAGAAGCAAGCTCGGCACGATCGAGAAGTCCAACCAGATGCAGGCGGTCGGACAAACGATACTCGCTGAAAATGTTTTGTACATCCTCGCGGGCGGGGCCTTCACCGGCAAGCAGCAACCGCGCACGTGGGTGTTGCCGCATAAAGACAGCAACCGCCCGGGCCAGGAAAGAAAGGTTTTTCTCCGGTGACAAACGTCCCAGGTAGCCCAGCAGGAAGGCATCTTCGGGGATGCCGAGCTTGCGACGACAGGCCGGACCGTCGGCCTGCTCAAACGGTTGCGGATCGATCCCGGTGGGGATGATCTCGATGAGGCTTCGGACGCCTCTGGTCCGCAGACAATCGGCCAGGGTGGTGCTTGGCGCCACCACCGCATCACACAAATTACAGTAGCCAACCGCCAACTCGATGGCAAAGCGACGCACTCGCTCGGAATCGATGGGCAGATAGTGGGTATAGCGCTCGTACATGGTGTGATGGGTGAACAACATCGGCAGTTGCCGCTGCGCCGCGGCACGCAACGCTGTATCGCCGAGTAAAAAGGGATGATGGGAGTGAACGATGTCGGGGGCGAAATCGTCAAGAGTGCGATGCAAACCCACCGGCGCCGGCAACGGTAAGGAAAAATCACTGTGATGGAAGTGCTCGATAGAGGGGAAACGCAGGACCTCCGGTTCGTGAGCGGGCGCGTTTTCAAAATGCGGCGCAATGACCAGCACCCTGTGGCCCATTTGACGAAAGGCGTCACAGTAACTCTGCACGCTGCGCGCCACCCCGCCGACATGGGGAAAGTAGGTATTGGTAACCATCAGGATGTTCATCGCGAACCTCTAAGGATCATCTGAATGCAGGGCTGTTTTTCATGAATCGCTCATTGGCTTTAATTTTACCCGCTTTAACGCTGCTGACCAGTGCCTCGTGATCAAGAATGCGCACCGGTTAGTTGCCTCCTTCCCTTGCAGCGATCCTTTAGGGTAAGATAAATCCACATGCTCAAACTGATGCTTTCGCAAAAACTCATGGCAAGGCTAGGATAAATTTCGTTCTACAAGATTTGATGGTTTTTCAGGGGCGAAGGCATACATATAGTAGGTCAAGGTCCTGAAAAACCGCAGTAACGCCGTAGGGCAGACTTTTTGCGACGCCATCAAACTTGGCGTTTCCGATCGGCAATCAGCACTGTTCCCTTACCAGGAGGTTGCGATATGAAATACATGGCTCACTTTACCTTCGACGAAGATCATCACAAAAAACACGGTTACTTCACCATGCTTCTTTCCGCCGACAATACCGACAAAGCGGTAAGAGCGTTGCGCGACAAGATCATGGCGATTCGCAACGGCACCCATGCCTTTGACGAGGTGGACGAGATTTACCTTGACGACCTCATCGAAATCGACCACTTCCCGGATAAACCGGTGCTGATGCGCTATGAATCGATGGATCTGACCGATCAGAGCACCCTGTCAGCCAATCCCATCGACCAGACAGGCCTGCACGTTTTTCACTGGTGGCCCAGCATGAAAGAACCGGAAATTAAAAAGGAAAAGTATACTGTCGAACCTTTTGTACGCTGGGAGTCAGGCAAGGAAAAATAAAAAAACCAGGGGGTCAGGCTACAACCTGACCCCCTGGTTATATTTGGTGGAGCTGAGCGGGCTCGAACCGCCGACCTACGCGTTGCGAACGCGTCGCTCTCCCGACTGAGCTACAGCCCCAAACCTGTCGGATATCAACTGAAAGGCCTGTGTTTGTCCATCATCTGGCAGACGGGCGGGGTTTCCGGCAAACGCAACACAAAGCGTGCCCCGCGCTCGGTATTCTGCACTTCGATTTCCCCCTGGTGATGTTCAATGATGCGGTGCACGATGGGTAAACCTAGTCCGGTGCCCTGCTTGCGGGTGGTGAAAAACGGGTTGAAAATATTGCGCAGGATATTCACGGGGATGCCGCCACCGGTATCTTCTATCTCCACCGCCACAGCCCGGTCGCCGCGCAGAGAAACCCGATAGACGCGCACGATCAGTACCCCCCCATCGCGCATGGCCTGCCATGCATTATCGATCAGATTGACCATGACCTGGCGCAGCTTCTGCTCATCTCCCTGGATAACGCCGACATCCTCGCTGAATTCCCTTACCAGCCGCACGTTGGCTTCGCGAAGGGCATCTTCCTCAAGCACCAGAACTTCGTCGAGAACCTTGATCAGGTCGCAATCGGCGAGACATAACATCTGCTTTTTGGAAAAACCCAGAATATTGGTCAGCATCTCTTCCATGCGTCGCACTTCCCGCACGATAATCGCGCTGTATTCCCGCAGCGGGGAGCTTTCCGGCAGGGACTTCGCCAGTCGCCGGGCGAAGCCGCCGATGGAGACCAGGGGATTGCGCAACTCATGGGTGACAGACGCTGCGGTTTCACCCAAGGCCGCCATTTTTTCACCTTGGATGAGTCGCTCCTGCGTCTCGCGCAAATCCCTGTGGGAGGTTTCGAGCCGATTCATCAGCATGGAGTTTTCCATGGCCTGCGCTGCCTGATTGGCAAACAGCTCCAGAAATCTGCGCCTCTCCACCAGGGTGGCCTGAGGCAGGCAGGCACTGTCAACCACCAACACCCCGAGGGCGCGGCTGCGCCCCCGCAGCGGCACCAAAGCGCAAGCTTTCAGGTCAACAGCCTCCGCCAGGCGCCCGAAGGATCCCTGGAAGGCATGGGTGTCGGTAACGAAAATAAGTTGGTCCTGTTCCAGCGCCCGTGCCAGGGGGTTGTCCTCCACCGACAGCGGAAGCCGTTGTTTGACCACCAGTTGGCAAAAGGCATCCTTGCGTTGACGTTCCCCGATATCCTCGGTTATCAACGGCAGGTCCCAGGCGACCTCTGCTTCTTGACGGGGGAATAAATGACGTGCCGAAAGACGCGTCACCCCGACCATGCCTTGCAAAACGCCACTACGCTCATTGGCCAGAAACAGCATGGCCCGTTCAAAACCACCACCCCATGGGATGGTGACGGCCGACAGGATCAGGTGCATCAATTCGTCGAGGCGTAACGTTCCGTGCATGGCCCTGGATATGCGATAGAGAAGGGAAAATTCATGCAGCTTGTGCGCGTTTTCCTCCAGCAGCAGGGCGCGTTCCTGAAACGCTTCGATGCGCTCGAGAGTCTGTGCAATCTGCCCCCCCAAACTTTCAAAAAGGGTACTGTTCCTTTCGGAAGGGGCCAAACCCAGGGCTCCGCTACGCCCGTCCTCCCCAAGAAACAGAGTTCCCATCATGCGCCCCTGAAATATCAGCGGTAAACCGATGGCCGCGACCGGCGCGCCCGCCTCGGCCACAAAGGCGATTTTTTCATCCTCCAGCATGCGAGCGCTGAGTACTGTCTCCATTTTTTCAAAAATCGCGAAATCCGCCTGCCGGTGGGTCGCAATGCGCACCTGGGGCAGACCCAACACCGTGGCACCATGCATGGATCGCAAAATGGCGCAGGCTACGCCACCTCCTTTCTCCATGGCAAGCCACACAGCGTCCAACACCGATTGCAGCGTCGATGCGCCTCCCAGAGACCTGGCGAGTTCAGACAGCAGCATCAACCCACGCAACTGCTGTTCATGATGACAGGCATCAAGGTGTTGCTGCACCAGTCCGGCCAGAATCAGGCTGACGGACTGCGCCGCGTGTTCAAAAGAGGCATCGTTGGGGGGAGGTCCACAAAACACGAGGGTGAGGACGCCGAGATCGCGACCGGAGTCAACAGCGGGGAAATGAAGCGCACCGGATTGCGGCGATGAAATGCAGCGGTCGGAGAATGGCTCGGTGGCATGCGCAAGCGGCCATTCACAGGGAGGGAAAGAATCGGAGCCACTTGCTCCCAGAAATCTTTTCCCATGGCTGGAAAAATGGTCCGGATACCAAAAAAACGCTCCCGCCAAAGGCAAGGAGCGTTGCAGTAAAGCTAATATATCGTTGCATTTTGCCAGAGGGGTGATTTGCGCATCGCTGGCATGACGCAGTACTTCATGGAGTATTACGTAACCATTGCAGACCATCATACCCCCTGGGCCAGCCCTTTGGCAGAAAGTTCAGCCGATCTTTTCCTTGCGCTCCTGCTCGGTTTTACAGTCGATGCAGAGTGTCGTTACCGGACGGGCCCGTAAGCGATCGACTCCGATCGGCTCCTCACAGCATTCGCACTCTCCGAAGGTACCCAGATCGATACGCTCTAGAGCCTGCCGAATTTTCATGATCAACTTGCGTTCGCGATCGCGTATGCGCAACTCGAAATTGCGATCCGATTCCAGGGAAGCCCTGTCGGTGGGGTCGGGAAAGTTGCTTTGATCGTCGGTCATCTCCGACACGGTCTTGCCGGCATCCCGCAACAGCGTCTCCAGCTGAGACTCAAGGAGTCCTTTGAAGTCTTTCAGTGTTTCCTTGTCCATGCAATTCTCCTTGTGCTATTTGAGCCTGCAAATGTAAATGAAATCGATTGTCAAGTCAACAAAAATGGGCTTTCAGCCGCCGATGAACAGTTGATGCCAAAGAATTACCAGCACCAATGCTATGGCCAGCCAGCACGACACAATGTCCCCATAGCGTACAGGTGGCGCGACGGCCATGCTGCGGGCATCATCGCTGATGCTGTGTGCCGGAACTCTGGAAAGCAACAGCCCTACCAGTTCGGCAAAACGGCTATAGGCATTGGACAAAATGATGAATTCGTCCCCTGCGCAAAGAGTTAAAAATACCCGTTTGCGCAGCGTCAAGGATTCCACCGCGGTAATATCGGAAAACCTCAGGGTTTTGGTTTGTCCCAGACGATGCAACACGATCCAGTCCCGATCAACCAACAGTCGTCGGGACAAGCTGTTCGCCAGCAAGGCTCCCAGTAACAGCATGATGAAACCCAGCAAACCGATTTTGATCGCCGGTTGCCCCTGAACCACACAGATGGCAGCGAGCGTGCCCAATAATACCAGCAATACCCCCAATGGGTACACAAAAGCACGGCGTACATTAAACACCATCGGCATCCCAGGTTCCATGGCGCTCCCTTTCTTCCATCATCCCGTCAAAAGTCCGACAGACTCCTAGCAGGAATTTTCGGGCATGCAACGGTCATCCTCAATCTTTCCGTCATTCCTGACGCAGAAAAGTGCCACTTTTCCCGCCATGCTTTTCCATCAGGCGGATTTCGGATACCACCATTTCCTTATCGACCGCCTTGCACATATCGTAAATCGCCAGGCCTGCCGCGGCAACAGCCGTCAGAGCCTCCATTTCCACCCCGGTCTGACCCGTGACACGGACCCGGGCTTCGATTTCAACCCGGCCCTGACCGGGACAGGGTGTAAAGTCAACGGTTACGGAGGTAAGCAGCAGAGGGTGACACAGAGGGATCAATTCGGGGGTTTTTTTGGCGGCCATGATGCCGGCAATTCGCGCCACCGCCCATACGTCTCCCTTGGCGACTTCGCCACTCACTATCAGCTGCAGGGTCGATTCTTTCATACGGACTTCACCACGTGCCACCGCGGTACGGCTGGTGGCGGTTTTTTCACCGACTTCCACCATCACCGCTTTGCCGTTTTCATCCAGATGGGTCAAACGATCGCTCATTACTCCTCCTCAATCCAATTTAGCACCACTTTCTCCGTCATGTTTTCAAGAGAATCGCGGTAGGGAAAAAAAGCCAGGCTCACCGCTCCGGCACGTTCAGCACTGCGCAAAACTTGTCGCAGCTCCCCGGCGGACACATCCCGGGAGCTGACAAAATCGCGCGTCTGCAGTTTAATCAACAGCGCTGCCGGGTCGCGCGTGCCACGCACCCCGGAAACAGCCAGATCACCTATCTGGGCGATCGTTTCATCGACTGGCACGGACAACTCCGCAGCCATCTGCCGATGATAGGCCATGATCGACAGATACTCGAAGCCGGCACCCAGAGCCAGGGAAAAATCCTGCGAGAACCAGGCCAGACCGTGCTGTGGGGCGGTCAACACCTCGTAGGGCAGATTCAGAGCAAAAGGTAAGCCGGGGCGCACCTGCCGGGCAGCGGCCCGCACCTCGTCGGCCATCTGAAGCAGACGGCGATTTTTCCATCGCGCCCAATCGTAAAACGGATCTCCGAGACGGCTTACGCGTACCTTGCCGTTCGCATTCTGCCGCACCTCGGTAAAAAGCTGTTCAGGAGACAGCATCCGGCCGCTATCACGCAGGCTGGCACCCAGGGCGGCACCGGAAAACCCCTCGGTCTGACGCAATATCAGATCGTCCTGCAGCAATACCCCATCAATATCGTAACGAGCCAGATCGCGGAACAGGGTCGCCAGGCGTTGCCCTACTTCCGGCCGGAAGGGGTCAAGCGCCTCGCAGGGCACAATCCTGCCACTAGCCGGATCGTAGCGCCGTCCACACCAGGCATCCGATTCGATCAACGGGGTGCTGAGGGTGGTCATCCAGGCGAACACCTTGAGTCCGGCGGCATGGGCCAGGACCGTCACCGGACCGAGAACATCGGCCACCACCGGCGCGGCATCGGTGGCGAAATAGACGCCGGTTTCCGCCTGCGGCTGCACAAACGGGTAGTAGCGATCGCCGGGCCGTTGAAACACGCGGAAAATCACCGTATCGAGCCCCATGCGGCGCATGTGTGCGAACTCGGCGGCAACTTCAGGATAGCTGCGGCTGGGCAGGTAACTGACCTGGGCTGCACGGATGCGCGGTGCGGCCGCAACCGGCAGTGCCGCTGCCAGCACCAACACCCCGACCAGCAGAACCAGGACCATGCCGCGCCAGGGCCGGGTCATGCGAACACCTCGTTCAGCGCTTCTTCCACACTTCGCACCCCGCGCAAGTCCATGCCCGGCGGTGCCTCGACAGTTTTGAGGCAACTGGCCGGGAGATAACAACGATCGAAACCGAGACGAGCGGCTTCACGCACCCGCAACTCCGGACGCGATACCGCGCGCACTTCTCCGGCCAGGCCGACTTCGCCGAACAGCATGAGCTTGGACGGCACCGGGCGATTCAGGTGGCTCGAGGCCAGGGCGGCGATGACTCCAAGGTCGGCGCCCGGTTCGGAAAGCCGTACCCCGCCGGCGACATTGAAAAAGATATCCTGGCTGAGCAGCGACATCCCGACCTTTTTTTCCAGCACCGCAACCAGCAGGGCCACCCGGTTGGGATCGATGCCGATGGCGGTACGCCGGGGCTGGCCAAAATTGCTGACCGAGACCAACGCCTGCAATTCGACCAGAATCGGCCGACTCCCCTCCAGTGTCGGCACCACCACACTGCCGGCCGCCCCCTCGGGGCGCTCGGCCAGAAACAATTCGGAAGGATTGGGAACCTCCACCAGACCGCCCTCTTTCATCTCGAACACGCCGATTTCATTGGTCGAACCGAAGCGATTCTTCACCGCCCGCAGGATGCGGTAGGGATGACCGGCATCGCCTTCGAAATAGAGTACCGTGTCGACCATGTGTTCGAGCATGCGCGGTCCGGCAATGGCGCCGTCCTTGGTGACATGCCCGGTGATGAAGGTCGAGACGCCCTGGCCTTTGGCCAGATGCATCAGACGACCGGCGCATTCGCGTACCTGGCTGACGCTGCCGGGGGCCGATTCAAGGTCGGCGGTAAAGATGGTCTGAATGGAATCGACCACCAGGAACCTGGGCTTGAGTTCACGCACCCGTTCCAGAATAATTTCAAGGGAAGTTTCGGGGATGAGGAAAAGATCGCTGGCGCTCACCTTCAGACGCTCGCCGCGCATCTTGACCTGGCGCGTCGATTCCTCGGCGGTCACGTACAACACCGGACCGGCGGCAGCCAGGCGGTCGACGGCCTGCAACAGCAGGGTCGACTTGCCGATACCCGGGTCGCCGCCGATCAGAACCAGCGAGCCCGGCACCACACCGCCGCCAAGGACCCGGTCCAGCTCCGACAGGCCGCTCGGACAACGCTGTTCGGCCGTGGTCGCCACCTCGCAAAGACGCTGCACTACACTGGTCGCACAAGCGCCCCCGCGCCGCGCTGTGGAAGGCGGTTCGCGGCGTTCCTCGACCATGACATCCCATTGGGCGCAGTCCGGGCAGCGCCCCAGCCATTTGGGACTCTGGTAACCACATTGCTGGCAGATGTAGCAGGTCTTTACCTTCAAACGTCGTTCTCCCGAATAAGTGGGCCATTCTATGGCCTTTACGTCCGGCTGTCAATGACGCCCTCAACCACCGTTGGCGTTGCCGCCGGCTACGATGAATCCCGGCCAAAGCAACCAGCGGGTGGACTGAAATCCCGGACTTCTGTTATATTGCATCTTTTAGACAGGAAAAAGCCCCCCAGCTACGCTGGACCTGTTGATCTCTAACCTGGGTTTCTGGTTTGGAAGACATTCTTTTCTGATCGAAACTCACTAGCGAAGGACCCGTTGCGACCCATGCTGGAAAAACGCCTGATTAAAATTCTGCAGGATATCGTCGGCAAGGAATACGTCTCCACCGAGCAGGCCGACCGCATCTGCTATTCCTACGATGCCACGCAGCAGCAGTTTTATCCCGATGTAATCGTCCGCCCGGCCGATGCGACGCAGATCAGCCTGATCTTGAAAATGGCCAACGCGGAGCATGTTCCCGTCTACCCGCGGGGCGCCGGCAGCGGCTTTACCGGCGGCAGTGTCCCGGTAAAGGGGGGCATTGCCCTGGTGCTGACCCGCCTGAACCGCATTCTGCGTATCGACCTGGACAATCTGGTCGCCGAAGTGGAGCCGGGCGTCATCACAGCTACCCTGCAAAAGGCCGTTGAAGAGGTCGGACTGTTTTACCCGCCCGACCCAGCTTCCCTCAAATTCAGCACCCTTGGCGGCAACGTTGCCGAATGTGCCGGCGGGCCGCGTTGCGTCAAGTACGGCGTAACCAAGGATTACGTACTCGGCATGGAAGTTGTTACTCCCCAGGGCGACATCATCCGTACCGGTGGTGAAACCATGAAGGGGGTCGTCGGCTACGACCTGACCAAGCTGATGGTCGGTTGCGAAGGCACCCTGGGCGTCATTACCAGAATCATTCTCAAACTGTTGCCCAAACCCGAAGCAAAAAAGACCATGTTGGTGATGTTCGATTCCATCGATGGGGCTGCGCAGGCCGTTTCCAACATCATTCGCGGCAAAATCATCCCCACCACTCTTGAATTCATGGACGCCACGGCCCTGGCCTGCGTGCGCGATAACGCAGGACTCGATATCCCGGAAACGGCCCGGGCGGTCCTGATCATCGAAGTCGACGGCGAACGCCAACTGCTGGAACGGCAGGCCGCGCGCATCCTGGAGATTGCCGCGCCGCTGGGCATTGTGCACACTCAGATCGCCGCTACCGACGAGGAAAGCGAGCGCATCTGGCAGGTACGGCGCAGCGTCTCGCCGAGCTTGCGCAAAGTCAACCCCGACAAGTACAATGAGGATATCTGCGTACCGCGCAGTAAACTGCCGGAAATGATTCGGGCCATCGAGGCCATTTCACATCGGCTGGAAATCCCCATCGTCAATTTCGGCCACGCCGGCGATGGCAACATCCATGTCAACATCATGGTCAACCGCTCCATCGGAGGGCATGAGGAAAAAGCCGAAACCGCCATTCGCGACATCTTCGCCAAAACCCTGGAACTGGGTGGTACCATGAGCGGCGAACATGGGGTCGGCACCAGCAAGGCGCCCTTCCTCTCCATGGAACTCGACACTGCGACCATGGGCTACATGAAAACCATCAAGCGCGCCCTCGACCCGAACAACATCCTTAACCCGGGCAAGATTTTCCTCGAAGATCAGTAGCCCTCGGAGCCTGTCGACAGACTCCTCAATCAGGGTAAGGCGTGCCGGAATGTATCCGGCGGACAAATTGTCGCCAACATTGCGCGGCCAGGAGGCTGTCCGACACCCTCCCGAGCCGCATCATTGGATAGAGAATGAGTAAACACCAGGAACTCGAAGACTACCGGCAGCAGATCCGGGAATGCGTCAAATGCGGTACTTGCCGGGCACACTGCCCGGTTTTCAACCAGGTTCAATCGGAAACGGTGGTGGCGCGCGGCAAGGTCTCCCTCGCCGAGGCGCTGCTGGATGATAAAATCGAACTCGATCAGCGTTTGATCAGCGACATATCCCAGTGCCTGGCGTGCGGCCGCTGCGTTAAAGACTGCCCCAACCAGGTCCCCACGGACGAAATCATCCTGGCCCTGCGGCGACGCATCGGCCGGGAAAAGGGCCTGACCCTGTTCGGTCGCGGCATCTCTACGGTATTGCAGCGGCCGCGGCTGATGAACCTCCTGACCCGGCTCGGCCGCGCATTCTCCTGGCTGGTGTTCCGCAAGGTGCCCAAGGGCAGCGGTTTGCGCCTGCGTTTTCCTGCGCCTTATATCACCCGTGATCGCACCATCCCGGCCATCGCCCCTCAGGCGTTCCGCCAGCGTCACCCCGAATTCATTGCCGGGGATGCCGAAAAGCCGCTGGTCACCTTCTTTACCGGTTGCATGATCAACTACATGCTGCCTGAAATCGGTGATTGCGTTCTGACCACCCTCAAGGGCCTTGGCATGAACATCCTCATCCCCAGGGATCAGGGTTGCTGCGGCCTGCCGGCATTGTGCGCCGGCGATGGTCAGGGCGCGGCGCGCCTGGCGGATCGCAATCTTGAAGCGCTCACCGCCCACAAGGCCGATTTTATCGTGACGGCCTGCGCATCCTGCCACAGTGGCCTGACCAAGCACTTCCGGGAACTCGGTCCGGATCACGCCCAATTGGCGAGCAAGGTCATGGATATCCACATGTTCCTGCAGCAACAGGGGCTGGCGGAAACGCTGCAGCAACTGCCCCGCCAGCAAAACCCGCGTCCAGTGACGTACCATGTCCCTTGTCATCTGCGGCAACCCGGGCTCAAAGAAGCGCCGCAAAATCTGCTGGCAGCATTACCTTCGGTTCGACTGGTGGAGATGAAACACGCCGATGCCTGCTGCGGACTTGGCGGCACTTTTTCCGTTTATCACTACGACATCAGCAAACAGCTGGGGAGCATAAAGGCCGAGGGGATTCGCGACAGTGGGGCCGAGGTTGTGGCCACGGCCTGCCCCGGTTGCATGATGCAACTGCAGGACACCATCAACCATGCCGGGTTACCTCAGCAGGTATGCCATGTGCTGGAACTGGTGGCGGCCGACCTGAAAAAGGCCTGAAGCCCCCGGGATACAGGCTGGAGCGGAGGGAGAATGACTTTGAAAAGGTTGGTCATTGCGGGGCTGTTGCTGATGAACATGGCGTGGGCAGGTTCGGTGCTGGCCGTACCGGCGCATCGATCACTGACTTGGCCCGACGGGCAAAACGGCCCCGTGACCTTTCGTGGCAAGACACACCGGCAAGGTTGCAGCGAATGCCACCAGCGAGGCATCTTCCCGGTCATGCGCCAGGGCGCCGAAACCATCACCATGAAAAAAATCGACGCGGGCACACAGTGCGGAGCGTGCCACAACGGCCAGAAGGCCTTCGGCAGCATCAACAACTGCGCACGCTGTCACCAGCCAGCAAAAACCCGCTGACCATTGCCAGCGGGAATCTGCCGAACGAATTCAGCCGCCGATACCGTGCATGCGACGCTTGCCTTGACGGAAATCCTTTTCGCCGATATGGTGGCGTTCCGGTTTGGCGCAGGCTGCGTTGCGCATGATCTCTTCAAGTTCCGCATCGTCGGCATGACGGCGCACAGCGGTTCGCAGGTCGATTTCCTCGGTGGAAAAAAGACATGGGCGGATACGACCGTCGGCAGTAATGCGCATGCGGTTGCACTCGCCGCAGAAATGCTCGGAAACGGCGGGGATGACCCCGATATGCCCCGGACTATCCGGGAAATGAAACATGCGCGCCGGCCCGACCGGTCCCTGGCGCAACTCCGGCAGAAGTTTGCCGACTTTTTCCAATTCCTTGATGATGTCGGCCGCCGGAAACATGTTTTCCGGCGTATATTCCAGGCCGCCGCTGACTGGCATGAATTCGATGAAGCGGATGGCCCAGGGCTGGTCGAGGGTCAAGCGGGCAAAATCGGCAATTTCGTCATCATTGACACCGCGGATCGGCACCATATTGATCTTCAAGGGCGTGAGTCCCACCGCCTCGGCAGCGTGCAATCCCTCGAGAACCTTGTGCAATCCGGAGCGGCGGGTAATCTGCTGAAAGCGATCTTCGCGCAGGGTATCGAGGCTGACATTGACCCGGCTCAAACCAGCCTTGCGCAAGTCGGCCGCCATGTCCGCCAACAGGATGCCGTTGGTGGTAAGGGTGATTTCAACCTCTTTGGAAAGGGCTGACATATCGTGAATAAAACCGACGATACCCTTCCGTACCAACGGCTCTCCGCCTGTGATACGGATTTTTTTAACCCCGCAGCGGACAGCGATGGCCACCACGCGCAACATTTCCTCGTAAGAGAGGACGTCGCCATGGTCGACGGTTTCAACCCCTTCGGCCGGCATACAGTAACGGCAGCGCAGGTTGCATCGATCGGTTACCGATAAACGCAGGTATTCTATGGTGCGCCCATAGTTATCTCGCAATGTACCTTTTCGCTTTTTCACGATAGCAGTATCCCTGGAAAAACAGATAATGTATACAAAGTGAAACTACGTTTTATCCCCAAGTGCCAACAATATCACCAAAAAGCTCGGCAGAGCAAGGGGTATCACAGCACCATTGAACCACCCCCCGGCCCGCATACAAACATTTCGGAGGTTTAACGCATTATGAGCAAAGCACTCGGTCTTCTGTCCGGAGGACTGGACAGCAGCCTGGCGGCCCTGGCCCTCAAACGTCAGGGCGTGGAGGTTACCGGCATCGTATTTGTTACGCCCTTTTTCGGCGCGACACGCGCACGGCAGGCGGCCCACCGCCTTGACATCCCCCTGATTGTCGAGAATATCGGAGAGATCCACCTCGAAGTATTAAAGAATCCCCGCTACGGCTACGGCAAAAATCTCAACCCCTGCATCGACTGCCACGCCCTCATGTTCAGCCTGGCAGCGAGACACGTCGATAAGGGTGATTTCGATTTCCTGTTTTCCGGCGAGGTCCTCGGGCAACGGCCTATGAGCCAGAACTTCAATGCTCTGCAGATCGTGGCAAAACATGCCGGTTGCGCCGACATCATCCTGCGCCCGTTATGTGCCAAACTGCTGCCTGTAACCCCCATGGAGGAACAGGGGCTGGTGGATCGCGAACAGCTGCTCGACATCCAGGGCCGTTCACGCAAGCCTCAGGAAGCATATGCCCGCCAATGGGGTCTGCAAGAATACCCCGGTTCCGGTGGGGGCTGCCTGCTGACGGAAAAATCCTATACCGGCAGATTACGCGACCTGCTCGAACATCAGCCCGACTGCACGGTGCATGATGTCGAACTCCTCAACCTCGGCCGCCAGTACCGGCTGTCATCGTCGGCCAAACTGACCCTGGGCCGCAATCAGGAGGGCAACGAGGCGCTACAGGCCGCTGCCCGTCCGGAATACACATTGTTGCACGCTACCGTGTTCCGAGGCCCCACTGGCCTGGTAAGCGGTCATCCATCCCCTGCGGATCTCCTGCTTGCCGCCGCGATTGTCGCCGGCAATGGCAAGGGCCGCGATGAGATATCGGTCCAGGTCCGCCTGCAACACAACGGTGAGGACAGCTTGATGGAGGTCGCCCCGTTGAGCCAGGATCGCAGTATGCTGCTGCAGGTAGCCTGACCCGAAATATCCGGGTGTGGGCAACGGGTCACCACCACCATACCGCAAAAAAAGAGCCCTCCGGACATTTCCGGAGGGCTCTTTTTGTTGTTACGCTGACAGGCTTGGAAGGCTTACATCATGCCGCCCATGCCACCCATACCACCCATGCCGCCCATACCGCCGGGCATACCACCCATCGGCTCGTCTTTCTTGGGCAGTTCGGCGATGCAGGCTTCGGTGGTCAGCATCAGGCCAGCCACGGAAGAAGCATTCTGCAGGGCACTGCGAACAACTTTGGTCGGGTCGATAATACCCGCTTCGATCATGTCGCAGTACTCGTCGGAAGCCGCGTTGAAACCGTAGGTGTCGTTGCCGCCGAGGACCTGGTTGACAACGATGGAACCTTCAGCGCCGGCGTTTGCCGAAATCTGACGCAGGGGCTCTTCAAGGGCGCGCTTGACGATGTTGACGCCAAATTTCTGCTCACCGGGCAGGTCAAGAGTATCGAGGACCTTGATGCAGCGCAGCAGAGCAACGCCGCCACCAGGAACGATGCCCTCTTCGACGGCTGCGCGAGTTGCATGCAGGGCGTCTTCAACACGGGCTTTCTTTTCCTTCATTTCGGTTTCGGTAGCGGCACCGACCTTGACCACGGCAACGCCGCCAACCAGCTTGGCCAGGCGCTCCTGCAGTTTTTCACGGTCGTAATCGCTCTTGGTTTCTTCGATCTGGGCGCGGATCTGCTTGACCCGGGCCTGGATATCGGTTTCGTCGCCGGCGCCATCGATGATGGTGGTGTTTTCCTTGTCGATGACGATACGCTTGGCGTTGCCCAGCATGTCGATGGTGGCGTTTTCGAGTTTGAAGCCGACTTCTTCGGAAATAACCTTGCCGCCGGTCAGAACGGCGATGTCTTCGAGCATGGCCTTGCGGCGATCGCCGAAGCCGGGAGCTTTGACAGCTGCCACGTTGAGGGTACCGCGCAGACGGTTGACGACCAGGGTAGCCAGCGCTTCGCCTTCGATGTCTTCAGCGATGATCAGCAGGGGACGGCCCTGCTTGGCCACGGCCTCAAGCACATTGATCATGTCGCGCATGTTGCTGATCTTCTTGTCGTGGATGAGGATCAGGGCGTCTTCCATGACCGCTTCCATACGCTCGGCGTCGGTCACGAAGTAGGGGGACAGGTAACCACGGTCGAACTGCATGCCTTCCACGGTCTCCAGGCTAGTTTCCATGGCTTTGGCTTCTTCGACGGTGATGACGCCTTCTTTACCGACTTTATCCATGGCCTCGGCGATGATATCACCGATGGTCTTGTCGCTGTTGGCGGAGATGGTACCGACCTGGGCGATTTCCTTGTGGTCCTTGATAGGCTTGGACAAGCCCTTCAGGGTGGCCACGGCAGCTTCAACAGCCTTATCGATACCGCGCTTGATTTCCATGGGATTGTGACCGGCGGTCACCAGCTTGACACCTTCGCGGTAGATGGCCTGGGCCAAAACGGTTGCGGTGGTGGTGCCGTCCCCGGCAACATCGGAGGTCTTGGAAGCAACTTCCTTGACCAGCTGCGCGCCCATGTTTTCGAACTTGCCTTCCAGTTCGATTTCCTTGGCGACGGACACGCCGTCCTTGGTGATCAGAGGAGCGCCGAAAGAACGGTCGATAACGACATTGCGGCCCTTGGGACCGAGAGTAACTTTAACAGCATCGGCCAACTGGTTGACACCGCTGAGAATCAGGCTACGGGCATCCTGTCCGAATTTGATTTCCTTGGCAGACATATCTATTTATCCTCCTATTGGATAGCTTGATTGGAATAATACCGGCTTACTCGAGAACGCCCAGAATATCGTCTTCGCGCATGATCTGATATTCCTTGCCGTCAATTTTCACCTCGCTGCCGGCATACTTGCCGAACAGGACGCGGTCGCCGACCTTGATATCCATGGGAAGCACGGTGCCGTCTTCGAGCACCTTGCCGTTGCCGGCTGCTTTGACGATACCTTGCTGGGGCTTCTCCTTGGCGGAGTCGGGGATGATGAGACCGCCGGCAGTGGTGGTTTCTTCCTCGATCCGTTCAACGATGATACGATCACGCAAAGGTCTGATGTTCATTGTGCATTCTCCTTTCGATTTGCCATAAAAATTAGATTGCGGGAAAACTCCCGAAAACATCCGTCGTAAATCCCAAACAAAAAAAGCTCAAGTCCATTTGTGCCGGGACCAAAGCCTCCTACCCTGGCGTCATGTTAGCACTCGGTTTGGTAGAGTGCTAACAAACAAGGCTAAATATAATCAGCTGATCTTGAATGTCAAGGGATTTCGGTAAAAATCTACAAAGATCGGCTCAACCATCCGCAATTCAGCGGTGCAACGTATACTAAAACGCGAGGAATCCGTCTTGACTTTGGCAAAGCAGCTATGTTAATTGATCTGCAACTCGTTGCGAGTTCCGACAATTTGAAGGTCTCCCGTAACTGGCGTCTCGAGGTGGTTCACCACCGGGGAGCGGGAAAAAAAAGACCTTACAGCCGTACGCCTGGGCCCCTTTGAAAAAAGGGCCAGGCGTTTTTTATTTTCTGAAGGAGTAAATAAGCGATGAGCAAAAAACTCTATATCCCCGGACCCGTAGAAGTTAATGCCGACGTACTGGAGGCCATGGCCACCCCCATGACCGGCCACCGTATGAAGGAATACGCCGTACTGCACAAGGAAGTTACCGATGGCCTGAAAAAACTGCTGAACGCCCCCGGTCCGGTCTTCCTTGCCACCTCCAGCGCTTTCGGCGTTATGGAAGGAGCGGTACGCAATCTGGTCCAGAAACGCTGCGCCTGTTTCGCAAACGGCGCTTTCAGCAAAAAGTGGTATGAAGTCACCCTGCGCTGCGGGCTCGAAGCCGACCTGTTCAGTGCCGATTGGGGACAGCCCATCACCCCCGAAATGGTCGATGCAGCCCTGGCCACCGGCCAATACGATGCCATGACGCTGGTGCACAACGAAACCTCCACCGGTGTCATGTCCCCCCTGGAAGAGATCGCCGCGGTTATGAAAAAATACCCCGAGGTGTCGTTTATCGTCGATACAGTCTCCTCCATGAGCGCCGTGCCCCTCGACGTCACCGCCCTGGGCATCGACGTCTGCCTGGCCGGCGTGCAGAAAGCCTTTGCCCTGCCCCCGGGACTGGCGGTCTTCTCGGTAACCCGCAAGGCTCTGGACAAGGCTCGCACCACGCCTAACCGCGGCTACTACTTCGACTTCGAAGAGTTCGAAAAGAACGACGAGAAAAACAATACGCCCAGTACGCCCTGCATCAGCCAGATTTTCGCCCTGCGCCATCAGCTGCAAAAGATGTTCGCCGAAGGGCTGGAAAACCGCTATGCCCGGCATCGCCAGATGGCCGATGCCACCCGCGCCTGGGCACTCAAGCAGGGCTTCGGCCTCTACGCCGCCGAAGGCGCCCGCTCCCAGACCCTGACCGCTATCGCCAACGACGGGCGTACCGACGTAGCCAAGCTCAAGGAGCTGACCGGCGCGCGTGGCTATGCCATGGACGGCGGCTACGGCAAGATCAAGAACGACACGTTCCGCATCCCGCACATGGGCGACATGACCATGGCGGATATGGAAGAATACTTCGCGTTACTGGAAGAACTGCTACCTCAGGTACGCAACTGATTTTCATCCGTACCCCCTGGATGAAAACCTTGAGACTCCAACCGGGTCTCGACCTTGATATTTTCTACTATGGCCCCCTTCGGGGGGCCGCTTTTTTCCACCACTTTAAAAGTACCCCGCCCCCTTCTCCCCACCACTTAAACCGGTTATAATTTCGTAGGAGTCTGTCGACAGCCTCCTGGTAACCACCCATTCCCTCTGCATGATGGAAACCGCCATGTTCCGTATTCGACGCATCTATGATGATGTCCTGCCTGTCAACCGCACCGCCATCGCGCAGGTGCAGAAAATCCTGAAAGCTCAATTTGCCGACCTGCCGGCTCGCGACATCGACAAGCTCCCTCAGCAACTGACCAACCCCCTGAAACACGGCTTTCGGGCCATCCTTTATATCGCCGAAAACCAGCGCCGGCAGATTGAAGGCTTTGCCCTGCTGCTGCTCGAACCGGAACTTAAATTCGGATATCTGGAATATATTTCCGCTGCCCGGCAACTTACCGGACGCGGCATTGGCGGCGCTCTTTACCAACGGGTTCGCGAGGAAGCCCGTACCCTGGGCGCAAGCGGGTTGTTTTTTGAATGCCTGCCGGACGATCCACGCCTGTGTCGGGATCCCGAAATTCTGAAAAAGAACCGTGCGCGGTTACGCTTTTACGAACGCTACGGAGCCCGCCCCATCGCCGGCACAGCCTATGAAACGCCGGTCAAGGATGGCGGCGACAATCCCCCCTATCTGGTGTGGGACGATCTTGGACAGGGTCATCCCCTCGGCATGCTGCAAGCAAGAACTATCGTGCGGACCATTCTGGAGCGCAAATACCGCCAACTCTGCCCCCCCGAGTATGTCGCCATGGTGGTCGACTCTTTCAAGGACGACCCGGTACGGTTGCGTCCCTGGCGGTACCGCACACCAACCCCCGCCCTGCTGCCCGTGACGGTCGAGGTACCGGCCGATGAGCGCATTGCGCTGGCGGTCAACCACCGTCACGACATCCACCACGTGCGGGAGCGCGGCTATGTCGAGGCCCCGGCCCGTATCGAAGCTATTCTTGGCAAACTGCAAAAATCCGGCATGGTGACCTCTTTGCCGGTCAAACATTTTTCCGAGCGGCACATTACCGCCGTACATGACCGCCAGTTCGTACGTTATCTGAAAACCGTCTGCGCCGCCTTGCCGGAAGAGGAAACTGTCTACCCTTATGTCTTCCCGGTGCGAAACGCCAGCCGCCCGCCCAAAGACCGTGCCACACGCGCCGGCTATTACTGCATCGATACCTTTACACCGCTGACGCGCAATGCCTTCCCTGCCGCCAGTGGCGCCGTGGATTGCGCCCTGACGGCCGCCAGCCAGTTATTGATCGGCCACCGACTGGCCTACGCGCTGATACGGCCGCCCGGGCACCATGCGGAACGCGCGCTGTTCGGCGGGTTCTGCTATCTCAATAACTCCGCCATTGCCGCCCACTATCTGAGCAGCACCGGCAAGGTCGCGGTACTCGACATCGACTATCATCATGGCAACGGCACCCAGGAGATCTTCTACCACCGCCCCGACGTTCTGACCGTCTCCATCCATGGTCACCCGCGCTTCGCCTACCCGTATTTCAGCGGCTTCGCCGAAGAACGGGGCGCCGACTCAGGGCTCGGGTACAATTTCAACCTGCCACTGCCCGAGCATCTGACCGCGGCCCGTTACCGCGAAACCTTGCTGCGTGCGCTCAAGCGCATCACCCGCTTCAAGCCGCAATTTCTCATCGTGGCGCTGGGCTTCGACACCGGACTCGGGGATCCCACCGGCTCCTGGCCACTGCGCACCGAAGACTTCCACAATAACGGCCAGTTGATCGGAGGGCTGCATCTTCCGACTTTGGTGGTACAGGAAGGCGGTTACGATACGGGTCAGCTGGGAGATTACGCCCTGCACTTCCTTACCGGCCTCTCGGCAGGAGCTTTCGGACCCGACTGAAACACGCACCCCTCATTCCATGCCCCTTTGAGCCTGGACACTTGCAAACCGCTCCTTGCGCAATATGCTAAAGTTTATATACGATGCCGTGGATCGGGGGCGCTAGTGTCCTGTTTGGTTAATCGCGTCAATTAATTTTGCGGCATTTTGGTCGCTGTCAAGGCGTGCCGACGCAGGTCTAGCCAGCCCTAAACCGAGGAGGCGTAACGCAGACAGCGGCCAAAAGGACCAGAATTAGAAGACACGATTAACCGCACAGGGCACTAGGTGCCTGAGGTACCTCGATAGCGAGGGTGCCGGGGGTTTTGATTAAAGGGAGAGGACTGTGAACAAACCGCTGAATATTTCCAACCAAAGCCTGCCATTTGTTCAGGGGAGAGGGTTTCTCCCCGCCGAGGATCCCCTGATGCGGCTTGCGCCGATCTTTGACCCATGGGAAGAGCTGGCCTTGCAGCTCCCCAAGATTCTGGTCTGCGACCGGATCGCCGCCGCCATCGCCGGACTTCCCCCGTTTGCGGTCGACAAGCTGCGCACCGAGCCGGAACTGGAACGGGCGATGCTCATACTGTCCTTTCTGGGGCACGCCTATGTTCTGGGGGGCCGGGAACCGCGCATCCGTATTCCCGAGCGCCTGGCAGTCCCCTGGTGTCAGGTAGCCAAACGCCTGGGTCGGCCGCCGGTCCTTTCCTACGCATCCTACGCGCTGCACAATTGGCGCAGAATCGATCCCGACAGCCCGGTCACCCTCGGCAACATCGTGCTGCTGCAGAATTTTCTCGGCGGCCTCGACGAGGAATGGTTCGTTCTCGTCCATGTGGATATCGAGGCAAAAGCGGCACCGGCCATGGCCTCGCTGCTGCCTGCCCAGGCGGCGGTCAAAACGGGGAACCACCGAGCGTTGGCCAAGCGTCTCGGCTGCATTGCCATCGCGCTTGAAGCGATGAATCAAATCCTGGATCGCATGCCGGAAAGCTGCGATCCGTATATCTATTACACCCGTGTCAGGCCGTACATTCATGGCTGGAAAGACAACCCGGGACTGCCGCAGGGCGTCATCTATGACGGTGTGGCGGACTATGACAATCTACCTCAGCACTTTCGCGGCGAGACGGGCGCCCAGACCGGGATTATCCCTGCGCTGGATGGAGCGCTGGGCATAACCCATCAGGACGATCCGTTGCGGGCCTACCTGATGGAGATGCGCCAGTACATGCCGCCCGGGCATCGTGCCTATGTGGAGGCCATTGAACGCGGACCGTCCATCCGAGACTATGTGATAGCGCACCATGAAAGCCATCCTCCGCTACGTGAGGAGTATAATGCCTGCATTCGCCTGATCGAGTGCTTCCGCGCCAAACACCACGAATACGCCGCCCGCTACATCCAGATGCAGAGCCAGAAAAATATCTCGAATCCAACCGAAATCGGAACCGGAGGAACGCCGTTCATGGTTTACCTGCAAAAACACAAACGGGAGACCTTGGAGCATTTGATTTAACCCGGCACACGCTGCCAGGAGAGGCATAGCTGCAACCGACCATTGTCGCCCTTTGCCGCATTGCTTCACGATATCGATTTTTGCAACTGGCCCACAATCTCCATTTGTGTTATTTAGTGTCCATTCCTGTTATCCCACCTTCGACCTTTGCCTTAGCATGCGAGACCCATAAATGATCCCCTGGAAACTGCTCGATACCGCTCCGATTCCCGGCAACGATGGCGAACTGCAACTGCATCAGCGCAACACCGAATTCTCCATCAGTATTGTCGGTGGCGGCGTACTGATGAGCACGCGAGCTCACGGGTCCGAGGATGCGCTGGCGGAAGTGACCTGCAAAAAAGTCGCAAGTCGTCCCGCCCCCCGCGTTCTGATTGGCGGCTTGGGCATGGGTTTTACGCTCGCTGCCGCACTGCGTCATCTCGGCGCCGATGCCGAGGTGGTGGTGGCTGAGCTGATCCCTGCCGTGGTAAAGTGGAACCAGGGCGCGCTCGGGGAGCATGCGGGGCATCCCCTGCGCGATGCGCGCACCACGGTTCGCGAAGGGGATGTCGCAAAAATATTGAAATCGGAACGGCGCGCGTATGATGCGATCATGCTCGATGTCGACAACGGCCCCGAGGGTTTGACCCGTAAAAAAAACAATTGGCTCTATTCCATAGAAGGATTGACCGCCGCCTACTCGGCGCTGCGGCCTGCGGGATTGCTCGCCGTGTGGTCGGCCGGCCCTGACCGCAACTTTACGGAGCGGCTTAAAAAGGTTGGATACAAGGTCAGCCAGAACCGCGTGCGGGAGCACAACAACAAGGGCGATCTCCATACCATCTGGCTCGCCGAGCGTGGCCCCTGATATGGCGTCAAGGTTCAAGGGTTACCGGGAATGGTTCAAGCATGATGACCGCATGGCTGTGCATCCTGATCGGCAGGTTGGGGCGGCCAATGTTCAAAACCCATGGATGGAGTCGCGCATTTTATGATCACAGAGAAGATAGAGGTACGTGTCACCGAAAGTGATAAAACCCTGGAGGTTGAGGTTCTCAGCAAGCGCGCGGACCGCATACGGGTGATGCTCGGTGAAGGCGACCACAGCCTCACCTGCGATCTGACTCCGACGCCAAGCGGAAGAGCCTACGCCGGAGTTGTGATGGGGCGGGAGATCGTATATGAACGCGGGACTAAGCAGGTTCAAGCGGATATCGACAGGGATCATTCAACCTTGCGGCAACCCAGGCATCGTTGATTATTCGTGACATGGACCGTCACGACCGACTGCGTCAACTCATCGCCCGTGAAGCCGCGCGCCTCATGTACGAGGACCAGATCAAGGAGTACCTGACCGCCAAGCGCAAGGCGGCGCGCAGCTTCGGCCTGGAAAAACGCCTGGCCCTCGGGCACCACCTGCCCTCCAACAGCGAAATCCACGCGGAACTGCAACGCCTCATCCGCCTGCACGAACCCCATGTGCTGCCGGAGCGGTTGCTGCAAATGCGCATGCTGGCACTTAACTATCTGGAGCTGCTGGCCCCTTTTCGCCCCTACCTGGTCGGCTCGGTGCTGTCCGGCAGCGTTACCGAACGCAGCGATATCGACCTGCATCTGTTCGCTGACGACCCGGAGAAGGTGGAGCAGTTCCTGACAGCCCGGAATCTGGACTTCACCGCTGAAACGGTGACCATCCACAAAGGTGGCCGGTTTCGCGATTATCTCCACCTCTATATGGAAGAGAACGGCATCGTCCTCGAACTGTCCATCTACACCCCCATAGAACGACAGAACATCCCCCGCAGCAGTATTACCGGCAAGCCGATGGAACGGGCTGATGCCAAAAAGTTGAGATTGTTGATCGCCCGGTCTCTGGGCATTGAAGAGTTTTAAACCTTGTATCTAGGAGTCTGTCGGACTAGTAACGCACCCGCACCCGGTAGGTCAACACCGTCCTGCCTTCAGCCGGTACGGCAATCTGCCAGGCAGCAGTGTGGGCGTCTTGTTTGAGGTGGGGATGGCTTTGTGCAAGGATCTGCCAGTCGCCCGGCATCGGTTCCTCGACCTTGACCGTGACCGGTTGGGTTTTGGCGTTTTTCAGTTCCAGGCGATAGGCCGTTTCGATGACGGTTTCCTGAGGTCCGCCGGCGATTTTTTTATAATCGGTCTGGGTGCGATCGGCCGTCACGTCGAAGGCGTCGCCGAGGCGCAATCGCACCTTTTCGTTCTTCGGGGTATGATCGATGCGGTCCTCGCCGACAAACTGGGCATTGCCGGCGCGGTCCTTTTTGTAGACCCGCAAAATGCCCTTCGGTAGCGGTACCCCCAGTCCGGCCTTGTCGCTGTTGGTAAATTCGAGAAACACTGCCGCCTTGAGTTTCTTGCCAAGTTCGGCGTGGCGACCCTGGTAGTAATAATCGCTGCCACGCAGCAGATATTCCTTGTTCACGGGGACACCGGATCCGCTCAGCAGCGCGACCTGCTTGACCTGATTTTCACGAATCGTGGTGGGCCGATCGAGGGTATAGAGGTGGTAGTCTAGCAGACTCTCCTCGGCCATGGCGGGCGCGGCGGCCATGGCCTTCATGGCGCGCTCCTCGAAGCCCCGCATGTTCAGATCCTCCCTGCCGACACGATGCACGTCCCCGGCCACCAGTTGCAAACGCGCCCGCTCGTAGGTGGCACCGCTCTGGTTGTTCAAGGTTACCCAGCCGGACAGGTCAAGGTGCGCATCCTGAGCGTCCAGTTCGGCCACGTAATCGGCCTGCCAGGATAATCCGCTGGTCAGATAGCTCAACTCCAGATCACGAACCCCCGCCCGGCCTGTTGCCACCTGCACCACCAGGGTCGGGCGGTCGCGCAGATTGGCCGGCACATCGGGATACACCAGACGGCCGGGGATGCCGGTTTCGATGCGATCGCCCATGCGCAGCACCACTCCGCCGTTGGCAGCCAGTACCTGCGCCGACTCGAAGGTTTCAGCGCCGGTCTGGGGATGCACCCGCACCACCTGCACCGTGCGACCGACGTACTTTTCCAGCAGTTTGCCCGGCGTCAGCAGATCGAAATCGAAGCTTTGCTCGACAACCCGAACGTCCGCGGCGTTTTTGAGGCTGCGCAACAGGGCCGTTTCCGGTTTCATGCCGGCGGCCACTTCCCGCAGGGCCAGCAAACTTTCACCTTCCGGCAGGGTGACCCGCCGCTGATCCTTGACCAGGGCCAGATTGCTGTTGTAGATGGTTACCGCAACCTGTTGCTGATCCTGCAGGGTACTGCGTCGTTCCGCCAACTGCGCCCAAACCGAGGTCGCCCCCATCACAACCGCTGCGGCAAGTAGTGCGGCCAATCCCGAACATCGCATGCATTTTTTCATCGTTATCTCCTTTGCAAGCGCCGGCAAACCAGCTGCCATGATCAACCAGAACCCCGATCCGGATCCCAGGAGCTATTGTACCAGACCCGCCTCACTCTGCCTGAGGACGTTCGGGAATCCCACGAGGAAAAAAGAAGGGGATCTCTACGAACCGGGAGGCAGCGGCAAACTGGTGGGGTCCCCCTCGCCGTCCACAGAAAGACTGGAGAGCGCGTGCTGTGCCAAGGTCACAGGGATGGCACCATCCCACAGCGGTGGTTCGGATGCCTGGACCTCCAGCACCTGCCCTTGGGCATTGTGACGCACAAACAACCTGCGGTCCTTCTGCCACAGGGCCAACGCACTCGGATCGACCTGATGATAACGAGCTATGACCTCCAGCGATATCGGCGCCATGGTTCTACGCCGCTGATCTTTGCCTGCAAAGCGCCGATGATTGTACCAGGCCCAACTGCGCAGCACTACCGCCATCAAAAGCACCACCAGTCCGTAGTTTCGCAGCGTCTCAATAAGCACCCAGCCCCCGTTTTGTTCGATCATCTCATGGGTAAACAGGTGTATCCCGACCAGCCAGCCGATCAAAGCCAGCAGCGGGCGCAGTAAACTTAAAAACAAAAACCAGAAACCGACGGTCAACAGACCTTGCGCGATACGCTGACTACGTTGCTGGGCTTCCGGCTTGTCTATGATGAGATTGTCCTTCATCCCGTCCCCCTAATTAATACCGCGATCTGCCGAAGCCCAGATCGCGCGCTCGCCGCGTTTTTTAAGCAGTGCCCTGGGCAATCCCACGACTATGGTCAGCAGGTTGATCAGCCAGAACGCGAGTGGGTACCAGATCATCACATAGTAGCAACGTCCCAGGCCTCGTTCGTAGCGTGAATCGAGCAGCATCGCCACGGCAAACTGCAACAGGCAGGTCAGGCTCAGCACCACTCCCGCCCAGGCAGGGACAAAAGTGGGCAACTGCAGGTCCCCCGGCAACGGCCAAAACAATCCCCATATCCACAGAATAAAAATCAGCAACATCGTGTACGACCAGACAATGCTGGCGAAATACTCGAAGTAAACGCCCCACATGCGGCGCGCCCGCCAGTTGAACATGTGGCCCAGGTAACGCAGCAACACCTCGCTGCCCCCCTGTGCCCAGCGCAGACGCTGCTGCCACAAGCCCTTGAGGGTTTCCGGCATCAATATCCAGCACAAGGCATTGGGTTCGAAGCGGATATCCCAATGACTCAATTGCAGCCGCCAGCTAATATCGATATCCTCGGTGATCATGTCGATACTCCAATAGCCGACATGATGCAAGGCCGATTTGCGAAAGGCGGAAACCACGCCGGACATGGTAAATACCCGCCCGTAGACACGTTGTGCCCGCTTGATGAGCCCCAGAATAGCGGAAAATTCTCCCACCTGAATCTTGCCCAGCAAGGTTGAGCGCGTGCGGATGCGCGGGTTGCCGGTAACCGCACCGACACGCGGCCCGGTCAGAAAATGTCGCACCATCCAGTGGGTGGCATGGGGATCGAGTAGGGCATCTCCGTCGATACAGATAAGAAACTCACCCTGCGCCACCAACGCGGCCATGCGCAGCCCCATGGCTTTGCCCTGATTGGAGGCGAAATGCACCACCCGCAGCAGGGGGTTTTGTTGGGCCATGGCATCGAGTATCTCGCCGGTTTCGTCGCTGCTGCCGTCGTTGACGGCAATAATTTCAAAATCCGGATAATTTTGCCGATACAGAGCGCCGATGGTTTCGTGCAGGTGTGCCGCTTCGTTGTGACAGGGGACGATAATCGACACCCTTGGATAAGACGGCAACGGCGGCGGGGCGTCCGGCAACGCCTGGCGGTATTCCCGCCGCAGATAATAGTCGAGCCCCCCGATCATCCAGAGATAAGCCATGAACAGAGGATAATAAAAGACAAAATCGAGCAGCACCCGCAGGCTGAAGGCTATGATTTCCATGCTTACTCCCCAAACGGTTCGGTGTTGAGGGATATGGCGGGATGCATTGGTATTGCCGCGGGGTGATCGGTCAAAAAATCATCCGGGTAATAGCCAAAGTTGACGGCCCCCAGCCCCTGCAGCAGACGCATGTGCCGCACCACCACTTCTGTGGGCACAAGAGTTTTTTCTCCGCGCCAGTCAACGCTCTGTAATTCAAAAACGGTTTTTTTCAAACCGTCGGGCACATTCCGCACCGTAGTCACCAGATCCCGCAACCAGGGTTCGGCTTGCGCCGCCCCTTCGAGGTACGGCATGGCCATCAGCGCAGTGTAATCGTAATGTCGTACAAACAATTCCAGATTCTGGCTGAAACGCATTTCACCCGCAGGATCGAACGCAGCCCTCGCATACAGGTTGCGGGCAGTTTTTATTTCGGGCCGGTATACCCGTACGGCGTCGGCCAGCTCATGGGTAAAATCGATAAGGAATTCGGTCTTCAGACGAGCCCAGCGCTGCACTTCATCGTCGTTGTCCCAAAGGACGGACGGCTCATGGGACAGCCCCTGCGCCCGTCGCCAGGCCATGGCGGCCGGATGCGCATCTTCGAACTCCGACAACAATGCATCATCATGAAACAGCAAGCCGTCGAAATCGGCATGGCGGGCCAGATCTGCGTAAATCCCCTGCACCATGGCCTGTACTTCAGGCAAAAACGGGCTGAGCCTCTTATACTCCTTCGGATCGTGCGCCACGATCTGTTGGTCGGGCTGCCAGGCCTGGACCAGCAAATCCTGCCTCGACGTGGCGAAACCGAGTACCGGCAACCAGGCATGGACGCTTACCCCCGCACGGGTCTTGAGCTGCCAGGCAACGCGATTGAACAGATCGGCCCTTACCGGCAGGAACCGGTTGGGGAAATACAGCGCATCGGCGATACCATCCCCATCGGGATCGGCAAACGCCTGCAGATAAACGCTGCTGATCTGCATGGCCTTGATGCGTTCCACCAGTATGCCCAGATTGCGCTCTGTCTGGCGCGGATCGGGATCGTAAACATAATCGAGGTCGACTTGCACCACGCGCTGCGGGCCGTTGACCAGCAGGTTCTGCATGCGCCAGGTCTGAGCCGGTAGATTGAGACTGCCTTCCACCAGCAGGCGGTTTACACCGGACAGATGCCTGGTATCCCCGGGACCGTCACCCAGGCCCAGGTCCACCACCATTCCCGCCTGGCGGGCCGCATCGACCGCCGGCTGCGAATATTTGCCAAACGGCCACACCATGACGCGCGGCCGGCGCCCCAGTTTCTGTTCCAGCAGGCGGGCGTTGGCTTCCAGATCCTCGCTTACCCGTTGCAGATAAGCGGCATCATCTTCGTATCGCTGCGTGCCGACGCCGTACGCCCTGGCAGTGAGAGCCGGCTGCAGATTGCCCTGCGGATTGGCCGGTACGCCGCGATGGCCATTGTAACTGTGCGAGGCGATCTCCACCAAACCGGAGTCGGCCAATTCCCGCAACTGTGGCCAGGACAGAAACTTTTCCCGGGGCACGGCCGTGCCGCCGTAATCCACGGTTTCGCCGGGTGCCGCATCCAGCCAGCTGCCGACCACCGCCAGAACCGCCGGGTAGCCATAGGCCTTAAGCAACGGAAAGACCTGGCTATAAAACCCGCCGTAACCATCGTCAAAGGTCAGCAGAACGGCTTTATCGGGCAACGGCTTGTGCCCCTGACGGGCCTGCAGCAGATCGTCGATGCTGACCGGCTGATAATGATGCTGCCGCAGCCAGCTCAACAAGGCGACAAAGCGATCGGTGGACATGGACAGGTCATCCCCGCGGCCCACGTCGGCGCGCACGTCGTGAAAACACAGACTTATGAAGGCATCGCCCCGCACCACGGAGGGCAAACACATCATGACCAGCAGCAAAAGCCCCATGATCCGCATGGTTAAAACCTCCAGTTCAGTTCAAGGTGACATCCCAGCTGGTTTTCGCCGTCACCATCATAACTGCGGCGTGCCGCACTGACGCCATACAGCAAAAACAAACGTGGGGCATATTCCCAGACATGCTCGTAGCGCACGGCGGCCGTCGGATCGGCACCGAAATCCTGCTGCCAGTAGCCCCCGACGCTCACGGCCAGGCGATTGCGGAAGGAAAAACGGTAGTTTCGGTGGAGCAGCCAGTCATTTTCCAGGGTCAGCGATACATCGGCATCCTGGCGGGGATTGAAATAGGGGGTATCGGTGGCGCTGTTGCCGGAGGTGTAAAGATCGAGACGACCGCTCATGCGGTAGTGGGGCCGCACGATCAAGCCCTGGTCCACACCGGCCAGCACACTATAGCGAAAATTGTCGTCGCTGAAATCCATGAGCTGCAGATTCAGATGCCAGCGCTGCAGTTCATCCCGGCGATACGCCACGCCGATACTCGCGGCATCGGCATGAATTCCATGTTTCAAGGCGCGCAGCGGGGTTTCACGACTGAACAGTTCCAGCTCGACGGGCACCGACCAGACATCGTCCGGGAACCAGACGCCGGCCAACCGGGAACCGAATTTCCGGCCACCGGAAGTGTTCCAGGTCAATTCGGCCGTGCCGACCAGGTTACGATGCCGATATTCGACACCGGCGCCGTAGCGCTGCAAGGTTTTATCCCCCTCGGGGAAGGTTGCCTGGTCCAGGTAGGTACTGATAAAGCCCCGGTACCGATGCCATGCCGGAGCGGAAAACAGGGTGGCCGCCAGCGACAGGTCGCGACTGCCGACGGCCGAGCCGCTGCTCCAGCCGCTGGCTACCGATACCTGCAACTCCCGCATGTCATGGGCTTGCCACAGCCGTTGCAGGCGCTGCACGGCCTTGTGTTCCGGATACTGTTCGCCGAGTTGGCCGATGAGCTGCTGCGCCTGACTGAATTCGGCCAGGTCGAGCCGGTTCTGCGCCCAGGCGGTACGCAGGGATAGATATTCGGGATCCAGCGCACGACCCAGGCCGATGGTTTCTTCGGCACGACGCGGCCAACCGCGCGCACCGTACAGGCCGCCCAATTCGCCAAGGACATCGAGGTTGGCCGGGGCCTGACGGTACATGGGGGTCAGCCGCGATTCCGCCTCGGTCAGGTTGCCGGCAAACAGCTGCCCCAAGCTGGCCAGTATCTCCGTATCGAGTCTGGACGGCTCGCCACCGGCATGCGGATCTTTGGCCCGCTCCTCGCGCAGTATCTCGGCCAGTTGCAGAGCGCGATCAAAATCCTCCTGCTCCACATAGGCGAAAAACAGCCCCTGGGCGGCCTCGAAATTTTCCGGTTCAAGCTGCAGGACCCGCTGATAAAGTTCGCCCGCCCGATGCGGCTGCTCCAGGTAAAGAAAAGCGTCCGCCACGGCCTGCAGTGCATAACCCGGCAGGGAAACCTGCTCGGACTGCAAGGTCTCATACTCGGTTACCACCTGGATCATCAACACGCGGTTGCGCAGGGCCACCAGGCGGTCGATACGCGCCTGCAAGGCATAAGTTTCCGCCGGGGGTTGGTCGGCAAGGGCCGCTTGTAGGTTGGTCTCCAGCATGCGCAAGGCGCGATCGGTTTCGGCAAATCGCAGTTGCGGCGTATCACTGCCATGTCTGCCCCAGCGCACCATCAGAGCAGCCTGCGCAGCCTTCAAACGATGCCGCTCCTCAGCACTCAGGAGCCCGGGCCGCCGGGCTGCAAGCTCTTCCGCCAGGAAAGGTTCACCAATGGCCGCCAGAGCGAGGATTTCCAGACGCTGCGCCCGCTGCAAGCCAGGCTGAGACTGCAATATGCGCTGATAATGCTGTAGAGCCTCCACATAATCATGGCGCCCCTCTGCGGCATAAGCCGCCGCGAACTGCACCTCGACATGCCCGGGGTGCCGCTGTTGCAGGGTTTGCAGCAGATGAGCGGCTTCAACCTGCTTGCCCGCATCCACCAGGGTATTATGCAACCCCAGCTGCAGCGGCAGATAGTCGTCGAAGCGCGCGGCAGCATGGCGGTATAGCGATTCGGCTTGATCAAAAGATTTAAGATTGCGCAGGGATTTGGCAGCCGCCTCCAGCACATAGCGCGGGGCCTGTTCCGGCGCCACACGTTCGAGCAGGGCGGCCACCTGAGCGTCGTTCCCGGCCCATGATAAGGTAACCAGGTAATCGTAAAGAACGGGCAGGTTTTCCGGATCGCTGCGGTACAGCCCGTCAAACAGGGCAAGCGAGCTTGCGTAGTCTCCCTGGCGGGCCAGTTCCATCGCCTGCCGGTGAAGGGGAGAGGGAGATTGGGCCTCCGCAAACGAGGCGGCGAACAACCCCAAGGCGATAAAAACCAGCTGCCATGCCAAGGCGGCCTTTAAGAATCGATAGCCACTGAAACCCGAAATTCCCCGGACCAGGAATCCGAGTGCGCCAATCACACACTTCACTGGATTTATCCCCCCATATGCGAATGTCGAAATGACACCCAAGGATCCTTAGACATCCCAGGACCGCTAACAATTAAATTTTCTCCCATGAGCGACAAGTTGCGCCATGGTACCAGAAATTCGGACAATTTTCATTACTAAAATCAACCGCTGTGGTCAGGATTTAAAACAAGAGCAAGCGAGCTGGATTTCGGAGGAATCGTGGACACTTAAGGTGTGAAACACGGACCGGATCAGGCCGGTTCCAGCCCGGCGAACTTTACCAGCAGCTTTTTCAGGCCGATGGCAGGGAATTGCACAACAACCTTCTGCTGGTCGCCACTGCCTTCAAGACGGCGCACAATGCCGACGCCGAACTTGATATGACGCACGTGCAGACCAACCCGCAGACCTTCATCGGCCTCGGGCACCACCTGCACGTCTTCAAAAAAATCGTCCGTGCCCTCGAAAGGGGCCGGCTCGAATTGCTCGAACACCGAAGCAAGATTGTGAAGAGCAGCTTTTTGCAGAGCGGGCTCCGCCTTCCGGCCCAGCAGCTGAGCGGGGATCTCCCCCAGAAAACGGCTGGGCGCATTGGACTGGTAATCGCCGTAAATACGGCGACGACGGGCATGGGTGAGATAGAGTTTCTGCATGGCGCGCGTCATGCCGACATAACAGAGGCGCCGTTCTTCCTCGACATCGTCGCGTTCGCCGGCGGCCCGCCCATGGGGAAAAATGCCCTCTTCCATACCGGTCATGAACACGATAGGGAATTCCAGCCCCTTGGCGGCATGCAAGGTCATCAGGGTGACCCGGTCGAGACTGGTATCGTAGGAATCGAGATCGGTAACCAGCGCCACCTGCTCAAGATATTCCTGCAGGGAGCTCTCCGTCGCCTGATGCTCTTCCATGCTGGCCAGCAGCTGTTCGAGGTTTTCCAGGCGACCTTTGGCTTCACTTCTTTCCCCCTCGGTCATGGCCGACTGCGCTTCCTCACGCAAGCCAGGTGCATAGCCGCTTTCCTCCAGCAACTCGGCGGCCAACTGCGAAAACGACACTTCCTGCATGCGTTGGGCGAAGCGCTCCATGAACTGGCTGAAATCCGCTACCTTACGGGCGGCGGCGCCCTTGAGCACGCCACGCTGGAGACATATGCGGCATGCCGCCAAAAAGCCGCCGGCCTCCTCTTCGTACTCGGCGATGCGCCCGGTGGTTACGGCGCCGATACCGCGAGCCGGCACATTGACGATGCGTTTGGCCGACAGGGAATCGGCCGGATTGGCCAGAGCTCGCAGATAAGCCAGCACATCCTTGACTTCCATGCGGGCGTAGAATTTCACCCCACCGACCATGACATACGGCAGACCCTCGCGCACCAGGGTCTCCTCCAGCACCCGGGACTGGGCATTGGTACGGTAAAACACCGCTACATCACGCAGGTGACGCCCAGCCTGACGCAAGCGGGAGATCTCTCCGGCAACAAACCGGGCCTCCTCCAGATCATCGGGCAAGCCTTCAAGGGTGATGGGCTCACCGGTCGGGTTATCGGTCCACAGGGTTTTACCCTTGCGCCCGACATTGCAGGCCACGACCTGGCCGGCGGCTTCGAGAATGGTGGAGGAAGAGCGGTAATGCTGCTCCAGACGGATGACGCTGGCGCCGGGAAAATCGCGTTCGAAATGCAGGATATTGCCAATCTCGGCGCCGCGCCAGGCATAGATCGACTGATCGTCGTCACCCACCACGCACAGGTGCCGACCATCGCCGGCCAGCGCCTTGACCATGTCGTACTGCACCTGATTGGTATCCTGGAATTCATCTACCAGCAAGTGCGCGAAACGATGACAATAAGCCTCGCGAACCTGGGGATGCTCACGGAACAGGCGCACCGTCTGCAGCAATAAATCACCGAAATCGAGGGCATTGGCCTGCTGCAGGCGCTTCTGGTAGCGCTCATAGACCCTGGCCACCTGCTCGCCGCGAGGCCCCGCGGGAATAAACTGCTCAGGCATCAAACCGCGATTTTTGGCTTGATCGATGGCGGTAGCCACGGCCCGGGGCTTAAGGTCTTTTTCGGCGATACCCAGTTGCGTCAGGCAATCCCTGAGCAGACGTTGCTGATCCTGATCGTCATAGATGGTAAAATCGCGGCCATAGCCGAGCACCTCGCCATCCCGGCGCAAAATACGCGCGCAGGCCGCATGAAAGGTGCTGATCCACAAACCATCGATATTACCGACCAGGCGTTGCAGACGCTCGCGCATTTCCGCCGCGGCCTTGTTGGTGAAGGTCACCGCCAGAACCTGCCACGGTTCGACCTGCTGCTGCTGGATCAGGTACGCGATGCGGTGGGTCAGAGTGCGGGTCTTGCCCGAACCGGCTCCGGCCAGGATCAACAGCGGCCCGTTTTCGTGCAGGACCGCCTGGCGCTGACAGGCATTGAGGGTAGCGAGCAACTCATTCATCGTCTTCCTCCTCCATGGAACGTGCCATCAGGGCCCGATTGTAGGCCGATACCATGTCGCGCCGGCTGACGATGCCGATCAGTTTGCGTCCGTCGCACACATCCACCACAGGCAATTGTTCGATGTTGCGGTAACCGATTTTTCGCATGGCACGGTCCAGATTATCCTCGGTACTCACAGTGATGACATCCACGGTGGCCAGTTCTTTTACCACCACCAGGTCGAGGAGATCTCCCTCAAACACCACACCCATGAAATCCTGTACGGAGATGATGCCGGTCAATTCGCCGTTGCGATTGACCAGTGGAAAATTGGTATGCCGGGTGCTGGAGATGAAGTGGTTGAACTGCCGCAGAGTCATGTTCTCGGGGATCGATTCGGGATCGCGGGTCATAACATCGCCGACCCTTAGAGCCATCATGATATTGCGCTCTTTGCCGGCTTCCAGGTTGATGCCGGCCCGCGACAGCTCCACGGTATCGATGCTGTCTTTCTTGAGGTGGCGGCTGATGGCGGTACCGACCACGCACGACAGCATGATAGGGACAATCAGATCGTAGGAACCGGTCATCTCGAACAGCAGGAAAATCGCGGTCATCGGCGCATGGGTGGCAGCCGCCAGAAACGCCCCCATGCCGACCAGGGCATAGGGTCCGGCAGCCGGCACCGTCCCCGGGAAAAGGACCTGCAAGGCCTTGCCGTAAGCACCGCCGGTGACCGCGCCGATAAACAGTGAGGGCGCAAACAGGCCACCCGGCAAGCCGGACCCGAGCGTAATGGAAGTCGCCACGGCTTTGATCACAACCAGCCCGGCCAACAACCACAGCACCCCATTGCCCAGCAGGACATTCTCGATGAATTCGTAACCGTTACCGAATACCTGCGGAAACGCGATACCGATGATGCCGACCAGCGCGCCACCGAATACGGGTTTGGCCAGGCGGTGCATTTTCAGAGCGGCAAAATGGTCGACGATGCGGTAATGCATTGTGATGAAAAACACCGCCAACACCCCGACCAGCATGCCGAGTACCAGGTAGCAGAGCAGTTCCCAGGGATGCGCCAGCAAATAAACCGGCGCTCTCAACGCCGGCAGATTGCCCAGCAGGGCACGGGAAACCACGGTGGCAATGCCGCTGGAGATTACGATGGAGGTAAAGCTGGCGATCTCAAACGATGACAACAGCACAATTTCGTGAGCAAAAAACACTCCGGCGATGGGGGCGTTGAAGGTTGCGGCTATGCCGCCGGCGACCCCGCATGCCACCAGCAGCTTCAAACGATTGCCACTGACCTTAAAAAGCTGACCAACCTGACTGCCGATGGCACCGCCGATCTGGGCGATGGGCCCTTCCTGCCCGGCCGAACCGCCGGCTCCCAGGGTAATGGCGCTGGCCAGCCCGCGGGTTACGATGGTCCTCCCCGGTATCTTGGCCCCCCGCAGATTGACCCGTACGAGAAAATGCGCGAACCCGAAACGCAGATCCTTGGCAAAGAAAATGCCGAAAGGGAGCATTAACAGGCCGGCACTCACCGGAAACAGCACCGACCACAAGCGTGCCGCGCTCCAGTGCTCAAAAGATATATGAAAAAATTCCGTCCCCTGCTCGATCACCAGCCAGTGGATCAGATCGATGGTCTTTCGAAAAATGAAATTTCCCAGCCCGGCCATCACGCCGACCCCCAGCGCAAGAAACGCCATGAAGGTCTTTTCACTGACCCCTAAACGGTTCAAAAACGAGAGAAAACGACCTCTGATCCAGGCAATGGCCACGGAATTATGCATGGTGAATAACATGAATACGACTCGTAGTCTGTAGAATAAAAAAACATCCGATACCGGCGTCAAAGCCGCTCCGGCATCATTAACAGACCATACTAGAATTTTGAAACGGCTAAATCAACCTTCTTGCCGGAAAAAAATCCGCTTATGCCATCTTGCACCAAAAACAAAGGGCCGCTCCCGGGGAGCGACCCTGCAGCGGCCTCTAAAAAACCTCATCTTCAGCTTGGGAGCCTGTCGAACTTTCCGGGCCGAATTTGCAGCCGGCTCATGGATAATCCGACAGGCCCCCAGGGACCTTTCAGTTATGACAGCGGTTTCCGGCCCACAGGTGCAAGCCGGAAACGCCTCATAGGGAATTAATCTTCCAGTACGAACATATCCTTGCCGGCACCGCACAAGGGACAGACCCAGTCTGCCGGCACATCCGCAAAAGAGGTACCCGCAGCAACACCGTTGTCGGGATCGCCTACGGCAGGATCGTACACATAACCGCAAATTTCACATACATACTTTTCCATGATTTCTTCCTCCTGAAGTTGAAAGGGCCGGACAAAATCTCGTTATGTAAGGTCTCCCCGCAGCTATCCGCGAAGACTGACAATCACCATCAGAACGTGTCGACCTCGATTTCAAAATGGGCCTTGGGATGGTCACATACCGGGCAGATGGCCGGTGCCGCCTTGGCATTGAGCAAAAACCCGCAATTGCGACATTTCCACACACGCTCTTCCGCACGGCTGAAAATCGTGCCTGCTTCGACGGCCTTGAGAATACGCTCATAGCGCTCCTGATGGGCTTTTTCGATGTGGCCGATATTTTCAAACAAGCGGGCCAGATCGTCAAAACCTTCATCGCGGGCTTCTTGGGCCATGCGGGGATACATTTCGGTCCATTCCTCGTTTTCTCCGCCAGCGGCCGCCCTCAGGTTATCCATGGTATTGCCGATACCCTGCAGAGCCTTAAAGTGCAGTTTAGCATGCTCTTTTTCATTGTCTGCGGTTTCCTGAAAAATCGCGGAAATCTGCTCAAAACCCTCTTTTTTGGCTACTGAAGCAAAGTAAGTGTATTTGTTGCGGGCCATGGACTCGCCGGCAAAAGCTTCCAACAGGTTCTTCTCGGTTTTGGTGCCTTTCAATGCGGACATAACAACTCCCTCTCTTTTAGCATAAAAAGTTTATGTTTATGCAGACATTTCCAGCCTGCGGCCTAACCGTTTGGGGGCTTAATCACATGAGGTGTTCGCATGGTGGCGGCATTGCCTGCAATAACCAACCAGGGTCACAGCGTAATCGACAATTTCAAAACCATCGTCGGTCACAGCGGGCGGCTGCAAGAGACCGAAATCCCTGTCCTGGAAATCGCATACTATACCACAATTCAGGCAGACCAGATGGGGATGCCGGCTGACATCGGCATCGAAATGTGCCTTGGAGGCGCGACTGTCGACCTTTCGCACCAGTCCCAGACTTACAAACGTATCAAGAACCCGGTAAACCGTAGTGCGGGACATGCCCGGCATCTGGCAACTGAGATCGTCGTACAGCTGGTCGGCAGTAGGGTGATCCCGCCTGGCAATCAATGCCCGCATAATCGCCAGCCGCTGCGGTGTCAAACTTACCCGCCGGGACTTGCATACCTGTTTGAACTGCTGTTGCTTTTCCTGCTCTGACATTGCCACCTCATTCATTGGATGGCAATTTATTGCATTTGGTATTTTGTGTCAACCAAATTATTACCAATTTGCTCTTTTTTTCGCAACAGGCTTTATCTCTGGGATTTCAAATAGTTTTTGCTCTAAACCTCTCAAACTTGACCGCCGTCAAGCCCACCACCCAAACTTAGGAGTAAGTTGGCCATCACCAAGAGGTAATGCGGAGACTTTTTTATTCATACCCCCCAAGGAGGAACCCATGTTCTGTCATCAATGTGAACAAACGGCAAAAGGTATCGGTTGCAGCGCAGTCGGCGTTTGCGGCAAGCAACCCGAAGTCGCCAGCCTGCAGGATCACCTGCTGTACGGATTGCAAAGCCTCTCCTTTTATGCGCATAAAGCCCGCAAGCTCGGCGCCTCCGACAAGGCACTCGACCATTTCGTACTTGAGGGGCTGTTCGCTACGGTAACCAATGTCGATTTTGACGCCGAACGCCTCCAAGGGCTGCTGCAGCGCTGCTACACCCTTAAGGAGCAGGCTCGCGCTCTTTATGAAAAAGCCTTCCGCGACCATAACGGCATAAAAGCTCGCTCTTTTGATTGCGACCAACCCGACTGGACCCTGTCCGCCGACCCCGTGGAACAGGGAGCCCGATACGGCATCGAACAACTGCACGCTGATCCCGACGTGCGCTCGGTGGTGGAGATCCTGCTTTACGGTCTCAAGGGCATGGCCGCCTATGCCGAGCATGCCGAAATCCTCGGCAAGACCAACGACGAGGTGTTTGAATTTTTCCACCGCTCCCTGCACGCCACCACGGATAAAACCCTGGGCCTTGGCGACTTCGTCGAACTGGCCATGGAATGCGGCAAGCACAACCTGACCGTCATGGCGCTGCTCAACGAAGGGCATGTGGAGCATTACGGCCATCCGGTACCCACCCAGGTCAACCTCGGCACCAAAGCCGGCAAGGGGATCCTGGTTTCCGGCCACGACATGAAAATGCTCGAAGAACTGCTCAAACAGACCGAAGGCAAGGGCATCAACATCTACACCCACGGTGAAATGCTGCCGGCCCATGCCTATCCAGGCCTGAAAAAATATGCACACCTGGCCGGCAATTTCGGCAGCGCCTGGCAGAACCAGAACAAGGAATTCCCCGAATTCCCCGGCGCCATCATCTTCAATACGAACTGCATCCAGAAACCGGCCGAGTCCTACAAGGACCGCACCTTCACCTGGGGTTGCGTGGCCTGGCCCGGCGTCAAGCATGTGACCGGCTGGAATTTCGAAGCGGTCATCGACAAGGCTTTGAGCCTGCCGGAGCTGCCCGAAGCCCCCGGCCAGGACATCCTGGTCGGCTTCGGCCACAACGCGGTGTTAGGCGTGGCTGACAAGGTCATCGACGCGGTCAAAGCCGGCGCGGTGAAGCACTTCTTCCTCATCGGCGGCTGCGATGGTGCCAAGCCGGGTCGCAACTACTACACCGAGTTCGCCGAGAAAGTTCCCGAGGACTGCGTCATCCTGACCCTTGCCTGCGGCAAGTACCGTTTCAATAAGCTCGACTTCGGCGATATCGGCGGCATCCCGCGCCTGCTCGACATCGGCCAGTGCAACGATGCTTACAGTGCCATTCAGATTGCGGTGGCCCTGGCCGAGGCCTTCGAGTGCGGCGTCAACGATCTGCCCCTGTCGATGATCCTGTCCTGGTACGAGCAGAAGGCGGTGGTCATTCTGCTGACCCTGCTGTTCCTCGGCATCCGGAACATCAAGCTCGGTCCCAGCCTGCCGGCCTTCGTCACGCCGAACGTGCTGAATTACCTGGTCGAAAATTTCAACATCGCCCCGATCACAACTGCTGACGAAGATCTCAAGGCGATTCTCGGTTAACAAAGAAAACTGGCAAGCCTCCCCTGGGTGGGGCGTACCCCCGCGCCCTGCCCTATTTTATCAGGTTTGCGCCCCAGGAACCTGTCGAATTATCCGGCCCGGATAGGTCGACAGGGATCTGAATTTTCGCAAAGGAAACCGTCATGGATATCATAACCCTGAAATCAGCGCCGAAGGTGCCGGTTCCCTTCGATGCTCGCATCATGCACAGCGATGGACCCATCGAAGTAATTCATATTTTACTGCAGCCCGGTGAAGGCGTGCCTCCGCACGATAATCCCTTCGATGTGCTGTTCTACGTCCTGGAAGGTCGGGGCGAACTGACCATCGAAAATCAGGTCCGGCAGGTTGCAACCGACAGCCTTATCGCCATCCCCACCGGCACCCAGCGCGGCTGGCAAAACACCAGCACCGCACCGGTGCGACTGCTGGTGGTCAAGTTGCTCCATCAATCCTCGTAACTCCCTCCAAAACCTGCACCTGCTAAATGGGACGAGCCTGCCATCGCAGGCTCGTCCCACATCCTTCATACCTTCCCGGAAAAGCCTCATAAAATCCCGAGATGTGCGGCCCGTCAGCCTCGCATGCTGCGAGTAGAAGCTATGGTTTCGCACCCGATCCCGCATTTTTAAGATGACTTTTTGGGAAGTTTTCTATAAAAAGGGGGGAACTTCGAAAACTTCAGCCATCAAACGTCCGAGTCGATCCTGCGAAAATAAACTGGCGATCCGCCCGAAAAATCTGATCAGGATTCCATGTATGAAAAAAATCTCCCTCTGGGTGGCCCTTTTTTGCCTGTGGACGACGGCAGTCACGGCCGAGCCTGCCCCTGCGGATCCCCCTAGAACCTATGCCCTTCAGCTTTCCGCCTACGCACATCAATCCGCGGCTGAAAATGCCGCTTCGCTGCTCAAAGACAAAGGGCTGGACGCCTACGTTACCACCAACCAGCGAGGCCTTCATGTGGTAAGAGCGGGCAACCATGCTTCGCGAGTGGAAGCCAAACAAGAGGCCGCCCGATTAAAAGCCGAGCACATCATCGACAGCTTTTTGGTCGTATCGACCCGGACCTCCGTGCCCGTCGATGCGGCCGAGACGGCACAGGAAAACATTCCCGATGAAACGCCGGTGGTGCAAGACAGCCCGCCAGCCGACATTAAACCGGTAGTTATCGTCCCATCAGAGGCGGCGGCACCTGCCGAAATACGCAACCTTCCAGCAAAAAGCAAGCATGAAGGGGTGGCGGAAAAAACCTCGACCAGGGCGCAGGTGGTGGCAGCGTTGGAGGCCATGGCGAACCAACCCATGGCACCACACCCTCCCGGGTTTCGCGCCGCCCAGATCGCCCTTGACTATATCGGCGTAAAATATCGCTGGGGCGGCATGTCCGTCGAAAAAGGCATGGATTGCAGCGGCTTTGTCAAGACGGTCTATGCCCTGTGCGGTATCAACCTGCCGCGCACCTCGGCCGAACAATACAGACAGGGCAAGCCGGTCAAAAGCAATGAACTGACCGCGGGCGATATGGTTTTTTTCGGAACAAACAAGCGCGTCAACCATGTCGGCATCTACCTCGGAGAAGGCAAGATCATCCATGCCCCGCGCGCCAAGGATAAAATAAAGATTTCGAGTATGGAAGAAGGTGCCCTGGGCAGGAAATTCCTCGGAGCCCGCCGGCTTCTGTTTGGAGAATAGGCTCCCCAGAAGGGCAGGGTTTCACGCTGGGACACCTGCTGACGCTTTATCCAACCACCCGCCTCTCCAGACAGGCTCGCATTCCATAAAGGCACGCGGGCCTGTTTCGCATCCGCCCGGATGGTCCGACAGACTCCTGGCAACCTCGAGAATGCTATATATGATTGCATAAATAACGTTGGCCCCGGCCACTTATCCCTCTAACGATTCAAGGCGCCATGATACCCTACAGCTCTATTCTGCTTGAAATTGCCATCCCTGTTTTCCTCATGCTTGCTGCGGAGCGGTTCGCCGTGTTCTATTTCCTGCGTACCCCCGAACAGACAGAATGGGTACGCCGGCATAGCTGGCTGCATCCCAATGCCATCAGTCGGGCTCGCTACCCGATGGGGTTTGTGTCTGTAGCCCTGCTGCACATGGGCTATCCACGGTTGTGCTTCCTGTTCTTCACCTTCTGGATGATTACCGACATTACCGACGGCGATATCGCCCGCAAGTGTGACCTGCATACCGAAGAGGGCGCAACCATCGATCCCCTCTCCGACAAGCTCATGTACGCCCCCATGCTGGTTTATCTCGCATGGGCCGGGGCACTCAGCCCCGTGCTGGTCACACTGTTTCTGCTCTTTGACATTATCGGCCAGGCCTCGCGGCGATTCATTACGGTGAAGGCCGCCAACCTGTTCGGCAAGGCCAAAACCTTCATGGTGGTGGTATTGCTGATCGTAGTCGGCCTGGTGTGGATCTACGGACCGCTGCCGATTCTGGGACGCTCCATCAATCCTTTGCTGGCCATCTGCACCGGACTGGCGTTTTGCTCGACCTTCTTCAAGGTCATCCCCAACTACTGGTACGCCAATATTCTCAGCATCCTCAACCTGGTATGCGGCCTTGCCGGTTGCTGGGTGGTGCTCAGTGGCGGACCGCCGGTATACGCCCTGGGTCTGGTGTTCCTCGGTCAGTTTCTCGACCTGTTCGATGGCCGGGCGGCTGAGCGCTGGGGATCCACCCCACAGGGAGAACTTTTCGACGACGTGGCCGATGGTACCAGTTTCGGCCTGACCGTCGGGCTCATTATCATGGTCACCTTTTCACAGCTATGGATAGGCCTGGTCATAGGGGGATTCTACCTGGCGGCCGTTATCTACCGACTGATCCGCTTCGTGGTCGAAAAACGCAAGGCAGGGGTACCTGGCGGCGTATCGACCTTCTCCGGCCTTCCATCGCCGGCCGGCGCCCTGATGGCGGGAACTACCTGCGTATTAATACCCAGCCAGACCGTCGTCGGCATCATCGTCGGTATCACCGCCCTGCTGATGATTTCCCGTGTGCCCTACCCCCACTTCGGCCGTGCCGTCCTGCCCAGGATCCCCAAAATTGTCCGGGTCCTGGTGCTCGGTGCGTTTCTGTTCCTGCTGGCTCTGGGCGTACGCCGCGACCACTACCTGGCACCGCTGCTCATCGCCTTTGCGGCGGACGCGATCTACCTGATTTCACCCCTGTTTGCAGGGGCGTTCCGCAAAGCCGCCTGACAGGCAAGTCCCGAAATCTGCCCGCACTCCCGATAAAAGCCCGCCGTCTCAAGTGACGGCGGGCTTTTTCACAGGAAAAGCCGTTACTTTCGCGAAAACTCTGCGGGTGGCGAAGCAAAAATTTCATGGTAAAGTGTCGGAAGTCCCTTAACGGCTTTTCACGGCACCTGGGAGCTTGCCAACAATCCCCGGCCCACCCTTCACAGGTACAACCATAACCACCCCGCGATTTTCATTTAACCCAACACAAGAAGATCTGCCATGTGCGTGATAAAAAACGAAGACACCTTCCGCTTCCTTTTTGAGCTGCCTGGCATCAGCGTTGCGCTGGTTAGCCCTCAAGGTAAAATTCTGGAGGCAAATCACACTGCCTGCGGTTATTGGGGCTATTCGGCAGATGAGATCAAGGGTCTTACCATCCAGGACCTTACTCACCCTGAAGATTTGGAGGAAAGTCTGCCTTTCTATGCTGCAAACGCCTGCAGCACGAACCACAGCTTCAGCTATAAGAAGCGCTATATTCGCAAGGATGGAACTACCGTATGGGGCCAGGTATCCGCCATCTGGATGGCCGGCAAGCCGGGAAGTCCGCCGTGCGGTCTGGCACTGGTGCAGGATATCACGGACAACCAGCGTGCCCATGAGCTGGTAGCTTTTGAGAGGGCCTTTTTCCAGTCGGTTGTCGACAGTCTGGTCGAACCGCTCAAGATCATGGACCTGAACCATCAAATTCTCGCCATGAATCGGGCGGCCCACCAACTGTTACCGAAGAATACATGTAACACCGGGGCCCTGTTTTGCGATCATATGTCCCAAAAATACCATCTGCCCTGTTTGGCCAACACCGGTTCCTGCAACCTTGAAAAAATTCGGGATACGGGCCAGCCAATCCGCACGCTCCATCGTCATCAAACCACTACAGGCGAGGATTCCGTGTTCGAGATCACGGCAGCCCCTCTGATAGATGAGACGGGATTGCTCAGAGGTATCATTGAAACCTCCAGAAATATTACCGACCTGCTGACAGCTGAAGCTAAAATCCAGGAGAATGTCAAACGTCTGGAATATGTCACTCACTATGATCTTTTAACCAACCTGCCCAACCAGACTCTGCTGATCGACCGTCTCAACCAAACCCTGGCAAGGGCACAGCGGTTCGCTGACAGGTTCGCGGTCCTGGCGCTGGATCTGAATCGTTTCAGACATATAAACGATTCACTGGGCAACCACGCCGGCGACGCCCTGTTGTCCGAAGTGGCTCAGAGATTGAGTAAACGCGTCCGGGAGTCCGACACCCTGGCGCGCCTGCGCGGAAACGAGTTTGTCGTGGTCATGGAGCAATTCCGCAACATCAACCATCTTGTCGAAGTGGCTCAACGACTGCTTCACGACATATCCCGGGAGATGCTTCTGGAAGGTCTCCCCGTCTATATCACCGCAAGCATCGGTATCAGCCTGTTTCCGGAAGACGCTTCCACCGTGGATGAATTATTGCGCTGCGCCAATGCGGCGATGCAACGGGCCCGCGACGAAGGTGGCAACAACTACCAATTTTATACCCCGGGCATGACCAAGCAATCCCGACAAAGGCTGGAGCTTGAAAGTCAGTTTCGCCAGGCCATTGCCGAGGAACAACTCACCCTCTATTACCAGCCCCAGATCGACCTTATCTCGGGACGCTGTATAGGCACCGAATCCCTGGTCCGGTGGATACATCCGCAGCGCGGCATCGTCTCACCCGGAACGTTCATCCCCATGGCGGAAGAAACCGGGCTCATCGAACCTATGGGGCTGTGGGTACTGAAAATCGCCTGTTTATGGAACAAAGCCCTGCACCGCAAGGGGTCGAATCCCGTCCCCGTCTCGGTAAACATCTCCGCTCGGCAACTCTACTGCAAGGACTTCCCGGCGACGGTGCAGCGAATCCTGGAGGAAACGGGACTGGAACCCGACTATCTGGAACTTGAAATCACCGAAAGCATGCTCATGAAGGACCTGCAGACCGCCATTGCGGTTATGAGCGATTTGAACAGGCTGGGGATCTCCATCGCCATGGACGATTTCGGCACGGGCTATTCCTCGCTGAGTTACCTGCACCGGTTCCCCATAACAAAGCTCAAAATCGATCAGTCGTTTGTCAAAGACCTGGTGACAGATGCCAATGCCAGAACGATTGCCAGATCGATCGTCGCCCTGGCCGGCAGTCTCAATCTGCGGGTCCTCGCCGAGGGAGTAGAAAACAAAGCCCAGGCCACCATCCTTCAAGAGATGGGCTGCAATGAAATCCAGGGATTTTTGTTCAGCAAGCCGCTGCCGGCTTTGGAGGCAGAGCAATTTTTAAGTAACAAGCAACGGGATGGGGTGCCACTAAGGGCCTGATGAGGAAGCGCACCCTTCGAACCATGCAAAAAATCCGCTTCAACGAACTGAATCCGCCTCGAATCCTGGCGTTCCCCTGTCGCAGCCGCTAGGAGGCTGTCGGACTATCC
>DIWZ01000030.1:172795-174159 GCA_002435955.1 Pelobacter sp. UBA6093
ATGGATAATCCGACAGCCTCCTAGTGCCCGACAAGCTGAGAAAAACAGGAAAAATCGCCAGGCAGGGATTGAATCCTCCATAGCAATTCAAGTAGAGTGCAGCCAACAGGGACATCGCCGTGACTGCAGACACCTCATTCGGCAACATTTCGGCCGTAAAGTCCCGACCGGCCCCAGGTCGTCGTCTCCCCCCTGAAAACCACTATCCGAGGTTCTGGTGAAAAACAGTCTGATACGTCTTGCGGAACTCATCCAGGATGACTTCCCCGAAAATATCGTGGCCGCCTTCAAGTCCACCGACAAATCGGCGCCTGACGAGCGTCTGGCCCTGATCGACAGGGCCATCAACATCCATCGGGAACGCGCTGAAACCCTTTGGCTGCGGGCTGGCAAGCGGCGAACGGCTGAAGAGCGGCGCGCCACGGCACAGGCCGAACTGGCCTCGTTTGTTTTCGCCTACCTGACCGGAGATGCCAAAGGATACGCGGACAGCGCCATCGAGGCGATGCAGGTTCTCGGCCGGCAAAGCGAAGTGCATCTCATTCTAAATCTCTGTAAGGGTTAACGTGAACGGCACCAAACCGCCATGCTCAAAATCAGGCGGTTGCCCTATCGAACCGCCCCATTGGTAACGACAACCAGAAAGCAACCCATGATCCCGACTGCATTTGCCACCCTCCCCCTGAACAAGTCGATGCTGCAGAACCTTGCCTCCCTCGACTATAACGAGATGACCCCGATCCAGGCCCACAGCCTGCCGCTGATTCTGGCCGGCACCGACGTCATCGCCCAGGCGAAGACCGGCAGCGGCAAGACCGCTGCGTTTNNGCGAACTCGCCGACCAGGTCGGCAAAGAATTGCGACGTCTAGCCCGGTTCACCGACAATATTAAAATTCTGACCCTGTGCGGCGGCGTCCCTTTCGGCCCCCAGTTCGGCTCTCTGGAGCACGGCGCTCATATCGTGGTCGGCACCCCCGGCCGCATTCTCGACCACCTGCGACGCGGCAGTCTCAACCTGAAATCGCTACGCATGCTGGTTCTCGATGAAGCCGATCGCATGCTCGACATGGGCTTTCAGGAAGACCTGGCTGCCATCGTCGCGGCCGCGCCGAACCACCGCCAGACGTTGCTGTTTTCAGCCACCTACCCCGCCTCCATCGCCGCCATGAGCGCGACGGTGCAGCGTCAACCGGTCACCGTAAAGGTCGAGGCGGTGCATGATGGAGGGCAGATCCGGCAGACGTTCTATCTGGTGGAAACCCGGGAGCGGCTTGCCGCCGTGGCCCGGATTCTGGGCCATTACCGTCCGGGATCGAGCCTGGTGTTCTGCAATACCAAAAAGGAGTGTCAGGAGGTGGCCGAT
>DIWZ01000032.1:0-133622 GCA_002435955.1 Pelobacter sp. UBA6093
AGACTCAGCCGGAGACTCAGCCGGAAGCCCTGAGACCTGCCCCGGAAAAGAGTCGGATAAAAACTGAACCAACGGATGTGGATAAACCGCAGCAGGCCTCATCCGTCGATGCATCACCCGTTTCGCAGGAGAGCCCCGTTGAACCCGGGGCAGCAAGCAAGCCCGCTGCCCGGCGACCCCGGCCTCGGCGCCCGGCAAAGCCCAAACCTGAAAGCGCTGTTAAAGATGCCGGGGAAACCGTCGGTTCCACAGTACAGCTTACCAGCGAAATACCTGCTGCAGAAACCGCTGGAGCTGGTTCAACGAACAACAAGGTAGATGCCAAAGCAATAGAGCCTATGGCACCATCGACCGGTGGCGAGGAACCGATCAAGAAAAAACCGGCTCGTCGCCCTCGGAAACCGGCCGCAAAAAAACTTTCAGAAACTGCCCCTGCAGAGCCCGACCCGGACAAGGCATGAAGTGGCGGCACCAACTGAGCTAGTTTTCATCCGGAAACGGCCCTTTTCGCATATGAAAACCGCACTGTGTCCATCCATAGTTTCCGGATGGACACGAACTAAGAACAGAAATGCTCATCGCATAATCACTGACAAGAAAGGCCGTAGCATGCGCCACGGCCTTTCTTGTCATGCAACATCAATTTTTTCGGGAAGATCTCAAATACACCACCAAGGCCCCTTCTCCACCATAACGGGCCGGAGCTCGCCCCCATTCGGCCACCCAGGCTGTTGCTTCATGGGAAAGATATTTCTCCATATCGGCACGCAACACGGGACCTTCGCGAGAACCTTTACCCCGCCCGGTAATAACAAGGACGGTTTTATAGCCGTGATGAAGGCAATCCTCGAGAAAACAACGAACCTTGTGTCGCGCTTCCTCACGCGTCGCGCCATGCAGGTCAAGGTGCGCCTCAGGTACCAGCTTACCCTGACGCAATTGCTTCATACGACGTGGGGAGGCATGGGGCTCAGCTTCCTGCGGCAATTCGTCCCTGAATACGCTATCCATATTGCCAAGCGCTGATAGAAACAGTTCCTGATCTGTTGTGGCGGCGGGGGACTTCTCCGGGGGAGACTCCGGCGTGGGGCATTCCGGCGGCAAACAACGGCCGGTCTCATTTCCATGACGCTTTTCAACCTTCAACATGGCCATTTCCCGCTGAAACAGGGAGCCGTCGTCAACTTCTTCCTCTGCTGCCGCAGGCTTTTTTTGTATGCTTTGCGGAGCCGGAATCGCCTGCTCGGAAACGACAAGCCCCTTCAACGTCTTGAAGGGGCTTTCATTGAATTCCCGTTTGCTTCTGGGCTGTTTTTTCTTGCTCGCCACGATTACCGCCTTACGATTTTTCGCCGGCCCTGCATAGCCTTGGTCTGCTGTTTTACGATGGTGCCGGTTTTCTCGAGATGAAATTGCAGCCACATATCGCCGTAAACCTGCATTTTCATTTTACGGCCATCATTCAGGGCGTCGAGGTTTTGCTGCAGGTTTTCGTCATTACCGGTTTTCTTGATTCCTTTTTTCATGATTTCAATGGCCTGGGTCCGATTACCGACTTTTTCGAGGCAGTAGGCGTACAGGTTCCATAGCATGGCTTCGTTGCGGGTCAGGCTGACGGCCTTTTCGAAGGTTTGAACCATTTTATCGAGCTTGTTGCGCTTCATGTAACAGATGGCAAGCATACCCATGGAAGGCCAGTGACGACTGGATCCCTTTTGAAGAGAGTCAAAAGCCTTGCCGAAATCACGCTTGAGATAATAAAGACTGCCGATCTGGGAGTGCAACTGGGACGTAACCAGAAACTGCCATTTCCCCATGGGCAAGGTGGCTTCCAGAATTTTTATGGCCTTTTCCGCACGACCGGCCATCATGTCCCGCTGCACCTCCTCCATCACCGCGGTAAGCTTTTTGAGCACACGGCGGCTCAGCAGGAAATAAACCAGGGCAAAAACAGCCATGCCGATAAGAGCGCTGACCCAGGCCTCGAGGCTTGTAGTTAGCAGTAGCAGACCGACAACAGCTAAATACACTGCCAATGATATTGCCAGATTGATCATATACGAAGGGATCCTTTCACATGGTTGACATACATTGAGCCAAGCAGTTTAACAACGGGCCAATAAAATGTCAAAATGTTATCCCCGATGGTCGGCGCTGACAAGGAGCGTCAATTTTTGTCCAGGGCGCAGTAACTGTTTATTGCCGAGGTTGTTCCAGTTCCTGATCTTGCTCACAGACAGACTAAAGCGTCGACTGATACTCCACAAGCTGTCACCGGAACGCACCTGGTAGATGATTTTCCGCGGGCTATCACCAACTGCGGCGCCGGATAGCTTGAGAACCATGCCAGGCTTTAACATACTTTTTTTACTCAGATCGTTCCAGGCACAAAGCCGATCGCTGCTGACCCCGAAACGTTTGGCGATGGCCCATAAATTATCGCCGGAACGCACCTTGTAGACAGACGCCGAACCGGTCGCAATCGATGTACTTCCCGTCACTTTCAAAACCGTACCCGGTCTCAACACGCTATCGACACGCATGCCGTTTTGGGCGGCCAATTGCCTGGGAGTGATGTCATGCCGGCGCGCGAGTTGCCACAAGGTATCACCTGCGCGAACCTTGTGGGTCCGTACAGGAGAACGGTCATAATCGTCTTCCAGGGCAGCAATCGGATTATTGACATAATCGGGGCTCAGGGGCAAAATCAGTTCCGTTCCGATGCGCAAACTTCGCGGATTTTTGATCCGGTTCACAAGCATGATATCCCGCGTCTTGACACCAAAACGCACGGCCAATGCGTCGAGCGTATCACCGGAACGAATACGATACTGGGAATAATTTGTCCGCTGGCTGGCTGGAATTTCAGCATACGCAGTCAAAAAGGCCTCACGTTTGCCCACCGGAATCCGCAATTTATAATCCTTGATGCCGGGCGGCGTACACCATCGTTTTAATTCAGAATTGAGTTTCTGAATATCATCATGCTCGACTCCACATAACCTGGCAACGATATTCAAATCGGTGCTGCTGGGCAATGCAACTTCGTCGTAAGCCAACGGCTGCTGATACTGAATGTTTTCGAACCCGTACTTGGCAGGGTTTTTTGCAATATGCAGCACAGCAAATAATTTGGGCAGATAATTGCGGGTTTCGGCACTTAAGTGCCCCTCCCTGCTGATCTTCCAGAAGTCACGACTTCCGGAATTCCGGATGGCCTGACTGACCTTGCCGGCACCGGCGTTGTAAGCGGCAATGGCAAGATTCCAATCCCCTTCAAAACGTGCGTGAAGATCCCGAAGATGACGGGCTGCGGCAATCGTCGCTTTAACCGGATCACGCCGTTCGTCGCGCCACCATTCGTTTTGCAGACCGTACAGCTTGCCGGTACTGTCGATAAACTGCCAGGGGCCCACTGCATTGGCGTGACTGCGGGCCTTTTCGTTGAACCCCGATTCTATCATGGCAAGGTAAGTCAGATCCCGAGGCAATCCCTCTTCGGCAAATATAGCCTGCATCATCGGCAGGTAACGCCCCGAACGTTCAAGCAAGCGATGGAATCCGCGGCTACCTCGATTGGCAAAATAATCAATGAAATAGCGGACTTTTTCGTTTTCGACCACTGGAATGTCGTAGACCGGATCATCCTCGACAGCCGTCTCGCCTTCGTCTTCCGGTGGCAATTTATCCATGTCGGAGAGGAGTTCCATGTCTTCCAGCGTTTCGGGGTCAGCAGCTGCAACACAATCGTCGGCAGCACCCTCCGCCTCGTTGACAATATCTTCATCCTCGGCATTGCCCTCATTCGATCCATCGGTAAAGATAACATTGGCCAGCGATTTGACCTTGCCGGCATCAGCAGATCCGGTACCAGACCGTATCGGCATCTGGCAACCGGCCATCATCCCCACAAGCAAGAACAAACCAACATATCTTTTCACCATGCGATCACATTCACCGGGTTTTAATCCGGCCCTTCCATTTCCCGAGGCCAGAAGCGGCCTTCGAGCATTTTCAGCAAGGGTTCAAAGGTTTTGCGATCACGCGCACTGACCGCTATGGCGTCAAATCGACGACCCAACGCTTCGACCTGCTGAGCCGACACAAGGTCCATTTTATTGAATACGAGCTGTCGAGGGATCCCCCCCAGATCGAGATCCTCAAGGATTTTTTCCACTGCGGTGATCTGTTCCTCGAAACGTGGATTGGAAATATCGACCACGTGCAGAAGCAGATCGGCATCTTGCAGCTCCTCCAGTGTTGCACGGAACGCGCCAATCAGACTCTTGGGAAGCTTGCGGATAAAACCGACGGTATCGGTAATGATGACTTCCCGCTCCAGGGGAAAGCGCAATCGACGACTGGAGGTATCAAGGGTGGCGAACAACAGGTCTTCGGTAAAAACCGCGCTTTGGGTCAAGGCATTGAGCAGGGTGGACTTGCCGGCATTGGTATAACCTACGATGGAAATAATAGGCACGCCGGAACGGATACGACGTTGGCGCCTCTGCAAACGTCCCTTGGACAGATTCTTCAGTTCGTTTTCCAGACGAGTTATGCGATCGCGAATGCGCCGACGATCTATTTCCAGCTTGGTTTCCCCTGGACCGCGCCCACCTATGCCACCCATCAGCCGCGAAAACGCGACCCCACGACCGGTGAGGCGCGGAAGGATATATTTAAGCTGTGCCAGCTCAACTTGCACCTTGCCGTCACGGGTATGGGCCCTGCGGGCGAAAATATCAAGAATCAGCTGGGATCGGTCGATAACCTTCAGGTCGGTGATTTCTGCGATGGCTCGTACCTGTGCGGGGCTGAGATCCTGGTCAAAAATAAGCAGCGTGGCGCCTTGTTGCAGGGCACGGATAATGACTTCCTTGACCTTCCCCTCCCCCAGCAGGTACTTGGGGTTCACCTGACGCGGCCGTTGTATGAACCTGTCCAATACCACTACCTCGGCGGTCCTGGCCAGTTCTGCCAATTCATCAAGGGAGTCCTCAACTTCGTAGCGCGGTTGTTGACTGACGGAAATAAGAATACCTTTTTCCCTGGGATCGGATAGATCGACGGTTTCGGCTATCTGACTTTCCAGTTCCTGCTCCAGGGAACGTAACAACCTGTCGAGATCCAGATCGAGGTCGAACACCGATGGCACTGCGCTGATTTCGACCCCTTTGCCCTCAGGATTCGGGGGGAGCGGATGGGCATATTCCAGCCGTCCCGGCAACCCGTTTTCGCCGACCTCAATCATCACCATGAGATCGAGACACAACAGCGCCAGGTCCGTCAGATCGTCTTCGCTTAATGACTCGCCGGCCAGGTGCGTATGAATGCAGCGTAGCCCGCGCAGACCGCTGCGACCACGGCCATAATCCGACAGATCGGGGATAACGATTTCACGATCGTCGCCGACGATCACATACCTTACGGTACCGCTACGATCAATAATCAAACCAATCTGTCGCCGAATCTCCAGAGACTGCTCGGTCAAATAGCGGGCCAACTCCGGCGTAACGACCTGATCCATCGGTACCCGGCGTCGATAGATCCGCTCCAAGGCCTTGATCTGGCTGGCTTTGAGCCCTGTCAAATTGCCGTGAACTAACATAGCTCCCCAAAAACAAAAAGGACCCCGAAAGGTCCTTTTGCTGATATGCGGGTTTTAAGCACTGTCATCCCGGCTTAGCCGACGACAAAATTGAAACCGGCATCGACGTAGTGGACTTCACCAGTGACGCCACTGGCAAGGTCGGACAGCAGGTAAAGAGCGGATTTACCGACCTCCTCCTGGGTGACGGTACGACGCAACGGCGCGAGTTCATCCATAATGCGCAGTTTTTCCTTGAACTGCCCCACCGCCGAAGAGGCCAGGGTCTTGATAGGCCCGGCCGAAATCGCATTCACGCGAATATTTTTGGCCCCCAATTCGGCGGCCAGATAACGCACCGAAGCCTCCAGTGCTGCCTTGGCAACACCCATGACGTTATAGTTGGGTACGGCGCGTTGAGCACCAAGATAGGAAAGGGTGATAACGCTGCCCCCTTCGTTCATCAACGGCAGCGCTCCGCGGGTCACGGCAATCAGAGTGTAAGCGCTGATATCCATGGCCAGACTGAAACCGTCGCGGCTGGTTTGGCTGAAGGGATTTTTAAGATCATCGCGGTTGGCGAACGCCACCGCATGAACCACAAAATCGATTTTGCCCCATTTCTTGGCGACCTCTGCGTATACCGCCTCTATATCTTCGTCCCTGGCCAGATCGCAGGGCAGAATAAGAGCCGCGTCAACACTCTCTGCAAGGGGACGCACGCGTTTTTCCAGCGCACCATTCAGATAAGTAAAAGCCAAAGTGGCCCCGGCAGCATGAAGTTGCTGAGCGATCCCCCAGGCAATACTGAGTTCGTTCGCCACACCAAAAATAATGCCGCGTTTACCAGTCATAAGCCCCATATACAGAGACCTCCTTTTAGATAAAATAGAACGCCCTTTTTAGCAAAATTACTGCGATTGTTCAAGGAATATATGCCCTTGCCTTAAAACACACGTAAAAACGATGGTGTTCAAGCTTTCGCCTTTGCTCAGAAACAGGCGTTTCCCGGCTTGCAATGGATTGAAGGGGATCGGACGCTGATATCCGACGAACCCTCTTCGACTGCCCCTGCACGGCGGGTTGTTGCAAAAGGACCAAACAAACGAATCCTCACCCGGTTGATTTCCCCTTCCACCTCGCTGTGGCACAGAACCATGTCTGTGATCGGCAACACTGTATCTATCGAAACAACTCCCTCGATTCAAACAGGTAGCGGGATAGTCCGGCCACGACCTGTAAAATAGGCACAAATTTCCTCCGCCGATCGCGGCGGCCCGAACAAATATCCCTGCGCCAGATCACACTGCAATTCCCGGAAAAATTCACATTGCCGATCGTTTTCCACCCCTTCGGCAACCGTTTGAACACCCAGGCTGCGAGCCAGCGCCACAACAGCGTTAACCAACTTGACATCCAGGACATTGTCAGGCACATACCGCGTAAATGCACGGTCGATTTTCAATTTGGATACTGGCAGGTGGCGCAAGTGCGCCAGACAAGAAAACCCTTTCCCAAAATCATCGATGGCGAAACGGACACCCACCCGTGTCAGCATTTCCATCACTTCGATCGCATGTACAACATTCTCCATAATGGCGTATTCGTTGATCTCAAGCTCCAGCCAACAAGGTTTCATCCCGGTTTGCATCAAGACATTCATCACCCTGTGAGCAAAATCGGATTGACCGAACTGGGCGGGCGAAACGTTTACGGTTATGACGTTCGGCGGGAATCCGGCCGCCTGCCAGAGGCAATTCTGCCTGCATGCTTGTTCGAGAACCCAATCCCCCAACGCCAGTATAAGTCCGGTTTTTTCCGCAACAGGAACAAACTCGCCGGGGAGGATACAGTTACCTTCAGGATCGGTTAACCGTACCAGGGCCTCAATACCGACAGTAAGGCCGGAGGCCAGATCGATCTGCGGCAGATACACCAGATGTAAGGCGTCATTTTGAATAGCCTGGCGCAGCACCCCCTCCACACAAACTTCATCCCTGGTACGTTCACTCATCTGCCGGTTGAAAAAAAGGTAGCGATTGCCGCCTTGGCGTTTCCCCTCCTGCACGGCAAGATCAGCTTCCTTCAGAAGACTATCGAGGCTGCTTATACCTTCCTGCCAGAAGGAAATCCCGACCGTGGCGGACAGCGAAAGGATGTGGCCGTCTATTTCAAAGGGTACCGACATGCTGTCCAGCAGGATCTTCGCCAGCACCGATGGCCCCTCGGCACTGTTGATTTCGTCACAGACAATGACAAACTCGTCGCCACTGAGCTTAGCCAGCGTATCGGATTCACGCACAACCTCGCCGAAGCGCTTACCCACCTGACAAAGCACCCGGTCGGCGCCATCATGACCCAGCACATCGGTGACCTTCTTGAAGCGGTCCAGATCGACCACCAACAGCGCAAAGGCGCGACCGAATCGCCGGGACTTCGCGATCACGTGTCGGAGGCGATCAAAAAGTAACAGCCGGTTTGGCAGCCCTGTCAACGGGTCGTGTTGCGACAGATGTTGATAGCGCAACTCACTGTGATGCAGTCGCTGATACGCCTCTTTCAGTTCAGTGATATCCATCCCCACGGATTGAAATTCCACAACCGTGCCATCCTGACCAAGAATCGGGGTGTCGCTCCAGCGATGCCATGCCGGCCTGCCATCGGCTGCTATGGACTGAAACTCGGAATAGACGGTTTGGGGATTTTCCAGCACTGAGCCTATCTGCCGCCTGAGATATTTATGGTAAATCTCCGGCACTTGCTGCAAAAACTTCTGCCCGACAAGTTGATCTCCGGTTTTTTCGAAAAATCGGCAATAAGCAGGATTGACGTAGGTCAGCGTGGTATCGGGCAACCAGCGAATCACCAGTTCCACCTGGTTTTCGACCAGCGCGCGATATCGCTCCTGACTGTTGCGCGGCGATTTTTCAATACGAGTGTTGGAATCACCCAAAACACTTGTCGTATTGGCGAGTTCATCTTCAGAACATTCCTGAAATGACGAGAAATGAAGTTCCTGAACCACAAAGGCAGTTTGCCCTGCCTCATCAAACACAGGAGACGCTTTCACATGCACGACACCATGCCATGGCAATACTTTTTCGAAAGCGGCGGGCTGTCCACTGGCAAATATCTCATCAACGACGCAGGGCTGGCACGACTGCTGTGCCTGCAGGCCCAAAATGTCGTGACAAAACAGATCAGAATGCTTGAGTTGCCTCGGAAAAGAATCCAATCCATACCAGTTACATGCGACAATCCGCCGGGATTTATCAACAATCGCGATGCAACGGGGCATATGGCGGATTAAATTTCGAAGTATTTGATAGGTCGCAGACTCTTGAGGCAGAACACTCATAGGTAATTCCTGTGTTTAAGAAATGCCAAAATCGGAGAATTTAATAGCTGTGTTTCTTCTAATAAAAATAAAACAGCCCATCTTCAGAGAAAAAGATGGGCTGTTTAATGGCGGTGTATATTAATATCCATATTACAACCTGGCGATCCTGTCCAAAACAGGATCCATGGCTTTGCGTCCCCACATCACTGTGATGTTTGCCATCAAAATCAAGGTATAGACTCAATAATAATGCGACTTATATCAATGCAAGAAAAATTATTCAACAAATAATAAATACTGTTTGATACTTTTTCAAAAAGACATAAGATGGCAAAACAAAAATTTCGACCTGCAATGCGTAGAGCTTTTTCAGACGCGAAGGCATACATAGGGCATACCGAAGTCTGGAAAAGTCCTGCAACGCAGCAGGGCGGATTTTTCCTGCCGCCATCAAACTTGCAGTGCAAACGAGCCGAGTACATTATTTCTTCGCGGACGCGGGTATACCCAGGCAGTAACCATCAACAAGCTCAACCAGGGTGGGAATCTGGGGTTTACTGATCCAGGTATCCGCGCCGACGGATTTGCACTTATGCGCCATCTGTTCGGTAACCAGCGAAGAGAACATGACAACCTTAAGCTCCTTCAAACCCAAATCCTCGCGAATTCGGCGACACAGTGTCAAACCGTCCATCCGGGGCATTTCAATATCCGTAATCAACAACCGAACATGTTTCAAAAACTCTGCCTCGGAGCCCGACTGCTCCCTGATTCGAGCCAGTTCCCGATAGCACTCCTCCCCATCGGCAAAGTCCTTGACCTTGGAATATCCGGCATTTGCCAATACCTTTTGAATACCGATGCGAATAAGCACTGAGTCTTCTGCGATCATCAAACCGACAGTCCCGCGCGCCTGCAACTCGAATGAATCGGAAGAAGCTTCCCTTTCATGGTCGAAACACATACTCATTTCCGGATCGACCTCGGCCACAATGTGTTCAAGGTCAACGATCAATACTTCCCGATCCTCGACATGAATAGTACCAGTGAAGCGGGGTCGAAATCGTTCAATGAGAGACGCCATGGGCTCGACATTCTGCCAATTAACCCTATGTATCTGATTAACACCATCCACCAGAAACCCTGTTACCTTCTGGTTAAATTGGCAAACCAGCACGATAGCGCGGGCATCGGCGTCCGGTGCCACGGCGGTTCGTCGACGCAGATGGCTGGTCAGATCAACCAGAGGGATGGAGGACCCGCGAACCATATAAACCCCGAGAACAGAGGGCAAGGACTCCGGCATGGCCGTGCGTTTGGCGGGATCGTAACAGATGATCTCCCGCAGCTTTTGAACGTTGATTCCAAAGGATTGTCCCCCGAGATAAAACTCGAGGATTTCCATTTCATTGGTACCACTTTCCAGGAGAATCTCCTGCGCGGCATATTGTTTCATAATCTTGACTCTCCCCGAAATACGACAAAATGCCACAAGCCCCCCAAAGGCCCGCGACCAGCTCGAGTAACGCGCGGCCAACCTTTTCCGGGCTGTCAATATTTTGTAATAAAACCATGTATTGGCACGATTCCCCGGTCATCAGAGACCTTTGCAGGAATCGTGTCAATACTGCCCTTTTCGATGCGGCTCTCTTACTTTCTCAGTAACGAAGGTAAAACGACCTTTGTCTTTTCGACACCTATGCAATGTTTTTTTAATTATTTTTGTGGACATTTCATATTCACTGACTATTATGGGGCCACATAAATTTTTCCGACACTGGCAAAACCGGAGCAATCCGGTGACGCAAAGCCACGGGTCCTTTCCCAGGATAGCCGGGTTACCGAAGAAAATGACCATAGACGAAATTTTACAATTATAATTTTCCTGCAGCACCCGAACCCCCTGTCACCCCAGGGACTTCGGGTGCTTTTTTTGTTTTGGACACAAGGAAACAGCTACTTCCAGCAGGATAAATTCATCAACCGGCACCGGCCCGAGGTTTATCTCATGCAATCCGACACCGCCATTGGCATCCACAAAAAAGGCATTCAAATAACATCATGCTTCCTCGTCCTGGGTTTGCTGTTGTTTTTACCCTGCAGAAGTTTTACCGCATCGTCAATCCAGGGCGTGTCCGCTCCCCTGGATATGAGGCAACCGGCTTTGGTAGAAACCGCCGCCACTGCCAGCCCGTCAGCATTCACCCATAGTACCGGGCAGCCCTATCAACCCATTACCGCAAACACCCTGGTCGTTTCCCCGCGCTGTCTACATCTCGGCATGGCCACTTCCGGGATATTTTCACTGCTGGTGTTGGCACTTTTGTATGCTCTCAAACAATGCTGGCGAACGACAAGATCCTTGCGTGAAAGGGAAAATCTCTTTCGTGCAGTTGCCGACTTTACCTACGACTGGGAACTCTGGATCGCGCCGGACGGTAATTTGATCTACACCTCGCCTGCATGCGAACGCATCTGCGGTTTTCCTGCAGAGGCATTCCAAAAGGATCGGAATCTGCTTGAAAAAATTATTCATCCTGACGACTGCGACTTGTACAGGCAGTCGCTTTGTCAAGAAGGTTCCGGTTTTCACGAATTTCGGATTGTAACCTGCAGTGCAAAGACACGCTGGGTGGAACACCTGTGCCGCCAGATGCGAGACGCCAACGGCCATCTTCTCGGCCAACGATCGACCATCCGCGATATCACCGATCGCAAGTTGGCCGAGGAGAAGCTGCTCCTTGCCCAATACGCAATCGATTCTTCCAGCAACCCCGTCGGCATGGCCACGATGGATGGTCAGGTCACCTATGCCAACCCGGCCCTGCTGGAGCTTTTCGGCTACACAACCGCTCAGGAAATGATCGGCCGATCGTTTACTTCCTTCCTGAAAAACCCCCAAGAGGGACTTAGTGCCTTTCATATCCTCAAAACCGAAGGGAAATGGCGTGGAGAGCTGCTCGCCGAAAGAAAACAGGGCGGCGTGTTTGAATTGGAAATCCAAGCTTTTGTCACGCGAAACGCTTCGGAGACACCCCTGTCACTGACGGCCTACTGCAGTGATGTTACGAGCAAAAAAGCCAGTGAGCGGGAAATCAGGCAGTTCGCCTATAGCGATGCATTGACCGGCCTTCCCAATCGCATCGCACTGAAAAAACACATGGATCTGGCCCTCGACCAGGCATCGCTCAGGTCCGAAGCGATCACCGTATTGATGCTGGACCTCGACGATTTCAAGCAAATCAACGACACCACCGGCCACGCCAAAGGCGATGAATTGCTGGTATTGTTGACCTCGCGACTTCGCAGCCTGCTGAGCGGCAGCGACACCTTGTCACGGCTGGGTGGGGATGAATTCGTCCTGGTCCTGACTGACCTGCAAAGTTCATCGAAGGCCGCTTTAAGAGCAGAAACGATACTTGCCGCTTTGAGCGAAAATCCATTCGATTTGGGCGAATGGCAGTTTTTTACATCAGCCAGCATCGGCATCGCCATGTTTCCTGATAACGGCCGCGACTCGGAAACCCTTTTGAAACACGCCGACATGGCCATGTATGAAGCAAAAAAAGCCGGCCGCAACACCTATCGCTTTTTCTCCGAAGAAATCCATAGCAAGGTCATCGAACGGCATCAACTGGAGGCCGGATTACGCCGTGCCATAAGGAATGAGGAATTTTTCCTGGTCTACCAACCTCAGGTGGATCTTCGCTCAGGACAAATTATCGCGATGGAAGCACTGGTGCGCTGGCAGCACCCTGAAGAAGGCGTGGTATCGCCCGGCATGTTCATTTCGGTGGCGGAGGAGACGGGACTGATCCACGCCATGGGTGAGTGGATATTACATACCGCGTGCCATCAAGCGGCAAAATGGCGGCGCATGGGTCTGCCACCCATGCGCATGGCCGTCAACCTGTCCGCCCAGCAATTCAGACAACCGGGCCTGGTCGAACGCATAGAGAAGGCATTGGAGGCTTCCGGGTTGGAACCTCACATGCTGGAACTGGAAATCACCGAAAGTGTGTTCATGGAAAATATTGACAACGCCATCGAAATCCTGGTCGACCTCAAAACACGTGCCATCCAGATCTCCATCGACGATTTCGGCACGGGCTACTCATCCTTGAGCTACCTGAAAAACTTCCCCATCGACCGGATTAAAATCGCACAGGATTTTGTCAGAGACATCCCCGCCGATCAGGACGACGCCGCCATTGTCGAAACCATCATAGTCATGGCGGATCGCCTCGGACTGAAAATCCTTGCCGAGGGGGTTGAAACCGAGGAGCAGATGATGTTTTTACAACAACGGGGCTGCAACGAAATGCAGGGCTACTATTTTGCCCGACCGATGCCGGCCGAAATGGTAGAAGCCTTTCTATATCAGCACGGCAACCTGAAAATGCGGGCAGAGCAGGCAACATAAACTCCTCCCATGGAACAGACGGAACCGTACAAGTATGTAAATGCGTTTAACAACCGACAGCCTCCTTGCTCTCCATGGTAATTGCGAAGGTTGATTATCCACCATTCCACGGCACGCTGTCCTTTGCGCTGCAGTTAGATTTTTATTGCGTTTGACGGCTATTATGCATTATTGATTATGACCGTGACGGATTCTTGTCACAACACCCCCTTACCACACTTCCTGATATGAGCTTCGGCATTTCAACCGGATGCCGCTTTTTTTCGAGGTAAAACTTAATGGCCATCGATCGTATGAAAAAATGGGTCATAGGCGCGGTAGCGTTTGCGGTTATTTCCGGCTCAGCCTGGGCTGAGCCCGTTGCCGAGATCAGCAAGTTGGGTTATTCCGTGCAGGTCGGAGCATTCGCCAATGTCGACAATGCCGAACGGCTGGCTTCCAAACTTCAGGACAAAGGCATAGAAGCCTATTATTTCAAAAAAGAGAACAACGTGTTTGCCGTGCGGTTCGGAAACTATGCGACCCGTAAAGAAGCCAAAAATGCGGCCAGGGAACTGACCGCTGCCAGACTCGTCGATGCTTATTACATCGCCTCGCCTCTCAGAAGGGACATCCACCCTCTCAATCCTGTCGCCCACGATCCTGCCGCCGTCGCCACCGTCGACGCTGACCCTGCCAAACCGGCAGCCGTATCCAATGAAACGCCGGTAGTGACATCCAAGCCGATCAAAAAGCCCAAGAAAAACAACGAAATGGGTGAAATCGCCGCTAAAACCGCGGAACGATTCGTCGGCATTCCCTACAAATGGGGCGGTAATACAGTGGTGGAAGGGCTCGATTGCAGCGCTTTCGTCAAATCGGTCTACTACCTGTGCGGCATCAATATCCCTCGCACTTCGGCGGAGCAATTCAAAGTCGGTCAGCGGGTTCCCCAGGAAGAACTGACCGACGGCGATCTGGTCTTTTTCGGCCACAACAACCAGGTCAGCCATGTCGGCATCTATATCGGCCAGGGCAAGTTTGTCCATGCTCCCAAACGCAACGACGAAATCAAAATTGCCGAACTGGCCCGCCCCGGCTTCACCAAAAAATACCTGGGCGCTCGCCGCTATTTCTAGCCCTGTCCTGCCCCGGCCGGGAATGGAGAGTGCCTGCCGCACCTTCATGCTCAAACAGGTGCAGTACGATTCCTGCCAACCAAGTAACCCGGAGGGGAAAATGTGCAACAACAACAATTTTTGGGATAGCCTCAACACCGCCGTCGTCGTATCCGACCCTGATTTCAATGTCACCTACGCCAACCAGAGAGCCTATGAACTGTTTGACGAATTGAAGATCGCAGGGCTGCAGGTGGGCAAGAACATGGCTGCCTGCCATAAACCGGAAACCATGGAAAAGATGAAAATCATTTACCAGGATTTCGCGAATAAAAAAATCAAGATCAACCACCTGACCATGGACGGCCCCGAAGGCACCCTTACCATCGTCAACGTGCCCTTCTATAACGGGGAGGTCCTGGGCGGCGTGGTGGAAATGGTCTTTGAAGGATCGCTTGCCTGATTGAGACATATTTTCTAGCGCTTTTACAGCAAGAAGCCTGGCGGGATTCCCCGCCAGGCTTCTTGCTGTAAACGGCATACACGTTTTACGTCTTTCTGCTCACCTGCAGCTGTTTATACCAGACGCCCTCTGTTGAGGCATGTCCTATGCCCTCCCCCCGATTGCATCGATGTTTCACCGTCCCCGGCGCAGGCCTGTTCAGCGACTATAAGGATGTTCAACGTCATCCCCCTCCTTTCCCTGGTTTACGGATTTGGGGTAGAATGGTTCTATGGTAAATGCTGACGAATTCTGCACACCACCGATCGAACTTACGCTTGGGAGGTTACATTATGAAATATATGGCCCATTTTTCTTTTGACGAGCTGGATCATTCAAAACACGGTTATTTTACCATGCTTTTATCCGCCGCCAGCACTGAGGATGCGGTAAGACAGTTGCGCGACAAGATCATGTCGATTCGTAATAGTACGGGTGCTTTTGACGAAATGGACGAAATTTTTCTGGACGATATCATCGAAATCGACCGATTCCCGGAAAAACCGGTACTAATGCGTTATGAATCAAGAGATCTGGCCGATCAGAGCACTCTGTCATCCAACCCCATCGAGGGGGAAGGACTGCATGTGTTTCACTGGTGGCCCAAAGGCAAAGAACAGGAATATGAGAAGGAAAAATATAATATCGAACCCTTCGTGCGTTGGCACTGATTCACTGGGACATAAGAAGGGCAGATGATGTCAGGGGCGCAATCAGATATTGCCGCCCTTTTTTTTGACAAAGGGGAGTCCGTCCGGCTATGCGGGCCGAATTTGCTGCCGGCTCAGGAATAGTCCGGCAGCCCCAAAGAGCTGAGTATTGTTGAATCTCATTTTACGCGGTGGATCATTCCAGGATTATCGAGGATATTAAAAAGCCGCTCCCTGCGCATGACAGCGCAAGGGGCGGCTTTTTCATTCATATATAAGCCGGCAGGGCGTTACTTTCCAGAGGTCGACTGCCTGGGCACTTTCACCCTGGAACCGAGCATATTAAGCAGTGCCGCAGCATCCCGATATCCTGAAAAATGCCGTCCGTCGGGCAGCACCAGGGTCGGAGTGGAATTGAAGCCGAGTTTACGGACCAAAGCGAGGTTCTGATCGACGGCTTCGCCGCGGCACAGTGGCGGCGGAACGGGACGATCGGCAAAGCTTTGTTCGAGCATCGCCAGTGAGCGGTTACAGACGATGCTCTTGGCGATCATGTAGGCTTCAGGGTGGATGTTGAGGGGCATCATCTTGATGTAAAAGGCAATGCCCGGATCAAGCGCCACAACCTTTTTCATCTCGACGTGAAGTTTTTTGCAAAAACTGCACTGCGGGTCGGTAAACACGATAACCTTTTTAGGTGCTTTGGGGTTGCCGAGGATCAAGGCATCGGCGAGAGGGATGGCGGAAACATCGACCCGATTGAGACTGGCAATGCGCTGGTTAGTAAGATTTTCGCCATCTTTAAGACGAAGAATTTCGCCACGCATGACAAAGTTTTTCGTAAAATCGACATAAACCGGGTAGCGCTTACCCTTTTTTTCCACTTCGACCACCCACATGGCTTGCACTTCGGAAGGCTCGATGTTCAGCACCTGATCGGCTTGTTCGCCGAGCAGATGTTTAGCTTCTTCCTTGGTGAGAGTATGGCAGTCGGTGCAACTCTGCTCGCCGCAACTTTCCTTGGGGAAAGCCCAGGCCGTCGAAGCACATAACAACATGACACCCACAATAAGCAGCAATTTCATGGTATATCCTCTCCTCATATTTTTTCCCGATGCCGACCGGTAAATTTTGCCAATGGTATAACGGAGTCCATTGCAGCACAAGTACCAACCCTGATCCATCAGAAAAAAATCCGGCTGCCACTTCTTTGCCGATATCCTGTCAAAGCAATCTTAATGCCTTCGCAAAAACTCGCAGGATGGCCAAACATAAATTTCGTCCTACAAGGCTTGGTAATTTTTCTGGGGCGTAGGCATACATCAGATATGTCGAGGTCCTGAAAAAACACCGTAACACCGCAGGGCTGACTTTTTGCGACGCCATCAATCTTTACGCACTTGACAATGGACACAGGGGTTATACAATGAGGCGGCTAAAAATCAGCAGGCGAAAGCTAAAGCAGAAAGCCCTCCCTGCATCGCAGCCGGATTCTACTGGTCGCGTCCATGCTTTTCATCGCATTCTTCGGCTTTTTCAAGAAAGGCAACACTCTTGCGCAGAAACATCCCGAAAGTTGACAAGGTACTGGAGTGGCCCGGCGTCAAGGCTTTCCTGGAACAATACCCTCGGCCGGTAGTTATCACCGCGGTGCGCGAAACGCTCGACCAGGTACGCAGCGAACTACTCGGCGGCGAAGCGACCACGGAAACCCTCGCGGAAGAATCGGTTACCCAACGGATAGCCATCGCACTGGAAACGACCAACACTCCCGGCCTGCGGCGCGTGATCAACGGAACCGGCGTGGTCCTGCATACCAACCTGGGGCGGGCGCCGCTAGCCGAGTCTCTGCGTGATACCATGCTTGACGCGGCTTTCGGTTACAGTTCGCTGGAATTCAACCTGGAGACGGGGGCACGCGGCAGTCGCGCAGTTCATGTGGAAAAACTTCTTTGCAGCCTGACCGGCGCCGAGGCCGCGGTAGTGGTCAACAACAATGCCGCTGCGGTATTACTGGCGCTTTCTTCCCTCGCTCGCAACAAGGAAGTCGTCGTTTCCCGTGGTGAACTGGTGGAAATCGGCGGATCGTTCCGAATCCCCGAGGTCATGGAACAAAGCGGAGCGATCCTGCGGGAAGTCGGCGCCACCAACCGCACCCATCCCCGGGATTACCGCGCGGCCATTTCGGAAAAAACCGCCCTGCTGCTCAAGGTTCACACCAGCAATTTCGCCGTGGTCGGCTTTACTACCGAGGTTTCCACCGAGGAATTGGTCACCATCGGCCGCGAAGTTTCCCTGCCAACCATGGTGGACGCGGGGAGTGGAACTCTGGTTAATCTCTCGTCCTGCGGACTTGCCGGCGAGAAAACGGTTCAGGAATACCTCGAAGCCGGAGCGGACCTGGTCACTTTCAGCGGTGACAAGCTCCTCGGCGGCCCCCAGGCGGGCATCATCGTCGGCAAGCGGAGTTTCCTGGAACCCATGAAAAAGCACCCCCTGCTGCGGGCCCTGCGCCTGGACAAGGTGACCCTCGCCACCCTGGAGGGGACTCTGCGCCTATACCGGGACGAACGAGAAGCCTTGCAACGCATCCCCACGCTGCGGATGTTGACGGAGTCCGCCGAGAATCTTGCGGCCCGCGCTGCAAAAGCCGTGCGGCGCATGCGGCGAGTGCTGCCTGCCAGCGTGTCGCTGGTGAGGAGCAAGGGGTATTCTCAGGTAGGCGGCGGCACCTTCCCCCTGCTGGAGATCCCCACAACCCTGATTTCCGTGTCCGTGGACGGACTCTCCCCTCAGCAACTGGAACAGAGATTGCGAAAAAGAGCACTTCCAATCCTCGGCCGGATTTCCAAAGGCGTCTTTGTCCTCGATATGCGAACCCTGTCCGACAATGACATCCTGGACATTATCGCCGCGCTCAAGCCCATCACGGCACCATCCTGAGATGGGTACGGCACGCTATCTTTTTCTAAGAACTCTCTTATCGCCAACCCGCATGGTGATCTTTTCCTGGTCGAAATATTCCAGGAGAGGGATCATGTATTTTCGGGACAGCCCGGTTATCTCCCTGAATTGCGGCGGCGCGATCCCGTCGTTTTCCCGGAGAAAGGCGATCAGCTTCTCCTGCAGCACCTGCAGGGATTTGGGTTCGTAAAAAACATCGGCCTTTACCTTTACCACCCGGCCTTCACGGGCCAGCAAGTTCAGGTGATCCAGCACACTCTTCTCGCCGCCACCCACCATCTCGCACAATTCCTTGATGGCGGGCGGTTCAATCCCGCCGGCGTGCAGGGCATTTTCCAGTTTGGCCAGGAGATCACCCCGATCGGCGACGGCAAAGGGCTTATGTCCCGGTTTTTTTACCAGTTCCCGGTCGACCAGGGCCTTCTCCTCCTTCTCCAGAGCATGCAGCACCAGTGGGAAGAAACGGATGTCGCTACGTTTAGGGATGCGCGCCTTGAGCTCTTCTTTTCCGATCCCTTCCTTGTGGGGATTTTCCCGCACATAGTCTTCCAGGCCGCCGAGCAACAAGGACTTGAGACTCTCGAATTCCTCTTTAGCCAGGAAAATCCGCGGCTTTCGCAATGCCTGAACAATAAGCCCTTGGGAAAGCAAGCCCGCCAGGGCGGCCTCGGTTCTTTGCGCCGACAGGCCGCTGCGAATGACAAGGTCCTCCAGACTCAGCCCGGACAGCAGACTCTCCCTTGTCAGAAGCAGAAGTTTGTCCGCATCCTCCCCCTCACTGAGCGCATCAAGCAACTCCAGCGCCTGGGCGGAACGGCGTCTTCGGCGCGGCGGTGCGGGATCGATCACCACCCCGCCTCCAACGGTAATCTGGGGTGAATAGCTACGTACAATGAAAAAATCACCGGGGAGGAGCAAAACCGGACTTTTGAGACGCAACTGAACGAAAGCGGATTCGCCGGGAGCGAGGGTATCCCGATCCAGCAGGATGATCTGCGCCGGCACCTCATATGTGGCTGAATGGAGGCGCAGCGTGGCTCGATGCTTCAGATCACGCGGTGTCGAAGACAGGTAATCGATCCGGGCATCCACGGTGCGGGTGGCACGAAAGACACCCCGGGGCACAACCACGTCTCCACGGGATATGTCGCCATGATCGACCCCCTGCAGGTTAACCGCCACCCGCTGCCCTGCCGAGCCGCGTTCCGATTTTTTGCCGTGGGTCTGCGCGCTGCGTACGCGCGAGGTAATACCGGAAGGCAGAATTTCCACCTCATCACTAGTGGCAATTTCTCCTGAAAGCAGAGTGCCGGTAACAACCGTACCGAACCCCGCGACGGTGAATACCCGGTCGACAGGAAGCCGAAAAGGGCCGTCGACGGACTTTTCGTGCACCTCGTCGGCAAGCCGCCTCAAGGCCGTTTTGAGCTCTTCGAGTCCGGCAGCCGTTTTCGACGAAACCGGGATAATCGGCGCCTCTTCCAGGAAACTTCCAACCAGATATTCGCGAACCTCTTCGACCACGAGATGCAGCCATTCCTCATCCACCATATCGCACTTGGTGAGGGCAACCAGGCCGTGCTTGACTCCGAGCAACTGGCAGATTTCCAGATGCTCACGGGTCTGGGGCATGACTCCTTCGTCGGCCGCTATTACCAGCATGACCAGGTCCATGCCGCCGACTCCGGCCACCATGGACCGAACAAACCGCTCATGGCCCGGCACGTCCACAATCCCGAACTGGACGTCGCCCGGCAGTTCCAGGTGAGCGAAGCCGAGCTCGATGGTGATGCCCCTCTCCTTCTCTTCCTTCAGACGGTCCGTGTCGATGCCAGTCAGGGCTTTGACCAGCGAGGTTTTGCCGTGGTCGATATGCCCGGCGGTACCAAGAATGAGGTGTTTCATGGGATACCCTTATCACTGCTGCAAGGCAAGATAGTGGAATGGATAGAAAGTATAAGGTTCGCAGTTCTTCTGAATTACTTGGTGGGGAGTGTGAGATTTGGCGGAAGCGCATGGGAATCGAACCCACCTGGGAAGTTTCTCACCCCCCACACCGGTTTTGAAGACCGGGCGGCCCACCAGCGACCGACGCGCTTCCATGATCGATATTAAATGGAACTGCAAGATACCAAACCCGGGTGCCGAGGTCGCAGTCAGCGGTAAACATCACTACGCTGCAATACCCCTCCAAGCTGCCCGATGAAGGCCAGATACTAACCGATCATTGCCATTTATGCAACCCCTTATGTCCCGGGTTTTGCATATGCGATGCGGCACGATAAGGCCATCCCCAGGAGTCTATTCCAAGCGAAACCGCTCAAGAATACTGTCGATGAAGGCCTGCGCAGCGGGAGCAAGGTCACGGCCCCGACGGGTCACCAGGTAAAAGTGGCGAGAGATATCCAGCCCCCGAACAGCAACAAGGCACAGCTCGCCTCGTTCGCACTCTTTTCTCACCGACATCTCGGATAGAAAGGAAATGCCGGCTCCGTTCAGTATAGCCTGCTTGACCGCCTCGTTGCTACCAAGACACATGGAGACTTTCAGCCGTTCAGGAGCCAGACCAGCCTTGACAAGCTCATCGCGAAAGGTCCTGCCGGTCCCCGACCCCGCCTCCCGAAGAATTAGGGGTTCGCCAACCAGGTCTTCGGCAAGGATACTCTTTGCCTCGCTCCAGCGGTGCCCCGCGGGCACCGCCAGAGATATCTTGTCAGCGATGAGCGGGGTAAAGACGAGATCCTTCTCCGCAAAAGTGGTGCCGACCAACGCAAATTCAACTTCTTCACGCTTTAGTCGTTCAAGGGTTTCACGGCTGTCGCCCTGAAGCAGGGTAATAACGACACCAGGATGCCGCTTTCGGAAGGAAAAGATACAATCCGGTATCATGTAGCAGGCAGGAATATTGCTGCCACCGATTTTCAACTCGACCTCGGCGAGCCCCCGGAAGCGATTGAGGGCCAGCGGAACTTCCCGGGCTTCCTCAACGACGCGCCGGGCATGGGCCAGCAGCAGCTTCCCCGCCTCGGTAGGGAGTGCCCCCTTTCCGGTCCGATCCAGCAGCTTCAAGTCAAACTCTTTTTCCAGCGCTGATATATGCTGACTGACGGTCGATTGGGTGAGAAAAGTAGTTTCCGCAGCACGGGAAAAGCTGCCACTTTCGACTACCGCAATGAATACTTCAAGTTGTTTTAGGTTCATGAACATCCCCATAAAATCAGAAAGGAGGAGGCCGCTGTCTTTTTCATCCACCTCTCACCCAAACCCGCCTTTGTCAGCTTTAAAATTCCCAGTCAGAAGGACTGGTTCCTGAGAAGGCTAAAGGCACTACGCACTCCCCTTATCCCTCCGGCAGAATTGAATAACGTAAAAGGGGTATACATAGCACGTTTTCCTCTATGGGGGAAGTCTCCGGACGGATGGGTGATACGCGCTTTTTCTCCGGCGGGCTGTATGCAAAAGAGGTTTACAAAACCCATTAATTTCCATAGTCTGGATGCCATCAAAAACGGCCCGGTTACTACAAAAGCCTTAACGGTTGGCCATGACAACACTTTATCGGACACCGTTGCGGCAAACTGCCCGACCTTATCGGGGATCCGCAACTGTCCGCGAGTCGAAATTCAAGGGAGACATGGATGACGGTGCATACGGTTGACACGCGCGGGTTACGCTGCCCGCAGCCACTGATGCTGGCAAAAAAGGCCCTGGAAGGGATGGGCGCGGGGGAGCGTCTCAGAGTACTGATTGATAACGAGATTTCCCGGGACAATCTGATCCGTTTTCTAAAGGATCATGGCATAACCCCCGAACTTTCCGTCGATCAGGGCGTGTACACGCTGCTTCTTGAGAAGACAGCCGGTGCGCCCGGCCTTGGTGATGCCATGGCCTATTGTTCCCCCGAAGGACCGGCAACGGGACCGGTGATCGTCCTCAGCCACAACGGCATGGGTTCAGGTTCGGAAGAACTGGGAAAAATCCTGCTGCAGGCCTGCGTGAACACCCTCAAGGAAGTATCTCCCCTGCCGTCGGCCATCCTGTGCTATAATGCGGGCGTCTTCGCGGTCTCTGCAGGGGCTCCCACCGTTCCGGCGCTAACCGAACTTGTGGAGCAAGGCGTCGACCTTCTCGTGTGCGGTACCTGCGTTGACTATTTCGAGCTGAAGAGCAAGATCGCTGTCGGTACCATCTCCAACATGTACGACATCCTGCAGCACCTCTCGACCGCCGAACGCATCATTACCCTGTAAACAGGGGACGTAAACAGGAATCAGATTCAGGATCGTAATCCAACACCGATGAAAACAGATCCCGACACATCAGTCCAGGGGGCGACCAATCGCCGGCCCTGGCTTCGGCAAAAATAATGGAACGAATTACCTATTTCGACAATGCCGCAACATCCTTTCCAAAACCGGCGTCGGTAGCCGCGGCCATGGCCCGCTACCTGAACGAGGTGGGAGGCCCCTATGGCCGCAGCGCCTACCCACGGGCGGTGGAGGTTTCGCGGACGGTAGAGAAAACCCGCGACCTGCTGGCCGAACGAATGGGGGCCGGGGACGCGGCAAAGGTGGTGTTCGCCCCCAATGCCACACATGCCGTCAATCTCGTGGTGCAAAGCGTACTCGCCCGGGGCGGACGGGTGCTCATATCTCCCTTGGAACACAATGCCGTCACCCGGCCACTGGCGGCATTGGCCGCCCGCTGTGGCGCTTCTTTCGACCTGCTGCCCCATTTTGGCGACGGCCGCGTGGATCCGAGCCGGATCGAGGGGATGTTGACATCCGATACAGTGCTGGCGGTAATCAACCACCAGAGCAACGTCAACGGCGTGATTCAGCCGCTGGCGCAGATCCGGCAGCGGCTTGGAAAGGTGCCGCTGCTGGTCGATGCCAGCCAGTCCTTCGGATCCATTCCGGTGCGGGTGGATGACTGGGATATCGATTACCTGGCATTCACTGGACACAAGGCCCTGCTCGGCCCCCCCGGCATCGGCGGGCTCTACTTGCGAAACCCCGCCGGCCTCGAACCACTGGTCTACGGAGGGACGGGCAGTGCTTCCGAAAGTTTCGACATGCCCGATTTCGTCCCGGATCGCTTCGAGGCGGGCACCCCGAATATTGCCGGAATCTACGGGCTTCATGCCGCCTTGCAAGAGACGCCGGACTGTCGACACTCGCGGGAGGATTTTTGTCAGTTTATCGAAAATCTGCAGCGCATCCCCGGCCTGAAGGTGCTGTGCGCGGATCGTTTTGAAAACCAGGGCGATGTCCTCTCGATGCTGCAGCCGGGGCGTGACCCCGCCGATCTCGGCCGCATGTTGTTCGACAAGTTCGGTATCGAAACGCGGATCGGGCTCCATTGCGCGCCGCTGGCGCATCAGACCCTCGGCACCGCTCCATGCGGTTCCCTGCGTATCGGCGTCTCCCGCTACCATTCGGCCGACGATTTTTCCTTCTTCACGGATGCTGTAAAGGAATGCCTGCGAATATGAATATTCTGTTGCTTTTTATCTCGACACGGGCGGTCATCAAAGCCGAGGAGTGTCTTCGCGCAAACGCTGTCGATTGTCAGGTGGTGCCGGTACCGAAGGACATCTCTTCGGAATGCGGTATGGCCATCTCCATTACCGACGAACTGCAGGAACGCGCCGCATCGCTGCTGGCACAGAGCGGTCTGGAGGTACGGATGCATCGCCCTGCCGGCGCAAAGCGCCCGCTGTTCGATCTTCTAACCACAGTCGAACAGGGCGGCTGTTCCGCCAAACTGCCGCCGGAGGTGCTGTTCGACGCGCTCGGTCGACTGCCGGTGTCCACCGATCCCAACCTGCTGGTGGGGATCGGCACCGGCGACGATGCCGGGGTCTACCGGCTGACCGATGAAATCGCCCTCATCGAGACGACGGACTTTTTCCCGCCGGTCTGCTCGGACCCCTTTGACTTTGGCCAGATTGCGGCAGCCAATGCCCTGAGCGATGTCTATGCCATGGGTGGGAAGGTGCTCACCGCCATGAATCTCGTCATGTTCCCCGCCACCGGCATTCCCTTCGAGGTGCTGCATGAAATCATTCGCGGCGGCCAGGAAAAAGTCCAGGAAGCCGGCGGAACCCTGGTGGGAGGCCACAGCATAGCCGATCACCCCCCGAAGTACGGTCTGGCGGTGACGGGAGTGGTGCATCCAGAGCGATTGATCAACAACGCCAACGGGGAGCCCGGGCAGGTGCTCATCCTCACCAAGCCGATCGGGACCGGAACTCTGGTGGCCGGCCAGCGTCTTGGCCAAGCCTCCGATTCTGACTATCAGGGTGCTCTCGATTCCATGAAACAGCTCAACCGGGATGCCGCGGAAATCATGCAGGAATTTCAGATTCGCACCGCAACCGACATCACAGGCTTCGGGTTGCTGGGGCATGCCCTCAATATCGCCAAGGCCAGCGGTATCGGCATGGAGATCGACTCGGCGAGTATTCCCGCCCTGCCCGGAGCCATGGAACTGATTGCAGCGGGCTGCATCCCCGGCGCATGCTTCCGCAACCTCGGTCATGTGGAGGCCTCCGCTGACTTTGCCCCGGACCTCCCCTATCCCCGGAAGATGCTTACCCTCGACCCTCAAACCTCCGGCGGCATCCTGTTTTGCGCTCCTTTCGACCAGGCGGAGGCGATTCTTGCAGCACTCGCCGGACGGGGCTGTCCACATGCGGCGATCATCGGCAGGACCACCGCTTCCGGCCCAAAGCAGTTGGTGGTTCTGTAGATCAGGTGCCTTTTACAGATAAGAATCAGGCAGGGACATATTCATCTCCTTGGTAAGGAATAACGATGCAAACTCTGGATTTTCGCGGCGTAGCGTGTCCGATAAATTTCATCAAAATCAAATTGGCTCTGGAAATGCTCGACCCCGGAGAAACGGTTGAAATCCTGCTGGACGACGGCGAACCGGTGAAAAACGTCCCGCGAAGCCTCACGGCCGACGGCCACAGGCTGTTGGGGCTGAAAAAAATGGATGAACATTACGTGCTGACCGTGGAAAACACTTGCCAGCTACCCGAATCTCTTGATTCGGTCAGGGATTATGCATCCACGAAAATTACCCGGGACGGTGCACAGCCTGCAACCGATCCGGTAATGGTGGAAACAACCGTCGACCTGATCGTCAATGGCACAAAGCTCGCGTCCATCGTCACCACCCCTGATTTCCACCGGGAACTGGCCGTCGGCTATCTGATTACCGAGGGGGTCATCAAAGACTACAGGGACATTCAAAGCATCGAGGCAAAAGAAGACTGGGTGCTTTTGGAGATACAATCCTTAGAGCACCTCAATCACTGGCATGAGCTCAGGTCTTCCGGCTGCATCGGCATAAACTGGGATCGGCAGGACATAGATCTGACCGTCGCGCTCGAACAGATATTCCGCATAGATATTTTGCTGGATAGCTTGAAATACCTGTATGACGAGATCCAGGACCGGACGGGAGGCGCGCACACCGCGAGTCTGGTGGATGCAGAAGGCACGCTGAAGTACAAGGCGGTGGACATCGGCCGCCACAACGCCATCGACAAGGTTGTCGGCATGGCGGCCCTGAACGGCGATGACCTCTCGAAAATGTTTCTGGTATCTTCGGGCAGACAACCGGCCGGGATGGTGATGAAAGCGGCGAGGGCCGGAATCCCGCTGGTTATTTCCAAGTCGGCACCGATCAGTTCGGGCATCGACAGCGCACGCCGGGCGAATGTTACCTTGTGCTGTTATGCAACGCGGGAAAAAACCAAGGTATTTTCCGTGCCGGAACGGATCGAAACCGCCTAAATAGTGTCATCTCATAAACCGTGATACCGGTCATCCGAAGCTGAAGGATTTGTTTCATGGATATGATCACCCTGTTCGGGCTGGCCATCGCCCTGGCCATGGATGCTTTTGCCGTGGCTTTGGGATGCGGCCTGACCCTGGAGCGCCTGACCGGCAGGCATCTGTTCCGGCTCGGCTTCCACTTCGGTCTGTTTCAGGCCTTGATGCCGATCATCGGCTGGCTGGCCGGCCTGACCGTACAAGAATGGATCGAATCCTACGATCACTGGGTGGCCTTCGGACTGTTGGGGTTTGTCGGCGGCAAGATGATTTACGAGGCGTATCAGGACGAAGCCTGCCGCGCGACCCGTGAAGACCCGACCCGCGGCATGTCGCTGGTGATGCTGTCCCTGGCAACCAGCATCGACGCCCTGGCGGTGGGCCTGTCCCTGGCTATCGTCGGCATATCGGTGTGGTTCCCGGCGCTGATCATCGGCCTGATCGCCGGCATCATGACGGTAGCCGGCATGTTGCTCGGTCGCCGGGTGGCCTGTTCCTGGGGACGGCGGGTGGAGATCGTCGGTGGCCTGATCCTCATCGGCATCGGCCTAAAGATCCTTTGGGAACACACTCTGGGAATGTAAAATCCCGTCGGGTTTCTGATTACTCCTCGGGGTGGGGAAAACCGTTCCGGTCGAACTGCCAGTCTTCAAAGGCGAACATGAAGGGATGGTCGAAGCTGCGCAAATGCCACTGGTTACGATGATTGAAGCCGACCAGGATACTCATGGTAGCGAAATCAAGCATCCAGCCCTCCTCCCCCCGCACCAGAAAATACGGCGCCATGCTCCGCTTCGATATCGGGAAGCGGATTACCGCTCGCCCGTCACGCTGCAACACCTGCCCCTGCCCGATGTGGGCCTCCAGGGTGCGCCGCTCATTGTCCTGTTGAGCGTCGGTCACCAGCCATTTGCGAAAAAACTCGCGCGTTTCGGGGGAATAAAGCCCCAGCCCGGGATCCTTGATGCGGCCGCGCAACACTTCCAGGTAGGCCGCCAGGACCTGCTCGGCAGAAGGCTGCGCGCCGAATGCCGAGGCATCGTCGAGCACCGGTTTAGCCGGCATCCCCCCGCCGATGTTAACGGTACTGCGCGCCCCTGCCCCGCCCGACAGATGCGCCAACCCGCCCGCTTTCTCCTCGGGAGCATAACTCCCCTCGTCGATGGCCCCCAAGGCTTTGCCGACCACCAGTTCGACCGTCGCCTCGATGCCGGCCCCGATCCGACCTGCGGAGAAGAAAGGCGCCATCTGCCGCTGCTCGATATAACCGATAAAGGCGTCCGGGAAGATGCCTTCCAGGTCGTAGCCGGTCTCCATGCGCACCTGACCTGCGACCGGATCGATGAGCAGCAGGACTCCGCGCGCACCCTTGGTACGTTTACCGATTCCGCGCTCATCGAACAAATCTACGGCCTCTGCATCGAGGTCGCCGGGACTGGCGTCGAGAACCACCACCTGCAACTCGATATCCAGCTCCTGCAGCAGTTTTTTCTGAAAACTCCGCAACCTTGTCTGCTCATCCGAACTCATCAGACCGGCGCGATCGTCGATGTACCGGTCGCCACAGGCCGACAGCAGCAGTGATAACCCCAGCAGCATGCAGTAGAAGAGACGCTTCACAGTCCTATCCTTTCCCACCCGGTGAAAGAGACCACAACCTTGAAAACCATTATCGCGCTCGTTCGCCTTGCTCACTCAAGCGGCAAAGACGCCAAGAATACCCTTGTTTGCCTCCTTTGCGGTCTTTGCGGCTTGAGTAAGCGGAGCGAACGGGCGTGAGGACGGTTTTTCTTTAATTGCGATTGCGCCTTACCGCCGTGTAATCCGCCAGCAGTTGTGGATCTTCGGGTTGCGGGCGAAATCGGGCGGTATGGTGTCGGCGGTGATATCTTCGATCTGCAGCTCCGCCAGAGCCTCGCGGTCCATGCGGAACTTGCGAAAGTTGTTGGAAAAGATCAGCACTCCGCCGGGTGCCAGCAATTGCGCGGCAAGGTGTATGAGCTGCACGTGGTCGCGCTGGATGTCGAGGGTGGCTTCCATCGATTTGGAGGTGGAAAACGTCGGCGGATCAAGGAAGATCAGGTCGTAGCTGCCGCGCTCCTGTTCGAGGTACTTGAGCACATCGGCCGCGACGAAGCGGTGTTGCGGACCGGACAGCTGGTTGAGCCTCAGATTGGCCTGCGCCCAGTCAAGATAGGTGCGCGACAGATCGACGGTCACGCTGGAGACGGCGCCGCCCTTGACGGCATGCACAGTGGCGGTACCGGTATAGCCGAACAGGTTGAGAAACCGCTTGCCGGCGGCCATATCCTGCAACATGAAGCGGGTCGCGCGATGATCGAGAAACAAGCCGGTATCGAGATAGTCGGTCAGGTTGACCAGAAAACGGCAGTTGCCTTCGCGCACTTCGAAGCGCTCACCGGTGCGGTCGAGTTTCTGGTACTGATTACTGCCGGTCTGGCGGCGGCGCACCTTGAGGGTGATGACTTCAGGCTCGACCTCCAGCACCTCGGGCAGCACCCGCATCACGTCGCGCAGGCGGCGTTCGGCCTGACGGGTGTCGATGGTGGCAGGTGCCTGGTATTCCTGCACATGCACACGGCCTTCGTAAATATCGACGGCCACCGAGTATTCGGGCATGTCGGCATCGTAGAGACGATAGCAGCTGACGCCATCCTGTTTGAGCCAGCGCCGCAGCTGCTTGATATTCTTACGCAGCCTGTTGGCGAACATCTGCGCCCCGTCGCTCAGCGGCGCCTGGGGCGCGTTGGCGCCGAAAAATCGCTCGGCGGCGATGTCAAAATTGAGCAACCGGCACTCCAGCGCGCCATTGTAGAGTTTATACAGCTTGTGCGCACGGATGCCGATATTTTTGGCCAGTTCCGGATTGCCGGTGAACACCGCGGCCTGCCAGCCGCCAAAGTGGGTGCGCAGCTTTTCACCCAGCAGCTGATACAAAAAACGCAGCTCGGCCACTTCGCCGAGCCGCTCGCCGTAAGGGGGGTTGGTCACCAGCAGGCCACCGGTTTCGGAGGTGCCAGGTACTTCGGACAGATCATTCAGCTCACCCAGTTCAAAGTGCAGGAACTGCTCGAAGCCGGCCATGCGGGCGTTCTCACCGGCAGCGCGGATGGCTTGCCGGTCACGGTCATAGCCCAGCATAACCGGCAGGTGCTGCAGCCCTGCCTCACGTCGCTGGCGAGCCTCCTCCAACAGTTCGTCCCAAACAGCCGGCTGATGCTGCAGCCAGCCGCGAAATCCCCAGTAGGGACGCGTCAGGCCAGGCGCACAGTCGGCAGCCATGAAGGCCGCCTCGATAACCAGAGTCCCCGATCCGCACATGGGATCGATCAGTGCGCCGCCCCGCGCTGCCACCTGCGGCCAGCCGGCCCGCAGTAATACAGCGGCGGCCAGGTTTTCCTTGAGCGGCGCCAACACCCCTTCGGTCCGGTAACCGCGCCGATGCAGACTGTCCCCGGACAGATCGATACTCAGGGTCGCCTGATCACGGTCGAGGTGCAGGTTAAGACGGATATCGGGTCGTTCCAGATCGATGGAGGGGCGCTGATCGAAACGCTCACGAAAGCGGTCGACTACGGCATCCTTGATGCGCAGGGCGGCAAACCGGGAATGGTTGATCGCCGAGCGCCGCACCTGGGCGTCGACCACCAGGGAACCGCCGGCAGTCATGTGCTCCTCCCAGGGCAAAGCCGCGACGGCCGCGTACAACTGGTCCGGGTCGGTGGCCGGGAACTCGGCCAACGGCATCAACACCCGACTGGCCAGGCGCGACCACAGGCAGACACGGTAGGCGGTCCGCAGCGACCCCTGAAAGGCTACGCCGGCTCGGGTTTCAGCCACTTCGAGAGCGCCCAGCTGGCGCAGTTCGTCAGCAAGCAGGGATTCAACGCCCTTGGGCGCGGTGGCGAAAAATCGAATGGGAGTATTCATTGGCCAAACTTTCAAAAATGCAAAGGGAAAACTACGGAAAACATATCTTTAACCCGCTCTGACCAGCGGTCTGGCAGATCTCGGTAACCGATTGGCAGCCGCGATCTCGCGAAGGCGGCAGCATACACGTTGCCGCGGTGCCGGGCAAGCTCTACCCGACTCCACAGCCTGACCAGAGCGGCACCTGGCCGTAGACGATGTCAAACAACATTACCACCAGACTATAAGTCAGCAGTGTAAGACAGAGCGCGCCGACATGGGCCAGGCACAACCGCACAACCGCAACAATCTTGAGGTAAGTTTATCCTCCAAAGGCCGATAATGATGGTTCGGCTGAAAACTCCTGCTCTTGCAGGTGTTCCAGCAAGGCTTTTGACGCCATCGGCCTTCCGAAGTACTAACCTTGAACCTGAAAACACCCGAGTTTCCATAAGTACGCGACTTGTCCGACAGATTCAACCCCCTCGGCGATACAGTCAAGATGCAGGCTGCGTGGCATAGCCATGATCCCTTCGACCAGCGAGGCACTGTCTCGACCATCTGCAACATCCCGGATAAATTTGCGGTCGATTTTGAGACGGCCGATGACGTTGCGTCCGCGCTCTTTGGTCGCGTACAAGGTACGATCATGCATGCTCCGCGAGAACATGAAAGATAAAAAAAGGGGGCCAGGAAGAACCTGACCCCAGACTACATGATCTGCATGGCGCCGTTTAGTGTTGACCGCATCCCTGGCACCCGTTGCTGCCGTCGCCGCAATGAGATTCAGGAACATCGACTTCCAGTCCGGTTTCGACCACTTCGATGTCGAAAACCAGGGTCTTGCCAGCCATGGCATGGTTGGCATCGAGGCGTATGGCTTCTTCCGTGATTTCGATAACCACGGCCGGTACCGGACGACCGCTCTGATCACGCAGGTTAAAGCGCTTGCCAACTTCGACTGCGAGATCGTCGGGTACGTTGGCCTTGGGAATATCGATGATCAGATCTTCGCGAAGCTCACCGTAGCCATCCGCGGGAGCGATGGTGACTGTGGTTTTCTCTCCGGCTTTAAGCCCGGTGACGGCATCGTCGAAGCCCTTGATGAGCTGACCGGCACCTACGGTGAATTTGAGAGGCTCACGTCCTTCGGAGGAATCGAAAACCTGGCCGTCTTCAAAACGCCCGGTGTAATTAACGCTGATGGTATCTCCAGCTTTGATGGTTTCTGCCATTTTTCCTTATCTCCTTGGTCTGATGGTTGAGACATGTCATCGCCGCATGCGACAACAGTGTAACCCCCATTGCGAATCTTCACCGGCCTGAATTGGTCAGGCCAAAGTCGCTGTATATGTTGTATTCGCCCGATGGTTTACCCACCGAACAGATCGGTAGGTTTCAGTCCGGTTGCGACGATTTCGATATCGAAAATCAGTGTCTTACCGGCCATGGCATGATTGGCGTCGAGACGAATATTCTCAGTGGTAACTTCGATGACAGTAGCGGTTACCGCCTTGCCCCCCTGCAGAGGAAGCTTGAGTTGCATGCCGGGCGTCATGGTCATCTGAGCAGGCATACTGCTGCGAGGGATGGCCAGCACGTTGGCTTCGTCGCGCGGTCCGTACGCCTTATCCGGGTCGATGGTAACCTGAATGTGCTGTCCGGCCTTCATACCGCGCACTGCTTCATCAAAGCCCTTGATCACCGCACCGGAGCCGACCACAAAGGTGAAGGGTGCCCGATTGTCGGTGGTATCGAAAACCTGGCCGTCCTGGTAGCGACCGGTGTAACGTACCCGGATGACATCTCCGTCCTTGATTTCCTGAGTCATGCCTTGTCCTCCCCTGCATCAAAATGTTTTGAGTTCAAGCAGCAGCATTTTAGCCAGCCGCCTCGCAACGCCCGCAATGCGCGACCGAAATCCCCCTGCATACGCAGCAGCGCAGGTATGAGGGAAGGTTTATGAAACAGCAACGCCACCAGTCTGGCAAGTCTGGGACGACCCAAATCATCCACCAGGTCAAAAAGAGCAGCCGGTACCGAGCGCATCGATTCGTCACAAATAGCCCGGATGGCGAAAAAGGGCTTCCCGCAGGCGGCGGCCACGCTTGCAACTGCAGCGCTTTCCATGTCGACCGCCAGAGCTTTACCTTGCTCAAACTGGTGGGCCTTTTGTGCAACGGTCAATAACGGTGCCGCGGTGGTCAGAATACTTCCGCAGCGAACTTCGCTACCCAAACAGCAAGCCAGGGCCCGATATAACGATGGATCAACCGGCCAGCGTTTATCATCTTCGTCTGCGACCTCACTGGCAAGCACGAGCTGGCCACTGGTCAAGTCGGGAGCAAGGCCGCCGGATACACCGGCAACCCCGAGATGCGTGACACCTTGCCCGATCAAAAATGCGGCCGCCTCGGCAGCACGCTCGAACCCCATGCCGCAACGCACCCAAAGGGTGTTATCTCCGGTCGGCCCTGCGGAGCTGCACAGCGCCAACTCGCCATGGCGAGACCAGCGCCGCCTGCCAAGCATTGCCCGGGCTTCACTCGGCAGCGCGACCACCATTCCCAGTCGAAATGTCGTATTGTGCCGGAAATCCGGATTCATCTGGGCCTCCGCCAGGTCAGGTATGCCCGGCAAAGACTCAGTTGCCGGCACCGCGCAAAAACACCCGCAATGCCTTGAAAGGATGCAAGGCGGCATCGACAACGGCACTTGGTTCGAACCCGCAGTGTACCATACAATGGGTACAGCGTGCATCCCTCCCCGTTCCGTAGCTATCCCAATCGGTGTCTTCCATCAAGTCACGAAAGCTGCCGGCATAGCCATCGTTGAGCAGATAGCAGGGGCGTTGCCAGCCGAACAGATTGGCCGCAGGCGTACCCCAGGGAGAACATGCATAGCTCTGACCGCCGGCCAGAAAATCCAGATAGAGGCTGCTATGGTTAAAATGCCAGCCACGTGCCTTGGCTTGCGGCAGCAGTGCCTGAAACAGCTTGTGACTCCCCTCGCGGCCCAGGAAATTATCCTGCTCCTGCGCACTCTCGTAATTGAAGGCCGGGGCTACCGTCATGCCTTCGACGCCGAGGGACATGAGGAAATCGAACAGGGCCGCAGCACTTTCAGGCGTTTCGTTGCCAAAAAAGGTGGTATTGGTCGTCACCCGGTGACCTTCGGCAACCAGGCGCCGAATGGCATGCACCGCCTGATCGAACACACCCTGGCGATTGACCAGGGCATCATGTTTGTCGCGCAATCCGTCAAGATGCACGTTGAAAGTCAGATATGGCGACGGTTTGAAATCGTCCAGCCGTTTTTCGACCAGCAGGGCGTTGGTACACAGATAAACAAAACGCTTACGGGCAATCAACTCACGTGCAATAAGATGGATATCCGGATGCATGAGAGGTTCGCCGCCAGGCAGCGAAACGATAGGAGCTCCGCACTCTTCGGCCATGGCTACGCATTTTTCGACGCTCAGCTGTTGCTTCATGATCTCCGGTGGATGGGAGATCTTGCCGCAACCTTTGCAGCGCAAATTGCACTGGAACAGGGGTTCAAGCATCAATACAAGGGGAAACCGGCGATTACCCTTCAACAACTGCTTGCAAATATACGCGCCAATGCGGGCTTTCTGGATAAAGGGAACTCCCAAAACTATCTCCTTGAAACAGGCTTTTGAAAAGAAACGTTTAAGCCAGCGCCGGTTCGGATCATGCCGCTAGCAGGCTCACCGGCGAAACACAACGACGCAGGGCGGCGGCCCCTTGAAGTCGGACAACCATCCTGCGTCAGCCATTGTGAGTGCAATCAAAGCTTCGGTATAAAGCCGGAGCGAAAAAGATCAATTATCATTCAGTCCTTCGCACATGCGAAGCTGCAAATCGAGCCCCCGTTGCCAGACGGTACCGGGATCTGCCTCGGGAGCCAGACCTTGCCACAGATTTTGCAATTGCCAGCAGGCATCCGCGGTTTGCCCTTCGTCCAGCAGCGCCTCGATAAGCCCCAGCCGATTATCCGCCTGATCCGGAGCCAGTTCGACCGCCTGACGAAAATAGTCCACAGCCAGAGCCGAATCCCCGATACTCACGGGAAACGCCGGTGCCCGCAGATAAAGATCACCGAGCATGCGGGCCGGCCCTGCCTGATCCAGGCGAGGATTCAATTCCTGTGCGACCAGGGCTTCGCGTTCGATGACAGACACCAACGACAACGCCTTTAAAGGACTGCGCTGGGCCACCAGCCCGGACAGGTATCCGAGCAGGTAATGGGCTTCGGCGCTTTTTGGAAAAGCGGTTGCCGCCTGTTCGGCCAGCTTCCGGCCGGACTCGGCCGCCGCCAGATTGCCATCGGCACGCTCCACCAGATAAGCGTAGCAAGCGGCGCCACGCAACGCTGCGGCCGGCTCATCAACAGCGGCATTGCGCCAATGTTGGGCCTGGGTGTTATCGCAGGGCTCCCATAAATCGATACGTGGTACGGCGGCAGTCGGCCTGCCAACCGGGATTCCCGCTTTCCCGGCTGGAGTCGCGCATCCGGGCAGGGTGCATATTAACCCAAAAAACAAAACAATCACAACCTTCATGCACTTTTTTCCTTCAATGGGTCAAGCCGCTTATCGGCAGGTCCAAAACCCTCGGTTTGCAACAACTGCAGCAGTTCGGCAGCTGCTGGATCCTTTTGCATGGCATGCAACACCTTGCGCAAGCGGTCGTGAAGCCCCCCTGTCGGGCCGAAAGCAACGACTACCGAGGTCGGCAAAGATGCCGAGGTTGCCAGAACTTTGAGCTCGGAAGCCATGGGCAAAGCCTTAACGGCATCGTATTGTAGTCTATCAAGGACTACGGCGCCCCCCTTGCCGCGCAACACCGATCGCAAGTCGCGCAACGGGCGGAAGGTCCCTTGCAGGGTGAACGGCAGTTCCCTGGCGGACTTGTCAAACAGCAATTGAGCTGCTACCCCGGGTTCGAACAGCATGGTGCCCGAAACAGGCCCTTTCACCGCCTGCCACGTATCCGGTCCGTCCTTGGCGACCACCAGCCGCCAGATATCGCTGTCAGCGCCTCCCGGCCGGGTTGAGGCCAACGCAGTCATGGTCCGTGTGTCGGCGTAGCCGAGGTAATAACCGAGCCCCACGATCCCCCATCGGGGCTGGTTCTGAGCCAGATAAGCGGCAGCCTGCTCGACCTGGTTAAAGTAGCGCCCTCGAACCGTGACGCCGGCGCCGAGTTTACTTTGCACGTACGTGGCAAGGGCATCCATGACCGGCTGGGCATCTTCGGAAGTGCCGGGCTGCCCCGGTTGAATGATAACGAAATCGAAATTTTCAGTGCCAAACGCCGGACTGATCGTGGTGGCCAGAAATGCCAGTACCATAAGCATGTTTCGCAACATGTCTTACTCCTTGTCCGAATTTTTCCCATAACGGGAGAGTTTGAGAACGGCCGGCAGCACCAGCAGGCAGCTTAACATGCCGGTCAGCGACCCAAGCACCATCACCCCACCCAGGCTGGCCAGGCCGCGATGATGCGCAAACAGCAGGCCGCCGAATCCGATCATGGTGGTGGCAAAACTCAGGGCGACAGCCATCGGTGTGCTGGTTTCAAATAGACATCCATGCTGCATCTCCTTCCAACGTGCAAGAAAATGCACCCCGCCGTCAACCCCGATGGCAATCAGGATGGGGATAGCAAAAAAATTGGCAAGATTGAAATTCAGCCCCAACCACCCCATCAACGACAATAACCAGATCATCCCGACCGCCAGCGGCAGCAGCGCCAGGAAAACATAGCGCAGGGAACGGGAGCTGGCCCACAGCAGCAGACCGACCAGAACCAGAGTCAGAATGGCGGAATACAAAAAGGTATTTCTCATCAGATGCGCAGACTCGAAAACACTGATCGGCACACCCGTAACCTGAGGATCAATTTTCCGTAAATCCTCGACAAATGTGCGCTGATTTGCGGTTTTCCAGATATTGTGTCGGGGAATTACTTTGAGCTGCATGGTACCGTCACGACCAACGAACAGCCCCCGCAGAAAGACTGGAAGCTCCTCGATCCCGATGGGCCGGGCGGAAAGCCAGGTCTGCAGTTGCCGCAGCCCGCTCACGACATCGGTCCGTATCTGGGTTTGCAGGGGCAGCAGCCGCTCTGCCAGCGCCGGATCCTCCGTAAGCCGCGCATGCGCTGAATCGAGCTTTTTAATAAGAGCATCGAGACGGGCGAGTTCCTCCCCGGCGCCGGCGGCAAACAGTTTTTCAGCCAGATTGTCCAGGGCAACCGACAGACTGTCCAGGGCATCCAGCATTCGTTGTGCATCGACGGGACCGGCAACCACCGGCTGCAGAGGTATTTCCCCGAGGCGCGCAGCCGCCTGGGCAAACAGCACGGCTTTGCGTTGCTGATTTTGCGGCAGGTAATCGCTGAGGCTTTCCGTTTTACCCACGGAAGGAAGCGCCTTGAACTGCTCGCGTAAAACATCGAGTTGCGCCACGTCTTTTGCCACCGAAACGGCGTACCAGGTCGATTCGTCGGAGTCCTCGATCATGCGCTTTTCGTAACGCACCGATTCCAGACCGTCGGCCTGCAGTTCGAGCAGGTTATAATTGAAGCGCACTTTGAACATACCTGGCAGCAGCAGCAGGGTCACCAGGGCCAGAATGGTCAGCAGGCGACCCGGGCGAGCCGAAAACCGTCCCAATGCCGGTAACGTAGTGATCTGCGGCGTCGACCTGGGGAAAAGCTTGCGGCGGCCCGCCAGCAACAGAAGTGCCGGCAACACCGTGAGCATCACCACCAGGCACAACAGAATGCCGGTACCGCCAATCAGCCCGAGCTGGGCCAGACCGGTAAAATCGGACCACAACACGGCATAAAAAGCACATACCGAAGTGGTGGCACCGAGAATGACGCCGGGCCCCGTTTGCATCAATGAAATCCGCACCGCGTCCTCGACCCCGGTGCCGGCCTTGCGTTCCTCCACGTAGCGCATGACGACATGCACCCCGAAGTCGACCCCGATGCCAACCAACACCAGCGCGAACACGATGGATAGCAGATTGAGTACGCCAAGGGTCACGGTGGTGAACCCGAATGTCATGGCCATGCCCAGAATCAAGCTGAATATGACCAGCACCGGCCGCAACCAGCCATGCATCACCAGCATGAACAGCAAACCGACCAGAACCACGGAAATGACCGAAGCGCGCATCATATCGCGGTTGGTGGTGGCCATTTCATCGGCCTGCAGCACCGGACGTCCAGTGAGACCGGCCTCTACTTCCGGAATTTCGGCGCGAGTCTGCTGCAAAGCCTCGCGGACCGTCGCCAGGGGACCGGCGATGACATCCATGGTGCCGAAGTCCTTGGCCGGCAGTAACCGCATGACCAGCAGTCGTTGGTTGGCGGTAAAGAAGTAATGCACGCCACGGTCCGCCAGATTGAATACCGGACCTCCGGGCTCCTCGCCGGCCAGGGTCTGATCGATGCGGCTTACGAATCCATCAAGCCCCAGCAAAGCCGGTCCCAGCAGAGCCGGATCCGGCGCGGCAGTATCACCACCGCCGCCACCGAGCAAGCCGCTTACCCGTTCCACAAGATCCGGCAGTTTGCCGCTGCGTAGCCAGTCTGTCGCCAGGGGCCCCATGGCTCCCACCATCTCGGTCAGCCCCTGCACCTCTTCCAGAGAAGCGAAGTAAAGTGCACCGGGCCCGAGATCCTGAGAGGAAATGCGATAATGGATCTCCTGAATTTGCTCGGGAAATCCTTGCAGGCGGGTTGCCAGAGCCTCGGCGAATCTTTCGGCGCTGCGCTTGCCCGGCTCCCCCTCCCCAACCTGAATAACGATGTACAGATACTCCTGGTCCCCGAAATTTTCCTGCACCTCAAGATAACGTTGCTGGTAGGGCAGATCCCTGGAAACGAGATTATCCTGGTCACTGTCCAGGCGTAAAAACAGCACCGAAATCACGGCTGCCAGGGCAGCCAGCGCAACCGCGCACCAGACGATGGTACGCGGCACACGGGAGATTAACCGCCAAAGGACCGCCAAAAGCTTATCGACCATTCGTAAAATCATCGTCAGGAACTCTTCAATGTGCGCACAGCAAGATTTTTGGTGGTGGTCCATGCCGCGCCGGGAAAACGGTGAACGTCATGAAGGACCGCTTCCATGGCATCGAGGAACATATCCGCCTCCTTGCGGCCAATCACCAGCGGCGGCAGGATTTTAACCGTATCGAGACCGTGCCCGGCCACCTGGGTCAGGATATTGTGTTTTTCCATCAGTGGCATGGTAATCATCTGGCCGAACAGATCGGCATTCATTTTGTGCACCAGCTTCCACCCGGTTTTAAGGGCCAAGGATCCGGGCTCGCCGAATTGCATGCCGACCATCAGGCCTTTGCCACGAATTTCATGCAGCATTTCGTAACGTTGTGCCTTTTCCTGCAGGCCGGCGATGATGTAATCGCCGATTTCGGCCGACTGCGCCACCAGGTTTTCGCTCTGCAACACCTCGATGGTGGCCAACCCCGCCGCCATGGCCAGGTCGTTCTGCCCAAAGGTATTGGAATGCGCAAAGCAACGTTCCATGCTGTCGAATATTTTAGAGTGGATGGAGCGCTTGGTAATCACCGCCCCGATCGGGACGAAACCGCCCGACAGCGCCTTGGAAACCGCCATGATATCCGGCACGACGTCCCAGTGATCCACGGCGAACATCTTTCCGGTACGACCGAAACCGGTCTGGACTTCGTCGGCTATCAGCAAAGTGCCGTATTGGTCGCACAACCGGCGGGCACCCGGCAGATAATCATCGTCCGGTACAAACACCCCTTTGCCCTGAATCGGTTCGACGATAAAGGCCGCCACATCACCACTGGACAAGGCACGTTCAAGAGCGTCGAGATCGTTGAAGGGCACCTGAATGCAACCGGGCAGCAGCGGCTCGTTAAACTCGCGAAACTCGCGGTTGCCGTTAACCGATAAGGCCCCCAGAGTCAGGCCGTGGAAAGCATGATGGCAGTGGACCACTTTGTGGCGGCGGGTCGCCTGGCGGGCGAATTTAAGGGCACCTTCAACGCTTTCTGCCCCGGAGTTGGTAAAAAACACCGCGTCCAGATCTCCGGGGGTGATTTTCGCCAGGGTTTCGGCAAGCATGCCGGAAATCCCGCCAAGATCCATTTGCACCATATTGGCCGGGTCGGAATCGAGCATTTGATGCAACACCTGAGCAACCAGGGGATGGTTGCGGCCGATATTGAATACGCCGAAACCGGCCAGAAAATCAAGCACCTCGCGCCCCTCGGCATCGATGAGCCGGGATCCCTTGCTGCTTACATAATTACGATTGAAGCCGATGACCTCCAAAACCCTTACGAACTGAGGATTGATATACCGCTTGTGCAGATCATAGGTTTCTGCGTGACGTTCTCTTACCGTTGAAAGAATATCCATGGCCTGACTCACTGTTGTCTTGGGGTTATTATGCTCCATCCACCCCGGGATACCCCCTCGTTCATCTCCCTCCCCCAAAAACAGAACCGCCACAAGGGCGGAGAAAAAAACCATTAAAAAAGGGGAAAAAGAGCAAGGTGTTTGTCGGGGCGATCCAGGAGACTGTCGGATTCAGATCGTCAGCAGGCTCCTGTAGAGGCATTTAATATTTCTGGGTATAAAGCCGGTATTTTAGGCCAGCAGAGCGACCATGTCCACGGCAAAATACAACGATCGATCCGGTTGAACAACTGCCACGCCTGGGAGGCTGTCGGAATATCCGCTATTTTTTCTTCCAACGAGGCCCTGGCATTCCCTGTCCCCCCTTGCGAATCCAGATGGCAAAATCGGTCATGCAATTTCGATGTCATCGCGAATCTCCCGAAGCCGTGCCAAACTTTCTTCGGCAGTGCTTACACACTCAGTCAGGCTGGAAAAGGGGCGCAGTGACATCTTTTCCAATGTCGGAAATCGCGATTACATTCGGCTAACCCCGGACTGGCTCCGCTGGCGATCGCAACCCACAAACGCTTTTTATTCAACCATATAACATCAGTGTTTTGTTTTGATGCGGCAGCAAACTCCAGAACACAGCCAGGCAGAAAAACGCGCCGCTAAAGGTTGGAGCCAAATTTGCAGCCGGCTCATGGATCGTCCGACAGCCTCCTAGTTGCAGCAAAGCGGAGATTACGCAGTATAATGACAGCAGCCGATCAGCAATTTACCGACCACATGCGCTGAACCGTCCGCACAGCGGCTGAAACATCGACCCGACGCGTCCCCAATGACAAGATGTCGACCGGGATTTCCCGAACTGCAATCCGTCGCAGTTGAGTTCCAACAAACTAAAACCGGAGGAAATGAACAATGAAAAAATGGGTATTTGCAATGACATGTTGTTTTTTCGCTACAGGGGCATTTGCAGAAACGCAGCCTTTCCAGTTGAGCGTAACCCCTGATCTCGCCATTCATTCCAGAGCCACCCACATTGCTGGCGTCTCTCTTGGCATTTGGAGTGAAAATCCGCAAAATGCGATAGCGCTTGGGGTTGTCAATGGTTCCACCGGCAATAGCTCAGGCTTATCCCTTGGGTTATTGGCAAATTATTCGGAGAACTATAAAGGTGCACAACTCGCATGGCTCGCCAATTACTCCTCCGGAACGTTCACAGGGGTGCAATGGTCGGCATTCAACTATGCGGCAAGGTTGAATGGTCTTCAACTCGGCCTTATAAACTTTGCAGAAACCTCTGAAAAGGGAGTGCAAATAGGACTCATCAACATTATGAAAGAAACAAAGCAATGGTTCAGTAATTTTCCCAACGAAGTTGCACCGGCCATGGTCCTTGTAAACTGGCGCTACTAATTCGTTTTCATTAGAAAACAGCCCTTTTCCCATATGAAAACTACACAGTGTCCATCCATAGCTTCCGGATGGGCACCAGGAGGCTGTCGGACTATCCGGGCCGAAGCGAAAATTTGGATGTTTGAGAACAGATTTTAGCTCGTTTGAAGGTTCATAGCCGTAGCTATGGGCCGAAAAGGAGCTGAAATATGGGCCAAGCAGCCGAATTTGCAGCCGGCGCATGGATAGTCCGACAGCCTCCTAGGTAAAAATTTGGCCGATAGATGCTCAAACGCGCCTTGAAGTCCTGAAGTTTCTAAAAATGAAATGGCCCACCCCGCACACCGGGTGGGCCATTTTCATGGCCCTGATCGCGTTACTTTTTAATGTTCAACAGTTTTCCGATTCCGTCACCGCATTGCTGTCAATACAGCCGGGGTGTTATATTGAGCGGGTAACCTTACAAGTTTCCGGAAGGAGTCAAAGGATGGACTTGACCTGCCGGCAGAAACTTTGGTCACCCAACAATGATGCTTTCGCAAAAAACTCGCAGGAGCAACCGCTTTTGTCGGCATCACGCTGGCAGGCGGTTTTTTGTTGTCTTTCGATCCGCAAAGGAGATGCGTCATGAAAAGGATGTTCACATGGGGACTCTTGATCCTTTTTGGTTCCCTTTCAGGCACAGCAATGGCCCATGACGACAGATCGGATATCCCCCCGTCGGAGACTGCCACCTTCTATGGAGAGCAGTTGGGGACCGTTACCTTGCCGTTCTCATGCCGTGAAGCTGTAGGGGATCACCTGCGGCGCGGTCTCGCCCTGCTGCATCACATGACCTATGAGGGGGCTCGCGCTGCCTTTGTTGCCGCCATCCAGGCCGATCCGGACTGCGCCATGGGCTACTGGGGTCAGGCAATGAGCTACATCCACCCGTTGTGGTCGGACCCCCCAGCCAAGAATAATTTTGACAGCGGCATGGCATTGGCGGCCAAAGCGAAAACTCTGGCGAAAAACAAACAGGAGCGAGCCTATGTCGAGGCGGTGCAGGACTACTATGCACAAGGCCGCCATATCACTGAAGCGGCGAATTTGAATGCGTTCGCACAGGCGTGGCGCAAGGTCTACGAGCAGTATCCGGATGACATGGAGGCCGCCAGTTTCTATGCTCTGGCGCATATGGCCACCGCCAGCCCGGATGATAAAAACTACGTCAAACAGAAGGCCAGTGCAGAGATAGCCCAGCGGGTGCTTCAGCGCATCGCTGACCACCCCGGCGGCCATCACTATACCATCCATGCCCTGGACTACCCGCCACTGGCCGCACAGGCCCTGGAGGTGGCGCGCAGTTATGGGAAAATCGCCCCTGAGGTTCCACATGCGCTGCATATGCCCGCGCATATTTTCACCCGGCTCGGACTATGGCAGGAATCGATCGATATGAACCGGCGCTCAGCCGACGCTGCCCTCAAACACCCGGCCAACGGCGAAATCTCCCTGCACTACCTGCATGCCCTCGACTACCTGACCTACGCCTATCTGCAACGCGGTGAGGATGACAGGGCCAAGTCTGTTCTGGCTGAACTTATAGCCCTCAAGGGGCCATACCAGCCGCACGTTGCGTCCGCCTATGCCTTCGCCGCCGTGCCTGCCCGCATGGCCCTTGAACGGCAACAGTGGTCCACTGCCGCCACTCTCAAAGCGCAGATCCCGGGTAACTATCCCTGGAAGACCAACCCGGCCATGGAGGCGATTACCTACTTTGCCAACGGCATAGGTGCCTCCCGTAGCGGCGATAAGGCGGTCGCCCGCCAGTCCATCGAAAAACTTGCCGCCCTCGAAGTCCAGGTGGCGGAGACATCTGCCTACTGGGCCAAACAGGTCGCCATTCAACGACTGTCTGTCGAAGCCTGGTTGGCGTATCTGGAAGGGCACAAGGATGAAGCGCTGAGCACTATGCGCAAAGCCGCCGCCATGGAAGCCGCCACGGAGAAGCATCCCGTCACGCCGGGAGAAGTCCTGCCGGCCCACGAATTGCTGGCCGATATGTATTTCGAATTGAGTCGATATCAGGAGGCACAGGCGAACTACCAAGTGACGCTGGAACGTAATCCCAATCGCTTCAACAGCCTCTACGGGGCCGGACGAGCTGCCGAGCAAGCCGGCGACAGGGAGTTGGCGACCCACTTTTACCAAACGCTTGTCGAGGTAGCTGCGGCCGATGCCGAGCTGCCGCGGTTGCAACAGGCAAAAGCATTTCTGGATAGCAGGGGGGCGGATTGACAGCCGGCTCATGGATAGTCCAACAAACGCCTAGCGGACGATCAAGGTGACAACACCTTGTTGTTGTTGTTGGATTTTATATAAGCTTGCGCCTATTTGAATCGCTCGTCGGCGGTAGCCACCGACGCCAGCTCGAGTTTTTCGGCCAACCAGCCGATGCGTACCTCGGGGGCGTGATCCAGCTGAGGAACGTAGGGTTTGATATCGAGCAGCGGCGTTCCGTCGAGGGCATCGATATTTTCGATGTGCAGCACCGATCCCTCGATGCGCAGCAGCTTGACCACCGATAAACCAATGGGATTGGGACGCTTGGGCGCACGGGTAGCAAACAGGCCGCGCGGCTGATCATCCATGAAAGGCACCACCTGCAGGTTATAACCGCTACTGCGGTGCAGATGATAAATCAGGATCAGATGGGAAAAACCATCCAGATCGGCCAGACCGGGCACGAGATCTTCGTTCAGTTCGATGCGCCCTTGCGTGCCCTGGGAAGCGGAGGGTTGTACCGGGGTGCCCTTGATCTCTGCAAAGGGGGTGCGAATGACGCCGATGGGGCTGAAATGGATATCCATGATGTTCTCCGGAGTTTTTGGAACGATGCATTTCGACAAATCGCGCTCAGGCAATTCAAGGTAGTGCGTTTGACCAGGAATCTTAACCAGACTTATCCTCAGCACCAAGTCCATGAGAAACCTGGCAAGAGCCCTTCAGCAGGGGACAATTTCCGCCCAGGCAACCGTCCTTCTGTCTGCGAGAACTACAGCCGATGCCATCTTTAGCCTGCAACGCCACCGCCAGCAATCCCTCCGAAAGCTGCGCTGCTTTGCGCAACGCCAGCACGCTGTCCCTTCGACAGCAACGCGCCGCCTGCAAAGCGCTGATCTTCGCCAGCACCTGTTGAACCACCGTCTGCACCGCCTGGCGGGCAGCGGCTTTCATCGGATTGGCTTCCAGCAGCAGGCTGAAAGCCACGCCGACGCCGGTGGCCGCGCCGCACACCCCCCAGTAGGCACAGCTGCCGCCGGCGACTTGCGCCCCGCGTCGAATGCCGGTCAGCAGCGTCTCGTTTGAGATCTGCAGCCCAAGGTTGCGGCCGGTGGCCAATATCACGCCGGGTACCAGGGCGTGGTATTCCGGTCCATTGTCGGGGAAGGCCGGGTGTGCGCTAATCGCGTCAAACAGCCTCAGCATGTCCGTTTCCCCGGTGACCAGGCATACCCGTTCGATGACCTGGCGGGCATCCTCGGCATGGCAGGTGTCGCACACAAAATGCCCATTGGTACACATGGCACGCGTGGTGCCTGTCCCGCCGCAGAAATGACAATCCTGCTGCCGGTCCTGATCGAGATACTTCAGGGGCGCACCGCAGACCATGCACCCGGACAGGAACCTGGGTGTGGTCTGAGGCTGCCCCGGCTGCCGGGTCTCAGGCGGTACGCTGCAGCAGCAACCCTGACCCAGGTCCAGGTTGGTGACGGCGCCCTGCGCATCGAGTTGGAATACACCCTCCCCCATCAGATCGGCCTGTACCCGGCCGAGAGTGCTGACGGTACCGGGCACCAGCAAGGCACCGTCCGGACCGACCCCTGACAGGGGACCGCGCCACAGCACCCGCACCGTTTCGGGAGATGCCGCCTTGATCGCCTGGTAGGTCAGGGAAAAGAAGGGATGTCCTCCCACCACCCGGTAGGGGAAGCGTTTGAGCAGGCGCACCGCGACGAATCCGGATTCTTGAAGAATCCCCACCAGGTCGCGTTGTGCCAGCGCCCCACCGATGCATTCGCCGCGCAGAATATCGTCATTACGGATGGCGGCACCCGGCTCCTCTTCACATACCACATCGGAAATAACCAGCCGGCCGCCGGGCCGCAATACCCGCAGGATCTCGGCAAAGGCCCGGCGCTTATCGGGGGACAGGTTCATGACGCAGTTGGACAGCACCACGTCCACCGATTGATCATCCAGCGGCAGCTGTTCCAGGTAGCCTTGCCGGAATTCCAGGTTGCGATAACCGAGGTTGGTCGCTACCGCTGCGGCGCCACGCTGCGCCGCGGCCAGCATCGGTTCGAGCATGTCGACACCAATCGCCTTGCCCCGGGCGCCGACCTGACGGGCGGCGATAAAACATTCCACGCCGCGCCCCGAACCGAGATCGACTACCGTCTCGCCGGGTTGCAGTGCGGCATCGAGCACCGGACTGCCGCAACCATAACCGCGAAACCGGTATTTTTCCGGAATATGCGCGATGAGAGCCTCGTCGTAGCAGACCGGGTTGAGGATTTCCTCGCGATCTTCGGTGGCCGCAGCACGGTAATAGTCCTTGACCGCCGCATGGCTGTCCTGCCCCGCCAGGGCCAACAGGCAGTTGGCATGCAGCAAAGCCACCGCTCCGTGAGCGCCGCAGCTTTCCAGAATATCCCCCATTTTCAGTCGCAACCCCGGCTGGCCGCCCTCCTCCTGCAAAGCGCACTGACGCTGAATCAGCCAGCAGGCCAGCTTTTCATACAGGGGCAGGTAGGGATCTCCACCGACATAGCGTCCGCTGGCCAGATAACTGTGATCGAGGTCGCCGCCCCCCAGCAAAAACCGCCAGGGGGACGCCAGTTCGGCGGCTGTCGCCTGGCGGATCGTCTCCAGCACCGGACTGCTACGCCAGGCATTCGCCAGGTCGTGGGTGATATCAGAGGCCAGCTCCGGCACCCCAACCAGAGCAGCAGAGGGATACAGGCGTCCGTCAGTCCCTACCGCCAGCGATTCCCAGGCATTGTTGGAACCGTCATGGACGGTGCCGGCGGGTGCGAAGATCTGGGTTTTGAGAGCTTGCAGATTATCGATGGTGATTCCGTGCCGCACGGCGACTTGTTCGGCCCGCAGCAGATGCGTAAAGATGCGCGCGCTGTCCACGGAGCCGTCGACCCCGCCACGGCCGCGCACAAAATACCACATGAAGTGGACATTTCTACTTCCGTGCTCAGCGGCAAGACCGATAATCCCGGGCATATCGTCCACATTGTCGGCCCTTACGCACATGGACAGGGTAAAGGGCAGCGCATGGCTGCGCAACCAGCGCAACTGCTCCATCAATCCGTCAAAACTGCCGGCGCCACGCAACCGGTCGTGGCGACCCCGTAGACCGTCGACACTGACCTGCAGGTGCAATCGTTCCCGATCCCCCAAAATCCCCGGCAATACACGGCTCAGCAGCATGCCGTTGGTCATGAGCACCAGGCGGCTGTCCGGCAGCGCCAACAATTCCCGGGCGATCTGCTCGAAACGACGGTGGATCAACGGTTCGCCGCCGGTCAGGGCAAACACCCGACAGCCAAGCGCCGAAGCCTGCCGCGCCAGCTCGATAATGCGACCGGCATCGAGTTCGGCACCCTCGCGCGGCCCCGAACCGAACATGCAATGCCGACAACTCATGTTGCAGCGATTGGTGACATGAAACCACAGTTCCCGTAATGCCTCAGTTTTCAGCACCTGGCCGCGGCCGCGATATCCGGATGCGCTGCCGGTAGGCAGTCGTTGCAAAAATCGCTGTTCTGAAGGGGTCGACCGAACAGACGTATCACGACGCAAGGCACATAAAAACCGGTCGCCGGAAGCGTTAGGTACAAACCAGGACGGCTGTTCAGGCTGCAGATACAGAGGCATGCCCTGCCATTCCAGTCGCTGCCAACGGTGTAGCTCAAATTCCATGAAGAACCCTTTCGCATAAACAGTTTTATGGTTGTGCACTTCTCGCAGGAGAAGCTGCTTCAACCAAAAACAAAAATACCCCAACACCGCAAATCACGTAAAGCCGTAGATTTTTTGTGACGCCATCAATCATATGCAGGAGGACAAATTACAGAGCAATTACCATCCCGGGTATTTCTCCAGCCAGTTGCCACTCGGCTCAAAGCCGACAAACAGGTCATCGGATATCTCGGAGATGAGGTCGTGTAACTCCAACCGCTGCAACCAGCTCACAGGTATGGTCCCGCGCCCAAGCCAGGCACCAAGCAACTGGCCGGCCAAGGCGCTGCGTCCTGCGCTGGGGCCGCCCAGGTTGACCGCCGCCAGCACCCCGCGGGAAAAATCTCCGTGTGCGTCCAGGGCGCAGCGAATGGCCTGAGCCAGGATCTGTGACGCCGACATGCACTTCGCGCTGCCGGGCGATTCGCAATCGTGCACGCCTATCAACGCATCCTCCAGACGATTGCGGCACGGTTCGTGGCGTGGATATTGCCCCAGGACGACCAGGGTATTCTGCACGGCATCATAAAGTTCATCTCCCCGGATCAGCCTGAAAACGAGCAGAGCCTGACAGGCAGCGGCCAGGAAAGCATCGGGATGTCCATGGGTAAGGGCGGCTAACTGGCAGCCAAGAGCGAACACCGTCTGGTCTATGGTTGCCGGGTCGAGACGCCTGAAAATACTTTCCGAACAAAAAAACAGGCCCAAAGGTGCCATGCGAACGGCAGCTCCGCACCCACGACTGTCATTGATGGGCAATTCCGGCTGCCCCAGCCGACCGTTGGTCAAAGCCTCGAGACAGCACGCTTCGGCATGGCGTTCCTGATAGAGTTCGGGCGCCTGTATCAGGTGACCGCCGCCCAAACCGTTGTACTGGCTCGCGTCGCACAGGCCATCCTGAGTAGCCAGCCAGCGTTGATAGGCATTGTACACAGGCGGCACGATCGACAGCGGCAGCGTGAGCTCTTCGGCCTTGACCTTGGCCCGCAGCACGCCCTCGGCGGTAAAAAGAACCAGTTGGGTATGCGCGGTAAAAGCACCCTCGCGCCCAAATACCTTCGCATAATCACGCAGACCGTCCGGCCCGAAATGCTCATGGATATCATTCTGGCTCATACCTTGGGCGGCCGCCCCGAGAGCGTCGGCAACAGCTCCTCCCAAAAGGCACCCACTGTAGTGGTCAGGCACACACCGCAGATGACTGTTCCTGGCCAACGGATTTTCGCTTTTTCGACCTTTTGCCTTCATGCGCGACCTCCGCTTTGTATTTTCGTATCAATGGATAGACAACCTGAGTTTAGCATATCAAAGTCCGGCCCTGCAGCGCCTGCTTTAAAGGAATCAAAAGCATCTCCAGGGAACATTCATAATGGGCACCGATCATGCAAAAGAAAGGGGTGATTGATGGATCCATATCACCATTATCCCCCTTGGAGGTTTACTCCGTGCAAAGCGTTCTGGTCGTTGACGACAAACCCGAGATTCGCCGCCGTATTGCAGAAGCGCTGTTAAAATATGGGTTTACCGATATTCTGGAAGCGGAAAATGGGCAGCAGGCCATCGACATGACCCTGGCGCATAAACCGCTGCTGATCATCATGGACTACATTATGCCGATTATGGATGGCATCACGGCTGCTGAAAAAATCAGCAAAACATGCCCGACGCCCATTGTATTGCTGACGACCCGTGCAGACCACGAGACCATCGAAAAAGCTCGTCTGGCCGGAATCAGCAACTATGTGGTGGAACCATACCGTGAAGACCAACTGTTCCCCGCGGTGGACCTGGCGATTCATCATTTCATTGAAGTCACCAGCCTGCGCCAGGAAGTGGCTAAACTCAAAGACACCCTTGAGTCGCGTAAGCTTATCGAAAAAGCCAAAGGTGCGCTTATGAAGCAAGGCATGTCCGAACAGGACGCCTACCGCAAAATCCAGCGCATGGCCATGAACAAGCGAAAAACCCTCAAAGAGGTGGCGGAAGCCATCCTGTTGACCATGGAGTGAACCGCCACGTGCAATCATGCTGTACAAACTACTGTTCCCAGCCGCCCTGGGCCATAGCCTCGCGCCATTTCAATCGTCATCCCAAGCCTTTGGAATTGCAGGGGGTGCGTCGCAGCCATCGCAGTTTTTTCGAACGGTTGGAAGCAGAGGCAGACCCCGAGCGCCGTACAGCCACTTTTCATGACTACATGGATGTCACCTTCCAATTGCACCAATGGGATCAGCAAACCACCGCAAGTGGTCGAAAAAGCCTTAAAAACAGTTACCTGCGCTTTCTTCGAGGCTGGATGTTCGACTCCAACGGCCGCGAGGGCGCGGTGCTCAAGGGCTGGGTGGAAAGCCGCTTCGGTCTCACCCCTACCTATCATGGTCAGCCCATCGCCAACATCCATTCAAAGGCCTACCAAGGATATCTCATCGACCGCATGCGCGGCAGCGCCCGCACCAGCGCCATTCAGGCCCAGTTTGACCTGTTGTTCGAATTCGCCCAGTATGAGTTGCAGCGCCGCTTTCCGGGACAAACCCACTTTGACCTGTTCAGGGGTATTTACGATTTTGACGAGCACCCACTGCTGGAGCAGACAGACCCGCATCACTGCGTGGTGCGCCTCAATAATCTCAACTCCTTTACCAGCGATTTCGAACGCGCCTGGGAATTCGGCTCAAAAGTACTGGCGGTAAAGGTGCCGGCCAGCAAAATTCTGTTTTTCAACGGACTGTTTTCTTCCGCCTTGCTGCGCGGAGAAGAGGAAAACCTGGTGATCGGCGGCGAATACGAAGTTGAAATAGTGACGGGAGGCTTTCGATGAGCTCTTCCTTCCCCTTGTTGGAAGATCTCATCCGCCGCGCGCAGGCGGCATTTTTGGGCTTGGCGATCGGCGACGCCCTTGGTGCCACCACCGAATTTCTCACCCCTTCGGAGATCCGCTTCCGTCACAAAATCCATCGACGCATGATCGGCGGCGGCTGGCTCAACCTCAAACCGGGCAAGGTCACCGACGATACGGAGATGAGCCTCTGCATCGCCCGTGCCATCGACGAGGCCGGTGGCTGGAACCTGCGCGACATCGCCGAACATTTCGCTGGCTGGCTGCGCAGCAAACCGATTGACGTCGGCGCCACCTGTCGACGCGGCATCAGCGATTTCATCGTGAAGGGGCAGTTGGAAAAGCCCTATAGTGACTGGGATGCCGGCAACGGCGCCGCCATGCGCATGTTACCCGTGGCACTTTTTACCCTTGGCGATGAAGACTTGCTCGAACGATACACCCTGGAACAAGCGCACCTGACGCATAACCATCATCTCTCCGACGCAGGCTGCCTGGCCGTCGGCAAACTGGTGCATCAAGCTTTGCTCGGCGTCAAACTTCCGCAACTGCACACCATCGTCCGGGATCTCGGCAGTCAACAGCCAAAATTCCGCTGCAACCATTATCGAGGCGAAGCCTCGGCATATGTGGTGGAAACCCTGCAGACGGTTTTTCACTACTTTTTCAGTACCGGCAATTTTGAGGAATGCCTCATCGGAGTGGTCAATCAGGGCGGTGATGCCGACACCACCGGCGCCATCGCCGGCATGATCGCCGGTGCCTTTTACGCCGGCGAACCGATGCCCAGACAATGGCTGAAAAAACTCGACCCCACGATTAAAGCCGAAGGGATGATCCTGGCGGAGCGCCTGGTACGGTTGTCGCCGCTGGGGAGGAAACTGCTGGAGTGCTGAGTGCTGAGTGCTGAGTGCTGAGTGCGATTTGCTTCACGCCATCTCCATTGCCTGTCCCCATCCCCCTGCACTCTCCCCACCTGGCCTGAAATGGGCAGGACAAAATCATACCTTGCCACTTTTTTGTTATACTTTCACAAACACCGCAACCATAAAACATTCCTAATTTTATTGAAAAATCCCGCAAATACATCAATATAGACAGCATTACTCCATTACCGAAAAGGTATCCCCTGTCATTCCAGTATTCATTTAGTTTATAATACCTAAACTTAGGTGTTGACAAAAAGACCAAAAGCCCTATTATCAGCGCCTGATTTTACCCTGGGAGGCTGTCGGGCTACCCTCTTTACCATGGAGTGCGGTTTGAACATCGGAGAAAAACTCAAGCGACTCAGGATGATCAATTCGCTCACCCAGGAGGAACTCGGCAACCGTGCCGATCTGACCAAGGGGTATATTTCCCAGCTGGAAAACGATGCGGCTTGCCCCTCCATCGCTACGCTCAAGGACATTCTTGACGTCTTCGGAGTGAGCATGCAGGAATTCTTCACTGACCCGGTCGATACCGAGGTGGTGTTCGGCGCCAAAGCCCGCGTCCAGCCCACCAACGATGGAGATGCGGTCAAGGTGGAACTGCTGGTGCCCGGCGCCCAGAACCGTGAGATGGATCCGGCCCTGGTCACCCTCGAACCGGGTGCAGAAATGGAAGAGCAGGACTTTCACGAAGGTGAGGAGTTCGGCTATGTGCTGCTCGGCCGCATTCAGGTTTGCCTGGATGACAAAGTATATACGGTGAAAAAGGACGAATGTTTTTTCTTCACCTCGGACCGGCGGCACAGGGTCAGGAACATTGGTAAAGGCCCGGCCAGAATTTTATGGGTAGTAACCCCGCCCACCTTCGATTACAGGGGCAAATAAGAGAAACCAGGGGCCAGGGTTCAAGCCCCCGACTTAAAAATCAATTTCCGGAAACTTCCTGAGTGCTGTATGGGTCCGGTAAATGATCTTCAGACTTCAGGCTATTAACCTAAAAAGGATTATAACCATGAGCAAGGTGCTGATTATTGGTGCAGGTGGTGTAGGCCGTGTCGTGGTACACAAGTGCGCCCAGGCAAAAGACGTTTTCAGCGCAATCACGCTGGCCTCCCGGACCAAGTCCAAATGCGACGCCATTGCCGCGGAGATCCCTCATTTCCCGATCAAAACCGCGCAGGTCGATGCGGACAATGTCCTGGAACTGGTGGCCCTGATCAAGCACGAAAAGCCCCAGTTGGTGCTCAACGTGGCCCTGCCTTACCAGGATTTGACCATCATGGAAGCCTGTCTGGAAACGGGGGTCGATTATCTCGATACCGCCAACTACGAACCGCTGGATACCGCCAAGTTCGAATACAGCTGGCAGTGGGCGTATCATGACCGCTTCGAGAAACATGGCCTGATGGCGCTGCTCGGCAGCGGATTCGATCCGGGGGTGACCAACGTCTACACCGCCCTGGCGGCCAAGAAGTATCTTGATGAGATCCACGAAATCGACATCATCGATGCCAATGCCGGCAGCCACGGCCAACCCTTCGCCACCAATTTCAATCCGGAAATCAATATCCGCGAGGTCACAGCGCCCTGCCGTCACTGGGAAGACGGCCAGTGGATCGAGACCCCGGCATTGAGCACCAAACACAGCTTCGATTTCCCCCAGGGCATCGGGCCGATGAACATCTACCGCATGTACCATGAGGAGATGGAATCACTGGTCAAGCACATTCCGACCATCAAAAAGGCGCAGTTCTGGATGACCTTCTCCGACAATTATCTCAAGCACCTTGAGGTACTGCAGAATGTCGGCATGACCCGCATCGACGAAGTCGAATACAAGGGACAGAAGATCGTGCCGCTGCAGTTTCTCAAGGCCGTGCTGCCCGATCCCGGCAGCCTTGGCCCGTTGACCAAGGGCCGCACCTGCATCGGCGTCATTGCCCGCGGCATCAAGGACGGTAAGCGCAAGCAGGTCTATATCTACAACATCTGCGACCATGAGGCCTGCTACAAGGAAGTCAACTCCCAGGCCATCAGCTACACCACTGGCGTACCGGCGGCGGTGGGCGCCATGATGATGCTGACCGGTAAATGGCGCGGCGCCGGGGTCTTCAATATGGAGCAGTTCGATCCTGAACTGTTCCTCGACGTCCTCGGTCCCATGGGTCTGCCGACGGTGGTCATTGACGGCGGCGAATGGCCGGAGCTGTAAATCCGTTAAAAGTGCTGAGTGCTGAGTGCTGAGAGCTGAAAAACCATAGAACGAGGCCATTGTGACCGGTATCGATATTCCTAAAATACTTCAACTTGCACCGTCGCCGGCTTACGTGGTAGACCTCGGACGGTTGCGCCACAACCTGGCGATTCTGGACCAGGTGCAAAAGCGCAGCGGCGCGAAAATACTCATGGCCCTCAAAGCATTCGCCTTATGGAAGGTCTTCCCCCTGATTCGCGAGACACTGCACGGGGTCTGCGCCAGTTCACCGTGGGAAGCCCGCCTCGGGCGGGAGGAATTCGGCCGCGAGGTGCACAGTTTTGCTGCGGCGTTCAAGCAAAGCGACATTGTCGAATTACTGGGCATATCCAATCACCTGGTGTTCAATTCCTTCGCTCAACTGGAGCGCTTCCGGCCGCTGTGGGAAAAACAGCGGGGCCGGGTATCGATCGGTCTGCGCATCAATCCGGAACACTCCGAAGGGCATACCGCTTTGTACGATCCCTGTGCCGTCGGGTCGCGGCTCGGCATACCCCGGGCGGAATTTGAGGGAAAATCGCTGCAGGGTGTGGATGGACTGCATTTTCACACCCTGTGCGAACATCTGTTCGAGCCGCTGGCGCGTACGGCACAAGTCGTCGAAGAGAAATTCGGTGAATTTTTACCGCAGATGAAGTGGTTCAATTTCGGCGGCGGCCATCATATCACCCGGGAAGGCTACGATATCGACGGCCTGGTCGAGCTGATCAAACACTTCCAGGATAAATACGGCGTGCAGGTGTATCTCGAACCGGGTGAGGCCATCGCCATCGGCACCGGGCTGCTGGTCGGCGAGGTCCTGGATGTGGTACATAACCAAGTTGACACCGCAATCCTCGATGTGTCGGCCACCTGCCACATGCCGGACGTGCTGGAAATGCCGTATCGCCCGGAGGTCTTCGACGGCTTCGAAGCCGGTGAAAAAGCCTGTACCTATCGCCTGGGCGGGCCTTCGTGCCTGGCCGGGGACGTGATCGGTGACTGGTCTTTCGAGCAGCCTCTGTACCCTGGAAAACGGCTGGCGTTTCTCGACATGGCCCATTACACCATGGTAAAAACCACTACCTTTAACGGTATTCAACACCCGCACATCTGCACCTTCGAACCGGATACGGGGGAACTGAAGGTGGTGCGCAGTTTCGCCTATGAGGATTTCAAAAACCGGCTGGCTTGACGCAGGGCCGGTGATTCAAAGAGTTTTTTGCGGATGGGTCCAAAGCCCCTCCGGGATACCAATCAATAACCCAACGGGTGACGCCTATGAAACGCTGGTCGATCAAGGACTCTGCCAAAATTTACAATCTGCCCAACTGGGGGGATGACTTCTTCTCCATCAACAAGAAGGGGAATATTTGTGTCCACCCCTCGCCGAGTTCCAAATACTCCATCGACCTGCGGACGCTGGTAGACGACCTGATCAAACGCAATATCAAGCCGCCAATCCTGCTGCGCTTCATGGATGTTCTGCAGGGGCGCATCGCCGGTATCAACCGGGCGTTTAAAAACGCCATCGCCGAATACGAGTATCCTTCCAACTACCAGACCTTTTTTCCCATCAAGGTCAACCAGCAACGCCAGGTCGTCGAGGCTATCGCGCAATTCGGCAAAAAGTACAAAATGGGACTGGAGGTCGGATCCAAACCGGAACTGGTCGCGGCCATCTCGTTCGCTACCGGCGAGAATCTGCCGATCATCTGCAACGGCTACAAGGACAACGATTTCATCGAAATGGTCCTCTACGCCACCCGCATCGGTTATGACATCACAATCGTGGTCGAAAAACTGTTCGAGCTGGAGAAGGTCATTTCCCTTGCCAAGCAGGCAGGCATCGTGCCCAAACTCGGCATCCGGGTCAAACTCTCCTCCAAGGGAACCGGCAAGTGGGCCACCTCCGGGGGCGATGACGCCAAGTTCGGGCTCAAGATCTCGGAACTGCTGGCCGCCGTCGAACTCCTGCGAGAGCACGACATGCTCGACACCTTGAAACTGCTGCACTTTCACATCGGCAGCCAGATCACCAAAATCGACAAAATCAAAAATGCCCTTATCGAAGGCACGCGTATCTATGTTGAAATGCGTAAAATGGGGGTCGAGCTGGAATACCTCGATATCGGCGGCGGCATGGGGGTCGATTACGATGGTTCCAAATCCAGCGATTTTTCCAGCGCCAACTATACCATCGACGAATACGCCAACGACGTCGTCTACCAGGTGAAAAACATCTGCGACGAGGCCGGGGTTGCCTGCCCCAATATCATCTCCGAATCGGGACGCGCCACCGTCGCCCACTACTCGGTGCTGGTGACCAATATTCTCAATACCAATACCCAGAATGCCCTGCCCGACTTCGACAAAATTCTGGAAAACACCGAAATTCTTTCACCGACGGTCAAGAAGCTGGTCGATATCTACCAGAGCCTCGACCGGCATTCGCTGCGCGTCGACTACCACGATACCATCCAGTTGATTCAGGAGGCGGTCAGCCTGTTCAACCTCGGCTATCTCAATCTGCAGGACAGGGCTCTGGCCGAATGGCTGTGCAGCAAGATCTTCATAAAAATCACCAACATCGTGGAACGGCTCAAAACGGTTCCCGACGAGTTGCAGGAGTTTCACCTGAGCCTGCGCCAGACCTATTTCGCCAACTTTTCGCTGTTTCAGTCGCTGCCCGACTCCTGGGCCATCGACCAGCTGTTTCCCATCGTGCCGATCCAGCGTCTACAGCAGAAACCCGATGTCATGGCCTCCATCGCCGACATCACCTGCGATTCCGACGGCGAGATCACCAGTTTTGTCGGCGAAAACGGCCGCACCGAGTTTTTGCCCATCCACAAAATCGAAGCGGGCGAAGACTACTATATCGGCTTTTTCCTGATCGGCGCCTACCAGGAGATCCTCGGGGATCTGCACAACCTGTTCGGCGACACCAATGCCGTGCATGTCACCTTCAACCGCAAGACCAACTACAAAATCGATACCGTCATCAATGGCGACGCCACCTGGGAAAGCCTTAAGTACGTACAGTACAAGGGCCCGGAAATCCTCAAGCACGTCCGCGACACCCTGGAAAAAGGCGTCGCATCGCGCAAAATATCCTTCGAGGAAACCAGCCACTTTCTCGAACTGCTCGACAAAGCCTTGGTCTCCTACACCTACCTCGGCAGCATCTGAGCCCACCACCGCTTTTTAGCCCATCAATGCGAGGCCCTGCCCGGTGCACCCACACGGCCAGGGCCTCCTTTCTGCACCCCCTCCCCCAAACTGACAACTGACAACTGACAACTGATAAGCATGTTCTAAATCGAGCGATTTACTGGTCTACCTCACACAACTCCATACAAACACGGTTTTTTTTTGCGACCCGCCGAATTCCAATTTTGCACAAGGTTTAACCACCGCCCTTAAAAAGGCAGCATTTCGCCTCCCCCGCACCACCCAAAAGCCGCCATTTTAGGCAATTCAACTTTGGCACGCCCCCTGCAATAAGAAAAATCGAAAGCACATGACACAACGACGTGTCAGGCTTACGGCAACGACGCCCATGACGACAGAGATACACCTGTCATCATGGGCTTTTTATTTTTCAGGCTATTAAGCGGGACGGTCTATCCGACGTCCAAGGGTTACGCCGGCAGCTTACCCGCCCCGCATCTGCCACAACCCAAACTGAATGGAGGCAACACCATGGCAAAGAAACTCAGACAACTCGCAATCTACGGCAAGGGCGGCATTGGCAAATCCACCACCACCCAGAACACTGTCGCCGGCCTGGCATCCCTGGGCAAGAAAATCATGATCGTCGGTTGCGACCCCAAAGCCGACTCCACCCGCCTGATACTGCACGCCAAGGCTCAGGAAACGGTCATGGACAAGGTTCGCGAGCTCGGTACCGTCGAGGACCTGGAACTGGAGGATGTACTGCGAGAAGGTTATGCAGGGGTTAAATGTGTTGAATCCGGTGGTCCCGAGCCGGGTGTCGGTTGCGCTGGCCGCGGTGTTATTACCGCCATTAACTTCCTGGAAGAAGAAGGCGCCTACACCCCCGACCTCGACTTCGTATTCTACGATGTTCTCGGCGACGTAGTCTGCGGCGGGTTCGCCATGCCGATCCGTGAAAACAAGGCCCAGGAAATCTACATCGTCGTTTCCGGCGAAATGATGGCCATGTATGCCGCCAACAACATCTGCAAAGGTATCGTCAAATACGCAGCCTCCGGCAGCGTGCGCCTCGGGGGCCTGATCTGCAACTCCCGTAACACCGACAAGGAAGCCGAACTGATCGAAGCCCTGGCCGCCAAGCTCGGCACCCAGATGATCCACTTCGTACCGCGCGACAATCAGGTACAACGCGCTGAACTGCGCCGCATGACGGTCATCGAGTATTCTCCCGAGCATAAGCAGGCCGAAGAGTACCGCGAACTGGCCCGTAAAATTGATGAAAACAAAATGCTGGTCGTCCCCAATCCGCTGACCATGGATGAACTGGAAGGCCTGCTGATGGAATTCGGCATCATCGAAGAAGAAGACGAAGAGATCATCGGCAAGGCTGAAACCGCCTGACGATAAACGTTAATGGGACCGGCGGTCCCCGGCCGGACCGCCACCCCTATCCGCCATCACCACAGGAGTTAGCCATGGAAAAAGAAAATTCAGTCACCAAGGCCCCGCTTGAGGGCATCGAAAAAGAGAAGACGGAAGCACTGATTGAAGAGACCCTTGAGCTCTATACCGAAAAGGCCCGTAAAAAACGCGAACCCCACATGACCGCCAACGACCCCGGCGTCGAAGGTTGCACCGTCAAATCCAACCGCAAGACCGTGCCCGGCGTCATGAGCGCCCGCGGCTGCGCCTACGCCGGTGCCAAAGGCGTGGTGTGGGGTCCGATCCGCGACATGGTGCACATTTCCCACGGTCCGGTCGGTTGCGGTTACTACAGCTGGGGTACTCGCCGCAACCTGGTGGAAGGCACCATGGGCGTGGATGTGTTCAGCGGCATGCAGTTCACCTCCGACTTCCAGGAAAAAGACATCGTCTACGGCGGCGATAAAAAGCTCGAGACGATCTGTAATGAAGTTCGCGAACTGTTCCCCCTGGCCAAAGGTATTTCGGTACTGTCAGAGTGCCCGGTCGGGCTCATCGGCGACGATATCAACGCCGTGGCCAAAAAAGCCTCGGAAGAGCTGCAGATCCCGGTGGTTCCCTGTAACTGTGAAGGTTTCCGCGGCGTCAGCCAGTCGCTGGGTCATCACATTTCCAACGATACCATTCGCGACTACATCATCGGCACCCGCGAATTTGCCGAGCCGGCCACGGATTATGACATTGCCCTGATCGGTGATTACAACATCGGCGGTGACGCCTGGGCATCGAAGAAGATTCTCGAAGAGATGGGGCTCAACGTTAAGGCTATCTGGACCGGCGATGGTCAGATCGAGCATATCGCCGCGACCCATCAGGTCAAACTGAACCTCATCCACTGCTACCGGTCCATGAACTACATGGCCAAGGTCATGGAAGAGAAATACGGCATCCCCTGGATGGAATTCAACTTCTTCGGCCCGACCAAGATCGCTTCAAGCCTGCGCGCCATCGCCGCTCGCTTCGACCAGAAGATCCAGGACAACGCCGAAAAGATCATTGCCGAATATCAGCCCAGAATGCAGGCCGTCATCGATGAATACCGGCCGCGTCTTGAAGGCAAACGCGTGATGCTGTTCGTCGGCGGTCTGCGTCCGCGCCACACCATTGGCGCCTATGAAGATCTCGGAATGGAAATCATCGCCGCCGGTTACGAATTCGCCCACAACGATGATTACGAGCGTACCTACGAAGAGATGGCCAAAGGTACCCTGGTGTTTGACGACGCCTCGGAAATCGAATTGGAAAAATGGGCGGAAGCCTATCGCCCCGACCTGGTCGCCAGCGGTGTTAAGGAAAAATACGTGTTCCAGAAAGCCGGCATCCCTTTCCGCCAGATGCACAGCTGGGATTATTCCGGCCCCTACCATGCCTATGACGGCTTCCCGATCTTCGCCAGGGACATGGACATGGCCATCAACAGCCCGACCTGGGGCCTGGTAAAAGCACCATTTTAAGGAACAGCGAGAAAGTGAGATAGGGAAACAGGGAGCTGAAGGGGAAACAACAGAATCCCGGATGATGTTAATTTCCCGCAGCTTCGCTACTGCCTACCTCACCTAAAAGCGAGATAGGGAGATAGCCTCAAGAAAACCGCTTTCTCACTACCTAGCTACTCACTACCTCACTTTGCACAGGAGTATTCGCCATGAGTGAAACATGCGCAGTTAAAAAAGTTACCGAAATCACCCCCGAAGAGGTGGCTCGGGTTAAAGAATGGATCAATAGCGCGGAATATCGCGAAAAGAACCTCGCCCGTACCGCAACCGTCATCAACCCGGCCCATGCCTGTCAGCCTCTCGGGGCACAACTGGTAGCGCACGGTTTCGAAGGCACTCTGCCTTTCGTGCATGGCTCCCAGGGCTGCGCGTCGTATTACCGCAGTACCCTTAACCGACACTTTCGTGAGCCGGCGCCGGCCGTTTCCGACGCCATGACCGAGGACGGCGCCGTATTCGGTGGCCAGAACAACCTCCATGAAGGCCTGGAAAACGCCTACAACCTGTACAAGCCGAAAATGATGGCGGTTTTCACCTCGTGCATGCCGGAAGTAATCGGCGACGACCTTAACGCGTTCATTATCAATGCGCGTAACGCCGGGCTCATCCCCCAGGACTTCCCCGTCCCCTACGCCAACACCCCGAGCTTCAACGGGACCCACATCCATGGCTACGACGCCATGCTCAAAGCCATTATGGCGGATCTGACCACCGACAAAAAGGTCGAAGGGAAAAACAACGGCAAGCTCAATCTGATTCCTGGATTTGATGCCAACACCGGCAACTACCGCGAATACAAGCGGATCTGCAATGAGTTCGGGATCCCCGTTACCGTACTGGCCGACATTTCCGAGTCTTTCGACTCGCCGCTGGACGGCACCTACCGCCCCTATCCCGGCGGCACGCCTCTGGCTGAAGCGGCCGATGCCCTGAACGCCCAGGCGACTATTTCGCTGCAGGAGCACGCCTCCAAGGAAACCATTAAATGGTTCAGCAGCGAAACCGAGGCTCCCGTGGAAGTGATGCCTTCCCCCATCGGCATCGCCAACACCGACGCCTTCCTGATGAAGCTCGGCGAGCTGTTCGGCAAACCGGTACCGGCATCCCTCAAGGACGAACGCGGCCGGGCCGTGGACGCCATGACCGACGCCCACCAGTACCTGCATAACAAAAAGTTCGCCATTTACGGCGACCCGGACTACTTGGCCGGCATGATCTCCTTCCTGCTCGAAATGGGCGCACGGCCCTACCACATCCTGTGCAGCCGCGGCAACAAGAAGGTCGGCAAATTCCTGCAGGCCTTGCTGGACAAATCCCCGTACGGGGAAGGCTGCCAGATCTGGATAAACAAGGACCTGTGGCATCTGCACAGCCTGGTCATGACCGATCCCGTCGATGCCATGATCGGCGATACCCACGGCAAGTTCGTGGCGCGCGATGCCGACATCCCCCTGATCCGCGTCGGGTTCCCCATCATCGACCGGGTCAACCTGCACCGCAGCCCGTACATCGGCTACCAGGGAGCCATCAATCTGCTGACGTCCATCGCCAACACCTTCCTGGATATCGTGGACCGCACCTGTGAAGACAAACATTTTGAAATGATGCGATAGTGCCCAGGGCGGTCAGGGGTGGGAACTCCCCCCTGACCGCCCGGTACCAACTCTAAAAATCCCGGAAAACCAGGTTTCAAGTTTCAGGTGTGCGGTTTATGGTCGAACACCTGAAACCTTAAGCCAGAAAATATGGTTCATTATCACCGGTTCGAGCCAGAAAGGTATCGCCATGAAAATCGCTTTTGCCACTTCGGACAATGAAACCATCGACCAGCATTTTGGCTGGGCCACAAAATTTGCCATCTGGGAAATAGCGTCCGACCATGCGAATTTTTCCGGCCTGGCCGAGATCGAAACGACCACTGACAAAGAAGACGATAAAATCGAGGCCCGCCTCAAGGCAATCAGTGACTGTACCATCGTTTATATCACACAGATCGGCGGTCCGGCGGCCGCCCGCCTGGTAGCCAACCGGATCCACCCGATCAAAAGCAAGGATGATGAAAAGATCCAGGATGCGATCGGCAAGCTGCAGGAAACCTTGAAGAATAATCCGCCACCGTGGCTACGGCGGGTGATGAACAAGTAACGTGATAATTACAGGAGATTGTCGACAGGCTCCCGACCCTCGCAGAGTTTTGACAAACGATAGAGCTATTCGTCCCACAATGCTAAGTATAAGAAGGAGTATCCATCATGGCTTACTACACTGGTAAAACCAAAGACGGCAGTTCCTGGACCCCCACTTTCGTCGAAAAAATCGACGATGAAAAATGTCTCGGCTGCGGGCGCTGTTATAAGGCCTGCTCCCGCAAGGTCCTAGGATTCAAGGAAATCGACGAGGAAGATTCCGCCCGTATGTTTATGTACGTGGACAATCCCGGCGCCTGTATCGGCTGTGCAGCCTGCGGCGTGACCTGTCCCAAAAAGGCTTTCTCATTCAAGCCCCTTGCCATCTGATCGGAGGGCCGCCGGTGCAGCGTCAACGCCCGGCGGCTCCAGCTCCACCAAGCCTAACCAAGGAGAACCAAGTCATGCGCCTCGCCGTCGCCTCTATGGATGGATACACCGTCGACCTGCATTTCGGACAGGCCACTGCTTTTTACATTTACGAGGTCGGAGACGACGCCATCCGTCAGGAAGATTTTGTCGAAGTTGAAAAATACTGCAACGCCGACCCCACGCACAAATTCCACGAATCGCGTTTTCAAGCCATCGCCAAAGCCTTGAGCGGCTGCGTCGCCGTGGTCAGTGTACGTATCGGCGATCTGCCCCGGCAGGCGTTGGCCGATGCCGGTATCGCCCATGTCGAAATCAGTGGTCCGGTCTCTACCGCTCTGCCCGAGGCGGTGAAGCGGCTCATGAATACCGCTGCATAGCCCCCCTTTTTATTTGTTCTCACGCGAAGTCCGGAAGCAGTCTGTTGGCAAAGACGCCCAAACCCAAAAAGCCAAAAACAAGCTACGGTCTGTCTCACGCGAAGCCGCGAAGCCGCAAAGGTAAATCAAGGCACACCTTTCAAAACGAGGTTAAGGATTTTGTTTAAAGGTTTTCTTCGCGCCTTCGCGTCTTCGCATGAAAACAATAAAAAATAGAAAGAAGGGAATGCCATGCCAGACACGATTCATCCAGAAATGCGTATCGCCGACCTGGTCGCGGCCCATCCCGAAACCCTGCCGGTGTTCGCCGCTTACGGCCTGGAGGAACTGGTTGGTGAAGAAGCCTTGCGCTTGCTGGCGCCGTTTCTGACCCTCGGTACGGCGCTGCGCACCCGGGAGATCCCGGTCGACAAATTTTTGCTCAGTCTCCGGCAGCACTTGCACCAAACCCATCCCCCGGAAGCCCCCGCACTGCACGAAATCGACACCAGCCAGCGTCTGAGCCTGTTGGGACTGTTGCCCTGCGGCCTCAAGGTCCCCTTCGGCAAAGCCATCGCCAGTTTTTTTCAAACCAATCAGGCCGAAGCTAACCCGCCGCTTACCTACGCGGTGGAAGGCAACGTCAACCAGGAACTTTCGTACTACACGTTTGTCGATCAGGTCGAAAGCCTGGACGAACTGCCTGATATCATCGTTTCATCCGATTTCAACGCGTTTTTCTACCGCCGCTTCCGGCAGCGTTTTATCGACCGGGGCCATTTTGTCGATGTCTCGCCGCCCCGGCTTCATTCCGCCTTTGACGGCACCGGCATCCTCGATCCCCTCGGGCAGTTCACCATGCTCACGGTCAATCCGCTGATTATCGTGGCGGATCTGGAGCGGGTCGGCAACCGGCCCCTGCCGCGCTGTTGGGCCGACTTGCTCGATGCCATGTGGCAGCACAGCATCACCCTGCGGGGAGATCGACAGTTTTTCTGCCATGCCGTGCTGCTGCCGTTTTTCAAGGAGCACGGGGCATCCGCCATGACCGCCCTGGCCCGCAATGTGCTGCGCGGGCAACATCCGGCCCAGATGGTCAAGGAAGCCGGGGCCGACCGCCCCGACGGTGCCGCCCTGTACGTCATGCCCGATTTTTTTGCGCATAAAATCGCCAGACAGGACAAGGTTCGCATCATCTGGCCGGAGGATGGCGGCCTGATCAGCCCGGTCACCATGCTGGTTAAAAAACAGCGAGCTACGCAGCTCAAAGCCGTGACGGATTTTCTCACCGGAGCGGAGCTGGCCAAGGTTTTCGCCGGCGCCTGGTTCCCGAGCCTACATCCGCAGGTGAACAACGCCATGCCGCCCAACGCCCGGCTGAAATGGCTGGGCTGGGATTATCTGCGAGACAACGATCTGGCCGACCTGAACGCCGCTATCGATGCGATTTTTCTTCCCGTTGTACGCGCGGGGCAAGCATGAAACTGGTTACCGTGGCCGGACCGCCCTCCAGCGGCAAAACTTCCGTTATTCTGCGGCTGGCCGAGGAACTGTTGAAGGACGGTTTGAGTCTGGGGGTGATCAAGTTCGACTGCCTGTCCAGCGAAGACGAACACCGCTACGCCAAGGCCGCTATCCCGGTAAAACTGGGACTGGCCGGCGGCCTGTGCCCCGACCATTTCTTTGTTGCCAACATCGAGGAAGGGGTGCAATGGGGAAGACGCAGCGGATTCGACCTGCTGATCTGCGAAAGTGCCGGTCTGTGCAACCGCTGCTCGCCGCATATCCGCGAGGTGCTGGCCGTTTGTGTGGTGGATAATCTGAGCGGCGTGCATACCCCCGCCAAAATCGGCCCGATGCTGAAAACCGCCGATGTGGTGGTCATCACCAAAGGTGACGTGGTCTCCCAGGCCGAGCGCGAAGTCTTCGCCTTTCGCGTCAAACAGGTCAATCCCCGTGCGGCGGTGATGCCGGTCAACGGCCTTACCGGCCAGGGCAGCCTGATGCTGCAGAGACAGTTGCGCAACGCCCCGGACACACAGGCCCTGGAGGGGGTACGGTTACGTTTTTCCATGCCGGCAGCCCTGTGTTCCTATTGTCTGGGCGAAACCCGCATCGGCCCCGATTGTCAAATCGGCAATATCAAGACCATGGATTTCTCATGACAGACCGCGACCTGCTGCACATCCCCATCGCACTGCTGCTGATAAGACACCCCTACGCGAAAGACTTCTTTACCATCCTGGGATTGCCGTCCACCGCCAGACAGGTAACGGTTGAAGCCTTTTTCGCCTCCCTGGATCAGGACCACATCGACAACCTCGGTCTGATACGCGAGGAACTCGGCCTGCGGTTGGAAGCCTTTATCGCCCAGATGGAAAAGCTCAAAAGCGGCAAGGCGCCGACGCTTCAGAGTATTACCCTGTGCGGCGGACGGGATAAAGACGGCCGGCTGGAAAACATTCGCCTGGAATTGCGCCCCGGCGATGTGGTGAGCGTGGTCGGACCGACCGGTTCCGGCAAAAGCCGGCTTTTGGCCGATGTGGAATGTCTGGCACAGGGGGATACCCCGTCGGGCCGGCATCTGCTCATCGACGGGCAAGCGCCCGATGAAAGCCTGTGGCTTGGCGGTGAGCAGCGGCTGGTGGCACAACTGTCCCAGAACATGAACTTCGTCATGGACGTGTCGGTGCGCGAATTTCTCACGCTCCACGCCGATAGCCGCCTGGTGACGGATAGCGAGGCGGCGGTGGCCCAGATCTTTTCCACCGCCGTGCTGTTGGCGGGGGAGCCTTTCACCCTCGACACCCCGGTCACCGCCTTATCCGGAGGCCAATCCCGCGCCCTGATGATCGCCGATGTCGCCTGTCTCAGCGCCTCCCCCATCGTCCTCATCGACGAGATCGAAAACGCCGGGGTCGACCGCCGCAAGGCCCTGGATCTGCTGGTCAAACAGGAAAAAATCGTACTGCTGGCCACCCACGATCCGCTGCTGGCCCTGCTGGGACAGCGCCGTCTGGTGATCCGCAACGGTGGCATCGCCGATATCATCGCCACCAGTGATGTCGAACGTACCCTGCTGCACAAACTGAACAGCTTCGATCGCAAATTTTCCGAACTGCGCGACCGCGTACGCCACGGCCAGCGTCTCAATTTCGACCTCGATGAATTTCTGGCCGAATGCATCCGGCCCGCTGGCCACCCTGGTGAGGATTAACATCCAAGTCAAAACAACACCGTTTTACCCCACGACACCAACCTGCCTGCTTTTTATACACCCTTTAGCGGATTGCGCTGCGCGCAGGCAGCCCTTCCGCACTTAAAGTCCGTATTTACAGGGTTTTCCCTTTGGCATACCCGATGCAATAGTCCTATCCGACAGCAGAAGGCACAACGGCGTGTCTGGCTGATTTACGGCAACGAGGCCCGGTGGGAATTCCCGCCCGGGCCTTTTTTTATTTAATCGCCGGCTTCCATTGGCAGCCTGTGCGAAACCGAAAGGAGATGTTTCATGTCTGCCAAATCCTGCTCCGGAAAAAATCACCCGGCCGCCGGTCACCCCTGTTTCGGTGCCGGACACAAAAGCAATGCCCGCATCCACTTGCCCGTGGCGCCAGGTTGCAATATCAGCTGCGGATTCTGCGAACGCCGCTTCGATTGTGCCAACGAAAACCGCCCCGGCGTTACCAGCCGTGTACTGACACCGCCCCAGGCTCTCGACCGAGTGCGGGCCCTGCTGGCGCACCCGGAGGTCGGTCCCAATTTAAAAGTGGTCGGCATCGCTGGTCCCGGCGACCCTCTGGCCAATGAAAAAACCTTCGAAACCCTCCGTCTGGTGAAGCAAGCCTACCCTCACCTGCAGCTGTGCCTCTCCACCAACGGCCTGCTGCTTTCCGAACGCCTCGAAACCCTGCGCGAAATTGGCGTCGGCAGCATCACCGTCACCATGAATGCCCTGACTCCGGAAACCGGCGCCCAGGTTTACCAGTGGGTCAACCTCGGTGGCACGGTGCTGCGCGGAGAAGCAGGCGCCTCCGCTTTGATCGACGCCCAGATGTCCGGCCTGGAAGCAGCTGCCCGCGCCGGCATGCTAGTCAAGGTCAACAGCGTTTACATTCCGGGGGTCAATGATCACGAAACCCTGCCGCTGGCCCTGGTAGCCAAACGTCTCGGGGCCAACATGATGAACATCCTGCCGTTGATCGCCCAGGGCATCTTCCGCGACCATCCGGTGCCGACCGATTTGCAGATGGCCATGGTGCGCGACCTGGCCGAGCAGATTCTGCCCCAGGCGCGCCACTGTAAACAGTGTCGCGCCGATGCCGCCGGCGTGCTGGGCCAGGATCTCGATCTATCAACCCTGGAAGCAGCTCCGCAGGCTTCCGATAAGGGCTTATGTTGCTGAATTGTCAAACCGCTTTCGCAAAGAAAGGACTAGATGTCATGTCGCCATGTCTGCGTCTGCTGCTGTCCTTGTGCCTGCTGCTAGTGGCCCTGCCTGCCTGGGCCGGTGAGGTTCGACTGTCGGTTGCGGGCAGCATGACCGACGTTGTGAAATCCCTGACCAACGATTTCCGACGCCAGCATCCCGAGGCCCAGTTCGTGCTCAACATTGCCAGTTCCGGAACCCTGGCCAAACAGATCGCTTCGGGTGCGCCCACCGACCTGTTTGTCTCCGCCGACCCCAAGTGGATGAATTTTTTGGCGGACAAGGGATTCATCGCTCCGGCCAGCGTTCGCATCGTGGCCCATAACAGCCTGGTGGTCATTGGCCGTCCCGACTCGGCGGTTCGCACCCTGGCGGACCTCGTCAAGCTGCCGCGCCTCGCCATGGGCAGCCCGGCCAGTGTGCCTGCCGGGAAATACGCGGAACAGGCCCTTACCTCCGCCGGTCTCTACCAGGGGATGAAAAATGGGCAAAAGCTGGTGCTGACCAAGGATGTGCGCCAGGCATTGATGTACGCCGAACGCGGAGAAGTGGATGCTGCCTTTGTCTTTTGCACCGATGCGCTGCTGGCCAAAAGGGCTGCCTTGCTGCTGAAAGTGCCGCAGAGATTGTACAGCCGTGTGAGTTATCCGGCCGGACTGACAACCATGGGGACGGCCAAAGACGAAGCCCGTGAGTTTATGGAATACCTTGGCTCGCCGAAAGCAGCGAGCATCTTATCCAGCCACGGATTCGTGGTGGATTAATCGGGCGATCACAAGGATCGCTCTAACAGACCATACCGAGGTGCCGTTACCATGTTTGACCTGACCGCCACCGATTATCAGGCTGTGCTGCTATCCGCCAAGGTCGCCCTGACCGCAACCGTGCTTGCGTTGCCGGCCGGGTTCCTGGCGGCGAGCCTGCTGGCTTTCGGCCGTTTTCGCGGAAAAGGGCTGCTGGAGGGGTTGTTGCACCTGCCGATGGTGCTGCCGCCCGTGGTGGTCGGATACCTGCTGTTGTTGCTGCTGGGGGAAAACGGTCCCCTGGGCCCCTTCATGCATGCTACGGGTCTGCGTATCATCTTCACCTGGTGGGCGGCGGTGATCGCTTCGCTGGTAGTCGGCTTCCCCCTGCTGGTGCGGGCCATTCGTATCGGACTGGAGGATATCGACGAGAAACTGCTGCAGGCCGCCCGCACCCTTGGAGCGCCCTGGTACGATACCCTGCTGTCCATCGTGCTGCCCCTGTCGGGCCGCGCAGTGCTGGCCGGGGCCTCGCTGATGTTCGCCCGCAGCCTCGGCGAATTCGGCGCCACCATCATATTGGCCGGCAATATTCCCGGCTTGACCCAGACCATTCCGCTGGCCATCTACGACTACGTCAACAGCCCCGGCGGCGACCGGGGAGCTCTGGCTTTGTGCCTGCTATCCATCGGTTTGTCCCTCGCGGTGCTGCTGTGCAGCGAAACCCTGATCAGGGCCCTGGCCCGCAGGAGTAAGCCATGAACCTCAACCTGGCACTGCAAAAAAAAATCGGCACATTCGACTTCGACGTCGCGTTTCGCACCGACAGCAAACGACTGGGGATTTTCGGCCGCTCCGGCAGCGGTAAATCGACCCTGGTCAACCTGCTGGCCGGTCTGCTTACCCCCGATTCCGGAGTGTTTCGCTTTGCCGACCGGGTGTTGTTTGATTCCGCCCGCCGGATCAGCGTATCACCGCAAAAACGCCGCATCGCCGTGGTATTCCAGCACAGCCACCTGTTCCCGCATCTGAATGTGGAGCGCAACCTGTTGTACGGCTACCGTCGCATCCCGGCTGCCGACCGGACCATCGATCCCGCCGAACTGTGTCGGGTACTCGATATCGCTCATCTGCTGAAGCGCGCCGTGAGCGACCTGTCCGGAGGCGAACGCCAGCGGGTGGCCCTGGGCAGGGGCGTGCTCGCCAACCCTCACCTGCTGCTGATGGATGAACCCTTGAGCGGGCTGGATGAAAAACTCAAATACCAGATCATCCCCTATCTCAAAGACGTGCTGGAACGGTACGACATCCCCCTGGTGTATGTGTCCCATTCCATGAACGAAATGCGCATGCTGGTCGATGAAGTACTGGTCCTGGAAAACGGCGCCCTGACCTCGCAAACCTCGCCGGAAACCCTGGCCCGGCTGCGCATGAAGGACTGCCCCATGGGTTACCTCAATTTCTTTACGCTGCGCGATCCGGTCCCCAACGACCAGCTGTGGTCCTACAGTTGGGGAAACAACAGGCTGGTGCTTACGCAAAGCGTCGTCGGCACCGAGGCGTTGTTCACACTCCCCTCCAAGGATATCCTGCTGTTCCAGCGCCATCCGGAATCGATCAGTGCCCGCAACCTGCTGCAAGGCACGGTAAAAAACCTGTTCGATTTGGACCGGCGCATCGGTGTCGAACTCGACTGCAACGGACAATCCCTGGTCGCCACCATCGTGCAGCAGGCTGCAGATGAACTCAGCGTCGCACCAGGGCGGGAGTTGTTTGCCGCCATCAAGGCCGACGCCTTTCGCCGGGTATATTGAATCAACCCCGGAATTTTTTATCGCGCACGAAGCTGCCAAGAAAGCCAAATCCAATTTTCCCGACCTTTCTTCGTGGCTTTGTGGCTTGAGTGAGCGCAGCGAACGGGAGCGAGATGATTTCCGGGGTTAAACCCTGCTGCAAAAATCACCTTAAAAAATCCCTTAGTGCCTTATTTATCGGCGAAACCTGTAGAATCGGAAAGTTTTACATAGAATTTTCAATGACTTACAAAATGGCACACAGATTGCTAAACAAATAAGTAACCTTCCAGCAACGGCGCCGGAACAGACCCTGAGGCCCACAGCTAGTCCGTTAAGTTTCATCTTCGACATCAAAGCGAGGCGCCATGCCTACCGACAATCATCCCGACATCATAATTGACGATACCACCTTGCGGGATGGCGAACAGACCGCCGGGGTGGTGTTCTCCCTGGAAGAAAAAAAGACGATCGCGCGCATGCTGGACGACATTGGCGTGCAGGAACTCGAATGCGGCATTCCGGCCATGGGACGCAACGAGCAGCGCGGCGTCAAGGCACTGGTCGACCTGGGACTGAAGGCGCGCTTGATCACCTGGAATCGTGCCCTGGTTGAAGACATACAGGCTTCGCTGGCGTGCGGTGTTACAGCCGTGGATATCTCCCTGTCCGTTTCCGACCTGCATATCCGCCACAAGCTTCGCAAGGACCGTGATTGGGTGCGCGAACAACTCAAACGGGCGCTGGGATTTGCCAAGCAACACGATCTGTATGTTTCGGTCGGCGGCGAGGATGCCAGCCGGGCCGATCTCGATTTCCTGGTCGAGCTGATGGAGTTGGCCCGCAGCTTCGGGGCCGACCGTTTCCGGTTCTGCGATACCCTCGGACTGCTCGATCCTTTCGTTACGTTTGAAAAAGTCCGCTATTTGACACAACGCGTCGATATGGATATCGAGATTCACACCCACAACGATCTCGGTATGGCCACCGCCAACGCCATCGCCGGAGTGCGCGCCGGTGCCCGGTTCGTCAATACCACCGTCAACGGACTTGGTGAGCGGGCCGGCAACGCCGCGCTGGAAGAAGTGGTCATGGGACTCAAGCATGCTTGTGGCCTGGAATGCCCCATCGACACCAGTCGCTTTGTGGAGATTTCGCGCTACGTCGGGGTTGCCAGCAACCGTCCGGTTCCGGCCTGGAAAGCGGTGGTGGGCGATAGCGTATTTGCCCACGAATCAGGGCTGCATGTGGATGGGGTCCTGAAAGATCCGCGCAATTACGAACCGTTTGAACCGGGCGAGGTGGGATCGAGCCGCCAACTGGTATTGGGCAAGCATACCGGCCGTCACGGCCTCGCAGCCCGGGTGCAAGGCCTTGGCCTGGATCCGGCGGGGGTCTGCCTGTCTACGCTGCTACGCCGCGTACGAGCTATCTCCCAGCGGTGCAAACGGCCCATTGAAGATTCCGAGCTTGCAGGCCTGTGCCGTTCCCTGGCTCAATCTCCCAGCCAGGCCGGCGACATTCCGCTAAAAAATCCGGTGACCACCTTGAAAAAAGCCGCTGAAGCCTGAACCGCGACGGCGCAAGGGGGGAATAGTCCTCTACTTCCCATCGGCAAGGAGTGATCATGAACGCTTTTACTGTTGCCAAAAAACTTGAAAAGGATGCTTCCGAGCTTTACAACAAACTGGCCCGGCATACCAGCTCCAGCAGCCTGAAAACGCTTATCAGCGACCTGGCGGCCGACCATCGGGACCGTTACCGCACCCTCAAGGCTTTGACCGGCGCCAGCGCCTGCCCTGCCGATGCCTCTGAAAATCTTCATTCCATCGCTGATATGCTGCTCGAGCATTTGCTCGCGGCACAATCCGATCGGAAACCGCAGGACCTGGAGAAGTCTATCCGCACCATCATGGAGCTTGAAGCAACCACTGCCGATTTTTATGTCGAACTGCAAAGCCTCGCTTCTTCCTCCCCCATGCGCAGCCTGCTGCAGCGCATCATCGAGCAGGAGCAACAGGATTGCACCATGGTTGAGGAATTCTACGAATTCGTTAACGCCCCGAACGAATACCTGGCAGCTGCCGAATTCAGCAACCTGGATGAGTTTCATCAATTCGGTCGGCAGATCGGCTAAAACTTGCTCCCCTGTGGGTGGCACCCGCAATGACAAAGGACAATTCCCGTGGCCGCCAACCTTATGAACAAACACCTGGCGCTCGTACAACCCGAAATTCACGATTGGGGGGCGTTCTTTTTCTGGGCTCAGGCTGAGAACTGGCAGGTTCTCCCGCCGGAAGCCACCCTTTTCAGGGGTCCCCTGGCCGACTGGGCGTTTGCCTTGCGGCAGGACGATCAAACTTGCGGATTTGTTACAGCAGTTCCCTACCCGGACTTCGCATGGTTAGGGAATTTGATGATCGCTCCGGAAATGCGTGGACAGGGACTCGGCAGCCTGCTTTTCGATCAGGTGTGCCATAAACTGCGCCAAACCGGCATCGACAACATCTGGTTAACAGCGTCGGACCAGGGAAAACCGCTCTACGCTTCGCGCGGATTCCGGGAATGCGATCGGGTTGAACGCTGGCAGATGTTTATTCCAGCGCACCATCACAACTGCAGCCCTCCCCTCCCCGTCGACCTGGCAAACCTGTGCAAGGCCGACCGCCGGTCGTGGGGCACGGACCGACGCCTGGTGCTGCAATATCTTGCCACGGGTGGGGAAATCCTGCGCGCGGGTAAAAGCATCGCCCTGGTACAGAATTACGGTGCCACCAAGGTGCTAGGCCCCTGGCTGGCATTGGAAAATACGGCCAGGGAACATGCCGCCATCATTCTGGCCGCTACTCGCGCCAGCGGCGGCGGAACACTCTACACCGATGTCCTCGCCTCCTCCGGAGCCGGTGCACTGCTGCAAGATTGCGGCTTCACCTGCTGTGGAGACTGCGCTTTGATGGTGGCCGGCACATCCCCCGCTACCCCACCCGATCGTGCCGTAGCCCTTGCCAGCCTCGGCAGCCTGGGCTGACCAGCCCAGGCACGGCCTGGCTACCAACGGGAACCCACCCGTGAACTACATCTTAAAACACCCTTATGACCGCTTTTTCCGCAGAAACGCTGGTGATGCGATACGCATTCTTGCACTTCCTCCCTTCCGAATAAAAAAGCGGCATGCAATGGTCTGTTTTCCATCCGGCTTGAATCGAGGAAAGGATAGCTGTATATTGCTGGTCACCGCCTTCAACCGTGGAAAAAAACCGCGACGCCAGGAGTAGACGAAGTCAAGGCATTATGCCGGGGCCGGGTCTGTGCAAATCCTGCCGGATCTGCTATCCTCCGACAGCTTCCTAGTCGTCACGCATATTGATCAGCATTTTATAAATATCCAACAAAAAGGAAAACGCATGTCATCGAGTCGTTTCGTCATCACAGTCATCGGTCTGGACCGAGTAGGAATCGTGGCTGGCATCAGCCGGGTCATGGCCGAACACAACGTTAATATAGCGGACATTCGGCAGACCATCATGAACGACCTGTTCACCATGATCATGCTGGCCGAAGTCAAGGGCGAAAACGTTGACCTGACGGCCTTTCAGGAGGCCATGTCGGCCATCGGCAAGGAACTGGGCGTGCAGGTCATCGTACAGCATGAAGATGTTTTCCGCTTCATGCACAGAATCTGAGGAGGCTCATCCATGCTTATCCATCCGGACGAGATCCTCGAAACCATCAATATGGTGACCAATGAACACCTGGATATCAGGACGGTCACCATGGGGATTAACCTGCGCGGTTGCAGTCATCCCGATATCAAGGTATTCAACCAGAATATCTTCAGCCGCATCCTGCGTTGCGCTGAAAACCTGGTCAGGACTACCGAGGACATCCAGACCCTCTACGGCATCCCCATTATCAACAAGCGGATCTCTGTCACCCCCATCGCCATCGTTGCCGAGAGCTGCCAAGCCGACGATTATTGCTCCGTAGCGGAAACCCTGGATCGGGCCGCGCAAGAGGCAGGTATCGATTTTATAGGCGGATTCAGCGCCCTGGTGCAAAAGGGCATGACCCCTGGCGATCTCAAGCTCATCAACTCCATTCCGCAGGCTTTGGCGACGACTAAAAAGGTCTGTTCCTCGGTCAATGTAGCGACCACCAAGGCCGGCATCAATATGGATGCCGTGGCCATGATGGGCCACATTATCAAGCGCACCGCGGAGTTGACTGCGGATCGTGCCGGCATCGGTTGCGCGAAGTTGGTGGTGTTTGCCAATGCACCCGACGACAATCCCTTCATGGCCGGTGCTTTCCACGGCATCGGCGAACCGGACTGCGTGATCAACGTCGGGGTCAGCGGACCCGGCGTGGTCAATTCGGCAGTACGTGCGCTGCAGAACCCGGATCTGGGCGATATATCGGAATGCATTAAAAAGACGGCCTTCAAAATCACCCGCATGGGCGAGATGGTCGGCAAGGAAGTCGCCCGAAGGCTCGGCGCCCAGTTCGGCGTACTCGACCTGTCCCTGGCGCCGACGCCGGCCGTCGGCGACAGCGTGGCGGCCATTCTGGAAGCCATGGGGCTGGAGAGCTGCGGCACCCACGGCACCACCGCCGCGCTGGCTCTGCTCAACGACGCCGTCAAAAAAGGCGGCGCCATGGCTTCGTCCTCCGTGGGTGGCCTGAGCGGCGCGTTCATTCCGGTGAGCGAAGATGAAGGCATGATCCGCGCCGTGCAGTGCGGTTCGCTGTCTCTGGACAAACTGGAAGCCATGACCTGTGTCTGTTCCGTCGGCCTGGACATGATCGCCGTACCCGGTGACACCTCGCCTGCCACCATCTCGGCCATCATCGCCGATGAAATGGCCATCGGCATGATCAACAAGAAAACCACCGCCGTGCGCATCATCCCCGCGCCGGGCACCAAGGTGGGCGACATGGTGGAATTCGGCGGCCTGCTCGGCACCGCTCCGGTCATGCCGGTGCACAATTTCAGTTCCGAGATTTTCATCGGCCGCGGCGGTCGGATCCCTGCGCCCATACAGGCACTGACCAACTGAGAAGGGTTTTAGGGTTTTAATAAACAACAAAGGCTTAGCCGGTTTCGGCTAAGCCTTTGTTTTTATGTGGTACCCGGGACGAGAATCGAACTCGTACAGCCAAAAGGCCGAGGGATTTTAAGTCCCTTGCGTCTACCAGTTCCGCCACCCGGGCTTGTTTGTGAAACGGCTACCAATACTAGTGGATTCGGCTGTGAGCGTCAACTCAAAAGGCAGGCTTGAAAAAGTTCAATCTTGGCATTTCTTTTAGGAGTTGATGTTTGACGGCTAATTGAAAGAATTTCTCCAATCCCTGGCGGTGTTGATCAGTAAAACGGTACGACATGGCCCGCCAGTAGTCAGCGAGTTTACTTGGTTCCATCCACGCAGCCTCGGCACTCTGGCAGGCAAGTTCATCAAGATCGGACAGGGCATGGTGCAGTGAATGTTGTAACAGGCGATAGAAACGGGTTAACTCCCATGATTTGTGCTGGATGGCATCGCGATGCACCAGCCACATGGCGAACACAAACGGCAGGCCGGTATGTTGCCACCAGAGCGCGCCAAGATCGTAGACATGGGGTGCGGCAATATGCTGCGCAGCCTTGAGGGCGCGGTCGCCGATCAGCAAGCCACAGCCGCCTGCGGCGATTATCTCTTCGACCGGTGTCGGTCCGCAAGGCCTTTCGCAAAGGGAAAAACCGTAATATTCAAGACAAAGAAGACGCAGCAGTTGAATGGAGGTAGCCGATTCTCCGGTCAAGGCCACGGGGACGGCCGCCAGGTTTTCCAGGGGCCTGGATGCGAAAAGCAGGACGCTTTGTACCGGACCGATGGAGCTGATGGACAGATCCGGCAGCAGACCGTATTGGTGCCAATTGCGTCCGTATTCAAAGGTGGAGGACGGGCTCAGATCAATTTTGCCGTCAGCGAGCAAGGCGTTGAGTTCCGAAGGCACACCGGTCAGGATGTGGCCACAAAAACCGGCATCGCTGAGATGATGAAAAAAGGGCACGCAGTTGGCGTAAGCAATATGGCCGATCCGCAAACTCAAGGTTCCAGTCCAAGCAGGGATTGCGACTCGTCATCAAAGGCACCGACGAACTGTACGTGTTCCTCCTCAAGCAATCGCCCTGTCACCCTGTAATATGTGGTCACGGCCTTATTGTAATCGGACAAGGCTGCCGCCTGATCGGTCTGAGCCAGGGCGTAATCCTCCTCCCCTTCCAGAACCTGACGGGTAGTCGCCAGGCCAACCTGTTTGCGTTTGAGAAGAGTGCGCAGTTTCTCCTCGGCAAACGCCAGACCACTGGTGGTAACGTCTATCTGCTTGCGGCTCACCGACAGCAACCGGATAGCGGCCTGCACCTCGGTACGCACCTGGTTATGCAACTGGCCGAGTTGGGCCTGGCGACCTTTGCGTTCAAATTCGCTGCGTCGAAATTCGTTACGCGCCTCACGATTACCCAGGGGGTACGACAGGGTCAATCCAACTTCCCAATTGCGAAAGCGATCAGTGCTGAGGTCATCGAGATTGTCACTATATTCCCGGCCAAGGCCTTTATGCCCGTAGCTGGCGCCCAGATCGAGAGCAGGCAGCATGGCATTGCGGGCAATCCGACTTTGCAGTTCCAGACGCTCGATATCGCGCAGGCGACGTTGCACGTCGGGGCGTTTGACCAGGGCCTGCCGGTAACCTTCGGGGAGATCGGCATGCAGCTCCGGAATACCGACCGGATCCTCGGACAGGGCGATTTCACCCTTTATGTTAAGCAACAGCGCAATGCCGTCAAGACCATCCCGGTATTCCCGCTCGGCATCGAGCAAATCGCTTTCGCGCTGCTTGAGGCCGAATTCAGCCTCGAGCTCGTCGACCCGGGGCAGTACCCCGGCCCTGACTCTGGCCTGGTTTTCCTTGAGCAAACTAGCTGCAAGGGATACGGATGCTTCCCGGTAGCGGAGGGTGTCACGCAACCTCATCACTTCGAAATAAGCGTCTCGTGTATCGGCAAGGGTCAAAAAGGCGGTTTCACGTAGATCTTCTATGGCGATTTCGCGCCCTTTGACTGCAAACAGTATCCCCTGTTCGGTAACCGTACTGCCAAAGCCCTTGAGCAGAGGCTGTACCAGACTGAAGGTCAGATCGCTCTCGTAAGCTGGATTGATTCCGGGCGGAGGGTCCTGGTCAGATCGAAAGTTGATGAATTCGAGGTTCAGATCGGCACCGGTGGGTAGTTTCTGGGCAACCCCCAGATTGAAACGCCGGTAACGTTCTTTCGATTCGGCACTGAAAAATTGCAGGTTAAGACGTTGCCGGCTATCGCCCTCGGCGTAATCCACCCCCAAGGTGGGATCGTAAAGTCCGTAGGCCTTTTTGACTTCAGCGTCACCGGCCCGGGTATCGTACTGCTGGGCCTTCAAATCGAGGTTGCGTTCAAGGGCCAGACGCAGGGCATCGCTCAGGGACAGGGCCAGCACAGGGGGGGAAAGTTGAGGGTCAGTTTCCACGGGGGGTTGCGCCGCGGCAGGCTGACACGCCAGCAGCAGTAAAACCAAGGTCACGCAAACGTACCGCATATCAGCCCCCTGTCGAGTAATCCTTCCATACGACACGGGCCGGGCAAGCCGCCCGGCCCGCGCCAGTCCATCTGAATAATCCCGCAAGCAATGAATCAAAACACCAGACGTTCCATAAACCCGGTATTAACCGCGCCTTCTATGAATTCCTTATTCTGCATAATACGTTTGTGCAGCTGAATGGTGGTTCGAATCCCACCGATAATATATTCATCGAGGGCCCGGGCCATGCGTTGAATAGCCTCTTCGCGGGTATCGGCATGCACGATCAGCTTGGCAACCATGGAATCGTAATGGGGCAATACGGTGTATTGATCGTAAACGGCGCTATCGACACGCACACCGAGGCCACCAGGCGTATGATAACCATCGATTTTTCCCGGCGAAGGAGTAAATTTAAACGGGTGCTCGGCATTTATCCGACACTCGATGGCGTGGCCTTTGATCTGGATATCCGATTGCTTGTATCGCAGTGGCAGGCCCGCCGCAGAGCGAATCTGCTCCTTGATGATATCCACCCCCGTAACCATCTCGGTAACCGGGTGCTCGACCTGCACACGGGTATTCATCTCCATGAAATAGAAATCCCCGTTACCGTCGAGCAAAAATTCCATGGTGCCGACGCTGGAGTAATTCACCGATCTGGCCGCAGCCACGGCGCAATCGCCCATGCGCTGGCGTTGGTCATCCGTCAAGACCGGACAGGGGGCCTCTTCAAGGAGCTTCTGGTGACGACGCTGGATGGAGCAATCCCGCTCCCCCAGGTGGATGACATTGCCGTGTTTGTCGGCCAGGATCTGCACCTCGACATGACGCGGATTTTCACAGTATTTTTCGATGTAAACTTCCGGATTACCGAAACCGGCCTGCGCTTCCGAACGCGCCGCGGCAAAAGCGTTGGCCAGGGAAGCCGGCGAGTGGACGACTTTCATGCCTCGGCCGCCACCACCGGCGGTAGCTTTAATAATTACCGGATAACCGATATCCTCGGCAATCTGGCGGGCCTGATCGACGGTGGCAACCCCTTCGGTAGTTCCTGGCAGGATGGGCACTCCGGCCTTGGTCACGGTCTGGCGAGCCCGGATCTTGTCGCCCATCAGGCGCATGTTTTCGGCGGACGGACCGATAAAGGTAATGCCGCATTCCTCGCAGATTTCGGCGAATTCGGCGTTTTCGGCAAGAAATCCGTAGCCGGGATGGATCGCCTCGGCATCGGTAACCTCGGCAGCGCTGATAATGGCCTTGATATTCAGATAGCTTGCCCCGCTGGCCGCCGGGCCGATACAGATGCTTTCGTCGGCCATTTTGACATGCAGGGACTCGCCGTCCACATCGGAATGTACCGCGACGGTTTTAATGCCCAGTTCCTTACAGGCTCGGATGATGCGCAGGGCGATTTCGCCACGATTAGCAATAAGTATCTTGTGAAACATGGGGATAACGACTCCTGATGCGATCCGCCCGCCGGGGCGGATAAACCTGGGGGCTGCCTTACGTGCGGCTACACGACTGGTCAAAGTGTCACGCAGCACATGCAACGGCGGCAGGACTGCGAAGGATGGAACCAGATCGATACCCACGGGGCACGAACGGGCTTCCGATTTATATGGGCTCAACCAGAAACAACGGATCCCCATACTCGACAGGCTGGGCATTCTCTTTGAGAATTTTTACAATCCTGCACTTAAAGTCGGCTTCGACTTCATTCATGAGTTTCATGGCCTCGATGATGCACAAAGTTTGGCCTTTTTCCACAATGCTGCCAACTTCAACATAGTTGTCGGAATCGGGCGAGGGAGCCCGATAAAAAGTACCAACAATGGGCGATTCGACGGTATCGAAGCCATCATCGACCGTTTCAACGGCAGCTTGCGCAGGTGCGGTCGGTGTGCCGGCAGATACAACAGATGCAGCAGGTGCGATAGCAACAGGGGCTGCAGCAACAACCGGCGCGGGGGCGACAAACTGACCGCGGCGGATAACGATACGTTCTTCTCCCTGTTCCCACTCAAATTCACTGATATCGGTAGTAGTTACTATTTTGATCAGGGTTCTCAGATCTTTGATATCCATAAGGACTAGCCTCCTTGCACCAAATGAAAAGTTACCGGCCGTGAGAGGGGTCTTCCTCCCTGCCCTTGCGGCCGTTAGGTTTTGACACGTCTCACGCCAGAATAGCGGAAAAATCTTTGGGAATGGAAGTCAGGCGCTCATAACCTGCCGCGGTTACCAAAATGGTATCTTCCAGCCGCACCCCGCCCAGTTCAGGGATATAGATCCCGGGCTCAACCGTAAAAACCATGCCTTCTTCGGCAATATCTTCAGAACGCGGTGAAACTACAGGAAATTCATGTACTTCCAATCCGACACCGTGCCCAAGCCCATGGCCGAAATAGTCGCCGAACCCCCGTCCACCAATGTAGGACCGAGCGGTTTCGTCGATCTCCTTCAAGGATACGCCGGGCCGGATAGCCGCCAGTGCCAATTGCTGAGCCTGGAAAACAGTCTCGTAAACTTCCCGCAGCTGCGTGGTCACATTACCCAATGCCAGGGTCACCGTTTCATCGGAACAATATCCCTGCCAGCGTGCGCCAAAATCAAAGGTTACCAATTCACCATCCCGCAGGCGTCGGTCACTGGCCACGCCATGCGGCAGGGCGCCGCGCTCACCCGAGGCGACGATAAACGGGAACGATTTCTCGTCAGCACCCCGGCGGCGCATGGCAAACTCAAGGGCCAACGCGAGCTCACGCTCCACGGCTCCAGGGACAATTTGCGGTCGGATTTCCTCAAACGCTTCGGTAGCGATACGCGCGGCCTGCTTCATTGTTGCGATTTCGGCAGGCTCCTTGATCCCACGCAACCCTTTAAAGGCTTTGGGCAAGGAACGCCATTCGCAATCGCCCGGACAGTTCTTGCGCAACTCGTCGAAACTGGCACAACTGAGACTATCGGCATCATATCCGACAACCCGCGCGCGCGCCTCGCCAAGCAGGATGGCAATCCCCTCCGTTTTGCCACGATGCTGGATAATCCGGTCGGCGGTTACTTCCTGCTGGGCTTGACTGGTATACCGGGAATCGGTGAGAAACACAGTACTTTCGGTCGAAACCAGCAAGGCGCCATCCGATCCCGTAAAACCGCAAAAATAACGCAAGCTCGACTGGTCGGTGAGCAAAGCGGCGTCAAAACCGTATTGCTGAAGCAGATGCCGCAGTTTTTGAGCCCTGTTTTTTATCATAAAGTCGTTTTACACTCAATGTCTCAGGCAAAGGCGGGAGCATAGACCACGCAGGGCCAACTCATAACCTGCAGCGCCAAAACCACAAATTTGAGCAAGTGCAATGGGCGCGATATACGAATGGTGACGAAAGGATTCCCGGGAATGGATATTGGAAAGGTGAACCTCAACCGTCGGAATTTCCACCGCGGCCAGCGCGTCTCGCAAGGCAACACTGGTATGCGTATAGGCTGCGGGATTTATGATGATCCCATCCACACCATCACAGCGGGCCTGATGAATCCGATCGATGAGTTGTCCCTCGTGGTTGGACTGAAAAAACGCAATATTGACCCCTAGTTCCCGAGCAACCAGATCCAGGCCTTTATGAATATCGTCAAGGGTTTCCCGACCATAGACATCGGGTTCACGTGTGCCGAGCATATTCAGGTTGGGTCCCTGCAGCACCAGAATGCTCACACCCGACGACTTCATGCCAACGCCTCCCGCAAGCGGCTTGATTCTTTGGCCAACATATATCGCGCCTTGCCGAAATTGCCATCCCGGCGCAAAGTCAGCGTTACGAAATAATCATCAGTCAGGGCACGGATCAATACCGTGAAGCGTTCAGTGCGAATGACGACCTCTTCCATTTCGCCGGTCTCGAGAATCTCCACGGTCTTTTTAACTTCTTTCAGGACATTGGCGTATTCCACGGCCACCAGCTGCAGATCGATCCCTTCAAAAGGCTTTTCGTACTGATCCACGGCGATACCGTCGTATCCCATCAACGCCGAACTGATCCCGCCACCGGACTGTTCAACAATGTCCTGCAAAATGCTTTTGAACATGCTCTCTCCTTGCCTGGATGGCTGATAACCAGTTCCGCAGTGTGCCGACAACATCGCGCGGAGCGTCCGGGACTTCATCTCCGCCAACAGAGTACCGTGTTTCCGATGCCACGCCATCTTCCGATAAAGGTGACTTTTCGGTCAGCAAGGCTTCGACATGGGCAAGCCGTTCCCTGACAGATTGATCTTCAGGTTGCGCTTCCAGCAATTCCCGGTAAATATTCCGCGCCTTATCCAAATGCCCCTGTTGAACATAAAGATCGGCCACCGTTGCCGTAGCGAAATGCGGTTGGCTCGCACAGTCGGACGAAATCCCGTCTTCATCCGTTACAGGTAAATCGGTCTCTACGACAGCCGGACGCAGGGATTTATACAGATTGGAGAGGACCAGGTCATCCGGAGACAATTCAACCGCACGAGCCAGGAAACTACTTGCGTGATCCCTGTCCCCTTGGAACACGTATAACTTCGCCAGATTCTTCAACGCAGCAATGCTGGCAGGATCCACCTCAAGGGCTTTGTGGAAAGAGTGACAAGCACGATCCAGCTCACCGTATTTCATTTGCGTTCGCCCCAGAACCACATAACCCGGACCGAAAAACGGCAAAGCCTCTACCCCTTGAAGGGCAGTCGACAATGCCTCTTCCAGCATACCCAACTTCCGGTAGGCATCACTGAGAGGAACAAATATGGCGGAGTGAGGATCCTTGCGCAGAGTCTCAAGATATCCCGCAATTTCTCCTAGAAGCTCTTGTGCCTGTTCATTTGCCATCAGTCCACCTGGTCCTGGTGTTGAATTCCTTTTAATGCTTCCGCGAACAATATTGCCGGGTCGGTAATTTCCTGCACCAGACAATCCCCGATACCCTTGTTCAGCACCAACCGTAGTGTACCTTTCTGTACTTTCTTGTCGCGCTTCATGGCATCAAGGTAGGCATCAAGAGGATATTGAGGGGGGGTGACAGGTAAGTCAAAGGCCTGCAAAAGATTTCGGATGGCCGCAACATCGTCGGTGGAACAGAGTTCCAGATGGTGAGAAATATGCGCTGCGACCATCATACCGACAGCAACGGCTTCACCGTGTCTGAAGGTGCTATATCCGGACAGATTTTCAATGGCATGACCGAAGGTATGTCCAAGGTTGAGAATAGCTCGCAAAGCATCCTCTTTTTCATCAATTTCTACAATATTCGCCTTAATTTGGCAAGCCTTCTTTACCGCACTAATCAATGCTTCCGTTTGACGCTCTTGCAAAGCTTTCCGGTGCTTTAACAGCCAGTCAAAAAAATCTTTATCACGGATAATTCCATATTTAATGACCTCGGCCATACCTGCGGCAAACTCTCGAGAATCGAGGCTATTCAAAGTCTCGACATCGATATGTACATGGCGCGGCTGATAAAATGCGCCGATGAGATTTTTGCCTTGCGTATGGTTGATGGCGGTCTTGCCCCCAATGGAACTGTCCACCTGGGCCAGCAGGGTCGTCGGCACCTGCACATAAGGGATACCTCGCAAAAAGGTTGCGGCGGCAAACCCACCCATATCGCCCGTCACACCCCCGCCAACAGCGATGAGGCCGCAATGGCGGTCGAACCCACGGGCAATGAGTCCATCGAAAATCGTCTGCAAAGTGGCCCAGGTTTTATGCTCTTCACCATCGGGCAGAACAATGAAATGATGCTCATAACCCGCCGCGGCCAGTGATTCCGCAACCGCTTCACCGTACAAGGACTGCACCACGGGATTAGTGACGATGGCAACCTTATTGGGAAAGTTCGCCTCCTGCAAAGCTTCCGGAAGGCGCGAAAGAATGCCCCCACCGATCCAGATGGGATAGCTGCGTTCACCAAGACCAACGATCATCCTTTTTAATTTCATTGCAACGAACCCCACAAAGTTACTTGTTGCATTTCCACTCTTCACCGATGCCTTGCATGAAATCTGCGGGCAAGCGTGTTTAGCTCTTTTTTTCACCACGAAGAACACGAAGGACTCGAAGGAACTGCAAAGACCAAGATTTTGGTTTTGACAGTAACATAAAAAGATCTGTTTTTAGTCTTTCTTCGTGTTCTTCGTGAACTTCGTGGTGACAGAACGGCCCTATATCCAAGGCGCAAACACCAGCTTAAATACTCTGCACATACGCGCAGTAAGCTTGCATGTTCTGCTTGATCTCTTCCATAGCGTCGCCGCCGAATTTTTCCAGCATCGCCTGGGTCATTTCAATGGCCACGGCAGCCTCCGCCACCACCGCAGCTGCCGGCACGGCGCACACGTCGGACCGCTCCACCACGGCGGCAAAAGCATCCTTGGTACGTAAATCAACGGTCTGCAGCGGTTGATAGAGCGTGGGGATCGGTTTCATGGCACCCCGCAGGATAATCGGAGCACCATTGGTCATGCCGCCTTCCAACCCACCCGCACGGTTGGTCTTGCGGACAAATTGATCGTCGCTATAATAAATTTCGTCATGCACCTGCGAGCCGGGACGACGCCCGACCTCGAATCCCATGCCGATTTCAACACCTTTAAAGGCCTGAATGCTCATGACGGCATAAGCCAGGCGCCCATCCAGCCGACGGTCCCACTGAACGTAGCTGCCAAGACCCACCGGAGCGCCAAGCACCACAACTTCAACAATTCCCCCCAGCGAGTCACCGGCTTCCCTGGCCTGGTCGATAACCTCGATCATGCGCTGCTCAGCCTCGGCATCAAAAGTACGACACGGCGACTCTTCGCTCAGGGCAAATCGCTCCCTGAAATCTTCCAGGGAAGAGTCGGCAACGATTCCACCGATTTCCGTGACATAGCCAAGAACCGAAATGCCCAGCTCGGCGAGGAACTTTTTGCACAGAGCCCCAACTGCCACCCTTGCAGCGGTTTCCCGGGCACTGGAACGCTCCAGGATATTCCGCGCGTCATCCTGACGGTATTTGATCACACCGCTGAGATCGGCATGCCCCGGACGTGGATGGGTAATGGCGATCCCCTCGACAAAATCATCGGCGGAAGGGGACATTTTTTTATCCCAGTTTTCCCAGTCCCGATTCCGGATCGAAAGCGTGATGGGCGAGCCAAGGGTTTTGCCCCAGCGTACCCCGGAAAGGAAACTTGCCTGATCTTTTTCGATCAGCATGCGCCCGCCCCGCCCGTAGCCCTGCTGGCGACGTGCGAGATCCCGGTTAATATCCTCTTCTTCCAATCCCAGATTGGCAGGCATCCCCTCGACAATCGCCGTCAGCGTCGGCCCATGGGATTCACCAGCAGTCAAAAAACGTAACCTGTTCATCGTCCATCCCATCCAAATGATAAAAAAGGACAGGCAAAGCACCTGTCCTTTAGTTTTTCGAGTATCAAAGAATAGCGAAATAAGGGACGTTTGGCTAGTCCAAAATGCGCGGCGTTATAAACACCAGCAACTCACGCCGTTCTTCGCTGACGGATCTGGATTTAAACAGATAACCAAGCACCGGTATATTCATCAACCAGGGAACCCCGGACACACTTTCCTGCTTGTCCTGGATAAAAATACCGCCGATAACCGTAGTTTCACCATCCTTGACCAATACCTTAGTAGTCGCACGCTTGGTATCGATGGCCGGCGCTTCCGCCAAACCTGTATTGGCCCCACGTGAGTCATTTTTGGCCTCGATCTCCAATATAACACTGCCATCAGGGTTGATCTCAGGGGTAACCTTGAGGCTGAGTTCGGCCTTTTTGAACTCAGTCTTTGTGCCGTCCTCACTGACCGAAAGGTAAGGGATTTCAGTACCTTGAGCTACCTCGGCCTCCTCGCCGTTCAGGGTGGATACCCGAGGTGTGGAAACGATCCGACCATGGCCGGATTGTTCCAAAGCTGCCAGTCTCAGATCGAGCACCGTTTTATCTATTCCAACCTGCCCAAAGGTCAGACCGCTGATAAGCCCCGATGTAACCTGCCCTGGACCCACCGGAATCCCTATCAATGTCCCCCCACCACTGATACTGGCATCATTCCCGTCAATTCCACTGCCGGGATTGTGCTGGTAGCTGAGCCCCCAGTTAACGCCGAGGTCGCGGGAAAAAGTAGCGCTGGCTTCCACAATACGAGCTTCGATCAGCACCTGCCTTACCGGTGTATCCAGCATTCTGACCAACTGCTTGATGTCTGCAACGACAGAAGGAATATCGGTTATGATGAGTTTTTTGTCGCGCACATCGCCAATCACCTTGCCACGATCAGACAGGCGCTTCTCACATGATTTAACCAGAGACTCGACATCGGTATAGTTGACAGGGACCAGATCCGTGACGAGATCCTCCAGTTTTTCCTTAGCGCGAGCGGCAGCAAACTGCTCCTGCTGCAATTGACGAATCTTGACGGCGGGCAGAATTCGCAAGATATTACCATCCTGCAACTTTCCTAGTTCGCGAATTTCAAGAACCAGATCCAAGGCCTGATCCCATGGCACGTCTACCAGGCGCAAAGTGACGTTACCCTTGACCTCGTCGCTAACAATGATATTCAGATCACTTACTTCCCCGATAAGTTGCAGGATGTTTCGGATATCGGCATCGTCAAATACGAGAGAAATTTTCTGGCCTACATAAGCTTTACTGCGCTGAATCGTAATGCTGTCAGGATCCATATACAGGGACCCGGGAGCATCGACACCGGCAAATGCCATGGATCTATCGACATCAAACGCCGCAGGAGCCGTCCGACCTTCGGAAGTACGGGAAGCTTCGACCGGGATAACCTTGCGCTCAACACCGGAGTGTAGCGGTTCGGCATAGGGGCCATTATCCAGGACAAGCAACAAAGGGTTATTTTCCCGGCGGAATTCATAAGCTTGCACACTCTTCATTTCAACAGCGAAACGCACCTCACCCACACCATTGCTTCGAACCGTATATGGAGTGATCAAGCGAACCGAAGATGGGAAAACCGAGGGATCGATAGTACGACGATGCTGCCGACTGATCGAAGCCCTTTTGATACCGAATTGAAGAATATTGCCCCGAACAACGGGCTCAACGATATCGGCGGGTCCGGAAAGCCCGATAGCCAGAATAGATTTATCGTTGTCGACAGTGAAATTGACATCCGTAATGGCGACATCCCCATTGATGGCCTTTTTCGAAACGACAGCAGGAGCGGGTACCGCGTTAGCGGCAGGAACCGGCATCCCTGTCTCCGAACCCCAGACAACCGAAAGTGTATTGCCTTCCTTTTTGATAGAGTATTCGGGTATTTGGGAACTTTGCGCATCAAAAACAAACCGAAGTTTCTGGGGATAAGTACCAACCCGGATTTCGTTGAACCCAGAGTTCAGAGGGAAAGTTTTTTCCTTAAAACCCGCAGCGACTCCATAAAAATCAACAACGAGTCTTCCTGGCTTTTGCAAGGTAAAATGCTTAACCTTCCCCACTTCCCCATCTGCGTAAAAGACAACCTCGCCGCGCCCCACTTGCACACTTCCCAGAGTTTTGGCCGGCGAGTTCCCTTTTGAAGGATCCACACTGGAATAAGCCTCCACGGACCAGTCTTTCCCAGAAGGATCATCCGCCGCCATGCCCTCTTTCAGCAAAATTCGGAGGCCTTTTTCAGTATTGACCGTTTCAAATTTCATGGACTTGTTCAACAACAGTTCAACACGACCAAACTGCCCGGAAGACAGGTCAAAAGACGATGTTTTGACTTTTTTAACGGGACCTTCCGAAAGGTTAATTTCGGGATCCAGCCCGGCGACATCCATTTCAGAAAAATCGATGACAATGCGCAGGGGATCCAGAGCATCATAAACCGCATACTGGTCATCAAGCGGAAGTTGTGTAGAAATCAGAATACCGTCTTCATCTTGGACAACCGACATAATTCGATTTTGCACGCGTTCAGCAGGTATGTCTGCAAAAACAGCAAACGGCAGAAAAATCAAAGACAGCGCCAGAATCACACATTTGAATACGTGACTGTTACGTGTAGGATAGGGCTCACATCGCATATCAGTTATCTCCTGCCTTTTGGGTAAATCTGATTTCCAGACTGGTCGCAGATAGTTTACCGGTAAAGTCATAATATCTCTCTTCAACATAAACGACTTCGGGAGCCACTTTTGTAACAACCCCGCCGTTCTTTCCGATCTTGACGCCGGGCTTTAACACATAAGCCTTTCCACCCGGAGCAACGACCATGGCCATGGGTTCATCTTTACCGGTAACCACGGCACTCAAACGAAATTGCGATAGATCATACTGCTGAAGAGGCGTCAATGGCTGACCATTATCTCGAAAGGGCTTCTTGATCATCACAAGGGCTTCAAAAGGATCACGTTGCCCCGCAGGATCGTAAACATAGACGGACGAAGACGCTTGATCATCGGCTTCAGGTTTTTTATCCGCTGGAGAAGACTGAGGCCGAACTTTCACCTTTTTTTGGATCGGCGCCTGGACATTCGAAGTCTGTTCCTGACCGCACGCGGCAAGCACTCCCATGCAGAAAACAAGCAAAACTGACAGTCGCAACAATCTGCAAATCATCTGTTCGCACCTTTCCCCTTGCCTGTAGCAGGATTTGCAGCGACAGTGTCGACAAATTGAAATGTCGTCGCCTTGCATTCGATGGACAACAAATTCCTGCCATCCGAAACTTTGGCATTACCTAATTTCAAATCACTTAGATTAACTATTCTGGTCATATTGCCGACCTGATAGCAGAACATCGCAACCTCATGAAATGATCCGGTCAATCTTAGAGAAACTGGAACTTCGGCATAAAAACCTTTGGTCACAATTGTCGCGGGCTTGAACTCCACAACCTCTAATCCGGAATTTTTGGCCAGGTCCGATATCCCTACCAGCAAGGAAGGTATTTCTTTTTTATCAGGGAGTTCTTTAAGAGCAATCTCCAATTGTTTCTGAAGATTTTCATACTCTGCACGAAACTTAGGCAAATCATTGGCAATGCGTCGATTCTCGGCCAAGGTCCGTTCGAGGGAAATTTTTTGATTCTCCAACCTGTCAAGTTCTTCTTTCATCGGTTGAAAGACTATTAACCAAAAAATCCCAAATATGACCAGACACGAAAGAAGTAAAAAAAGCAGCTTTTGATAATTGGGAAGGTTAAGGAATTTTTCCACTTTTGGGTTCATATCTTTAAACCTTCATGGTTGGAATCATTCGATTTTGGAAATTCAGATTTGCAATCAACTTCGAAAGATTGCAATTTCACCCCATCTTGTTGTATTTGCTTGGTAATTTTGAGGTCAACATCCCGATAATAGGGCGAAGCTTCGAGATTGGTGATAAAACTTGCTACAGTTTTTTCACTGACTCCAACACCAGTAATTTTAATCGTACCGGATGTCTCTTGAAATGTTTCGATCCACAACTTTTCGGGTAGCATTTTGTTAAGATCGTCAAGCAGGTGAATAGGACCACTCTTCTTGCTTTTAAGATCGGCAAGAACATCAAGCTTTTCCTGATAGTCTTTTTGCTTTTTTTTAAATTCAGCAACTTCGGCAAGAACTGATTTAAGTGTAGCGATTTCTTGATTGTAAACCTCAATTGATTTCTTTGTTTTTACTGTATGAATCTTCAAATTCACATAAACCGCAAAGCAGCCCAGGATGGCCAATATCATCGCGGAACTAAAGTAAAAAATCTCTCGCTGGAACTTGGCACGTTTTTGCGCAGCCCTGACAGGCAGCAGGTTAATATGTATCATTTGTCGCCAAGCCTCCTCATCGCAAGACCAACGCCTATGGCCAAAAATGGCGATACGGACTCCACGTATTCCACATCAAATTTACTGCTATCTATAGACACATTGCGAAGCGGATTCATGATTTCAACAGGCGTGCCAAGCCTTTTCTGAAGTATATTGACAAGGCCGGGTGTCTTAACAACTCCACCGGACAAGTAAACTCTTCCAACCTTCTGATCGGAAGATGTCGCAGCAAAAAAATCCAGAGACCTTTGAATCTCCTGCGAAAGGTGATCCATGGCATCTGAAATGATGTCATTCAAAATTTGAGGATGAATCTCGTCAATACTTCCGCCAAGCTTGGCCAACTCTGCCTCATCGCTGTTTACTCCAAGGCGCTTTTGGATTTCTTCATTAAACATGTTCCCGCCGACCTGAATATCACGAGTGAAAACAGACCTTCCGTCTTGAAGGATATTAATGGTCATCGTATTGGCACCGATATCAATCAAAGCGACGATATCGCCTTCTTGTTGATAGTTGGCTTGATAGACGTTTTCCAGTGCGAAACCGTCTATATCCATAATCACCGGATTAAGTCCACACTCATTGAATACCGACAAGTAGTCATCGATAAAATCCTTTTTTGCTGCAACAAGCAAAACCTTGGTCTGAGAGGGATCCTTTGGGTCAGGTCCGAGAACCTGAAAATCAAGGTTGACATCAGATATCTCAAAGGGAATGTATTGTTCCGCTTCCCATTCAATGGACGCCTCAATCTCCTCGTTGGTCATCATGGGCATGAAAATATTCCGGATGATGACAGAGTGACCCGAAACCGAGGTTGCGACATTTTTTGTCGTTACCGACTGGCTTTCCACCAGGTTACGAATGCACTGTGCAACGGCTGCCGAATCCATAATGGTATGATCTACTATCGCCTCAGCCGGCAACTGTCCTATACCGAGATTAACCAGATGATATTCTCCCCTGACCAGCTTGAGCTGAACCAGCTTAATCGATCTGGTCCCGATATCGACACCGATAATCTCTTCGCTCTCTCCAAATAGTCCAAAAAACATTCGCCATCCCCGCTCTTGAGAAGTTGAGTATAAAGCTATCGCATTTACCCAAAGGTTAAGCTAGAACTGGAAATCTAGACAATTTGCAATATGCATACCCTCAAAAACTTCCCGACCAAGAAATCCAAAACACTACCAAAAAGAACCAGGATATCGATGGTCTCGAAAAAAGTCATTCCCGAGGGGACGTTGGTCGGGAATCCGGACTGTAAGCCACTGAAATCCTGGATGCCCGACAGCCTCCCAGGGCATATCGAATCGAATTTGCGGAGGCATCAATATTCACGTCCCCGCTATCGCCAAACAATGTTCGACTGAACCGTTTCCGACAATATTCTCAAGGCAAACCCCTTGAAACCTTTAATGATATTATAGAATTATAAGATCATGTGTCAACAACTCTGTTTCAGGGACGACAACATGAAACTTCAACACTATATGCTGTATCGATAAAATTAACATCCACAAGATGTCGTCTGGAATGAAAACAGAAAGCAATTGGGTTATCCGTCAAAAATAAATTAGTGACTGCTGACTCCCCATTACACCGCCAAAAGCTACAGGTAAAAACAGCTACTCTGATGGTTTGTAAGTAAATCAAAAAGAGTTCGAAATCATCGTACCTCTTTGTCTTTCCCCCATATAGATTTGGAGAGTTTTTCACCAAGGGAATAATAGACAGGTGTCAAGATTTACTGGAAGTGCGAGAGTGTTATTGAGTACCCGGGGTAAGCACTGAATCTACCAATCCTGTCAGACCTCACTTTACAAATATCAGAGAAAGATACCATTCTACAAGAGAAGAGCCAAAAAGCAGGTATATGACTGCCCCAAGGGCCAAAAATGGTCCAAAGGGAATAGCCAGTTTTCCTCCGGCTCTTTTTACCAGCATGAGAGGAACGCCGACCATGGCTCCGCTCAAGGATCCAAGAAAGATCACCGGCAAAACGGCTTTCCATCCCAGAAAAGCCCCGATCATGGCCAACAACTTGACATCCCCCCCGCCCATGCCTTCCACCTTGGTCAACAGGTAATAGGTCTTGGCGACCAGGTAAAGACTGCCGCCACCCAGCAGAATGCCGAACAAAGAATCTGTCCAAGACAGCCATGGCACGCAAAAAGATAATAAAAAACCGGCCACCACACCGGGTAAGCTGATGACATCAGGGATGATCTGATGATCCATGTCTATGAACGTAATAACCACCAGAGAGGCCACAAACAGCCAATAAACCGGGATCACATAAAAACCGCCAAGCCGCAACCCCACAAGGACAAACAAGGCCCCGGTCAAGGCCTCAACCATGGGATAACGCATAGGAATGCCGGCACCGCAGGAGGCGCAACGGCCGCGCAGATACAGATAGCTTATGATGGGGATATTTTGATACCAGCGAATGGCGGATTTGCATTGAGGGCAGCGTGAAGCTGGTGAAACAATGGACATCCCTTCAGGGATGCGATAAATGCAGACATTGAGAAAGGAGCCGATCACCGCACCTAAAATGAAATAGGCTGATGCCGGTAAAAAACTGATTGAGTTCATGGATAAATGATCCTCTGGCGGTCTGAATACACAGCGGAAATCTCAAAAAACAAAACATCGTACACGCAAACTACTTACCGTCTTTTGCATAAACCAGATCGCTGGTTGACTGAATACTACCATCATCGGCTATAAAAAAGCTGCCCCCGTAAGGGTCTGCCGGGATTTCCGGAATGACACCGCGCCTGACCAAGGCCTGCAAGTCCTTGGGCTCGTCACCGAATTGTTCAAGGTGGTAAGCGACAGCACGTTCCAGGTAAAAAATCTTTTCCAATGCTTCAAGACGGGTCTGGTAAAGTTCTCGGGTTTTTTCATCCTCGGTCTTGCTCAGGATGCCACGTAAAAATCCTATAGCGTTTTCGGTGCGGTTTCCCTTATAGGCCAGGCGTGCCGCCAGGGTTGTAAGCAATGGCATAGCATTGGGTCGCTGCGCCCCCAGCATGAGATATTCAGATGCCTTAACATTGTCCTGAAGATAGTAAAAATGATTGAAGCCCAGGTAAAAAGGCAGCATCCAGTCCCAGTCGCGCAAATAGAGACCTTTTTCCAGCATAGTGTTTATTTTCGGAACCATGGCCGGGTTGCGACTAAGCGAGGCGTTAGCGAAATAATAAGGATCGAAAAAATACGGGTCGAGGTCAGTGGCAGCATCGAGCAGAGCAAAAACCTGCTGCCAAACCTGCTCTTTCTCAGCATCTTCCACCCGCTGTTCAAGGGTACGACCAAAGGTCACCAAACCCTTCAAAAAATAAATATCTGCCGCCAACCCTCGAAACTCGCCGGCAATCAGCCTGAGCAGCGGTCCCGGCAACACGTAACCTGAGTCTTGCGGCTGAGGAAGAACACGTTGCGCACGGCTGGTATTTTCAAGCAAAAAAACATGCGCCATGCCCAGGCAAATCAGCAATAAAACGCCAACAGCAACCCGCCTCACGGAAACTCCCTTCGCGAAAATATCAGACCGGCCAGAAACACTATCATGATAGTGTAGACCAAGCCATAAGCTATCGTACCGGCCAGGTAGGTCCAAGGGATTTCCAGGTTATGGGCCGCCTGAATTTTTATATCGAACAGTGAAAGATTTGGAAACATATAATAAGCAGCTTTGACCAAACGCACGGTAGCAGCCGACACTTCAATACCCACGGCTTCCGGTGCTTCAACCAATGCCTTGATGGCAGACACGCCATGACCGATGAAATAACTCACCACGGTCAAAACGAGAGTCACAAAGGAACTGGTGGTAAAAGAGGCAAATAAAAAACTCAAAGCTGCCAGCAAAACAAGCATCAGAGCAATCAGCGCAAGCGCCCATAACACCGGTTCCCAGGCGAATCTGGGAAAATAATTGGGAAAGGCGAACCTGACCGAACCAATGGACAGCAGTGCGCAACCACCCAGGGAAGCGACCGCCGTAAAAATCAGCAAGGTCATGCCTACGAATTTGCCCCAGATGTATTGGCCACGCGAAATGGGCCGGGCCAGGACCATGTAAATGGTGCGACGGTCAAGATCCTTGGCCAGCAGATTGATTCCGACAAACAGGACCAGCAACAAACCGGAAAAGGACACCGCCGACAGCGCGATATCGACAGCAACCTTACCGACTTCCTGCATAATCATGCCGCAGATAAGAAAGTTGGCGGCAAATAGAAGCAGAGCCAATAAAAAAATGCCGTAAATTGCCCGATTACGGATTCCTTCCTTAAACGTAATGACAGCCAGCGGCCAGATCGCTTTCATAACACCACCTCCACATCTGCCGCTGCAATGGTGCGCAAAAAGACATCTTCAAGGGTTTCACCTGAAGGCACTACCTCAGCCAGGTTGCCAGAAAGACGTAAGCGACCTTCGGCTACAATACCGATGCGGTCTGAGAACCTCTCGATGTCATTGAGAATATGGGAGGAAAAAAACACCGTCTTGCCCTGCTCTTTCAACTCAAGGATCAGGTCACCGACCATCTTTCGACCCATTGGATCAAGGCCGCTCATAGGCTCGTCAAGTATAACCACCTCAGGATCGTGAACCAGCGCCAACGCCAGTCCGGCGCGCTGTACCATACCCTTGGAATAAGTCCGCAGATGCCGCTTACGCGCCTCCAGCAAACCTACCCGTTCGAGTATTTGGGGGATTCTGGCCTTGAGAAGAGGCTTCTTAACCCCGGAGGCCCTTCCGCCAAACCATAGCAATTCCTCTGCTGAAAGGTAATCGTAAAAATAAGGATTCTCAGGAAGATAACCGATTTTTTGCCGGACTTTGGCATCCCGGACATCGCTGCCGAGAATGGTCGCCTGCCCTGTATCCGGTCGGATCAGATTGAGCAGTACTTTAATAGTGGTCGATTTTCCTGCGCCGTTTGGTCCGAGAAAACCGAACACTTCTCCTTTCCGAATCGTCAGGGAAAGGTCTATAAGCGCTCGAACCTTCTTTCCACGAAGACCCTCCTTGAATATTTTGGAAATAGAATCGACTTCTATCATGGCAGAGGCATTCCTTCCGGGCAAGGATGGGGACAGACAAACAATAGTTGGTCTTATATAACAAAAAATGAATAGGAATTAAAGATATTCTGAATACTACATCGAGAGAATGGGAAGTAATTCAGGTTCACAAAAGGGACCAGCCGGGGAAATCAAGCGTATTAGGCACCGAAGGGACCGTTACCCCGGTGGCGGCAAGAGAACGGTTAGCCACACTACCCAGGAAATAAGTGCCGGTGACATCGCTGTCACTACCGTAAATACGGATGCCATGCAAATGCTTGGATAACAAAGTGAATGACTTTCCGGTCGTACCATCGGTATTCGCTACAAGGCTGACATTGTTACTCAAGCTGAGTTGTAAAAAAGATTTTACACCGGCAATACCATAGTGACTCAAACCCGGTCCCAAGAGAATAAGACCATTGCCATGGGCTGCAACCGCTCCACCTGCGTTGGTGGTCAATCCGAATTCCTGCCAATCGGTTGCCATGCTGCCCTGGGTCTTTTGCAGATTATTTAAATCAGAGAGGGCCACGGCATTAAAAGCTCTCAATCGGTAAGCAGCGAACTCGGGAATGGCTAAAGTGGCCAGTATCCCGATTATCGCTACTACAATGAGCAACTCAATCAAAGAAAAGCCTCTGCAATTCCGTGCATTCGAACGCAGTATCACTTCAGGAACCCTTCAAAATTTAAATGGAATCAAATAATTATCCATCACTTGGAAACAACATAACATTGTCCCCCCCCTGGAGACATCGGCCCCCTTGCTCACTACACCGAAAAGCAGGTGGAAAAAAAGGCCGGCACAAGGCCGGCCATTCTTAAACAATCAAACTGCGCATTAACTAAGGAATCTTTACATTGCCTGCCAAGTACCGACACCATCATATTCATCAGCGGCGGAAGCTGCTGCGGTGACATCAGTAAGAACCAAAGCAGTACCGACTGCAATCCCACTGGGGTCAAAATAGGTGGCGGTCGTATCGCTATCCACCGCGTAGGTCCGGTCCCCTTGGAGGTGCTTTGCTTCGGCGTTGAAAGCATCACCGGTCGCACTGATGACCGCAGCTAAGGTAACATTATTACTGATGCCGATCTGCAAGAGTTCACCAGCGGTGCCACTGGTAATAACCTCGGTGGTCGAAGCAGGACCAGTCAAAATTACGTTAGTGCCCAGAGTGCCACTAGCAGCGGTGTAGCCGAATTGCTGCCAGTCGGTGAAAAAAGCAGCCTGGGATTTCTGAATATTGACAACATCGTTGGTTGCAGCGGAGTTAAAGGCGCGTTGACGATACGCGGCAAACTGAGGAATGGCGATGGCGGCCAAAATACCGATGATCGCTACAACGATCAGCAGTTCGATAAGGGTGAAACCCTTTTCGCTCTTACGAAGCTGTTTTAACATGATGATTCTCCTTTTTTCGGTTAAATGTCGGAAACGACCATTCGCTCCCTGGTTTATAGGTTGACTGCAGAGATTTTTCTAAACTCGGTTGAATCAAGATGCATCCGTCGTGCCAAAAATAGCTTTAAAATAAAAGGGATGTAACTCGCTTGTTTTGCAAGAGCTTTCTCCGAACGCTATTACCACACAACCAAAATTCATAAACAATGACTCACGAAAGCAACAATCCGCGTCAGTCACTGATGACGTAAATTGTCACAATGGTCTTTCTCGCTATTCGGTGTATTCTCAAGTTGCCCCAATTCTTCGAAAGCCGGTGCATCGCTGGCGCGTAGTGGACAACCAAATTTATTTTTTACCACGAAGGACACGAAGATCACGAAGAATTTACAATAAAACAAACCCTTATGGATTTCTCTTGCCTTGGTTTTCCCCTTCGTGCTCTTCGTGTCCTTCGTGGTTCAAGCTCTTAGATTCTGTTTTTTTCCTCAGAGTCCCAAGAGGACACAAAGTACAAAACGGTCGAAGGGGAGTTTTCCTTGGCGACTTCACACGAGACGAGCGTCAATCATCCTCACCACCATCAACCTCAATACCGAACTTGGCCAACCGGTAACGAATGGAGCGAAAGGTAATGCCGAGCAGTTCCGCGGCGCGTTTACGCACCCCCCCGGTGCGATCCAGGGCCTTGAGCAGGATATCCTTCTCAATGGCACCCAGATAGGCATCGAGGTCGAGTCCATCCTCGGGCAAAGCGGCAAGGGACCTGTCACCACCGGCATCGACGCTGCCACGAATCTGCGGCGGCAGGCTATCCTCGCTCAAAGCCTCGCCGCGCCCCAATACCACGCAGCGCTCCATGGAATTTTCCAGTTCGCGAATGTTGCCGGGCCAGTGGTAGTCGAGCAGTCGACGCATGACGGCATCGGGGACCGGCAAGTCGGGATTGCCCGACAACTTGCCCAAAAAATGCCGGATCAACAAAGGAATATCCTCGCGCCGGTCGCGCAAAGGCGGCAGCGCGATCTGGATGACATTGAGGCGATAATACAGATCTTCGCGAAACTGCTCGACGGCCACCGCCTGAGCCAAGTCCTTGTTGGTCGCCGCCACCAGGCGCACATCCACCTTGAGATCGCGGGTGCCGCCGACTCGGCGAAATTCGCGTTCCTGAATCACGCGCAGCAGTTTCACCTGCATCATGGGGGGCAGTTCGGCGATTTCGTCCAGAAACAAGGTGCCGCCGTCGGCCACTTCAAACAAACCGTCCTTCTGGTGTACCGCTCCGGTAAAAGCACCCTTCTCATGCCCGAACAGTTCGCTTTCGAGCAGGTTTTCCGGGATCGCTCCGCAATTGATGGCAACGAAGGACCTATCCCTGCGGTCGCTGTTGTAATGAATGGCCCGGGCCACCAATTCCTTGCCGGTGCCGCTTTCGCCGGTAACAAGCACATTGACCCTGCTGGCGGCAACTTTTTCGATAAGGTTGTAGACCTCCTGCATGACCTTGCTTTTGCCGATGATGTTGGCAAAGGAGAACCGCTGGCCCAGCTCCTTTTTCAGCTGCAGGTTTTCCCGACGCAACTCGATGCGCTCCAGGGCATTTTCCACCACCAGGCGGATCTCTTCGTTTTTGAAGGGCTTGGTGATGTAATCGTAGGCGCCCTTTTTCATGGCATCGACCGCTTGCTCGGTGGTGGAAAAAGCGGTGATCATGATCATCGCCGTGGCCGGGCACCGCTCCTTGACATAATCCAGTACACCAAAGCCATCCAGACGCGGCATCTTGATATCGCTGATAATCAGGTCGTAGGCCTGCTCCTTGAGCCGCATAACGGCCTGTTGGCCGTCGCCGACCGCTTCGACCTGATACCCGTCCCTCTGCAGCAAGATGCAAAGAAAATCACGCATGCTCTCTTCATCGTCGACGATAAGGATGCGATGCCGTTTTTCACGCAGGTTGTCTTTGCCTGAGTTTTTCAATGGGATTACAATCCTTTTTTGCTGCTTTCGTAAAAACTTTATAGGATGGCCAGATTAAGGCAGAAATAGCCAAACAACATGTATACCACAAAAACTAAAACCCGGATGGAACACAGATAACGGCGGATGCACACAGATGACTGCCACTTCAAAACCTAATCTCACCACTCGCTCGCTGCTCTCGCTAGAGACACAGAGAGAAGCCAGGGAGGAAACCTTTAAACCCTGAATGGGACGCGGATAACATCTGATGCGCGCGGATCTTCGCGGATCAAACCCAAAACCGAAACCTTTGATCGAACACGGATAACTGCCGCGTCAAAACCTAATCTCGCCACCCGCTCGCTGCTCTCGCTAGAGCCACGGAGACCACGGAGAAAAATCTGTGAATCCAAAGCCTGTGCCTTAACATCAACGAGGTTAGATCCTGTTTTCTCAAGGTGTTCTCTGTGTCTCTAGTGAACGAAGTGAACGGGTGGTGCCAAGCTTGATATTGACTCTCACCAGCGGCACTGCCCTCGCTAGTCTCGCTTGAGGCACAGCGTACATAAAGGAAAGTCTGTTTTTGTTTTAAGGCGCTACCCCTGCATCCCCTTTATCCTAGTCAACATGAGATTTTCGGTGTTATCCGTCGTTATCCGAAGTTAACTGTGTTCAACATGAAGTTTCGGTTTCGGCTTTTCCCGCGTAGACTTTTTCCGCATCTGCCGGCAGATGAATGACAAATTTTGCGCCGCCCTGGGGGCTGCTATGCAGTTCAAGGGTACCGTCATGTGCCTCGACAATGGTGTGCACCGTGGCCAGTCCCAGGCCTGTTCCGTGATCCTTGGTGGTAAAGAAAGGATCATAGATTTTTTGCCGCAGTTCGGGCGGCACGCCCGGACCGGAATCGGCGACGCTCAAGTCCCCGGTGGACGGAGAATATTCAAACACCAGTTGCCCCCCTGTCGGCATCGCCTCGGCGGCATTGATGAGCAGATTCCATAACGCCTGTCGTAATTGCCTGCGATCCCCATACAACAAGGCATCGGGTGGACAACTACGCTCGATCTTCACAGCGGCGAATCGTCCGTCCCCGGCACACAGGTCGGCAAGCTCGTGCACCAGTTCCGCAGCCTTGAACCATTCTTTTTCCGGACGAGACGGGCGTGCGAACAGAAGAAACTCTTTCAGGAGATCATTCAGCCGATCGGCTTCTTTGATCACGATGTTCATCAGGTGACGGTCCTCACTGGTAAGGGCGTCATTTTCTCTGAGAAGTTGCACCGAACCACTGATGGATGCCAGTGGATTGCGGATTTCATGGGCCAAGCCAGCCGCCAGTTGCCCAACCGCAGCCAACCGGTCGTTGCGCTTGAGGCGCTCTTCCATCTCTTTTAAATGGGTCAGGTCCTGAAATGTGATCAGTAACCCATCGACCTGCCGGGCTGGATCGGTCAAAATTGACGTGTTGTAACCCACAGGCCGAGAATGTCCGGAATAGTCGACAAGACGCCCCTCCCCCCTGGCAATGACCTGGAATTGGTCCTCGACCATCAAGCCTTGATCGGGAAAGAATTGGGAAACATTGGCATTGTATAATTCCTGAAAACGGCCACCGAGCATTTCCTCGGCAGCGGCATTCAGGGAACGAATGCGCAACTGGCGATCGACGATTAACAATCCACTGGTTATATTCGCCAGTATCGCCTGATTCAACCGCTCCAGTTCTTCGTAATCGATTTCGATCTGCTGTCGCACATCCTCGCTGTGGCGCAGCCGACTGACGAGTAAACCGCCAAGCACGCCGACGACAAGAAACGCAAAGACATTGATAAACAGCGTATAAAGTACCTGAGCCCCGTCGATATCCATCGGTATGGCGACGCCCGTCAAGGTCGGCAGGTGCCGATAGTACTGCAGATTAATCAAACTGCCATAGAGAATGGCCGCGGCGGAAGCAACCAGCAGCACGTCCCTGCGGGAAAGGAGCAACACACTGCACAAAATGATCAGAATATAAAAGGATGAAAAGACACTTTCGATGCCGCCGGTCAGATAAATCAACAGGGTGGCAAAGACCAGATCCCATACAATCTGGGCCTGCGCCAGCCAGCGCATCGGTCCGATATTTTTCACCAGCACCAGAGAAATAAGCGCCTGGAGATACGATGCCGCAACCAGCACGTAAAGATAGCGAAGAACAAACCACTGCTGCTCTACGTCACCCCGGATCTGAAACAGGATGGCGCCGCCGAGAAACAAACTGATGACCAGTACCCGAATCCCCAGAAACCACCGCATCAGCCTGGGAGTCAGACGCTGCCCTCCCAACCAAGGCAACATGCCGGAACTTTTTGGATACATCAGCCGCCGACAGTCCCTGCGATTTTGAAAATAGGCAGATACATGGCGATGACCAGGCCTCCGACGGTAGTCCCCAGGAACAGCATGAGCATCGGTTCCAACATGGCGGTCAGGTTATTCACCGCCTCGTCGACCTCGTCATCGTAAAAGTCTGCAATTTTATTAAGCATGCTGTCGATAGAACCGGACTGTTCACCAACGCCGATCATCTGGCAGACCATCGGCGGGAATACCCCGGTTTTTTCCAGCGGGTCAGCGATAGTCTTGCCTTCACTGATGCTTTGCCGAACCTTGTAGATGGCGTTTTCCACCGTTTTGTTGCCGGCCGTTTTGGCGACGATATCAAGACCATCGAGGATCGGCACGCCGCTGGAAATCATGGTACCCAACGTACGGGAAAACTTGGCAACAGAAACTTTTCGAATCAAAATGCCAAATACCGGCAATTTCAAGGCATAGGCATCGACCAGAGCCCGCCCCTTGGGGGTGGCATAAAAACGCTTAAAAAGAAAAATGAACAGCATCACACCTGCGATAATAGCAATTATCCAACTTTGAATAAAATCGCTTATGGCGATGACAATCCTTGTCGGCATCGGCAACACACCACCAAAATCGGCAAACATTTTCTCGAAAGCAGGAATAACAAAAACGAGAATAACCCCGATAACAATAACCGCAATACCCACGACGGTGCCGGGGTAGGTCATGGCACCCTTGACTTTTTTCTTGAGCTTATGAGCCTTTTCAAAGTACGCGGCCAAGCGGTTCAGGATTGTGTCCAGAATACCGCCTACCTCACCCGCCGCGACCAGATTGACGAACAGTTCATCGAAAATTTTCGGGTGCTTTTTCAGGGCATCGGCAAAAGTGGATCCGGATTCAACGCTTTCCTTGACCTGGAGTAAAACCTGCTTGAACATTTTATTGCTTTGCTGGCGACTTAAGATATCCAGACACTGGACAAGGGCAAGTCCGGCATCGATCATGGTGGCAAACTGTCGAGTAAAGACGACGATCTCCTTGGTGCTGACCTTATTGCCAAACCCGGGGATCTTGATATCGATATCGAGGCCTTTGCCCCGTTCCCGAATATTGGAAGGCATAATCCCCTGCCGGCGCAACTGGGCACCGACAGCAGCCTCGTTCGGGGCTTCCATCTCACCTTTTTGCACCTGACCTGTGCGGGTTTTTCCTGTCCATGCGTATTTGGCCACGGTTTCCTCCCTGGACTTGATTCGCAGTATAAAAAAAATGGATCCTAAATGCTTATTTTGTCAACAGGGTCCGTTTTGCAAGCTTGTAACCGGACTGCACTGAATAAACATCAATTTTTTCGTGTCCGAATGTCATGGCCTTTCGATTTCGATTTCGATTTCGATTCTTTATTCCGACACTGTTATATTGATCGGGCCTTGATTTTCAGTCCGACCTCATAGCTTATTGGCTGACCCGAACCTGCCGCTTGAGAATAGCGGCGGGATTGGCCAGCATCTGCCTCAGTTCATCGGGCTCCGAAGAGCGCGCCAAGGCGATATCCATGGAAATCAGCTTTCGATAACAGAGCATGAACAGGGACTGATTCATGGTTTGCATACCGAACTTATCCTGCCCCATCTGCATCTGTGAGTAAATTTGATGGATTTTGTCATCCCGGATCAAGGCGCGGATGGCCGTATTGGGGACCATGACCTCCAGAGCCAGCACCCGTCCATGACCACTGACCCTGGGCAGAAGATTCTGGGAGAGAACGCCTTCGAGTACGAAAGACAATTGCGTACGAACCTGAGTTTGCTGATTGGTGGGGAAAACATCGACAATACGGTTGATGGTCTGCACACAGGAATTGGTATGCAACGTGGCAAAGCAGAGATGACCGGTTTCGGCGATGGTCAAGGCCGCTTCGATGGTTTCGAGATCCCGCAACTCGCCAACCAGCACGACATCGGGATCCTGGCGCAGGATATATTTAAGTGCCTTTTTAAAAGATTGAGTATCGGAGCCGACCTCGCGCTGATTAACTACGCAATTTTTGTGGGGATGAATATATTCGATCGGATCTTCAATGGTGATGATGTGGTCGTGGCGTTCCGTATTGATGGCATCGATGATAGAAGCCAGAGTCGTCGACTTGCCACTTCCGGTAGGTCCCGTTACCAAGACGAGGCCACGTGGTTTACGGGATATATCCTTGACAACCGGCGGCAACCCCAACTCTTCGAAGGTGAGGAACTTGTAAGGGATCATCCTGAATGCCCCGGCCAGGGCACCGCGTTGCATAAAGATGTTGCCGCGGAATCGTGCCAGACCTTTTACGCCAAAGGACAAATCCAGTTCGTTTTCTTCCTCGAACTTGCGTTTTTGGGTGTCGGTAAGAATGCTGTAGCAAAGTTGCTTGGTTTCGGCCGGGGAAAGGGAAGGATGGTTTAATCCTAGCACCTGCCCGTCAACCCTGACCTGTGGTGAAGTTCCGGTAGTGATATGAAGGTCGGAAGCTCCCATTTCAACCATGGTCTTCAATAGCTCGCGAATCCCGACTTTAACTTGCTGTTCCGCGTCCTGCATCGTTAAATAGTCCTCCAAAAAAATCAGATATTGATGCATTCTCGAATTTGATTCGTCTTGCTCAAATGACCCTATCTGGCATCCATACTTACAAAAGCGTGCAGTCTGGATCCCCGATCAAAATCCGAAATTCCGCTCCAGGGTTTTCAACACCCAATTTTGCCTGCCCCTCAATCATCCGTCACAGTGCAACGCAAAACTTCTTCAAAGGAAGTTACGCCCTCTTTGAGTTTGAGCAGGGCTGACTGCCGCATGGTCTTGACGCCAAGCCGCATCGACTCGCGCTTGATCTCGGCAGTGTTGGCGCCGGCCAGGATCAGTTCCCGGATTTCCTCGAACATGGGCATGACCTGGTAAATACCCACGCGGCCCTTGTAGCCGGTGTTATTGCAGACATCGCAGCCCATGCCGCGATAACAGACATACTCATCGACATCCTCAGGGGATACCCCGGCATCGATCAGGGCCTGTTTGGGGATCTCTTCCGGTTCCTTGCATTCCTTGCAGACCCGCCTCCCGAGGCGTTGCGCCGTTATCAGATTGACCGCCGACGCCACCAGAAACGGCTCGATGCCCATGTTAAGCATGCGGCTGATGGTACTGGGCGCGTCATTGGTATGCAGGGTCGACAACACCATATGCCCTGTCAAAGCCGCCTTGATGCCGATCTCGGCGGTCTCGAAGTCGCGGATCTCGCCGATCATGATGATATCCGGATCCTGGCGCAAAAACGAACGCAGGGCCGCGGCAAAGTTGAGGCCGATTTCCTCGTGCATGTGCACCTGGTTGATACCGGCGAAGTTAAATTCGACCGGATCCTCCGCGGTTGAGATGTTGAGGGTAGTATCATTGAGTTCAGCCAGAGCTGAATACAGGGAGACGGTCTTGCCCGAGCCGGTCGGACCGGTGACCAGTACCATGCCGAAGGGTTTGTGGATGGCTTCCTTGAACCATTTCAGCGGTTGCTCATCGTAACCCAGCTTGGTCATGTCGAGTTGCAGATTGGACTTGTCAAGAAGCCGACAAACGATTTTTTCGCCGAACAGGGTAGGCAGGCAACTGACCCGGTAATCCATGTCTTTACCGCCGGGTAGTTTGATCTTGATACGGCCATCCTGGGGCAGGCGGCGCTCGGCGATATCCATCTCCGCCATGATCTTGATACGGGAGGTGATCGCCGCGCGCAGCTTGGTGGGTGGTTTCATCACCTCATAGAGCACTCCGTCGATGCGATAGCGCACGCGGAACGATTTTTCATAGGGCTCTATATGGATATCGGAAGCTTTTTTCTTGATGGCATCGGTCAAAATGAGATTGACCAATTTCACCACCGGGGCATCTTCCGTGGCCTTTTCCAGCGCATGAACGTCTACACTGTCACTATCATCCACGATCTCAAGATCGATATCATCGAGATCGTCCATGACTTCGGCAAGGGTGGCACTTTGATCGTAATACTTATCGATGGCTTTCTTGATCGCCGACTCGGTGGCAACCACCACCTCGATATTGAAGCCGGTCATGAACTTGAGATCGTCAATCGCAAACAGATTGGACGGATCGTTCATGGCCACGATCAGGGTGGAACCTGCCCTGTTTACAGGAACGATCTGGTATTTCTGGGCAATTTCGGCGGGGACATGACGAACGATATCCGGATCGATTTCAAAATCATTGAGATTAATGGATGGGACACCGTACTGCTTGGACAAAAATGCGGAGAGTTCTTCTTCTTTGACAAACCCCAGGCGCACCAGACAGGTGCCGAGGCGCCCGCCGTTAAGCTTCTGATCTTCCAGAGCCTGGTTCAATTGCTGGGCATTTATCAGATCGTTGCGAACCAGCAATTCGCCGAGTCGGTTACTTGTCATCAAGAAATCCTCTGATCAAATAAAAAAGTGGCAAAACTTAAAGAAGCATAACATTAAATATTCCGCAGATCAGTTAAAACCTTAAGCTAAACCAAGAATTCCAATCAGCTTTTGCCTGCCATGTCAATCGCCTGTTTCATGACCCCAGCGGGAGAGTCTTGTCCGGTCCAGATGCGAAACGCCTCTTCACCCTGTGCGATGAGCATGCCCAGCCCATCCGCAGCCGGATGCCCATGTTCGCGGGCCGTGGTTAACAACGGCGAAGCAGGCCTGCGGTAGACGATATCGTAAACCACGGCACCGGACTGTAGCTGCTTCCAGGGGATTTCCTCGAAAATCTCCCCTTTCATCCCGAGGGAGGTACTGTTAAGCAGGAGGTCTGCCGATGGGCAGACTTCTGAAAGTTCCGATTCATCCAGTCCCAGCACAGCAAAAACCGTTCCCGGAAACAGACTGCGAAACGCCTGCGCTAGATCCTCGGCTTTTTGCCGGGTGCGGTTGGCGATGCCGATCCAGGCCGCGCCCCTTGCGGCAAGCGCTACCAGTGCGGCGCGACCGGCACCACCGGCGCCAAGCATCAGGATACGGCGGCCCTGGGGATGAAAACCCAGATCATGGGCGAGTGACTTTATGAGACCCGTCTCGTCGGTGTTATAACCGATCAGGCGCCCCCCTTCATTGAGGACGGTATTCACCGCGCCGATCATGCGGGCCTTGGGATCGAGCTCATCAAGGTAGCGAAGAATCTTTTCCTTGTGGGGGATGGTGACGTTCACCCCGCGGATGCGCAAGGCACGCAGCGCCGCGACCGCTTCACCGAGATTATCCGGCTCCACTGGGAAGGGGACGTAGACGGCATCGAGACCGCTGGCCTGCAAGGCGGCGTTCTGCATGACCGGTGACAGTGAATGACCGACCGGGTGCCCGAATATGCCGAACACCTGCGTTGTACCTCGTATAATCATGATGCCTGTCCTTCCCCGTCTGCCGCTTGACCGCAATCGAGATATTCCCGATATTCCACAATCCTTTCGCCCGGCAACAAAGCGCGGGCTCGGCGGATATCTTCCTGGATGGCAGCGCTCAATGCATCCGGGCCGTCAAAGCGTTTTTCATCCCGCAATCTCTCGACAAAATAGACCCGCAGACTTTCTCCGTAGAGATCCCCTTCAAAATCGAACAGATGAACTTCGATGAAAAACCCCGCGGCGCAGAAAGTCGGATTCCGGCCGAGGTTCATAACGCCGTCATACAGATGGTCGCCGCGTTTAACCTTGACCGCATAAACACCGGGACTGGGCATCAGTTCCTTGTCGGTTTTGAGATTGGCGGTGGGAAAACCGAGCTGTGAGCCTCGACCAAAACCATGCACCACCTTGCCTTCAAAGGTGTAATGTCGACCAAGAACCTGCACCACTTCGCGCACTTGACCCTGGTTGATCATTTCCCGCACCCGTGTCGAACTGTATACCTGTCCGCCGGTAGCGATAGGCTCCAGCACCTCCACCGCAAATCCCAGATACTCGCCCATACGACGCAGCAACTGGATGTCACCTGAACGATCCTTGCCGAAAAGATAGTCGTAACCGACCACCAGATGACTGACCCCGATCTTTTCAACCAGGATCTCCCGAACGAAGCGGTGCGCCGGAAGTTCAGCCAATTCACGGGTAAAAGGGGCGCAAATCAGCACATCGATGCAGGAGGCCTCTATCAACATCTCCTTTTCGGGATAGGTGTTGATAAGGGCCGGGGCATACTCCGGCGCCACGATTTTCAACGGGTGGGGAACAAAGGTGTAAACCACCGAGGTCCCCCCTATTTCGCGGCTGCGCCTGACCACCCTCCTGAATATTTCACGATGACCCAGATGAATGCCATCAAAGTTGCCGATCGTGACAACGGCATTTGCAATAGGACTTGTCAACTCTTCCAGATCACGAATAATTTTCATAGCTGTTGAATTCAACGTTTCTTTTTGCCGGGCCGGCGGCCGGAGCCGGACGGCGCCGCGGAGGGCGTCATGCCTTGCAGTTCAAAATCCAACTCTCGGCGCTCAAGATTGACCTTTACCAGCTGAACCATCAACGGATCACCAATACGAAATATTCGGCGGCGACGCTGTCCTACCAAACGATGCAACGCCTCGTCAAATTCATAAAAATCGTCCGTCAAGGCAGTAACATGGACCAGTCCCTCGACGAAAATATCTTTCAATTCGACAAAAATCCCGAACGGCTGAACGTCGGCAACACAAGCTTCGAAAACCTCGCCGACTTTATCGGACATCACCTGGCAGCGTTTCAACGCCACTATCTCACGCTCGGCTTCCATGGCCCGGCGTTCCCTCTGGGAAGTAATTTCGCCGAGCTCCTCCAACCCCTTGGCAGGGGAAGATACTCCCCGACCGTCCAGCGCCCGCCTTAGGATACGGTGCACCACCAGGTCAGGATATCGCCGGATGGGTGACGTAAAATGGCAATAACAGTCGGAGGCAAGGCCAAAGTGCCCCAGGTTTTCGGCACTGTACCGGGCCTGTTTCATGCTGCGCAAAAGGGACTGATTAATCATGCGCTCTTCAGGCCGGCCGCGGACTGCTTCAAGGGCGGTTTGCAAGGTACTCGGGTGCACCGCATCCCCGTCCAGCACCATCCCGATATTGAAGTGGGCGAGAAACGCCTGAAAAGCCAGAAGCTTCTCTTCATTGGGAGGCTCATGCACGCGATAAAGCAGCGGAAGGCTGCGGTCGGACAAAAAGGTCGCGACAGCTTCGTTGGCTGCCAGCATGAACTCTTCAATAATACGGTGGGCCACCGTGCGTTCAGCGCGTAGAATCTGATCGGGCCGCCCCTGCAGGTCCAGGACGATCTCCGGTTCGGGCAAATCGAAGTCGAGACTGCCCCTGCGATACCGCATCGCCTGCAGATGCAACGCAAGTTCGGCCATGAGCTGCAGTTGCGAGGTCAGTTCATCGGTCAGCGCGGGGTCAGGGGTTTCCTCCGCCGTCAACACCCGGGCTACCTCGCGATACGTCAACCGCGCCTTGCTGCGCATGACAGCAGGATAAAACCGGCTTTCCAATCTGGCACCCTGCGCATCGAAAAGCATCTCGGCAGTCAGCACCAACCGATCGACATCGGGTTGCAGGGAACAGATCCCGTTGCTCAAGGCCTCAGGCAGCATGGGCAGGCAGGTACCGGGGAAGTAGACACTGGTACCGCGCTCCAGTGCATCGCGATCAAGGGGGCTGTCGGGCTCCACATAATGGGCCACATCGGCAATAGCCACCCACAGGCGGGTAGCTCCGCCGGGTTCGCGACTGACCGCTACGGCATCGTCAAAATCCTTGGCGGTTTCTCCGTCGATGGTAATCAGCGGCCTGGAACGCAGATCCTCCCGGCCAGCCAGACTCTCCGGATCAATGGCCGGCGCGACGGATTGCGCCTGCTCCTGAGCTGCCATGGAAAATTCACGGGGAAGGTCGTACTTGTGAGCAACGGCCAGGATTTCAACCTGGGGATCGGCAGGGTCGCCAAGGATCTCGAGAATCGAGCCCGTGGGTGGATGCTGACGATCAGGATAACGCTCGATGGAGGCCACCACCAGATATCCCGGCTGGAGACCTCGCGGGGGGGCAGAAGAAAGCAGAATGGCCTGGGGCAATGCAGGATCGTTCGGAATCACGATTCCGGCGCCGGGACCGGGCCGATAAGTCCCGACAACCTGTTGGTGCGCCCGTTCCATAACACGCAGGACGCGCCCTTCGAAGCCACCCTTTGAGGAACGTTGCACCTGAACGGCCACACGGTCCCCATTCATGACTTCACGCATGAACCTGGCAGGAACAAACACATCGGGCCGGTTGCGGTCTTCAGGGACAACAAACCCGTACCCCTGCCGGTGAACCGAGACCTTACCCACCACCATGTCGGTGGATTTCGGCAAGGCATAGAGTCCTTTTCTCACCCGACGCACCAGACCTTCTTCCGCCATGGAATCCAACAGCTGCAAGGCATGCTGGCGTTCATCCCGCGAAAGCTGGAAATGCGAAAGGATCTGACGTCCGGAAAGGGGTGTCCCCCGGCTTTGAAGCATTATCTTGAAAAGATCATCGGGCGTAAGGTTCATAGAATATTTAAACCTTTATTTTTGCTGTTAAAGCCAGAAATTCCTGCCGAACACCCTGAATCCTTCTGACTGGATAAGTTCAATCTTCGGCCGTCTCGCCACTGACAATTTGGTTGATTACCAGACCACTTAACAGCTTGGGATAAAAATAGGTCGATTTTTGCGGCATTTTTTCCCCGGTATTAGCGACATCCCTGACCTGCACCATGCGGGTGGGATTCATCAAAAAAGCCAGTTGATATTGGCCGGATTGTACCAGGGAGAACGGCTCATCGAAATTTTTCACATATTTGAGGTTGGTCTGCTGTTCCTGAGCTTCAGGGGTTATATGGAGCATTTTTTCCAGCACCAGGCGATGCAGCACCGAAACATCGAGCGTTCGCAGTGCCGGGGAAGCTTTTTCATCAAAAAAGACATCCATGCACTTCGCATCCTTGAGGGTCAGAACATACAGGGTGCGACCGCCGGCAAAAAGGCCCATGGCAGGCTTGTCTGCGCCTTTGTTCTGAAGGATATCGCGCGCCTCACGACGGGATTGTGCATCATCCGGATCGATGTTATGCGCCTCAACCTCAAAATAAGTACTTAATTCCGAGAGAAACGGCTCCAGTCTGAATGATTCCAGACCATAAACCAAACGATGGGTCGGAAAGATCGACATCCCCTGATCTTCCATATTGGCAAAATACATCAGAACGTAATTGAAAAGCTCCTTGCCACTGAAATCGTCACACTGCTGCCGTCTGAAATCCCGGTAATTCAAGGCCGTCTCATAACGGTGATGGCCATCGGCAATAAATACAGGTTTGTTTTCCAGCAGATCACAGACTTTTTGAACAACCGTGCTGTCAGTCACCTGCCACAATCGGTGAATGACACCCTCCTCGTCGGTTACTTCGACATCCGGAGTGCGTTTTTTCAGTTCCCAGGTCAGGGCCTCCTGGACGCAACAAGGGTCGGAATATAAGCCGAAAATGGGACTGAAATTGGCTTCGCAGGCCTTGGTCAGCTTCAAACGATCCGCCTTCGGTCCGGAAAGGGTCTTTTCATGGGGTTTGACCATGCCGGTGGCAAAATCCTCCAGGCGTGTTAGTGCTATAAACCCTTTGCGCACTACCGTCCCTACCCCTTCGACCTGATACTCCTCATCATAGAGATAGATGGATGGGTGGGCATCCCGGACAAGGATGTCATCCGCCATCCACTGCTGGAAAAAACCCGCCGCCCTTGTATAACGGTTATTCCCCTCATCATCAGCTTCATCGATTTTACCCAAAATAAGCCGAACAATGTTAAAGGGACTGCGATGATAAAGATTCTCCTGCAACTCCGGAGAAATAACATCGTACGGTGGCGCCGTAACGCTCGCAGGATCCTGAATCTTTTCGAGATTATAGCGAACGGCCCTGAACGGAGCGATCTTTGCCATATGTCGACCCCCATACGGTTTGTGTTTGTAAGTAAATCAAAGCGTTTACTATACGCAAGGGGCATTCGGTGTGGCAAGAAAAAAGCTTTGGGTTTCTTCAACGAACGAACAGGCCCCCACTAAAATTGAGTGTATAAAAATATAGCCCGATGATCGATAAATCACCGGGCTAAGGAAATATCTACAGCATCGAATGGACATCAAATTCGAGCAAGAACTTTTTTCTCCCTCAAACCTTACCAACACCCCGCTTGGGCTGCATTTCTGGCACCAGCTTGATTAATGTCCAAAGTGCCACAAGCATCGCTAGCTTGGCCACCTTGAGGCACAGCCTCAAGTGTATAGGAGGTTGTATCAGGATCTCCTCCCGCCTGAAATTGGAAACGGTATCGCCGGGACTCAATCACGTTGGCATTGATAATGGTTACACCTGTAACCATATCCTGGACATCAAGATTTGCATAGGTATTATTGCGGGTATAATGACGTTCCAGACGTTGAGCCATTTCTGTAAGAATGCCTTTGGCAGCAGTACGATTGGTACGCAATACGTGTTGATTATAAATAGGTACGGCGATAGCCGACAAAATACCGATAATGGCGACGGTCACCAGTAGCTCTATCAGACTGAAACCTTTTTCTCTCATTCTCATTGTCTCCCGTGGATCCCGATGCTCCCAAGTGATTGCTTTTGATCGCTTCATTTTAATTCCTGGCATGCCATGGCGATCAGATTTTTTCCAGACCAGACTGCAAATGTTTTTCAGCGCAAATCATGTCCTGAATGATCGACCCTACTGGCGGATCAAATCAATATGATCCCCATCAGCGCAATTGTCTCCATGAAGAACGACCTAACAAACTGCCGCTACCTGGCCGTTCCGTGGTAGTTTCAATGTTTCCTGATGAAGTACTAGATAATTTATATTCTTTTGTCCCTGCAGAAAGAACTCCAGGCGTCGTTGTGATGCCACTGGTCGAACGCTTGCCACTAACCTGAATTTTGACTTCCTGGCCATCGATATCCACAGTAACATAATCGCTATCGTCAAAGAGCCCATCATCATCCAAATCAAATACGCTATATGTCACCCTGCCACCGGTAAAGGGATCAACCTCGTACAACCAACCAGTACCGCCAAATTCACAGGGGCTTCCCGATGGCACGATTGATGAGTAAACCAGATGCTCGCCAATCAACAACGGAGAATCGATTACCCGCTCTCCTTCAGCACCACTGATCGGAGAAATCAGGTCCATATACCAGCCTTTCACCTCTGTTTCATATACCACCTCAAAATCAGAAAGAACTCTCAAATCATAGTCAAAGGCAGCCACCTCGGCAAGGATCGATTGCTCGATAAGAACACTTCGATCCGTTGCAGATATCGCAGCATTATTATCTCTGCTGTCCCGGATACCATAAAAAGTCTGAATCGGCGGATTGGTTCCCACTACATTATCAAATTTTTCAAAATACTGACCTGTTCCAAAATAAACCATAACCTGAGAACTGTTCCCGAAAGGTCCATATCCTACATTGGGTCGACTGGTAATGGGTTGAGTCTCACCGGAAGGCCCTTTTGCCGTAAACAAAGGAACAGAAGTGCTGCCTTTTTTCAGTGGTATACCCCAACTATTTACACTGCTGGCACTGACATCAAATTTCCACATATTCCCTCGCAGGTCCCCTGCATAGATTGCATCCACAATGCGGTCACCATCATAATCGATTGGCGCCGGGGTAGCCAGACCGTTGGGAAGTGAAATTGAGCCAACCTGCGTATCGATTTTTTTGATCAATGCACCGGTTTGGAGATTAACGATATACAGAACTGCCTTACCATTAGTGCTGTTATAACCATTGCCGAACACGGCGGCCCATTGGCCATTGGCCATGCGCACGACAAAAGCCTGCCCAATGGTAAAACCCAGATCCGTATCAGCATATTCCCACAACACATCACCGCTGCTAAAACTGTCAGGCTCGGTGACATCCAAGGCGAACACCGTCTTGCCTCCTGCGCCCAGAGTTCCAGCCAGGATAGTACGCCATTCGGGAATACTGTCACCGGACACATCAATGTAGGCATCTGTCGCACGCGGAGAACCATCCACATACATTTGATGCTCATAGGCAGGATCTGTAAGAAGACTTAACTTGGAATAAACACCCAATGGAACATAAGCAAATTTTTCCACACCTGTTACTGCATCGAAGGCATGCAACAAACCATCATTGCCTCCGACGTACAGCATTTTGGTTCTGTTAAGATAAGTTGCTGAAGTGCGATATGCCAGATAAGAAATTCCTTCAAGACCCAGAAGGTCTTGATAACCGTAGTTTTGAGTGCCGACAAACCATGGGTCGGAGTTAATGATATCCCCCATCACCTGGTTTCGGTTCCGGAATCCTCCTCCGTTCTTCTGCTCTTCGGCCTGATTGCCACGCAAGTAATTTAGACGTTCCTGGCCAAGACCGTCGACAGCACCAGAGCCATTCTGGTTAAGTGCAGCCTGTTGGGTAGTATGCAACGGAGTTGATGCACCCCAGGAAAACTCCACCCCTGAAGGGCTTCCGGAGACATTGGGGTTAAGGGTAAATATCTTTCGATTAACCGGAAGAGGAAGAAGATCAGCAGCGTCCCAAACGGGCAACCCGACAGAACCATCGGAGTTTACTGGAAATGCCAACAAATGCCCGGACCAATCGCCGCTGTCAAAACGTGCCTGATAGATAAGGGTGTCCGTATCGAGTCGTGTGGAGTTGGTAGCAATTGCTGCAGCAGACGAGGTCATCCCCAGAATGCTGCTGAAGGCATTCGACAACTGATCTTTCAAAGTTAATGCATTGGTTACGAGAAAATAATTATCCGGCTGACCATCGTTATCGGCATCCCACTCCCCGGTATCGGGTAGACCATCCTTGTTCAAATCCTTAAAATTTCCATATTTAGCCGCATACCACAACGGGTTTTTCAAAAACCCGGCAGCATTATGGCCGGACGCCGTAAAGGTACGACTGGCTTCAAGGGGCAAGGCATCACCATCATTCCATCCTGTGCCGATGGTTTTGCCTGGAGGGGTATCGAGAAAATAGTCAGGATCCGAGCTTTCTTCGGTATCGTAGTCACGAACCTCCAAATAAGTACCATCCGCCGTTGTCCCGGAAATAACATATCCCATATGCTGAATAATTGACCCAGATGCATAAGTTGAATTCATGCTTATTTTTAATGTATGGTCGTCCAAAACTTGATAGGAATATTCAACAATGGCATCCATATCATGGTCAGCACCTTGCTCGACGTCCTCGAAATTAATGCTGAAGGATCCAGACGTTGCAGTAAGACTATTTACATAAAAATCTACGATGGTATTGGTCGGCTGAAAGGAGCCCTGGGAACTGTTTATGGAATATCCTCCTACGGATTTGGCAAAAGGAACAAGGGTCACGGTATTCCCACCAACAGGTATTTTGATTTTCGGCAAAGGAGAAGCAAGGGCCACCGCAAAAGTGGTCATGTTCTGCTCACCTTCTGCATTATTAATGTCGTTCTGATTCGCAAACAGGCTCACGCTCCCAGCGTAATATCCGCCCCGTTTAGTGGGCTCTTCAGGAGACAGGCCGCGTATATTGCCAAAGTTATTGACATTTTTTACAGTAGGTGCGTAATCGTTCAACGAGCCGGACTGCCCGATAAAGATTTTACGATCCACGCCATATTCATGATCCCAGATTTTTCTTCCGATGGCTTCGACGTCGAGACCGTCCATGTCTCCGGAAAAAGATCCGAAATAACTCCCCGGCAACTGATCCGTATCGTAAGATGGATTTATATCGCTTAAAACGAGCTGAAAAGGCTTGGCACAGTATTCATTATTGCCTTCGGCATAAGGGTTATCCCAACTTGGCAGCGGCAGGCCAAGTTTAGCATCATCGTTCCCGGTCGAAGATATGTTAAACGACGAAGTCGGACTGCCCTTTCCGGCAAAATAGCGGATGCCCTCAAACATCATTTCGGCAATGGGATTACCCCACATGCGGCATTCGCCTTCGTTAATTGGTCGCGTGGTAATCCACCCACAATTTTCATTGTATGTGTAACTTGTCGAAAACCCTGTGGTGCGAAGTTTGTCGATAGTCTTGACGATACCATTAACGGCTGTAAATTGGCCGGTTTGAGGGTTCACTTCATTGCTGAAGCTTTCTACCATCTTACGCAAAACCCCACCGGAGGTATTTTTTGTATAGGATCCAGTGAGCAACCCAAACAGCATCTGATCGTCTTCGCCATACTCCTGCAACAGGCCGGCGGGTTTAAAGTAATTTACACCAGCGGAATCGGTATATTGCCGGCAATTGGTTTCCAGCATCCCACTCTTGCAAACCTCAACGCGAACGGCGTAGTCAGTGATGGTGGATGCGCTGCCTTGAACACCATAAACCGTCTGGGTCAAACCGGAATAAGCCGATTCAGGCACAACTTTCCAGGCAGTGCCCGAGTCCGAGCCCTTCCACCACAGCTGATAACTGTCGCTACCGGTCGTTTCCTGATGACGGAATTCAACAACATGATAGCCGCTGGACAGATAAATGCTGCCAGCAGTTGACGGTGGCTCGGAGGAAGATGCACTATGTCCGCCATACCATCCGGCCACCACCGTTCCATCGATAATGACCTCTACCGCATCATCGCCGTTAACCGAAAATGAATAGGTGCCGGCACTTGAGATTAATAGCCTCCCTCGAAAAATCGTAAGGTAATAATCATCGCTGCCAAATGGATTGCCGCTGCCATCGATCTTGGTTACCGATATTGAGCCCTGTTTATGTGTATCGTTGGCAAACTGATTCACCAGATCTTCATAGGCGGAATGATTTGCGGGATGGCTTGCATAGAGAGCGTCGGTGGATTCGAGGCTGTTATCCAGAACCGGGCTTTCCTTGGATACCCACTCCCATATGCGATGACTGTTGTTAGGGAGTACCCGCAACCGCGGGATGGTGTCGTCGGAACGCAGGGTTGTATTGCCGAACAGATGGCGCGTACCGGTAACCGGCAGATCCAACGGCGTGTAGTGACGGATATCATAACCATCAACGGCAATACTGGTGTATTCCTTGCCCCAACTGTGCGCATCCTGGGGGATATGCGAACGCTCCAAAACGGTTTTGCTTGCTTCGTCGACTCGCCTGAAGCCACCGTATAATACTTTTCTTAGAGCATCCATGCGAGCGGTGGTTTGATAATTGAGAAAATCACCACTCCATTCCTTGGACCCCGAGCAGATTTTATTAGCCGTAATGCTGCTCGGCTCAAATCGCGCCGGACTGACCGAACTATTATACTCATAACATTTACCGGAATCGAAATACCCATAATATTCGATCGAAGGATCGTAGCGAATATCAAGTTTTCCATTATCATTAAGATCCGATGCATCGTTGTAAGCTTCGTAATACAACTTATGATCTCGCCCTAGTACAATCAAATTCAAAGGCGGAACATCCTGCGTCAAAAATAGGGGTGATTGAGAGATTTCTCCTGCAACAGATCCAGAGACCGCAACCATTACCAGCAAAAACACCAACCCCGATAAATACGACACCTGCCACTTAATTACAGTGGATTTCATCTGTTATCTCCTCCGCTTGCAACGAAGCAGTTTAAGACCTGAAAGCACATCCGCACATATTGCAGCAAAATTCATAAATTACTTTTTAAAAGTACACTGCAACACAACTGTGGCCGTAGTCGTGCCACCGACGCCTCGAGCCGTAACTCTATACACCCTGTTGTCGGGTACAGCCTCACTGGCGACAAGCGACCCGTTGACTGTGGATTCAAGAGCCCCCATATCTTCGATGATATAACGCGGCTGCTGAGCGACATGGTCGATGGTGTCGGTCCCGGATATCTTGCGTGAATCACTGTCGTCCCAGTTAACAAGATTCCAGCGTGGAGTGGTGCCGGCAGCCGTTGGTTGATAGAGTCCATCGGTACCGTCAAACGCCGGCAAGGTAGCCCCTTCCAGAAAGTACTCTGCATCGCGCAACGCAGCCTCGGCAGCTTGAAAAGCCAAATTTCGATTGCTCATATTGCCGGCCATACGCTCCTCAAGTACGCTGCCTTGCATACCGGCCAGGGCCAATAGCGACAATACCAGTAAGATAACGAGGCTGGTCACCAATGCCGCACCAGATTCGTCCTGAAGAACGGAACTGTCCACAATTCTCATTTTTTTAACCATTACAGACACCCTTTCGGTGCGGTTATTACGGTAGCCGGTTACGTAAAGCAACTGTAGTCACGAAAACCTGACGTAAGCGTCGATCATTGGCGGCGGGGATGTTCGTTCCATTTACGGTATAAGCTGCAACATCGACATCACCTCGCTGGACCTCATCCGTGCTCGCCACCAGAACGCCGATTCGTGCCGCAAGAACATTTGCCCAGCTTGCCACTCCTCCAGCTTTGACAAAGGTATCAATATCACGATCACCGTCCGTATCCACACCATAGGTTACTTGCATCGATTCCACACCACTGACAATCTCTTGGGAACCACCGGCATTGATCTTGTAATAAAGCCCCACTTCCCCATTGGCATTGGTATCGACAAAATAAATATAAGTAGACATTTTGGCGATTTCGGAGCCGGGCCCAAACGCATGCCCCAAATCCTTGGTAGCATTACCTGGAGTGGTACTGCCACCTGCATTGTGGACAACGTTGGCTTTCAGCACACCATCGGTAAAATTGGTAATTTGAAAAACCGCGGCCGCCTGACAATCTGTAATCATCACGATATCGTTATCAGCGAGCGGTGGCGGCACAACGTTGCCGGTAATCTTCAGATCGGCGGAAGTATCTGGCATCTGGTCGACGATCTCGACGATCACATCGCTATCCATCTTGCGCAGAATGAGGACATCGGTACTCATTTGGGGGGAGATGCCCATGGCCGCGAATTCAGCGGCGGCAGGATCGGTCACATCGTCGTAACCTTCAATGGCACGGTCAAAGTCAAAGAGTGAACCTGCCCCAGGATTCAGGGTATTGGTAACAGCAACCTGACTCCCAGCGCACCCGCGATAACCGGTCTGACGGGTATCGCGGGTAAGGAATTCCATAGCAAAACGCCCGTTCTCCTGCAGATTGGAAAGTTCCGTCTCAAACTGGTAACTGGTGGTGCTGCTGATAAAAACCCGGTAAATGCCGGCAAGTAAAACCATGCCGACCAGCATCGCTATCATCATCTCAACCAGCGAAATCCCCGCCGAGTTTCCTGCAATAGTACGTCTCTTTGGCATCATCATTTCCCTGTTGCTCATAAGATAGTTTCAACCGTAATCAGCTGGGGGTCGCCTTTTTCATCCCAGCTAATCTGGATGGTGGCACGAATACGCCCTCCACCGAGATTGGTCATGGCGACCGATCCCTGGCCATTGGGCAGGTCATCCAAACTGTCCAGCCAGCCTGTCAGATCCTGTTGCACCAAAGCCGGCAAACCCGCATCAGGATTTGAGCCAAAATCAATTTGGTAAGGCCAGGAAGATAACCGAGCGATTTCCCGGTTGGCTCGCATGCGTTCAACGATATCGTACGCGTATAAAGTTGCCTGAGAACGTTGCAATGCACTGTAATTGCTTGTAACACCCCGCGTCTGAACACCTGCAAGCCCGAGCAGACCGATGGCCAAGATTAACAAAGACACCAGCACCTCTACCAATGAAAAGCCACTGGACTGAGCTTTTCCTGCAACAGCTTCGGCGACTATCGGTTGATTTAAGGACATTGGTCAGCTCCCCGGTCGGCTCTTACACGACCAACGCTGTTAATGACAATCGAAAAGGCGTTTGCCGTACCACGCTGATCACACATGCGAAAGGTTCCATTGGGTAAATTACCGCCGCCCCGACTGATGCCACTAGGTAGATAGGACATAGAGTTAGAAAAATTGGCATCCGTGCGGAAGGTCACCAACCCGCCAAATCCATTGTGAACCTGAAGCACGGTTTCATTGCCATCGACGGTAGTGTTGGCGTTGGAATCATCGAACACGATCCAGCCTTGTTCCCAATTGCCGCCGGTACAGGTTGCGCCGTCGGTGCTCGGACACATGGTCACCCGCACACCGCGTTTTATGGCTTCCTGTCGGGTTAGATTCATCGCTCGTACCGTTTCATTGGTCAAGGTCGATAACCTGTTGGACAATATCATTCCTCGAAAGGCGGGAACTGCGATGGTCAACAAAATACCTGCAATGACGAGAGTGATAATAAGTTCAATTAAGGTAAATCCTCGTTGCTTGTAATTCCTGCTACATATTCCAGGTACAATCCCGCATCCATCCATTGTGCCTCCGATAAAGTTGGCTTCCTACAACGACCATCCAGATACAATCCAATTATCATGCCATTTTTATATTTTTTTAATTTTAAGCAATATCAGCTACTTACGACAACATGAAACCTCTGACCGACGCCAGAACCACGCAATTTTTGCGTTACTGCGCAAAAAAGGGGTTTACTCCAGGTCATATTCCTTGATTTTGTATTGCAGATTGCGAAGGCTGATATCCAGCAATTTTGCCGCTTGGGTTCGATTGCCGTCGGTGACCGCCAAAGCCTTTCGGATATATTCCTGCTCCAGCCTGGAAACAATTTTCCGGAGGGATAAATCGTCTTCGATGAGGCGGTGCTTCCGTCGAATCTCCCAAGGCAAATCTGCTACCTGAATTTCCTCTTCGCGACAAAAAATAACCGTTTTTTCCATAAAATTAGCCAGTTCCCGTACGTTTCCCGGCCATTGATAGCTTTTCAAAAACTCAGCAGCTTCCGCGGTAAGATGGGGGGCGTTTCGCCCTTCTCGCAAGGCGATACGGGACAAAAAATGATCAGCCAGCAAGGGGATATCGCTGACTCTGTCCCGCAAAGGCGGCAAATGGATCTCAACAACCGCAAGACGGAAAAAAAGATCGGACCGAAAACGGTCCGACTTTATTTGGTCTGGAAGGTGCCGAGCCGTGGCTGCAACAATACGAACATCCGTCTGCCTGGAGGCCACACCACCAACGGGGCGCACCTCGCCTTCCTGCAGTACTCGTAACAACTTTGGTTGCAACTCTATGGGCAATTCGCCAATTTCATCGAGGAATAAGGTTCCCCCTTCAGCCGCAACAAACAACCCTTCGTGGTGACGATCGGCACCGGTGAAGGCTCCACGAATATGGCCAAAGAGCTCACTTTCTATTACTCCGGAACTCATTGCACCGCAATTTATCGCGATAAAGGGCTTTGCCCGACGATTGCTCTGACGATGGAGGGCCCGCGCGATCAATTCCTTGCCAGTGCCGGTTTCCCCGGTGATAAGCGCCGGCGAGTTAACCAATGCGGCCCGCTGGACAAGATCCATAATTTGAGTCATGACCGCACTGCAGAAAATAATTTCCTGAGAACAAGTGTTTCGCCCCAATTCCTGCCGCAAAAGAGCGTTTTCTTGCAGCAATCGCAGGCGTTCCTCGGCTTTGCGGAGAGTCAGCAGCACTTCTTCAGGTTTAAATGGCTTACTGATGTAATCAAACGCACCGGCTTTAAGGCAGTCCACGGCCGAATCAAGAGTTCCATAGGCACTCATCATAATTATGGTGACCGGCAATTTCCGCGTTTTGGCCGCCGTTAAAAATCCCATACCGTCCATGCCGGGCATACGCACGTCACATAAGACGATGTCACACGGTTCTTTTTCCAATTGTTCAAGCGCCATATTCCCATTGGCAGCCTCAAACGCTTGATATCCACCGCGCTGCAACACCATTGACAACATATGCCGCATGGATGATTCATCATCAACGACCAGGACCTTTTTGGCCTTATGTTGCATCCTCATCCCCCTGATCGGATAATGCTGGAAGCCTGACGACAAACTCGGTACCCTGCCCAACTTCAGAGACAACGTCTATAATACCGCCCGCCTCCTTGATCACACGGTAACAGACGGCCAACCCGAGTCCACGACCTTTGCCGGGCTCTTTGGTTGTGAAAAAAGGATCAAAGATGTGCTGTCGGATGTGCTCATCGATGCCGCTTCCATTGTCGGCAATACTCAGCCAAACTCCCCATTCCGTCTGGCCTGCGGTCAGGCAAATCTTTCCAGCGACGGTCAAAGCATCCCGTGCGTTGAGCAGCAAGTTAATAAACACCTGCAACAAGTGGTGCCGTACCATACACACTGTCGGCAGAGATTCCGGAAGTCGATCCTCCAGATTTTCGAGACTAATCTTTCCTTGCTGAGTGACAATCTCTATGGCGTGCCTGAAAACCTCTACAGGATCAAAAGCTTGCGTTTCGGTGGAAGTGGGGGACGCGTAATCGAGCAGATCCCTAACCAGTTGATCGATACGGGACGCCTCATTGGAAATCCATTCCACCAACTCAAGATAAGGGCTGGACAAGAGCTCGGACTTTAACAAGGCGAGATATCCCATGACGGCGGTCAGCGGATTACCGATTTCATGTGCCATACCTGCAGCCAGATGGCCCACGGTAGCCATGCGTGCCGAGCGGACTAATTCGTCGCGGGTTTGCGCAAGCTCCTCGTTTGCGTGCCGCAGGGAATTAATGTGTTCCGCGGTTTTTACGCGACTCTCTTTTAACGCCGCCACCATGGAGTTAAACGCCCGCGCCAATGCAGTGATTTCACGGGGGCCGGTTTCCAAAACATGTTGATCCAGATTTCCGGCCGCAACCGCGATGGTTGAATGCAATAAACGGGCTGTTGGTTTCACCACATGCCGATTCAGAAGATAGATGCCAAACAAAAGTATGACCACCCCATAAAGAAAGGCGTACAGGATTACCAGGCGTCGCGCTTTCTGTAACCGATCCACAATCTCCTGCAGAGACAACCACCCCCGCACCATGCCTATCGTTTGGTCACGAACCTGGATGGGAACATCTATTCTGGCAAGAAATTCAGGATTTTGCCCGGCCATGGGCCACATGACGGGATACGAAATCTGTACACGCGGTTCTTTGACAACACCTGGGGCCCAAATATGTTGAGGTTTGGGATCAGGCCCGGCGACATTTCCATCGGAAGCTACACATGTCAGCAAACTACCCTTCTGCAGCCACAGTTCAACTCCGGACAATCCCGGCATGGAACGCGTGTGGTGCAAAATTCTCCGCAACTTTGAATCCAGCGAATCTTCAGCCAACTCCTGCGAGGAGGGCAAATCGGCCAACCCCTCCAGAACTGCTTGGAAAACTTCAACCCTCTGATCTACCAACTCTTTTTCGCCAAGGCGCAACAACAGAAAACCACCCAGAAGGAGTGCGGCTCCTACCAGGAAGACCAAGTGAATGATGATTTCTGCTCGTAGGCCAAGGGATCGAGACACAGAAAATCCCGGAATCATTTTCGAGAACGAAGGTAAATTATTATTTTTACATGCTCATGAAATTTCAACATAACATAGACGTGTCGTGGCAACAATAACTGCATTTGCAAAAACAGCGCCTTATATTGGCAGGACGGGAAAAACAGGCTAAACTGGCACCACAACAAGATTTTACCAACTCCCTATTTTTTCATTCAGCCGGTTCACAGCAGCCGAGACTGTCCATTATGACCACATGCCTGCGGGATTTTTCCGGCAACACCCGTAAACTCTACATCTTCTCCTTCCTGAAGATGACCCTGTTTCCCATGGCGGTCATCACCCTGTTCTGGAAGGATCATATCGGCCTGAGCCTGACGAAGATCCTGGTGCTGCAGGGGTTGTTTTCCCTTGCCAGTGTGGTGATGGAATACCCTTCGGGCTACTTAAGCGACCGACTCGGTTATCGGGCCGCTCTGCTCATGGCGTCCCTGTTCGGTATTGTCGGCTGGGTATTTTATCTGATTGCGGATTCCTTTGCGGGCGTGCTGCTGGCTGAGATCCTGCTCGGGGTCTGCTACGCCTTTATCAGCGGTTCCGACAGCGCGCTGTTGTTTGAAACGCTGCGAACCGGACACCGCGAGGAACACTACGCACGTTTTGATGGACGCATGACCAGTTGGGGGCAGACCGGCGAAGCGGCTGGTGCTTTGTTCGCCGGGGTCATGTATGCCACCTCGCCGCTTATGCCCTTCGCCGTGCAGATTCTGGTCTGGGTGCTGGCGCTGGGGATCTGCCTGACCCTGCGGGAACCGCCGACGGAACATGCTCCGGCCATCCAGTCCCATCTGGCCGAAGCGCTGGGGGTGTGCCGCTATGCCTGGCGCGACAATCCGGCCATACGTACCACCATCATGTTCGGTACCCTGTTGGGGCTGGCCTCGTTCTATACCGTGTGGATGATTCAGCCCTTCATGCAACAGTGCCAGGTCCCGCTGGCCTGGTTCGGTCCGGTATGGGCCGGCGCCAACCTGACCATCGCGGCCTGCTCCCTGCTCAGCCACAGACTGCAGGCCGGTATCGGCCTGCGCGGTATGTCGCTACTGTTTATCGCCCTGATCGTGATTGCGTACAGCGGCCTGGGGCTGACCGCAGGTGTGGGCAGTTTCGCGTTTTATTATCTGCTCACCGCTATGCGCGGTTTGCAGGGCCCCATGATGCGCCACCGACTGCAGCAGGCCAGCGCCCGGCGCAACCGCGCCAGCATCCTGTCGCTGCACAGCCTGTCCTTTCGCCTCGGTTTCATCGTCAGCGGCCCGCTGATCGGCATGGCCGCCGACAAGTGGGGGCTTGGCAGTGCTTTTTTACTGCTGGCAGGGGCGTTTGCAGTGCTGCTGCCGCCAACGGCGAAAAAGTTCTTAGCCCGCACCGCAACTTGAAATCTTTGTCATTCGTCATTCGTCATTCGTCATTCGTCATTCGTCATTCGTCATTCGTCATTCGTCAGCCGTCAGCCGTCAGCCGTCAGCCGTTAGCCGTTAGCCGTTAGCCGTCAACCCATCCGCCAACTGTTCAAGAAACGATGCCGCGTCCATAACGATACCGAGGGATTGGTGACTGCCGCGATCCTGCAGTTTGGTGACGACGGCGGGGTTGACATCGACACACACCGTCACAACCCGGGCCGGCAGCAGATTGCCGGTAGCGATGGCATGCAGGGTGGTGCCGACCATGATCGCCATACCGACCCCGGGGACGTGACTGCGCATGGCACGCTGGGCGGCGAGCACGTCGGTAATGACATCGGGCAACGGGCCGTCATCGCGGATGGAACCGGCCAGCACGAAGGGTACGGACCGGCTGATACAGGCATGCATGACCCCGCCGGTCAGCACCCCGGTCTCAACCGCCCTGGCAATGGATCCGGCCATACGGATACGGTTGATGGCCCAAAGATGATGGGCATGCCCTTCATGGCCCGGCGGATGCCCACCAACCGGGACGCCAAGGGACGTCCCATACAGGGCGGACTCGATATCGTGGGCCGCCAGGGCGTTGCCGGCGAACAGCACGTCCACCCAGCCGTCCCGTATGAGTTGCTCCAGCACCGGCCCGGCACCGGTATGGATGATGGCCGGTCCGCCGACCAGCAGAATCTTGCCGCCGGCTTCCTTGACCCGTCGCGCGGCCTGCACGATCCGCTGCAGCAATGGTCGTTTGGGCTTTTCCGCCGAAACCGAACTGGCCATAAAGCGAAATGCGGCATCATGATTGTCGCGCGGAGGATAACTGACGCGCACCCCTTGCGTCCCGACAACCACCTGCTGTCCAGCCTTGACATCGGCCATCGGTACGGTGCAGGCCATGTTGGTCCTCTCGTCGACCACAAGGGCCAAATCCATTTCCGCTCCGGCCACCGGCAGCCACCGGTCATTGACCAGAACCTCCGTAGGCAGGTTGGTGGTGGCATAAAAACGATCCGGCAGCACCCCGTCGGCCGGGGCTGCTTCGCACCGCACCGGCAACGGTATCACAGGTTCGGCGCCCAGCCTAGCGAGGCCGCGCAGCACCGATTGCAGCGTGGCATCGTCTGGAGCCTCGATATTGAAAAGTCCGGTACTTTTATCACGGCGGGTTCGACCGATGGTCAATTGAAGAATTTCATAGCTTCCGCCCAGGCGCTCCACGGTGTCCAGCACCTGCGACAGAATCTGTTGGTCGATAAAATGTCCTTCAAGCTTGACCTGTTGCTGTGGCATGTTCCCCTCCTTCTTGACAACGACCTCTGCCAAGGGCATAACCTCTGGCGCTCGATGCCGTTTATGAAGTAAAATGCAACAATGTGCATTCAAAAGGTACTTAACAGATGATCAACGCCCTTGCCCTTCTGGATAAATATTATACCCCCGGCAGCAATGCGCATCGCATCCTGCTGTCACACAGTCAAAATGTCGCCAGCAAAGCCACCGCCGTAGCCCGCAGGTTTCCGGACGGAACGGTGGATGTGTCCTTTGTCACCGAAGCCGCACTGTTGCACGACATCGGCATCTGCTTTACCGCGGCGGCTTCCCTGGGGTGTTTCGGCGAACTGCCGTATTTGTGCCACGGCCTCAAGGGACGCGAACTGCTCGAAGCCGAAGGCCTGCCACGTCACGCCCTGGTTTGTGAACGCCATATCGGCGTCGGACTGACCGAAACCGAAATCATCCGACAGAAGTTCCCGTTACCGCCCCGCGACATGCTGCCGACAACCCTTGAAGAGCGCATCGTCGCCTATGCCGACCTGTTTTTTTCCAAAGATCCCGTCAAGGACGGCGGGGAGCGCACCCCCGACCAGGTGCGCGCCTGCCTCGGGCGTTTCGGACAGGACAAGGTGGTAATTTTCGACCGATGGCACGCCATGTTTGCCTCGGAGTGACGCAATCCCTGACGGATTCGAAAATTCGCATAGAAAAAACAAAGGCCGCTTTCCTCAACGAAAGCGGCCTTTGTTGCATTCGATTAGCGAGGCACTGGCATCTCATCGAACTGCAGATAGCGGTAGAGCGCTGCAGCACGAGGCGCTACCCGCTCCTGAAAGATGGAAAAATACTCCTTGGGAGTAGGAATCCGGCCCAGAGTGCTGATGATGGCCGCCAGCTCCGCAGAACCGAGATAGACTTGCGCACCATCGCCGAGGCGATTATCAAAATTGCGCGTCGAAGTGGAAAAAACCCGCGACTTGGCAAGAACTCGCGCCTGGTTGCCCATACACAAGGAACAACCGGGGATTTCAATACGACCGCCGATGGCACTGAATGTGGCAAACAGCGCTTCATCCTTCAGCTGCAGGTTGTCCATGCGGGTCGGCGGACAGATCCAGGTGCGCACCCGGGCATTGCAAGGCTGGCCTTCCCAGATAGCCGCCGCGGCCCGAAAATGTCCGATATTGGACATGCAGGAACCGATAAATACATCCTCGATGATCTCACCGGCAATTTTCGACAACGGACGCACATCGTCCGGATCGTTGGGGCAGCAGACTAACGGCTCCTTTAATTCATCCAGATCGACCTCTACGACGGCTGCATACCGGGCATGAGGGTCGGCCCGCAGCAGACGGGGATTTTCCAACCACTGTTCGACCGCGGCAATGCGTTGTTCCAGGGTTTCGGCTGCCTGATAACCATCATCGATCAGGCTTCTCATCAGGGCTACGTTGGAACGCATGAAGGCCGCCACCTTCTCTTCGGACAGCTGGATGCAGCCTGCCGCCGCGCTGCGCTCGGCCGCTGCGCAGGTTAATTCGAAGGCCTGTTCCACAGTCAAGTCCTCGAGTCCTTCCATCTCCAGAATGCGACCGTTGAAAATGTTTTTCTTGTTCTTTTTCGGAACCGTCAAAAGTCCCTGACCGATAGCCGTATAAGGGATGGAGTTCACCACATCGCGCAGGGTAATGCCCGGTTGCAAGGCCCCCTTGAAGCGCACCAGCACCGACTCCGGCATATCCAGCGGCATGAAACCGAGAGCGCCGGCAAATGCCACCAGTCCCGAACCAGCCGGAAAGGAGATCCCCACGGGAAAGCGCGTATGCGAATCGCCGCCGGTACCGACGGTGTCCGGTAGCAACAACCGATTCAACCAGCTGTGAATAATGCCATCGCCCGGGCGCAAAGCCACCCCGCCGCGCTGCGCCATGAACTCCGGAAGGGTGTGATGAATTTTGACATCCGCAGGTTTGGGATAAGCGGCGGTGTGGCAGAAGGACTGCATGAACAGCGGCGTCTGAAATTTCAGACAGGCCAGTTCCTTTAATTCATCGGCGGTCATCGGCCCGGTGGTATCCTGAGAGCCGACCGTGGTCATGCGCGGCTCGCAAGCGGTCCCCGGCAACACCCCGGGCAATCCGCAAGCCTTGCCCACCAGTTTCTGTGCCAGGGTATAGCCCTGGTCAGGCAGCGGTACCGGATTATCCGGCAGGGTAAAGAGAGTCGCGGGTCCCATCTTCAGGGCCTGACGCGCCCGCCCGGTCAATGCTCGACCGATAATCAGGGGAATTCGGCCACCGGCACGGTATTCATCCGGAAGAGTATTGGGCGCCAGATCGAAGGTCGTCAGCACCCGACCGGCATCGTCCAGGATGCGCCCCGCAAGAGGTTCAATAGTGACTTCGGCGCCATGTTCGAGCTTATCAACCTCGGCGCGGATCGGCAACGCACCGGAATCCTGCGCGGTATTGAAGAAAATCGGGGCCATGGCGCCACCGATGATCACCCCGCCCCGACGTTTGTTGGGCACCCCGGGGATGTCCTCTCCGATATGCCAGAGCAGGCTGTTGCACGCCGATTTGCGCGACGAACCGGTACCGACCACATCCCCCACAAAAGCCACCTGATGACCGGCCTCACGCCAGGTCGCGATAGTCTGGATGCCGCCGGGAAACCTGCTGGTGCCCATACTCAAGGCATGCAACGGGATATCGGGACGGCTCCAGGCATCGCTGGCCGGGGAAAAATCGTCGGTATTGATTTCACCCTCGACCTTGAATATTTTCACCCGAATGCTTTCAGGCATCTGCGACCTGGCGGTAAACCAACCGGCCTGGGCCCAGTTTTCGACGACCTGGCGGGCAAAAGGATTGTTTTCTGCCAGGGACAGCACCTCGTCAAAGACGTCGTAGATCAGGGTCAGGCCGCTCAGCGCTTTAGTCGCCAGGGGTGCCAGAGCAGCATCATGCAAGGCTGCCAGCAGCGGTGCGATGTTGTACCCCCCCAGCATGGCACCCAGGAACTCAATGGCGGTGGCCTGGTCGATGAGCGGACTTTGCACCTCGCCGCCCAGAATACGGCCCAGAAACTCCGCCTTGACTTGCGCCGCCGGATCGACACCGGGAGCCACGCGATTTTTTAACAGATCGACCAACAAAGCCTCGCTGCCGACAGGGGGGGCTAACAGCAGGCGGCACAGCTCTGCAGTCTGCTCCGCAGTCAGTGGCAGAGGCGGAATCCCCATCGCCGCACGGTCATCAACATGTTGCAAATATTCTTTGAGCATTGAAGGTCTCCTCACATTTCAGGGGCAACCAGCGGCTGCTGGCCAGCATGGAGCCGGTCATCAGCGCTCACATCTGAATAAATTAAAGGACATACCCTGCCCCGGTCAAGCTCCCTGTTTTGCAACGGGATGTATTACACATCCATTATGGCTGATATGACTTGCAAATGTCAGCCAAATCAGGAGGCTGTCTGACTATCCATGCGCCGGCTGCCTCCCAGATACGAAAAAACGCCCACCCGGCATAAGTCAGGGTGGGCGTTTTTCCGCACAATATAAATTTATCTATGCAGCTGCGCTGTCATTTACTGCTGCTGGTTCGGCGTAATGGTGATGGCGACGCGCCGATTAATCTGGCGACCGGCCTCGGTGTCGTTACTGGCGATAGGTCTGCTTTCGCCAAATCCAACGGTCATCAGACGGGCAGGTGCCACGCCATAACCGACCATCGCGTTTTTAACGGCATCGGCACGTTGCCGGGAAAGCTGCAGATTGTACTGTTCACTGCCGCTGCTGTCGGTGTGTCCGGCAATCTGGATATTGGTCTGCGGATAGTTGTTGAGAACGCCGGCGACCCGCTGCAACTCGTCATAGCCGCCAGGTTTGACGGTAGAAGAGTTGACATCGAACAGCACATCGGACTTGAAGGTCACCGCGAGGACTTCGGCGTCGCGCTGGATACTGGCACCTTCAACGCCGGCGAGTTGCTGGCGCATGGACGTTTCCTGTTTTTGCATGTAATTGGCAAAAAAACCACCCGCCGTGCCGCCCAATGCAGCACCGATACCGGCACCAATAAGGGTGCCCTCGGTATCGCCACCGATGAGCTGGCCAAGCCCGGCCCCTACAGCTGCCCCGGTACCGGCGCCGATGGCCGTCCCTTTTTGGGTCTGTGTCATCGGTTGGGTACAACCAGCAGCCACCACGGAAACCACAGCAACAACAGTCAATAATCTTTTCATTACCTACTCCTTCCAGGAATTAAATGGTGATATCGGTCCTGCCGATCGAAAATTATCAATTATCAATTGAACTAATTTTTAGCACGCCGCGAGGAAAAAGCAACCGCTATGGAGTCTGTCGGACTACGCATAAGTCGAAGCGATGATCATTACTTGGGGAGTCAGACGAATCATCATCAAAAAGGTTTACACGCCGCCTGATATTTTTTCAGGGGGCAGGTACCTGTTGATTCCCCTGTCCTTACCTGGCCGTTTTCTCGCCCATGAAGCAATCAACTGCCCGTCGCCATTCCCCACAGAGGGCCCTCCCCAGGTTTGTCCTCGGACCACTGGATGGAACTTGTCGATCTTACACCGGTATGCGCATTATCGTAGCAAAAGGTCAATGCCCGCCGCACCCGGGCCAGTAATCGCGTAAAATTTAGCGGTTTGGCGACAAAATCGAAAAAACCCATATCAAGCAGCAAGGCTTCTTCTTCCGCATAAGCACGGGTCGACATACCGATCACGGGGATCTGACGGGACCGGCAATTGGTCTGCAATGTGCGGAAAACATCTTTACCGCTCATCCCCGGCAAAGCCGTCTCCAGAATAATCAGATGGGGCATTTTACCAAGAACCAGCTTCAAGGCATCGGCGCCAGTATCCGCTGTCAGGGTTCGGTATCCTATCTGCTGCAGCTTGGAACAAATGGTGTGGCTATAGGTTTCCTGATCGTCAACTACCAGGATGGTGCGAAACTCGCTGCCACGCGGATCGGCTTCTTCCAGATAGAATATCCGGATGGCCCGGTCGATCTCGGCGGGCGTTGCCAGCACCGGCACAGTGCGCAGACCGGTTCGAAAAGCGATATCATCCAGCGTGGCAAGATCCAACGGGTTGCAGGTGGCCAGATAAAGCATTCTATCTTTAACCCCAAGGGGGAAGATCTTCCTTTCCACGGCCAGACGACTATCGATCTTGGTGGCGAGAGACTCGAACTGAACAGGGCGCCGGATCTGCTCAATCTTCTTCATCTTGAACTGCCGGGCCAGAATGCGCAGAATATCCTTGTCGCAGATAATCCCCAACTGCTCAAAAATTTGCCCCAGGGGTTGTTTGGTGATTTTCTGCCGTGCCAGGGCCTTGTCCAGATCGGACTGCGCAATGACCCCCATTTCGAGCAAAATCTCACCAAACCTTAAACGCTTTTTCATAATAGAATCGTCCTTTTGCGGCACATACTTGACTTACCTGATCAGGATTAACCTCCCACGTGTAATTTAAACATGCAATATTTGCTCCATTTTGACAACCCCATAAGGTTGTCGTGCAAACAGGGGATAACCCCCGGTCATAACACGACAATATCCAGGCCGGTTTTTTTCTTTGCCCCTAACACTGTCAATAAACGGTACCCGATTCAGCCAAACCGGCTCCCCGCATCCCTTTTTGTCGGGACGGACCCCAATCCCGGCTCAATGCCACACTTCATGTGGCGCTTCCGCCAAAAAGGCCCGCAAACCATCCAAAACCTTGAAAACCGCCTCTTTTCCATGTTAGTTTAACAGATTGTGAAAATGCGACACATATTACGGAGGTTGACCGATGAAGATAAACAGGGAACAGGTTGAGCATGTTGCGCGTCTGGCACGTTTGGCCCTGTCGGAGGCGGAACTGGATACCCTGACAGTCGATATGGATGCAATACTCGGCTATGTCGAAAAACTTGACGAATTGGATACTGGCCATATCATCCCTACGGCGCATGCCGTCCCGGTGGAAAACGCCTTTCGCGAAGATGTCATCGGAACGTCCATCGGCACGGATAAAGCCCTGCAAAACGCCCCGGAAGCGTCCGACAGCTGTTTTGTCGTCCCCAAAGTCATTGAATGAGTGCTTTGGTAAAAAGCATGAGATGGCGTCGCAAAAAGTTCGCCCTGCTGCGTTGCAGCGCTTTTTCAGGACGCCTTGTATAGTTACAGGAGAGCCAAATGGCATTAACGGATCTGACTATTCACGAATTACAGACGCTTCTGAAAAACCGGGAAACCTCTTCCCGTGAGCTTACCCGGGCTTTTCTGACGCACATTGCCGACACCGACCCGCATATCGGTGCCTATATCACCACCTGCGAAGCCGCAGCCCTCAAGAATGCCGATGCGGCCGATGCCCGCCTGACCGAAGGCAATGCCGACGCACTGACGGGCATCCCCCTGGCGCTCAAGGATATTTTCATCACGGAGGGGGTCCGCACGACCTGCGCCTCGCAAATCCTGAGCAACTTCGTACCGCCTTACGACGGCACTGCCGTGAGCAAATTGAAGGCGCAGGGCGCCGTTTTGCTCGGCAAGCTGAACATGGACGAATTCGCCATGGGCAGTTCCAACGAAAACAGCGCTTTCGGCTCCGTCAAAAACCCCTGGAACCGGGACTGCGTGCCAGGCGGATCGTCGGGCGGCTCAGCGGCCTGCGTAGCGTCGCGCCAAGCAGTGGCCACTCTCGGAACCGACACCGGCGGGTCCATCCGCCAGCCCGCTTCCCATTGCGGTGTGGTTGGGCTTAAGCCGACCTATGGGCGCGTATCACGTTACGGCGTGATCGCCTACGCGTCATCCCTCGACCAGGTTGGTCCGCTGACCCGTGACGTGGAAGACTGCGCCATCATGCTCGGCGCCGTGGCCGGCTACGATCCCGCCGACTCCACTTCCATCAACCTGCCGGTGCCCGACTACCAGGCAAGCCTCAAACAGGGGGTCAAAGGCCTCAGGATCGGACTGCCCAAAGAGTATTTCATCAAGGGCCTCGATGCCGACATTCAGCAGGCCATCGACAGCGCTATCGCCACCTTGCGCGACCTGGGTGCCGAAACGGTCGAGGTTTCCCTTCCGCACACCGAATATGCCGTGGCCTGCTACTACCTCATCGCCACCGCCGAAGCTTCCAGTAATCTGGCCCGTTACGACGGGATACGCTTCGGCCAGCGGGTGGATCAGGGGCGCGGGCTCATCGACATGTACATGCAAAGTCGTGCCGCCGGCTTCGGCCCCGAAGTCAAACGGCGCATCATGCTCGGTACCTATGCTTTATCGTCGGGTTATTACGATGCCTACTACCTCAAGGCCCAAAAGGTGCGTACCCTGATCCGTCAGGATTTCCTCGATGCTTTCAACCAGGTGGATGTCATTTTGACCCCGGTGGCACCGACACCGGCATTCCGCATCGCGGAAAAGACCGCCGATCCATTGCAGATGTACCTGTCGGACATTTTTACCATTCCGGTTAATCTCGCCGGCACCTGCGGCATGAGCGTGCCTTGCGGTTTTTCCCGGGACGGCTTGCCCATCGGCATGCAACTCATCGGCCGGCCTTTTGGCGAAGAAACGATTCTGAAAGCCGCTTACGCCCACGAGCAGGCAACGGACTGGCACCGCCGCAGCGCCCCCAGGTAGGGACGGGTTGCAGGTGCCCAAGGGTTTTTGCCGGGAGAAATCTGCAGCAGTCCGGGGCTGCTGCATTCGAACAGAATCGACCAAGACATCCATGCGGGAACAGGTAAAAACCGGCCGGCAGCCTGCATGCGGAAGGAATCGACCATGACATCGCGATATGAAGTTGTTATAGGGCTGGAAGTCCACGTTCAGCTTACCACCGCCACCAAAATTTTCTGCGGCTGCGCCACCTCCTTCGGCAGTCAACCCAACAGCCAGACCTGCCCGGTCTGCCTCGGCCTGCCCGGCGCCTTGCCGGTACTCAACCGCAAGGTCGTGGAATATGGCATCAAAACCGGCCTGGCCACCAACTGCAGCATAGCGCCGCGTTCGATCTTCGCACGCAAGAACTACTTCTACCCCGACCTGCCCAAAGGCTACCAGATCTCCCAGTTCGAGCTGCCGATCTGCGAGCACGGCCGACTGGATATCGAGATCGACGGCAAGACCAAATCGATCGGCATTACCCGCATCCATATGGAGGAAGATGCCGGCAAACTGCTGCACGACAGCAACGACAGTTCACGGGTCGACCTCAATCGCGCCTGTACACCGCTGCTGGAGGTTGTTTCCGAGCCGGACATGCGCTCCTCCGACGAAGCCATCGCCTATCTGAAAAAGCTGCACCAGATCGTTGTTTACCTCGGAGTCTGCGACGGCAATCTGGAAGAGGGATCGTTCCGCTGCGACGCCAACGTTTCGATCCGGCCCTGGGGGCAGAAGGAATTCGGCACCCGTGCGGAGCTGAAAAACATCAACTCCTTCCGCTTTATCAAACAGGCCATCGAATACGAGATCGAACGGCAGGCCGACATTCTCAATGAAGGCGGCACGGTGATCCAGGAAACCCGCCTGTTCGACACGGCCAGCGGCACCTCCCGCTCCATGCGCGGCAAGGAACAGGCCCACGACTACCGTTATTTCCCCGATCCCGATCTGGTACCCCTGATTGTGTCCGAGGACTGGATCGAGCAAATGCGCCGTGAGTTGCCCGAGTTGCCAGAGACCAAAATCGCCCGTTTTGTCAACGAGTTGGGCATCACCCGATACGACGCCGAAGTGCTGGCCTCCGACCGGGCCATGGCCGAATACTACGACAGCCTGGTCGCGCTTAACGGCAACGCCAAACTGTGCGCCAACTGGGTTATGGGCGAACTGCAGCGCGCCCTCAACGACACCGGCGTGGCTATTGTCGACTGTCCGGTATCCTCGCCGATGCTGGCCGCCCTGCTAAAACGCATTGACGACAACACCCTCTCCAACAAGATCGCCAAGACGGTATTCGACGCCATGTGGCAAAGCGGAAAAGAGGCCGACGTCATTATCGAGGAACAAGGCCTCAAGCAGGTCACCGATACCAGCGCCATCGAAGCGGCTATCGACGAAGTGATGGCCGCCAATCCCGACCAGGTGGTAGAATACCGTGGCGGCAAAGACAAGCTGATGGGCTTTTTCGTCGGCCAGGTCATGCGTGCCACCAAGGGCAAAGCCAACCCCCAGGCCTTGAACGAACTGTTGAAGAAAAAACTGGCCGGGGAGTGAAGGGAAGTTGTCAGTTGTCAGTTGTCAGTTGTCAGGGTCCTGAAGCCTGAATTCAACGAGTCACGAGTCACGGACCAAGGACCACGGACCAATAACCAGTGAGTAATCCCATGTCCATCAAACCTATCGAATACCATGACGGCATGGTTCGCATGATCGACCAGCGTCTGCTACCCACCCAGGAAGTGTGGCTCGAATACCGTGACTACCAGGGAGTTGCCGAGGCGATTCGCACCATGGTCATCCGCGGAGCCCCGGCCATCGGCGTAGCGGCGGCGTACGGAGCGGCTTTCGGTGCGCGCGATATCGAGGCCGATACCTTCGAAGAATTCTTTGCCGGCCTGGAGCAGGCCTGCGCCACCCTCGCCGCCACCCGCCCCACGGCTGTCAACCTGTTCTGGGCGTTGGACCGCATGAAAACCAAAGCCCGTGCTTTGGCCGACCTGCCCCTGAACGAAATCAAAACCGCCTTGCTGAGCGAAGCCCAGGACATCGCCGCCGAAGACGAGTCCATCAACCGCACCATGGGCCGCCATGGGGCCGAACTGATCGCCGACGGCGCGCGGGTGCTGACCCACTGCAATGCCGGTGCTCTTGCCACCGGCGGTTATGGCACCGCCCTGGGGGTCATCCGAGCGGCGGTGGAAAGCGGCAAAACTCTCAGCGTGCTGGCCGATGAAACCCGTCCGTTTCTGCAAGGCTCCCGCCTGACCGCTTGGGAGCTGCATAAGGACGGTATCCCCGTCACCCTGATCTGCGACAACATGGCCGGATC
>DIWZ01000032.1:133640-267756 GCA_002435955.1 Pelobacter sp. UBA6093
ATCGACCTGGAGATACCGAACGGTGACCACATCCCCATCGAGGAACGGGATGCCAGCGAAGTCACCCATTGTGGCCAGACCCGGCTGGCTCCGGAAGGTATCAAGGTGCGCAATCCTGCTTTCGATGTCACCCCGGCACGGCTGGTCTCAGCCATCATTACCGAGCGCGGCGTGGTAAGTGGGGATTATGTAACCGGTCTGGCAGACCTTTTCAAGAAAAGTCACTGATCCATGACCCAATGGACCCTGTCGGAGCAACTGGAGAGCTACTGCGAGCACGGTGACGAGAAAGGCCTGGCCCATCTCGCTGCGGAGCTGGGCTTTGTCCAAAGTGCCAGGAGCGCCGCCAATCTTCTGTTGCTCTACCCCTGTGCCGGCAGTGGCTCCAACCTGGCATGTCTGGCGCAACAGTCGCTGGCGACCGCCGATCCCGACCAGGCTCTCAATGGGCTGGAACGCCTGGCGGGGATGTTGTCGCCTGACGATCGGCACGCCCTGTTTTCAACAACGCAGGCCTGCCGAGCATTGCTCATCGTGCTGGGGGCGTCCACCTTCCTGACCAACATCCTGTGCCGCCGCCCCACCCTGTGCCGCCCGCTGTTTGTGGATGGCGGCCTGTTGCGCAACAAAGATGCCGCATGCATGCTGGAAGAACTGCGCCGACAGCCTGTGCGTCCCCAAAGTTTCCCCGAACTCCAAAAAGAGTTACGCCTTTACAAGCAACAGGAAATTCTGCGCATCGCCGGGCGAGATCTTGGCGACCTGGCGCCATTGGAAGAAGTCACGGCAGAGCTGTCCGATCTGGCCGCGGCCTGCCTGCAGCGCGCGATTGATATCTGCGATGCATTACTGCAGGTCGATCATGGCCTGCCACTGACCATGGACGCGGCGGGGCAACCGGTGAACAAGGCACAGTTCGTGGTATTGGCCATGGGCAAATTCGGCGGCCGCGAACTTAATTTCTCTTCCGACATCGACCTGATTTACTGCTACTCAAGCGACGAAGGGCAGACATCCGGAGTTCCCGACGGCAACGGCGGCGTAAAAAACCGTCTGCCGCTCCATCAGCATTTTGTCAAATTGGCCGAACTGGTTACGCGTGCTATTGGACAGCGTACCGAGGAAGGGGTGGTCTTCCGGGTCGACCTCAACCTGCGCCCGGAAGGCAAAAGCGGCGAAGTGGTCAACTCCCTGCGCAGCACCGAAGCCTATTACGAACACTGGGGGCAGAGCTGGGAGCGTTGCGCCATGCTCAAAGCCAGGCCGGTGGCCGGCTGCCTGGAACTGGGGGAGGAACTGCTGCGCTACCTGGAACCCTTCATCTATCGCCGGTATCTCGATTACACCATGATCGAGGATCTCAAGCTGATGAAGCAGAAGATCGATCGCAACCTGACCCGTGAGCGGGAGGGGGAGCTCAATCTCAAACTCGGCCGTGGCGGCATTCGCGAAATCGAATTTTTCATCCAGGCCATGCAGTTGATCCATTCCGGCAAACAACCGGACTTGCGTGAAAAAAATTCTCTGAAGGCCCTGGCGCTGCTGCGCCGCGACGGATTGGTCGATGAAGAGACCTACCATGTTTTATCGAGGGCTTATACTTTTCTGCGAACCACCGAACATCGCATTCAGGTGGAACAGGAGCGCCAGACGCATAACCTGCCGCGCAACCACGATGAGCTGCTGCGGCTCGGCCGCAGTTGCGGGTTCACCGACAGTGAATCCTTCACGAGTGCTCTTGAGGGTCACCGCCGGGCGGTGGAGGCCGTCTACCACGATCTGTTCTACACCGGCGAAGAGGAGGCCGGCGCCGAAGTCAGCCGCGAGGTGCGGATGCTGCTCGATCCGGCCCTCGATACGGACCTGGCCAAGGATATTCTGGAAGGAAAGGGATGCAGCAATCCGGATGCCGCCTACGACAATCTGTTGACTCTAAGGGACGGCCCGCGCCATGTACGGCTGTCTCCCATGGGCCATCGGCTTCTGGAGCGTATCGCCCCGCTGCTGCTGCAGGAGGTGCTTGATTCCCCTGAACCGGACATGGCGCTGGGCAACCTGGAACGCTTTTTAGCCGGCCTGCATGCCCGTGCCACCTTCTACGCACTGCTGGCCGAAAATCTGCAAATTCCCAAACTGCTCATTTCCCTGTTCGGCACCAGCCAGTTCCTGTCGCGCAACCTCATCCAGCACCCGGAGATCCTCGACATGCTGGTATCGCGGGCACATGCTGTGGAACGCAAGGACAGCGCGACCATGGAACAGGACCTCGAGCGCCTGCTGCAAGTGGCCCCCGACTACGAGAGCCGGCTCGATGCCTTACGACGTTTTCGTAACGAGGAATTCCTGCGCATCGCTCTGAATGACCTGTACGGGAAAATGCCGCCCCAGGAATGCCCGCGCCAACTGACCCAACTGGCCGAAGCCTGCCTGAATAAGGCTGTCGCCATTGCCCGAGAGGAACTGCTGCCGCGTTTCGGTCTACCGATATGCCAGGGAAACGATGGGACCACTCGCGAAGCAGACTTCGTCATCGTTGGCATGGGCAAACTGGGGGGCAAAGAACTTACCTACCACTCCGACCTGGACATCATTTTTATTTTCGAGGGAGATGGCCATACCACCGCAGCACCGGGCAGTGACCCAAAACGTTTCCGCCAGCGCAGCATCCAGGAATATTTCACGCACCTGGCCCAGCGTATCATCTCCATCCTGAGCCTGATTACCCGCGAAGGATACGTCTACCGGCTCGACACCCGATTGCGGCCGTCGGGCCACCAGGGCCCGCTGGTTACCAGCCTGGCGGCCTACCGCGCCTACCACAAATCATCGGCGCAACTCTGGGAACGCCAAGCCCTGATCAAGGCCAGGGTAGTGACCGGTCCGAGCCCGCTGGCCGAGCGCATCACCGCCTGCAACCGCGATATCGTCTACCATCACCCCCTGCCGGCCGATCACAAACAGGAAATCTACCGTCTGCGCCAGCGCATGGAGCAGGAAATCGCCCGGGAGGACGGAGGACGTCGCAACATCAAGACCGGACGGGGCGGGCTGGTCGATGTGGAATTCCTGGTCCAGTACCTGCAACTGTTGCATGGCGGCAGCTGCCCGTCATTACAGGCGCACAATACCCTGGATGCGCTAAAGGCACTGCGACACGAAACGGTGTTGAGCAAAACCGACTACCGCCTGCTGGCCAGCGGCTACCAGTTTTTGCGGCGTCTGGAAAACCGCCTGCGTCTGGTTCACGACCAGTCCATCCATGCGTTTTCCGGCGATACCGCCACACTGGCGAAGTTGGCCCGACGCCTCGGCTACCAGCAAGACCAGGCCGGCCAGCGATTGATGACCGATTACCACAACGCTACGGAAAATATCCGCGCCATTTTCGACCGTTACCTGGCCCAGGAAAACAAGGCTCCCGACTGACCCATAGCAACCCGGACTTGTGCTTCGCCATTTCGGTGCTTTAATTGAAAGGTACCACTTGGCAAGGAGGAACCATGATGCTGAGGTACTTTCCCCTGTGGATGGCCTTTGTGCTGCTGCCCGGAGCGGCCCTGGCCCTGGCTCCGAATCTGGCCGGCATTTATCCCGCCATTGCCAACCCCGGCAGTACCGTGACCATCATCGGCGGCCCTTTCGAGAAGCAGGTGCAAATCGTTTTCGGTGACCGGACTTTGCGTCCGGTGCGCATAGAGGAAAAGCAGTTAACCTTCATGGTGCCGCAACTTCCGGAAGGGGATTACCTGCTTTTTTTGCAGGCAGGGGAGCAAAATTCCGAACGCAGTTTCTTTTTCCGGGTCGCACATCCCGCGCCGAGCATTACCAATCTGGCTCCGTCAAAAATCGAGGCCTGTTCGACCGGCGAGCTACGACAAGTGGTGTTGCAGGGACGCGATCTGCACCCTGGCGTACAAGTGCTTCTGGACGGCGTGGCAGTGTCGGCAAGCCACAGTGGCAATACCCTGAGCTTTACCCTTCCCGAACTGCAACCGGGCATGCACCAGGTTCAACTGATCAATCCCGATGACAAACGTTCCCTGCCTGTCAGCCTGCTGGTTGACAATTTGCCGGAAATACATGGCGTGTCCCAGGGGGAGGAATACGTTAACTTTTACGAACTGCTGATCTCCGGGAAGAATTTTTCCTACAATTCCACCCTGGTGGTCAATGGCCGTCCGATTACCTCCTTTTATCCAGGTTCCTTACAGGTTGACAGCATCGTTTACCGTGACTGCAACACCCTCATTTACAAACGCTATCCCCCCAGTAGCCAGCCCACGCAAATCACTTTGCAAGTCATCAACCCCGATGGCAAGCAAAGCACCGTTTACTATCTTAGCGCTCCTTAAACTCACGACAGGCTCCGCCGTCAGGGCCGTTTCGAGACATGATTGCTGGAGGGTTTTTTGCCTATTTTTTAAACACGAAGGACACGAAGAGCACGAAGAAAAACCCAAATCAAAAAAGCCCCTGTGTTTTTGGCCTTGGTTCTTGCTCCTCCTTCGTGTCCTTCGTGTCCTTCGTGTCCTTCGTGTCCTTCGTGTCCTTCGTGTCCTGCGTGTCCTGCGTGGTAAAATACGCCCATGCACTTTGCGCAGGAAATTGCCGCAAAGTGCCTGATCAAACAATCGGATTATTGCACCTTGCGCACCTGGTAACCACGCTGACGCAGCATGGCAAGCAGGCCGTCTTCACCAACCAGATGTCCCGCGCCGACCAGTATCAACTCTGGTTGCGGGGTACGCATGTAGGCCTCAATGGCGGGCAACCACGCACGGTTGCGATCGGTAAACAGCATCTTGTAAACCGCCGGAAATTTTTCCCGGACTTCGGTTGCGGTCAAGGCTTCCAGGGTTGCTTCATCTCCGGCGCGCCAGGCCGTGATCAGATGGTCAAACACCTCATTAAGCCGCTCCATATCTTCAAGACACGACGCCATAAAAGCATCTTCGTTGCCTTGCCCCATATCCAAAATAAATTCGACCTGCTGTCTGGCAGTCTCCAGGGCGTCAATGGATTTACCGTCGGCAACCGCCTTGCCATGAAAATACTGATCGACCCCGCCGGCATCCACCCCGAGTTTTTGCAATTCGAAAGTCAACAAGGTCACGGCCAGAATGGCAGGCTTGAAGCGCTCCAGGTGCTCAAGGGGAATACCGCGACGTTGGCAATAGTTTTTGAGATTGGCATAGGTCGCAGGCGAAAGCACCTCGAAAAGGGTCCTGCCATCTTGATACACGGCCCCGGACATGATCATCTGCTGCACTTCGGAACTAGCCATCTGGCCGGGGTCCGCCTCGAATACCACCGCCTGTACCGCGTTGTAAGCCCTGCCGAATTCCGCAGGCAGCGGATAATCCGAGGGGCGCAGCACGTGGCAGGTTCCACCCAGATAAGCGATGGAACCGGCCGAACGAACTTCCCATAAGGAGGTTGCGGCCAGTACGCAGCCGGGCAGAACGAGAAAAAGAGCGCACAGCAGTGTTTTTTTCATGACTTTCTCCTATCCCTGATAGTAGTCGTAACGGCTGTTCAACCGACATCCCCGGTCATCGGCATCAAACAATCCGGATTTTACGACCTTCGAATTCCACCAACTGTCCCTGGCGGATTTTGCAGCGTTTGCGCAACTCGACCTGACCGTCGACCCGGACCTGACCGTCGGCAATCACACATTTTGCGACACCGCCGCTGCCGCACCATCCCGTCACCTTCAACAAACTGGTGAGCTCGATAAATTCATGACCTTCCAACGCAAATTGTTCCATAAACCGATTCATCCTCACTGAGAGAAAACAAATGTATTGCCGACGGCAAAGGGCCATTATGGCGCGGCTCTGGTCGCGGGTCAATCACTGCTGCAACTGCGATCAAAAGTAAATCTTTGCATCAATGGCCTTGCCGCCACCGGCGGGACTGTGGTACCAATGCAAAACTTTTTCTTGAGAGGCTGCATGATTCACCTTACCAATATATCCAAACAGTATGGTTCCCAAATCCTTTTTCTGGGGGCCAGTTTTCAGATTCCCGCCGGCACGCGAACCGGACTGGTCGGTCCCAATGGTGCCGGAAAGACCTCGGTTTTCCGCCTCATTACGGGTGAGGAAACCATTGACAGCGGCGAAATCACCTGCGCAAAAAAAACCGCCATCGGCTATTTTTCCCAGGATGTGGGAGACATGGCTGGTCACTCGGCGTTGGCGGAGGTCATGTCCGCCTCGGCCAGAACCATGGAATTGGGACGCCAGATCCGTGCCATGGAAGCTGCCATGTGCGAACCGATGGAAGATGAGGCCATGGCTACGCTGCTGGAACGCTATGGTGATGCCCAGGAAGAATTCGAGCATCGCGGCGGCTACGATCTCGAAAGCCGCGCCCAGGCGGTCCTGACCGGCCTCGGCATCGGCCCGGATGCCTACGGCCGACCGGTGGAAACCTTCAGTGGCGGCTGGAAGATGCGTATCGCCCTGGCCAAAATCCTGACCCTGAATCCCGACGTACTGCTGCTTGACGAACCGACCAACCACCTCGACGTTGAGTCGATTATCTGGCTGGAAAACTGGCTGTCCGAAGAGTACAAGGGCGCAGTGCTGATGACCAGCCATGACCGGGATTTCATGAATCGTCTGGTGACGCGCATCATCGAGGTCGGCAATCAAGCCGTCACCACCTACGGGGGCAACTACGATTTTTATCTGCGTGAGCGCGACATCCGGCGCGAACAGCTCATCGCCAGCCATCGCCGCCAGCAGGAGATGCTGTCCAAGGAAGAAGAATTCATCGCCCGCTTCGCCGCCCGCGCTTCCCATGCGGCACAGGTACAGTCACGCGTGAAAAAACTGGAAAAAATCGAGCGCATCATGCTGCCACCCGAGCAGAAAGTAATGCGCTTCGAATTCGCCGAACCGCCACGCAGCGGTGACGATGTGGTCGCTTTGCGGGATCTGGCCAAGACCTGGGAAACCCCCGAAGGCGGGGCACATCCGGTCTTCAGCGGCATTTCGGGATTGATCCGGCGCGGTGAGAAGATCGCCGTGGTCGGGGTGAACGGTGCCGGTAAATCGACGTTCCTAAAAGTGATTGCAGAAAAGACCGCTCCCACCTCGGGCACGGCCATCATCGGCGCCAACGTCCACCTGGGCTATTTCAGCCAGCACTCCATGGACATCCTCGACCCCAAAAAAACCGTTTTCGAAACGGTCGCCGAGGCGCTGCCCATGGCTACCGTCGGAGTGGTACGCAACCTCTGCGCCGCTTTTCTGTTTCAGGGCGACGATGTGGAAAAACGCATCGAGATCCTGTCCGGCGGAGAAAAAAGCCGTGTGGTACTCGCAACCCTGCTGGCGAAGCCGATCAATTTTCTGATTCTCGACGAACCCACCAACCATCTGGACATCGTTTCCCGCGAGATTCTGCTCGACGCCTTGAAAGCCTTTACCGGTACGGTGATACTGGTCAGCCATGACCGCCACTTCCTGCGTTGTCTGGTTAACCGCGTATTTGAGGTCGACCATGGCCAGTTACTGGCCTACGAAGGCGATTACGATTACTACCTGCATAAATCCGGCCGCGAGACGATAACGCCCCAGGCGCGGGCCTGAGCCGATTTAGGCCTGAAAAATCCCATCCGGACGACTCCCGGGCAAAAAAAACCCCGGACCTTCAAGGTCCGGGGTCTGCTCGTTAGCTGCGAGTTTTTTCTTCGCATTCATGAAAATCCCAGCAGCGGCTGCCACTGTCGGTTTCGACCACCAGATGGTCCATGGAACAACTCACCACACGTCCTTCTTCGTTGCTTGAAGGATGACTGATAATTGCTTTATTTCCGGATTGAACTTCCTTGCACAGATATTCGAAACGATCCTGTCTCATCGTAAGCCTCCTTGCAAATGGGGTTGCCGTATAGCGGCAGCCCTTTTTTGTTCCACCGCAGGATCCTTGAAGTGTCGACAGAACATGTTCCTAGTTTACCACCGTAACGGTCATCAATAACACCCTGCCATCAAATCATCCCTGCAAAAACGACCGTACCGGGACAACCATTCCCGGAGGTCGTCACATATCCAGCTCCGGGGTACCCGCACCCAGGAGGTTGAGGAATTTTTCGAGACGGAAAATAACCAGAAACTTCGGCCCCTGGATCTGGTCCGGGCTCAAGCAGCGTCGGGACAGGCTTTCGATCAACTCGGGATCGTTATCCTCCCTGAGTTTTTTCAGGAACAGCCGCACCCCCTTGTAGCCTTCGCCTTTTTCCATGAACAGGAAGGTGGCATAGGGGTTGGATTGAAGGTTTTTGTGGGTCAACCGATCGAGCATGACAAAGGCTAACGTGCCATCTTCCAACATATGAGGCCTGGCATAAATGGCCGCATCGACCTTGCCTTCGGCGTCAGCCGTGGCGAGGACTCCGGTTCCCGTGGCAGTTTCAAAATAATCCCTGATTTTCATTCATATCTCCTTGGAGGCTGTCGGACTATCCATGAGCCGGCTGCAAATTCGGCCCGGATAGTCCGGCAGACTCCTTGAATCGGCTATTGCCGGACAAGTCAGACCAACGACCCCGCTTACAATTCAGGATCTGCTCCAGGCTTGCACGGACTAGGGTCAAAGAAGCTGTTTCACGGCATCGAGGGCTGCCTGGTAATCGGGCTCTTCAGCGACCTCCCCCACCAGTTGGAAATAGCGCAGCGTATCGTCGCGATCGACTACCATGACGGCTCGTGCCAGGAGCTTGAGCTCCTTGATCAACAGGCCGTAATCGAGACCAAAAGAACGATCCTGATAATCGGAGAGGGTTTTGATTTTATCGATCCCAGCGTTGCCGCACCAGCGCGCCTGAGCAAAGGGCAGATCAACACTGACGGTATACACCACCACGTTATCGGGCAATTTCGCTGCCTGCTGATTGAAATTGCGGGACATGGTATCGCACACCGGGGTATCCAGCGATGGAACGACGGTAATCAGGCGAATTTTGCCCGCCGTGTCGGCCAGACTGACCGGCTGCAGAGCATTGTCCAGCAATTTGAACGGTGGAACGACGGCGCCGACTTTCAATGCCGCCCCCATCAGAGTCAGGGGGTTGCCTTTAAATGTTACCAGTCCAGTGCGTTCTTCGGGCATGGTTGTGCTCCTTTCATGGGTTAAAATCGTTTTGAATAAGATTACCGCAACCCGAAGCAACGTCAAAGCAAACCGGATTCAGATATTACGCAGCAGATCAGCTTGTGCCATGACACAAACCGCAACGGCGACATCCAGGGCCGCAAGGCGGAGTAAGTTGCCCGTTGAGAGCTCGTTGGTATTCCGACCATAAAAACCTGCGCGGCACGCCCTGATCGATAATTTCCCAGGGGAAAACTTCGTCCTGGCTGCGCTCTCGCGCAAGATAAAAGTCGGCATCGAGTCCTTCCTGACGGCAGGCCGTGGCAAGACTGTCGCCGCCGGCAAGATGCGGCAGCAAGCGTCCGACCCTGCGATCGCCGCGGGACAACAGCGCCTGCAATTCCGCCGATTTCACCGATTCGCAGATAAAACTGGTGTTGGCCAGGCGGCCTACCTGGCGCCGCAGGTACTGAATTTTCTTTTTTAATGCCGCGGCTGGCTCCATGGCGGCCCACTGCAAGGGCGTAAAAGGCTTGGGTATGAATGGGTTGACCGACAGGGTCAAATTGCCGAGCCGGCCACGTCGCCGACCAGCCTCCAGCCACACGTGGCGAACCTTTTCGGTTAACTCCAGCAGCGCCTCAAGGTCTTGCGTCGTTTCCGTGGGCAGCCCGATGAGAAAATAGAGCTTCAGATTGGGGATGCCGCCTTCGGCAATCAAGTGCGTCGCCGCAAGGATCTGCTCCTCATCCAGACCTTTATTAATGAAATCGCGCAACCGCTGGCTGCCGGCTTCAGGGGCAATGGCCACGGTGCGATGGCCGGACGCCGCCATGGCTTCCACCTCCCGGGCAGTGAGGGAATCGATCCGCAGGCTGGCCACCGATATCTGTCCTCCAGCCTCCATGATCTTGTGGCTGATGGCGCCGATCTCGCTGTGGTCGGCCACTGCCGGACTTACCAGCCCAACCCGCTTCCGCTGCTCAAGGCCATCGGCCAGTTCATCCTGAAGTGCCGCCAGACTGCGTTCCCGGGGGGGCAAATAGATGAAACCCGCGGCACAAAACCGACATTTACGGGCGCAGCCGCGTGAAATCTCGACCAACGCCATGTCACCGAATTCCGTATCGTTGGTGTAGATACAGGAACGACTGGCCGTATCGTCGAGCTGGCGCACCCACTGGCGCGCGACCCGTTGGGGCACCCCTGGCTCGGGCACGTAGGAGGCTACGGTGCCGTCAGCGTTATAATTCACCCGGTACAAAGACGGCACGTAGATGCCAGGCTGACCAGCCAGGTTGCTCAGCATTCCGGCTCTGTCACCTTTGGCCTTTTGCAAACCTTCGACCAGGGCAGGCAACATCGGCTCGCCTTCCCCGATGGCAAACAGGTCCATGATCTCCGCCAGCGGTTCCGGATTGAGAAACGCGCAGACCCCGCCACATAGTACCGGTGGGTAGGCATCGCCGCGCTCGCCGGCCAGCAGCGGCATATGCGCAAGATCAAACAAGACGGGCAGATGCAGGTAATCGTTCTCAAACGAAATGGAAAAAGCGACCAGGTCGAACTCCTCGAGAAAGCGGCCTGATTCAAGGGAAAACAGCGGATACCCGGTCTTGCGATGTTCTTCCAGATCCTCTGGATCGGGCAGAAAAAACCGTTCGCACAGGGTTTCCTCGTGTCGGTTGAGCCACTCGTAGACGGTATGGAATCCGAGATTGCTCATGGCCTGATGATAAACATTGGGATATATCAGGGCCACACTCAAGCGACCGCCCCACGGATTGGCATGCAGACCGCTTTCAGCAGCCCGACGGTGCTGCGCTTTGTCCAGCAGCTTTCGTGACATAGGAACTTCTCTCTGATCTGGAACAGGTTATGCGATACGACGAAGAATCGACAGGAACCATCTTAACCCAACCAGGTTCGGGTGAAAAGGTTTTGCCTGGGATTCTGTCGACGGGCGCTCAGGAGTCCGTCGACAGAATCCTGGACGAAAAAAAACGAGGAGACCGTGAAACGGCCCCCTCGTTTGGGGAGTCATGTGTGGTGATTTTTAAGAAAAAAGTGCCCCGGCCCGCCGGAAATCCCGGAAAACCAAGCAGCACTGCCGGTCATATGGGAAAAAGCGGAGAACTTTATTCCCACCCGGCGCAGCCAGTAGGCTGCCAGCCGATCCGGTGAAACTGTCAGTCGACCCGTTTACGCATGAAGGTCGGGATATCGTATTCATGCTCTTCGCCCAACGGTGTACGAAAAGCTGTCGGAGCATCTTTTTGTCGCTCACGGATAAAGGTCGGCAGGTCGCGGTCGATCTTCTCCAGGCCCGAGCCGGCGCGGCTGCGCAGCTCTTCCACGTTGCGGCGGCCCTTTTCAAAGGAATCTCCGAAACCGGTGGCGATAGCGGTGATCTTGATGCGATCGCCCATTTCGTCGTTGATCACGATACCCATGATGATGTTGGCATCCTCATGCACCTTGTCATGAATGATGCTGGAAGCCTCGTCGAATTCCTCCATGGTCATGCTGGAGGAGGCGGTGATATTGACCAGCACACCCTTGGCGCCGGAGATATCGATATCCTCCAAAAGCGGGCTGCTGATGGCTTTTTGAGCCGCTTCGGCGGCACGCCGGTCGCCTTCGGCTATACCGATGCCCATCATGGCCATGCCGCGCTCGCTCATGACCGCTTTGACGTCGGCAAAGTCGACGTTGATCAGACCACTGGTGGTAATCAGTTCGGAGATTCCCTGAACCGCCTGGCGCAGCACATCGTCGGAGGGTTTGAAGGCATCGAGAATGCTGGTGTTCTTGCCGGAAAGCCCGAGCAGTCGGTCATTGGGGATGACGATCAGGGAGTCGACCACATTTTTCAGAGTTTCGATCCCGAGGGCAGCCTTTTTCATGCGCTGCTTGCCTTCGCGGCTGAAGGGCTTGGTCACCACCGCGACGGTCAGGGCACCCATTTCCTTGGCAACCTCGGCAATAATCGGCGCGGCACCGGTCCCGGTGCCACCTCCCAGACCGGCGGCGATAAATACCATATCGGCGCCTTCGAGAATTTCGGCCAGGCGCGCTCGATCCTCCTGCGCCGCATCGCGACCAACTTCAGGATTGGCACCAGCGCCGAGGCCCTTGGTCAACTTGCCGCCGATCTGCAACTTAACCGGCGCCAGGCTCTTGCGCAACGCCTGGGCATCGGTGTTGGCCGCCACGAAATCGACGCCATCCAACGACGCCATAATCATGGTATTGACCGCATTGTTGCCGCCCCCGCCAACACCGATCACTTTAATTTTTGCCGTCTGGTCGATGTTTTCATCGAACTCGAACATGATATTATCCGACATGACTCCCTCCGCTCCCCTTTTTGACCTGGGCTCTCCGTAACCCGGCCGAGTTTAATATGCCCCGCTGCCCCACCACTATCAAAAGAATTCGACAAACCACTCTTTCATGCGCTTCAGAACCTTATCGAACAGGTTGTCCGAACCGCCTTTGAACTTGGGTGCGCCCCCACAACGCGCCCCGTATTTGATCAGACCGACCCCGGTGGCATAAATAGGCGAATTCACCACATCGGTCAGTCCGCCGATACCCCGTGGTAAACCGCGCCGCACCGGGAGGTTGAAAATCTGCTCGGCCATCTCCGGCATGCCGGGCAAGATACAGCTGCCGCCTGTCAGCACAATGCCGGAAGCGAGCAGATCTTCATAGCCGCTTTTAATGATATCACGCTGCACCAGGGTGAAAATCTCTTCGACCCGTGGTTCGAGGATTTCGGCCAGCAGATGGCGTGAAAGGATGCGCGGTTCGCGTCCTCCGACCGACGGCACTTCGATAGTCTCATCCTTGCCGACCATGGCGGTCATGGCACAGCCGTATTTCTGTTTAATGATTTCGGCCTCTGCCATGGGCGTGCGCAACCCGACAGCAATGTCATTGGTCAGATGATTGCCTCCCAGGGACAGTACCGAGGTATGCTTGATGGCACCGTCGACAAAAATCGCGATATCCGTGGTTCCTCCACCGATATCGACCAGCGCCACACCCAGGTCTTTTTCGTCAGCCGAAAGAACGGCTTCCGCAGAGGCCAGTTGCTCAAGGACGATGTCGGACACCGCAACCTCGGCCTTATAGCAGCTGCGGACAATGTTCTGTGCGCTGGCAGTGGCAGCGGTAACGATGTGCACTTTGGCTTCCAGTCGCACGCCACACATGCCCAAAGGATCAAGAATACCGTCCTGATCGTCGATGATATATTCCTGAGGCAGGGTATGAATCACTTCCCGATCCATGGGAATAGCGATGGCCTTGGCCGCATCGAGAACCCGACGAATGTCGTCGTGGGTCACTTCCCGGGTCTTGATGGCGATTACCCCCTGGGAATTGAATCCTCGAATATGACCGCCCGCGATTCCGGCATAAACACTGTCGATTTTGCAATCCGCCATCAGCTCTGCTTCGTTCAGTGCCTTGCGGATGGCTTCGACGGTACTTTCAATGTTAATAACCACGCCTTTGCGCAATCCGCGAGACGGGCTGGTCCCTATGCCGACAATATCCAGACCGTCTTCGTTATGATGTCCGACAATGGCGCAGATCTTGGTGGTACCGATGTCCAGGCCCACGATCAGATTGTTTTTGTTATTGCTCATCTCCGTGCCTTCCCCCTTGGAATCTACCCTTTGCCTCGCACATTGCCGGCATCCAGTTTTACAATAACCCGCCGCGTTACGTTCAGGTCGATATAATCGATAAAACTCAATCGTGTCTTGATTTGCGGAAAGATTTTCTCGAACCGGTTCAACTTGCTGTCGAAGTCGTTCTGCCCCATGCGGATCGGCACACCGCCATTGCAAGTATAAAGGGTAATACTGCCGGTGTCGTCAATACTTAGTTCAGAAACGTCGCCGACTCCGAAAACCTTGCGCCTGTCAAGACTTTCAAGCACACTAAGTATTGTATCCAGATGCCGCATGGTCGCTTCGTTTCGTGCCAGCAGAGCCTGCCGGTCGATGCCGGAAATAACCGGGAAATCCAGACGATCTCCGCGTTCCAGCCTTTTGAATATCTGCCCCGATGCATCAAGATAATAAAGATAGTCGAGACACACAATAGCTCGAGGGGTCCGCTCGGCGACCCGGATGACCAGTTGATTCGGAAACATCCGCCGAACCTTGGCGCTGGCTATCCAGGGGTTTTCCTCGATACGGGTACCGATGCGCCCCAGGTCGAGTTCAAAGATGTTGGTTCCGGGGTGGATATCCGACAGCGCCAGAATTTCTTCTCGGCTGATGCGGCGGTTATCCTCCACCCGAATCTGTTCCACTTTGAAATAATCCGAGGCGAACAGCATCTGCGCGCCGTAATAAGCTACCGCGACGATCATCGTCAGGCTGCCCAGAGCCATGGTACCCCACAGGGCGCCAATCAGCAAGCGACGCCAGGGGATAACTTTGCGCTGTTTCCTGAAATGGTTGCCTTTACGACTCTTAAGCCGTTTTTTAGCGGGCCCGATATTCACCATGCGCAATTACCCTTGCCGTCAAGGCATTCGTGTGCAAACTATTTTCGGACTGCGGCACCAACAAGGATCCGCTCAACCAACTCATCAAAAGACATGCCGATGGCACCGGCAGCCTTGGGCAACAGACTGGTCTCGGTCATGCCCGGAATAGTGTTGACCTCCAGACAGTAAAAAGCTGTATCGGTTACCATGAAATCGACCCGTGCGGCCCCGCAGCAACCGATAGCCTCAAACACCTGTACAGCGGCATCCTGCAGGTCTTGGTACAGGACCTCCGGCAAAGGAGCGGGTAACAGGTACTCGGTGTTCCCCGGGGTGTACTTGGCCTGGTAATCGTAAAATCCGCCTTTAGGCACCACCTGGATAATCGGTAGAGGCTGCCCATCCAGAACCCCGACAGTGACTTCCGCTCCGGCGATAAACTGTTCGACCAGCACCAGGTCATCATGCCGGAATGCCTCGGTGAGACCGGCTGCAAGATCCTCATCGTTGTGTACAATGCTGATGCCGATGGTCGAGCCTTCCCGTGCGGGTTTGACCACCAGGGGGTAGTCCGGCAAAGCCCCCTGCTGCTTTTGGCCGGCGCGTATGAAGGCAAACGCGGGAGTGGCAATGCCGTGGTAACAGAGCATTTTTTTAGTCGCAACCTTGTCCATGGCCAGGCTGGAAGCCAACACACCACTGCCCGTATAGGGAATACCCGCCATTTCCAATAGCCCCTGCACCGTACCGTCCTCCCCGAACCGTCCGTGCAGGGCAATGAATGCCACCTCCGCGCCGGCCTGCTGAAGTTGTGCCGCCAGATCGCGTCCGGCGTCGATATCGGTCACCTGGTACCCGCGTCGCTCAAGGGCTTGGCTGATTGCCCGCCCCGTACGCAGGGACACTTCCCGCTCTGCGGAAAGCCCGCCCATCAACACGACAATTTTCTTTTGCTTCAATTCCTGGCACTGCATCATGGCTCTCATATTCCTCGAACTTAACAGGCTTTCAGGCCTCTCCAATTACTTGCACTTCCGGCTCCAGCATGATGCCGGTCCGCCCTCGCACCGTTTCTTGAATTTCACCGATCAACGACAAGACATCGGCCGCCCGGGCCCCTCCCCGGTTAACGATGAAATTCGCATGTTTTTCCGAAACCTGTGCACCGCCTACGCTGCGCCCGCGCATGCCGGACTCGTCGATCAAACGCCAGGCTTGTTGTCCTGGCGGGTTCTTGAACACCGAACCGGCATTGGGCTTGCCAACCCCCTGGGCTTTGCGGCGTGCGCTCAACCGATGTTGCACGCTTGATTCAAGCATTTCGGCGTCAGCGAAGCTGAAACGCAGTATCGCCGCGGCGACGATCCGGTCAGCCGGCACCGCCGAAGCACGATAGCGCAGATCGAGACGCGCGGCGGGCCAGTACTCCATCCCCTCGGCGCCAGCCAGAAATGCACCCTGCAGAACCCCGGCCATAGCCTGCTCGCCGGCACCGGCATTCATGACCACGGCCCCGCCGACAGTCGCCGGAATACCCGCGAGATCCTCAATACCTGCCAGCCCACGTCGAACCGCCTGACGCACCAACCGCATCACAGGCAGGCCGCCGCCGACCCTGGCTGTACCATCATCACGAAACTCCATGGTCTGCAAGGCTCCCATGTGGATGATCGCACCGCGATAGCCTCCATCGCGCACCAGCAGGTTGCTGCCAGTACCCAGCGCCATCCAGGGCATGCCGACCTGTGCCAGGAGGTGCAGGACCGCGAGCAGTTCTTGCTCGCTTCGCGGGGCAACAAAGAGCTCGGCAGGCCCGCCGATCCGCCAGGTGGTATGGCGTCCCAGCAGTTCGCCGACCAGTACCGGGCCCTGCAAGATTCCCCGCAATTCAGCAGCCAATGCATTCATGTCAGCCTCGTTGCTTCAACCAGTCGGCCAGAGCCTCACCGACCTGCCAGACGTTGCCGGCACCAAGGGTCAGAACCATGTCGCCGGGTTTGACGATGTTCTGAAGATGAGACAACGCCGCCCCGGCGTCAGAACAATAATGAACATCACGGTGCCCGTGCCCGGCAATCCCTTCTGCCAACAGACTGGCTTCGACTCCGGGGATTGGTGTTTCGCCGGCGGCATAGATATCCATGACCACCAGGTGATCGGCCTGGTAGAAAGCGGTCACAAATTCATCGAACAATGCCTGGGTGCGGCTGTAACGATGGGGCTGAAACACTGCCACGACCCGGCAATTCCACCCGGTACGCGCGGCAGCCAGGGTTACCTTGATCTCGGCCGGGTGATGCCCGTAATCGTCCACCACCATGATATCCTGCCCATGGTATTTGGGCTGGAAGCGCCGTTGCACACCGCAAAAATCCAGGAAGCCTTCGGCGATCCGGTCGAAAGGGATTTCCAGTTCCCTTGCCACGGCCACCGCTGCCAGCGCATTGAGGACGTTGTGCTGGCCTGGCATGCGAATGGACAACTGGCCCAGGTGTTGGCCCTGGTGGCAGACCGAGAAGGTGGTTCGCTCTTCCCGGTAGGATATATCCTGAGCGTTGTAATCAGCCTGAGTGCTCATGCCATAGGTGACAAACCGTTTGCCGACCTGAGGGATGAGGCTCTGGATATTGGCATCATCAAGGCACAGTACCGCCACCCCGAAAAAGGGGATTTTGTTGATAAAGTCGATAAACGTCTGTTTGATCTCGTCCAGATCGCTATAATAGTCGAGATGATCGGCATCGACGTTGGTCACCACCGCGATGGTCGGCGACAGTTTCAAAAAGGAGCCGTCCGACTCGTCGGCCTCCGCCACCAGGAACTTTCCCTGACCTAGTTTGGCGTTGGAACCGATGGAATCGAGGCGTCCGCCGATAACCACCGTGGGATCGATGCCGGCTTTGGACAAAACGGTCGCAACCATGCTGGTCGTCGTGGTTTTACCGTGGGTGCCGGCCACCGCGATGCCATATTTCATGCGCATAAGTTCAGCCAGCATTTCCGCGCGTGGAATAACGGGAATCAAGCGGCGATGCGCTTCCACCACCTCGGGGTTATCTGCCTTGACAGCGGTGGAGGTGACCACCACATCCGCATCTCCAAGGTTTTCAGCAGCATGTCCGTAACCGATCACTCCGCCAAGTTCGCACAAGCGACGGGTGATTTCCGACTCCCGCAGATCCGAACCGCTCACACGGTAGCCAAGATTAAGCAGGACCTCGGCTATACCGCTCATGCCGATGCCACCTATGCCGACAAAATGTATGGTGCGAATCTTTCCGTACATAAACCTTTATGAACCTTCCCTGCCCAAAGCAGTGTTGAGTAACAAATTTAATTCCGTCCGCACATGGTGCGGCATACCTTAAGAATCCTGTCGGCGGCACCCGAAATCCCCAGCGACCTGGATGCGGCCGCCATGCTGATCAGGCGCGGCCGGTTCTCCATCAGATCGATAATCAGGCTTGCGAGGTGTTCAGCGGTCAGATCCTGTTGCGGCAGGACCAGCGCAGCGCCTTTCCTTGCTATGGCCTGGGCATTGATGGTCTGATGATCCCCTGCCGCATGGGGATAGGGGATGAGAATAGCCGCACGGCCACAAACCGCAAGTTCGGCCAGGGTGGTGGCACCGGCCCGGCATACCACCAGATGTGCCTTGGCGTAAGCGTCCACCATGTCGTTGATAAACGGCACCACGCATGCCTGCGGCCAACCGGCCTTGGCATACCCCTCATGAACGCGCTGCAGGTCGTCGTTGCCGGTCTGATGCACGATATGCAACCGATTCCGCCACGGTTCCAGCAGCGGCAATGCCGCCAGCATGGCATCGTTAATGGCACGGGCGCCGCGGCTTCCGCCGAATATCAACAACTCTGGATCGCCGTCATCCATCGGAGGACAATCTTCCATCCCCTTGCGCAAGGGGTTCCCCGTTACGGTGGTGGTGGCGCGATGAAAGGCACGCTCCGCCTCCGAAAAAGACAGGCAGACACACCGGGCCCAGCCGCCGAGCAGGCGGTTGGTCATCCCCGGCCAGGCATTTTGTTCATGAATGACAGCCGGAATCCCCTTGAGCCTGGCTGCTACCAGCATCGGTGCCGAAGCGTAACCGCCCACCCCGAGCACGACATCGGGCTTGAATTCCCGCAGGATGCGCAGCCCCTGCCAGACACTTTTTATCAGGCAGGGGATCAGGCGCAGCTTGCCGGCCAGTCCCTGATTGACGAACCCGCGGATATCGATACATCGCAAAGGCAAATCGAGTTCCGGCAGCACCCGCGCTTCGATACCGCGGGAGGTGCCGACAAACATGACCTGCGCGGCCGGAGCCTGTTCCAGAAGCCGCTGAGCCAGAGCCACCGCGGGGAATAAGTGCCCGCCGGTTCCTCCCCCTGCCAGCAATAATCTCATGATTTCGCTCCTTCGATCTGGCTGGAGATATTCAGCAGAATACCTACCGCCAACAACGAGATCACCAGGCTGCTGCCGCCGTATGAGAGAAACGGCAACGCCAGCCCTTTGGTCGGTAACAGCGACATAACCACGGCCATGTTGGTGAAGGCTTCGAGACCGAGCAGCAGGGTCAGGCCAAATGCAAGGTAGCGGCCAAATTCGTCTGGCGCCATCCAGGCTATACGCAAACCGAGCCATACCAGCACCAGAAAAAGCACGGCGATGGTCAACACGCCGATAAAACCGGCTTCCTCCCCCACCACGGAAAAAATAAAGTCAGTATGCGCCTCGGGCAGAAAAAACAGTTTTTGCTGACTCTGGCCCAACCCCTGCCCTTTCCATCCGCCATTGGCAAAAGCGATCAGGCTCTGAGTGATCTGGAAACCCTCATCGGACGGGTATTTCCAGGGATCCATGAACGCCAGCATCCGACGCCGGCGGTAATCGACACGCCAGATAGCGACATACAGGGCCGGCAGCGCAGGCAGCATCGATACCAGAATGTGTGTGAAACAGCTGCCCGCAACCAGCATCATGCCCATGGCCACCGCCCCCATGGTCATGGCGCTGCCGAGGTCAGGCTGCAACATCAGCATCACCAGCATCATCCCCAGAATCACCAGATAGGGTAATACACCTAGCTTGAAGGTACGTAAACTCTTTTCCGGTTTACGGGCCAGGGAGTGGGCCATGAACAGCACCAGCGCCACCTTGGCCATTTCGGACGGCTGCAGGGAAAAGCCGGCGATCCGTATCCAGCGCATGGCTCCCCCCGCCGAGGTACCGACACCGGGCACCAGCACCAGGCCAAGGAGCACGGCACTTGCCAGCAGGCCCAGCGCCGCCAACGGACGCAGACGATGGTAATCTACACGCATGGCGGCAAGCAACAGGAGCATGCCTACCAGCGCAAAACCGCCCTGCCGTTTCAGAAAATGAAAACCGTCTTTATAATGCTCCGACGCCATGATCGAGGAAGACGAATAGACCATCAGCACGCCGATAGCGGTCAACACCGCCGTCACTGCCAAAAGCCGATAATCGTATCCGCCCCGCTCGGTCATGACATTACCCCTTTGCCTGCAACGTCAGCACCGCGCGGCAGAAGATCTCGCCGCGTTCGGCATAGCTGCGAAACATGTCAAAACTCGAACAACCGGGCGATAACAGCACCGCCCCTCCGACGACCGTCACCTGGTGAGCGAGTTGTACCGCCTTTTCCAGGGTATCGGCCCGCAGTATCTCGGTGAGTCCCGCAAAGGCCTCCTGCATGCGATCGGCCGCCTGGCCGATAAGTATCAGATGGGCGACTTTCCCTCGCACCGAAGCAGCCAGAGGCGCGTAATCGCCGCCTTTATCCTTGCCGCCGGCGATGAGGGTCACCGGCGCGGCGAGCCCCGCCAGACTTTTTATCACGCTGCCGACATTGGTTCCCTTGGAATCGTCGTACCAGGTTACGCCGTTCAGTTCCCGCACCATGACCATGCGATGGTCAAGACCGCCAAAACCGCATACCGCCTGCCACGCCACCTCGGCCGGACACCCCTCCAGCAGTGGCGGGATCAGTGCCGCCATGACGTTTTCTACATTGTGCAACCCTTTGAGTCGCAAATCCGCGACAGGGAACCGCTGCTGTTGCCCCGCATGCCGCCAGACAATATGCTCACCGGCCAGCCCCATCCCCTCTTCGGGTACGCGGCTCGAAGAAAAAAATACTTTTTGACACGACAGATTCGCGGTGCATGCAACCACCAGCGGGTCATCAGCATTCAGGACAGCCACTTCATCGACCGTCATGTTTTCGAACAACCGCAGTTTGGCCGCCAGGTAGTCTGCCATATCGGGATACCGATCGAGATGGTCTTCCGTAAGGTTGAGCAGCAGGCCGTATCGTGGCCGGAAGGTTTCAATGGCCTCAAGCTGGAACGACGAAATTTCCGCCACGATCCAGTCCCAATCGCTGCGCTGCGTCGCCTCGATGAGCGGGGTGCCGAGATTACCCCCGACAAAAGCCCGGCGATTCCAGCAACGCAGTATTTCTCCGAGCAGACAGGTGGTGGTCGATTTGCCATTGGTACCGGTAATGGCCACCATCGGAGCCGTCAACTCACGCGCGGCAATCTCGATTTCACCCAGCACCGGCACGCCGGCCTGCACAGCCGCCACCACCGCCGGCACCGTCAAGGGGATGCCCGGGCTTATGGCAATCAAGTCTGCCTTAGCCAGTAGAGCCGCATCGTGGCCGCCGCAATCAAAACGCAGCCCGCGATCGGCAAGTTCCTTCACGCCGGCCAGATCTTCCCGCTTGCGGCTGTCGGACAGCGTCACCAAGGCACCACGGTCCAGAAAGAAACTTGCCAAACCAAGCCCGGTACAGCCTGCACCGACCACAACCACATGTTTTCCGGCATACCCGGCCATGAATTACCTCAATTTGAGGGTGGACAGGGCCACCAGAGCAAGAATTATGCTGATAATCCAGAAACGAACGATTATCTTCGGTTCGGCCCAGCCTTTGAGTTCGAAATGGTGATGAATCGGCGCCATGCGGAAGATCCGCCTGCCCAGCAGCTTGAACGACGCAACCTGCATGATAACCGACAGTGCCTCCACCACGAAAATTCCTCCAACAATCACCAGAACGATCTCCTGCTTGGTGATCACCGCGATGGTACCCAACGCGCCGCCAAGGGACAAACTGCCGACATCCCCCATGAAAACCTGGGCCGGATAGGTGTTAAACCACAAAAAACCGAGCCCCGCACCGACCATGGCACCGCACAGCACCGCCAGTTCGCCGGCCCCCTGCACGCTGCTGATCTGAAGATAGTTCGACAGTCGTGCATTGCCGGCCAGGTAGGCGAACAACAGATAGGTGCCCGAGGCGATAATCGTCGGCCCGATGGCCAGTCCGTCGAGACCGTCGGTAAGGTTGACCGCATTGCTGGCGCCCACGATGACCAGCATCGCAAACGGGATGTAAAGCAGTCCCAGCTCAGGACTCAGGCCCTTGAAAAAGGGCAAGGCCAGGGTGGTAGGATACGGTTGGTAAAAATACAGCAGAAATCCGGCCGTGCCGGCAATGAGCATCAACCACAACATCTTCTGCCGGGCCGACAGACCATCGCTGTTGCGCTTTTTTACCTTGCGATAGTCGTCGACAAAGCCTACTGCGCCGAAGCCAACCGTTACCAGCAGGGTCACCCATACATAGATATTGGTCAGATCGGTCCACAGCAAGGTCGGCAATACAATGGCCAGCAGGATAAGGGTGCCGCCCATGGTGGGCGTGCCTTCCTTTTTGAAATGGGACTGCGGCCCGTCTTTGCGAATACTCTGACCGATCTGCAGACTGGACAGCTTGTCGATAAGCCAGGGGCCCAGAATAAAGGAAATCATCAAGGCCGTGATGGTGGCATAAATGGCCCGAAAGGTGATGTACCGGAAGATGTACAACACCGAAAACTGTTCATGTAGCGGATAAAGCAGGTGGTACAGCATCCAGACGTCTCCTAATGCCCGGCGGCCGGGCGCCCGTCGCTGGCGCGCAGGGCTTTACAGATTTTTTCCATGGTCATGCCGCGGGATCCTTTGACCAGCACCCGGTCACCGGGACGCAGCAGGTCACCGAGCAACTGCACGGCTTCTTCATGACTTTTGACTACCCAAACCGACTGGGGGGCCATCCCCCCCTGCCTTGCGCCGGCGGCGGTGTCCTCGGCCCGGTCTCCCAGAAGGATCAGCAGATCGGCACACTTCGAGGCGTTTAACCCGGTCTGGCGGTGCAAGTCAGCCGCAGCCTCGCCCAACTCGAGCATGTCGCCAAGAACCGCGATGCGGCGGCCGCTGCCGGGCAGCTCGTCCAGCGCTTTCAAGGCCGCTTCGACGGCCAGGGGGTTGGCATTGTAAAAATCCTCCAGCAGGGTCGCACCGCTGGCGAGTTCCGCCACTTCCATGCGCCCGGCGCAGGACCGGAACCGCTCAAGCCCTTCGACAATCTGTGCACCGCTCATCTTCAGGGCATGGGCGGCAGCGGCGGCGGCCAGCGCATTATGCACGTTGTAGCGGCCGGGTACCGACAGGCGCACCGGCCAGTTGCCTTCGGCCAACAGCAAGCGGAATCGCACGCCCTGCCCGTCCACCGTCACATCTTCGGCGCGAACTTCAGCGTCCGGACCGCAACCGTAAATCAACCTGCGCACGCCGTTGGCGACGGGCAATTGCAACACCCGCAAATCATCACCGTTGATAACGGCGGTGCCACCGGCCGGCAGGGCGGCAAATAATTCGCCCTTGGCACGGGCCACCCCTTCGAGATTATGCAGCGTTTCCAGATGGGCAGGACCGACGTTGGTAACAATGCCGATAGCGGGGCGACAGATCTCGGCCAAGCGGGCAATTTCACCGCGAGCGCTCATGCCGAGCTCCAGCACTGCCCAGCCATGCTCGGCTTCGAGGCGGAACAGGGTATGGGGCAGGCCGATAAGATTGTTGAAATTCCCCTCGGTTTTGAGACCCGGTCCACGCAGGCTCAGAATACCGGCAAGCATTTCCTTGGTGCTGGTTTTACCGGAAGACCCGGTTATCGCCACCACCGGTCCATCGAAATCCTGTCGCACGGCGGCCGCCAGATCACCAAGGGCCTGCAGGGTATCTGCAACCCGTATGACCGGCACCGGCAACCCGGCGATCACCTCTTCGCTCAGGCAGACGCTGGCTCCGCCCCGCACGGCCTGGACCATGAAATCATGACCGTCGAAGCGAGGTCCGCGCAGCGGCACGAACAGATCCCCGGAACGCAGGGAACGGCTGTCGGTGGAGACACCGGTAACCGTGCCGCTGGCACGCTCAGGCATCAGGGTGCCGCCGGTGATGGCGGCAATTTGATTCAAATCGAGTCGCATGTTTCCTCCGCCACGGACTTCAGTGCCTTGCGTAATTCCTCGCGGTCATCAAAGTGCAAGCGTTGATTGCCGATGAGCTGGTAATCCTCATGTCCCTTGCCTGCCACCAGCAGCACATCACCAGCCTGCAGCAGGCTGACGGCAAAACGAATCGCTTGGCGACGGTCCACCATCGTCAGATACCCTCCTGAGACGGCTTCACGCGCTTGTTGCGGCGTCCAGGGGCCGGGATGGATGCGGCGCAGTCCGGTCTCCACCTGCTGCATAATGCTTGAAGGATCCTCGCTACGCGGATTGTCCGAGGTTAAAATCGCCACATCGGCAAGACGTGCGGCGATTTCCCCCATGACGGGCCGTTTGCCGGCATCGCGATCGCCACCGCAACCGAATACACACAGCAACCTGCGCGGGCCGAGTTGCCGCAGGGTGCCCAGAACATTTTGCAGGGCATCGCCGGTGTGCGCATAGTCGACCAGCACCAGGGCCCCGCATCCGTTTTCAATACTTTCCAACCGCCCTGGAACCTGCGGCGCACTGGCAAGTGCGGTCGCGATGGCAGACGGCTCCATGCCCAGGGCAACGCCAACTCCGGCGGCACACAGCAGATTATGCAGATTGTAGTCCCCAACCAAGGGGGAATGCAAAACGGCGCCACCCCGGGGAGTGCGCAACAAACCGGAAATGCCTGCCACTGAAATCGTGACTTTTTCAGCCGTCACCGCACAGCGAGGATCGTGCCCGCAGCTGACCGCCGAGGGCAAGATGCCCGCAAGGCGTGCACCGTAAGCATCGTCGAGATTAACCACCGCATGCCGGGGGGAATGATCGCCAAGCTCCGTAAACAGACGGAGTTTGGCATCAAAATAAGCTTCCAGATCGCCATGGTAATCGAGGTGCTCCGGAGTCAGATTGGTAAACACGCCGACATCGAAACGAACCCCGTCCACCCGCCGTTGCTCAAGCGCATGGGAAGAGGCCTCCATAATCAAGGCATCGGCACCACGACTGCGAAACTCGGCGATGGTCCGCATCAGATCAACCGATTCGGGGGTGGTATGACTGGACGCCAGATGTTCACCTTCAAATCGGTAGTCGACGGTACCCATAACGGCAGGCCGATGACCAGCGGCTTTCAGCACCGATTCCACCAGATAACTGACAGTGGTCTTTCCGTTGGTTCCGGTGATCCCCACCACAAGCATGCCCTCGGTGGGGTCGTCGTAGAACGCCGCGGCGGCAAGCGCCATGGCGTGTCGACCATCCTGCACAAGTAAGCCCGTTATCCCTTGCGGCAACGTGCAGGGCTTTTCCATCACCACCGCCGTAGCACCCCGTGCAAGGGCATCCTCAATGAACCGATGGCCGTCCACCGTTGCACCGGGCAGGGCAAAAAACAGCCCCCCTGGCTGCACCCGCCGGGAATCGTAATACAAACCACTGATGGCGCCATCGGCAGGACCGGTGACAGTACAGGGAGCGAGGATCTGGCAAAGGACGGAAAGTTTCATAGAATCGCTGATTTTCCTTCTGTGAAGAAAAAAAGTCAAAGGGAATTTTTTATGCCGGTGGTTCCAATTTCACCCAAACTTCATCGCCATAGCGAATATCCTGGCCTGGCGCCGGAAACTGCTCAACAACTTTACCGGAACCTTTGATCCGTATATTGAGACCCCTTTCCTCCATGGTCTGCAACACCTGCCGAAAGCTCATCCCCATACAGTGCGGCATCATGGGGGAACCGCCTTTGGGGACTCGCGCCGGTTGGATGGTGCCCGTTGAAATGGCAACCTTCGTTTCCAGCGTTACCGGCGGCAATGGCGCAACCACATCCGCCTCGGTGGGTGGTATGCCGAGATAGCGTAAGGACTGGCTTACCAGCTTCGAAAACACCGGCGCGGCAACCAGGCCACCATATACCTGGGTCTGCGGTTCATCGATGACTACCAGGATGACGAGTCTCGGATTGTCAGCTGGGGCAAAACCGACAAACGATGCCACCCGCTTGTCCGCCGAATATCCCCCGGTAACCGGATCGACCTTCTGCGCTGTACCGGTTTTGCCGGCGATGCGGTAGCCTGGCACGGCAGCCAGCGTCCCTGTACCCCCCTGGCGGGTTACCATCTCCATCATCGACCTTACCTGGGCTGCCACCTTTTCGGATACCACCCGTCGTACCGTCTGCGGAGATCGATTCTCCACCAATTTTCCATGTTCATCGACTATCTGCCGCACAAGGTCGGCTTTCATCAGCAGACCGCCATTGGCGATAGCCCCGACTGCTCGGGCCAACTGCAAAGCTGTCACGGTCATACCCTGGCCGAAGGACACGGCCGCCAGGTCACCTTCGAACCACAACTCCGGCCTGCGCAACTGACCGGCTACCTCACCGGGGAAATCGATGCCGGTTTTATCACCGAATCCGAATCGGCTTAGATAATCGAAATATCGCTGGCGCTCCAGCATCTTTCCGATTTTCGCAGAACCGATATTGGAACTCAGCTTGAGCACATCGGCCACACTGATGAGTTCATGAGGATGATGGTCATGAATGGTCATACCACCGACCCGGTAGGAACCTTTTTCGCAATTCACCAAATGGTTCGGCTGCACCACATTTTCGTTCAATGCGGCTGCCATAAGGAACACCTTCAGGGTGGAACCCGGTTCGAACTCGTCACACACGGCACGGTTGCGGCGGGTTGCGTGCGGATATCGACCATAGGCATTGGGGTTATAGCTCGGCTGGTTGGCCATTGCCAGGATTTCACCGCTGTTCGGGTCCAATACCACCACGGTGCCTGCGCGCGCCTTGGCTTCCTTCAAGCCGGCAGCGAGTTCCTTTTCAGCCAGGTATTGCAGATTGCGGTCGATAGTCAGCTTGAGACTGTTTCCGTGACTGCCCCCATCCACCACTTTATTGCTGGCACCCAACCCCTTGCGACGACCATCTTTGGCCGCCACCAGAAAACCTTCCTGTCCCAGCATCTGGCTGTCGTAATACTTTTCCAGCCCCTCGAGACCCCTGGGATCAAGACCGGTAAATCCAAGCAATTGAGCAGCCAGCTCGCCATTGGGATAGAACCGCTGGTGTTCCTTGGTAAAAGCGATCCCTTCAACACCAAGTTTGCGAATCCTGGTGCTCTGGTCCGGCTGCACCTTGCGCTGCAGCCAGACGAAACTGCGCTTTGACGTCAACTTTTTGCGCAAGCTCGCACTGGTCATGTTGAGCGGCCGCGCCAGCGTACGAACGCTGGCATCGACATCAGTGATGCGTAAGGGTTCGGCGAAGATCGAATCGACACTGGTGCTGCGGGCCAGTTCGGCCCCATTACGATCGTAAATGGCACCTCTGCGAGGCGTAAGAGGGATAACGCGTTTGTATTGCCGCCGGGCGCGGGCAACAGTATCTTCGCTGTCGATGACCTGCAACCAGAAGCCCCGTCCAACTACCGCCAGAAAAAAGAGTGTAAATCCCACTCCGATCAGGATTATGCGAATCTTACAGCATTTTTCCGGCGACTTTTTCATCGGACGATAATCACCTGATGAGGTTCGGGGTAATGCAGTTTCAGCGAATTGCTGGCTATCCGTTCAAGATGGGCGGGATTTTTCAGCGTTGCAACCTCCAGGCGCAGGCAGTTCTCTTCGCGCTGCAATTCCAGCAACTGGCTTTCACAGCTGGAAATGGCATAGCCCAGTTCGATAAGCTGGCTGCAGGACCAGATGTAGAAAACGCCGGCCCCGACCAGGGCGACCAGAAAAAGCAGGAACTGCGTTACGGAGAATCGTTGCCAGAAAGCACTGCCACTGCCGACACCGGACAGTACTCGTTGAGTGGAATAAGCCATAACATACCTCCAGTCATATCAAACGTGCCGCATCTGCGGCAAAAATATTCTAAAGATGGCGAATCGCCCTCAGCACTGCGCTACGCGCCCGGGGGTTAGCCTCAATTTCAACCTCGCCGGCCCGAAGCCCTTTGCGAGTCAGCACTTCAACTTCAGGCGTGCGATGGCAAACGCAGACCGGCAAACCGGGCGGACAGGTACATACCTGGACCAGGCTGCGGAAAAATTGTTTGACGATGCGATCTTCCAGGGAATGAAAGCTGATCACCGCCAGTCTCCCGCCAGGTTTAAGAAGCGCCATGGCGCGCTGCAAACCGTCCCGAAGACTGTCCAACTCAGCGTTGACATGAATACGCAGAGCCTGAAAAATACGCGTTGCCGGATGAATGCGTGATGGGACCCGTCCCTTGGGCACCGCATCGCGTACCAACTCGGCCAATTCCCGGGTGGTGAGCAACGGCGTTTCTGCCCGGACCTGTTCGATACGCCGGGCAATACGTCGAGCAAAGCGTTCTTCGCCGTATTCGCGAAAAATCCGCGTCAGCTCTTCCGGCGACAGGGAGTTGACCACATCGGCGGCGGTCATGCCGGTCGAAGTGTCCATACGCATATCGAGAGGGGCGTCGGATTGAAAAGAAAAACCCCGTCGTGCCGTATCGAGCTGAAAGGACGACACGCCGAGATCAAGCAAAATACCATCCACGGCGGAAATGCCCAGCTCGGCCAGGATGTTGTCAGCCTCGGCGAAATTCCCGTGACGCAACACAGCCCGCTCGCCAAAAGGAGCCAGTTTGCGTCCCGCCTCCTCAAGAGCTTCACAGTCGCGGTCGAGCCCAATCAGCAGACCATCCGGAGCAGTTGCCTCGAGAAGCAGGTAAGCATGCCCACCGCCTCCGACCGTGCCGTCGAGGAAGACCTCGCCCGGCTGAGGATGCAGACACTCCAGAACCTCTGTGGGCATCACTGAACGGTGCTGAAATGTCTCTTGCTCCATGGCCTAAAATCCCAGATTGTAAAGAGCCTGCGGCTCGGTCTTGAGCAAATCCTCGGCATGCTTGCGCATCTCGGCGTGCATGGCCCGGTTCCAGATCATGATCTTGTTGATGGAACCGACCACCACGATTTCACGAATCTCCGACTCCAACCCGGCATAACAACGCTGGGCCTTGGACAACTGAATACGTCCCTGCTTGTCAAACGAACATTCAACCGCGGGAGAGATAAGCGCCAGATTGATAGCGTCTTTGAGAGGACTGGCTTGCATCGATTTGACCTTTTCAAGCACCTTTTCCCACTCCTGAATGGGGTATGCCGCCAGGCCGCCATCATTCTGGGTGACCATTAGACGCTCATCGCCAAAAACGGAGCTCAGCACATCCCGAAACTTGGCCGGAATGCTCGCTCTGCCCTTGGCATCGATCGCGTTATTGAATTCACCCTGGAATAGCATTTGATGCCCCTAGGCCCAAATTGACACGTTTTTACACTTTGTGGGCAACTATAACGACCACCTCCTACCTTGTCAAGGCGTTTATTCTAATTTTTTAAGGGTTTAGGGCGTTCCCACGCCAAAAAAAAATCCCCTCTGGAGGGGATTTTTTCAGTACCGTGAAAACCCGGCAGGGGATCAGGAATGTCGGGGTTCTTGGGGAAGGAGCAGTTCGATTTCTTCAATCCGATGATCGATGACTTTGCGCACGATAAAGCAGGTTTTATCTACGGTGCAACTATCCCCCGTGTGCGGGATGGAACCCAACACTTCCAGCAGCAAACCGGCGAGAGTAGAAGCATGCTCTTCCGACAAATCCAGCCCGAAGCGCTGATTGACGGTGCGCAGGGGAATACTGCCATCCAGCAAAAAGCGTCCGGAGCCCAACTCGCTGACCATAGCCTCGTCGATGTCGTATTCGTCCATGATTTCGCCGACGATCTCTTCGACAATATCCTCAAGGGTCACTATGCCTTCGACGCCGCCATATTCATCCACCACCACTGCCATGTGCTCCTGTCGACGCTGAAACGCCTTCAGCAGGGTATTGATGCGCTTGGATTCAGGCACAAAGTAGGTTTTACGCGCCAACTTGCGCAGGCAAAACTCTCCGGGGATATGCACATACCGCAAAATATCCTTGGAATGGATAATCCCGATGATATTGTCCACCGATCCCTCATACACCGGAAAACGTGAATGGCAGGACTCCTGCACAGCCTTCAGAACCTCGGAAAAGGAAAAGGCAACATCGAGCACCACCACTTCGGTGCGTGGTATCATGACGTCACGGACACTGATCTGGGAAAGGTCGAAAACGCCATCCAGCATGCGGCGTTTGTCATTACCGAACAAGCCGCTCTGCTCGCCAACGGAAATCAGAGTACGAATTTCATCCTCCGAAATAACCGGCCTCGGCTCGCTTTTCACCAGCAGGGTCAACAGTCTGGAAAAACTTGTCACCATCCAGACCACCGGCCGCAGCAGCAGCATGATCAGCGTAATCGGACGCAGTACCCAGAAAGAAACCCGTTCCGGGTTGCGCGCGGCAAAGGTTTTGGGACAGACTTCGGACACGACAAGCAGTATCGGGGTGAGAATGACAATCGTCCAAAGCTCGCCGCGCGTACCGAACAACTGAACAAAAAAGGTGGTGGCAAAAACCGACGCAGCGATATTTACCAGATTATTGCCGACCAGGATGGCACCCAACAGATTATCGGGCTGGCTGAGAATCCTCTCAAGTTGCTGGGCGCCACGTCGCTTCTTATGCACCAGATATTTGACCCGCATAGAATCAAGAGACAGTAAAGCCGTCTCCGATCCGGAAAAAAAAGCCGACATGAACAACAATATAACCAGACCGGCTACATATAGAATCGAGTCTTGCATCAAAAGCCTTCCGTTAACATGAAGCAGGGGGCTAACAGCCTCCGAGCGTACCAAAAGTTGTGAGATTTTACCCCAGGAACCCGAGGATTACAATCGCTTCGGATTATGCGTAACAGTGTAATATTGCAGAATCATGCCCATTACGCATTTCCGGATGAAAACGAGTTGGATTTTCCCAAATTTGAAATACGCTTCGCCCTGTGCTATAAGGCGCTCAGTACAAAGTAAATCAAGCGCCCGTCACCTGCGAGGTATTCATGGACAAGGCCCAACGCATCCACCGTTATCAACAACTATGCGCCGAACTGCATCGCCACAACATGCTTTATTACTCCTATGATCGGCCGGAGATAACGGACGCGGAATACGACCGCCTGTTTCGGGAACTGCTCGACCTGGAAAAAGTCGATCCGGACCTGATTTCGCCGGCTTCCCCATCTCTGCGCGTGGGGGCCGCTCCCCTCCAGCAGTTTACGTCGGTACCCCACAGCCTGCCGATGCTATCCCTTGAAAACGCCCTCAATGAGGGGGAGCTCTACGAATTCGACGCCCGTATTCGGCGGCTGCTGGGCAGCTCGACGCCGGTGCGCTACGTTTGCGAACTCAAAATGGATGGTGTTGCGGTGGAACTGGTCTATCGCGACGGCATCCTCGAGGTCGGTTCAACCCGAGGCGACGGCACCACCGGGGAGGGGATCACCGAAAATCTTCGCACCATCCCCTCTATCCCCTTGGTCCTGAGTGACGCCCCCCCTGCCCTGCTGGAAGTCCGCGGCGAAGTCTATATCGACCTGGCCGATTTTCAAACCCTCAACCAGGAACGGGAAGAAGATGGCCTGCAGGTTTTTGCCAACCCGCGCAATGCCGCGGCGGGCAGCCTGCGTCAACTTGACTCGTCAGTCACCGCCAAGCGCCCGTTAAAAATCTTCTGCTATGGGATTGGTCAACTATCCGGCGAACTCCCCGCCAGCCACCATGAACTGCTGCAGCGTCTGCGCCAGTGGGGATTTCGCGTCAACCTGGAGCATACTCGCACGGTGGAAGGCATCGATCAGGTCATGGGATATTTCCGCGAACTGCAACAACAGCGGGATCAACTGCCCTATGAAATCGACGGTCTGGTGGTCAAGGTTGACGACTTGGCCCTACAGCGCGAACTGGGAGATAAAACCCGTACCCCCCGCTGGGCCATTGCCTGCAAGTTTCCGCCGCGCCAGGCGATAACCGTGGTCGAGGATATCGTGCTGCAGGTCGGACGCACCGGCGCCATAACCCCGGTGGCCCAGCTGAAACCCGTGGAAGTCAGCGGTGTGACGGTGTCGCGCGCCAGCCTGCACAACTGGGATGAAATCGCGCGACTTGACGTCATGGTGGGTGATACGGTGGTGGTCGAAAGGGCTGGCGACGTCATCCCCGACGTGGTCAAGGTGCTGGCCGAACATCGTAGCGGCCATGAGCGCAGCGTGCCACTGCCGGAGACCTGCCCGGCCTGTGGCGGACCGGTGGCCAAGCTTGAAGGTGAAGTGGTGCCGCGCTGCCAGGAGCTGTCCTGTCCGGCTCGTCTGCGCGAATCGATCAAACATTTTGTCTCCCGTCGCGCCATGGATATCGACGGACTTGGCGAACGCACCATCGAACAGTTGCTGAAACTGCAGCTCATCCATAGCGTGGCCGACCTTTACCGACTGACCAGGGTAGACCTGCTGCGCTGCGAAAGGCTGGCCGACAAATCCGCGGAAAACCTGCTGAGTGCCATCGCCGCCAGCAAAACCCGCCCGCTGGGGCGGTTCCTGTTCGCACTTGGAATTCGCCATGTCGGCGAACATCTGGCCACCCTGCTGGCCCGTCAATTCGGCTCCCTGGATGAACTGGCGCAAGCCACGCGCGAGGAACTGCTGACTGTGCATGAAGTCGGTCCGCAGGTGGCGGACAGCGTCACCGATTTCTTCCACAAAACCCGCAACCGAGAGATACTCGCCGCCCTGCAGGCCGCAGGGGTTATACCGCAGGCCGAAATAAAACGCACCGGCGGACCGCTAACCGGCAAAACCTTCGTCTTTACCGGTAGCCTCAGGCATTTTTCGCGCAAGCTCGCACAGGAAACGGTCGAACGCCTGGGCGGCCGAGCCAGCGGTTCCGTCAGCAAAAAAACCGATTACGTGGTAGCCGGAGACGACGCTGGCAGCAAACTGGAAAAAGCACGTCAGTTAGGCATTCAGATTCTCAGCGAAGAGGAATTCCTGCAGATGGTGGACAGATTGGAGGAACCATGACACAGACACGTGTATGGGTAAAAATAGAGGGGCGTGTCCAGGGGGTTGGATTTCGTCACTTCACCTACAAAACGGCCATCCGCCTGGGGCTCACCGGCTGGGTGCGCAACCTTGCAGACGGCGCGGTGGAAGCGATGGCGGAAGGTCCGCAGCAACAGGTGGAAGAGTGGCTGACTTCCTTAAAGGAAGGCCCACCATCCAGCCGCGTCGAGGACATGACAGTCCGCAGAGGGGACAGCGAGGAGGCCTTTGACAGTTTTGAAGTGCGTTTCTGATGCTGGCACCCGCTACCTTTTAGTGGTACGGGAATCTTAATTTACCACGAAGTTCACGAAGGCCACGAAGAAGAACCAAGACAAAGAATTTATTGTTATCAAAAACAAAGAGCTTTGTTTAAAAAGTATTTCTTCGTGCTCTTCGTGTCCTTCGTGGTGAATAAACAACGATCCGGAACCTACCCATAAATGCCACACGACCGAAACCGAAGACGTTTGACTGCAGGGTAGCCTTCAGATGTTATCCTCATCGCGCATTTTCAGACTTTCTTTATATACCTCACTGCCTGACAGGCCAAACTGCCGGGCCACCTCCTTGACGATGTCCCGCGTGGGCAGATCCGTTTCCCTGTGCCAGCGTTGCAGGGCTTCACGCACCGTTTCCTGCTGCGGTTTCTCGGGGGACGGCCCCAACAGCAACACGATCTCGCCACGCACCCGATCCTGCTGAAAATGGGTAAGCGCCTGTTGGGCGGTACCGCGGAAAACCTCTTCATGCAACTTGGTCAATTCCCGCACCACCGCGACCTCGCGGTCGCCACCGAGTTCATCGACCAGATCTGCCAGACTGGCAACCAGCCGGTGGGGGGCTTCATAGAACACCAGGGTGCGTTTTTCCTCCCCTGAAGCCTTGAAAAGTTTCCGACGCGCAGCACTTTTGGGCGGTAAAAACCCTTCGAAAGCGAAACGCTCGGTGGGCAGGCCGGACACACTCAGACCTGCAATCACTGCCGAGGCTCCCGGCACCGCCGTAACCGGCAGATTCTGTTCGCGACACGCGCGCACCAGCAAGAAACCAGGATCGGAGATTGCGGGGGTGCCGGCATCGGTAATCAGCGCCACCGACTTGCCCTGACGCATCAACTCGAGAATACGCTCCCCCTTGACACCCTCGTTATGAGCGAAATAGGAGGTCAGAGGTGTCGTAACGCCGTAATGGTTAAACAGTTTTCGGCTGTGGCGGGTATCCTCGGCGGCGACCAGATCGACTTCCTTGAGCACACGCAAGGCACGAAAAGTCATGTCCTCCAGATTACCGATGGGGGTTGCCACCAGGTAGAGAGTTCCGGGATTCACCGCTTCAGCCTTCACCCACGACTCCTTCGAGCTGCTTCAGGTCTTCCAGCCACAAGGCTGCGCTGGCGTCGCTGGGCATGCGCCAGTCGCCACGCGGCGAAAGCACCACGCTGCCGACCTTGGGCCCGTCGGGCAGGCAGGAGCGCTTGAACTGCTGGGAAAAGAACCGTCGGTAAAAGGTTTCCAGGCTGCGCAACAGCTGCTGGTCGCTGAACTCCTCGCCGAATGCCTGCCGGGCCAGAAAAAAAATCTTGGACGGGCGATACTGCAATCGCACAACGTTGTAGAGATAGAAATCGTGCAACAGATAGGGGCCGATCTTATCTTCGGTGCGCTGCTTGATTTCGCCGTTTTCATGGGGTGGCAGCAACTCGGGTGACACGGGCGTATCACACACGTCCTGCAAAATGGCGGAAATGTCGCCCGAAAATTCCGCATCGGCACACCAGGCCACCAGGTAGCGCACCAGCGTCTTGGGCACTCCGGTATTCACCGCATACATGGACATGTGGTCGCCGTTGTAGGTACACCATCCCAGCGCCAGTTCCGACAAATCCCCGGTGCCGATAAGCAACCCGCCGACCTGATTGGCGACATTCATCAGGATCTGGGTCCGCTCGCGGGCCTGGGAGTTTTCATAGGTGATATCATGCACCGATTCGTCGTGTCCGATATCGGCAAAATGCTGCCGCACCGCGGCATCGATGGAGATGACCCGCAGCCGGGTACCAAGCAGTTCGGCCAACTGCTCGGCATTGCCCCGCGTGCGTTGCGTGGTGCCGAATCCGGGCATGGTGATGGTTTCGATCCCTGCGCGATCGTACCCCAGCTTGTCGAAGGCCTTGACCGCCACCAGCAATGCCAGGGTCGAATCGAGTCCGCCGGAGACTCCGATTACCGCCCGTTTGACGCCGGTATGCAGCAGACGCTTGGCCAGACCGGTAGTCTGAATCTCGAATATTTCATGGCAGCGGTGGGCCCGTTCGTCTTCGGCCGACGGCACAAACGGTGTGCCCGTAACCGTGCGCAGCACCCGCTCGGTGGTCACATCGGTCAGCGGGAAATCGATGATCCGAAAAAGGGCCTCCTGCCGGGAGAAGCCGTAACTGTTGTTTTTGAAACGTTCATTGACCAATCGCTCGATGTCGATATCCGCCACGGCCAGTTGGCTGTCAAATCGGAAACGCTTGGTTTCGGCCAGGATGCCCCCGTTCTCCGCAATCAGGGAATGGCCGGAGAAAACCAGGTCGGTGCTCGACTCGCCCGGTCCGGAAGAAGCAAACAGGTAAGCAGCGAGACAGCGGGCCGACTGGGCCTGCACCAGGGCGCGACGGTACTCCATCTTGCCGAGCAATTCGGGACTCGCCGAAAGATTCAGCAACACCGTGGCCCCGGCAACCGCCAGTTGGCCGCTGGGAGGATTGGCCGTCCAGGCATCCTCGCAGATTTCGATCCCGATCAGACAGTCAGGAAAGATTTCGGCTCGAAACAGAAGATCTGTGCCGAAGGGGATACGCTTTTCATCCCACAGCAGTTCCGAATCATTCAGATCCGCCGCCGAGGAAAACCAGCGTTCTTCGTAAAACTCTTGGGTATTGGGCAGAAAACGTTTGGGCACCACACCGAGGATGTGCCCACCGGAGAGGAAGGCCGCACAGTTGAACAGACGACCACGATGCGCGACCGGCGTGCCGACCACCATTGTTACGCGGTGCTCCGCAGTAAACTCGGCCAATTCCACAAGGGCCTTGCGCGCCTGTTCGACAAGCAGCGGCTGGAAAAACAGGTCCCCGCAGGTATAAGCGGTGAGACACAGCTCGGGGAACAGGAAAAACCGGCAATCCGGTGACTCTACAACTACCTTGCGGATCTGATCACAATTGTAGACAACATCCGCCACCCTGGTAGCCGGGGTGCATACGCCGAACCTTACAAACCCCTGTGATGCCATGCGAATTTCCATAACATTCAATCCTTTTCTACGCTCTGTGATATCTTCATCGCCCACTTCTGCCCGTGCGGCCCAAGCATACCCGCGCATTTTAGCCACGGTGAAAGCAAAATGCAAACAAACCAACCAGACATTCGAGAAGCAGCCTCAGTAGATTCATTCCTGTGTTCGGGACTCTGCTACCAGCCGTCCATATCGAAGGCACCGGGAAAATGCTGAATATCGGCCACTTCCCCATCGCCACGTACCGCAATGACATCAAACCGAGGCTGCAGGCGATCGAGTTTTCGCTCGGCCAGATACCACTGTGCGGCCCGCAGAATCTGGCGTTGTTTGGTGGCACCAACGGCTTCTTGCGGATAGCCATGCGAAACCCCTCTGCGGGTCTTCACCTCGACAAACACAAGGATTCGCCCGTGCTGTGCCACGATATCAAGCTCCCCTACAGGTAAACGTACGTTGCGGGCAAGGATTTTCATACCCTTTTTGCGCAGATAAGCAGCGGCAACCTCTTCGCCCCAACTGCCAAGTTTCAATCGTTCGTGTGTCACAGGTATTCTCGCACACCACGAAAGGAACCCCGGTGCAGCGCACAGGGCCCAAGCCGCGCGATTGCCTCGCAATGCGCGGCGCTGCCGTAACCTTTATGGCCGGCGAAGCCATATCCTGGAAACCGCGCATCGTAAGTGACCATCAAGCGATCCCGTACCACCTTGGCCAATACCGAGGCAGCCGCTATCGACAGAGATCGGCTGTCCCCTTGTTTGAGGGTTTTTTGCGCCAGGGGCAGCGGCACCGGCGTGATGCCGTCGACCAGCAGATAGTCGGCGGGGCTTTTCAGCCGCGCTATAGCACGTTGCATCGCCAGCAGGGTAGCCTGCAGTACATTGAGTTGATCAACTTCCTGCGCATGGGCAAGGCCGATGCCAAAATCAATGGCCTGTTGGCGAATCAACGGAAACAGCTTCTCGCGAAGTTTGGGGGAAATTTTTTTGGAATCGTTCAGACCGGGCAGGTCAAAAACCTTCGGCAGGATGACAGCCGCTGCAACCACCGGACCGGCCAATGGGCCGCGGCCGGCTTCATCAATTCCGGCAATGCGGACATAACCCTGCCGGTGCAGCTGCTGCTCAAAAAATAGCGGAGATAATTTTTCGGAAGGAAAGAGTTCCAGCATGACGGTCCCATATTTTTCAGAAGACAGGGCCGAGCTACGGCTTGCAATCGTCAGGGCGCACTTTTCAAGGGGAGCATCACAGTACAACGCCGCATGACAGACTCCTTGGCCGTTTAAAAACGAAAGCCCCGGCATGAGGGCCGGGGCTTTGTCGGTATGGCGTAGATCAGATACGGCGTTTTTCGCGGATGCGAGCAGCCTTGCCCTGCAGATTGCGCAGATAGTAAAGCTTGGCGCGACGAACACGACCGACCATCAGGACTTCGATAGTGTCGATGTTGGGCGAATGCAGCGGGAAGATACGTTCCACGCCCATGCCATTGGAAATCTTGCGCACGGTAAAGGTCGAGCCCAGGCCGTTATTGTGGCGCTTGATACATACCCCCTGAAAAACCTGGATACGTTGTTTATCACCTTCCACGATCTTCACGTGAACCTTGAGCGTATCACCGGCTTTGAAGACAGGGATATTTTTTTTAATCTGTTCCATTTCCAAACGATCGATAATATTCATTCTCATCCTCCTCTAGAGCGAGTCATTTGATTCAGTTATGTTGGATTTGAGGCCGATGTGTCGAGCAACCGATCGAGAATGATGGCTGCGGCTGCACGCACCGGCAGATGGTTATAGACACCTCGTCCCCGGATCGGTTCCAGCACCGTCCAGCCACGATCGAAAACTTCGGGGGCCAACCCCCAGCCGGTGCCGAACACCAGCAACAACGGCACCTGCTCGAGCAAAAGGCGACATTCTCCCATACTCAGGCCATCGGTGCGCGATGCGCCGGTAAGCACCGGCATGGCGGACGCTCCGGCAAAACTGCGCCAATCGGCGATAGCTTCGTCCAGCGAGGCCACAATCCGGATCAGAGACAGGGCATCTCCCCGATGGGGATTATAGGTCGCCCCATGACCATCGAGCCAGTGACCCAGAATGCGCTGCACCAAAACCTGCTGCTCAACCACCGGAGTAACGACATAGAAGCGGTCAACCTCGTATGTACGGGCGGTTCGAGCGATATCGTGCAGATCGAGGTTGGTGACTGCAGTATTTACCACATCACCCCGGCGATCAACAATGGGATAGTGCACCAAGGCAACGGCTATCGGTGATTTCATCAATGGTTACCGGCAGCCTGGTCTTGCAGCAGGTCGTCGAGAGTACGACGATCTTCCTCGCTGAGGCAAGCGTCCTCGAGAAGTTCGGGGCGCCTCAACAAGGTTCGCAACAACTGCTGCCGTCTGCGCCAACGGGCAATGGCGGCATGATTGCCGGACAATAGCACGTCAGGAACCTTCAGACCTTCAAATTCGGCAGGTCGCGTGTACTGAGGATACTCCAGCAAGCCGTCGCTATAGGAATCGCTCAAAGCACTGTCGCGATTGCCAAGCACTCCAGGGACAAGTCTCGCCACGGCATCGATCATCGCCATGGAGGCCAACTCACCACCGGTCAGAACAAAATCCCCAAGAGAAAATTCACTGTCCACCATGGAGCGAATGCGCTCGTCGAACCCTTCATAGCGGCCACAGATAAAGATCAATCCCTCGTTGCAAGCAAGTTCTCGGGCATGTTGCTGACGAAACGGTTCCCCTTGCGGAGTCATCAGCAGTACCCGGGCCTTCGGACGCAGAGCCTTCAGATCCTTCAATGCCCTAGCCACAGGCTCAGGCTTGAGAACCATCCCATCGCCACCCCCGTAAGGCACATCGTCGGTAACTTTATGCTTCCCTTCCGCCCAATCGCGCAGATTATGGGCAGTGATATTCACAAGCCCACGCTCAACGGCTTTACCAACAATGCTGTCGGCAAAAGGCGAGGCGAACATACCGGGAAAAAGCGTCAGAACATCAAAGAACATCAATTTTCCTGGACCAGCCCTTCGGGCAGGTCGAACAACACACTGCGTTTTTCCAGGTCGACTTCAACAAGAAAGACGTCAACGGCAGGTACCAGCACTTCGCCATAGGAACCGACTATCACATAGATATCATGAGCCGCCGTGGTGAACATATCCTCGAGGTGACCGATGACACCCAGGCGGCGATCCACAGCCGTCAAACCCTTGAGCTGATGCCAGTAATATTCACCGTCGGGCAGGGCGGGCACATCCTCGCGACGAACCGCGACCTCGCATCCGATCAACGACTGAACGGAGTTGAAATCGTCGGAATCCGCAAGGCGCAAAACGATATTGCCCTTGTGCCAGTCGGCCTTGCCACGCGCACACACCCGCACCGTCTCGTCTCCCCTCAGAAAGACCAGTTGACGGATCTGGGACAGCAAAACAATATCCTTGTCACGTCCGCGGACCTTGAGATCACCTCGCAGCCCGTGGGTTCCAATGACAACCCCCAGGATCAGCAATTCGCTTTGTTGCAGAGTCATTACTCCATAATGTGCAGAGAAGCCCGCTTGGCCTCCCGGGTCGCTTTGGCATTGAGCAGGGTGCGCATCGCCTTGGCGGTCCGTCCCTGCTTGCCGATAATACGCCCCATATCTTCAGGAGCCGCAGCAAGCTTCAGGAGGACGCTGCCGTCCTCCCCCACCTCTTCGGAAACGGAAACCGCATCAGGATTTTCTACCAGGGATCTGGCGATGAATTCGATCAACTCCTTCATAGTCATTGGTCCTTTGGAGAAAAGCGGCCCGCCTCGGTCACCTGTTCGGGATCAGACTCGTCAGGCTTGTTTGAACTTGGCCCAAACGCCTTGGCTACGGAGCAAACGACGAACCGTATCGGTAGGTTGGGCGCCTTTGTTCAGCCATTCGAGGGTTTTATCTTCCTGCAAAGTGACCATCGACGGATTTTGCCGGGGATCATACTGTCCAAGTTTCTCAATGAAACGACCGTCGCGCGGAAAGCGTTCGTCTGCTACCACTACCTGGTAGAAAGGTTTTTTCTTGGCACCGCCGCGAGCCAGTCTGATTTTTACCGCCATGTGTTATTCCTCCTGGGTGTTTCCAAAACGTTTGTTCGATGGTGTTTAGGATATTTTAGGCATATTAGGTTCTTTGCTTATTTATTGCCACTAAAAAGCGGGCCATTTGCGGCCCGCGCGATGCCGCCAAAACGACTCGCTTAAAGACAAAAACCGGTAGAACCAACCGGTTGAAAATGATTTACATGGGCATTCCACCCCGCCCCATCAGGCTTTTCATCCCTTTGGGTCCGAGCTTTTGGATTTTCTTCATCATCTTTTGCGCCTCGGTAAAGCGCTTGATCAACTGATTGACATCCTGCACAGTGGTGCCGCTTCCCTTGGCTATGCGCATGCGCCGCGAGCCATTGAGAACCTTCTGATCACGACGTTCAGCAGGAGTCATGGAATTGATGATGGCTTCGATCTTTTTGAACTCTTTATCAGGCAGCTGCATATCGCCAGCCTGTTTCATGGCTTTGCCGGCTCCGGGAATCAACTTGAGCAGCGACTCCATGGATCCCATCTTTTTGAGAGTCTTGAGCTGATCGCGAAAGGTTTCAAGAGTAAACCCTTCTTTGCGCAGCTTTTGTTCCATAGCCTGCGCTTCATCCTTATCGACGGCAGCTTGCGCCTTTTCGATAAGGGTCAGCACATCTCCCATGCCGAGGATCCGCTGGGCCATGCGATCGCCGTGAAAGACTTCCAACGCATCGAGTTTTTCGCCCAGGCCAACCAGTTTAATCGGCTTGCCGGTCACCGCCCGAATGGACAGGGCAGCACCCCCGCGGGCGTCACCATCCAACTTGGTCAGGATGACGCCGGTGATGTCAAGCTGCTGATTAAAGCTTTCGGCCACGTTAACAGCATCCTGGCCGGTCATGGCATCAGCCACAAACAAAATTTCACGCGGCTGCAGAGCTTGTTTGATGCGCTGCAGTTCAGCCATCAACGCCTCATCGATGTGCAACCGACCGGCAGTATCGAGAATCAGCGTGTCGTAACCGTTGAGCTCCGCATATTGTCTGGCATCCAAGCACAATTTTACGGGGTCGACATCCGGACTGGAGTCAAACACCGGTATATCCAGCTGCTTGCCAAGAGTCTTAAGCTGCTCAATGGCCGCAGGGCGATAGATATCGGCCGGCACCAGCAGAGGGTTGCGCTTTTCCCGACGCAGCATCAAGGCCAGTTTTGCGCAGGACGTGGTTTTACCCGCACCCTGCAAACCACACAATAACACTGGCACCGGTGGGCGGGCAGCCAGGTTGAGACCATTATCCTCGCCCTCACCCATGAGACGCCCTAACTCATCGCGCACAACCTTGATGACCTGTTGGGCGGGATTCAGGCTTTTAAGCACTTCCTGCCCGACAGCGCGCTCGCGCACGCTGGCCACGAAATCCTTGACCACGCGAAAATTAACGTCGGCTTCGAGCAGCACCAGACGGACTTCCCGCAGGCTTTGCTTGATATTATCTTCCGTCAACCGCCCTTGGCCGCGCAGTTTCTTGAAGACCGAGTCGAGTTTTTCCGTCAAATTGTCAAACATGATCGTTGGCCTGTCCGTACGTATAATCAAGGTTAGGAGGCTGTCGACACGCTCCTAGCGTAAAAGCGAACTATAGGAGACACCCCCACCTTTGTCAAGGGAAAACACCTGCTTCCCTCTACGGTGAGGACGGTTATCCGAATCGGGTTTCTTCCGGCACGGCCGGGGTTGCCTGAACCGATTCAGTGCATGCCCGAACATCTAGCAATGTCCTTCCATATTGACACGACTTCCAGGGGAGTGCAACAAACCGGCAAAATATTCCGAGTTTCAGAATTTGCTGCTGCGCTGCAGCGACATTGACACTCACCCCCGGGGAGAGCTAGACTGCTTTCACCAAAACCTGGCAACCATTCAATCGAGAGCAGCATCCCATGAGTTCTTCCAGATCCCGCATCGACGGCGTACAGCGCATATTGCAGCAGTGGCTGTCATCCCGCGGCATGGATACCAAATTCAGCCGTTACCGCGTCTGGCAATTCTGGGAAGCGGCCGTCGGTGCCCAAATCGCCGCTCGCGCCAAACCGGTGCGCCTGCGCGGCTCAGTCCTGGAGATCCGCGTCGACCATCCGGTCTGGATGCAACAGTTGCAACTTCTCAAACCGCGCATCCTGTCAAAGCTCAACGAGTTGCTGGGCGAGCAACTGATCGACGACCTGTTTTTGCGTCATGGACGCAACGATACCCGGACCGACGCCGAGCCGGATACCTTGCCGAGTCGTTGGCAAAGCGAACCGCTGAGCGAAGAAGAACGGCAGCATATCGAAGAAACGGTGGCCGGCCTGCCCGACAGCGAACTGCGTCATCACCTTCGCCATCTGATGGAAATGCAACTGCGTCTGGACAAGGCCCGTCAATCCAAACCTGGCAGCAAATAAAAAACTTTCAGCCTTCCCCGTACATGTCCAGGACTTCCGCGGAATACCCGTCCTCCCCATGGATGAACAGAGGAGCTTCCACCGCCATCCCCGCTGCTGCGCCACGTCGTCCTTCGGCAAGCACCAGACATGCCGGTTCGCCAGGACGCGAATGGACACAGCGCAGGCGCTTCGGCTCCAGGCCGACTTGACGCATGCCGGCCAGCAGCTCCGCCAATCGTTCGGCCAGATGAACCATAAAAAAACGCCCTCCAGTGCCAAGCAGATAAGCCGAACAGGACAGGAAATCATCCAGCCCTCCATGCAGTTCGTGGCGCGCCCGCGCCCGTTCCTCCCCCGGCGCAAGTCGCCCGCTGTGCGGACGCCGGTAAGGCGGATTTGCCAGCACCACCTGGCACGATTCGGGGGCCAGCACCTCACGCGCACTGCGCAGGTCCTGATGTAATACTTCAACACGGTCCTGCAGGTCGTTAAGCAACACACTACGCCTTGCACGATCGGCCAACTCTGGCTGGATTTCGATACCGACAATACGTCTGGCCCCGGTTGTACGCGCCAGCATCAGGGGGATGACGCCGCTGCCGCAACCGAGATCGCACACCGTTTCATCCGGCTGGATCCGCGCAAAAGCACAAAGCAGCAACGGATCGAGGGAGAAGCGATAGCCATCCTTTTTCTGGATGACACGCAACCCGCCAAGGCGCAGGTCATCGAGGGTTTCGTCACTGTGCAGCGATACCTCAGCTACCATAGGAATGCAAACCTGGCAACAGCAGGTTAACGCCGAGATAACAGAACAGGGTTGCGACAAATCCACCAATGGCCAGCCAGGCGGTGGCTCGGCCGCTCCAGCCACGGGTCAACCTGGCGTGCAAAAAAGCGGCATACACAAACCATACGATCAAGCTCCAGGTTTCCTTCGGGTCCCAACTCCAGTAGCGCCCCCAGGCATAATTGGCCCAGGCGGCTCCGGTAACGATGCCGACCGTCCAGATGGGAAACCCGATGGCGACCGCGCGGTAATTGATATTATCCAGCGTAGCGGGGGTAGGGAAAAGACCCAAAAAGCCTTGCCACCCTCCACCCGATCGGCCGTCGTCATGCGCGCGCTGCTTCAGCAGATACATCACCGACACACAAAAAGACATGGCGAAGGCACCATAAGCCAAAAAACAGCTGATCACATGGTAGGTCAGCCAACGGCTTCGCAGCGCCGGCATCAGGGGCTCGATGGCATCACGCCCTGCTAGTTGGGCCCAGCCCATGCAGATCAGAGCCAGCGGCAAAACAAACACGCCAAGCACCCGCCGCCGCAGCCTGAGGTCGAGCAACAGAAAGGCGAGCACGATAGCCCAGCCAAAAAAGACCACGGACTCGTAGAAGTTGGCAAACGGCGCATGCCCCACATCGCCCGGCAACTGGTAAGATTCGTACCAGCGCAGCCCGATACCGAGTCCGTGGCTGATAAAACCAAGCCAGGTGAAACCGATGCCGATACGCCCCAAAACTTCCCGGTGCAAAGCGGCATAACTTACCATCAACCAAAAGGCAATGAAATAGGCACTGGTGGCCCCGCTGAGGAAATTGAAGCTGGTCATGGCTGCTCCTTCGATACGCTTTGTTGCAGATCAACGCAAAGGTTTTCAAAGCGCCGGGCAAAGGCCTCCTGGTGGCGGTGGGCATGCCCGGCGCAAATCACTCGGGTCGCACCGCCCTCGCTGTGCAATTGCAACCAGAGACGCTGATGGGAAAAATAAAAGGCTGCCAACGTTCCGACCACCAGCAGCAGGCAACCGATCCAGACGATTGGCACCCCCGGGTCGCGGCTGACTTGCAGCCCGGTATAAAAACGCTGATCGATGGACAGCAACCGGAATGCGTAAGGCGCGCTGCGATCACCGGAAATCAGCTCAGGATCGTGAAACGCCATGGCGCGGCCGTGTTCACCGTCGGGATAGAAGAGTTGAAGACCTGCCGCCGGTCCCTGGCCGTCAAAATCGGGAACATATCCGGCAATGACCACCGAGGTGCCGTCCGGCAAGGAGCCCGACTTATCGGAGGGCATCACCAGCTCAAAAGGCTCGCCGCCGGTTTTCGGGGTTACCGAAAAACGAAACAGGTAGGCATCCACCCCATATCCGGACTGGTAAAAGGTCAGTCCACGATATTGAAGGGGATGGTTGACCCTGACCGGCACACGCACCTGGCCTGGAACCTCCCGACCATCTTCAAGAATGGTCAGAAGACTGCGAAACTCACGCGGTCGATCGCTGTTGTCGTAATAGTCAACGGTAAACTGATCGCAGCGTACACTGAACCCCAGCGGTTTTACGCCTTGTGTTGCGGACAGCGACAGATGATCGACCGATTGTCCTTCGGCAATGGTCACGTAACCTTGAAAACCGCCAAACCCGCCGATTACCCCGCCGAGCAGTATCACCAGAATCGCCAGATGGGTCACATAGGCACCGAGGCGCGACCAGGCCTGCTTGTGAGCAAACAACCATATCGTGCCATCTTTTTCGTTACGCCGGACACGGGCAAAACGACTGCCCACCATAGCGGCGAGACGCTGTGCCACCTGCTCCGGAGACTGCGACTCTTGCCAGGTGCAACTCTGGGCGCGGCTTTGCAGCCGACTGGTGGGCGGGGTTAAGTCGGGGACAGCAACCTGCCTCCATACGCCGGGCAGGCGATGAACGGAACAGGCCACCAGATTGACGGCAAACAACCCGAGCAACCCCATGAACCACCAGGAATGGTACATGTCGTGCAGTTGCAGCACCTGAATGATCCGGGCAGCAACGGGACCAAGACGCTGTTGATAGTCGGACAGAGGGAGACCCTGCGGCAAGATGGTTCCAAGCACTGAACCGCCCGCCAACAGGAACAGGGTAACAAGGGTAAGTTTCAGGGAACACAGACGGTTCCACAGGGTCGCATGTAATTGGGGAAAACTGCCTGGATTCATGACCGCTCCTGGTGGACGGCGCTGCGCCACTGAAGTAAAGCAGGCCGGGACATCCGAAGGACATCCCGGCCCGAGGATTAAAAACCGTCGCGAGCCAGACGCTGCTGCAGGGCCTCGGCTTTGGTTTCCACGCCGGCCGCCAATTCCTGCTTGAAGGCGGCCAGGTTTTCGACCATGACCGGGTCGCTCCCTGCGATGATCTGGGCGGCAAAAATGCCCGCATTGCGGGCGCCCGCCTTACCGATGGCCATGGTCGCCACCGGGATGCCGGCGGGCATCTGCACCGTGGCAAGTAGCGCATCAAGCCCCTTGAGGGCCGAAGCATCCACCGGCACGCCGATCACCGGCAGGGTCGATTCTGCGGCCACCACCCCGGCCAGGTGGGCGGCAGCACCGGCGCCGATAATCAACACACGCAAACCCCGTTGGCGGGCACTGCGGGCATATTCGGCCGTGCGCTGAGGTGAGCGATGTGCACTCGACACCGTCATCTCGAAAGGAATATTAAACTGATGCAGGGCGCGGGCCGCTTCGACCATGATATCGTAATCGCTGTCGCTGCCCATGAGGATGCCAACCAGCGGTTTGTCTTTCATAACGAAGATTCTCCTGATAGCTATCTTGAGTACGAGTCAAACAGTATAAATCGGTTATCACCCAGGTGTCTGTCGACAGACTCCTACACCCTATAATCGTACAGGCCCCAAGGGGGGATCCAAACTCCCTACCGATTCAGGGCTTTACGGCCGATATCGCTGCGATAGTGCACATCCTGCCATCGGATAGCCTTGACCCCCTGATAGGCACGGTCAATAGCTTCCGCAACGGTGGTCCCAAGCCCGGTCACACCCAGCACACGACCGCCAGCGGTGACAATTTCATCATTCTGCACAGTGGTACCGGCATGGAACACCACCACATCCTCGATGCCGGCAGCGGCATCCAGACCCTCGATAACCTGCCCCTTGACATAATCGCCGGGATAACCACCGGCCGCCATGACCACGCATACCGCGGCCTTGTCATGCCACTCCAGTTCGATGCCGGACAAATCGCCGCGGGCGCAAGCCAGCAATACCGGCACCAGATCCGACTTGAGCCGCACCAACAGCGGCTGGGTTTCGGGGTCTCCGAAGCGGGCGTTGAATTCGAGTACCTTGAGTTCGCCCTCCTTGATCATGACGCCGGCATACAGAATACTGCTGTAAGAACGCCCCTCGGCAGCCATGCCTGCAATGGTCGGCTTGAGAACCTGCTCGATGATTTTGTCGTGGATTTCCTGCGAAACCACTGGCGCGGGAGAATAGGCGCCCATGCCGCCGGTATTCGGCCCGGTATCGCCATCGTAGGCGGCTTTGTGGTCCTGAGATGAAGCCAGCGGAACTATGCGTTCGCCATCGGTAAAAGCCAGGAAGGAAGCCTCCTCCCCTTCCAGAAATTCCTCGATCACCACCCGCGCGCCGGCGCTGCCAAATGCCCCGTCGCAAAGAATCGATTCCACCGCGGCGATAGCTTCCTCGACGGTCGCCGCCAGGATCACCCCTTTGCCGGCAGCCAGTCCGTCAGCCTTGACCACAATCGGCGCGCCTTGTTGCTCAATAAAAGCCACGGCCCGGTCGCGATCGGTAAAAGTTCCGTAGCCAGCGGTCGGCACCCCGTATTTGGCCATCAGGTCTTTGGAAAAGCTCTTGCTGCCTTCGATCAGAGCCGCCGCACGCGTCGCGCCGAAGACAGTCAGGCCGGCCTCGCGAAAACGATCCACCAGGCCCAGTGTCAGAGGCAGTTCCGGACCAACGACCGTAAGACCAACCTGCTGTTGCTGCGCAAAAGCCAGCAATCCGTCAACATCATCGACCTTGATGGCGACACACGTTGCCAAACCGGCGATACCGGCATTACCCGGTGCACAGAACACCTCGGTCACCAGAGGAGACTGGGCAATCTTCCATACCAGAGCGTGTTCGCGCCCCCCGCTGCCGATTACAAGAACTTTCATTGCCTATTTAGCCTTTCTTTAAAATCCGAAACTGCTGCCGACGGAAAAAATCAGTCGAAAAACAGGTGATTAAGTGATTGGTAACCGCCAGTCACCAGTCACGAGTCACCGCTTTTAATGCCGGAAATGTCGCATGCCGGTAAAGACCATTGCGATGCCGTGTTCATCGGCAGCGGCGATGACTTCCTCGTCCCGAATCGAGCCACCAGGCTGGATAACAGCCTTGATGCCGGCCTTGGCAGCATTGTCCAGGCCGTCACGGAACGGGAAGAAAGCATCGGATGCCATCACCGAACCGGGGACTGCCAGCCCGGCGAGTTCAGCCTTGATCGCGGCGATACGGGCGGAATTGACGCGGCTCATCTGACCTGCGCCGACGCCAATGGTCATGCCACCCTTACCGTACACAATGGCATTGGATTTGACGAACTTGGCTACGCGCCAGGTAAACAGCAGATCCCGCATTTCGTCCTCGGTGGGAACGCGTTTGGTCACCGTCTTGAGTTCGCCGTTCAGCAGCAGGTCGGCATCCTGCACCAGCAGACCACCATTGACCCGCTTGAAATCGTAGCGGTTTCCAGGCTGCTGCGGCCAATATCCGCATACCAGCAACCGCACGTTTTTCTTGGAAGCGATGATTTCGATGGCATCATTGGCAACCGCCGGCGCGATGATCACCTCAACGAACTGGCGATCGACGATGGCCTGGGCGGTTTCACCATCCAGGTCCTGGTTAAAAGCGATGATGCCGCCAAAGGCCGATTCCGGATCGGTGGAAAAAGCACGGTTATAAGCATCGAGCAAGGTGTTGCCAAGCGCCACGCCGCAAGGATTGGCGTGCTTGACGATGACACACGCCGGACCTTCATCGAACTGCTTGACGCATTCCAGGGCCGCATCGGTATCGGCGATATTGTTGTAGGAAAGCTCTTTGCCCTGCAGTTGGCGAGCGGTGGAAATGCTGGCCTCCGGCACGTTGCGTTCGACGTAAAAAGCGGCCTTCTGATGGGGATTCTCGCCGTAACGCATATCCTGGGCTTTTTTGTACTGCAGGGTCATGGTGTCGGGAAAATTTTCAAGTTCGTCCCCGATGCGCTGTCCCAGCCAGTTGGAAATGGCACCATCATAGGCGGCAGTATGCTGGTAAACCTTTACAGCCAGCTTAAAGTTGGTGCCCCGTGAAACGGCCCCGCCGCTGCCGCGCATCTCGCCCAGCACCTGCGCGTAGTCGACATGGTCGACGATAACCGTGACATCGCGGTTGTTCTTGGCCGCGCTGCGCAGCATGGTCGGTCCGCCGATGTCGATGTTTTCGATGGCGTCTTCGAGGGGACAATCGGGTTTGGCGACCGTCGCTTCGAAAGGGTAAAGATTAACCACCACCATATCGATGGGCTCGATGCCGTGTTCCTTCATCTTGGCCACATGTGCAGGGTTATCGCGCATTCCGAGCAAGCCACCGTGTACTTTGGGATGCAGGGTCTTTACCCGTCCGTCGAGCATCTCGGGAAAACCGGTATATTCCGAGACATCCTTAACAGCAAGACCTTCCTGCCGCAACAACGAGGCGGTCCCGCCCGTCGAAAGGATTTCCACGCCAAAACCCGACAGTTCCCTGGCGAATTCGATAATACCGGTTTTATCCGAAACACTGATCAACGCGCGTTTGATGACGGCCATGATTAAATCCTTTTCTGCTGTAAAATACGAGTGCTGACGCCATTGTCGGCAAAAACGCCGTAATCGGGTCAACCTTAAGGGGGGATAAAAACAAAAAAACCGTCATTTCGGCGGTTTTCTAGAAATCCATAGCGTTAATAAAAGCTTTTTCAAAAGCCGGGGTTCCCGAAAGGGGCAATGGTTGTAAAGCCGCCGCCAGCCGTTGTGCGTGTTCGGGTCCCCGGGCATCGAGCAACAACTTCCCGACTCCAGCCAGCACACCGGCCTCCGCAAAGCGTACTTTATCTACCATGTTTACAGGGAGCATGGCAACCCTTTTCAAAACCTGCCGGGACATGGAAAACCCGAAGGCGCCGGTGAGCGTAACCTGCTCCACGGCGGAAGATTCCAGTCCTGCACGCTGCAGCAGACATTCGGTGCCGGCATGCACCGCGGCTTTGGCCAGTTGAAAATTGCGCACATCCTGTTGAGCGATCAGCACATCGACCACAGCATCGCGATACAGGCGCAAAGCCCTTCCCCTCGGCGTTTCGACAATATATCTGGACAGGTTGGTCGGCACTGCAAGGGGATCGACGATGGTTCCGTGACCATCGATAAGGCCGCCATCCAGAGCGGCCGCCAGGATTGCAGCCAGGCCGCTGCCGCACACGCCACGTGGCACACCCCCGCCGATCACCGTAAGCCGCAGGGCATCCTCGACGACGCAGACATCGCTGATGGCGCCGGTCTGTGCGATCATGCCGCAAGAGATGTCGCCTCCTTCAAACGCCGGCCCGGCAGCCACCGACGTCACCCGCCAATGCCCGCTGGCATACAGAGCCATCTCGCCGTTGGTTCCGGCATCGAGAAAAAAACTGTTTTCCGGAACATCGGTTTGTGCGTAGAGAAAAGCCACCAGATCACCCCCGACATAACCGCTGACCAGGGGGAACAGATACAGGGGTACCGACAGGCCGAGATCCAGCTGTTCGCCTGACAGGTAAACCGCTTCGCGACAGGATGGACGGTGGGGAGGGAAAAGGATCGAGTCTACCGGCAGGCAGCGCAGCAGATAAACCATACCCGGATTGCCGGCGGCGGCGGCGCCGGCGATATCGGCAGTCTGCAACCCCGCTTGGCGCAACAGCGAACCGATAAGCTCCATCAGGCCGTCGCGCAGCAAAGCCTGCAGCCGGCAGCCATCGCCGGCCAAGGCCTTTTCCAGGCGGCGCATGATATCAGTCCCCATAACCACCTGGGGATTGAGCAGTCGCGCCTGTGCCCGCATCCGGCCGTCGGCATCGAGCAGACGTCCGGCCAGGGTGGTGGTACCAAGATCGAGCGCCAGCAGACATCGGCCGTGGCTCATCCGTTCTCCTTGGAGCCGGCGCATGGATAGTCCGACAGGCTCCTTGCAGGGGTTAAATTATTCATGTGGCCGAAGAACAAACCGAACACATCAAAGCCATCGATGCGCGATAACCCGCTACTTGCCGTGACTGACGCGCGGCACCCGCTTGCTGAACTGACAGAATACTTCGTAACTGATGGTACCGATGCGCTGCGCCCATTCGTCGGCAGAGATGCATTGACCGTTATCGCAACCCAGCAGGGTGACCTCGTCGCCGACGACCACCTCGGGAATGTCGGTTACATCGATCATGGTCCAGTCCATGCAGACGGTTCCGGCCACCCTGGCGCGCTGACCGCGCACCAGTACTTCTCCGACATTGGACAGATGACGGCTGTAACCGTCGGCATAACCAACCGGAATGACCGCCAGAACCGACGGACGCTGCGCCACGAAACGATGCCCGTAGGACACGCCGGTACCTGCCGGCACGCTTCGTACCTGCGCTACACGGGAACGAAAACTCATCACCGGTCTCAAATCAAAACGCCCGGCAAAAGCCGAACTGGGCAACCCGCCATAAAGCAGAATACCGGGTCGCGACAGGTTGCATTCTGGCACCTGCCTTGTCAACAAGGCGGCACTGTTGCTCAAATGAATATAACGCGGAGCAAAACCGGCCTGCCGGACCAGAGCCAGACAGGCTCGAAAAGTCGCCACCTGCTGCTGATTGATGGCATCTTCCGGTTCGTCGGCCATGGCCAGGTGAGAAAACAGTCCGTCCATGTGCAACCCTGGCAACGTGTCCAATTCTTCCAGCACCCGGGGAAGATCCTCGGGACGGAAACCGACGCGGCTCATGCCGGTATCCAGCTTCAGGTGATAATGCAGCACCACGTTGGCCGATCGCGCCCAGCCATCCAGGCGTCGTGCAGCATCCATATCGAAAATGGTCGGAACCAGATCGAAGTGCAGCAGATCTTTCTCCTGACCGGGGTAGAGGCCGCCAAGCACCAGAATCGGACAGACTACCCCCGCCTCTCGCAACGCGACGCCTTCTTCCACAATGGCCACACCGAACATCTGCGCACCGGCATCCTGCAATGCCATGGAAACCCGCGAAGCACCATGGCCGTAGGCATCGGCCTTGACAACGGCCAGAATCCCCTGCCCCGGCCCAGCCAACTGTTGAGCCTGGCGAAAGTTATGCTTTAATGCCTCAAGATCGATTTCAACACGGGTGGGACGATGTCCCCAGGGATCGTTCATGACAGCTTATTCCTGTATCTGAAATAATATCGGCCGGATAAGAACCGAAGACAAAACGGGAAAATACGACCAGGCACAGGTGACCTCCGGCCTGGCGGTGCTACTTGGAAGACCCTGCCACCGATCGGTAACAGGTTACAAACCCGCGAAAAACTCTTAGCACGACACCCCATGACTGTAAAGGGCAAAACTGCCTTTTACCCTGGCGGCGGCTGCCGGGGGTTGCTTGACAGGCAAAACAGCATTCGCTAAAGTGCTGCGGTTTCCGAAAACATCAAACTTGATGGCCATAATTCGGCTTTACATGATACGCTGGTGAGGTATTAAAATATACGGGCGTATACGCTTAACCGGTTCACGAACATAACCGCTAGGAACCTGTCGGACTATCCGGGCCGAAGCGATAATTTGGATGTTTGAGAACATCTGAATTTGCAGCCGGCGCATGAAAAGTCCGACAGCCTCCTAAGGGCGTCTTTGCATTGAGAATTCCGCGTAATGCGGGATAACCTTTGGAACCTGACCCGGGTCATGCCGGCGCAGGGAGCGGTGTCGCAAGGCAATCGTGATGATCGTCACGTGCTTTCCGGCCGTGACGATTTTTTATATTCAACGAGAGGCCCTCATGAAAACCAGGCATATCCAGGGTCTGTATCTCATAACCGACGATTCCCATGGCGAACAGTTGCAGACCAAACTGGCCGCCGCGCTCAAGGGCGGTACCCGCATTGTGCAATACCGGGGCAAAAACCTGCCAGCGTCGATGCAGCGGCTGGAGGCACGGATGGTTTGCACCCTGTGCCGTCAGGCCGGCGCCCTGTTCATCGTCAACGACGACCCACACCTGGCCCTGGATTGTCAAGCCGACGGCGTGCATCTCGGCCAGCAGGATATGAGCATTGCCGAAGCCCGCACCCTGCTCGGACCGGATAAAATCATCGGCACATCCAACCGCACCGCAGAACAGGCCGTCGCTTCGCAACAGGCCGGTGCCGACTACGTCGCTATCGGCAGCATTTACCCCACCGACAGCAAACACGATGCCGTGCATATAGGACTCGACGTTTTGCGCGACATCCGACGTGCCGTCGAGGTGCCGTTGGTGGCCATCGGCGGCATCGACCGCGACCGGGCAGGCGCAGTCATCGATGCCGGCGCCGACGCCATCGCCCTGATTTCCGCCGTCATGGCCGATCCCAGCCCGGCACTGGCCGCGCGGGAAATCGCCCTGCAGTTCAACCGCCGCGCCCCCATGCCCCGCGGCAAGGTATTGACCGTGGCCGGTTCCGACAGCGGCGGCGGCGCCGGCATCCAGGCCGACCTCAAGACCATTACCCTGCTGGGTAGTTACGGCATGAGCGTCATCACCGCCCTGACCGCCCAGAATACCTGTGGGGTACGGAGCATTTACCCGATCCCCGCTGCCTTTGTCGGCGAGCAACTGGTGGCGGTGCTTGACGATCTTGCTCCAGAGGTAGTCAAGACTGGTATGCTGCTCGATGCCGCCATCGTGTTTCTGGTCGCCCGGGCCCTGCAAGAGCACGGCCTGCTGGCGGTGGTCGACCCGGTCATGGTCGCCAAAGGGGGTACCCTGCTGCTGCGCGAAGAGGCCACCAAGGCCTGCCGTGAACACCTGTTGCCTCACACCTATCTGCTCACCCCCAACCTGCCGGAAGCCGGGCAACTGACCGGCTTGCAGGTGCACAGCGAAGCGGATATGGAAAAAGCCGCCCGACGTTTGCAGCAACTCGGTGCCCGCAACGTCCTGTTAAAGGGTGGCCACCTCGACGGCGAAGCCGTTGACTTGCTGCTAGACGGCGACACCCTGCACCGGCTGCCGGCAAAACGCATCGACAGCCGCAATACCCACGGCACCGGCTGCAGCAGTTCCGCGGCCATCGCCGCTCTGCTGGCAAGCGGGCATCCACTGCCGCAAGCGGTAATCCTGGCCAAGGAATTTATTTCCGAAGCGATTCGCACCGCCGGCGACCTCGGCGCAGGCCACGGGCCGGTCAATCACTATATCGCCGCGCAACAGCTGATGAGCAAAATCAAAAAATATTGACACGCTTTCACATCTTGCAGCTTACGACTTACAGCTTTCATGCTTGAGAGGTAGATTCATGACCCAGCTCGAAATGGCCCGCCAGGGCATTGTCTCCGACAAAATGAAGCAGGCCGCCGTCGAGGCCGGCATCGATGCCGAAATCCTGCGGCAGCGCATTGCCGAAGGCACGGCCATCGTCTGCCATAACAACAGGCACACCAACGGTCGCCCGCTGGCCGTCGGCAAAGGTCTGCCCACCCGGGTCAACGCCAATATCGGTACCAGCAAGGACGATACCAGCATCGACAAGGAACTGGAAAAAGCCCGTGTTGCGGTGGCCGCTGGCGCCGATGCCATCATGGACCTGTCCACCGGCGGCCCCATTGACGAAATCCGCCGCGCCATCATCGCCGAGACTCAGGCCTGCATCGGCAGTGTGCCGCTGTACCAGGCCGCCTGCGACACGGTAGTGAAAAAAGGCAAGGCCATCGTCGACATGACCGCCGACGAAATTTTCGACGGCATAAAAAAGCATCTCGACGACGGCGTCGATTTCATCACCGTGCATTGCGGCGTCACCCGCGCCACCGTGGAGCGTATGGACAACGAAGGACGCATCATGGAAGTCGTGTCGCGCGGCGGTTCCTTCACCGTCGCCTGGATGACCCGCAACAACGCCGAAAACCCCCTCTACGAGCACTTCGATCGGCTGCTGGAACTGGTCAAACCCTACGACGCCACCTTGTCCCTGGGGGACGGTTTCCGTCCCGGCTGCCTGGCCGATGCCACTGATCGCGCCCAGATTCACGAACTCATCATCCTCGGTGAGCTGACCCAGCGCGCCTGGGACGCCGGCATTCAGGTCATGATCGAGGGCCCGGGCCATGTACCGCTGAATCAGATCGAGGCCAACATCCAGCTGCAGAAACGCCTCTGCCACGGCGCGCCCTTCTATGTACTGGGCCCGCTGGTCACCGATATCGCTCCCGGCTACGATCACATTACCTGCGCCATCGGCGGCGCCATCGCCGCCAGCGCCGGCGCCGACTTCTTGTGTTATGTCACCCCCAGCGAGCATCTGTGCCTGCCCACCGCCCAGGATGTACACGATGGCGTCATGGCCACCCGCATCGCCGCCCATGCCGCCGACATCGTCAAGGGGTTGCCCGGCGCCATGGAAAAAGACATCGCCATGAGCAAGGCCCGCAAGGCTCTCGATTGGGAAACCCAGTACTGCCTGGCCATTGACCCTGCCCTGGCCCGCAAGCGTCGCGGTGAATCGGGGGTGGATGAAGAGCACGGGGCCTGCACCATGTGCGGCGAGTTCTGCGCCTACAAGGTCATGGACGAGCGCAAGCAAAAGCAATAAATAATACCATTCCTTACCGGACAAGAGCCCCCGGGTCGATGAGACCCGGGGGCTCTTTTTTTATCGGCTCCTCGCGGACTCCAGGAACAACAATCATACCCTCCCCAACGGCTGTCCCTGTTCGAGCAGAAACGCACCTGCCTGCGCCGGTTCAAGGGGTTTGCTGAACAGATACCCCTGACAGAAATCGCAGCCTCTCTCCAGAAAAAAGCCAAACTGCTCCTCGGTTTCGATGCCCTCGGCGACCACCTCCAGATTCATGGTTTTGGCCAGGGCGACCACCGCGCTGGCGATAGCCGCGTCGTTGGCATCGGTCAGGACATCCTTGACGAAACTTCGGTCGACTTTGAGACGTTTCACAGGGAAGCGTTTCAGGTAATGCAGGGAGGAATAACCCGAGCCGAAATCGTCGATGGCCAGGTGGACTCCCATGTCGGCAATCGCTTTCATGATCTCGATGGCCCGCTCGACATCTTCCATGACCATGCTTTCGGTGATTTCCAGTTCGAGTTGTTCCGGCGGGTGCCCGGTTTCATCGAGGATGCGTCGTACCAGGCCGGGCAGATCAACCCTGCGAAACTGGCGGGGCGATATGTTGACTGCCATTCTTACCGGCGCCAGGCCGGCCTGCTGCCAGGCCATGTTGCGCAGGCAGGCCTCCCGCAGAACCCATTCGCCAATGGCAACAATGACGCCGCTGTCTTCCGCCAGGGGGATAAAATCGGCCGGTGAAACCAACCCCCGTAGTGGATGCCGCCAGCGGATAAGAGCCTCAAATCCTATCAACCGGCGGGTCGACAATTCAACCTGGGGTTGGAAATGCAGAACGAACTCGCCATTTTGGAGGGCATTGCGCAGGTCCGCTTCCATACTCAGAAGCTCACGGGTGCGCACATTCAGGGCCGGGATGAAATATTCGAACAGATTGCCGCCCTGCTGTTTGGCTCGATTCATGGCGACGCTTGCGGTTCTGAGAAGGGTCTCGGCGTCTTCGCCGTCATCCGGGCACAGACTGATGCCCAGACTGGCGGTGAGGTAAAAAGAATGGCTGTGGATTTTGAACGGTTCGGCTATCTGCCGAAGGACATTACGGGCCACCACCCTGGTGGCCTTGAGATCCTGGAAATCTTCCAGCAGGATGACAAACTCGGTGCCGCCGAGTCGCGACAGGGTGTCGGCCTGACGAACCACCTTGCGCAGTCGGTCGGCGATCTGGCACAACACCAGGTTGCCGGTTTGATGATCGAAACTGCCGATGATCTTGCTGAAACGGTCGAGGCCGATAAGCAGTATCCCCATTTTGGTATGGGCGCGTTTCGCTTTGGCGATGGCATGGGCCAGGCGGTCCTTGAGCAGTTTCTGATTGGGCAGACCGGTCAGTTCATCGTGATGGTCAAGATATTCCAGTCGCGTTTGGGCTTCCATCTTCCGAGTGATATCCTGCACGATGGAGACGCCGAAACCCCGGCCATCCTTCCCGCCGGAAACCCACACGAACGTCACCTCCCCCCAGACGGTCGCTCCGTCCTTGCGCACGCAGCGTTGCTGAAAGACAATGCCGGATGCCGTACTGGTGAAGGAATCCAACACCTGTCGGGTTCGGGCGCGATCATCTGGATGGGTGAGAAACTCACCCTTGACGGTTTGCAGTTCGTCCAGGGGATACCCGACGAAAGAACAGAAGGCCGGGTTGGCGTCCAGAATCTGCCCTTCCCGGGAGATTACGCACATGCCCACGCCGGATTTTTCGAAAATGCTGCGGAACCGCTGCTCGCTCTCGGCAAGCTGCTGCATGGCCTGTTTCTGCTCGGTGAGATCGACGATGGTGCCGACATAGCGCTGCAATTCGCCGTTGTTGTCCCGCACCGGGACGGCGGCCGCCTGCACCCAGCGCAGCTCGCCGTTGCGGTGCAGCAGACAGTGCTCCCTCTGCCAGGGTTCCGTATGGTGCTTGGCCTCCTTCCAGCTCGCCACCACCCGCTGCCGGTCTTCGGCCGGAATAGCCGCAGCCCAGCCGTACCCCAGGCTCTCCTCCACCGATAGACCGGTCATGCGCACCCAGGCCGGATTGGAATAGGTATTTTGGCCCGCAGCGTCGACCTCAAAAATTCCTATGGGCGCCGCTTCGGCCAATGCCTTGAAGCGTCCTTCGCTGGCCTGCAGCGCCAATTCCGTCTGCAGTTGGTTGGAGAGATCCTCGATCAGTTCCACGAAACCACTGCAGCCCCCCTCGGCGTCGAACACCGGGAACGCTTTGATGCGCACCTTGAAATGCCTGCCGTCGGCAAGAACCCCTTCGGTGACCACGGTTTGCGGCTGCCCGCTTTCCATGGCCGGCACGCCGGGACAATGGGGACAAATGGCCTGCCGCCTCTCGAATTCCCTGAAGCAGGAACGGCCGACGAAATCTTCGGGCGTCCGCTCGAAAATCTGGGCCAGAGTGCTGTTCACCATCTGGATACGATGGTCTCGGTCGATCAGGGAAAGGCCCACTCCGAGATTTTCCACCAGGGCCTGATAAAGGCCTTTGGTGGATCGCAATTTCCTCTCGATATCCTTTTGCGGGGTGATGTCCTGAATGAACCCGACAAACAGCGGCGGATCGCCAGGAGCATCGGCGGCCAAGCGGTTGACCGTGGTGAGGCTCCACAGCACCGCTCCGCTTTTGTGCAGATAACGCTTTTCGTAGGCATGCACCGGATCTTCGTGTGCCTGGAGGGTTTGAAAGACCTGAGCAGTCCGCTCACGATCGTCGGGATGAGTGAGTTCATCGATGTTCATGCCGAGCAGTTCGGGCAGAGCATAGCCGAGGTAATCGCAAAATGCCGCATTGGCCTGAAGAAGGGTCCGACGGCAATCGGCCAGGGCGATGCCGATCGTGACACCCTCAATAGCCCTGAGGCTGGAACCAGCGGCAACGGGTGTATGCAAAACCAGGTCGGAAGGATCCAGCATGCGAACTCCTTGGATGGTGGGACAACACGAAAAGCATCGAAAGCGGAGGTGACTATGATGGCTGGATGTTCCCAGCAATCTAATCCGGATAGCGCATCAAGTCAAAGATTTGCTGGTCCGAAACAAGGCCGCGGATTATCTTTGCCGATGAGCGATGGGAACTCCCCCTTATCCTACAAACGACTGGCGATACTCCCGATTGCCGGCAGTTGCAGACAAAAACTTTTGCCTGTGCAATCTCCAATCATACAAATAACATGATATTATCAAGAACATTGCTTTACCTCGGCCGAGCTCCTGCTGTCGGAAGGAGAAGAGCGAGAGTTGGCCAACTGCGCCGATAGATGGAGTTGAGATGAATTTTTTACCGTTGGGCGATGCCTTCGAGCTGGGGGAAACCTGGATCCTCGAGCGATTGCTCGATTACGCCACGAATACCCATTATGCTCAATACTTCCCCACGCACAGGGAGGTGTGGCGCCAATCGGTAGCAGGATTTTCGGCTCAGCTGCGACTGGGCGCTTCCCTGTTTCAGGACATCCCCGAATTGGACCCGGATGAAGACTACAGCCAGGATCCGATCGCGGCGTTTGGCATAGCCGAGGCCCGAAAACACCGGGGTCGCGGAGTATCCCTGGGGATGTTCCTGGGTCTGATGAAATACCATCGACAATGTTATCGAGATTATATCGACGCGACCTTCAAGGAAGTCGAAACCCGAAGCAGTTACACATTGTTTGCGGATCGCTGCTTTGATCGCATGGAGCTTGGCATCATCGGTATATGCTCCCAAGAGCAGCAATCGGACCTCACGGAAAGAAAGGCAGCGCAGCAGCGCGTTTTCAGGCTGAGCCGGGCGTATGATGTTCTAAGTCAAACCAGCCAGGCCATCATGCGCTATAAAACCAGCACCATGCTGTTCAAGGCCATATGCCGCATCGCGGTCAAAAACGGCCATCTCAAAATGGCCCTCATCAACCGAGTCCATCCGGAAACCAAAGGGGTGCGAACTGTGGCGGTTGATGGCGGAAACCCCTCCTGCATGTCTTCAACAGAGCCCCCTCACAGCCGACCTCATATCACGGCGCTGGTGGCCGATACCCAGCGTCCGTATATCTGCAATGACATCCGGCTGGATCGGTGGTTGCATTCACGAACCGGGGAAGCGGACAAAAAGAATTTTCGGGCGCTGGCCTGTTTTCCCCTGCACTGCAAGAATAGCCTGTACGGTACCCTCAACCTGTATGCGGCGGAGCAGGATTTTTTTACTCCGGATATCGTGACCGTGTTTGAGGAGATGGCCGCCGACATCTCGTTTGCCCTGGATAACTTCGAGCGGGAACGGCAGCGGCAGCGGGCCGAGGAAAAGCTGTGGGAGACCTCCAACAAATTGCATGCGATTTTTCAGGCCGCTCCCCTGCCGGTGGTTGCCCATACTTTGGCCGGCAAGGTATTGATGTGGAACCCGGAAGCGGAAAAAATCTTCGGCTGGAAGGAAAAGGAACTGCTGAACCGCCCCCTGCCCACCGTCCCGCAAGACCACATGCCGGAGTTCCTGGAAAAAAACCAGCGTGTGCTTGCCGGAGAATCGATCGATCGTCTGCATGTACAACGCCACACCAGGGATGGTCAGCTGCGGGATTTTCTGCTGTTCAATACACCGCTGTACGGTCCCCAGCAAAATATCTACGCGATTATGGCAGTATTGATGGATATCACCGATCAAAAAAAGGCACAGGAACAGATTGTCTATCTGGCCCACCACGATCATCTAACGCAGTTACCCAATCGCACCCTGCTGAAAGAGCGCTTCGCGCAGGCCGCAGCCCATGCCCAACGCAGCGACACCGGCCTGGCACTTTGCGTACTTGATCTGGACGGATTTAAATACGTCAACGATCTGCTGGGCCATCACCTGGGGGACCAATTGCTATGCCTGATCGCCGAGCGACTGCAAAACGGCATCAGGCGCGCCGATACCGTATGTCGCATGGGCGGGGACGAATTTCTGATCCTGCTGGGTGATATCCGTGACACCTCAGCTCTGGGCCCCTTGCTGCGGAAGATTTCGGCGGTGTTCTCCACCCCCTTTATCCTTAACGGGCATCAATGGCATGTTACCATGAGCATCGGCGTGGCGATGTTTGGCGAGGATGGCACAGATTTCGATACCCTGTTCAAACATGCAGACGCCGCCATGTATTTTGCCAAGAAGGCCGGGGGCAACCATGTCGAGTATTTTCGCAAAGAGATCGGCTGCCAGATCCAGCAGCGCTTCCACATCGAAAAAGGGTTGCGCGAGGCCCTGTCCGAACAGGCCTTCACCATGAACTATCAGCCCATCTGCGCTGTATCGGACAATGCCATCATCGGCGCCGAAGCCCTGATCCGCTGGCATCATCCAACGAGGGGATGGGTGCCGCCGGCCCAGTTCATCCCCATAGCCGAGGAAGCCAACCTGATCATACCGCTGGGAACCTGGATTCTGGATGAAGTCTGCCGCACCCTGAGGACCTGGGATGACCGGGGGCTGCCACCCATGCCGGTTGCCGTGAACATTTCCGCCAAGCAGATTTTCGACCAGGCCTTTCCGGCGTTGGTAGCCCATACGCTGAAAAAATACAACCTGTCACCGCATCGCCTGGAACTGGAAGTGACCGAAGGGATTTTCCTGGAAAATGTCGCATCGGTGGAAAGCATCATGCAGGCACTCAAAGCTATCGGGGTCGGTCTGGCCCTCGACGATTTCGGCACGGGATATTCAAGCCTGAGCTATCTCAAACGATTTCGCATCGACAAACTGAAAATCGACCGCTGTTTCATGCAGGATGTTTGTCACCAGGAGCAGGACGCGGTGCTGGCAGAAACCATTATCCTCATGGCCCGCAGCCTTGGTTTGAAAGCCGTGGCGGAAGGAATCGAGACGCCGGAACAACTGGCCTTCCTGCAAAAATGCCGATGCGAATTTTATCAGGGCTATCTGTGCACCCCCCCTCTGCCTCCCGAAGCGTTCGTTGCCTTTCTGGAAAACAGCCGGCAAAACCAGCTATTTGGCTATTCCGTGGGAGTGTAACAACCGTCGGCGCGCGACATGAAGCGCCATTACCGGGCAGCCTGCAACACCCGAAGTTCCTCATGGTGGAACCCCCTCGTAACGCCCCCCCCCACGCCATGGCGGGTGGCTCACCCTGATTTCAAACCTGTCTTGACAACCTTACATCCTTTGGTTACGATGACTGCATTCATCGGAGGCACCACTCTATGCTCAACCCCGACTCCCCCATCCCCCTGTATCACCAACTGGCTGAACGGCTCAGCGCCCAGATCCGCAACGGCGAACTGACGCCGGGGGACCGCATCCCCTCGGAACCTCAGCTGGTCGCCATGTACGGCATCGGGCGGCCGACGGTGCGCCAGGCCCTCGACGCGCTGGTGCGCCAGGGGCTGCTGTGCCGGCGGCGCGGTTCGGGTACCTTTGTCTGCGAGCCGGCGAGGGAAATCGACCTGTTTTCTCTGGACGGCACCCGGGCGGCGTTTCACAAACAAGGACTGGCAGCCGATACCCGCATCAGAGAACCTATCTGCCTGCAGCGCATAACGGACACGCCGGACAATCCCTTCAGCGGTCGCCAGGCCTATTTCTTCTCACGCCTGACCAGTCTCGATGGTACACCGGTGCTGCTGGAAGATCTGTACCTGCATCCGCAGCTGTTTGCCGGCATCGACGCACTGGATCTGGCCGGCGGCTCCCTATCGCACATCGCCGCGGAGCATTTCATGCTGCGCCCGCAGGGAGGCAAGCAAAGCTTTCGCATCGGTTACCTGGACGCAGGCCGGGCCCGTTGCCTCGAAGTCACAACCACCACACCCCTTCTACAGGTCGAACGGCGCCTCGATTTCGCCGCCGGCCGGGATGGTTTTTTTTCGCGGCTGTTCTGCCGTACCGAACATGTCGTCTTCTCACAGCACATGGGAGCATCCGAACATGGATAAACGCGGCTATTTTTCTGGATTCGGCGGCTGTTTCATCCCCGAAATCCTCACCCAGACCTTTGAAGAACTGGTTCAGGCCTATGAAGCGGCCAAAGCCGATCCGGGATTCTGGCAGGAATATCTCGATGTCATGTCGACCTATTCGTGCCGCCCCACCCCTTTGACCTTTGCCGGGAACCTCACCAACCATTTCGGCGGGGCCCGCATCTACATCAAGCGCGAGGATCTCAACCACACCGGCGCCCACAAGGCCAACAACGTCATGGGTCAGGGCCTGCTGGTCAAGCGCATGGGCAAGACCCGCGTCATCGCCGAAACAGGCGCGGGCCAGCACGGCGTGGCCACCGCCACCATGGCGGCGCGCATGGGTTTCGATTGCACGATATACATGGGCGAGGAGGACGTCGAGCGCCAGCGCCCCAACGTGTTCTGGATGGAGCGCCTCGGCGCCACGGTGGTGTCGGTGCGCGACGGCTCGCGCACTCTCAAGGACGCCATCAACGAGGCCTTCCGCGACTGGGTGTCCAACATGGACACCACCCACTACGTGCTCGGCACCGCCTGCGGGCCGCACCCGTTCCCGGAAATGGTCGCCTGGTTCCAGTCCATCATCGGCACCGAAGCACGCAAACAGATTCTCGAACGCGAAGGGCGCCTGCCTCGACGCGTTTATGCCTGCGTCGGCGGTGGCTCCAACGCCATGGGACTGTTTTCCGGTTTTATGGATGACCCGGTGGAACTGGTCGGCGTCGAGGCCGGCGGCAAGGGCCTTGACAGTGGTCTGCACGCCGCGCGGCTGAGCTCCAGGGACGCCAGCATCGGTGTCGCTCAAGGCTACAAGACTTATTTCCTGCAGGATGGTGACGGCCAGATGCGCGACACCCACAGCATTTCGGCGGGTCTCGATTACGTCGGCGTGTCCCCCATCCTGGCGCATCTGCAGGCCATCGGCCGGGCCCGTTTCGAAGCGGCCACCGACGCCGAGGTGCTCGAAGCGGTGACCCTGACCATGCGCAAGGAGGGCCTGATCCCGGCCCTGGAGTCGTCCCACGCCTTTGCCCAGGCCTTCAAGGAAGCACCGACTCTGGCGAAGGACGATATCGTCATCATCAATCAGTCCGGGCGCGGCGACAAGGACATCTTCACCGTCGCCGATGCTTTTGACGACCCGGCCTGGAAGGCATTCATCCAACACAAGGCGGAGCAATACCATGCTTGAGACGACCATCCGCAACAAACTGGCGCAAAAAGACATCCTTCTGATGACGCATATCGTCATCGGTTATCCGAACCTCGACACTTCCTTCGAGGTGGTCCGTACCATGGTGGAAGCCGGGGTCGACCTGATGGAGTTGCAGATCCCCTTTTCGGAACCGATGGCCGACGGCTCCGTCATTCTCAAAGCCAATCAGGACGCCTTGGCTACCGGCATCACTGTCGATCAGTGCTTCGATTTCGCGCAGCAGGTCGCCCGCGACTACCAGATCCCGTTTCTGTTCATGACCTACTACAATATCCTGTTCAAGTACGGCGTCGAGGCTTTCGCCGAGCGCATGGCCGAATGCGGCCTGTGCGGAGCCATCGTGCCCGACCTGCCGCCGGAAGAGGCCGATGAATACCTGGCAGCCATGAACAGGCACGGTCTGGCGCCGATCTTCATCTTTGCCCCCAATACCGGTGAGACGCGCATGCGCCAGATCGCCGCACACGGCAGCGGTTTCATCTATTGCATGGCACGCAAGGGCGTTACCGGGCTGCAGACCGACTTTTCCCAGCAGCTGGGCGGCCATCTGGCACATTGCCGGGCCGCGACGGAGCTGCCCTTGGCGCTGGGATTCGGCGTCAAGGATCACGACGATGTCCAATTCATCAAAGGCAAGGCCGATATCGCCGTGGTTGGCTCCGAAGCCATCCGGGTACTGGATAGCCAGGGCGTAGCAGCGGTGGGTGATCTTATCCGCTCGTTGCGCTAGGAGGCTGTCGGACGATCCGGACCGAAGCGAAAATTTGGATGTTTGAGAAAAATTTATTCCGGTTTCTATTGCTTTTAAACACCATGCGTGTTTATTATTGTTCAATTGTGTTGTTATTCTTTCGACATCCCCAGAGAAAATCCCTCGCCCACCGCCCTGCAGCGGGATCCCCATGGTTTCCGGGCGGTTCGAGGCACTGTTCACTAAAAAGGAAAAACAGCAATGGTCAAGGGGCTTATCTTCGATTGCGATGGCGTGCTATTCGACAGTCTGCAAGCCAATGTAGCTTTTTACAGCAGCGCCCTGCAGCAGTTGGGCCTTCCGCCCATCGATCATAATGATCGGGAAACAATTCACTTGTGCCATACTGTGACCACCCCCGAACTGTTTGAGGCAATCCTTGGACCGGAACGCCTGGAAGAAGCCTTGCAGGTTTCGCGCAGCATCGACTATACCCGGTTCATCCCCCTGATGACTCCCGAGCCCGGCATCCTCGATGCCCTTGCGGAACTCTCCGCCCGCATGCCGTTGGCGGTCGCAACCAATCGCGGCGGCAGCATGCGCGACATCTCCCGGCATTACGGGTTGGATCGGTACTTCAAGGTCATTCTTACCTGCAAGGATGTCAAACGCGGCAAACCGCATCCCGACATGCTGCTGCTGGCCTCGGAAAAGCTCGGCATCGACCCGCACGAACTGCTGTTTGTCGGTGATATGGATGTCGACCGGGAAGCGGCCCAACGCGCCAACATTCGGTTTGTCGGGTATCGGGGTGATTTCCCCGAGGCCATCAACATCACCAGCCATGCTCAATTGCTCGGATTGATCGACCAGCTCTAAATTCCCCCATTGCTATCCGATGAGCGCATTGTGTCGGCCGACAGAATGCGCTCATTTGTCCATTGACATAACCGGCAGCATCATCCTATCGTTCCAAATGAAGGCTGCGGTAATCTGCCCTGATGGTTTAAGCACAGCCATTCAAGAAACGCCCTCTGCCTTAAATAAATTCTTCCGTTTACCTCAACCCCGCGCAGGTGCTATGAAAAAACGTATTTTTCTGACCCTGGCCCTCCTTCTTTTGCTTTCCGGCATCCTGGCCGGAATCAAAGTGCTGCAGATCCGCCGGATGACCGGACAAGCTGCCCGGTACACCCCGCCGCCGGTCACCGTCACGGCTGCCACCGTGCAAAAGAGTACCTGGGAAACATTGCTCGGCGCCGTCGGCTCCCTGGAAGCGGTTAAGGGGGTGACCGTTGCGGCGGAGCTTAAGGGCAAAGTAACCCGCGTCGCCTTTCAATCAGGGGACCGGGTTGCCAAGGGTGACCTGCTCATCCAGATCGATACATCCTCGGAGCAGGCCCTGTTGCCTGGCGCCGAAGCCGCTGTCACCCTGACCCGGCTCAACCTGCAACGGGCTGACCAGTTGTTGGCCGAACGCATCATCTCCCCGGCGGAACACGATCAGGCGGTAGCGGACTTCCGTCAGGCCAAAGCCCAGGCCGCCACCATCCGCGCCACCATCGGCAAAAAGACTATTCGCGCACCATTTTCCGGCCGCATCGGCATCCGCCAGGTCGATCTGGGGCAGATACTGAGTGAAGGTCAGAGCATCGTTTCCTTGCAACAACTGAACCCCATCTATGTCAATTTCCTGCTGCCACAGCAGCAGCTCGCCGAGCTGCGCGTCGATCTGCCGGTGCGAGTCACCAGTGACGCCCTGCCGGGGCAAACCGTCGAAGGGCGTATCAACGCCATCAACCCCGAGGTCGACAGCGCCACGCGCAATATCCGCATCCAGGCCACCCTGGCCAATCCGGACGAGAAACTGCGCCCCGGCATGTTTGTCAACGTTGCGGTGGTCCTGCCGGCAGCCGAACAGGTACTGACCATCCCCGCCACGGCGGTGCTCTACGCGCCTTACAGTGATTCGGTGTTTGTCCTCGATGAACAAAAGGATGAACACAGCGGCGAAACGCACCAGGTATTGCGCCAGCAACTGGTCCGCCTCGGCACCAGAAAGGGTGATTTCGTTGCGGTGGAATCGGGCCTTGAAGAAGGGCAAATGATCGTCAGCACCGGAGTCTTCAAGCTGAACAACGGTCAGACGGCCATCGTGGACAACACCCTTGCGCCGCAGTTTCAGACTGCCCCCACGCCGGATAACAATTAATCTGGTGGGGCGCCCGGCGCCAATCCCTGCCAAGGTTTGAGGGTATCATGAAATTCACCGACCTTTTCATCCGCCGACCGGTTCTGGCCCTGGTGGTCAGTCTGGCCATCAGCATCGCCGGGCTGCAGGCCATCCGCAGCCTCAACGTGCGCCAGTATCCACGTAGTGAAAATGCCGCGGTCACCATCACCACCATCTACGTCGGGGCGAGTGCCGATCTGGTACGCGGGTTTATCACCACCCCCCTGGAGCGGGCCATCGCCGCCGCCGACGGCATCGATTATATCGAATCCCAAAGTGCCAAAGGCATCTCGACCATCAAGGTCCGACTGACACTCAATTATGACTCGACCAAGGCTCTGGCCGAGATCAGCTCCAAGGTCGACCAGGTGCGCAACGATTTGCCCCCCGAAGCCGAGGTTCCGATCATCAATATCGAATCCGCCGACAGCGAATTCGCCTCTGCCTACCTGAGTTTTTCCTCCGAAGTTCTGCTGCAGAACGAGATCACCGACTACCTGATGCGGGTGGTGCAACCACGCCTGTCGGCCGTCGAAGGGGTGCAGCGGGCCGACATTCTCGGGGCCCGCACCTTTGCCATGCGGATCTGGCTTAAACCGGAACGCATGGCGGCCTTCAACGTGACCCCCAGCCAGGTGCGCCAGGCGCTGGAGGCCAACAACTTCCTATCCGCTGTGGGGCAGACCAAAGGTGCGCTTATTCAGGTCAATCTGGCCGCAGATACCAACCTGCAGAGCGTTGACGATTTCCGCAGACTGGTCATCCGCCAGCAGGAAGGCGCCATAGTGCGCCTGGCCGATATTGCCGATGTCGTACTGGGGGCCGAAGACTACGACACCGAGGTACGGTTTTCCGGCCAGACTGCCGTCTTCATGGGAATCTGGACCCTGCCCAATGCCAACTCGCTGGATGTCATCCAACGGGTCCGCACCGAGATGGAAAGTATCCGCAGGGATCTGCCAACAGGTCTTGACGGCCGCGTTGCCTATGACGCTACCGAGTATATCGATAACGCTATCCACGAGGTCATCAAAACCCTTGGCGAGACCCTGATCATCGTGATACTCGTCATCTTCCTGTTTCTGGGCTCCCTGCGTTCGGTACTGGTACCGGTAGTGGCTATCCCCCTGTCGCTGATCGGCGCAGTGTTCCTGATGCAGACCTTCGGCTTTACCGTCAACCTGCTTACCCTGCTCGCCATCGTGCTGTCAGTAGGGCTGGTGGTGGATGACGCCATCGTGATGGTGGAAAACGTCGAACGCCATCTGCGTGAAGGACAAACACCCTTGCAGGCGGCAATCCTCGGCGCACGGGAACTGATCGGTCCGATCATCGCCATGACCGTCACCCTGGCAGCGGTCTACGCGCCCATCGGCCTGCAGGGCGGCCTGACCGGGTCGTTGTTTCGCGAGTTCGCCTTCACCCTGGCCGGCGCCGTGGCCATCTCCGGCGTAGTGGCCCTGACCCTGTCGCCCATGATGTCGGCGCAGTTATTGCGAACAGATATCGAAGAACACGGCCTGGCGGCGCGCATGGCGCGCACTTTCGACCGGTTGCGCAACCTCTATGCCCGGCTGCTCGACGCCACCTTGCGCTGGCGGCCGGCGGTTTATACCGTATGGATCGTGATCGGCCTGCTGAGCATCCCCATGTACATGATGTCGCCGGTGGAACTGGCGCCCTCCGAGGACCAGGGAGTCATCTTCGGCATTCTCGACGCTGCCGCCAACGCCACCCTCGATCAGACCAGCCGCTCCGCGACGGCGGCCAACGAGATTTTTTTCAGCGTTCCGGAAACGGAATTCACCTTCCAGATCACCAATCCGTCATCAGGTTTCGGCGGGCTGGTCACCAAGCCCTGGGGGCAGCGGGAGCGTACCGTTTTTGAGATTCTTCCGGAAATCGAACAGAAACTGCTGAACATTCCCGGCATAGAGATGTTCCCCGTCACCCCACCGGCTTTGCCCGGCGGCGGCCAGTTCCCGGTGGAATTCGTCATCGCCTCCACCGCCGACACCGAGCGCATCCTCGAGTTCGCCGAACAGTTGCAGCTCAAAGCCGTTCAGAGCGGGATGTTCGCCTTTCCGCCGCTTATCGACGTCAAAATCGACAAGCCCGAAACCGAATTCGTCATCGACCGCGACAAGGTGGCCATGCTGGGTCTCGACCTGGCCCAGGTCGGTGCCGACCTTGGCGCCATGGTCGGCGGCAACTTTGTCAATCGCTTCGACATTTCCGGCCGCAGCTACAAGGTCATCCCGCAGATCCAGCGCACCGGCCGCCTCAACCCCGAACAGTTGCAAAATATCTACGTCACCGGCCCCGACGGTCAGCTGGTCCCTTTGAGTACCATCGCCAGCCTGCGCGACCGGACGGTGCCGCGCTCGCTGAACCGTTTTCAGCAACTCAATGCGGTCAAGCTCAGCGGCGTTTCCGTGCGATCCCTGAACGAGGCGTTAAGCTTCCTCGAAACCGAAGCGACCAAAATTCTGCCGGACGGTTATACCATCGATTACACCGGTGAATCGCGGCAGTTGCGCACCGAAGGCCATCGGTTTCTGCCTGCATTCGGGATGGCGGTCATCCTGATCTTTCTGGTCCTTGCCGCGCAGTTCAACAGTTTCCGCGATCCCTTCGTCATTTTGTTCGGCTCGGTACCGCTGGCCATGTTCGGCGCCATGATCTTTACCTTTTTGAAAATGCCCGATCCCAACGTACCCTTCTGGACCAACGGTTGGACCACTACGCTTAATATCTATTCCCAGGTCGGGTTGGTCACCCTGGTCGGCCTGGTAGCCAAAAACGGCATTCTCATCGTCGAGTTCGCCAATCAATTGCAACTGCAGGGGCACGCCAAACAGGAAGCGGTGCGCCAGGCATCCCTAACCCGCCTGCGCCCGATCCTGATGACTTCTGTCGCCACTATCGCCGGCCATTTTCCCCTGACCGTGGTCACCGGCGCCGGCGCCGCCGCGCGTAATTCCATCGGCCTGGTGCTAGTCGGCGGCATGTTCGTCGGCACCCTCTTCACCCTGTTCATCGTGCCGTCCATCTACATGCTTGTCGCCCGTGATCACGCCAGGGATCTCCAGCGCCGCGCCGCCGTGGCCGAGGTTTGATTTCCCGCTGCGATGCATGATTGCGGCCCCGGAAAAACCTTCAGATAAACGGAATTTTTTCTTTACAGCCACTGCTCGACTTGCAATAATCGACGTTAATTTTTGTCAACGATTTTTAAATCAGGGGGGGCGGATGAAATGCCCAAAATGCGGATTTGAGCAGGAAACCGCCGATGCATGCCGGGCCTGCGGCATCATCTTCGCCAAATACGCCGTGCACCAGCAGCGACTGCAACAGCGTGCGGCTCAACCTGACACGGCTCCCTCACCCAAAGGGATACGCAACGGAGTGCTTATTGCCTGCGCCGTAGTTATCGGCCTGCTGGCCGGCAAGGCTCTATGGGGTGAAAAATCACAAATCAGGCAGATCAATGCCCCGCCGGCCATGGCCGACCACCTCTCCCGCCCAATGCCCACTGCCTATGAAGTACCGGCAGCCCGTTCCGAATCACCCGCCGCCGCTACGCCAGCGACACATTCCAACAACCAGCCCATTCTCGACAACCCCATCGAAACGGCTCGCAATGCTACGGTACTGGTCAAAACACCCTGGGGAAGCGGTGCCGGGTTTTTTGTCGATGATCGGGGACACATTGTCACCAATCGGCATGTGGTGGAGTTTGATAAAGACGCGCTTGCTAAACTTCGCGAACGCATGGAAACCTTGTACAACGCTTTATCCCGGGAGAAAAAATATTTGACTGAGTTGGAAGGTCGCATTGACAAGCTCCCCTCCGGGAACCAGCGAAACCTGGCGCGCAGCGATTTCGCCCGCAGGAAAGCGGAATACCAGAAGTATCAAAACATCTACGAGGAACTCGAAAGTCAAAAACGCAAAGTTCAGTATTACAGCCCCCATTCGGATCTTCAGATCAGCACGGTTGACGGGCAAACCTACGGCATTTCGGAAATTTTGTTAAGCGAGGACTTCGATCTGGCGCTCTTATCTCTCAAAGGCCGCGCGACCGCGTCCTTGCAGCCGTTGAAGCCGCATTTCGACATGCTGCAACAGGGGGAAAAGGTTTATACCGTCGGCAACCCCTCCGGTTTCCGACATACGGTCACCGCTGGGATCATATCCGGTTATCGTGACTATCGATCAGGCACCGTGATTCAAACCGACGCCCCGATTAATCCGGGCAATAGCGGCGGGCCACTCATCGATCAGCAAGGCCGTGTCCTCGGCGTAAATACCATGATCCTGAAAAATACCCAGGGAATAGGTTTCGCTATTGCCATCCAGCATGTTTGGGACGAATTTTCCGCCAACATTTCCGAGTGAGCATCCGCAGGGGATCTGTTCCTGGGTTGCCCTTCTCTCATCCCTTCTCGCCCTTTTCCAAACGAAAAAAAACAGGCTCCACGCCACCCTCTCTCCAAATATTATCCGTTTTGGAAAGAGGGTACGGGAAAACCTGTTCGACTATCGGCAAGTAACCGGGATAAGCTCAGGGGGAATTGTCCCCAGGATTAATGAGGGATCGTACTGCTTGTTTCACATATCTGCGGAAGCCAGGCATCTCTCTTCCCATCCAGGTCGACATAAAATCTGTCGGTGATGCAATACAGCACACGCCCCGTTTTATGATCGATGGCATTTTCCACAAATACTTCCGCCCCGTGTTCTACATTACGACAGCATTTTTCAAAATCGCTCTTATTCATAGTGCTCCTCCTTTCCAGGGGAAACTGTCGCTGTCTCTTTTTTTGGTAACATGAATTTCCAAAAATCGTCAATCCCAAATTTGATGGCGTCGCAAACTCGATTGGTCATGCTCGACAGGATCACTCGGGCATGACTTTTTGCGAAAGCATTAAATGTGATTCTTTCGATTATGGCCAACCGATGGAGCCACCGACGTACTCGAGGAAAAATGAATCCGGCTGTGGTTTGCTGACTGAAATATGCGGCCAACGCTTTGACTTGCCCTGTCTTGCGGCTAGAATTCTAAGGTCCTGATTTGACGGAGACTCACAGCAGCCTGGAGTTTAAGTTTTGAAGAACCCCCTACCAGAAAATCTCAGCGAAATTTTACGCTTCAAAAAACGGATTTCAGCAAAAAACCGTCAACTGCTCATGCTGAAACACCTTTCTTTGATGCTATCAGAAACAAAGGACGAGGAAACCTTTGTTCACAAGGCGATTCCGTTTATCAAAAAGGCCCTTGAAATAAAAGGCAACTTCATCATCTACATCGAAATAGACGAAAAACCGAAGTCCGCAATAGGATTGGATGCAGTCACGCTAAAAGACCTTTACGCGAATATCAAAGAGCTGATCACCCCCGAAGATTCCCCGGTTGTGGTGGACCTGGCTTCGGAGGAAGCCGGCGACCCGCTGGGATTTTATATCAAGCAGGGATATTCAAAATGCATCATTTCTTCGGTTTATGAAAAAGACAAAACGATAGGTTTTCTGGCCATCCCGCAAAAACCGGACTATATCCTGCAGGAGGATGAAAGCCTGTTTATCAGTCATTTGGGCGAAATCATTGGGATATTTTTCTCCTATATCATTCTCAAACGGAATCTACAGGATACGAAAACTCAGCTCGAAAACCAGGTTCATGATCTCCAGGCAATATATTCGGTATCCAAGACCCTTGGTGGGCATTTAGATACAAACGTTATCCTGAATAACGCTTTGGATACGCTGTTATCGCAAGATATCCTGAATATCGAAGCCAAAGGTGGAATATTTCTGCTTAACGAAGAAACCTCCAAGCTTGAGATGATTTGTCACAGAAATCTCGGAGATCTTATCCTCACGGAAAAAACCATCGAGTTGGGTTATTGCCTTTGCGGTCGGGCCGCGCAAACCGGCGAAATCATAACGTCATTAAACTGTTTTTCCGACAAACGGCATGACACCCGATTCGAAGCGATGACCCTTCACGGGCATATTATCATTCCCCTGAAAACGGAGAATGGAATCCTGGGGGTATTGTTTCTCTATTTGCCGGGCAACGTCGAGCCTACAGAAAACCAGATCAATTTGCTCACCGCCATCGCCAATCAACTCAGTATTGCCCTCGAAAATGCACGGCTTTACGAAAAAGTTCATCATCTTTCAGTCCACGACCCCCTGACCAACTTATATAATAAAAAAAGGCTGTTCGACCGCCTCGACGAGGAAATCCGTCGCTCTGAGCGCTCGAACAAGCCTTTCTCAATAGCCATGATCGATATCGATAATTTTAAAAACATCAACGATATTTACGGCCATATGGCAGGCGACCTAATTTTGAAGGAATTTTCAAACCTCCTGAAAAACAATGTACGAAAAATCGATACGGTAGCCCGGTTTGGGGGGGATGAGTTCTCAATCCTGCTACCTGACACACCGATGGAGAGTAGCGTTACCTTGATGGAAAGGCTGCGATTATCCGTCGAAAGTTATGCGTTCCCCATCGATGAGCAGGGAAATACCATTTCATTGACGATGAGCACCGGAGTTTCTACCCGATATCCCGCAGACTGCATGGACAAATCGGCAATTCTCATAGCAGCCGATAACACGTTATATCAGGCAAAAAAGAACGGCAGGAACCAAGTTTGTCATTCATACGCATCCGAGCATCTTCCACTTGGTCAGAAAGACTAGGCGTCTATCGGACTATCCGGGCCGAATTTGCAGCCGGCGCATGGATAGTCCGACAGCCTCCTAGATAGGGAAAAAGGGCCGTTTCCGGATGAAAACTGGTTACTCTTCGAGCGAAATGGCACTGTTGGGGCAAGCAGGGATGCAAATACCGTCAAGGTCACATTTTTCATGATCGATGACAGCTTTGCCATCCTGCAGGGTAATGGCACCCACCGGGCAGGCTCTAACGCAAAGACCTTCGCCGGTACAAAGATTTAGATCGACGATAATTTTCATGACAGCACTCCGTTTCCTGAAAATAATGATCATCGTAGAAGATGTCGTACATACCGTCAATGGGTATTGCAGAGAATCCTTTCCCGAGATACCTTGACGGGACGTTTTCGCCCCGCCCCCCGCTTCATCCGTGGCGCCTTCCGGTTTGAACCTGCAGGCCTGAACCGGCGCTCCCTTCGAAGAGCACCACCCTGTTAAAACTGCCTCCAGCCTGTAGCCCCTTCCAATTCCTGATTGCCAAATCGCACCGCAATGCGTATGTTTTCCTCTTCGAGAAACTATCCGGATTTAGGGATTGCAGAAAATTTCTGCCAGGAGGCTGTCGGACTATCCATGCGCCTGCTGCAAATTCGGCCCGTATAGTCCGACAGCCTCCCAGGAGATTAATCGTGCGCATCTTGACAGTCACCCCGGCCCAACCACGCACGACAGGTAACTGGGTATCGGCACTTCGCCAACAGAAAGGTCTGGAAGCCCTCGGCCACCACGTCCATATTGCCGAAGCCGGGGAATCCATCCAGGATCTGGAAAATGAAACGGAAGACTTCGTACCCGATGTTGTGAACGTACTGCATGCCTATCGCTGTGGCCGGCAGTGGCTGGCGTGCAGACAGTCCGATCGCATCCCCCTGGTCGTCACCCTGACAGGCACTGACGTCAATCACGGGCTTGCGAATCCGGAACAAGGACCAACCATCCTGACTGTCCTTGAACGGGCCGAAGCGATCATTACCATTAACGCCTTGACCACTACGGAATTACAAAGGGATTACCCCGGACTGGCTTCGCGCCTGCATCATGTACCGCCGGCTCTGGATTGCGGTCACGCCCCGCATGCCCTGCGCCATGGACTCGGTATTCAACGGGAATGCGTGCTGTTCCTGCATCCGGCGGGGATTCGCCCCGTCAAAGCGAATCTGGAACTGCTGGAGATGTTTGAACCGGTTGCCGCTGCACATTCACCGTGCCGGCTGGTATTTTGCGGTCCCATACTTGATATTGATTATGGACACCGCTTTTTGCAGGGCGTTAAGAGTCGTCCATGGGCACGTTATGCGGGAGAGATCCCCGTAATCGCCATGCCCGCCGCCATGCAGGAAGCCGACGTAGTGCTCAACAACTCGGTCAGCGAGGGCTTTTCCAACGCCCTGCATGAAGCGGCCTGGCTTGGAACACCTGTATTGGCCAGGAATATTCCCGGCAACATGGTTGCTTTTGAATCAGGCCGGCAGGGTTTGTTGTATGACACGCCGCACAGTTTTGTTCAACAGGCCATCACCCTGGCGCGTGACCCGGAGTTGCGCCGCCGGCTTTCGCAACCGAAGCGCAGGGTTCGCTCACTGATGGAAGAAGCGCTTCAACTCGAAAAAATTTTCTTGGCACTATCAATGCACTGCGCGGTTGGTCCTGGCTTTTAATTCCGCTCGTTTGGCTGCTGTCTGCGTTGAACCCGATGTAACCGTACGCCCAGCAATACAGCCGAAACACTCAGTCCGACAATAAGGCTTATCCAGAACCCTGTCGCTCCCATGGGATGGCCCCAAACAGAGGTCAGCGCAAGACTGTAGCCAAGAGGCATCGCAATCCCCCAGAAAGCGATCAGAATCAACAGCAGAGGCATGCGGGTATCCTTATAGCCCCGCAGGGCCGCCACAGCACTGACCTGATACGCATCGGACACCTGATAAAGCGCGTTGAGATAGAGCAGCCCAACGGCAATGGCAACCACTTGGCTGTCATTGGTATAGAGGCTGGCGATCTGTTCGGCAAAGAGCATAGTGAGACAGGCTGTCAAAACTGCAACCAGAGAATTAACCACCAGGCCTACCTGGCTTACGCGATGGGCCTGATCGAAACGCTTGCTACCGACCGCATGCCCCACACGAATGGTTATGGCGCTGGCAATACTCAAAGGGACCATAAACACCGTGGCGGAATAATTAAGGGTAATCTGATGTGAAGCGACAACCAGCGCCCCCAGAGGCGCGAGAAACAGGGCAATCAATGCAAAGACACTCGATTCGACCAGCAAAGAACACCCGATAGGCCAGCCGAGCCTGAGAATTTGCATGGCGCCTTCCTGTCCGCAGGGCCGGCCGAAATCAAAACAATGTGTGGCGGCATAAGTCCTGCCTCGCAAAATAGTCATCACCATGCAGCCACACATGAACCATAGAGTAATTGCCGAAGCCCAGCCGCATCCGACGCCGCCAAGGGCGGGAAATCCAAGCTTGCCATGGATTAAAACATAATTGGCGGCAACATTGACCGGCAAGCTGGCCACCCCGATGAGCATACTGGGACGCACCAACCCCAATCCTTCACTGAGATTGCGCAGCAGAAAAAAGACAGCCGCGGCCGGCAGTCCCCAGGCGATAGCCTTAAGGTAACGTGAGGCAATCAAAGAGACCTCGGGCACAACCTCCATCATGGTAAAGACCGTGTCGGCATGCCCCAGCAGCAGCATAGCCACCACCACCATCGGCAAAGCTACCAGTGTACCGCGTCGCACCAAAGGCCCGGTTTCGGCGGTATGTCCCGAGCCGTGCAGTTGCGCAACCATCGGTGTGATCGCCAGCAAAACTCCGTAAAGAAACAGAGAAACAGGAATCCACAGACTGCCCCCGACAGCCACCCCGGCAAGATCGGTAGCACTCACCCGGCCGGCCATCACCGTATCGGTAAAAGCAAGAGCCTGTTGCGCCAGATGAGCCGTCAAGATAGGGCCTGCGAGCAGCATCAGGGCGCGCCCTTCAATTTTCAAACGTTGAAAACGCGCAAAGTCCAAAGAAAAAAACGGCATATATCCTCAATAACCAAAGGTTTTCTGTCGCAAAGCCCTCCTGCGTCAGCAACCCAGGTCAATACTTGTCTATCGGAGAACCAGCCCAAAAGGCAGAAACTGCCTGCAACCTGTTAACAAATCTTACCGGGATGGTTAAAAAACGAAGACTACACGAGATCGCGCATGGCAGATATGTTTTTTATCGGCTTTCAGGCCAGGGCAGTTCTTCGTGGGAATGTGTTGTAATATCGTTAAACAACGCAAGAAACATAGCTGAAACCAACAGAATACAGGGACGAGGGCCATGGGCGCAGCGACATAGCACTTTATTGCAGCAAACCAGGAAAACGACTGAAAAAGGGATGTGCAGGAGGGGGGATTATGCGTGTCAACAACAGAGATCGTTTACAATTTTTCGATAACAGGGGAAATTTTTACTTAATTTTCCGGTTATTTCGTTCTTGCAGACACTATAAACACTGATTGCCAGGTCTGGACATATACTTGCACAGAATGCACAACCAGCACAGTTGCCTTCCTCAGCGAAAACAGCGACGGGAAGATGTTCGTCATTTTCTGCTCTACTTAGGACAAGCAAGTTCCTTGGGCATGAAATAGTACAAAGCCCGCAGCCTTTACACTTGGAACGATCTATTTCGATATGAGCAAACATTGATTTGTCCTGGCCAAAATTAGTTTATGCGCAATCTTCTCAAACCTACCAAGCATTTTAACTTGAGTCAACATTTTACATAATTACGAGATATCTCAATAAAACTCAAATATAGTAATTACATAACTACTGTAAATTCCAGGCATGGATGAATTTGCAATCTACAATATTCACAAGAACCTTCCTCGCAAAACTCATGAAACACTATCAGATCCCATATCCCTGCAAACCTTTTGTCCACATGCGCACCTGGTTTCGTCCACAGTTTTTTGCCTCATAAAGTGCTCGATCCGCCAGTTCAACCAGATTTTCGATCGAAGATTGCTGCCCGGACGGCAGGGTTGCATGCCCCACGCTGGCGGTAACAATTTCCTCCCCCCGGCCTGCGGGTATGTTCGCAGATGCGATGTATTCCAAGATTCTACGACCTATTTTTTCAGCGATATCGGCGGATGTATTGGGCAGCAATATTGCGAATTCCTCCCCCCCATATCGACATGGCGTATCACACTGACGGACAGTGTCACCGATTATCCCGGCCACCAGTGCCAAAACTTGATCACCGACCACATGCCCGAAATGGTCGTTGATTTCCTTGAAGTGGTCGATATCGATCAACATGAGACTCACCTCCTGCCCAGCCTTGCTTGACGGCCCCAATTCTCTGGCCAATACGGAAAAAAAGTGCCGCCGATTGGGCAGACCGGTCAGTGAGTCCTGAAGCGACAACATATGAGCCTTTTCACGCTGCTGGTCAACATCGGACAGGGCCTGGTACAAGCGATCGGACTGATCCTGAATGGTGAATTTATGAATAAATTCTTTTCTCTGGGACAGCTCCATGGAGTAACAAGCAAACATTCCGCCAATATTGAAAAAAAAGAAAATAAAAATATTATTTAAAAAAATAGCCAACGGTGTATCAGTAAACAAAATGGCAACCACGACATACAGACCAAACACCCCCCATGAGAGGATATTCGAGACCACCTGTTGTGGTTCGAAAACATAATAAAACAGACAACATAACATCAAACAACCATAATAAAGGTGATTCCCGGGCGAGGGCGCCTGGGCTATCAGGAAGAGCATGCCTCCTCCTGCGGCAAAACCATTTATCAACGAAATTGATGTCCAGTATTTTCGATATACAGGCTTACCAACCAGACAATATGTTGCAATAAGCATCGGACATACAACAAAGAATCGGACAAAGGCACATAGTCTTATATTGTCTGCAATTAGAAACCAATCAAGAATAAAAAATATTGCGTATAAAAATGTTCCGCCGAGATAAATCAATCTTGGAACAAAAAGATTACTGAATACGACATCCTGCAAAAACCTGTTTTCAAGGTTTTTGTCTGAAAATTTCAGCGTTATACCCATGCTAAAATCATCAACATGCATTACACACCCCCAAAGCACGTACCCGAGCTAGTGTCCATCCGGAAACTTTGGATGGTCACAGTGACGTTTTTAACTTGGGAACGGTGAATTCAATTTGCAAGTGCACCACTCCTAGCTTCCACGACCTACCATAACGCAAGGACTTCTCCTGAAAATCATCCGGATATTTTCATTCGGTCCCGATGGAAATACCGCCATCGTATTGCAAAAAGGTCAAAGGCATTCGTAAAATTTCAAGGCTCCGACTAAAAAAGGCCGCCCTGAAGGCGGCCTTTACCATAAATCAGTTTCACCGAATCACGAAACCCTGCCGGCGCTACCGACCACATTGCGGTTTTTATGGGTAATCAGATCGATCAGTTCCTGGCGTCCCGCTCCGAGATATGTCCGCGGATCGAACTCCTTGGGGTTGTTGGCCAGATATTCCCGCACTTTGGCGGTCATTGCCAACCGACCGTCGGAGTCGATATTGATCTTACAAACGGCGCTGGCAGCGGCACAACGCAACTGTTCCTCGGAAACGCCCACCGCCCCCTCCAGATTGCCGCCATAGCGATTGATCAACTCCACGTAGGCGGGTACCACACTGGAGGCTCCGTGCAGTACGATGGGAAACCCGGGAATGCGTTCCTCAACTTCCGTGAGAATATCAAAACGCAGCGGCGGTGGCTCCTCCCCCGGCTTTACCTTGAATTTATAGGCTCCATGGCTGGTTCCGATGGAGATAGCTAGAGAATCAACGCCGGTCTTACTGACGAAATCCTCAACTTCCTCAGGCTTTGTGTACGTTGAATATTCGGCGACGACCTCATCCTCGATGCCGGCCAGCACACCGAGTTCCCCCTCAACGGTAACGTCATGGGCATGGGCATATTCGACGACCTTGCGGGTCAGGGCAACATTGTCATCGTAAGAAAGGTGGGACCCGTCGATCATAACCGATGAAAAGCCGGATTCTATGCAGGACTGGCACAACTCGAACGAATCACCGTGGTCGAGGTGCAGGGCGACGGGGATCTCAGACCCTTTTTCGCGCGCCATGCGCACAGCACCCATGGCCATATAGCGCAGCATGGTCTCGTTGGCGTAATTGCGAGCCCCCTTGCTGACCTGAATGATGACTGGCGAGGCAGTAGCCGCACAGGCCTGGATGATGGCTTGCAGCTGTTCAAGATTATTAAAATTGTAAGCGGGTACAGCATAGCCTCCGGCCATTGCCTTATTGAACATGTCTCGGGTATTAACCAACCCCAATTCCCGGTAATGGGTTCCATCCGCCATAACCTGCAGCCTCCTAGTCGGTGTTGTGATTCGAAACGCGCCCCGGTCGGATTACTTGTGCTCCTTTTTTGCAGTATCCAGATCGAGTAAAAAGTACCAGAAACTACCAACAAATGATTGAAAAGGCAAGTCACTTGGTTTAGAATAAGAAGGTTTTAAACAGCCGCCAAAGCGTACGTATCAAGGGCTGCATACCGAGTGGTGCAAATCTCGTATATGGCACCTTCTGCGCCGCCTGCCTACCGGATAATCCTGGTGTTAATAAATAAGCAGTTATGGGTGCGAAGTCCAGCTTAAAGTCGCCCGCCGGATGTAAAAGGCGTTGAAATGGCGTGTCTGTTTCTATAGGATAAACGCCTATTTTTTAACCGTCGGTTCGATTAAAATCGAACCTTGGAAGGGAGCAGATATGAGCATGCAAAAGCAGAAAAAGTACCTGAACGACTGGATCAGGCAGGACGAAACAGCAGAATCCATGCTTCCTCTGATCGGGCACCTTTACCGTGACCGCGGGGTGAGCATCAATGTCTACGGCCAGTCACTGGTCAACAAAACGGTCATCGACCTCTTGAAGGCGCACGGTTTTGCCCAACAGGTACTGGGGAGCGAACTTTCCGTTATTGACACCTTCCCCGTCCTGCAGGCCATGAGCAAACTCGACCTGTCCCCGTCCCGCGTCGATATCGGCAAACTTACCGTTCAATTCCGGGAGCAGGAAGGCAAGCAGCCCCTGGATGAATTTATCGCCGGCAAACTGACATCGGTCAACAACGGCCGTGGCTCCTTGCTGAGTGAACCCCGCGATGTAGTGCTCTACGGCTTCGGACGCATCGGACGCCTGCTGGCACGGGTGCTGGTCGAAAAGACCGGCGGTGGCGATAAGCTGCGCCTGCGTGCCATCGTGGTCCGCAAAGGCACGGATGACGACCTGATGAAACGCGCCAGCCTGCTGGAGCGCGACTCTGTCCACGGCCCCTTCAATGGCGTGTTGAGCTTCGACGAAGAAGAAAACGCCATCATTGCCAACGGCAATATGATCCGGGTGATTTACGCGAACTCCCCCGACAGTATCGACTATACCGCCTACGGCATCAATGACGCCATCGTCGTCGACAACACCGGTCTGTGGCGCGATCGCGAAGGGCTTGGCCAGCACCTCAAATCCAAGGGCGTAGCGAAGGTCCTCCTTACCGCTCCCGGCAAAGGCGATATCCCCAATATTGTTTTCGGCATCAACAACAACCTGGCCACCCCGGACGAGAAGATCTTCTCCGCCGCCAGTTGTACCACGAATGCGGTAGTGCCGATCCTCAAGGCCATCAACGATAAGTATGGCATCGTCAACGGTCACCTCGAAACCTGCCACTCATACACCAACGACCAGAACCTGATCGACAATTATCACAAAAAAGGTCGTCGTGGTCGCGCAGCAGCCCTGAACATGGTCATCACCGAAACCGGCGCTGCCAAAGCTTCAGCCAAAGCCTTGCCGGAGCTTGCCGGAAAACTGACAGGCAATGCCATTCGTGTGCCGGTCGCCAACGTTTCTCTGGCCGTTCTGAACCTGTCCCTTACCAAGGAGACGAATGTCGATGAACTGAACAACTACCTGCGCGATGTGGCACTGCATTCCTCGCTGCAAAACCAGATCGCGTTTGTCAATTCGCCGGAACTGGTATCCAGCGACTTCATCGGCTCCCGCCACGCCGGAGTGGTCGACTCCCTGGCCACCATCGTCAATGGCGACCGTTGCGTCCTGTATGTATGGTACGACAACGAATTCGGCTACACCTGCCAAGTTGTTCGACTGCTGCAGACAATCGCCGGCATCGAACTGCCGGTCATGCCGAAATAAACTGCCTCATTTTTCGCATTACAAAGCCGAAGCGCTGGACCAGGGAATGCGCTTCGGCTTTTTTTTGTGTGCAGCAGACATAGCATACGCAAAGACAAAAAAGGGCCGACCCCTGAGGATCGACCCTTTTTACCTTATAAACACATATCGGCGAGGCATCAGACTTTTTTGATCAAACGCAATTTTTTGCGCAGACGACGCTGTGCTTCCTTTTCCTTGCGCTTACGCTTGACACTCGGCTTTTCGTAAAATTTTCGCTGCTTCATTTCACGAAACAAGCCTTCCTGCTGCAGCTTGCGCTTGAGCACACGGATAGCCTTTTCGACATTGTTGTCGATAACTTGAATTTCCACGAAACCTTCACCTCACTTTCTCTCTATCTGGCGTGCCACTCAGCTCAGCCAAACGACACGAAGAGGAATTATAATGTCTACACCGAGACAATGCAAGTGAAATTTATTCTTTTCCAGGAGTCTGTAGGCTCGTATAGTCCGGCAGACTCCTAAAGGTGAGCCACATACAGACCGACCTCCAGTCCACCGTTGTCGAGAAAATCCAAACGATCAAAACCGCCCCCCAGGGCCTGTGCCAGAGGACCGTCAGGACACAATACCGCCCCTTGCCAGCCGCGATAATCGGACCGATATATGTCCCCCAGCTGCCGGTAAAGCTTTATCAGGGCTCCATCATGTCCAAGCCGTCCGCCATACGGAGGGTTGCACAGAACAAGACCGGGCTGTTCGGGGACATCTCCTGTGCCGAGTTCCGCGGTTTGGAACAAGGTTACAGCTTCGACCCCCGCCTTGGAGGCGTTGCAGCTGGCGGCTTCAAGCACAGCAGGATCCCGGTCACGGCCGATCAATGACATCTCGACAGGTTGTTCGGCGCTGCGTGCCTGGATTTGCAGCACCTGCCACAGTCCGGGGCGGTAACGGGGCCACTGCATAAAAGCGAATCGACGCTCTATCCCGGGAGCTCGCCGCATGCCCATAAGAGCCCCTTCAATAACAAAAGTACCCGAACCACACATGGGATCGACAAGAGGAGCCCGGGCGTTCCAATTCAGCAGCATCAGAATCCCGGCCGCCAGCGATTCGCGCATGGGCGCAGCACCGATCTTCTGGCGATACCCGCGCCGGTGCAGTAACTCACCACTGCTGTCTACGGAAATCAGGCATTGGTCATCCTCGAAACGTACCAAGACCAACTGATCCGGTCCGCCATCAGAAGCGACCGCACCGCCAAGAACACGGCCGGCAGACTCCTGCACAGTTTCGGCAATACGACCGGTATGCTGCAACCGGGACCGATGACTGGTCGCCTTGACCTGGATCCGGGTTCCCGGCTTGATAAAGCGCCCCCAGGGCAGACGTAGCGCCTTGCGGTACAGATCCGGGAAATCCCTGCAGCCGAACGCCCCCAATCTGACAAGAACGCGGGTTGCGCTGCGCAACCACAAGTTGGCTCGGTACAGTTCCTCCAAACCGCCCTGAAAAGAAACCCCTCCCTTGCAGAGAACAACCTCCGCCATACCCAAGGCTGTCAACTCCCGGGCGCATACCGATTCCAGGCCAGGGGCAGTTACTGCAAACAGCTCAAATTTGTATTTTTTCATCTCACGCTCCCGGCAAAGTCCATCCCCTTTTCTCCCAGTGACCCGTTCGGCCAAGGTTGCAGCCTCAGTCCTGTACCGCACTGTTTGTGTTGCGCCCTGAGGAGAAAAGAGTTCATGACAATTTCTGTTATTATTTTATTGCTTACAACCTTTTATCAACGGCCACGAGGAGGGCTATCCGGCATGGAATTCAACTCCCTTGATATCGACTGGGAATATCTGCTTGAGCGCATAGAACGGCTTCTCGATCTCGAGGAAGAATATCTGACACGAAAACTCATCGACTACCAGCCTGAACCGCAACTTTTCCAACAACACCTCGCCTTTTGGTGGAGAAAAAGCTGCCACACCGGATACCTTGAAGAGGTCACACTTCCGGATCTGCAGGATCATGCCAACCTTTTGAACATGGACGATGTCATTGATCGTTTATGCGAAAACACCGCACAGTTCGTCCACGGTCTGCCCTGCAACAATATCCTGCTTCGCGGCGAACCCGGCAGCGGCAAACAGTCCGCCATTAAAGGCCTGTTGAAAAAGTTTGGCGACAAGGGATTACGGTTGATCGAAATCCACACTCGAGACCTCCACCAGCTACCGCTCATCACCTCATGCCTGCGGGGTCTACCGTATTATTTCGTCCTGTTTTCCGGCGACCTTTTCCACTCCATGGAAGCGACAAACTGTCGGGAACTGGCAGACCTGCTTCAAGGTGGCATCGAAACCCGGGCCACCAATATTTTATTCTATGCCACAAGCAACCACACTTCCAACTCCCTTGCAGACCCCGATAACAGTGGCTCAATTTCCTCAGACCATGCGAAACTTTTCCCGGATGAGCAATCGGCCGAGAGAGGTTTCGGCATCATCATCGACCTGCCCCCCACACAGCGCACGTCCTACCTCGACATCTGTCGACTCCTGGTACAACAACGCGCATTGCCCATAACCGACGAAGCCTGGCAGCCATCAGCTCTGGCCTGGGCCGAACAGCTCGGGCGCTACTCCGGACTTACGGCCCTTCAATTCATCGATGACCTGACCGGAAAAATGCTACTGAGACAAAAACTCACCAACAAACCTTGATGGCGTCGCAAAAAGTCCGCCCTTGTATGTTAGTTCCAAAGCAAATCAGAGTAAGGATTTTGTGAATGCATCAACCTTCGTAAACGCATTCGAATTCATCCACCAGGCCCGACTACGGAAATATCCGGTTCGCATAAAACCTTTATGTCACTTACCAACCCCGGTGGCATAAAAAATGCTGATTTGGCTAAGGTCTTGGCTGCTTCGATACAAACCTGTCTATCAATGGATTAAATGCCATGTTCAATAAACATTTCAAACCCGGACAAAAAGTGCTCATTCATTTGACCAATCCTGACCATGGGGATGATCGCCTGGAAAACATTTCTGCCTCCTGTCAGTCGGTGGAGAACGGTATCCTGACGCTGAACCTGCCCTACGAAATAGATCCATCAGCTTTTTCTGCCGATTCCACCATGGCGATCGTCTCAGAGAGCCTGGGCCTGGGATTAAAGGCCCAGACCTATTTTCACCAGCAGCAAACCAGCACCTCCATCCAACTGCGGTTTGACGGCGACCTTCGCTTCTTTCAAAGACGCCCCACAGACCGCCTGAATCTTCCCATCGGGATCCGTTATAGCCGCATTGCCGGCAGCTTAGCCTTTGTTCGTCAACAATGGCAACAACATATCCACAAACTTGCCAACACCCCGCCGGATTTCATTCAAGCATTGCCCTGCGGGATGGTCAACCTCAGCAGCGGCGGAATTCGTCTTGGATTCCGTAACGCCATCGACAAGGCCCAATTATGCCTTTTGCTGCTTCAGGTCGAGCCGGGAACATCGCCGATCTGCACCATGGCTGAAGTGGTCTGGACCCACACCAAAAAGGAAAATACCTCCTGCACCGCAGGCTTACAATTCACGGCGATCATGGCCGAAGATCAAAAACGGCTTGAAAAATTTATTCGCGCCATGCGCTTGGCCATGAAAAACAATAAGAGTCGCATCCAGACGCAGTGAAAAGGCCAATGCGATTCCGCCTTTTCACTGCCGGTTTTGCGGTTCCCCTTACTGTCAGGGAAATACTAGAAACTTGTTAACAACCTTTTAAATTCCGCCTACTTAGTTTTCAAATGAGATATACTTCCACTAACTGCCCACCAAAAAAAGAATCTAATTGCCTGATTTACAACGCTTTTCTCCGCTCATCCACAGATCCGTGGAAAACCCTGTGGGGAACACCGGTGGATAGCCCCGAGACCCCTGATCCCATGCGTATTCGTGGCATTTTGCATATTTTTTAAGCACAGAAGAAACAGGTATACGTTAGTCAAGCGAGCACATTGCGGGAGCGAGGCCATCAGGCACATTTACCCTGCAGCGCCGCTCATCCGGTGGCACTCCTATCATCAAATGCGTCCGGCAAACAGGAACTCAGACGGGAAAAGCGCCCTTGGGGGGCAATGTGGAGGGACGAACGCCGGCGGCTTCCAGGAGTTGAAAAAACTCTTTACGGGATATCTGCCTGGCTCCCATGGCGATAAGATGTCTGGAAGGCTGTTGACAGTCGATCAGTTGGTAACCGAGCTCCATTAGATGGGTTACAAGAGTTGCGAAGGCTGCCTTTGAAGCATTGGGCATTTGATGGAACATCGATTCGCCGAAAAAGCAGCCCCCCAGGCTGACGCCATACACCCCCCCCACCAGGCAACCGTCAAACCAGCATTCCACCGAATGCGCGTATCCCAGGCTGTGTAAAAGCACATAGGCAGTGAGCATGGCGTCAGTAATCCAGGTACCGGGGCCTTCCTTGCGTGGGGTCCGGGCGCAGGCACGCATAACATCGCTGAACGCCTGATCGAAGGTAATGCGAAAACGCCCGCGTTTGAGCTCCTTGGCCAGACTGCGGTTTATGCGAAATTCCGAAGGTCGGAGAATGCAGCGGGGATCGGGGGTCCACCAGAGAATCGGGTCACCTTCACTGAACCAGGGGAAAATCCCCATGGAATAAGCGAGCAGAAGACGCCGAGGGGAAAGATCCCCCCCCACGGCAAGCAGGCCACCAGCCTCCGCATGATCCCGGGGGGGGAAGATCAGTTCATCAATCAGTTGATAGATGGGCACTAGGCAACAGACTCTTTGAGAAAGCGAAAATCGAGTTTCCCCGCACGACAACCGAGGCGAACTTCTCCGCCTGACTGCAAAGCCCCAAACAGGATTTCCTGAGCAATGGCGTCACTGACATCGATTTGAATCAACCGGGCCAACGGGCGTGCACCAAACCGCGGATCGTAGCCGCGACGGGCCAGATCGGCGCGGGCCGCACTGGAGACCACCAGCTTTATGTGGCGCTCTGACAGCCGGTCGCGCAGTTGATCGAGAAACTTGTCCACAATCTTGAGCATGGTCTGTTCTCCCAGACTGTGAAAGGGGATAATGGCATCCAGGCGGTTGCGGAACTCCGGCGAAAAAGTTCGCTCCACCGCCTGTCGGGGGATGCCCCCTTCCTTCTTGCCGAAACCTATGGGATTGGCGCTCATTTCCCGTGCGCCGGCGTTGCTGGTCATGATCAGCACAATATTGCGGAAATCGGCCTTTTTCCCATTGTTGTCCGTCAGGCTGCCGTGATCCATAACCTGCAACAGAATGCTGAACAGGTCGGGGTGCGCCTTTTCGATTTCATCGAGCAGCAATACGCCATACGGCTGTTTGATCACCGCATCGGTGAGCAGCCCACCCTGGTCGAACCCGACATAGCCGGGCGGGGCCCCGATCAAACGCGACACGGAGTGTTTTTCCATGTATTCACTCATGTCGAAACGAATGAATTCGACCCCCAGTTGCAAGGCCAGCTGGCGAGCCGCTTCGGTCTTGCCGACTCCGGTCGGTCCGGTAAAGAGAAAAGCACCGATCGGTTTATCTGGATGGCCAAGCCCGGCCCGAGCCCGCAATACCGCACGGGAAAGAGTCTCAACGGCCTCTTCCTGGCCGAACACTTGCCGTTTAAGATCCCGAGCCAGGGTTTTCAGCCGCCGGCGATCGGAGGTCGATACGCTGCGTTCCGGGATGCGTGCGATGCCGGCCACCACACTTTCAATATCGGCCAGATGCACGACCCGACTACCGGCCAGGCGCATGGCTGAACCGGCCTCGTCGATAACATCGATGGCCTTGTCAGGCAAATGACGGAAATTGATATGCCGGGCCGAAAGTTCGGCCGCACCTATTATGGCCTCATCGGTATAGGTCACACCATGATGTTCTTCATAGCGATCCTTGAGACCGCGGAGAATATCAACTGTTTCTTCGACGCTCGGCTCCACGATATCGATTTTCTGGAAACGCCGCGACAGGGCCCGATCCTTGTCGAACAGATTTTTATACTCCTCGTAGGTGGTCGATCCGATACAGCGGAAATCGCCACTGGCCAAGACCGGCTTGAGGATATTGGAAGCATCGAGAGAGCCGCCACTGGTAGCCCCGGCGCCGACCACCGTATGAATTTCGTCGATAAACAGAATGGCATCGGGGTGCTTTTCCAAAGCCTTGACCACGGCCTTGAGACGTTCCTCAAAATCGCCGCGGAATTTGGTGCCAGCCAGTAGCGATCCCATATCGAGGGCATAAACCTCGCAATTACTGAGAATATCAGGCACCCTGCCCTGACTGATCATCAGCGCCAGCCCTTCGGCCATGGCGGTTTTACCGACACCTGCCTCCCCCACAAAGATGGGATTATTCTTGCGCCGGCGACACAATACCCGCACGGTACGTTCAAGTTCGGCGGTTCGACCGATAAGCGGATCGATGCGCCCCTGGCGGGCGCGTTCCACGAGATCGACGGTGAACAGAGCCAACGGATCCTGTTTGGGTTTTTCCCTACTTTCGTCGGTCTTTTCCTGGCTGCCGCCACCAGGTTGCGTCGACGCCTGGGCCTGTGGCGCATCGCCCTGGCGGGACACTCTGGTTACGCCATGGGCAATATAGTTGAGGACATCCAGACGGGACACGCCCTGGTCTTCCAGAAAATGTATCGCATGGGTATTTTTTTCCGCGAACATGGCGGCCAGCAGGTCGCCGATGGTGATCTCCTTTTTGCCTGCGGAATGCAGATGCAGCACGGCACGCTGCAACACCCGCTGCAATCCGATGGTCTGCTCGGGGACGACATCGCGATCTTCAACCAGGCTTTCCAGGTGGTCGGAAAAATATTTCTCCAACTCGGCCTTAAGCGTTTCAGTATCCCCGCCGCAGCCTGCAATCAGCTCTCTGCCGTGATCCTCCAGCAGCATGGCGTAGAGAATATGCTCGGTGGTGAGATATTCGTGGCGGCGCCGTTGCGCCTCCCGAACGGCCAACGAAAAGGTTATCTGTACTTCCTGTGCGAACATAGGATTGCTCCCTTCATGCCTCTTCCAAGCTGCAACGTAACGGAAACCCGGCCTGACGCGCCATCCGGTGAACCCGGGCAATCTTGGTTTCAGCTATTTCATGGGGAAATGTACCACATACGCCCGTCCCTTCGCTGTGAATGCACAACATAATACGATGGGCGTCGGTGGGAGATTTGTGAAACACCTCTTCGAGAACATCCACGACGAATTCCATGGTCGTATAATCGTCGTTGTGCATCAACACTTTGAAAAGCGACGGCGTCGCCACACGAATCGCTTCCTGTTCCTGGATATGAATATCTTCCGACGTTTTTTTCTGACTCAACTTCTATCCCCCTTGCGCAATCCTTTTCAAAAATCCTATCACACTTCCCCCACCACTTCCAAGTGCGGCAGATTCTCAGAGTTCCGTGCGAGATGTCGCGTCAAATAATTCGAGGTATTATTGCTGCCGGCAAACCAGCCCAATGCAGGCAGCGTCAAAACGAGTTGGGATTCACCGCCCGGTTTTGCTTCGGAGTTCTGGTTTAGTCTGTTATACTCCAGACGCCTCAGTTTTCTTCATGAACAATTTCCATAACATCCTATCACCAAGGAGGATCCATGCCATCTCAATATCCGGGAGGGGACCTGCACGACCTGGCCAGGCGTATCAAACAAAACAAGTCCACACCACAACTGGTGCTCATTGCGGTTATCGGCCTGCTGCTGCTGATCAGCCTCACCAGCAGCTTCTACAAGGTGGACACCGAGGAAACCGGCGTCGTGTTGCGTTTCGGCCGGTTCAACAGTTTTGCGGAACCGGGGCTGCACCTGAAACTCCCCTTCGGCATCGACCGGGCCTACAAAGTCAAGACCGGGCGGGTACTCAAGGAGGAATTCGGTTTTCGCACCGTTCAGGCCGGGGTGCGCAGCACCTACACCAAAAGAAACCTGGAGGATGAATCCCTGACCCTGACCGGAGATCTCAACGTCAGCGATATCGAATGGATTGTCCAATACCAGATCGCCGACCCGTTCAAATTCCTGTTTCGCATTCACGAACCGGAAGCCACCATCCGCGACCTTGCCGAGGCGATGGTACGCAAGGTAGTGGGCAACTCCAACGTCAGTGAGGTGTTGACCACCGAGCGAGAGGTCCTGGCTAACAGCATCCAGAAGGATCTGCAGGCAAGTCTCAACTACTATGATATTGGCGTGCGCATCGTCACCGTCAAATTCCAGGATGTCAACCCCCCGAACGCGGTCAAAGCCGCTTTCAACGAAGTCAACGAAGCCGAGCAGCAAAAAGAAAGCCTGATCTTCCAGGCCCGCGAACAGTATAACCGCGAAGTGCCCAAGGCCCGCGGCGTGGCCCGCCGCACCATCCAGGAGGCCCAGGGCTTCGCCATTGAACGCATCAACAAGGCGCAGGGTGAAACGAGCCGCTTCCTCGCCCTGTATGCCGAATACCGCAAAGCGCCGGATGTCACCCGTCAGCGCCTGTACCTGGAAACCCTGGAACAGGTGCTGCCCAAACTCGACGAGATCTACATTATGGATAAAAAAGGGTCCGGGGCCCTGCCCCTGCTCCCCCTGCGCACTGAAAACAAAGGAGGCCAGCAATGAAATCGCCGCTGTTGCTATTGGTTGCCGTGCTGCTGGTCATAGGTTTTATGCAAGCACCGCTATTCATCGTCGAGGAAGGCCATCAAGCCCTGGTCACCCAGTTCGGCAAGCCGGTCAGCGATGTGCTCGGACCTGGTCTGCACTGGAAGATCCCTTTCATACAGAAGGTGCACCGTTTCGAGAAGCGGATCCTGAAATGGGACGGAGATCCCAACCAGATCCCGACCAAGGATAAACGCTACATCTTCCTGGACACCACCGCCCGCTGGCGCATCGCCGACCCCTTGTTGTTCTACAAGACCGTCGCCACCCAGCATGGCGCCCAGAGCCGGCTCGATGACATCATCGACTCGGTCGTGCGCGACGCGGTCTCCGGGCATCTGCTGGTCGAATTGGTGCGAGGCAGCGACTATCGCGCCCCCGGCAGTGTGGTGGAGGAGATCGAGATCGAAGGCGTGCCCGTTTCCCCGGATCAACTGGTCGGTCGCGAGGAGATCCTGGCCAACCTGCTTGAAAAAGCCCGGGCCAGCACCCCGGAATACGGCATCGAGCTCATCGACGTGCAGATCAAGCGCATCAATTACGTCGAACAGGTCCGCCAGCGAGTCTATGAGCGAATGATTTCCGAACGCAAAAAGGTCGCCGCCGAGTTCCGTAGCGAAGGCGAAGGTGAAAAAGCCGACATCCTCGGCCAGATGGGTAAAGAACTGAAAAGCATTACCTCCCAGGCCTACCGCGAAGCCGAGGAAATCCGCGGCCGGGCCGACGCCGAAGCGGCCTCCATCTATGCCGCGGCTTACGGCAAGGACCGCGAGTTCTACGCGTTCATGCGGACTCTCGAGTCCTACCGTAAGGCGGTCGGCAAAAACGGTAAACTGGTGCTCAGCACCGACAGCGACTTTTACCGCTATCTGCAGGAAATCCGGTAAAAACTTTCATCCAAGTCGACCATGCAATAAAAGCGGAACAGTGAAGACTGTTCCGCTTTTCATTTTAAACCATTTGGGTCGGCCGACACTCAGTCAAAGAGCAATATTACGATCATTGCTGCCGCCAGATAGAAAACGGGATAGATCCAGAGCATGTAATGGTCGACCTTCTGCACCCAGGCGATCATCCCGGTCAACTCCAGCCGGCGGATGATCACGTTGAAGATCAGCACCAGGCTGGTCACTAGAAAACCGGCAACGATGATCGAGTCCATAAAGGTGAGATAACCGAGGCGGGGCAGGTCCCCGGAGATGGTGAAGTTGAAGGCGACGAAAATCAGCAGGTTGGTGCCGGCCGCTGTTCTCCCTTTTCATCGGTTGACCGTTCTCCCTGCCGGGGCTATAATTCGTGCGCTTCGTCCAGAAACTCACGCAGTCTTTTCGCCCAGAATTCGAAGGCATCCTTGGCCGAACCGGTCTTCGTATAACCGGAGAGCTTGCCGCCCGCATGGTGGTCCACGGCGGCGGCGATCCGCGTGTTGGTCATGCTGTCCAAAGCTTCCATCTCCATGCTCGCCGAGCCGACCCCGGTATGTTCCCCGGTGGCTCCTTTCTTGATAATGGAGACTGCCAGGCCGATCGGCAGCACGGTCGACACCGCATTCATTACCGGTTTGGCAAACTCGACGTCGGTGATGGCCACCCGCAGGCGCACCACATCCGGCCCCGGTTCCGACACCAGCGGGTAAGCATCCTGCAGTTCCTTGATCATCGCCTCGTGAAAATCGTCGGCCAGTTCCTTCAGCTTGTCCGCCTCCAACCCCTGCAGGGCCGAATCCTCCGTAGGATAAAAAAGCACATGATCGAGCAATATTTTGTCGTACTTGGCGAAATCGACCCCTGGTTTGAGGTAGCGCAAATCCGCTCCATCCTTGGGGCCAGGGGAGAGTTCCGGATAGGGGTCGAGAAACCCGGAGTGCTCCGTCTTGGTGGCCGCGCACCCGGCCAGGAGAATTGTCAGAATAAAAAAAAGCGGCACCCATGTCCTTTTCATGATCGATCTCCTCTCGATGGATTGACAATCAGACAACGCGTTTCCGGCATCACCGCCAAGTCGCAAACCTTCTTTGATGCTTTCGCAAGAAACCCTGCAGGTCCCTATCGGCTGCGGCAACCAAACAATTCTTCAGGGTTTTGATGTGATTTTCCCTGGTGCATGTGCGAATCACGGGTTTCATATTTCCTCCTCATTTTCGACGGCGGCGGCCCCGCCAGGAATCGCCGGTCACGGCATTCGTTGACCGTGCGGCTCAGGGTCCCACCGCCGTCTTCCCTCTCTCTTCCGGCGGCCTCGCAGGCGCTGCGTACCACTGCTCTTTCGGCACAACCTTGGGCAGCTCGGGGTCTCCCTCATAGGACGGGGTCATGATCTGCACGCCGTACTCGTTGAAGACATCCAGAATGTTGCCGTGCAGAGCCGAGTAGAGGCGATTCATGGCCTGCGGCTCGGTGCAGTAAACATTGATCTCGTAGGTGACGCAGAAGTCGCCGAGCGCCTTCTGCAGCACGAAGGGCTGCGGTTCCCGCAGCAGCCCAGGCGTACGGGCCGCCGCCTCCAGCAGCATCGCCTCGACCTGCCGCCACGGGGTTTCGTAGCCGATGCCGACGGTGGTGTGCAGGATCAGTCCCTGCTCCCGGACCAGAGAGCTGTAGTTGACGATCTCCCCGTTCAGGATGTTCGAGTTGGGGACCACCACCTCTTCGTTTTTCGGGGTGCGCAAATGGGTGACCAACAGGCGCCTCGCCAGGACGTCGCCCATGTGCTCCCCGACCTTGATCCGGTCTCCCACCCTGAAGGCGCGGCGGTAGGTCATGGTGTAGCCGGCGATCAGGTTGCCGATGAGTGAGGACGAGCCCAGTGAGAAGAGTACCCCGATGAAGATCGAGACCCCCTTGAAAGCATCGGAGCTCGAGCCGGGGATGTACGGGTAGGCGATGATCAGGACGAAGGCGACGAACAGCATCCGCACCAGCCGGAAGGTAGGCCAGGCCCATTCGGCTTCGAATCCGGCAAGAGCCACCGCGCCGGAGGCCACCCGGTCGAAAAAGAGGCGAATCAGCTTGAGGACGTACCTGGCAATGAGAAACAGAATGAGCAGGAAAACCAGCTTGGGAACCGCCTCGACAAATCCCCTGCCCAGAATGAGCAGGGGATCGATCAGCATGGAGGACACCCGGTCGGCAAAGCCCCGGGTCCAGGGAAAAAGCGACAGTACGCCGTGCAGATAGGCGTAGGCGCCGATCAGGACGAGGCCGGTCCAGATCAGGCGGAGCACCCCCGTCAGCATTCCACAAAGTGTTTCTCTTCGGAGAATCTGGAATTTCTGGATTTGAATATCATGGATTTTGGGCTTGAAGCGTGTCTCGATGATGAGACGGAGTCGGCGGAACAGTCGGTGTCCTGCCCAGAAGGCCGCAACCATCACCAGCGTTGCAATCAGTGCGTAAAGTCCATTCCGCTTCAGAACCGCCGGGTTGCGGTCGCGGCGCCAGGCTTCAATGGCCTCGCCGATGCGGACTCGATAGGCAGTAGCCAAAATCTCGCGATCAATGTTTTCAAGCTGGGCGTCGGCATCGAAAACGGCCATGACGAAGGTCTTGCCGGTCATGATCCGGGTCATGGCCGGAGATTCCTCGATTCTGAGTGAATCCTCGGAGAATTCCGGATCTGCCGCCAGCCCCTGGATCCGGGTGGCGATTTCCCGGGCCCGTCTTTCCGCCGGGTAGGCCTGGATTCCTCTCACGCGGAACAGCGCCACCCCGTCGACCACCACTGGCGCGGCAGGGATCTCCGCCGTCGTTTCCACCTCCGGCAACGCAGATGCCCGAGGCGTTTCCTCCCCTGCCGCCACAGACAGTCCTAGCAGGAGGAGCGCCAGAACGAGCACGCCCCTGGCCATGGCACGATGGATTGACCTGCCATTCATCACAAACCTCCTTTACGGAAGGAATCTCCCCCCCTGCGCGAGAGGCGGTTCACCGGCCCGCGAATGAGCAGATAGGGAATAAAAGCCAGAATTGCGGCCACGATGAGCGCCTCGCCGAGATAGAACGATCGAAGGACTATGAATTGGTAGACTGCGTCGATCAGGATCGCGAGGACAAAGATCTTGCCCACCGCTTTCCATCCAGCCTGCAACAACTCCCGCCGATGCTCCGAGTCGGTGAATACGGCCCAGCCATAGGGCGCCTTCCTCTCCCGGGCATCTTTCCTTCCGTCCCGGATGGCAAAGATGGCGGCCATGACGGGCTGGAGGATCATCCGGAACTTCATGGGGCCGCTCACCCGGTCCGCCAGGTCTTCAAAAATTCTCATAAGAAAATCATCCATAGCCATCCGCTCCTGTCATTCGGCTTTCAGTTTATCTCGATTTGGGCTGCCGTCAGCATGGCGTTGGCGGAGGTGGTGGTGATGCTCAGCGGTCTCGAGCTTCCTAGTGGGCCAGCTCAAAGCTCATTATTCTCCTTGAATCTCGCAGCTTTCTTCGCATCCCTGCGTCTTTTTCCCGAAAGCAGGAAGCGGTGCCCGTTTCACCAGAAAATAGCTGGCGGCTAGCGCCAGGATCAGGCTGGAAAATCCGAAAAGGATCAGCGGTTCGATATGATGAAGATCGATTTCCAGCACATGGCGTCCCATGGCAATCAGGCCGACCAGCAGGATCACCTCGACCCGAACGCAGTGCTCCCGGAAATAGACCTTGACCGTGTCGAGCAGTTCGAGGCCGAGGAGCACCAGCAGTATCCCGGAAAAGGCCCGCAATGCGGCTTGCTGAACCTCCCCTATTCCGTGGATGGTGGTGACGAACGATCCCACCCTGGTCACAAAGAGATAGGTCACGACGACCAGGATAATCGCGACGACCACGACCAGCAGCAGAGCCAGCGCTGCCACAACGATTTTCTCGAACTTCTCCACCGGCGATCCCCAGCGGGGAATTTTATCGTGTGTTTTCTCTGCAGACATCCGCTACCGCCTTTCCAAAAAAAGAATCATTTCAGGGAGATAAAGGTCACCTCAAAGGTGGGGCCCTAGTCCGGGCCGACATCAGATGTGTCGGCGTATACAGCAGGGCGTGTCACTACGTCTTCGCCGCAAGGGGGAGGACGAGATTGATTGCCACATACCCAAGCAGGAAGATGGAGAAAGAAACATGGTCAAAAAACCGGCGCAGTCGCTCCTGACCCAGGGTGTCCTGGAGGTAGAGCGAAATTGCCGACTGGACCAGGACGAGAAAGATCGTGAAGAGGCCGGTGGCATTGACCAGGCTGACCAGCGTGAACCGGTCCGAAGGGGGCAGGAGCGAGGACACATATACATTGTTCCCCACCGCGGCGAAGAAACCTCCCACCGGCAATCCGAAACGAGGATCCACATGGATCGGTTTGATGAAAAGGACGATGAGCGCGATGGCCACGGAGGCGAAGAGCGCCTGGAACATCTTCAGATAGATACCAAAACTTTCGGGCACTATCAGCAGGCCGAACGCAAGTTCGGAGCGGGCCACCGTTTTCCCGCCCGCAGAGGCAGAATCACCCCGTCCGGATCTGGCTTCCACCATGAGCCCACCCAGTTTCAAACCGCGCGGCAAGGCGTCAGGACCGATCTTGCTGCTACTATTATCGGCGACATAACGCACTTCATGGGTGGCATCCTCCACCTGCACTAGCAGACCTTCGTCACTAAAAGGGAAACGCGAGGCATCGAACGATTTCGTCATCCGCGCCACCACATGATACTCTGCGGAGTGTTCCATTCCGCTTCTGGAACTCTCCACTTTCTCCCGCTGCAGGATCTGGCCGTTGGCAAGGCGGAAACTTTCTCCGGGGTTGACGCCATCGCCGGTCCAGCGAAAGAAGAGATTGAAGTCCGCGGTCCAGGCGGCCTCCCTCATAGCGAACTCGCCGAGGTGGTTCATGATCAACCCCACCTGCACGTCCACCGGGCTTGTCCCGGTAGGGGTCCGGGCAGAGGCCGGGGCGTTCAATTCGGTGGGTAGCAGCGACATCCGGGTTTCCCGGAGTTTCACGGTCTCGGATGCGTAGCCACGCAGCAGACCGGTGCCAAAGTACACCCCCAGCGCATACAGAAACAGCAGACCTGCCGCCCAGAGCATTACGAAACGATACCCGCCGGGAGGGATGGTGTCTTTACCCTTTGTCAGGATCACTTGCTTTCCCATAGCCATTCCTCACTTCGGAAGCTGAAATTGTCAGACGTGATCGTTCGTGGAGATCCTCCGCTGAATCACGATCGAGGGCGGGCCGCAATGCGCAGCCGGCAACCCGAATCAAGCCATGCAACAGATCTCGGCGTTCAGTTGGCGGCGCGGTGCGGGTTCGTCACCGCTGCTTCCTTCCGTGGTTGCCTGCCTGCTCTCACTTCGGGAACAGAAAGGTGAGTTGAGCCCGTGCGCCCCAGTCCTCGGGACCGCCGTCGGGAGAATCGACCCAGTAGCGGGCTCCGGCGCCGATCTGGATCGGCAGTTTGCCGATTTTAAGCAACTGGCTGACAACGAAATCGACCGGCACCGACCACTCGCTGTTCTCCCAGTCGTAGGTCGACTCGGTGTTCAGGCTGAGGGTCGTTTTGGTCTTGGTGATGTAGCTCAGAAAGGGCTGCAGGAACGTTGCGCTGATGTCGGCACGGTCGTCCTCGCCGGGCACGGACCAGACATGGTTGGCCAGCTTCTTCGCCAGATCGGCTTCTTCCTGGGCCAAGGCCGGGGTGATGAACATCAACCCGAAAAGAAGTGCCGTCAGTGCCATGATTTTTACGCTTTGCATCATAATCCTTTCCTTGGAGTGTCGGACCCGGGACAGCCATCATCCAGGCGTCATCCGGCGCGACCCCCATTCTGTTTCCCTGCGGCGCCCGCCCCCGGACGGATCACCAGCGGCCCCTTGACCGCCTCCATCACCAGGGAGGCGGAATGCCCGTTTTCCAGCAAAGTGGTTATCGCCCGCAGGTATTTGCGGATGTGGCGAAAGAACTTGCGATAGCCGGAACAAAGATAGTGCAATCCCGGTTCATCGTAATGGCTTTGCGCGAAACGGTGCTTGGGGCAGCCACCCTGGCAGGCCTTGAGCACATCGCACTCCCGGCACCAGCGCGGCAGAGCGGTTTCCTTGCCTATGCCGAAGCCCGTTTGCAGCGAGGCCTCGACCATTTGCGTCAGGTCGTCGGTCAGGATGTTGCCGAGCTTATACTGCGGATAAACGTAGTGGTCGCAGGCGAACAGGTCGCCGTTGTGCTCGATCACCACCGAGCGTCCGCACTGTTTGGCATGGATACAGACGGGGCAGGGGTTGCCGAGCCAGGCGTTGAGCGCCCACTCGAAGTTCATGATGAAGGTTTTGCCGACGTCGCTGCGCACCCATTCCTCGTAGATGGCGATGAGGAAGTCGCCGTACTCCTCGGGTAGTATCGTCCAGGGGGTGACCTCGGTATTCCGCTCCTCCCGGTCGAGCACGGCCGGTCCGGCCAGGTTAAGCCCCAGTTCTCGCTCGGCCGCTGCGGGGAGCCGCTCGATGATCGGCACGAACTGGATGAACTCGACCCCCTGCTCTCTGAAGAAACGGTAGACCTCCAGCGGTCGACGCGCCGTCTCCCGGGCGACGCTGGCCATGACGTTGTATTCCACGCCATGCTTCTGCAGCAGCTTCATCCCGCGCATCACCGCATCGAAGGACCCCTGCCCCTGCCTGTTGCGGCGGTAGCGGTCGTGAATTTCGTGCGGTCCGTCGAGGCTGATCCCCACCATGAAATGGTGCCGCTTCAAAAAGCGGCACCATTCATCGGTAAGAAGCGTCCCGTTGGTCTGCAGGGAATTGCGGATAATCTTGCGCCCGGCAAAGGAGCGCTGCAGTTCGACTACTCTCCGGAAGAAATCAACCCCCAATAGGGTTGGCTCTCCGCCCTGCCAGACAAACTCGACGACGGGCGTCGGTTGGGCTTCGACATGTTTATGGATGAAAGCGGTCAGGACCTCGTCCGACATCCGGAAATTTTCTCCGGAATCGAACAGCGCCTGCTTCTCCAGGTAGAAACAGTAGGCGCAGTCGAGGTTGCACGCCGGGCCGATCGGCTTGGCCACGATGTGGAGTCCGGGAATGTCAACTTTCGATCGGGGTTGATCAGTTCCAGTCATGATCGATACGGCACCTTTCCCTCATTGGATAGGTTCGGGGCGCTCCCTGATGCTGATCTCGCCTGCCGCCCTCTGCGCGTTACAGCCTCGGTTGGGCTGGGGAATTCACCTATTGCGATATGGTAATCGCGGCTTTGGCCCGCCGGATCTGTTCCTCGTCCTCTGCGGTAAGCGGCGAGTCAGAGAGCCGGATGAGGACGCGGTTCAGCTTGCCGCTGAACTTGAACGGCACCTTGTAGTCCTCGCTGACCGGGGTGCCGGTGTCCTCGCCGATATCCAAGGTTTCGTCCAGTGAGACCCGGAAGGGATAGGTGCGATCGATGCGACCTTCGGCAACTTTCTTTTTGTCCACAGTGATGGTCACCATACCGCCTTTGCCGAAACCACCGCCGTCATACTTGAAGTCCACAAGAACGACGTGTTGACCTGGGGTCAGTTTCTCCTTGCCGGCGAAAGTGAATTGCCGGACACCCACCAGGTTGTAGTGGAACACCGGTTTGCTGTCGAGCAGATAGAGGCCCCAACCGTTGAAGCGTCCCCCCTGGGTCGCGATCACCCCGTTGGCTCCGCCCGCGAGGACCTCCACATCGGCACCTATCTGGAAAGACTTGTTCTTGAGGTCCGGGGCGGTCCCTTCCGGAATGCGCGTCATGCCTTCGTGGTAAGTAAAAACGCTGCGCCCGCGCGTAAGGCTGGGGCGGATGCTGACGTCAAAGCGCTCGACCTTGCTGTTGTCGAGGGGGAGCACGTCGTACTTGGCCGCCTCGATCCAGAAGAGGTCTTGCAGTTCACGGAGCTTCGCAGGCTCCTTATCAGCGAGGTTTGTGGTCTGACTGAAATCTTTGGCCACATGGTAGAGCTCCCACCCATAGGCGTCGACATCGGGAGACTGGCCCATGACCCATGGCGCGACGGCCGGGGTGGTGGCAGCAACCCAGCCGTCGTTGTAGATGGCACGGTTCCCGAGCATCTCGAAATACTGGGTGCGGCGCGCCGACGACGCCTTGGCATTATCAAAGGTATAGATCATGCTCACCCCCTCCATCGGCTTCTGGGGCACGCCGTTGAGTTCGGAGGGCGCCGCGACATCCGCCGCTGCGAGTATGGTCGGGGCGATATCGATAACATGGTGGAACTGGGTGCGCATGCCGCCCTGGTCTTTGATCCGCGCCGGCCAGGAGATGACCAGGCCGTTGCGCGTGCCGCCGAAGTGGGAAGCGATCTGTTTCGTCCACTGGAACGGCGTATCCATGGCATGAGCCCAGCCTACGGGGTAGTGGTTGAAAGTCGTGGGGGAACCGAGCTCGTCCATGCGCGCCAAGACCTGGCTGAAGTCCTCGGGGATGTTGTTCATGATGGCCGCCTCGTTCAGCAGGCCCTGCGGCGTGCCTTCGGCGCTGGCGCCGTTGTCGCCCTGGATATAGATGACCAGCGTGTTGTCCAGCTTGCCCATCTCCTCGATGGCGTCGATGATGCGGCCGATCTGGTGGTCGCAGTGGGACAGCGCCGCCGCATAGACCTCCATCATGCGGGCATAGACTTTCTTCTGGTCGGCATTGAGGGAGTCCCACGCCGGGATCTCCTTGGGGCGCGGCGTCAGCTTGGTATCGGCCGGGATGATGCCCATCTTCTTCTGGCGCGCGAAGGTCTCCTCCCGCACCTTGTCCCAGCCCTGGTCGAACCGGCCCTTGAACTTCGCGATCCACTCCTTGGGCGCGTGGTGTGGAGCGTGGGCGGTCCCGGGCGCGTAGTACTGCAGCCACGGCTTGTCCGGGGCCATCGCGTTCAGCAGGCGGATGCGCTCGATGGCCTTGTCGGCCATGTCCTTGTCGAAATGATAGTCCGGGTCGTCGTGCGGCGGCTCGATGGGCTTGGTGTTCTCAAAGAGAGCCGGGGCCCATTGATTGGCGTCGCCGCCGATGAAGCCGTAGAAGTACTCGAAGCCGAGCCCGGTGGGCCAGAGGTCGAAGGGGCCGGCCTGGCTGGAGTGCCAGTCGGGGACGTTGTGGTTCTTGCCGTACCAGGCGGTGTTGTAGCCGTTCTGCTTGAGCACCTCGGCAAAGGTTCCGGCGCTCTTCGGCATGAGTGAGTTGTAGCCTGGGTACCCGGTGCCCAACTCCATGACGACGCCGGTGGCGGCGGAGTGGTGGTTGCGCCCGGAAAGCAGCGCCGCGCGCGTCGGCGAGGAGAGCGCGGTGGTGTGGAACTGCGTGTAGCGCAGCCCGGCCTTCGCCAGCCGGTCCATGGTCGGCGTGGGAACCGGTCCGCCGTACGTGCCGGAAGCGCCGAAACCCACGTCATCGGTCATGATCAGCAGGATGTTGGGCGCGCCTTCGAACGCCTGGACTTCATGCGGGAAGTCCGGCGTGGATTCCTTCGCCGTGCGGCCGATGTGCCCTTCAAAGGGCTGCGACGGTGTGGGCAGGTATCTGCCGTCGATGGTGGTCGCCCCGCCGGGCGAACCGGTCTTCTCGGTGGCGTCCACAGCCAGGGCCGGTTGAGTTGCCAGCAACATGGCGCCGTTCAGGGCAAGAATCGCTGAAAAAGCAGACTGGGTTTTCATGCGCATACCTCCTGTCGAAAGTTTCCACAACCACTGGGTTCTGCTTCGAGGAGCAATCTGTCCGGACGGGGGAGGAAGGGGTCATTCAGCCGTCCGCCGTCCCTCTCACTTCGGAAACAGGAACGTGAGCTGAGCCCGTGCCCCCCAATCCTCGGGACCACCGTCGGGAGAATCGACCCAGTAGCGGGCCCCGACGCCGAACTGCATCGGCTGTCTGCCGATTTTGAACAACTGGCTGACGACGAAATTGACCGGCACCGACCACTCGCTGTTCTCCCAGTCGTAGGTCGACTCGGTGTTCAGGCTGATGGTGGTTTTGGTCTTGGTGATGTAGCTCAGAAACGGCTGCAGAAAGGTCGCGCTGATGTCGGCGCGGTCGTCCTCGCCGGCCACGGACCAGACGTGGTTGGCCAGCATGCCGTAGGTCCAGGGCCCGGTTTGCCTGAGACCGACGGCTGTGGGGCCGATTCCCCACTTTTCGCCGCCCAGCACGTCGTCGGAGGCCGTCGGCAGCAGAAACACCGGCCCCACCCCCCAGATCAGCCCCTTGGGAATCGGCTCCTTGGGGGAGAAGAACAGGCTCTGCAGCACGTCTCCGATCCCCGACTCGTCGGTCCCCGGCGGCACGTCATGCTCGTCGATGAGGGGCAGGATGGTGCGCGAAATGATGTTCCATTTCTCGTTCAGGCTGACGGGGATGACCGGCTGGATATTGATGAACTGCATGCGTCCTCCGTCATCGGCGCCGTAGTTCTCATCGAAGTTGTACTGCAACGGGACGCTGATGAGCGAGGCCACCGGGTTGGCCAGCTTCTTCGCCAGATCGGCATCGTCCTGGGCGGAGGCCGGCAGGGCTGATAATGTGACGAAAAGACATGAAATCAGGCTTCCGGCGGCAATGCCAATGGTTCGTCTCATGTTTGTCCCTCGTTTTCTCGGTATGAATGGGCATCGCGGATACCGCACCCTGAGTATTGATCGAACAATACCTTCAGCGCCGTCATTTAGCCCGATCCTCCTTTACTCCCGCAACGACCGCCTGTCCCGGACGGATTACCAGCGGCCCCTTCACCGCTTGCATCACCAGGGAGGCGGGGTGCCCGTTTTCCAGCAGAGTGGCCATCGCCCGCAGGTATTTGCGGATGTGGCCGAAGAACTTCCGGTAGCCGGAGCAGAGATAGTGCAGCCCCGGCTCATCGTAATGGCTCCGCGCGAAACGGTGCTTGGGGCATCCGCCCCGGCAGGCCGCCAGCACCTCGCATTCCCGGCACCAGCGCGGCAGGGCGTTTTCCTTGGCGACACCGAATCCCTTCATTTGCGACCTTTCCGCCATCCGGGCCAGGTCGTCGGTCAGGATGTTGCCGAGTCGGTATTCGGGGGAGACATAGTGGTCGCAGGCGAAGAGGTCGCCATTGTGCTCGATCACCACCGAGCGTCCGCACTGTTTTGCATGGATGCAGACCGGAGAGGGATTGCCGAGCCACGCGTTGAGCGCCCACTCGAAGTTCATGACGAAGGTTATGCCGACGTCGTTACGGACCCAGTCCTCGTAGATGGCGATGAGGAAGTCGCCATACTCCTCCGGCCACACCGTCCAGGGGGTGACTTGCGTGTTCGGCTCCTCCCCGTCGAGGGCCGACGGCCCGGCCAGGCTGAGACCGAGTGCTTGTTCGGCCGAGGCAGGGAGCCTTTCGATGATCGGCACGAACTGGATGAACTCGATCCCCTTGTCCTTGAAGAAGCGGTAGACCTCCAGCGGCCGTCGCGCCGTCTCCCGGGCGACACTGGCCATGACGTTGTACTCTACGCCATGCTTCTGCAGGAGTTTCAGCCTCCGCATGACCCCATCGAAGCTGCCGTTCCCCCGGCGGTCGCGCCGATAACGGTCGTGAATCTCCCGGGGGCCGTCGAGACTGAGGTCGACCATGAAGTGGTGCTGCTTCAGAAATCGGCACCATTCATCACAAGCAGGGTGCCATTGGTCTGCAGGACATTGGTGATGGTCTTCCTCCTGGCGAACGGCCTTTGCAGCTCGACCACCCGCCGGAAAAAGTCGATGCCCAAAAGGGTCGGCTCCCCTCCCTGCCAGACAAAATCCACCACCGGCGTTGATTGGGCCTCTACATAGCCACGGATGAAGGCGGCCAGCACTTCATCGGTCATAAGGCAGTCCTTCCCGGCATCGAACAGTGCCTGTTTCTCCAAGTAGAAGCAGTAGGCACAATCGAAGTTGCACGCAGGCCCGATCGGCTTGGCCACAATGTGAAGGCCCGGCGCGCCGGCCTCGTTCTTTTTGCCAGGTGTTATGGATTCATCTGCCATTTAGAATTCCCGGTGTGTGTGAGTTCGCCCCTGCCACGAACCATCTCGTAACGTCCGCCCGGGCGGTGCCAATCCATAAGTTCTACGGCTCAATTCCTGATATCCACCTCGCTTCAAACCTGCCCCTTCGTCATCCAGCCAAGCATCAGCAGTCCGCTCGCGCAAATCCAGCTTCCTGCCACACGGACCGCAATCCTCGTCCACTCTCTCTTGAGGGAAATGACGAAGGCCGATACCGACGCCACCAGAACAAACAGCATGATTGCAATGCCGAGCAAACCGAGCATGCCCGAGCCGGCCTTGAGCGCCGCGCCGTTGCAAAAGCCGTGAATCAGCCCGAGGAGGATCGCCAGGGCCGATAGTACGGCGACGGGCAGACGCAGGTCGGCGGCCACCAGGGCTCCGATGACCAGAAAGGATACAGCCGGCAGGAGTTGCCCGGGGGCAAGGTCGACCGCCAGGCCGGCAGCCCCGCCCGCGAACCAGGCCGGCGGCAGCAGAAACAGAATCCGGCGGCCCGGCAACGTCCCCCGCAACCCGGCATACAGCGCCAGCGCCAGCACCGGCACCAGATCCTCCGGCGTCAGCAGGAAATGTCCGATGCCGTCGTAGACCGGCCCCATGCCGGTGGTGACCAGATGGGCGGTCGCCGGTACAGGTGACAGAATCAGGCCGAGCATCGCCAACAGAGCCGAGGGTCCGGCTATTTGCGAAAGAGACCGTTTCACCACAGCGCCCTCCACAAAAAGGTCATTCCCGCCACGGCGATGACGGCGCCGGCGCCCCGCAACACGAGTTGGCCCCCCGGCCAGCGTTGGATCAGCCCGAGCGCGATGCCCAGTCCATGCAGGATCCCGGTCGCAATGACAAAACCCATGCTGTAGAGCAGCCCGCTCTGCCCCGGGGGCAGCTCCGTGCCGTGGGCGTGGCCATGGAAAATGGCGAAGAAGCCGACCAGCAGTGCGGCGGCGATCAGCCTGGGGCGCAGCTCGCCCAGCACCATGGCCCCGAGCAGGATCGCCGAACAGGCGATGCCGATCTCGACCCCCGGCAGGGGGATGCCGAGCAGCCCCAGCAACGCCCCCAGGGACATGACCATCGGGAAAGTCACCGGCAACAGCCAGTTGGCCGGGTTGCCGAGCTGAGCGCCCCACAACCCGACGGCGATCATCGCCAGCACGTGGTCGAACCCGGACCAGGGATGGCCCAGCCCGGTGAGGAATCCGGCGGCCTGCCCCCCCTCGATATGGGCGAGGGCGGGAGAACCCCACAGCAGCAGCGTCGCCGCCATGACAACGTAGATCCTGTCCCTTGTGTTTTCGTCTCTCATAAGATCATGCCTCCGATCAGGATGACCGTTCGCTGGATGGCCCAGAAAGCGCCGAGACTGCCGACGGCATAACCGGGCACCGCCTCGACCCAGCGTGGCCAGCGGACTTCCAGGATTCGGAAGGATCGCACGAGGGCGATGGCCGTGAACACGAACACAAGCTGTCCCAGCTCGACCCCGACGTTGAAAAACAGCAGCGACAGGGGGATTTCCGCTTTCGGCATGCCGGTGGTGGACAGGCCGCTGGCGAAACCGAAACCATGCAACAGGCCGAACAGGAAGGCCACGATCCAGGGATAGCGGATCGTCAGGCTCGTCTCCCCCCGCCACGAACGGACGATCTCGGGGCCGAGGAACAGAATCGACAGGGCGATGGCCGCGTTGAGGGGCGGCAACGGCGCGTTGGCGACACCAAGGGTGGCCAGCGCCAAGGTGATGCTGTGAGCCACGGTGAAGGCGGTGACGGTCCTGACCAGCAACATCCTCCCCTTGACGATCAGCAGCAGCCCGAGGACAAAGAGCAGGTGGTCGACCCCTTGCAGGATGTGATGAAAACCGAGACCGAGGTAGTCCCGCGCCGTCACATGCCAGCTTCGCTCGCCGCGCAGTTGAGCGTAGGGTTTCGACGGCCGGGCCACGGCGGTCATGATCGTGCCGTCCAGCCGGTGCAGACGGATGAAGACATCGGTGATGGTCCTTTCCAGGCCGGGAAAGCGGATCAGGCTCCCTTCCACCCCCGCCTCGCCGACGCTCATCACCCGCCGGAAGACCTGAGAGTCCGGAAGCATGCGCTCCGTCGGAGGCATCACGTCCTGCCAGCGGTCGGGAACTTCCAGTCGGGCCGGGTGGGAACGACCGAAGTAGATCGGCGCCCGCCAGGTAATCTCGTAGCGATCCCGGGACAGCTGACGCAGTTCCATGCTGCCCGGCTGGGACTCATGGGCGGCGGCGCCGGTGCAAGACAGCCCGAACCACAGCAGCGCAAACAGGATGGGCAGGATTCTGGTCATCAGTTGGTTACCATTTTCATTGCCGTGGGAGCCGCGACCGCCGAGATCTCGGCCGGCGCCGGCTCGACGACCACGGTGTAGCCCTCCCTAAGCCGGGCGTACGCAGCATCCCTGAGCTCCTGCTGGCGCGCCATCGTCCAGTCACGCTGCACGGTTTCCCGGACCTCGCTCAGCTCCGGCAGCCGTCCCTCGGTGCGCCGCTTGACCCGAACCAGGTGTAGGCCAAAGCCGGAACGCAGCGGCCCTTGCCATCGGCCCGGCTCCAGATCAAGGAGAGCATCGGCGAACGCTTCGCCAAACTGCCCCCGAACCTCCCAAAGCGGCAGCAAGTGGAAATCCTGCCCCAGCAGGTGCGGATCGCCGAGAGATCCCGGATCAGCGCCGTTGCCAAGTTTCGCCAGGAGTACCCGAGCCTCGGCCTCGGCATTCGCCCGCCGATCGGGATTGACATAGACGTGCCGGAAGCTAACCTGCGGTTCGATGTAATATTCCTCGGGATGCTTTTCCATGAACGCCCGGAGTTCCTGTTCCGCCGGTTCGACCTGGGCGGCGACGTCCTCGAAGAGATACTCCATCTTCAGCCGCAGCCGACGCCGGATGACGCTGTCGTCCCGATCGAGTCCGGCAGCCCGGGCCTCGCGATAGTAGATCTCGTCGCGGACAAAACTCTCGACCAGGGTTCTTACATCGGCTTCGGTCGGCATCCGCTGCCAGGTCCGCTCGAAGATCTCCGCCATCTGCCGCAGATCCCCCTGAGAGACGACAATCTCCGTGTCCGGCGGAAATGCATGCCTCATCGGCCCGGCAGCAGGGCCGCTGCTCCATCCGTAGAGGAGGAACAGCCCCGCCCCAATGAGCAGAAAATGCAGCAGCGGTTCTCTTGCCAGGTTTTTCATCGTCTCTCTTTTCATTTTGCCGGCGTATACCAGATCGGCGAGGTGTAGGCGCGCTCCTGCAGGGTCATCGCGGTGCCCGGCAATGGCTGCACCCCGAAACGCTTGACGTCGTAGGCAGTCCAGCGGGGGGTCGGGATCTCGAGGACCCGGGCGTAGTAGAACGCCCGCTGCCCGGCATCGAAGTCGGGGTCTTTCCATACCGTGATCAGTTCCGAATCGCCGATGGTGTTGGCCCAGGTGGCGTTCTCCACGTCGACGGTGCTGCCCACCGCCGGCAGCTTGCCGTCGGCACCGGGCTTGCGTTTGTCGGCGTCGCCCCAGACCGCGTCGTAGACCTTTTCGTACAGCTGCCCCTTGGCATCGAGCCACCCCTTGACGATCTGGATCCGGTCGAGGTTGGCGCCGATCGGATCCTTGAGCGCCGCGACCAGGAAGGTCGGCGACTTGCCGGCGGGCGTGTTACGCAGATCGCCGCCCATCGGTACCCCCTTGGTGTAGCCGATCGTGGCCGGCAGGCGGTTGTGCGCGTCCTGCGGTGCGAAATCCCAGCCGCCGAAAAAACGCACGATCATACGGGGGCCGGTGGTGGCGTAGGTCTCCCGGCGTTCCATGGCGTCGAACAGCGCCTCGCGAGTATTCTCGGTGGCCCATACCGCCGCGTAGCCGGACGCTCCGACCTCCCAGTCCATGACCTTCACCCCGGACTCGGGATTATTGAAAAAGGCCTTGGTCATACGTTCCGGGCCCGGTTCCTGAGGCGTGGTCTTGCCGAAGAAGTTCTCCTCTTCCATTGCCGCCAGGCCGGTGTGCGCATCGCTGCTGCCGACTAGGCCGAACTTGTAGGGATTCACGCCCAGCTTCGCTTCGAGCACCAGGCCGTTCTTGAGTGCCGATCTCGCATACTCGTACTGGAGCATGTCCCTGGTTTTCGCCACGCTGCCGTCGAGGTTGCCCTTGTCCCAGATCTCGAAGTCGGCGAATTCATCGTTGGGCGAGAGATAGGGGTGGCTTTCGCCGGTTCCCTTGGTCTGGGTGGTTTCGTAAAGGCGCTCCCACCGGGCGCGGGTTTCTGCATATTCACGGTCGACCTTCTTGCCGAAGGCCTCCACCACGGGGAACATGAGGCCGTTGGAGAGATTGCCGTTGTGGGCGATGGCCAGCACGTCGCCGCCGGTCTTCTCTTCGTAGGCCTGCATCCATTTCCACAGATCGACCGGATTGTCGCTGCCCAGCGGCTTCATGGTCGTATAGGGCTCGACCCGGCTGGCCTTGTCGATGTTGTCGCGAAAAATTACGTTGCGGTGCAGGTTGTTGCCACCCGTATTGGAGGTCCACTCGTAGCCGATGAAGGCGGTGAAGCGGCCTGGATCGTTGGCTTCCTCCGCGGCCTTGATCGTAGTTTGCCAGGCGCCGCGGTAGGCCGAGGTGCCTGGCAGGGGCATGATGGCTTTGGAGATGGTACCCTTGCCGAAGCTCTGGATGATGTCGATCGCCGCCTCCGCGCCCTTGCCGGAGTTGATCATGTCGCTCCACTTCCGGCCCTGCGGGTCGGCCATGATGTTCGGATCGCCGCCCAGAAGAAGCGGGAAGAAGCCCATGCCGTCCGAGTGATCGGCCACCACCAGGAAATCAAGGGGCCGGGAGAGCTTCACCTGTTGCCCGCTGGAAGATCGAATCTCGTTCCCCTTGGCGAACACGTAGGCGTCCTGCGGTGTCAGGCGTGCACCGAAGGCCCCGGCGTCCATGGAAAACCCTGTGTGCAGGTGGGTGTCGCCGAAGAATGGTCGGGTGGGAAAGTTGCGTCCCACGTATGGGGAGTAGGGCGGCTTGGCGGCGAAGGCCTTCGCCGCGCCTTCCTCTGTCAGACTGCTCGAAATGCCGACCCCCTGGTCGGCTGTCAAGGCCGGCCAGGGGGTGAAAACACAGGCAATCAGGGATATGGCGGCAATGCGTACGGCTCGTCTCATGGTTGTCTCCCGCTTTCTCGGCGTAAATGGGTACCGCGGGCGCTGCAAAGAACTACACCTCCGGCGTCAGCCGGACCAGCGGACCTGCCCCGGATGCCGTCCTTGATCAGCCCGGTTGCCTGCCCTCTACTCGATCCATCCCTGTTCCTTGAAGCGCTTCTCCAGAACTTTGGCTATTTCCTCAGCGGTCTGCTTGGCCCGCCCCTCGACCTTGGCGCTGCCGGTCTTTTCTCCGTACACTTTCATGCCGGTACTGACAATCAGGCCCGCAGGATTGGCCGTGGCAAGCCAGGCAGCAGCCCCCACTGCGCCTCCGGGCATTTTGCTCCCGCCGGCATCGGTTGAACCGCCCCCGAGCTTGCGCAGTCCCTGCGCCGTCATCTGGAAACCTTCGACCGCCACCTTCAAATCGGATGCACCGGACCTCAAGCCGATGCCGATACGCTTGGCGGCATCCCCTTCGTCAAAAGAAACGATATATCCCTGGATTACCAGGTCGTTGATCTGCGGTGTCGTTCCCATCACCGCATGCTCTGCGGGCATCCCCATGCCACGGATCAGAGATACCAACTGCCTCTGGATTTCAGCGCCCAACTGCCGGCCAAGCGCAATCTGCTCGGCACTCTGGGGCGTGCTGTGCTCGGAATACTGCCCGGCCAAGGTGGAGTAGGTCGGAAGATCGGCCGGCGTGGCGGCAAAGTCGTACACCCAGATGTGAGCGGGTCGCGGAAGTTGCCCGGACACGACTTGCTCACGGCTGACTTTGGTCGAGGCGCAGCCAACGACCGCCACCAAGGCGATCAGGCATGGGACGATCTTCGCCAGTCGCTTGCGAAGAACCGCTCGGGTAGCATGTGATTTCACAAGGAGGTCGGGCATCAGGTGCCCCTGCGAAAAGTTATCGGTTTGATTACACATGATAGACTCCTTCCTTATTCAGAGGGAAAGCCTGGCGTTGACCAATCGGCGTCATTCTCCCGGTGCAAAGCCCGGAGGCGCCTTCTCCCACGGGTAGCTCCCGGCGGCCATTTCGTAACCGAGAGTGAACAACTGGCGCATGTACTCCGTATCGAATTGCTCCTTGTGAGGGGCATTGAAAGTTGCCGGGATAAAGGCCAGATTGAAATCGGCTTTGTCCCGTTTTGCGATCAGGTAGATGCGGTCCAGGTCACCGATCCCCTGGGTCTGGATCAGGGAAGCGATGGCGCGCCCGGCAATCGACATGGTTTTTCGCTCAACCTGACTCCACTGGGCATCCATCCGGCTGTTGCGGATGATATAGACCTTTCGCTCCCGTTTGTGAGTCGCCGCCCGCACCTCCTGAATGTGCATGGAGGGGGGATAGATAAAGACCTGGGTCATCGCGCCGCCGTCCACATGCATTTCCTGATAGTCTTCACCATCGGCGGTCACATCGATCAGTACCGGCGGGAAGGCGCCCGGAATGGCCGCGGAGGCGATCATGATGGTCCGGAAAATTTCGAGGGCTTTGGGATCGCTGCTGGCAGCGATTTTGGTCATGTTCCAGATGACCGGCTGCTGCGCATCCAGATCGGTGGTGCCGACCAGCAGGAGTCTTCCCTTGCTGGTGTATTCGGCAGCAATGGCATCCAGCAGTTCCCGGGTGATATGTTTTTCCAGCAGGCGCCACAAGGGGGCGTTGTCCGCCATGGCGTCATTGAAAATCGCAGCCAGCATGTTCCGCGGTTTGGCTATATCCTTGCCGGATATCTGCGTGTAAACTTCCTTCAGCGTCGCGTCGTATTGCGGCCCGAGAAAGGCAAAGGGCGCGATCAGGGCTCCGGTGCTGATGCCGGTCACCAGCTTGAACTCCGGCCGGTCGCCGGCGGCCGTCCAGCCGTTCAGCAGGCCGGCGCCGAAGGCTCCGTTATCGCCGCCGCCGGAAACCGCCAGGACAATTGCCGGCGGCATGGGCCCCTCGTGGCCGATCTCTGCCAGGTAGGCCAGTTCCCGTTTGTTGACCTCGATGCCCTCCCGGACCATCTCACCCTCGTTGACCCCGATGCGGTAGCGCACATCGGGCAGGCCGGGTATTTCCTCCTGCCCCTGCAGGGTGACGGGCAACGCCCTGTGCCGTGTGGGTGCGGCACAACCCTGCAGGAGAACCATGACGACTGCCGCCGCCATGAAGACTCCTGCCAGCATGTTGTTCTTCATCCTGCTCATGGTAGGCATCCTTCCGCCAGGACGAGCGGGTCCGCTGCACATCCCGGGAATGTTTCCTTAGCTTCGAGCTGACAATCCGTCATCATCTTCCCGTCGAATCCGCGTTGAACCCGGCCCTATGGTTAGCCGAGAACCTTTTCCCGTCACACCCTAAAAGGTCGCGCCCAGCCCGAGTATGAATCCGTGAAAAGACCCCTTGAATTTGTTCCCGCTGCTCCCCTCGGTATCATAGTAGAGCCGGCGGTAGCCTATCCGCCCCGCCCAGGTGTCGGTGAAGTTGAACTGGAACTGCGGCTGCAGTTCGTAGGTCAGGTCCGAGTCCCCGGCGCCGATGGAAAGGGTGGGATTGAACCGCCAACGCTGGCTGAGTGGAAAGCTGGGACGAAGAACCAGCACCGCATCGTAGATGTTGGAGGTCCGGTCGGCCGACCCCACGCCGGATATGGTCAGTTCGTTATCCATGCGCGCGTACCGGAGTCCGCCAAGAATGTCGAAGGTCTGCCCCTTCTTCCAACCGTCGACCTGGATGCCCGTTGCAACGGTCAGGAAGAGCGTATCCGACTCGACTTCGACCTTGGCGCCGCCGATTCTGTCGACATTCTTGTCATCGCTGATCTCGAAATAATCCACCTGCAGCCAGTTTACCCACTGCCCCTTTTGCGCCACCGCGAGGAAGGAACCGCCGAAATCGACCTTGTCGATCAAATCATCAAAGCCGGCATCGACCTCGACCTTGGTTCCCCTTACTGTAATGTCGCCATCGATTCCCACACCCCAGATATATGGAGTCAGTTCAAACTTCCAGCCGCCGTCAGCCGCCCAGGCGGACCCGGCCAACAGAGCGTAGACCAAAAATGCCATGATTGCCGCGCCGATCCTGACCTTTGTTCTCATCTTTGCGCTCCTTTTCTTCCAGGTGTGAAGCGAGCTTCCAGACCGTGACCTGAAAGCCCTCGACTATGATGGCCAGGTTGTCCAGGTAAAGTACCCCGCCATCAAGGATTCATGCAGGAGCCGAATACGATAAACCCATGTCCATCTCCCGCGGCGCTCAGGGTCAGGCTGCCGGATTCCTTGCCTAGGGCAATGCTCCACCCCAGCTGCTCGACCCCCTGAAGAACGGTTATCCCTTCCAGTTCCTTGATCTGGGTAATCTTGGTGTCGTCCCGCTTTACCTTGCTGTCGAGAGAAATAATGGAACGTTTATCGAGGTCGATGCGTACGAAGCGAGGCAGGGCCATCTCCTCGATGGTCAATTCGGCGCACTCGCCGCCAGCGGTGCACTCGTAGGCCTTGGTGAGCGCACAGAGACGGGCAATGTCCTCGGCGGCACCGGCCGAAACGGCAAAAAAGAGGAATAAAAGAACGCAAGGCAGTGATTTTCGTATCATGGCTCGCTCCTTTATGGTTGTTATGAGCGGGGAAGAACCGTGGGACTACCTGACCGTATATCCTCTTCCTTCCATACAGGCGCCCCAGGCACGGTCGTACTGACTGCGCTGCTGCTCGTAACCCGCCTGTTCCTGCTGCGACCGCTGTTCCTGCGCCTTGCTGCTCTGGTGCCGGCGTGCGCCACCGATTATTCCTCCGGAGGTTGCCCCGATGGCAGCCCCTGTCCCCGCATCACCTGCGATGGCACCCACCGCGGCTCCCAGAAGCGCTCCACCGGCCGCGCCTTTCAGCACGCCCCCCTTCTGTTGGGGGGCAGAAGTCTGTGCCACAGGCTGCTGCATCGGGTCAAACCCGGTTTGCTGCCTGGACCACTGGTAGCAATCGTATTTGTCTTTCTCCATCTGGTCCGCGCCCTGTCCCTTGCTCGGGTAGACGATCGGCTCCTGAGCGCTGTACGCGGGAGTTACCGCTACTTCGGTACATATAAGCGATAAAACAGCTATCACTGGAGCAACAGCCCAGAATGTCATTTTCCCGATTTTCATACGTGGCCTCCCTTCTTCTCCACTACTATGAGGCATCACCGATCCAGCTCGGCTTTCTCGGAGTTGAGCCATGGTGAATCCGCGTTGATTTTAGATATACCCGCCCCCGAAAAGTCCAACCTGGCGGCGGTGGAAATAACCTGATCACCATTTACTTTGAAAGCTTAATGGGTATAAAAATATTATCAATCCCGGTATACAAGATTCCCGGTATACAAGATTCTGAAACGCTAAATAGTCACATCCCTCCCCCCGGCACAGTGTCGCATCCATGCGTCACTTTAGACCCGACTGGACGATGTGAAGATGTTCCCGCCGAGTTACAGGCAACGGCCAGGAAGAGCATCTCTCAAAAGGGGCAAGGAGCAGGCCGGAGTGGCCAGGAGGGTGATGCACCGTAACCGAGGGTGGTCAGAGGATGGACAGGGTAATGAAGCGGCAGGGATATCGAAGGAACCCGACCGCAGATCTCCCAGTAAGGCAAGGGTGAAGCCCCACGGAATTTCCTGCCGCAGATAGACTATCAGGGCGCCGTGGGCGCCGTCCCTGGTGATCTCGTCACCCGGAAGACAGGCCGCAGAATAGGAAGTGCTGGTCGGCAAGATGACGCCGAATCCGAACCCCGCCTGAAAGAAGATCTCCTGCAAAAAAGTGCACGTTGGAGATGAGGTGGGAAAAACATGGAGGGTGTTAAATTATGAAGCCTGCAGCAACGACCAGGTCACCTCACACTCCCCTGACCCGGCGGCAATATAGGCGGAATCACCGGAAATGGTAACGGAAAGACCCATGGTTCGTTGCACCAGGGTCGCCAGGGTTTGCATATCCCCCCATTGAAATTGAAAAACAGATGCCTTCAACTCCCTGAATTGTTCCCGGCTTTTTTCCCACCAGACATTCGATTTCGAATTAAAGCTATAAATTTTTACTGACGGCGCAATGCGTGTCGCTTTTTTGATTCTGTCAGGGTTCGGCTCTCCGATGTCGATCCACAAAGAGATGTTATCCTCCAAGGTACGCGCCCAGATGTCAGGTTCCTCCGCAGCGCTGAGACCTTTTGAAAAGGCAAGAAACTCCTGAGCATTGATACAAAAAGCGAGCACACGCGCCATCATTCGCTCAAGTGTTTCAGAGGGATGCTTGGCAAGCGTCAAATTGAGCGTGTCATAATAATTCCGATCCAGATCTGACAAGTCGATGCGCATTTTGTAAATTGTCGGTTTTAGTGCCACAAAGAGCCCCTTATAATCGTTGAAAAACGGCGCGTAAGATAAAAAGTATGCAAGATAAGGTGAAGTGGATCTGACAAATTTCACCCGACATGATTTCTCAATGCACCCCTGGAAGCTCTATCTACAAGTGTAAAAAATCTGTCAATGCCATCTTTTTTATTCGACACTAGATGGCCAGGCACTTTAACAAAAGTGCAATGAAATTGATCGGTAATTCTGAAAAACTCCCGATACAGATCATGGTTGTTGAGAAGCTTGTTTTTCTTCGTCAGATATTTATTAATCTCAAGCCGATTGCGTCTTCCTTGCAAGCCTATGATATTTTGCGAATCTGTATACACTGTCACCTTACAAACCAATGTCGGCACCTCCCCTAAGGCCCACAACAACGTCTGCAACTCCAGCCTGGTCGAAGACGTGTGCTCAAAACGCTTCAGCTTCACCTGCGCCGGCGACGGATCGAACGACAGAGAGCCTGCAGGTGCACAGAGATACGCTCCATACCCTGCCTTTGACCTGGTGTTTACGCTTCCATCGATAAACAGCATCAATTCATTCAAAACAGGCATCATCACTTTGCAGGAGAAAAACGAATATTGAATCCATCGCACAACCTTGATCGCCAGGTTGCCCCAATTCAAAAGCGGAACAGTGCAACCACCGCTCCGCTTTTATCCCTATGACGAACATGCTTCGCTCAATGCGCTGCGAGCACCTGATCAAGCCGGTCACTGAGCTGTCGCAGATGCTGACGCTCCTGATCCGCCAGGCGCAAAAAAACCTCCCGGCTCTTCGGCTCGGAGATATTACGGGACAACAACATATACCGATCGAGGGCATTGGACTCAAATCCGATGGCCAATTCCAGCACCTCCTGCATAGACTTGCCCTGCACCCATTTCAGGGCCTGGTCCAGGGGCACGCCACCCTCCATAACGGCCGGCTGGTCTCCGCGCTCCTTCAGCAACGCCTGCGGCAGTTCGTCATGGCTGCCGCGGATGCCGGAAAGCAGCTGCATAAGGCTCTGTTTATGCTGTTCCTCCACTGCAGCCATACTGCGTAAAAAATCGCTTTCGTCGGCATGGTGGTGAACAGCGGCCTGGGCTGCGTAAAACTGCCGGGTGCCGTCCTCCAGCAACCAGGCCAGGGCGATATGCTCCTCGGATGAGTGCGCAGGGTCGAACCAGGCGGCGTTTAATTCCGGTTCGTTTACCGCCACCAGACCCTCCCAGGCATTGATGCCGCCGGACATGCTGTAAACTTCGTGGAAGCCGGCATTCATCAGGGCAGCGGCTGCCGCACGACTGCGCACGCCGGCCGCACAGTAGGTAATGGTCGGCTTCGCCGGATCGAGTTCCCGGTATCGATCCTCGATCTGGCGCACCGGGATCAGCGTGGCGCCCGGCAGATGCCCCGCCTCATATTCGCCAGGTTGGCGAACATCGACCAGGTTATAATCCCTGGCCGACTTCTGCTGTAAAAATTCGCGCACCTGTTGGACCGACCAGGTAACCACCGGTTTGAAGTAATCCAGGATACTCATACCATTTCCTCCCATAAATTAATGATCCATCGCCACAGGGTCGATATCGTCCAATTCTCCAGACAGCTGAAACCGGTCCATGAAACGACGATCGATCCAATCCTTGAACCGGAACGCCCAGCGTCCTTCCAGCGCCAAGGATCCTTTGGCCAGAATTCCGCTCCCGTCACCCATGTTAAGAATCAGCAGATAGCCTTTCTGCGGGGAAAACCTCATCAGCGGCTGATCCTCGAGTGCCGCCATTAGATTGCGGTAGAGGATCGGGTTTTCACGCACCGCATAGACACCAACCTTGTCCAGCATCTGATCCTGAAAGGAGACGCAGTCCCCGCCGCCAAACAGCTCGGGGAATGCCACCGACTGCAGGCAGGCATTCACCAGCAGACCGCCGTCCGGACTCACCGGCAACTGCGATGCACGGAAAATCCCGGAAGGTTGGACCCCCGACGCGCTCAAAGCCAGATCGTAGGGCACCACGGAGTTATCGTCCAATACGGCCTGGCCGTCCTTCACCGAGCGAACATAGGCCCCCTCACGAACGACAATACCACGTCGCGTCAATGATGTCAGGGCCAGTGAGCGAATCCGCTCGGAAAACCGATTTAACAAGCGATCGCCGGCTATGAGGGTTATCTCCACCCGACCACCGGCCTGGTCGGCCAGGCGCCACAGATTACCGCAGATTTCCACGCCGGCCGCGCCACCGCCAATCACCAGCAGCTTGACCGCCTGCAGCGGCAAACGTGCGAGCAGATCCTGACGCACCTCCAGCAGATTTTGAATGGGCTTGACTGGCAGGACATCGGTGCGGGTGGCTCCGATCCGGTCCAACGGCACGCTGCTGCCCGTATTGAATGAAGCTACGTGATAAGACACCTGTTGCCCGCTATCGAGGATCAGGATGCGACGGTCGGCATCGATACGCACTACCTCGCCCTCAATGAACTCACCACCATGATCTTCCACCATGCGACGCACATGAAAGCGAATCTGTCGAGGCTTGTAGGTTCCCCCCAGCATCCCCGGCCCCATACCCGAATAGTAGTGATAAACACTGGGACTGATCAGGGTGACGCGATGCCCCCGGCTGACGTAATCGGCAAGTCGCTGCATGACCGTCATGTGGGCGTGTCCGCCCCCTACCAGTACCAATCGCTTTTGCATGATCCTACCTCCTGCTGTTCAGAATAAAATCGATTGCCGGGATGTCAATTTTCCGCAAGGGTAAGTCTCTGCATATGCACTACGCCTTTACAAAAACCTGCCTCTTCTTTACCATGGCAGTATTGTGCATTCAGGAGCTTTCAATAATCACTTTTCATCCTACAGGAGAACACGTCATGAAACATCTGCTTTTCTTGCTGGTCACCCTGTTACTGGCTATGAATCTGTCCGGTTGCGGTTACAACCAGATTCAACAAAATGAAGAAGCGGTCATTGCCGCCTGGGCAGATGTGGAAGCGACCTATCAACGGCGCGCTGACCTGATCCCCAATCTAGTGTCCACCGTCAAAGCCTATGCGGCCCACGAGCGGGAAACCCTGCAGGCCGTTACCGAGGCGCGCGCCCAGGTGGGCCAGATTAAAATCGGCGCAGAACAACTGAGTGACCCCCAGGCCCTGGCCGGTTTTCAGAAAGCCCAGACGCAGATGAGCGGCGCCCTGTCGCGACTGCTGGTGGTGGCCGAACGCTATCCGGACCTCAAAGCCAATCAAAACTTTATCGACCTGCAGCATCAACTCGAAGGAACGGAAAACCGCATCAACGTCGCACGGCAGCGCTACAATCAGTCGGTTCAGGTTTTCAACAGTTCCATTCGGACATTCCCCAACAACCTGACCAACAATTTCCTGTTGCACCTGGAACGTAAAACCCCCTTTCAGGCCGAGACTGGCGCAAGCCAGGCGCCCAAGGTAAATTTCTGACATGCATAGACTGCTTATCCTTGTTTTCGGGCTGTTGCTGCTGAGTACGCTGCCGCTCCAGGCGCTGGATGTGCCGCAAGCCACGGGTTATGTCAATGACCGGGCCGGCCTGCTGTCCTCCGCCACCAATAGTAAACTGGAACAAAGTCTGCGCGATTTTAAGCGCAGCGACTCAACCCAACTGGTTGTACTGACCATCCCTTCCCTGGAGGGGGAGGTGCTGGAAGAATACAGCCTTAAAGTCGCCGAGAGTTGGGGGATCGGCCAGCGCGGCAAGGACAACGGCGCCTTGCTGCTCATCGCTCGCGATGAGCGCAAGGTCCGTATCGAGGTCGGATACGGACTGGAAGGCCAGCTCACCGACTTGCTGACCGGGCGCATCATCGACCAGGAGATCACGCCGCGATTCCGCAAGGGCGACTATGACGGCGGCGTGGTGGCCGGCGTAAGCGCCATGGCGCAGGCGGTGCGAGGCGCTTACCAGGGCGAACCGGACAAAAAGCGCAGCTCCGGCGGATTCTGGACCTTGCTGCTGTTTTTGGCCCCCTGGCTGCTGCTGGTGGGACCACGACGCAGCTCGCGCAGGCGCAGCGGCATCTGGTACGGCGGTGGCGGTTTCGGAGGCGGCGGTGGTTTTGGCGGCGGCGGTGGTGGATTTTCCGGTGGAGGCGGCGGTTTTGGCGGCGGCGGCTCCTCGGGCAGCTGGTAGGAGGAGGATTATATGAGCCGCAAATTTTTCTCAACGGATGAACAACAGCGCATCGAGCAGACCGTACAGGCCGCCGAAACCCGCACCAGCGGGGAGATCGTGCCACTGGTGACACCCTGCGCCTACGACTATCCCCGCGCCGAAATCATCGGTGGCGGGTTGTTTGCCCTGGCATCGGCCACCACCTTGAGCTGGGCATTTTTCGGCGAATCCCTGTGGGTATTTCTGGCGGCATTCCTGCTGTTGTATCTGCCCTGCAAATGGCTGATCCGGTTTTGTCCGCCACTCAAACGTTCCCTCATTACCGATCAGGAAATCACCGACGAGGTCGCGGAAAAGGCCCTGGTTTCGTTTGTCGAGCGCGAACTGCACCACACCCGTGACAACACCGGCATCCTGATCCTCATCTGCCTGTTCGAACATCGCGTGCAGATCCTGGCCGACCGCGGCATCAATGCCGTGGTGCCACCCCACACCTGGGATGCCATCGTCGCCGAACTTACCACCGGCATCCGCGAGGGACATGCCTGCGAGGCCCTGTGCCATGCTATTGAAAAATGCGGAGAACTGCTGACAAACAACTTTCCGATTCGTCATGACGATACGGATGAGTTGCCCAACCTGATCCTCGAGTAATCCCCTAGGAGTCTGTCGGACTATCCGGGCCGAATTTGCAGCCGGCTCATGGATAGTCCGACAGCCTCCTGGCGGCTCCCTGCTCCGGCGGGGCGCCCTCACCTCTCTTTTTGGACCCTGTCCGGCATCGCAGCAGCAGCCTGTGCCGGCAATTCAAACCGAACATAAACGGGACACCAGCCAGACCGCCTCGAACCCGCGCGCAGGCCTGCCATCAAACCGGATGCATGAACATGCAGGCTTTGCATTCAGCAGCGTTGGGCCACGCAGCAGACTGTTTTCAGATCGCGGGGTCGATGACCAGCGGGTCTTCGTAGAAATCGCGGTCGCGATTGGGGCCGGACCAGCCGGGTAACAGCAGGGTATAGTTGCGGGTGGCTCGCAGGTCCAGATCGAGCATGGCGCAAGCCAGGCGAAACGCTTCGGACTCTGCGCCATAGGTACGCTTGAACTGGGAATAGACGCGAGACAGGTTGGTGACCAGGGGCAGCCTGCGGCGTTTGCGGACGGCACCGAGAAACGCGCGACCGCGCGCACTGCTGCCGAGCAGGCGCAGATAGAGGGGACCGGCCGCCAGCAGACTGTTCGCCAGGTCGGCACGCAGGTCGTTGAGAATATACATCAGGATGCGCTGGATGCGGGTACGGGTGAACTGACGTACTTTCACCGCTGCGACCAGGGCCTGCCAGTCGCGGCTGGCCGCGGCGGCGTCCGTCAGTCGGCCGTCGAGACCGCTTTCGACCTGGTAGAGGCTCTGCAGGTAGTCGCGACCGCGAAAGATCTGCGCCAGCAACAGCCGGTGCAGCAAATCGTCATCGGGGCAAAAACGAGCCGCCGGGGACCGACGCAGCACCTCGGCAGCCGGTGGCGGCAGCAAGTCGAACACCGTCTCGCCCGCCGCCAATCTTTTGCGGATGCCGCTGGCGCTGGCGATGTTGCCGGGGCCCACCCCATCGTCGTGATATCCTGCGCCCAGGCGCGGTATGGTAAATGGCTGGATGGTGCTGCCGGTGATTCGAAGCGCGCGCAGATACTCGATGCCAAGGATATTGTTGGGCTGATGCAACGGCAGGGTGGAGGGATCGCAACCCGGCAGTTCAGCGCAGACCCGGTTGCGGGCTGCGGCATAATGCAGCCCCTGACGCAACAAGGCTGCGGTTTTATCAGCCACCTCCGCCCCATGTTCGTCCAGCAACAAGGCACAACCCAGCAGTTGTTCCAGGTCACCTGATTCGCTGCCGAAACAGAGGCTGTCGATCCCAAGGGCAGCAAGACACTGCACCGCACCGCGGGCGAAATGCGGTGCGCTGGCGCAGGCAAAAACAAACGGCAATTCGATGACAACATCGACCCCGCAACGTAGCGCCATCTCGGCACGACGCCACTTATCGATCAGGGCCGGCTCGCCGCGCTGCAGGAAATGCCCGCTCATGACCGCCACCGTCACCTTGGCGTCGGCCGCCTCGCGGCTGGCCCGCAAATGATGAAGATGGCCGTTGTGAAAGGGATTGTATTCGGTGATCAGGCCGACCGCGCGCATCGCCGAACTCCTTTTTTGAGTGCCGAGTGCCGAATGCTGAGTGCCGAGTGCTGAGTCAATCGAGCAGTACCGGCAAACGACGGGCGATGAAGGTTTCCGTCGGTGAGACGCAGGTGCCGTAGGCCAGCGCTTCCACCCCGCTGGATACGGCCTGTCGCAGCAAACGTCCGTATTCGGGGTCGATATCGTCCGCCGGCCGGAAGGAGGTCGCCTCGCCGCGCTGCACCACGAACAGTACCGCTGCGCGCAGACCGGTTTCGCGGGCGGCCATCAGGGTGCGCAGATGCTTCTGCCCGCGGGTGGTGACCGCATCGGGGAAACAGGCGCATTGCGGGCCGCACAGCAAAGTGACGTTCTTGACTTCAACCAGGGCCTGGCGATCCTCCTGCTCCAGCAGAAAATCGATGCGGCTGTCGCCGTAAGTATGTTCCGGAGTCACCTGCCAGCCGCTCAGCTCGGAAATCGCGCCACCGCGCAAAGCTTCTTCCGCCACCCGGTTGGTGCGCAGGGTGTGGGTATCGACCCAGAATCCCGCGACTTCGATAAGTTCCAGGGTGTAGGCCAGCTTGCGCTTGGGATTGTCGCTGTGCGAAATCAGCACCTGATGCCCCGGCACGGCACACTGGAGCATGCTGCCGGTATTGGGCGTATGCGCTGTCACCAGCGTACCGTCGTTCAGTTCCACGTCGGCCAGAAATCGCTTGTAGCGACGCACCAGATGCCCGGCAATGAGCGGTGACGGGAGTTTCATCCCTCCAGTTCCGCCATTTCCCACTCGGCGATACCAAGCAGGTAGAGGATGGAATCGAGACTTGGCTGGTTGATACGGTACTGGGCCTGTTCGCGCACCCGGGCCTTGGCGTTGAAGGCGATACCGAGACCGGCCTTGCCGATCATTGGCAGATCGTTGGCGCCGTCGCCGATAGCAATCACCTGGCTCAGGGCAATACCCTCACGGCGAGCGATCTCCTCCAGCAGTTCGGCCTTGCGCTGCCCGTCGACGATGGTGCCGCGCACCTCGCCGGTCACCCGCCCGTTTTCGATGGCCAGATCGTTGGCAAAGGCATAATCGAGTCCGAGTTCCTCCTTGAGCCGATCGGTAAAGAAACTGAATCCGCCGGAAATGACCGCCGTTTTGAACCCGAGCTGACGCAGAATGCGCACTAGGTTTTTGGCGCCGGGGGTGAAGGGCAAGCGGCTATAGACCTGCTCCAGCGCTTCGCTCGACAAGCCCTTGAGCAGGGCGACACGCTCGCGTAAAGCCTGCTGGAAGTCGAGCTCGCCGTTCATTGCGCGATGGGTAATGTCCGCCACCTGTTCGCCGATGCCGGCCAGCCGCGCCAATTCGTCGATCACCTCGACCTGGATCAGGGTCGAATCCATATCGAGAACCACCAACCGTTTGGCGCGACGGTACAGATTTTCCTTCTGCAGGGCGATATCGATACCGAGATCGACCCCGGTATTGAGCAACTGACTGGTCAGACCCTTGACGTCGAGGCCTTCCGGCACGTTGATGACGAATTCGACACAGCGCAACTGGCCACGGGTTAGCTTGTTGATGCGCTGGATATTGACCTGGGATGCGGCCAGGGTTGCGCCGATGCGAGTCAGCACCTCGGCATTGACCTCCGAGCCGAGCATGGTCAGCACGTACATGCAGCCGGACTGGTGAAGGCGGTAGGATGCAGGATCGACAAGCTCGAAGTCGAGGTCAAGTCCCATTTCCTTGGCGCGAAACAGCAATTCCTTGAGCAGCGGTTTGTTGTCGCGCATGCCCTCGGGCAGATCGATGAGCACCGACAGGGAGACCATGGTATGCGCCACGCTCTGCTCGATATCGCGAATTTGCGCGCCGGCCTCGGCAATACAACCGGCCACTGCGGCGATGATCCCGGCGCGGTCTGGGCCGGTCATGGTGACCAGCACCATCTTATCTTCCATGAGAAAACCTCGTTGATGGGGAAAAAGGGTGCCATTCTACCCCCAAACGCCGCACGCGACAAGTCTCTTCCCAATTCGCGGGACAGACTTGCAGGAAGCCGCCCGAACACGTTGCACAGCGCGCAACCGGACGTTTGACAAGTTGCTGTTGTAGATCATCACAGAGACGGCTATTATATGTGCTTTTTCCTACAGCTCACTTGATTTCGCAACATCGAAGCCAATTGGTGTCCATCCGGAAAAGGCCCTTTCCCAGATGAAAACGGCACTGTGTCCACCCATAGTTTCCGGATGAACACCAATTAGACGATATCGATTTCTCTTTAATTTCAGCTACTTGACATATCTTGTAGAAACATGTGGATAAATTCATGCCATTCAATTATTCCGGCCTAAGTAAAAACATTTCCATTCTTACCTTGGCCAGCTTTGTTGCAGACTTCTGGAAGATCCTGTTTTTTCCGTATATCTTTCTTCTTTCCATCATCTGTATTCAAGGAGCTGACCTCGGTGTGTTGATTGCCGCACTGGCAAGCTTTTTTGTGATGGTTCTATACGCCCAGAACATTCAACTGTTCATAGCAGCCAATCGCGACAGACTTACCGGGCTGGGCAACAAAAACACCCTGAACCAGCGACTCCAGAAAGAAATTGCCCGAGTAGACAGGAATGGCGGTTATCTCACCTTTCTGTTCTTCGATATAGACAATTTCAAATACATCAACGATACCTATGGACACAAGGTAGGGGATTGTGTACTGATTGAAGTAGCCAATCGCCTCATGGCCGAAATGCGCAATTATGACGAACTGATCCGATATGGTGGCGATGAATTTTGCGTAATTTGCCCGCAGGTGAAAAGTGAGGAGTCTTCCATAAGGATCAGGGAAAAACTGCATGAGGCCTTGCATTTCTGCTATCGTGCAGGAGAGATAAACATCCTTATCGAAACCAGTCTTGGAGTATCGACTTATCCGATTGACACCAATGACCTGCAAGAGCTTATAACTATCGCCGATCATCGCATGTATGAGCAGAAAAACCAGCGAAAGCTCTCACGAATGAGGCACGCAACTATAAATGGATAATTTCAGAGACTACCACGTATTTTTCCACGTCTACCGCAACGGCGGGATTACTAAAGCCGCTACCGAATTGGGTCTTACCAAATCGACGGTAAGCAGGTCCGTGACGCGACTGGAAAAGGAATACGGCCTGAAATTATTTTTCAGAAACGGCAAGGGATTATATTCTACCCGGTTTGGTGACCACCTTTATAAGTACTGTGAACGAATTATTGAGATCTTCTATGAAGCCAAGAGTTCTTCGATACAGTTCAAAAACGAATGCTGTGGAACTATAAAAATTGCCGCCCCTGTTCTTTTTGGGCAGACATATCTGTCCTCTATAATCGCCAGGTTTATCGAAAAATTCCCCCAGACTTATTTACAAGTCTTCCTGACAAACAATTTATTGGAGAGTGATTACTCTAATTACGATATTGTTTTTTCTTTAAACAACAACGTTAACAACCATTATATTATAAAAAAAATCGGCAGCGTTTTTACAAAGTTATTTTTTTCAGAAAAATATACAAAATTTAATATAAATGAAATGAAGAAAAATGATTTTCTTGTTTTGACATCCAAAAACACAGACGGCTTATTTAATATCAAAATTCATCACGAGGAAAAGACCACCCCGGCAACGGAACTCCATATCCGACCAAGAATTATCAGCAATGATTCAAAGGTTATAAAGCAAGCTGTGATAAAAGGTCTTGGAATAGGAATTCTGCCGGGGCATGAGGTCTCTGAAGAACTTAATACCGGCGTTCTGAAAGAAGCCTTTTACAGCCACTATGTCTATAGTGACGATATTCATGCCATTTACTCCAGTTTTTTGATGATGCCAAAACTTTTCAATGCCTTCCTCGACTTCGTTTCCATTGAGCTCGCCATTGACCTGCAGATCAATCGCGACTCTTATTGCCGACAAGTGTAAACACCCTCCTCAATCGGCCAAGGCGGCCTGTCTGACCTGCCGCGCCAGTTCCCTGCCGCGTTCCCGAATCAGCTCTAAATTTTCCGCGCAAGGGGCCCCCCGGAACTCCACGGGATCAAGAAAACGCCAGCCCATCTTCTGGCGTTCGATGATTTCTCCCAGTTCCCGCTGCGCCCCTCCGGACCAGCCGAAGCTGCCCACGCGCAGCGCCACCTTGCCTCTTACCTGTTTGCGACCGAGTTCGTCTAGAACTATCGCCATGGGTGGAAACATCTGGTATTCGTAGGTAGGCATGGCCAGGGCAATGCCGGTCGACTCCCATGCCGAAGCCAGAATATCGCCGATATGGCTCTGCGGCACCTGGTAGACCACCGACTCCACGCCCTCTTCGGCGATCCCCTCCAGCAGCGGTACAACGGTCTTTTCCGTGTTGCCGTACATGCTCCCCCACAGCACCGTCACCAGCGGCTTGGCCGGTCCCTTGGCGTAGGAGGCAAGGCGTTCGTAAAGACTGATGATGCGATCGGGATTGCGACGCCAGATCGGCCCATGACCAGGGGCGACGATACGGACATCGAGTTTTTTGACCTTGGCGATGGCATTGTTAACAGCCTGCGAAAAGCGACCCACAATATTGGCGTAATAACGCAGCGCTTCCCGCTCAAAGAATTCCAGCTGCGCGTCGTCGAGCTGATCGTCGCATGGTGACTCGCCAAGGGCGCCGAAGGTGCCGAAGGCATCGCAACAAAAGAGGGAGCCGGTGGACGGTTCGAAGGTGACCATGGTGTCGGGCCAGTGAACGTTGGGGATTTCCTCGAACACAAGTTGTTTACCGTTGCCCAGATCGACGCTATCGCCTGACTTGACCACCCGGAACGGTACATCCAGCCCGTAAAAAGCCTGGGCCAGCTCCAGCCCCTTGGCGGTAACGAGCACCTCGAAATCGTGGGTCAGAGTCAAAAACGACTTAAGCCAGCCGGTATGATCCGGCTCGGTGTGATTGATGACGACATAGCGGATATCCTCCACCTTCACCCCGATCTGATCGAGCTGGGCGTAGAGGCTTTCCGGCACCCCGTCCCACTCGCAAACCCCGTCAATAATGGCCACCTCCCGCCCCTTGACCACGTAGGAATTCATCGAGGCACCGTGCGGCATCGGCCAGATCCCTTCAAACAGCACCTCGGAACCGATATTGGCGAAAAGATGGAACACACCGTCCGCAATTTCACTTGCTTTCATGCCATCCTCCTTATTGAAAATTCCCATAAAAATGGGGGATCAACCGAAAACAGATCCCCCTGTTGACACGCAAACTGGACGCTACACCTGTTTTGCGAAAGGTATTATTCTTCCCAGTGAATGCAGGAAACGGGGCAGGCGTCCATGGCTTCCTGAATTTTATCCTCCGAGGCACCGTCAGGAGCATAGACTTCCGCCAGATCATCTTCATCCATGCGGAACACCTCGGGAACCATATCCACACAAAGGGTACAGCTGATGCAGACTTCCTTGTCGACATAAGGTTTTTTGGCCATAATCGAATCCTCCCCCCGTTTAACGGGCTTTTTGGGTTGCATGATTTTCAGCAAACCCACGGTTGTCGATACGCGCCTGGGAAGCGGGTTCCCCAGAATTTGAACACTATCAACCTTAATACGAGTCTATCAAATTGCAAGGACCGCGAACGCCGCCGCCCAAGCCTGTTGGCAAGGAATTCCATAGCGGCACTCATGCGGATTCTACAACCCTTGTTGTAATTTTTCCAGATGATAATAGGCCGGCTTCGTAGTCAAACGCTCATCTTCGATGGGGTAACCGACGGTAAAATGGTAGAGATCCTGATAGCGGTTGTCCCGAAAACCACAGGCATCGTGCATCGGATCATCGAAAAAACAGCCGATTCCGGTACCCCGCAAGCCGTAGGCCTCGGCCTGAAGATAGAGAACCTGACCGATCATGCCCGTTTCCCAGAACAAGTGCTTGTAACGGTGGGGGCAGTTCTCCAGCGAGTCGCGATAGCGGGCTACCATGCCGAGGGAAAAAACGCCGTCGCCAGCGATTTCCTGGTTGCAGCTGATCACCCGGGCTTCATCCCGACGATCGCCCGTTTCCAACAGGTACAGGGGCAGTGCATCATCCAGTCGATTCCACAAAAATTGGGACCAGGTGCTTTTTTGCACATCATCGAGATGGTCGGGGTTTCGCACCAGAGCATATAGACCCGGTTGCATATCATCCACCTGGTGGACAAAAATAAACAGGTGTACCCGCGCCTCACCCAAACCCGCATCGAACGGGGCCTGATCGCGGCGCGGCAGACAGGCCTGCAGGCAGCCATAAAAATGCTCCCGGCTCATCCGGCTGCTTCGACGGTCAAATGCCACGGCACTGCGTCTTCGGCGGATGAGTTGCGCCGCGGACCAGGGCGAGCCCGGCAGAATCGTCGGCGGATCCTCCCGCCAGGCTGCCATGCCGGTCTCAGGTCGGTTTTTCCGACACGCTTGCGCTACCGTATCGATAATCGGCCACGGGTGCCGTTCGCCGCTCAAGGTTTCCGGCCGGCCCTGAAACGTCACCCGGTCGAATACCTCGATCAATCCGTCGGGCAATTCCGCCAAGTTGGGTTGTTCGGTGCCCGGGCAGACCCAGCATAGCAAATCGGCTTCGTCCCTCTCCCCCGCCACCCAGTCGGTCCGGTCGATGCCGAGCATCCGGTCCAGGTCCCGGTCACTGATCCCGTGCAGCAGATGCACGCTCCACCCCATAAGGTTGGCTGCGAAACGAAGTGCCGCAAGGGCATGACCGACATCGTGATGGCAATAGCGAAAGGCCCGTTCGCCGTATTTCCACGCTTCTCGCCAGAAGATGCTGCTCACGGCCACCAGGAAACCGCACGTGCCGAAATGCTCCCGCCAGATTTGTGCAACCGTATCGGCAAGTTCGGCGCGCAACTCCAAGCTATGCAGGAACGGACTGTAATGATAAACACCACCCGGATAGCCCTGCCCTCCCGGCAGAATCCAGTAGGATTCCGTTGGATGCAGGTTGCCACTGGAAGGATTCATGCGCAACGACCAGGTCGAACCGGGGATCGTCTTCCAGGCCGACAGCCCCAATGACAACTCGATCATGCCGGCGATGTTCTCCAGGATAAATGCTCGCGCAGGCAAGCTGCCACGCAGGAACAACCCTCCATGAGCCACTTTGGGATCGGTCGCCAGCAGGGGCAGTCGAATCAAGGGGCAACCTTTGTAAAAACGAAAAGGATCGGGCTGGGTGGACCAATCCATGTATCCCAAGGATCGGGCTGGCTGATGAAAATGATGTTTGGTCTGCTCGTGGTAATGCAGCACCTGTTCAACATCAGACTTCACCTGATCGTCAGTCATACATGCTTCCTCCTGCCCTTCGATCACATTTCGGCATGACCCCGGCAAGTCCGGTTACGAAAAAAGGCAGCACAAAGCTGCCTTTTTTCGTCAGGAGAGTTGCCTGGCATCGGGTTCAGGCGTCCGAAGGGGCGTTGAACTCGTACCCGCAGGCCGGGCATTGGACGGCACCGCCTTCCTGCGTCGGGCCACTGGTGGAAGCACAACCCGTCAGCAATAATGCCGTTACGAACATCCACAAGAATATTTTGATCCGTTTCATCGTTTTGTCTCCCTTCTTCTGGGTGAGGAGGTACCCGTTTGCACCTGAGGCAAACCTATACACTATCAATATACCCCAAAATGGATGTTCCGTACAGGACCGCCCCTTTACCCGGTAAGCCACGGTTTACAGATCAGTTCAGCCTGCCCGGCCGGTCGCCCGCAGATTCCGCACACGAACGGAAGGTGATCCTGCATGCTTTCGCACATAGTGCCTCGCTGGGGAGCGCTGCCACAGTAATCCTTTTTGCTGCTTTGTCTCTGTGGGCTGCACAGATGCTCGCTGGCACGACTTACGACACCGCACCGACTGCATTCGTATATTTTTTCCATAACCGATCTCCTTTTCCCTCGAGAAGGACAGACAAACGCTGCAAGTCATCAAATTTTCGGCATTTTTCATTTATATTGTAGCATACGCACGAAGCGCAAAAACAGTTGCGCCTATCTATCGACCGCCATCAGGTCCGACCGGACATGGCGCGAATCAGAAGTCGGGTTGCGAAATCACGACATGCAGCCTATTATCGGAACAAGGAGTCAACTATGGAAAAATTATCGGAACAGAAATGTGAGGTCTGCCGCGTCGGTGCACCACCGGCAGCAGCGGAGGAAATCGCCAATTTCCGGCCACAGATCCCCGATTGGGACATCCTGGCCGTCGATGGCATTGAGAGGTTAAGCCGAACCTACCGTTTCCGCAACTTTGCCGAGGCTCTGGCGTTTACCAACCGGGTCGGCGCGCTGGCTGAAGCCGAGGGGCATCACCCGGCACTTGTCACCGAGTGGGGCAAGGTGACGGTGCAATGGTGGACTCACAAAATAAAGGGGCTGCACCGCAACGATCTGATCATGGCGGCCAAGACCGATAGCCTGCAACAATGATGGAGCCACAACGCGAAAAAATTCGCGGGTTGCTGGCCCGCTGGTGGCATACACCACGCATATTCAAATTTTTTTCCCTGCGCATCCACCTGGCGGGAGCCTATCGGGCCCTTGATCGCTATCAGGTGCTGCTCTGGGCTGGGCTGGTGGGCATACTGGGCGGCCTGTCGTCGGTGCTGTTCCGCGAGGCACTCGACTTCATGACTGCCATGCTGACCGGCCAGACCGGCAGCATCGAGGAGGCATTCTCGGCGCTGCCCGCCTGGCAGCGCTTGCTCATGCCCCTGCTCGGCGGTGTCATCGCCGGGGGGATCCTGTCTTTCGGCGGCAGGATGAAAGCGAGTCGCAAAAGCTCCACCGATTACATGGAAGCAGTGGTTCTCGGCGATGGCAGGCTGCCTTTCCGTTCAAGTATCATCAAAACCCTGTCCGCCATGTTTTCCATCTCTACCGGCGGTTCCATCGGCCGCGAAGGCCCCATGGTGCAGTTATCCGCGCTGACGGCCTCCCTCATCGGCCAGACCCGGCGCTGGTCCCTGGCCCAGCGGCGTCTCATTCTGGCCAGCGGCGCCGCTGCCGGGATCGCTTCCGCCTATAACGCCCCCATTGCCGGGGCGTTGTTCGTTGCCGAGATCGTGGTCGGGTCCATTGCCATGGAAACCTTCGGCCCCCTGGTCTTCGCTTCGGTGCTGGCGACCCAGTCGGCCCGGTTTCTGGCCGGCAGCGCGCCACTCTACGACATCCCGCCGTTCGAACTCCACTCAGGGCTGGAGCTGTTTTACTACCTGGCGCTCGGGCTCATCGCCGGGTTGACCGCCCCCTGGTTCCTGCGGGCGCTGCGCGGCAGCGAAAAACTCTTCACCCGACACCAACTGCCCCTGTACCTGCGCCTGGGTCTGGGCGGACTGGTGGTTGGCGTGCTGGCGGTATATTATCCCCAGGTCTGCGGAAACGGCTACAGCGTTGTCACCGGGATCCTGCAGGAACAGTGGCTCTGGTCCGCCCTGGCGGTTCTGCTGGTATTCAAGATAGTGGCCACCTGTGCGAGTTTCGGCTCGGGCGCGGTCGGCGGAGTGTTTACCCCGACCCTGTTCGTCGGTGCCAGCCTCGGGTACCTGTTCGGACATGCCTGTCACTGGCTTGGCCTGGGCTACCTGCCCGCGCCGGGAGCCTTCGCCCTGACCGGAATGGGGATGATGCTGGCCGCCACCACCCACGCGCCGCTCATGGCAATCATTATGATTTTTGAGATCACCCTGGACTATCAGTTAATCCTGCCCCTGATGCTCGGTTGCGTGCTGGCCCACTTTACAGCCAGCGGCGTCGAGAGCCGGTCCATCTACAGCGCTTCCATGGCGCGTAAGGGAGCGGGTATTTCCGCGCGGCAGCTGGCCTTTTTGCGGGTTGGCGGACTGATGAAACGCGATCCGGTCAAGATTTACCAGCAAACCCCCTTCGGCGAAATCGCCAAATTATTCCTGCTGAACACCTATCGCTACCTTTACGTGGTCGATGATCGGGACACCTTAATGGGGACTGTCGGCCTGCAGGACGTCAAGGAATATCTCGGCACCACAAGCCTCACTCATCTGGTGATCGCTAATGATCTTCTGAAACCGGGACCGCCTGTCATCCTGGCGTCCGCGTCACTGGAGGAGGCACTGGAGAAATTCAGGGAATATTCGGGGGAAAGATTACCGGTGGTGGACAACACTTCCGCATCCCGCCTGGTGGGCAGTCTTGCCAAGACCGATCTGTTGCTGGCCCTGGCCGAACGGCTGCCTGTCGGCCATAATCACCTGAGAACCGACTCGGAAGAACCATCGTCAAAGGTGCCATAAAAGCCGTCCGATCAGGCGGACAAACTTTGTTGTCCGCCCTTTGACAGCATACCCCTGTTACAGAGAAGATCGGTTAACGCAACAGCAATACCGGAACCTCGGATTTCCGCAGCATAGCGGTAGTCGTGCTGCCGATGAGCAACTGGCGGATGCGCGAATGGCCATAGGCGCCCATAATTATCAGGTCGATCTGATGATCTCTTTGATACTGACTCAGCACGCTTTCCGGCTCCCCCGGCAGAATCACCGCCGGGGTCTCGAATCCGGCTTGCTCCAGGGTTTGCCGAGCGTGGTCCAGTTTGGCGCGGGCTTCGGCGGTTTCAGCTCCCACCATGACCAAATGGCACGGCAAACCGCTTAACAGGGAGCTCGCCGCAACCCGGTCGACCACATTGCGGGCGGTGGTACTGCCATCAAAGGCGATCAGGACCCTTTGCGGTGGGGAAAAGGATTCAGTGGTCATCAGGATGGAGCACTTCATGGAGCGCACCACCCGTTCCAGGTGACTGCCCAGGTGCTCAGAAGCAATCGATGCGGCTGCACCGCGTTTACCGAGGACCAGCAAGCGAATCCTGCTTTCCAGGTCCATCAGGGTTTCCACCAGTCCGCCATGGCGCTGCAGCGCCTCGGGCTCGGCGATCCCGGCGTCGCGGGCACGCTGGGTCGCATCCGCAAGAATCTGCCGTCCCCGTTGCTGGGCCAGCTTGCCGCGCTTTTCATCCAGAGCGGCAAGCTCCTCGAGCAACGCCTCCCTGGCGCCCAAGCCGATACTGCCGCTCAGGTCGGTCTGGGGGATCTCTTGTTTTTTATGCAGCACGTGAAGGAATGTCAGTTGGGCATCCAGCCGGTGAACCGCCCAGGCAGACGCGTCACACACGGCGGGAGAATAGGACGATCCGTCGATGCAGGCGAGTACAAGTGTTTTCATGGCATGGCTCCTTTAGTGTCCCATCAAACGTTCAACGGCATCGGGTTTGTCGTGAACTGCAAAACGATCCACCATGGTTTCGCTGGCTTTGTTGAGGCCAATGATCTCGACCTCGGTTCCTTCCCGGCGAAATTTGAGGATAACCTTATCGAGGGCGCCAACCGCGGTGATATCCCAGAAATGGGCGCGGCTGACGTCGATCTGCACTTTTTCCACTGCTTCTTTCAGATCGAAGAAGGCAATGAACGATTCAGCCGAGGTGAAAAAGACCTGCCCCACCACCGTGTAGTGGCGGGTCAAGCCATCTTCCGACAGGGCGGATCCAACATACAGGATTCTGCCTATCTTGTAAGCAAAGAACAAGGCGCTGAGCAACACCCCCACCAGGACACCCAGGGCCAGATTGTGGGTCGCCACCACCACAATCACGGTGGAGGCCATCACGATGCTGGAAGTTTTCGGGTTCTTGCGCAGATTGCGAATCGACTCCCAACTGAAGGTACCGATGGATACCATGATCATCACCGCCACCAGCGCCGCCATGGGAATGCGCGCCACCCACTCACCGAGAAACACCACCATCAGCAGCAAAAAGATACCGGCCAGCAAGGTGGAGAGCCGCCCGCGTCCGCCTGACTTGATGTTGATCACCGACTGGCCGATCATGGCACAGCCGGCCATGCCGCCAAGAAATCCTGCGAAGATATTGGCCACACCCTGGCCGACGCATTCGCGGTTTTTGTTGCTGGGCGAATCGGTGAGGTCATCGATAATCGTGGCGGTCATCATCGATTCAAGCAAACCGACCACCGCCATGGTCACCGCATAGGGGAAGATGATCGCCAGGGTTGCAAAATTCAGCGGCAGGTCGGGCAGCAGAAACACCGGTAGACTATCGGGCAGCGCCCCCATATCGCCCACGGTGCGAACATCCACCCCGAAAAACAGGGTAAACGCGGTCAGCGCCACAATGCAGATCAAGGGCGAAGGGATCACCTTGGTAACATACGGAAACAGATAAATCAGCCCGAGCCCTGCAGCCACCAGGGCATAGACCTGCCAGCCGACATGGGTGAGTTCCGGAAGTTGTGCCAGGAAGATCAGGATGGCCAGGGCATTGACGAAACCGATCACCACCGAACGCGAGACGAAGCGCATCAGCGAGCCCAGACGGAAGCTGCCGGCTAAAATCTGCAGCACCCCGGTGAGCAGCGTTGCCGCCAGCAAGTACTGCAGGCCATGGGTTTTCACCAGGGTCACCATCAGCAGGGCCATGGCGCCGGTGGCGGCGGAAATCATCCCCGGCCGGCCGCCGACAAAGGCCGTGACCACGGCGATGCAAAAGGAGGCATAGAGCCCCACCTTGGGATCGACGCCGGCAATGATTGAAAAAGCGATGGCCTCGGGGATCAGGGCCAGGGCAACGACCACCCCGGCGAGGGTGTCGCCGCGCAGGTTGGAAAACCAGTCCTGGCGCATTGAACGAAACAATTGCATCATAAGATAAAAATCCTTACAGGGGAAAACAGTCCGATGGCAACCACGCCAAAACCGGGCATGGTTGTCGGATTTCAGGAAACATAGAGCCTGACAGCGAACAGGGCGTCAGGCTTGACTTAAAAATCGGGATAGCTAGGAGGCTGTCGGACTATCCGGGCCGAAGCGAAAATTTGGATGTTTGAGAACAGATTTTNNAAAAGGAGCTGAAATATGGGCCAAACAGCCGATTTTACAGCCGGCGCATGGATAGTCCGACAGCCTCCTGGATACGAAGGGGAATGGTAGCAGGCACAGTCAATCCGAGGCACTCTTAGTGGCTATGGCGGGAACTGAAAACTTTTGAAAATGGCGGATTGATGGATCAACTAAACGACCTTTAGATTGCCTGTATGAACACACACCGGGAACCGATACCCGGCCGAAGGCCAGCCGCGCATCATAGTGGCAAACGATATAAAAAGCAAATTTGGTTATGCACTTTTCTCAATTTACCCCAGTGTCCATCCATAGTTTCCGGATGGACACTATTTAGGTTGTTTCAGCCTGGCCGCAAGCGCCGCAAACGGGGAGTGCGCCAGCGAAGGGCGGCTCACTCCAGCGGAAGCCTCTACCTGGCTGCGGGCCTCCTGCACATCGCGGGTATGCTCCTGATCGTGACAATAGATGCAGAGCAGTTCCCAGTTGCTGCCGTCGGGCGGATTATTGTCGTGGTTGTGATCTTTGTGGTGAACCGTAAGCTCGCGAAGCTTTTTGCCTTCGAATTCGCGGGCGCAACGACCGCAGACCGGAGGGAAAAGTTTCAGCGCCTGCTCCCTGTATCCGGCCTGACGCTCCTGCTGCTCCCGGCGCATTTCGGCGATCATGCGGTCTTGGTTTTCGGCATTACGGTTGCTGGTTGAATCAGACATATGTCCTCTTGTAAAAGTTGATGCTTGTGTAAATATGCATGTGATGACCACAAAACAAATTAGTTGACCCCCATCATGAATCGGCCATTTTCCCTGATCTCTGCGTCAATCCGTAGTTTCCGGATGGATGCAAGAACTGGATGGCAATTGCTGAGGCCTATTATACTGCTTGATACCCGGGAAATTCCACCATGTAATCGCAAAGCAGCTACCTCCCAGGTGAAGGGGGGAGACCATATACGGACTATCCGGGTCGAAGCGAAAATTTGGATGTTTGAGAA